>NZ_AP024110.1:0-1400206 GCF_019703875.1 Methyloradius palustris
CGGTTTTGTAGCTAAGTTTCAATTAAGTCTTAGTACCCGATTTCATTCTAGATTTTGGGCTACACCGTAAATTATTACGCATTGGAGTGTCGGGTAACCGATGGAAAATTTTTGGCCTGCATGTCTTGTTCGTTTTGAACAGGAATTATCAACGCAACAATTTAATACCTGGATCAAACCTTTGCGTTGCGAGGCTGTGAACGGTTCTGTACGTTTGCTTGCACCAAACAGATTTGTACAGCAGTGGGTAAAAGACCGTTTTATGCAACGCATTCAGACGTTTGCTGAAGAAATTCTATTGCGGCCTGTGGATATTGACCTCATTCTAATTGATAAAGTTAAAGAAGAAAAAGTCGATAAGGTTAAGTCGAAAACTTCCGCTGAATCTAGCGATAATGGGTTAAACGAATTAGAGAACCTAGAGTCGTTAGTCAAAAACAGTCTAGCTAAAACCGAAAAAATCGTTGAGCCAGCTAGTAAGAAAACGACTAAAAAAACATCGACTTCTACTGTTGAATCTAACGGCCTAAACAGTGCTTTTAACTTTGACAACTATGTCACAGGCCGTGCAAATCAATTGGCCAGAGCAGCGGCTGTTCAAATTGCCAATAATCCGGGTACTGATTACAACCCACTGTTTATTTATGGGGGAGTGGGTCTAGGTAAGACGCATTTGCTGCAAGCCATAGGTAATCATCTTAAAGAGTTAAGACCTGAAGCTAAAATTCGTTACCTGCATGCAGAGCGTTATGTATCTGACGTGATTAAGGCCTATGAAAATAAGGCTTTTGATGAATTCAAGCGTCAATATCACTCTTTGGATTTATTGCTGATTGATGATATTCAATTCTTCGCCAAAAAAAGCAGGACGCAAGAAGAGTTTTTTTACGCCTTTAATTCTTTGATTGAAGCAAAAAAGCAGATTGTGATCACCTGCGATACGTACCCCAAAGAAATCGTTAACGTGGATGAGCGCCTAAGAACACGTTTTAGCTGGGGTTTAACGGTAGCAGTAGAGCCACCAGAACTTGAAATGCGTGTTGCTATCCTGCTAAAGAAAGCTGAAGAAGCTAAATTTGTATTACATGAGGATGTTGCTTTCTTCATCGCCAAACAAGTGAGATCGAGTGTTAGAGAACTTGAAGGCGCATTAAACAGAATTGTCGCAATGGCTAAGTTTACTGGCCACGCTATTGATGTGCAATTGGCAAAAGATGCTTTAAAAGACTTGATTGCAGTACGTGGCAGACAAATCACCATTGAAAACATACAAAAAACAGTGGCTGACTACTACAAGATAAAAGTAGCAGAGATGTACAGTAAAAAACGTACCCGTAATTTTGCCAGGCCAAGGCAGATAGCAATGTCTTTAGCGCGTGAATTGACTAATCATAGCTTCCCTGAAATCGGTGAAGCATTCGGTAGCCGGCACCATACAACCGTGATGCACGCCTGTGATGAAATTGAATCATTACGACAAAGTGATAATAATGTCGCACGCGACATTGCTTTTTTAACGCAGGTAATCAGGGATTAGAAGATTTAATTCAGAATAGTATTAATGGTATTTACGAATGGATAGGCTGTGCATGAAAATGTGGTTTAGTCTAAGTTTTGATATTAGGATAAAATCATCAACATTTCATCCACAACAGTTATTCTAGTTATGCAACGATGTTTTAGCTGTTTAAGTATTTGATTAAATAATGATTAATTTTTAATCCACAGAAATCCCGTACATTATTATTACTATTATTTATATATAAAATAGATTGTAAAAGATGAATATCAAAATAAACCGAGAAACGTTCTTAAAACCACTGTCTTCAGTAACTAGTATTGTAGAAAGACGTCATACGCTCCCTATCCTTTCTAATTTGCTATTAGAAGCCAAAGATAATCAGATCGTACTCACAGCCACAGATCTGGAAATGCAAATTTCTTTGTCCGTGAATACTGATATAGGTGGTAGTTTATCAACCACGATTTCTGCCAAAAAATTACTGGATATCTGTCGTTCATTACCAGATAACGCAGAAATCAATATGACTACCTCAGAAAGCCGGGTACAAGTAAAAGCGGGCAAAAGTCGTTTTAACTTACAGACCTTACCAGCCGCCGATTATCCAGTGATGACAAAGGCACAAACGGCTACATCTACTTTAATCAAGATAGGCCAAAGTTCACTTAAGCGTTTGTTTAAACAAGTTGAGTTTGCTATGGCACAGCAAGATATTCGTTATTACTTAAATGGTTTATTGTTTGAAGTATCTGGTAATCAATTGAATATCGTAGGCACAGATGGACATAGACTAAGCTTTACATCAACAGAGCTTAATCAGTCATACGAAAAGCAAGAGATCATCTTACCGCGTAAAACAGTGATAGAACTCATCAAATTACTCGATGAGAGTGATGAAGAAGTTTCTATAGAAATCACCAGCGGTCAGGTTAACTTCTCTTTTGGCGATATCAAGTTAATCTCAAAAGTGATTGATGGTAAATTCCCTGACTACACTAGAGTGATTCCAACAGGCCATCAGAACAACTTTACGATAGATCGCACCAGCATTTTATTGTCTATGCAACGTGCTTCTATCCTGTCAAACGAAAAGTATCGCGGCATCCGTATGGTTTTAGGTACAAATAGCTTGCGCTTGGTGAGCACTAATAGCGAACAAGAAGAAGCTGAAGAAGAGTTGGAAGTTAGTTACACTGGTGATTCCCTGGATATCGGCTTCAATGTTACTTACATGATTGATGTATTAAATAATGTAGATAATGAGCAAGTAATATTCTCTTTCGCTGATGCCAATAGCAGTTGCTTAGTCACAGTCCCTCAAGATAACAATTACAAATATGTAGTAATGCCAATGCGCATTTAAAAGTAGTTAAAAAGTGAGTTAAGTTACTTAACACCACATAATGTTTCACGTGAAACCAAAGCAAGACAAATAGAAAAGACAAAGCATGACTGATTACGATTCATCCAGTATTAAAATCCTTGAAGGTTTAGATGCCGTTCGCAAGCGCCCAGGCATGTACATAGGCGATACCTCTGACGGCAGCGGTTTGCACCATATGGTATTTGAAGTATTGGATAACGCGATTGATGAAGCGTTAGCAGGTCACTGTGATGACATCAAGATCATTATTCATCCTGATAACTCGATTAGTGTTTCAGATAATGGTCGCGGCATTCCTACAGATATTAAGACTGATGATAAGCATGAGCCTAAGCGCTCAGCGGCTGAAATTGTGATGACAGAGCTGCACGCTGGAGGCAAGTTTGACCAGAATTCATACAAGGTTTCTGGCGGCCTGCATGGTGTAGGCGTTTCCGTAGTAAATGCTTTGTCTGACTGGTTAAAGTTAAAGATTTACCGTGCAGGTAAAGTACACCAAATGGAATTCAAGCGTGGCGTTCCTGTTTCACCACTTGTAATTACTGGCACCAGCGAAAAGCGTGGTACTGAAGTACATTTTCTGGCCTCAGTTGAAACTTTTGTTTTAGTGGAATATCACTTTGAGATTTTGGCCAAGCGCATTCGTGAACTCTCATTCTTAAATAACGGCGTCAAGATTGAGTTGATAGACCAACGCCCGAATGGAAAATCAGAAAACTTTGCTTACTCAGGCGGCGTAAAAGGCTTTGTTGAATACATGAACCGCACCAAGTCGGTTTTGCATCCCAAAACTTTCTACGCAATCGGTGAAAAAGATGGCATGACGGTAGAAGTCGCTATGCAATGGAATGACTCATATAGCGAAACAGTTCAATGTTTTACCAATAACATTCCACAACGCGATGGTGGTACCCACTTAACTGGGCTGCGCACCGCGATGACACGTACGCTGAATCAATACATCGAGCAAAGCGAACAAGCGAAGAAGGCAAAGGTTGAAACAACGGGTGATGATATGCGTGAAGGCATTACTTGCGTGTTATCAGTAAAAGTGCCAGACCCCAAGTTTTCATCACAAACCAAAGACAAGCTAGTTTCTTCAGAGGTACAGCCTGTCGTATCTGAAGTGGTATCCGCTAAATTGGCTGAGTTCCTCCAAGAAAACCCGATTGATGCCAAAATTATCTGCGGCAAGATCGTAGATGCAGCTCGTGCGCGTGAAGCAGCCCGTAAGGCACGTGAAATCACCCGCCGTAAAGGCGCTATGGACACCATGGGCTTGCCTGGCAAGCTTGCAGATTGCCAGGAGAAAGACCCAGCGCTTTGTGAGCTCTACCTAGTCGAGGGTGATTCTGCAGGCGGTTCGGCCAAACAAGGGCGTGATCGTAAGAATCAAGCGATTCTGCCACTCAAAGGTAAAATCCTGAATGTAGAAAAAGCACGTTTTGATAAATTATTATCTTCGCAAGAAATTACCACCCTAATTACAGCGCTTGGTACAGGGATAGGTAAAGATGATTTCAGTGTAGAAAAGCTGCGTTATCACCGCATCATCATCATGACCGATGCTGACGTTGACGGTGCCCACATCCGTACTTTATTGCTGACATTCTTCTACCGCCAGATGACAGAGCTGGTTGAGCGCGGCCACATCTATATTGCCCAACCACCGCTCTACAAAGTGAAACAGGGCAGGGATGAGCGCTACCTTAAAGATGAGCATGAATTGGATGAGTACCTCTTGCAATCTGCATTAAAAGGCGCAGAACTGCTTACTAAAGAAGGTGGCGAAACCTTAACAGGCGAGCCATTGGCAGCCATTGCCAAACAAATGGTGCTCACAGAAGCCGTGATTCGCCGTTTAGTCTCGCTCTATGATGAAAGTGTATTGCGTGCCCTACAAGATATCCCAGATATCGCTGAGCTAGACTTGAACACCAAAGAGGGTGCTGAAAAAGCAGCCGCACAATTACGCCCATTACTCGGCCATACAGGCAGTGAAGTCATTGTCGGCTTTAACCAGGAAACTGAAAGCTATAGGCTGGAAGTAAATAAATATGTACACGGCAATTTACAGTGTTGCGTGATTGACTCTGATTTCCTCGCTAGCGGCGATTACCGCCAAATCAGCCGTATCTCTATCATGTTGCAAGGGTTGATCGGCGCAGGCGCATTAATCAAGCGTGGTGAAAAAGAGCAATCAGTCAGCACCTTCAAGGCAGCACTTGATTGGCTGCTCGGTGAAGCCAAGCATAACTTGGGTATTCAGCGTTACAAAGGCCTGGGTGAAATGAACCCAGAGCAACTTTGGGAAACCACTATGGACCCTAAGGTACGCCGCCTGCTGAAAGTGCAGATTGACGATGCGATTGCCGCAGATGAAATCTTCACAACGTTGATGGGTGATCAGGTTGAGCCACGCCGTGCATTTATTGAAAACAATGCACTGGGTGTGAATAATCTGGATATTTAAGCAATGTAACAAGCAAACAGAAAAGGCTCGTACAGAGCCTTTTCTGTTTTTTAGCGCTGGGTGTTTTCAGTCAACCCAATCTGTTACAAAATAGGCCAATACAAAAACAATTACTCAAGGCAATAACACTCCATGTTTGAACAAACCTTTAAGAGTATCGACAACATCCTGCGTATCGATGAAGGCGTTGCTACCGAGCTCGATTACACCGAGCAGACCTCATGGATACTGTTTTTAAAATACCTTGATGCTCTGGAAGTAAAAAAAGCCGACGAGGCAGTACTACTAGGTAAGAGTTATCAACCCATTATAGATACCCCATATCAATGGAACACATGGGCAGCGCCCAAGACAGCCGATGGCAAGTTTGACCATAACAACGCTTTAACAGGCGATGACCTCACCAACTTTGTGAACACCAAGCTATTTAGCTATTTAAAAGGCTTTAAGCAGCGTGCTACCAGCTATCAAACCATCGAATACAAAATTGGTGAGATATTTGATGAGATCACCAACCGCATCAAGAGCGGCTATAAATTGCGTGAGATTATCGAGCGCGTAGATGAGTTGCGCTTTAACACGCAGGCCGAAAAGCACGAGTTATCAAGCCTGTACGAAGATAAAATCAAGCGCATGGGCAATGCCGGGCGCAATGGCGGCGAATACTACACACCGCGCCCGCTGATTCGCGCCATGATTCAGGTGATACAACCCAAGATAGGCCAGACTATCTACGACGGTGCAGTGGGTAGCGCAGGCTTTTTGTGCGAGGCGTACGAATACCTCAGAAGTACCGACAACCTTAGCACCAGCGATCTAGCCATGCTGCACACCAACACGTTTTATGGCAAAGAGAAAAAGAGCCTAGCGTATGTCATTGCCATCATGAACATGATTTTGCATGGCATAGAAGCGCCCAATCTTCTCCACACCAACACGCTCACCGAGAATATCAACGATATTCAGGAAAAAGACCGTTACGATATTATCCTCGCCAACCCACCGTTTGGCGGCAGTGAAGATAAGCAGATACAACAGCCTTTCCCCATTAAAACTGGTGAAACCGCGTTTCTATTCCTGCAGCATTTTATTAAGAGCCTCAAAGCCGGTGGCCGCGCCGCCGTGGTGATTAAAAACACCTTTTTAAGTAATACCGATAATGCCTCGGTAAGCCTACGCAAGTTGTTACTAGAGAGCTGCAACCTGCATACGGTGCTCGATTGCCCAGGTGGTACCTTTCAAGGTGCAGGCGTTAAAACCGTGGTGCTGTTCTTTGAAAAAGGCGCGCCTACTCGCAATACTTGGTTTTACCAGCTAGAGCCAGGTCGGAATATGGGCAAAACCAACCCGCTCAATGACGCCGATTTAGCAGAGTTTGTAGAACTGCAAAAAAGTTTTGCTGACTCAGCCAAAAGCTGGCGGGTGCCATTCAGCGATATCAACACGGATACTTATGATTTATCGGTGAAAAACCCGAATGGCAATGAAGCTGTGGCGCATCGTAGCCCGCAGGCGATTATGGAAGAAATAGCCTTGCTGGATGCTGAAAGTGCAGAAGTATTGGCGGGGATTAAGGCGTTGTTATGAGTTTTTCGGTTTATATTTTGCGCTGTGCAGATCATAGCTATTACACAGGCCATACCGATAATCTTGAGCAACGCATAGCTCAACACAATCAAGGATACTTTCCTACTTGTTACACATACAAGCGTAGGCCTGTAGAGTTGGTATTTATTCAAAATTTCGCAACAAGAGAAGAGGCATTAGACTCAGAGCAACAAATAAAAGGATGGAGCCGAAAAAAGAAAGAGGCCATGATGCATGGCGATTGGGCAGAAGTTTCTCGCCTAGCAAAATGCACAACCCCCGTTCGCCCTGAGCTTGTCGAAGGGCAATGTGGTTCGACAAGCTCACCACGAGCGGATGGGGAACATTTATGAAGGCTGAGTGGCAATTAAAAACACTTGGGGAAGTTTGTGAAGTTGTAAACGGAGGCACGCCTAAAACAGGTGTTGATGAATATTGGGGTAATGAGCATTTGTGGATTACGCCAGCCGAAATGGGAAGAAGAGCAACTCCATATGTTAACGATACAGAGAGAAAAATTACCTCTCAAGGTTTAAAAAATAGTTCGGCTAGGCTTTTACCGCCTAACTCAGTAATACTTTCATCAAGAGCGCCTATAGGCCATTTGGTTATTAATACAAAACCAATGGCAACGAATCAGGGCTGCAAAGGCTTGGTGCCAAACGACGGATTAGCGCATAAGTATTTATTCTATTTTTTAATGGTAAATATTGATTTGCTTAATGATTTGGGAAGCGGAGCGACCTTCAAAGAGCTTTCTGGTGGCAAGCTAAAAGAAGTCAAAATACGATTGGCTCCGCCACCAGAACAACAACGCATCGTAGCCATACTCGACAAAACTTTTGAGGGTATTGCCAAAGCCCGCGCAAATGCAGAACAAAACCTGCAAAACGCTCGCGCCTTGTTTGAAAGTCATCTGCAATCCGTATTCACTCAGCGCGGTTTGGGTTGGAGCGAGAAGAAAATTGGTGATGTATGTGATTTAGTTAACGGATTTGCATTCAAGAGTTCTGATGTTGTTGATACTTCGCAAACTCAATTAGTCAGAATGGGGAATCTGTATGGCAATAATTTAAGTCTCGACAGAAGCCCTGTTTTTTACCCAGATAATTTTTCTGAAATCTATCGTAATTATCTTTTAGTTGAAGATGATTTAATTATGTCGCTCACGGGCACAACAGGTAAAGAGGATTATGGCTATACGGTAAAAATACCAAAGTGTAGCCATGCGCTTTTAATGAATCAGCGTATCGTTAAATTTGAAATATTGAATGCAGAGGTAATTAATCGAAACTTTCTAATGTATTACCTACGTTCTAGAGTTTTTCTAGACAAACTTTACTTAACCGCGAATGGAACGCGTCAAGCGAATTTATCTAGCCTAGTAATTAAAACGCTACCATTACCAATTTGCTCCACCGAAAAACAGCTATCTATTACAACAAAACTAGATGTGATTTGTAAAGAAACGCAACGCCTAGAAATCCTCTACCAACGCAAAATCACATGCCTCGATGAACTCAAAAAGTCGCTCTTGCAACAAGCTTTTGCTGGCGAGTTATAGGGTTTTATTTCGTCATTCCCATGTAAATGGGAATCCATCTTAAAGCTTTTAAAGTCCAAATAGATTCCCGTTTACACGGGAATGACGCGTAGATATGTATAGAAAACGCTATTTTTTATACATATCAAACACGACGTGATAAGAAAAATGAAAAATCTATACATGTCGATGAATCTGAAAAGTATCGCCACATCAACTGTATGTGTCGATACGGACGACATATTATGCATATGTGTCGATAGAATTGAAAAACATCGACATAAAAAATTGACGTGTCGATAGCATCGACATATACTCAACATGTGTCGATAAAACTTTAAAATGCAAACATGAGCTCTCTATCCTGGCAAGCTGATCAACCTTATCTGGCACTACCTAGGCTACCACCACAGGCGGATATTGAGAGTAAGTTGATTTTAAAACAATGCATTACAGCGCGCGCAGCGCTGGCGGAGCTTAAGCAGGCTGCGGAGCTGATACCTAATCAGGCAGTGTTAATTAATACCTTGCCGCTGTTAGAAGCGGGTGCTAGCTCTGAAATTGAAAACATTGTTACGACGACAGATAAGCTTTTTCAACATTTGCGCAATGAAGACCAGGCTGATCCAGCCACCAAAGAAGCTTTACGCTATAGCAGAGCGCTATTCGAGGGCTTTAAAGCGCTTAATCAATACCCTTTAAGTACCCGCACCATAGAAGAAATCTGTACCCAAATTAAGGGCGTGCAGATGAATGTGCGCCGTGTATCTGGCACTGCACTGAGCAACCATAAAACTGGTGAAGTGATTTATACGCCACCAGTAGGCGAAGATGTGCTGCGCACTATGCTGGCTGACTGGGAGCGTTTTTTACACAACGCGATTGATATAGACCCATTAATACGCATGGCAGTGGCACATTATCAGTTTGAGGCGATACACCCTTTTACTGATGGCAATGGCAGAACTGGACGTATCGTCAATAGCCTGTTCCTGATTCAAGAGGGTTTGCTCACCTTGCCGATTTTGTATTTAAGTCGCTATATCATTCAAAACAAGGCTGATTATTATCGATTGCTGTTGCAGGTGACACGCGAGCAGGATTGGGAATCGTGGATATTGTATGTACTGAAAGGCGTAGAAGAAACCGCAACCTGGACAACGGCCAAGATTGCGGCCATGAAAGCCTTGAATGAACATACCGTAGAATTTGTGCGGCAGAAATTGCCCAAGATTTATAGCTATGAGCTGGTGAACCTGATTTTTGAGTTGCCTTACTGCCGTATTAGCAGCTTGGTCGAGGCTGGCATTGCTAAGCGCCAGGCGGCGTCTGTTTATTTAAAGCAGTTGGTCGAGATAGGCGTATTGATTGAAGCGCCAGTCACGAAGGAGAAGTTATTTATTCACCCCAAGCTCATGCAGTTGCTATCAAAGGATAGCAATGAGTTTCAGCGATACCAATAACCAAAATGAATGAAGCCGAAACCCGTGCCGAGCTGATAGACCCTGCGCTTAAAACCGCTGGTTGGGGCGTAGTGGAAGGCAGCTATATCAAGCGTGAGCACATCACGCTGGGGCGTCTGCAGGGCGGCGGCAAGCGGAGCAACCAAGAAATCGCCGACTATGTGCTGGTATATAAAAACCACAAGCTGGCGGTGATAGAGGCAAAAGCTTTTGATAAGCCTTACACCGAAGGCGTGGCGCAAGCAAAGACCTACGCGAAAAAACTGGGCAGCCGCTTTGCTTTTGCCACCAACGGCCAGCGCATTTACGGCATTGATATGCAAACGGGCAAAGAGGCTGATGTAGCGATCTACCCGAGCCCGGAAGCGTTATGGCAGCAAACCTTTGCCGAACAAAATGCATGGCGTGATGCCTTTGGCGAAATTCCGTTTGAAGATAAAGGCGGCACCTGGAGTGCGCGTTACTACCAACATAACGCCATAGAAGCAGTGCTTGAGGCGATAGCCAATAATCAGCAGCGGATATTGCTGACACTGGCGACGGGTACAGGCAAAACCTTTATTGCATTTCAATTGGCGTGGAAGCTGTTTTATAGCCGCTGGAACCTGAGCCGCGAGCTAGACCACGAAAAACAGCGCAGGCCGCGCATTTTGTTTTTGGCCGACCGTAATATTCTGGCCGACCAGGCTTATAACGCGTTTTCAGCCTTCCCAGATGATGCCTTGGTGCGTATTGCGCCAGATGAAATCAGCAAAAAAGGCCGCGTACCTAAAAACGGCAGTATCTTCTTTACGATATTCCAGACCTTTATGAGCGGGCTGGGTGCGGATGGTGAGCCTGCCCCCTATTTTGGCGAGTACCCGCCCGACTTTTTCGATTTCATCATCATCGACGAGTGCCATCGTGGTGGTGCCAATGATGAAGGTAACTGGCGCAGCATACTGAAGTATTTCAGCCCTGCAGTGCAGTTGGGCTTAACAGCCACGCCCAAGCGCAAAGACAATGTGGATACTTATGCGTATTTCGGCGAGCCTGTCTATGTTTATTCGCTGAAAGAGGGCATTAACGATGGCTTTTTAACGCCGTTTAAACTGAGACAATTCGCTACCACGCTGGATGAATATATCTATAGCCCAGGCGATGGCATCGTGGTGCAAGGTGAGGTGGTGCCCGGCAAGTTATATAAAGAGGGCGATTTTAATCGCGTTATCAAGATTGCTGCGCGTGAACAATACCGTGTGAAACTGCTGATGGATTTGATTAACCAAGGCGAAAAGACGCTGGTATTTTGTGCCACGCAAGAGCATGCCCTGGAAGTGCGCGACTACATCAATCAAATCAAAACCAGCAAGGATCCGGAATATTGCGTGCGAGTGACTGCGGCAGATGGCGCGCTCGGCGACCAGTATCTAAAGGCGTTTCAAGATAACGATAATACGATACCTACTATTTTGACTACCTCGCAGAAGCTTTCTACCGGCGTGGATGCACGCAATGTGCGCAATATTGTGCTATTTCGCGAGGTAAATAGCATGATTGAGTTCAAGCAGATCATCGGGCGCGGTACACGATTATTTGATGGCAAGGATTACTTTACGATTTATGACTTTGTAAAAGCGCATCATCATTTTAGTGACCCGGAATGGGATGGTGAGCCAGACCCAGTCGAGCCAACTGAGCAATCAGAAAAGACTAGAGGCGCAAGTCAAGCCGAGCAACCACGAGCACCTTATGTGCCTGAGCCACGACCAGAGAAAATCCTCATTAAGTTATCCGATGGTAAAACCCGCCAGATACAACACATGATGGCAACCAGCTTTTGGGGTGCTGATGGCAAACCGATGTCCGCAGCACAGTTTTTGGAAAGTTTGTTTGGCGTACTGCCCGAATTTTTCAAAGATGAAGACGTGTTGCGCGAGATTTGGAGCCAGCCGGAAACCAGAAAAAAACTGTTGGAAGGCTTGGGCGAAAGAGGGTTTGGATTACCCATACTGGCTGAGATGCAGAAGATTATTGATGCTGAGCAAAGTGATTTATACGATGTATTAGCCAATGTTGCCTTTGCGCTACCGCCGCTAAGCCGAGATACAAGAGCTAGCGAAGCTAAAACTAAAGTCCACCAGAAGTTTGCAGACAAGCAGGCTGAGTTTATCGACTTTGTGCTTGGGCAATATGTGAAACAAGGCGTGGAAGAGTTGAGCCAAGAAAAGCTAAAAGACTTGCTGGAGCTACGTTATCAATCGATTCACGATGCTACCCAAGTGCTAGGTAACCCCAATGAGATCAGGCAGCTGTTTGTAGACTTTCAGCAATATCTTTATCTCTAGTAAAACATAGCTTTAAGAAGTTACTCATTATCAATTTTGAGTCTTTTGGCTATGAACTAAGGCTTGTGAAAAATCATACAAAACAAAAGGTGAAACTAAGTTAAGCGAACTAGGGTCGTAAGTTTTCTTATATTCAACCGACATATACAAATAACAAAACGCAATCTTGTTACTATTTACAAGACTGCAATGAATGAGGTTGTCTCCATGTCGAACTTACTACGTACGGCTTTTATCAATACCCGCCAGAAAACGATAGCACTGGCTGAGCCTTTGTCAGAAGCTGATATGACAATCCAGGCGGCAGAGTTTGTGAGCCCTGGCAAATGGCACTTGGCGCATACCAGCTGGTTTTTTGAAGAGTTCATGTTGCGGCCGCTTGGTATCAGTTTTGTTCAAAGTGAGTCATACCGGTTTTTATTCAACTCTTATTATGAAACGATAGGCAAACGCCAGCCACAATATGCACGTGGCTTGATTACACGCCCAGCACTGGCCGAAGTCTTGGAATATCGCGAGGCCGTTAATCAGGCCGTTCTGAAATTGATAAACGCAGGCTTGGATAATCACCAGCTAGAAATACTGGAAATCGGCATCAACCACGAACAGCAGCACCAGGAGCTGTTCTTAACTGACATTTTGTATAACTTGGCACAAAACCCTTTGTACCCTGCGTACATACCAGCCCCACAAGACGTAATAAAGAAAAATGTAGCCCACAGCACAGATTCAGTAATAACGTTCGCTGGTGGGCTCTGTAGTATCGGGCATGAGGCATCTGGTTTTAGTTTTGACAACGAGTTGCCGAGTCATCTAGTATTTTTGCAGCCTTACGGTTTAAGCCGCCATTTAGTGACTAATGCTGAGTGGGTTGAGTTTATTGAAGATGGCGGCTACCAAACACCCTTACTTTGGCTGGCGGATGGCTGGAAAAAGCTTAAAGAAGAAGATTGGCAGATGCCTTTGTATTGGCAAAAACAGGACGAATATCTTGCATATGGTTTGCATGGGCTGCGTGCGCTGGATTTACAAGCACCTGTAAGCCACATCAGTTTTTTTGAGGCCGATGCTTTTGCGCGTTGGGCTGGTAAACGTCTGCCTACCGAGGCAGAGTGGGAAGTCGCAGCGCGCACTTCGGACCCAGAGTCTGAATTACAAGATCTTTATCAGTCTGTATGGCAATGGACGGCGAGCCCTTATGTGGCTTACCCAGGTTTTAAAGCCGCTACTGGTGCAGTGGGCGAATACAACGGCAAGTTTATGAATGGGCAGTATGTATTGCGCGGCTCTTCATTTGCTACACCAGCAAGCCATGCGCGCGTGAGTTACCGCAATTTTTTCTATCCGCATCAACGTTGGCAATTTAACGGTTTGCGTTTGGCCGAAGCAGCCTGATTATTATGAATAAAATGACCGAAATACCGCAGATCACCAACCAAGCGTTTCTACAGGACGTGCTGGATGGCCTTTCGCAAAAGCAGAAAACGTTGCCATGCAAATGGTTCTATGATGAAACGGGTTCACAGCTATTTGAAGCCATTACAAAAACGCGTGAATACTATCCAACCCGTGTGGAAACGCGTTTGTTGCAACAAGCTGCGCTCGAACTCACAAGCTTGATTCCAGAACTACAGGTATTGATAGAGCCTGGTAGTGGCGCCAGTGTGAAAACGCGAGCGCTGCTGCAAACGCAAGCCCAACTGAAGCACTACATACCGATTGATATTTCAGCAGAGTTTTTGCAGGCGGTTGCCGCGCAGTTGCAAGCAGATTTCCCGCAGATTAATACTGTGCCTGTCGTTGGCGATTTCAGCATGGATATGCCAACGATTGATTGGCATGGCATAGCTAAAACAGGTGATTGCGTAGTGTTTTTCCCTGGCTCTACTATTGGAAATTTTTCTCCAGAAGAAGCAAGTAAGCTACTCAGCGACTTTCACCAACTGGCTGGCGAGCATGCGATTAGCAAAAAAAAGTGGCTGCTAATTGGGGTAGACAGCACGCAAAATACAGCGCAGTTAGTGAATGCTTACAATGACGCAGCGGGGATTACAGCAGCCTTTAACAAAAACTTATTGGTGCGTGCTAACCAAGAGTTGCAAGCAAATTTTGAGCTTGATCAGTTTAAACACGAGGCTAGATTTAATCCTGTAGAAAGTCGTATCGAGATGCACCTTGTCAGTTTACAAAAGCAAGTTGTAGAGATTGCTGGCTCAAGCTTTGTGTTTGAATCAGGTGAAAGCATTTTGACTGAAAACTGTTACAAATACGCCCAGCCGCGCTTTCTTGAAATGGCGCAAAAAAGCGGTTGGCAAAGCGTTAAAACTTGGCAGGATCAACAAGAGTCAGAGTTTTGCCTGTTTCTTTTCAGGGCATCTGCGCCCTAGGTTTACTTAGTGACTTCGACACCCTTCCAGAATGCCACGTAGCCAGTGATGTTCTTCGCTGCTTCTTTGGGCTCTGGATAATACCAAGCTGCATTTGCGTTGGTTTTGCCATTCACGACTACATCAAAATAATGGGCTACGCCTTTCCAGCTGCATATGGTGGTATGCGCGCTTTCTTTAAAGAACTCACTCTTGATCGCTGATCTGGGGAAATACACATTATTTTCAACCATCTCAAACTCATCACTATTTGCGATTACCTGACCGTTCCATGTTGCTTGTGCCATAAGAATTCCTTTTAATAGCTAGTTGTCCAAAGTTTGAAAAGCTTGTTCCAGATCAGTGATTAAATCTTGAGTGTCTTCAAGCCCAATATAAAACCTGACCAAGCACCCTTCATAGGCATAACCAGCATGCATTTGGTTCCGCAAGTAGGGAATAGCCAAGCTTACAGCGCCACCCCAACTAAAGCCTAAATGAAATAACTGCAATGATTCAACAAAACGATCTATCTGCACCTGGGTAATTTCAGGCTTAAACACGATTGAAAACAAGCTGGCTGCAGCACTGAAGTCTCTTGCCCAAATGTTATGGCCAGGCGCGCCAGGCAGAGCGGGGTGCAGTACTGCTTCAATCAGGGGTTGCTGTTGTAGCTTTGCTGCAATCGTACGTGCTGACTGGTCTTGCACGCGGTAGCGCAATGGGTAGTGCGGCAGGCTGCGTAAAATCAAATGGCAATCTTCAGGGCTAACACCCAAGCCAAGCTTGATCTGCATTTCGCGCAGTTGCTGATAGATGGAGTCACTCTCTACCGTGATGCTACCCATCATCACATCGCTACCACCAGACTGGTATTTGGTCAGGGCTTGAATAACGATATCCGCACCCAGCTCAAAAGCAGGCAAGGCAATGCCTGCAGCCCAAGTAGCATCAATCGCGACCAATACGCCATGCGCATGGGCAATCTTTGCTAAAGCAGGTAAATCCGCCACTTCCATCGTGACCGAGCCTGGAGTTTCAATCCAAAGTAGCTTGGTATTTTCCTTAATCACCAGGTTTTCAGGGTGCGCAGGATCATAAAAATCAAGTTCCACGTGAAACTGTGATTGCAGGCTACGTAAAAAAGTAAGCCCGGGCTCATAGCTATTACTGGGCATCAAAACGCGGTCACCAGATTTCAGCAAGGCGAGCAGGGTGGTACTGATGGCGGATAACCCAGAAGGTAATAACATGGCGTGAGGTACACCATCAATCATGGCTAGTTGTTCTTCCAGTTTGCGCGTGGTGGGGGTGCCTAACAAACCGTAGGTATATTGATTTTTATCAAGCCAGTCGCGTTTGCGCAGCTTTTCTACGGTATCAAACACCACGGTAGAAGCGCGTTCCACAGGCGTAGTCAGGCTTTTTAATGATGTTTTTTGTGAAAAGTCTGGTTGAACCAGTTGTGTCCAGCGGGATAGTTTTCGAGACATGATGTAAACCAATCAGAAATTCAGTAACGTAAGATTCAAGTGAACTATATGGTAATCCATTTTAAATGGACTAAGACCCAGATATGCTTATCGCATAAGCTTTATGGCACACTATCGTCAGAGGCAGATTAAATGACACCTATCAAAACATTCATACAACCATTCCAGATTCTGTTCAACAAGATCAGTGCGCTTTATGGCAAAAGCTTTATCTGGTCGATTATTGTGGTACTTGGCATTAGCCTGTTTGTCTGTGTACTGGTATTTACCTTTTTCAATTCTGCAGCGCCTACTACTTTGACGATAGTAAGCGGCCCTGATGGCAGTATTTTCAGAAAAACGGCTGATAAATACAAAGTGATTCTGGAAAAACAGGGCATCAAAGTCAAAATTATTCCGTCGGATGGCTCCAGTGATAATCTGGACATTCTGATGAACCCGAAAATCAAGGTAGATGTTGGTTTTGTACAAGGCGGTTCGCTAGAAGATAAGACCGATAAACCAGAAAACCTGTTATCTCTAGGCAGTATTTCTTACCAGCCGTTGATGATTTTTTATCGCGGAGAACCAAAAACCCTGATTTCTGAGTTTAAAGGTAAGCGTATTGATATTGGCGAAGATGGAAGTGGTACGCATTCGCTGGCCATTGCCTTATTAAAAGCCAATGGCATTAATACGGATGATAGCAAATACCTGATAGAAAAATATCCAGGCAACGCTGTGCGTGCCTTACTAGATAACCATATCGATGCTATTTTTGTGATGGGTGATTCAGCCTCGCTAGAATTAATCCAGAAGTTGATACAAACTCCGGGCATTCAGTTGTTTAACTTTGTGCAGGCCGATGCATATGCGCGCCGCATCAAATATTTGAATAAGATCCAGATACCAGAAGGGGCGCTTGACCTAGGTAAAAATATCCCAGAAAACGACATTTCCCTGATTGCGCCAACGGTGGAATTAATTGCTAGAGATACTTTGCATCCCGCCCTGTCTGACATGTTGCTAGAGGCTGCAAAAGAGGTACACGGTACAGCGGGTTTAACAAGAAAAGCAGGCGAATTCCCTTCGCCTGTAGAGCATGAGTTTAAGATCAGCCCAGATGCAGCGCGCTATTATGCTTCTGGTAAAAGCTTTTTGTACCGTAACTTTCCATTCTGGATGGCAAGCCTGATTAACCGCATGTTGGCAGTAATTGTGCCCATAGCCTTGTTATTAATACCAAGCTTGAGAATCGCACCAGCAGTTTATCGTTGGCACATGCAATCGCGGATTTATCCTTGGTATAAAGCTTTGCTAGAGCTTGAGCGTGATGCATTTTCTGCCAAGGCGGATGAAAGCAAACGCGAGGCATTAATAAAGCAACTGGATTACATTGAAGCATCGGTGAACAAGATCAAAATCCCTGCGACATTTGGTGATTTGTTTTATGGCTTGCGTGGCCACATTAGCTTTGTACGCCAGCGCTTACTTGCCGAACAACAAACAGTGGATACGTAAAATTACTTATAAAGACTTATTTTTGGCAGCCGTTAACAATTTAAAAGCTTTTTAGTTAAGTGCAATATTTAGTTAAACACAAGGGAATGCAGTTATGGCATCTAGAATTTCTGTTGAGGCGCTAAATGCTTATAGACAAGGTATATTTGCAGGTAAGCAGCGTTTAAGATCTAAAGCCCCAGAAAGTATTTCTTCATATTTGATCGGCTTATGGCAACAAGGGCATTCCGTTGGCCTGCAGATGCCAGCAACAAAGCCTTTACCTCCTAAAAATCTTACCGAAGAAAATCAGCCTGTTTCAGAAAATCTGCCACACCTTGCAGATTTCTTGAATGAAGATGTAGCAAAAGAGGCTATGGCTGAAGAGTCAGCCAAGCAAAACAAAACTCAAGAGGCAGTAGATAAAACCCACGAGTTATATGGCTTTACAGCAGAGCTGGCAACATAACTAAACTCTTCGGCATTATCGGCATTGCGCATTTTTAAAAGGGCCTAATCGTTTAATCCAGCCTTCCCCGGGCGATATTTGTGCGCAAATACGATGCGCATTCAACTTACTTTCCCATATATACCAAGCAGCAGGTTCAGCTTGGCTGATAGTCGTAAACCAGAACAGACAAAGTAAAAGCCCAGCGTGGGTTTTCATTAGCACTCCTCATGTCTCACAAACTATAAAATCTATCAGAGTGGCATTCAAGCTTATAATTCTGCAAACCCATTAAATGAAAGTCAAAGCATGTCCAAGATTGTCGTCGAGCATCAACCATCTGTGAGCCGTTTAGAAACCTTAGGTGTTAGCAAATGGCCTACCTGGCAAAAAGAAGTATCAGTATTCCCTTGGTTTTTCCCAGAGCAGGAAATTGCTTATATTCTTGAAGGCGAATGCGTGATTACGCCAGAGGGTGGCGAGCCAGTAAAGTTTGGCAAGGGCGATCTGGTGACTTTCCCGGCAGAGATGTCAGCCAGCTGGGAAGTGGTGCAACCATTGCACAAACATTATCAGTTAGATGGTAGCTTTATTGGCAGAATTGCGCGCCGCGTTAAACGTGCTTTAAAACTCTAGTGATTTGGCATGCTCTTGAAGCACGCCATTTAATGCATTAATTTGAAGAGTTATTTTAAGGATTAGTGGCGTTAATAGCTTTGATAATTTTGTCGGTAATGTCGGCATCTTTACCTACGTAAGCAGCGCTGCCATAAAAGATCAGGTCGTAACCTTCGTTGGCGGCGACTGTTGCTACCGCTTTATTCACGCGGTCTTGCAGGTTAGACATTTCCTCGTTTTTTCTCTGGTTAAAATCTTCAGAGAGCTCTCTTTGCTTGCGCTCAAAATCAATCTGCATCGTGCTTAATTCTTGCGATCTCTTGCGGCGGTCAGTTTCAGACATGGTGGCTAGATCTTTATCCATACTGGCTTGTTTATCTGCAATCTGTTTTTTGAGTTTATCCAGGTCTGCATTGCGCGGACTAAATTCGTTTTGCAGCTTTTTACCTGCCTCTAAAGAGATAGGTGATTGCATGATTTTATCAATCTGCACGTAACCCATTTTGGTGACATCTGCTTTGGCAACCGCAGTGATTGATGTGAATGCAAGTATCAAGAGGCAGGGGAGTAATTTTTTCAAAGCATGCTCTCAGTGTATAAAGTTTAGGCAGCAAAACTATATCAAACGATATAGCTAGTTTAATAAAGGTTAAACGCAGATTACTGTAATCGAGATGACACAGACAAGTAAATTTTTGTATCGTGCCTGATTATTGAACTAAGCTTCTGTGGTTTTAAGCTTTAGATATGGTGACAGGCACATAGGATGTGCCTGTTTGACTGGATTTAAATATAAGGCTGATTAAACGCCGTGGTCTTTCAACCAGTCACGCGTGAGTTTCCAAGCATAAGTGGCTGCGGTTTTATCATAAGTCGGGCGGTAATCGGCATTAAAGCCATGATTGACGCCAGGGAACACAATAATCTCAGAGCCACTTCCAGATTTGCTGATACCAGCCTGCATTTTATCGATGGCAGGAGCGGTGATCATAGAGTCATTACCCGCATACAAGCCTAATACAGGTACTTTTAGTGTTCCAGCGATATCGACCGGGTCGTTGGCCTTGATGTCACTTTTCATGCCGTCTAACAGGCCGTAATAGGCAACGCCTGCTTTTACCGCTGGATTATGTTTGGCATACAACCAAGTGGTGCGGCCACCCCAGCAGTAGCCTACGATGCCGACCTTTTCGCCATTCGCAGAGCCGCTCGCTTTAGCAAAAGCCAATGTGGCATCAAGGTCAGACATCACTTGGTCATCAGGGACTTTAGCCACCACGGTAGAGAGTATTTCACCAATATCCGTCATCTTAGAAACATCACCCTGACGTGCAAAGAGCTCAGACGCAATGGCGTAGTAACCCAGCTTGGCAAAGCGGCGGCACATATCTTTGATATGCTCATGCACACCAAAAATCTCTTGTGAGACTAATATCACGGGGTATTTACCAGGCTTTGCTGGCATGGCGCGGTAAGCCGGGATTTTGCCATCGCTCACAGGAATACTCACTTCACCAGCCACTAGGCCGCTGCTGTCAGTGACAATCGTATCTGCCATCACAGGTTGCGTCGCCACGGCAAAACCAACTGCCAGTGAGGTCATGATAAAACCACGGCGGGTAAAGCCCTCTGGCTGGGTTTCTACAACTGAATTTTGAACATCAATCGGTTTAAGACCAAATTCGGATAGTTTCATGAGTTTCCTTGATTAAAAGACAGAGAATAAAAGCTCTGAGCATCTTAAAAGCAGCAAGTTTAATTAAGTTAACAAAATTGGATTAAGTGCTCTGGAATCTCGATTAATTCTGTTTCGTTATCCTGAAGCTGCTTATTTTTGGAGAGTAACAGGAGCTTACTGAGGTAATCACTAAGCCTTAGCGTTTCTCCCAGCGCTGAAACAGGTGAATCCTCTAATGCCTGTATCAATGTTTCAGGAAATTGCCATTCTTTCGCAATTTTGCAGGTGAGCTTTTTAGAAGTACGAATCAAGCCATCATAAAATTCAGGTGAGCCGATAGCATCAAGGCTGTTGGTCATCTGGTCCACGATACGCAGAGCAACAATTAAACCGATGTATTGCATGAGGCCCGCAAGAAACGCATCAAGCGGATTCGTTGAAGATGCGATGGCCATTTTTCGGTTGATGGCAGCAGAGGCTTCAGAGTGTTTCCATAGTATGGGCCCACAAGTTTTTGTAAAGGCACCATCGCTTATATTGATAATCGGCTTAAATGCCACGCTCGTAATCAATTGACGTAAGCCATTTTGGCCAAGAATCACTACTGCCTGCTCTATGCTTTTGACTTCTTCTCGCGAATTTTTCATTGCTGCACTAGCCAGTCGTGTGACTGCTTCTACAAGCACGATGTCTTGTGAGAGTTTTTTTGCGACATCTGTCACAGAAAAGTTTTCATTTTTTAAGGTCTGCAAAACCTGCGGTATCAAGCCTGGCATTCTTTTAACCAGTTGCGAACTGAGTTGGTCAGAATGCAAGGTTTCGTCCAAGATGCCCAAGATTTCTGTTTCTTTTGCATTTAATGTGGGTAAATGATGGGGAAACAGCCATCGATAAAACAACGTATCGACTAATTCATACTGTGCAGATGAAACATCGGCTGATGGCGCTGTTTCATTTGTGTCTATGTGGAGCGCCTGTTCAGGCTTTTCGACTAAAGGCGGTGGCAAGCTAATAGTAACGGCACTGATTTTGGGGTTGTTGAATAGGCGTTTATATAGCCCATAAATGCTACCGTATCTACTCACCGTCAATCCCCGTTGTTATTATTTAGGTGCTAACTATTTGTTTTTTCTACATTCTAATATCATTTTTAATCAAATGTTGGTCTTAAGTAGTGATTTAAATAGCAATTAGATATGCAGCGCTGCATTAAGCATATCAATCACCTCTGCCCAATCAGCATCGTTCAGAATCTCGTCCCTGAGAAATGCCTTCTGCGAATCTGTCCAGAAAGCGGCATCTGCCAATGGCAAACCGTGCGGCAGAGGGCTATGGGTTGCAATAAACTGGCTGATCGAAGCTTCGTCAGAGGGCAAACCGAGTTGATCAAACAGATTTGGCATGGTGTGCATGAGGCTATCCATAGAGTTTCCTTATAAAATTCACAAGCGTATGGAGAAAAATATTACTCTTCCACAAGCGAGGATGATAGAAAGCATTTATGAATATCGATTTAAAAAAGGCAGTATCAGCTGCATTGAACGGCGACTGGACGGCCGCCCATGAAATAGCGCAGGAGTCAGATGAGCAGATTGCCTGCTGGATACATGCGGTGCTGCACAAAATAGAAGGCGACGAAAGCAATAGCCGCTATTGGTATAGCCGTGCGCGAAAACGCTATGAAGATTTCGCAGATAGCAGCAGCGAGCTCAAGGCGATTGCCAAGTTCTTAGAGAAAAAGTCACTGGAAAATCAGTAACTCTCGAGCATACTTTAAGCTTCTATAGCTTTTACTTGCTGAACTGATTTGCCAGAAAAACGCTTGACCAGCCGCACCTTTAATTCATCCACAATCTCAAATACCACTGGGATTACCAGCAAGCTCAATATTGTTGACGTCATTAAGCCACCAATCACCGCCATCGCCATCGGTGCGCGGAAGCTGGAGTCGCCCTCAAGACCAAGCGCCATGGGCAGCATGCCGGCAATCATGGCAATGGTGGTCATCAAAATAGGGCGTGAGCGTTTGTGGCAGGCATCGATAATAGCGGCTGTACGATCAAGGCCATGATCACGGCGCGCTGTAATCGCATATTCCACCAATAGGATGGAGTTTTTGGTGACGATGCCCATCAGCATAATCAGCCCAATGAGCGAAGGCAAAGACAGGCTGTAACCAAGCAGGGCAAGCAAGCCAAGTGCGCCACCTACAGCCAATGGCAAGGCTGCCAGCACGGTAAAAGGCTGTAAAAAGTCGTTAAATAGCAGCACCATCACCCCATACACGCAGAACACCCCAGCGACCATTGCCAACAAGAAACCACCAAATAACTCAGCCTGGCGCTCAGTATCACCTGAAGCTACGCGATGCACGCCTGCAGGTAATTTTTGTAGCGATTTAAGCTGATTCACCTCTTTAGTAACGTCACCTAGTGGCCTGCCTTGTAACTCGATGCTGATGGTGATGTTGCGTCTGCGGTCGTAGCGATCTATCTGCGCTGGGCCACCATTGATGGTGACATCTGCGACGTTCTGTAATGGGATAGTACCGTTGCTGCTTTTTACGCGTAGCTGTTTTACGGTCTCAAGATTATCGCGCGCATTTTGTTCCAGCATCATGCGGATGGGGATTTGCCGTTCGGGCAGATTGAGTTTGGGTAGTGAGACATCATAATCGCCAGTCGTTGCTACACGTACTGCCTGGCCGATGGCTTGTGCGGTAACGCCGTATTCAGCGGCTTTGGCAAAGTTGGGACGAATCACGATTTCAGGCCGCAACAGGCTGGCAGAAGAAGTGATGTTGCCGAGATTAGGTAGGGTGCGTAAGTCGCTGGTGACTTTTTGCGCGGTATCTTGTAACAAAGCGGCATCATCGCCTGCAAGCACCACGGTGAGTTTTTCACCGTTGCCGCCATAGCCTATCGAAATACGTGCGCCGGGGATTTGATTGAGCTTAGTGCGGATTTCTTTTTCAATCTGTTGTTGCGTGCGTTTACGTTCGCCAATGCTGGCAAGTGTGGCAGTCAGTGTGGCTTTGCGTACATCGCCAGTGGTGCTTGCGCCGCTACCTGCGCTAGTGCCTGTGCCGATAGAGGTGTAGATGTTCTCCACCTCTTTAATCGGCTGGATCAGTCGCCGTGCCTGTTCGGCCAAGGCCATGGTTTGCTCAATGGTGCTACCAGGTTGTGACTCAACAGTCACAGTGGTTTGGGCGGTATCGCCGGCTGGTAAAAAGCTCGAAGGCAAACGGCTGACTAAGGCGATCGATGCGATAAAAAATATTGCAGTGGCTACAGAAGTCAAAACGGGATGCGTCAGGCACCAGCGTACAGCCTCTAAATAGCGCTTCATGACAGTGCCATCTTCTTTGTGGGCTGGCTGGTCTTTGAGTAAATAGGCCGCCATCATGGGCGTGAGTAGGCGCGCGACAATTAATGAAGTGAGTACGGCAATAGCAGCAGTCCAGCCGAACTGCTTGAAGAATTTACCAGGAATACCGCTCATGAATGCCGTCGGTAGAAACACGGCAACCAAAGTGAGTGAGGTGGCGATGACGGCAAGCCCAATCTCATCAGCGGCCTCGAGTGCTGCCTGAAACGGCGGTTTACCCATGCGCAAATGGCGCACGATATTTTCTACCTCGACAATCGCGTCATCTACCAGAATCCCCACCATCAGGGTAAGCGCCAGCAAGGTAATCACATTAAGCGTGAAACCAAGCATGCTCATCACGGCGAACGTGGGAATCACGGATAAAGGCAGCGCAATGGCAGAGACAAAAGTCGCGCGCCAATCGCGCAAAAACAGCCAGACAACAAGCACAGCCAGCAATGCGCCTTCGTACAACGCATCCATGGAGACTTTGTATGAGACTTCTACTGGCCGCACGGTATTGCTGATTTCATCAATCTTGATGCGCGGATTATCTTCCATCAGCTTAGCAACGGCCGCACGTACGGCCTTAGCGACAGAAATTTCACTGGCGCCACGTGCGCGAAATACCTGGAAACTTATGATGGGTTTGCCATCGAGTAAGGCAATCTGGCGCCGCTCAGCCATGCCATCTTTGATGGTTGCTACTTCATCAAGCCTGATTTTGCGGCCATCACTCAACGGAATAGTCATTGCTGCAATGGCTTCGATGCTGTTCACATTACCGATGGTGCGCATGGTTTGCTCCATACCGCCAAGATTGCCGCGTCCACCTGGTGCTTCTTGCTGGACGCTCACCAACTGGCTGGAAAGCTCGCTGGCGGTGACGTTCATGGCCTGCAGTTTCAAGGGGTCCAGACGAATCGCCACTTCGCGCGTAATACCGCCCAGCCGCGTTACTTTGCCTACGCCTTTAACAGGCAATAGGGTTTTGCTGACCGTGTTATCCACGAACCACGAGAGATCGGCCTCATCCATATAATCGGTATGGATGGAAAAGGTCATCAAGGCGCCGCCTGGTGTATTGACGCGGGAGATGATGGGTTCTTGCACGTCCGCAGGCAATTGCGGCCTTACACGCGTCACTGCATCACGTACGTCATTCACCGCTTCTTGCAGGTCTTTTTCCAGCTCGAATTCCACCAGTGTGGTGCTGTTGCCATCGCTCACGGTTGAGGTGATGTGCTTGACTGCGCCTATGCCAGAAATCGAATCTTCGACGATGCGAGTGACCGTCGTTTCAAGCTGCGACGGTGTGGCACCGGGCAAGTTAACGGTCACGGTTACGGTGGGTAAATCAAAGTCAGGGAAATTCTGTACCCCAAGCGCTTTAAAGCCAACAAAACCAGCTGCGGTGAGAATAATAAACAGCAAGATGGCCGGCGTAGGCTTGCGTATAGACCATGCAGAGAAATTCATTACTGAGCTCCGTCTTTATTGATGCTGGTGTTAGCACTTACTGACACTAAATCACCATCATTCACAAAGCTTGCGCCAGAAAGAATTAGCTTGTCATCTACACTCAGGTTGTTACTGATTTCAATTTGCTGATCTTGCCGCCTGCCAGTTGTTACCTTGATCTGGTGCGCGCGGTTTTCAGCATCTATTTTCATCACGTAATTATTACCATCGCGAAACATAATGGTTGATTCAGGCACTGTTAAGGCGGGCTTAACACCAGTAGAAAATAAGCCTTTGACATACATGCCTGCAGTTAACCCACTGTGGGCGGGCAAATCAACATAGACCAACCCATAGCGTGTGTTGCTATCAATGGTAGGGGCAAGCTGGCGTACTGACCCTATCACTTGCTTGCCATCAGGGCGCAACAGTGTGACGGCCTTGCCCGATTGTATGCGCCCCAGATTTTCAGCATCTACTTCGGCACGCCATTCCAGGCGGTTATTGCGGATCAGCTTGAACAGTTCACTGCCCACAGTACCAACCGCGCCAACCGTGGCGGTGCGTGAAGAAATCACGCCATCATCTGGCGCAATGATTTTGGCATAGCGAATTTTGAGTAATGACGCATCGCGCAAAGCCTTAGCAGATGCCAGATTCGCGCTTGCTGTCGCGGCAGTGGTTTGGTACTGGGTAATATCCTGCTGGCTGATAGAGCCTGTGGTTTCAAGTAGTTTGGCGCGGTCATATTCGCTATTGGCTTTGCCTAAATTGGCCTCAGCCAATGCAACTGCAGCCTCTTGTTGTGCCAGGTCAGTGCGCAATGAATCTTCATTAAACTGCGCCAGCAACTGGCCTTTGCGTACCTGGTCGCCCACGTTCACCAACACGCTATCCAGCTTTACACCGCCTACTTCAACGCCAATCGTGGCTTCTTGCCAGGCCGCAACATTGCCGCTCGCGGTAATCTGCTCTTGCCAATCTTTAGTTGATGGCGAAACAAGCTCAACCGCAATCACAGGTTGTGCCTTTGCTGCTTCAGCACTTGGGGATTTCGCGCCGCAAGCTACGAGGTTGATTGCTAGCGTTGAGATTAAAAACGCTTGTATTGATGCGCTGGTGAATTTTAAATCTAGTGAAAGATACTTCATGGTGTCGTTTTCTCAGGGTTAGTCTCAGCTACATTTTCTACTGGCTGCCAGCCGCCGCCTGCGGCCTTGTATAACGCAACCCACGCTGCGCTGCGTTCAAGCTTGGCCGCTGCCAGCTGTTCTCTGCTAGAAAGCAAAGTGCGCCTTACTTGTTCAAGCTCAAGCAGGCTGGCTGCGCCGAGCTGGTACTTTTGTTGTATGGAGGCAAAATAGCGGCTGTAGCGTTCTTCCGCTTTTTCAGCGCTGACTTCACGTCGCGTGATTGAATCTACACGCACCAGCGCGTTTTCTACTTCTTGCACGGCGGTTAACACTTGGCTGCGGTAGGTCGCTAAAGCTTGGTCATATTTAGCACGGGCGGCTTCTACATTCGCAGCGCCACTACCACCATCAAAAATCGGTAACGATAACGATGGCCCAAACGACCAGGTGTTGTAGCTTTGTGATGAAATTGAAGTGACACCAATGGCGCCAGTCAAGCTGATTGAGGGTAATCGCTTGGCGATCGCTACACCGATATTGGCGCTCGCTGCATTCAGCAAACGCTCAGTGGCAGCAACATCAGGCCGTTGCGAGATAGTGACTGCAGGTATTGCAGGCACGCCATCTGCTGGTGGCATGGGTATTTGTGCCACATTCGCCGTTAGTTGTTGTTCAACATCCGCATAGGGCAGGCTGGTGAGCGCTACCAATTGGTTAACATATTGCGCGCAATTGCTTTTCTGCGTCTCAAGCTTGGTTTCGCTTTCCGCAATCGCCGCTTCAGTTTGCATCTGGTCTGAAGGCGGCACAAAACCAGCCTTCAGTTTCAGGTTGGTGAGGCGGTCTGTTTCAAGGTTAGAGCTCAGTTCGGTTTCATACACATTCACTAATACTTCGCACTGCCGCAGATTGATGTAAGCGTTTGCTACCTCCGCAGCCAAGCTCACACGGGCATCATCCCAACTGAATTCAGCAGAGGCTAAATTGGCGCGGCTCGCTTCAACACCTCGGCGAATCTTACCGAATAGATCGATTTCCCAACTTGCATCAAGGCTGGCGGTTTGAGTGGTCTGCTCACTGTTACCTGCGCTGGTGGTAATGCCTGTGGTAGTGCCACCAAAGCTCGTGCCACTTTTCGCACGAGTTACACCAGCGTTGCCGTCTAAAGTAGGTAACTGATTGGCCTTTTGTATTCTCAGGTTGGCACGCGCCTCTCTTACACTGCCAACGGCTTTAGCAATGCTGGGGTTATTCTTTTCTGCCTGTTCAATCAGGCTAGTCATGGCTGGGTCGTTAAACTGCTGCCACCATTGGGCGAGATTTTTTAACTCACCACCATGCGGCAATTTGGCATGCCACTGCTCGGCAATGCCCACTTGTTCAGGCGCTGGTTTTTGATAGTTTGGCCCTACCATACAAGCGGTCAGTGAAAAGCTAAGCATCACGAAACTTAGTGTTTTAATCGTGTGTTGTTGATTCAGCATGTGTTTAATCGACATCTGGAATATTCTCCAGCATGCGCGTAAGCAGGCTTTTGAGGGTTGCTAACTCTTCACTATTGAAACCATTTAGATGCAGATTCATGCTCTTAAACAGTACCGCAGGGATTTGCAAAGCCATACGCTGGCCTTCTTCTGTCAGCTCTAAATTAACAACACGCCGATCATCCGTGCTACGTGTTCTTACCAACAAACCTTTAGATTCAAGCCGATCCAGCATACGGGTAATGGCGCCAGTATCTATATTGGCTATATTTGCCAAATCCGCTGCCGTCTTTGCATAGCCTTTTGCAATCGCCATGATAGGCGCCCATTGCATTGCGGTTAGGTCAAGCGGCGCAATGTTCTTATCTACCGTACGCAAGATAGCAAAGTGCACATTTTTGATTAAAAGCAATATCGAATCTTCCGGCCCAGAAGATTCGGGGATAGCAATATTTGTGGGGGTATTTTTAGATATTTCAGTCATGATTCCAAATTAACTGCCTAGACAGTGATTGTCAAGACAGCTAATTGTAAGGTTCTGTAAATATCTGTGAAAGCAACGTGATTACCTAGATTCAGATCAAGACGAAGTGTTTTCTATCACATACGAAAGATGTGCACCAAAATCAACAAATCGTGCACTTCTGTGAGCATCTTGCTGTGGCTATTTATAGCTGCCACCCAATAAAAGTTAACCTATATGCAAAATTTTTGCATATAGGTTAACTTTTAATATCAATCACTTACAAATCTTACTTAATTCTCGTTAAACCCTGTTTTTGGCATAAGTATTGCTGTAAGCCTTTTTGTGTTTTAAGTCAGCGGGGATGAATCAATCTGATTAAGAACATCCTGCAATGTTGGATTTAATCCAATCAAAGTCTTTAAAATTAAATGAATGCCACTAAAAAGGCAGATAAAAATAAGTGGTTCATCACCTATGTTCAAAAGCAATACGTTACACCCAGCACGTCTATTCGGGGTTAGTTTGGCTATATTGTTGGTTGTAGCTAACCATTTGGTGGTTGCTGCAGATGCAAACTCAGATGCACAAGAACAGATCAGGCAACAGGAACGTGAGCGAGCGCAGCGCGAACAACTCACACCTACCCCTGATGTACGTCTTGACCAGGGCGAACCAGCGACAGCTCTGACTCTGTTACCCAAAGATGAGTCTCCCTGCTTCACCATTCAAAGCATTGTGCTGACTGGTGATTCGTCTCCCCAGTTTCAGTGGGCACTGACAGCGGCAAATCAGAAGAACGACCCACCGACTGGTCGTTGCCTAGGTAGCCAAGGCATTAACATCGTCATGAAGCGCATCCAGAATGCCATCGTTGCCCATGGATTCGTCACAACTCGTTTACTAGCAGCTCCACAAGACCTTAATACTGGCGTGCTGACATTAACTCTAATTCCAGGCCGTATTCACGCTATTCGCTTTGCCCCAGAGACCAGTAGCCGTGCCACCCAATGGAATGCAGTAGCTGCAAAACCTGGTGATATTCTGAATCTGCGAGATATTGAACAAAGCCTTGAGAACTTCAAGCGAGCCCGGTCTCAGTGATCTGGTCATCAGTTGGAAACAAGCCTTCCCATTGCGCTTAACGCTCTCAGCAGATAATTCAGGCATCAAATCCACAGGCAAGAATCAGGGCAGTGTCACTATTTCTGGTGATGACTTGCTTAGCCTGAACGATCTGTTCTATATCTCCTATAACCATGATCTGGGTAATAGAGATGCTGGTAGCCGTGGCACCCAAGGTACCACTGTCAGCTACTCACTGCCTTTCGGGTATTGGATGCTTGGCTTTAACAGCAGTAACTACAACTATTATCAAGCCGTCGCTGGTACTAACCAGACCTATCTCTACAGCGGCACCAGTACCAACAGCGATGTACGTTTGTCACGCGTGGTATGGCGAGACGCAGTACGCAAGACCACAATCAATGGACGTCTATGGATGCGTAGCTCCAGTAACTATATTGATGACACCGAAGTGCAAGTACAGCATCGTCGCATGGCAGGTTGGGAGCTGGGTGTGAATCAGCGTGAGTTCATCGCCAGTGCAACCTTGGATATCAACCTAGCCCTTCGTCAAGGGACTGGCATGCTAGGTAGCATCCCTGCTCCTGAGGAGTCTTTCGGCCAAGGAACTTCACGTCCGAGGCTCATTATTGCCGATGTCCAATTCAATCTGCCGTTCAGCATTGCAAATCAACGCCTGCGCTATAGCTTGTCTGCCCGTGGCCAATCCAACCAAACGGCTTTAGTTCCGCAAGACCGATTTGCCATCGGTGGCTTCTACACCGTACGTGGTTTTGATGGAGAAAGTATCCTCTCTGCCGAGCGCGGGTTGCTAATACGTAATGATCTAGGCCTAAGTCTGGGTGGTACAGGGCAGGAGCTGTACCTTGGGTTGGATTACGGCGAGGTGGGTGGCCAATCATCTGACCTGCTAGTCGGCAAGAGGTTGGCAGGGGCAGTGGTCGGCTTACGTGGCGGAGTCAAAGGGCTTAACTACGATGTGTTTCTTGGTGAGCCCATCATGAAGCCCGATGGTTTCCAGACAGCGAGAAGCAATATTGGCATGAATTTGATTTGGACGTATTAGGGATGAAGACGATGAATAAGAAATTCGAACGTAATGTGTCTATGACGGCAACCTTGCGACCACTCACATTCTCTATATTGCTTGCGATAGGCGCTGTTGGGGTAATTTCAGGTGTAGATGCTGCTGGGATTGTCGCAGATGGTTCAGCACCTTCAAACCAGCAGCCCGTCGTGTTGAACGCAGCTAACGGCGTACCTCAAGTCAACATCCAGACGCCAAGTGCCGCAGGGGTGTCCCGCAATATCTACACCCAGTTTGATGTGCAGCAGCAAGGTGTCATTCTTAATAATAGTCGTACCGATGTACAAACCCAATTGGGTGGTTATGTACAAGCTAATCCATATCTTGCGGCTGGCACTGCCCGTGTCATTTTGAATGAAGTGAACTCCAGCAATCCGAGTTTGCTGCAAGGATATATTGAAGTCGCGGGTAGTCGGGCCCAAGTGGTTATTGCTAACCCGGCGGGTGTCACTTGCGATGGATGCGGATTCATCAATGCCAATCGCGCTACGCTTACCACTGGTACCCCCATTCTGAATGGCGGCAGTCTTGATGGCTACCGTGTACAACGCGGCACAGTCAGTATCATTGGAAATGGCATGGATGCGAGCCAGACCGATTACACCGATATCATTGCACGTGCAGTACAGGTCAATGCCAGCATCTATGCCAATGATCTGCGAGTGACTGCAGGTAGCAATCAGGTCAATACAGCCAATACTACCGGTACTCCTATTGCAGGCACTGGCATTACACCGACACTGGCTATCGACGTCGCGCAACTTGGGGGCATGTACGCTGGCAAGATTCAACTGATCGGCACCGAAGCTGGAGTGGGTGTTACCAATGCTGGGCAGATAGGGGCTAGTGCAGGCAATGTGGTTGTGAACGTCAATGGCCTGCTAACCAATACAGGCACAATCAGCAGTACAGGAAATAATACTCTACAAGCGGATTCCATTACGAATACCAATGGCTCTATCACCGCAGGGCAGTTGCTCGGTATCAATGCCAATGGTCTGACTGGTGATGGTAATCTATTATCTAATGGTGATATATCAGTGCAACTGAGCAGTGATTTTGCAAGCACAGGCCAATTACTAGCAAACGGTAATCTCAGCTTTACCACCACAGGCAACTTTATCAACCAGTCCGATCTGCTTGCAGGCAGCATACTCACAATAACCGCTGCCAATATCGATAACACTGCGGGGCGTGAAATCAGTGGCGCCAATACTCATCTGACTGCCAGCAATACTCTGACTAACCGTGGACTCATTGATGGTAGTGATACTTTCATCAATGCCACCACATTAAATAACATCGGTACAGGCAGTATATTTGGTGATCATGTTGCATTGCAGGCTACTACTCTTACTAATGATGTAGAAACAGTCAACAGCACTACAACAGCTGCTGTGATTGCTGCAAGAACCAGTCTGGATATAGGGGCGACTACCCTTAACAACCGTGAACACTCGCTTATATTTAGCAGTGGAGATATGACGATTGGTGGCAGTCTGGATGCCAATCATCTGGCTGCTGCTTCAGCCACTACAGTCAATAACAACAGCGCTACGATCAACGCATTAGGTGCTTTGAATCTTTCAGCTGATCAGGTGAATAACACCAATGAGCATTTCTCGACACAGGTAGTCAATCTATCTACGAGCTTTTATCAGCTTTGGCAGTCTGCTTCGCCAATACATGACCCAGACTGGTTGCATAGTATGGGTACGCTCTGGACAGCATCCCAAGTCACCATACTGCCTAGGGCAAGTTATGAAGTAGATTTATTGTCATCGGCAGATGGGGTAACAGACCATTTTATCCGCTATGACATCAACGAAACCATTTCTGAAACTCAGGTGCTAAGTTCTGATCCAGGCCAGATTCTCGCTGGCGGCAATATGTTGATCACTGCTAACAATGTTTTGAATGACAAGAGCCAGATCATTACCGGTGGCAGCTTGACTGGAAATATCGGTACGCTGAATAACACGACTGTGGCAGGCCAACACATCATTACAGATAGTGGTTTAGCAAGGAATTACTTCCGCATCCCAGAAGACGGGCGTGATTCTCAAGGGCTAACAACAAGTGCATATAACCCAGCACCTACGGTGCAATCCATTAATCTTACGCCAACAGCTTATGAACAAAACACAACGCCTAGCGGATCTGTAGCGACGATTGGCACGTTGAATACCACACTACCCAATAGTGGTTTATTCCAGCCCAACCCTAATCCCACTGCAAATTATCTGGTGGAGACCAATCCACGCTTTGCAAACTACCGAACATGGCTAAGCTCTGATTACCTACTGCAACAATTGAGCTTTGATCCTGCCACCACGCAAAAGCGCATCGGTGATGGTTTCTATGAACAAAGCCTGGTACGTGACCAAGTTGCTCAACTCACTGGGCGCCGCTTTCTGGATGGGTATGCCTCTGATGAAGCAGAATACCAAGGCTTGCTAAGCAATGCAGTAACGGTTGCTAAAGCATGGAACTTAGTACCAGGTGTTGCACTTAGTCCAGCCCAAGTTGCACAATTGACCAGTGACATCGTCTGGCTGGTACAAAAGACCGTGACTCTTCCTGATGGCACTACCACGCAGGCACTGGTGCCTCGACTCTACGTCAGTGTACAGCCAGGTGATTTAAACGGTAGTGGCGCCCTTATCTCAGGCAACACCACTAATCTCAATATCGGCGGAAATCTTAATAACAGCGGTAGCATCGCTGGCCGTACTGTACTTGCCCTGAACGCAGTCAATGTGAATAACCTTGGTGGCAACATTACGGCCACTGATGTTAATGTAAATGCCACCAATGACATCAACAATATCGGCGGTACGATTTCAGGTAAGGATAGTCTGAGCGCCACGGCTGGACGTGATTTGAATGTGGAAAGTACCACCAGTACACAGACGAACAGTCAAGGCTATACCACCAACATTAACCGCGTGGCTGGGATCTATGTGAGTAATGCGGATGCTGTGCTAATCGCTACCGCAGGCCGTGATGTCAATCTAAATGCCGTACAGATTAGCAATTCAGGTGCTAATACCAACGGCACTGGCGGAACACTGATCCAAGCAAGCAACAACCTGAATATCGGTACAGTTACCACTGGGAATCAAGAAACCATTGTTTGGGATAGTAAGAATCACATTAGCCAGGGCGGTACGGCTGAAGTCGGTAGTAATATTCAAACTAAAGGCGATGTCACTTTAATGGCCGCACAAGACCTGAATGCCAAAGCCGCTACTGTGACCAGTGATAACGGAAACATCACTGCGCTGGCAGGCAACAAAGTGAACCTGACTAGTGGCCAGTCCACACAAAATCTGGATGCTTCATTCCAGACCAAGAGGCACGGTTTCCTTTCTAGCAAAACCATTACCACGCACGATGTCATCAATAAAACCAATAGTGAAGGCACCACGCTTAGTGGCGACACCGTTACGGTATTAGCTGGGTATAGTGCAGATCAGAACGGACAGTTACAGCAAACTACTGGGTCTGGAAACATCACTATAGAAGGTAGTAATGTCGTCTCAACTAATGGAACTACAGTCAATGGAACAGGAAGTATCACGGTTACTACTGCTCAGAATACTGATAACGAAACTCATCTGCGCGATACCAAGAAGAGTGGTCTCTTAGGCGGTGGCGGGGGGATAGGTTTCACTATCGGTAGTCAACAACTCATCAACACTGGCACTAGCCAAACTACTACCAATACAGCCAGTACGGTTGGCAGTACCGCCGGCGATGTGAATATCAATACAGGCAAGGTCTATACCCAGAGTGGCAGTGATGTGTTAGCTCCCCAAGGCAATATCAATATCAGTGCCCAAAGTGTAGAAATCAATGCCGCACAGAACACCAGCGTAGTCAGCGAAGAGACGAAGTTCAAGCAGAGCGGGTTGAGCGTTTCACTTGGTAGTGGCGGTTTGAATAGTTTACAAACTCTTGCTAAAACAACACAAGGCAGCTTTAAAAGTGAGCCCACTCAAAACAAGGTTTTGAATGCACTACAAACCTATGCCAATACCGCTTCGCTAGTTGAAGATGGTGCAGCGGTTACAGAAGCGATTAAAGCAGGAGACATTGGATCAGCCGCTAGTGCTTCTGGGATTAAGTTAAGCGTTAGTATTGGCAGCTCAAGTATGCAAAGCTCGACTACAAGTAGCTTAGTTAGCAACCAAGGTAGTGCGATCAAATCTGGCGGAAATGTCACAATTCAAGCTACAGAGAGCGACTTAAATGTCATTGGCAGCAAGCTATCTGCAGGTAAAAACCTGACCTTAGAAGCAAAGGACAACATCAATTTAGAGGCCAGTGCAGATACCGAATCTATAGACAGCAACAATAAATCCAGTAGCACTAGCATTGGTCTGTCCATGGGTATTGGCAAAGGAGGTGCTGGCCTCAGCCTTGACTTAGCGGCAAGCCGCGGTAAAGGGCAGGCTAATAGCAATAGTATTATTTTTAACAATACCAAAATTTCAGCTGGAGATACTCTTAGCTTGAAATCTGGGGAAGATACCAATCTCCTAGGCGCTAACGCCAGCGCAAATAAAGTAAAGGTAGAAGTAGCAGGCGACCTCAACTTGCAAAGTCTGCAAGACACCTCAACTAGTAAAGCCAAACAAAGTAACACTGGTGTTAGTGCCAGTATTCCACTCACTGGTGCAGGCTCCGTGAGTGGGAGCATCAGCATGAACAAACAAAACAGCAATAGTAGCTATGCAAGTGTTTATGAACAAACTGGTATTGCGGCGGGTGAGGCTGGCTTTGATATCAAGGTAAAAGGCAATACCGATCTTAAAGGTGCATTGATAGACAGTGCAGCTGCTTCCGATAAAAATCAGCTAGTTACAGGCTTATTAACTGTAAGTAATATCCAAAACCAGATGAGCGCAGAAGCCAGCACCAGCGGAATTACGGTTGGCACAGATATGTTTACAGGTAAATATGCAGCCACCAAAGGAATTGCAGGGAATCTAATGGATAACGGTGAGGCCGAAATTCAGGATCAAAGCATTACCCGAAGTGCCATAGCGCCAGCGGATATCACCATTACCGACGAAGCTAAGCAATTAGCGGTAACCGGCAAAACTGCAGAAGAAACCATTGCTACTTTAGATCGGGATACGACAGATACGAATCGCGTATTGGCAAAGCCTGATGTGGAAGCTCTGCAGAACCAAGCGCAGCAAGAACAGGTGGACAAGCAATTGTTGCTGACTACTATTACGACATTCACGGACGAAGCCTTTAAGAAGTCATTTTTAACTAAAGCGAAAATGTATGAAATAGCTCGAGACGAAAAGACTGGGAAAGTTATTACCGATGAAAACGGTAATCCTGTGACGCGAGAGTTAAATGATGAGGAGAAGCTTAGTTTAAAAGCAAATGGCGGAAATAAAAGGTTAAATGTATTCACAAATGGTATTTTTAATGATGAAACATCAGCTGCAAATTATTCCGTGCAGATAACAGAAGCCCCAGTAGGGGAAAAGGTTTACCTTGTATATTTTCCTGATGCTAATAATTTCTTCTCTGAATTAATGATAGCTGCGTACCAAAAGAATTTAGAAGGTACAACATTAGGGTTAACGAATGCCACTCAAGAAATTGTAAACTTATCGCAACAATACGGTAGCGAGGGTTTAAATTTGGTTGGTCATAGTCGTGGTGGAATGACTATCGGGAATGCGCTGGAAGCATTAGAAAACATGGGTAATAATCAAAACATTTTGAGTGGCACCAACATAAAACTGGTTGGGTCAGCTTACTCTGCGCAAGATGCGGCCAATTCCTTAAGTGATTTAAGTGGAGGTGCTCAAACAAGTGTACAACTCCAAAATCACGTGGATGATTTTGTGGGGAGGTTAATTGGTGGTAACCCTACCACTTATGGGAATACTCCGACAGGAAGCAGCATGATTCAAGAGTGGATTCATATATTCGGTGCATCGCCTACTACACATAGTTGCTATGGTGCTGCAAGTTCCGCATGTAATGATAAATACGGAGTACCTATCACAATAAATATCCCATCTAAAGATTCAACGGATGGAGTGCAGAAATGAAGAAATACCTTTCAATGCTGTTATTACTGATGCTCAACGGATGTGGTGGTTACAGTATTCACAATATTGACAAGCCACCCCCTGAGGACTATGACACATGGAAAAAACAAGGTGAATCTCAGTTGCGAATTAAGAAAACATTGCTGGAATGTGGCGCAATCGCGCCTAGCACTCTCGGATGGTCATATATGAAGGCATATGAAAAAATAGGCCTAATTAACCAAAAAGATCAAACCAATCATGGATTTCTGGTAGACAGGTGTATGTTAAAAGCTGGCTTTGTTCAGCAAAATACTAGCTGGACAATTCAAGATGCTTGTGCTGATCCACGCTACCGTGATTATCCCGCCTGCCAACCAGATACTATTATTCCCGCTCCCAGCTTTGAGAAACGATTAAATGGTTGGTACTGCAAAGTAAAAACTAACTATGATTTTTGTTTAAAGTATTCACTCAATGTGAGTGGATGTAGTCCTGAGCGAGCGAGTAATCCTCCACCAGAATGCCTTGACTCCAATCAGAGTCCTTCATCTTCAATCGGAAGTAATGGCTCAACTGACAAGCAATATAAAAACAATCTCTCACCACTCAACCCAGATTCAGACAAAGCAATTCGGTTACAGAGAGATATAAGAAACCAAAGTAATCAACAGATGAACGAGATGCTGCGCAATAGAGCGCCAAGGATTGGCCGCTAATACTCGGTAAGACAAATTAATAACAATTTCAATGTTATGAGAATTGATAGCAACAAAAAAGAGGCTTAAGCCTCTTTTTATTATCTAATCAACTTATTTTTAATGTTGTAACGTTAGGGCTTGAAAACGTAAAATCACTCTAAAGATTTCCGTTAGATTTTAGAAACCCTAGTAATTGACTTGAACCCGATAGCCTGAGACTTTTTCGCCGTTGGTGGTGAGTGCCAAATCGATATGCAGCTCTTCACCAGCAGGGATGCCGTCAGCGATTTTTGTGTTGGGGGGTAAATACTCACTCGGTTTGAAAGTGCGGCGCAGTGAGGGAGCGTCGTTGGCGTCGGTCAGTGTCAATTCCAGCATGGGGTAAGCTTGCGGGAACTCAGCATTATTGATGAGGGTGCTTGATAAATGAATGACATCCGCATGTTCTGTATCTTCTTGAATGCTGGAGTCATCAATTACTAGTAGCTTGATATTTTTGGGTAGCTCTACCGTGCATCCGAGTTTGGCGCAGGCTTGTACCAGGTAGGGTTTTAGACCTGGTAGCATGATAGAAAGCTGTGTCCTGAAGTAATAGGTGCTCTGTACTAATGCCGCAATGACTAAGATTACGGCTAGTATTATCGATAGCCATTTTCGGCGGCTTTGTTTTTCAGGTAATTGTTCGTCTGTCTTCGAAATGCTATCAATGAAGGTGGTTGATGTTGCCTCAGGTTCAGGTTTTTCTGATACATGCATATCTGTTACTGAAGTGCCGCTGGTTTTTTCAGGTTCAACATCAACAATCGGAGTTTCAGTGACTTCAGGTTCAATTCTGTAATCTACGAGATCAGCGTGGGGCGATGGAGTATTGGTGATACTGGTTTCAGTGGAGGGCGCTAAATCAGTAAAGTCTGTTTGATCGAAAGCATCGCCAAGTTGCTCGGGATTAGGCTCCTCAACAGGCTTTTGCGCGATTTCATCAAAAGATGTGACGCCGAAAGGGTCATCATCGAGCGTTATCGCTGGAATTTCAGGCGGTAATTCTGACTTTATATCTGGTGATGATTCTATCTCAACTTCTGGTTGAGGCTCTATTATTTCAGGCCAGGTGATCTCAGGTTCTGTGGTGATAGCAGATTCGCTAATCTCTAAGTCAGTTTCGGCAGTTGCTTCAACTATTATTTCCGCTAATGGCTCAATGATTTCAGCGGTTGGGGTTTCAGTGTGGGTAATCTCTACCGTTTCACCCAGTTTATCGAGCGCATTAAAAACAAAATCGCATTGACCACAACGTACATCGCCGCGATGCGCTGCAAGGTGTTCTGGCTTAAGCAGAAAACTGGTTGCGCAAGCAGGGCAAGTGGTGACTAGACTCATCTTTTGGTGCCTGTCAGCAGTACCCAGCTATCCATGAAAATGGGTGGGTGCATATCGAACCATTGTGTATAAATAGTAGAGACTTGTTCGGTTTGCTCGCGCAGAATACCAGAGAGGGCAATCTGCCCTTGCGGTTTGCAGGATTTTGCCAACGCTGGCGCGAGCACCGATAAGGCGCTAGATAAGATGTTGGCTACGACAATATCGTAAATACCTTCAGGCATGTCTTTAGGTAGATGAAACTTGGCATCTACGGCATTTTGTTCGGCATTGAAACCGCTGGATAGAATGGCTTGTTCATCAATGTCGGTACCGATTACTTTCGCTGCACCCAGTTTTTTAGCCGCAATGGCCAAAATGCCCGAACCACAGCCGTAATCCAGAACGGAGTCTTCATTTTTAATGTGATCTGCCAGCCAAGCCATGCACAGATGCGTGGTCGGGTGGCTGCCTGTGCCAAAAGCCAAGCCAGGATCAAGCACGATATTGAGTGCATCAGGATTAGGCGCGCTATGCCAAGTAGGTACTATCCATAAATCATCACGAATACGGATCGGATCAAACTGGGATTGCGTAGCGCGCACCCAATCTTGTTCCTGAATGATTTCGGTGCTGTATGGTAAGTCTTGCAAGCCAGTGACCTTGGCAAGTGATCGCATGACATCTTTAACGATAATCTGCTCATCAAATAAAGCGCTGACGATGTTCTGCTGCCAAATACCTGGGGGAGGGTCGCCAGGTTCGCCGAATATTGGCTGCTCATCGGGTGTTTCGGCATTCGCATCTTCGATAATGGCCGATAGCGCGCCAATATCCATCAGTGAGTCACTAATCAGCTCGGCGGTGTTGTCTTTCGCTTCGATTTTGAGAGATAACCAAGCCATGGCTGCGTTAACTCCAGTTACTTGGAGCTGATGCCCAATTTGTGTTCCAGATAATGAATACTGGTTCCGCCCGTATGAAAAGCCGCGTCATTCATCAAATCCAAATGCAAAGGCACATTGGTTTTAATGCCTTGAATCACCATCTCAGACAGGGCAATACGCATTTTTGCGATGGCTTGCTCGCGCGTATCTGCATACGAAATCAGCTTACCTATCATTGAATCGTAATGCGGTGGTACCAAGTAGTTCTGGTAAGCATGTGTATCAACGCGAATACCAGGACCACCTGGCATGTGGAACGTAGTAATGCGGCCTGGAGACGGCACAAAGTTGTACGGGTCTTCAGCATTGATACGGCATTCAATCGCGTGGCCATGATATTGAATATCACGCTGGCGGAATGCCAGTTTCTCGCCTGCAGCAATCTTGATCTGTTGTTGCACGATATCAATACCGGTAATCATCTCAGTAACAGGGTGTTCAACCTGTACCCGGGTATTCATTTCAATGAAATAGAACTCATTGTTTTCATACAAAAACTCAAAAGTGCCCGCACCGCGATAATTGATACGGCGACAAGCGTCGGCACAACGTTCACCCACTTTATCTCTCAACTTCTGGCTGATGCCAGGCGCAGGAGCTTCTTCCAGTACTTTTTGGTGACGACGCTGCATGGAACAATCACGCTCTCCCAGATAGACGGCATTGCCATGCTGGTCTGAGAGTATTTGTATCTCGATATGCCGTGGCTGCTCGAGGAATTTTTCCATATAGACCACAGGGTTGCCAAAGGCAGCCTGTGCTTCAGCTTTGGTCATATTCACTGAAGCGATCAACGCAGCTTCTGTATGCACTACACGCATACCACGACCACCACCACCGCCTGCAGCTTTAATAATGACTGGATAGCCTATCTTTTTCGCAATCATGATGATGGCTTCTGGGTCATCTGGCAGCGCACCTTCTGAGCCTGGTACGCAAGGTACGCCAGCAGCCCTCATGGCATTTTTTGCGCTGACTTTATCGCCCATCAGGCGAATAGTCTCAGCACGCGGGCCGATAAAGACAAAACCACTTTGCTCAACACGCTCAGCAAAGTCAGCATTTTCAGACAGAAAACCATAGCCTGGGTGTATCGCCTCGGCATCAGTGACTTCGGCCGCGCTGATGACAGCGGGAATATTCAGGTAGCTCTGGCTAGAAGGTGCAGGGCCTATACATACAGATTCATCAGCCAGTTTTACATATTTAGCTTCACGGTCTGCTTCAGAGTGTACAGCCACAGTTTTAATACCGAGTTCACGACAAGCGCGCTGCACTCGCAAAGCAATTTCGCCGCGGTTCGCGATTAGAATTTTTTCAAACATGATTACTTATTATCCAATTATGCTTGTTATCCGATGATGAATAATGGCTCGCCATATTCAACTGGCTGACCGTTCTCAACCAGAATTGCTTTGATCACGCCACTATGGTCAGCTTCAATTTCATTAAGCAGTTTCATGGCCTCAATAATACAAAGCGTATCGCCAGTGCTGACCGTGCTACCTATATCAATAAAAGATTTTGCATCTGGAGATGGTGAGCGGTAGAAAGTACCAACCATCGGTGATTTAACCACATGGCCTTCAATCACTGGTGGTACATCGGCCGCAGGGGCTACTGCAGCAACAGGCGCTGCAGCTGGCGCTGGCTGGTAATATGGCTGGGCATACTGCATTGCACCTTGCGCGCTAGGGATGTTGCGACTGATACGTACTTTTTCTTCACCTTCAGTGAGTTCAAGCTCTGAAATGCCAGACTCTTCAACTAGGTCGATTAATTTTTTAAGTTTGCGTAGATCCATGATTAACCTCTATTAGCGCGATGATTGCTTGCGCGGATTTGATTATTGTATTGATGGAGAATTTAACTGACTGATAGCGTAATCAAGCGCTGACAAATAGCCTTGCGTACCAAGCCCACTAATGACACCAACTGCAATATCGGTGAAGTAGGAATGATGGCGAAAAGCTTCGCGAGAATACACGTTAGATAAATGTATTTCTATAAATGGTATACGTACTGCCGCTAATGCATCACGCAAAGCTACAGAGGTATGGGTAAAAGCAGCAGGGTTGATAATCAGAAAATCAACTGGCTCTGTTGCCAGTGCCTGTACCTGATCGATTAACTCAGCTTCAGCGTTACTTTGAAAAGATTTTAGGGCAATGCCAGCACTTTTAGCTTTATCAGCGAGAAGCTTGTCAATATCAGCTAGCGTGTTTTTCCCGTAATGTTCTGGCTCACGCAAACCCAACAGATTCAGGTTGGGTCCATGCAACACCAATACAGATTTTGTGCTTTTAGCGACCATATTAGATGGTTTTTTGTAACCATAGGCTGTAATTCATGGTCGCAAGTTTGCCGCAAATAGGGGGATATTGTCCAGTGAATTGACGAAATTTAAAGAAATTAACCGTTTTTGCAGTTAATTTTTTAGAAGTTTTTGGGCTTGTTATGGTTTTGTCAGCAGTGGCACTATAGCCGCTTCGAGCATCGCTTGATCTATGCTCCCAGAAAAGCTTTTTACGATTTTACCACTAGCATCAATAATCACCGTGTAGGGTAATACACCTTGATAATTGCCCAGATTGTCGCTCATGTCTGAACCTTCCATATCCCCGGCCAATAGTGGGTAGCTGACCTTGATCTTATTGGCATATGCCGCCATTTTTTCGTGGTCTTCAACTGAAACACCTAATACTACCAAGCCGCGGGCGGCATATTTATCATATACGGCTGATAAGTCAGGCATTTCTTCGCGGCACGGTTGGCACCATGATGCCCAGAAGTTAACCACGCTGACCTTGTTTTTCCACTGGCCCAGGGCTTGTGTTTTGCCTTGTGTATCTGGCCATGCGGAGGCATATAAAGATTGTGTGGATAATAAGCTGAGGTTGGGCGCGTCATCCTTAGATATAACCAAGTAAATGGTGCCAGCTAAGAGAAGCAAAAAGCTACCAGCAATCCAATAGGGCCATTTTTTTCTAGTAAGCATGATTGAGAGCCTGGAAGCTAGTTAAGCTTGTTTAATATAGTAAGAAAAGTATCTGCGTTTTTATAACCTATTGTTTTTGCTTGTGCGATTTCTTGACCTGAAGCGTCAAAGAAAATAATGCCAGGCGGCCCAAACAGATTAAAACGCTTTAACAAAGCACTATCTTCAACGGAGTTCTGGGTCATATCTGCTTGCAACAAGACAACATTTTGTAGTGCGTTAGCCACGCGCTGATCGCTAAACGTGAACTGCTCTAATTCTTTGCAAGCCACACACCAATCAGCGTAGAAATCCAGCATCACAGTTTTACCGGCTGCACTTTTAATCGCGCTATCTAACTCAGCAATATTGCGTACTCGCTGAAAAGGTAACTTATGTCCTGCGTCAGCCGACACTCTCAAGCCAGAGAGCGGTTGCAAGGCAGATTTAGCACCAGAAGCAGCCCCTATAATCAAGGTGACGCCTAATAGCAGCATGATAATGCCTATACTTTTGCAAAATTTTCTCCAAGCACTTGCGCTTGCATCTAGCCTATTAAAAGCGCCTATATAGGTAGCGGGTACAATGAGTAATGCTGCCCATAGTAGTAATTGCAGACTGATTGGAATCACGGGCGAAATAAGCCAAATGGCCACTGCGAGCATAATCACGCCAAAGAACTGGCGAATAGTGACCATCCAGTGCCCCGTTTTTGGTAACAGGCCAGCTGATAACCCAATCAACAGTAACGGTACTCCCATGCCTATTGCCATTGAAAACAGGGCAACACCGCCCAGTAACACATCGTGTGTCTGGCTGATATAGATCAATGCGCCAGCTAATGGGGCAGCAACGCATGGGCTCACGATTAAAGCGGAGAAAGCACCCATGATAAACAGGCCGATAAAGCGTCCACCGTTGAAACGGTTGGATGTATTGAGAATGGTATTTTCAAATTTTGAAGGCAGCCTCAACTCATAAAAACCAAACATGGACAATGCCAGCAAGACAAATATGAATGCGGAAAATCCAAGTACCCAGCCATTTTGCAAAGCACTACTTAATAAATGACCCGATAAGCCAGCGCCTATGCCAGCGAGCGTGTAAGTCAGTGCCATTCCCAGCGTATAGGCGAGTGATAAGTTGAATACTCGCAAGCGGCTTGGTTTTAATGAGGCGTTTGGTGATTGCGCATCGCGTACGATCATGCCAGAGAGAATAGGGATCATCGGCAACATGCAAGGGGTGAATGATAGCAATAAACCAAAGCCAAAAAAGCCAATGGCAATTAGCCAGAGCTTGCCGCTTTTTAGTAAATCTGTTGCGTCATTATCGCTATTTGTTTCTGTTGCAGTAGGGTTATTGGCTTTTACAGATAAATTGGTAGCAATATCTGGAAGTAAAGCTACTTCGAGTGTTTTGTGGATGGGTGCATAGCACAATCCTTTTTCACTGCAACCTTGATAACTGGCGAGTAAGGAGAGCGTGCTTGGACTGCTATTTTGCGGCGTACTCTTAGAAATATTGAGATGTACCAGCGCTTCAAAATTCTTGTGGAATACATGCGATTCGCCAAAATTCGGGTCTTGTTTGATATCGCCAGGCGGTAAATCTATGCTGCTAACACTGATCGCTTTCGCGCCATCCTTGGCTGGTGCAATATCAAACTTAATGCGTTCACGGTAAATATAATGGCTAGGCGCAACCTGAAAAACTGCTCGTAAGGTCTTGCTATCTAGTGCTTCAACCGAGATTTTAAACGCTTGGTCTGGGCTAAGAATTTCGTCGTCATTGCTGCTTTGGGTAAAAAGACTGCTGACAGATGATGGTTCTGCAAGTGCGTTGCTACTGACCATTGCAGGCAACAGGCTACACAGGCATAAAAGAAGCCTAGGTAAAAAACTATGCAAGCTGGTTTTAATATGATTTTTGATAAGCAACGCTGATTTCCCCACTGGTGCTTTGATGACGCAATGTTTACGTAAACAAGTTATTCTTTAGTATTGATTCAGCATAATTACGCCTCAAGCTTGACATTGATACTGACATGAATGATTTCGGGAAGTTCGTAGGCATGCATAGACTGAATAACCGCCTCAAATGCAGTGTATCTTGCTAGCGTGGATTTAATAATCACTATTTTAGAAATGCTAAGCTGAAAAGCACATACTTGAAAAATCTGCCAAACACGCCATCTACACAACATCATCTTCGTTAGCGATGCCATGCCACTTATTTTTATATTACTCATCTTACTTGCTTTCCCCACCTTAGAGATTTTGGTCTTGATCAAACTTGGCAACCTGTATGGCAGCTGGTTGCTGCTTTACCTTGTTCTGATGGCTATTTTAGGTATCCGCCTGATTCGCGAAGAAAAGCAGGTCATGGCTGGCCGTTTTATACAGAGCATCAGCCAAGGCCGTACGCCCTTGCGCGCTATTTTTGGCACTGCCAAAAACGTGATTGCAGGCATACTGCTGATCATACCTGGAGTAATCAGTGATGCGATTGCCGTGATTTTGTTGCTGATTCCTGGCCCCAAGCCTATGCTTGGCGATCAGCCGAATACGCCAAAATATACGAATAAACGCGCTGCGAATGATGATGTGATCGAAGGTGAGTTCAGACGTGAGGATTGATTTTTAGCGTCAAAAGCTTAAAAATCGAACCTTTACCCACACCAGCTTCATAGCCATCAATTCACGAAAGAAATTCTGAATGTCCTATCAAGTCACTATCCAGCCTAGCGGCCACCAGTTTCAGGTTGCCGCGGGCGAGACCATACTGGATGCCGCTATCAATGCCAGTTTCAATCTGCCTTATGGTTGCCGCAATGGCACATGTGGTGCGTGTAAAGGGCGTGTGCTTGAAGGCAGGGTGGAGCATGAGGCACATCAATCCAGCACCTTGATTCAGGCAGAAAAAGACACAGGTTTGGCCTTGTTTTGCTGCGCGGTTCCACAAAGTGATGTGGTGATAGAGTGTCGTGAAGTAAGCACTAACAATGGCATACGTCCACGCATCATGCCGGCTCGCGTGCAAAAGATTGAAAGGCTGGCAGATGACGTAATCGCTTTGTCTCTCAAATTACCTAGCAATGAGCGCCTGCAATTCCTGGCTGGGCAATACATCGAGTTTTTGCTGAAAGATGGGCAAAGACGCGCGTTTTCACTGGCTAATGCACCGCACGATGATGAGCTGCTGGAGCTACATTTACGCCATGTACCAGGTGGGCTATTTACTGATCATGTATTCACGCAGATGCAGGAAAAAGCCATTTTGCGGCTTGAAGGCCCATTTGGCAGTTTTTATCTGCGGGAAGATAGCGATAAACCAATCATCTTTGTTGCTGGTGGCACTGGATTTGCGCCGATCAAGGGCATGATTGAGCATCTGTTGCATGTGGGTTCAAAGCGGAAAATACTGTTGTATTGGGGTGCTCGTGCACTGAAGGATTTGTATTTGCCCGTATTGCCTCAAACCTGGTTGGATGCGAACAAAAACCTGAGTTTTATTCCTGTGTTGTCAGAACCGTTAAGCACCGATGCGTGGCAGGGCAGAACGGGCTTTGTGCATCAGGCGGTGTTAGATGATCTTGGTGATTTAAGCGCTTACCAAGTCTATAGCTGTGGCGCACCTATTATGGTGGATACGGCGCGAGCAAGTTTTCAGGCTGCTGGTTTACCCGCCGATGAATTCTTCGCGGATGCCTTTACTTACGCGCATCCATCAGCCAATTAACTAATAATCCACGTCTTTTAAAAATTGAGTGCTCAGGCGGTAATGCTTATAAGCTGCTTCGGTTTCGCCGCGGCTTTCCAACAGCTTGGCTAACGCAACATGTGCAGCAGCGCTTGGCGTAACGCTAATGCTGGCTTCAAAATAGCTCTGCGCCTTACCCCACAAGCTTAGCCGTACACACATCTTGCCAAGTGACAGCAGCAAATTGGCATCGCCCTCATGTTTGAGTAACCAGAATTCTGCTTGTTCAAGTTGTTTCATGGGCTGGCTGGTAATGCAATCGCCCACCAGCGCTGCGAGTTTGGTATCCCAACCTTTGGTTAAGCTCATGCCTAATACTTCCGCAGCCTGATCTGGCGCGTTGCTTTGCAGCAATGTGGTGGCTGCGAGGTAGGCTAGGCGGTTATTCAGGCGGTCTTCTTCAGGCAGTTTCTTCCAATAGGCCAGCAGACTGGCCAAATCGCCAGAATAGCGTTTGATCAAGTGTTGATGAGCTTGTTGGCGAATCTCGCGTATTTGCCACGACTCAAGCGCATCGCGCTTTTCCAGCTGTTGCAGCAAAGTCACGACGCTATCCCAGTTGCCCAAATGCACATGGATTTTTAAGGCAAGCCGCATGGCGGGCGGATGTTTAGGCTCTATCTTTTCCAGCTTCTGCAAAGCGCTCAATGCTTCGCCATATTGGCGGTCATCCAGCAACAGCTCGGTTTGTGTGAGCAAGCGGGATAACGCATCGTCAGGTGCCAGGCGTTCAGCCTCGGCCAGATAATAATCGCGCTGGCTTTTTTGCCGGAGTTTGTGCGATGCACGCGCCGCTATCAATGCACTTATGCTGATATTTTCGCCCAGGTCTATCGCTTGCGATGCCGATTTGGCCGCTAGGTTATAACGACCTTCAACCAAGGCATGCAACCCAGTTTTGAAAGCTGCCTGGCCTTCGCGTAAGCGTTTATCTTGTTTGTAGGCTAATACAGTCGCTGGCAAACGGCGTGTGTAGTGAATCAACCGCAACAGCCCATGCAAGAATATAAAGCTGGCAATGATCAACACCAGCAAAAAGTTGAGTGACAGCTCAAGCCGATAAGGCGGCCGCACAATCAACACATAGCCTTGATTGTTTCCAGTGAGTAAAGCCAAGCCAACTGCCAGCCCCAAAATCAGCAACATCCAGAATAGCCAACGCATTATTTTGCTCCGCGTGTAGGGGTTTTAGCCGCAGCTTTGCTGTCATGCGAGTTGATATTGGTGCGTTCCAGCGATAGTTTGTATTTACTCACCAGCGCAAGGCTTGGGCTGATATCTGGTACATCCAGCACAATATTGCTGGCAGATAAAGTTTCAATAGTTGCCAAGGCGTTTTTGGTTTCAAGCTCACGTAAATCAAAATGGGCTTTCAGCCAGTGGTCAGCAGCTTCAAGGTCTTTACGATAGGTGACTTCATCATGCTGCAACAGCGCAATACGCGCAGTCAGCAGGCGCAGCTTGATGTTTTCACGCAAAAAGAAATTCTGATCTGGCGCCAATAGAGGTGGTTCGGCTCTATCAATGCGCTCTATTCGTATCATGCTTTTGAAATCCTGCCAGATTTCGTAGGTGAGTTTTTGCCAGCGGTTCTGGTTAGGTACGGCATTTTCAACAGGCATTGCGCTTTCTGGGTGCCGCTCGCTCACCAATGGTAAATGATCAACACTGTCGGCCAGACTTTCCAGTTTGAGACTCATCCCCACTACATCAATGAGTGGCATAGCCTGCAAGCGCTGTATATCTTGCGCAACGCTTTTGCGTAGTTGCGTGACTTGCAGCGAATCTAGTTGCTGCAAGCGCGAATCGGCTGTTTGCAGCGCTAAAAGTGAGAGTTTAATGTTGCCAGCCAGTTGCAACTGCTGATTGGCGATAATAAGCAGTTGTTCGACTTCTGCCAGCAAGCGTTCTTCACGATTATTCGCCAGCTCAACATACAGCGTTTCCAGCGATTCTTGCTGATCTAGCGATTCGCCCAGTTTTTCTTCCAGTATGCTGGTGCGGGCTGAAGATTCAATACTGCGCTCATCCGAATTTTTCGCTAATGCCAGGCTTTGCTGGTTGGCAGCATCAAATTTCTCAAGACGCTCTGTCAGGCCACGTTCAAGTTTGGTATAACCGTGGCGACTGCTGATCGATTGCCAAACCGTGCCCAGTAAGGCCAGAACAGCAATCACCAGCGCGGCACTGGTTAAAAAAGATACTCCGCTGCCTGTTCTGCGCTCTGCGTTCCTACGTTCTTCAAGCGTCTGGCTGGCCGACTCTTCAGAAGTAGTCAAGGCGGCATTTTGCTCATTATCAGGCGAGATTTTGTTTTCTTCAGTCATGGTCAATTCTGTGGATGAATAAGCCTGGTTTTTAATATGGAAAATACGAATATCTTGTTAATTTGCGCTCACGGCGTCGATCACACACTGCAACATGGCTTCATCACCTGGTGCATGAGCAATTGCTACCTTTAACCGCAATGTTAACGGCGCTTCAGCAATGCGTGCGTGGTTAACACATAACACTACATGCTTGATCCAGTCAGCGGCTTGATTACTGTTAATAATTAAATCCAGCAGATGGCGCATGGCCTCAGAGCTGGTGACGACTACAGCATGTAATTGTTTATTTTGCCACAGTGTTGCTAATAAATTTGTATCCATTTGTGGATTTGTGCGCTGGTAACATTCCGCCAAATCCACTTGCGCACCACGGGTTTTAAGCGTTTCTGCCAGAATCTCCCGTCCGCCTATTCCGCGAAAAATCATGATGCGCTGGTTTTTGACCGATTGCATCTCGCTTAAACCTAGCAAAGATTCACTATCGAAGCGATCTTGCGGCGTGAGCACATCTAGAGCGCCAAACTTTGCAAGTTCATTCGCAGTGACTGGACCAATCGCAGCAAATTTGAGGTTCGAGGGAATATGCCCAAAGTGCTTCAACAATCTCGGCATGCCATGCTGCACGGCATTGCTGCTGATAAATATCGCCCAGTGGTATTCGTTTAACTCACTGATTTTTTGCTCAAAAACGCCATAATCATCCAGCGTCGTAATTTCAATGAGCGGGAATAAAATCGGCGTTCCGCCATTTTCAGTGATCAGTTTGCTCAGCTTTGTCGCCTGACTAGCTGGGCGGGTGATGGCAATACCAAGCTTATTTAGTACCAGTTCACGCATTACTTGGGGTGGGGCTCATCAAGTGCCGCAAGAATTTTGTCTGCGCCTTGTGCAATCAGCTTGGAAGCTAGCGCTTTACCCAATGCTTCTGGTTCGTTAGCCGTTCCACTAACGGTTTCACGCAATACTTGACGGCCATCAATGCTGGCTACAAAGCCAGTCATTTGTAGCGTGTCGCCTTCACGCACTGCATAAGCACCCAGAGGTACAGTGCAACTTCCAGAAAGTGCACGACTCATGCCACGTTCAGCTTCTACACAAGAGGCTGTTGCAGGGTGATTAAGTGGCGCCAGAATAGGCAACAAATCAAGGCGGTCAGCACGAATCTCAATCCCAAGCGCACCCTGGCCAACGGCGGGGATGCTATGTTCGGCAGATATATACTGCGCAATACGTGATGCCAGCCCCAAGCGTATGAGCCCAGCCGCCGCAAGGATAATGGCGGCATATTGGCCTTCATCCAGCTTGCGCAACCGGGTTTGCAAGTTGCCGCGTAGCGACTCAATTTTTAAATCAGGGAAGCGTGCCTGCAACTGGCTTTGGCGACGCAGACTAGAAGTGCCGACAATACTGCCTGCTGGCAAATCATCTAGCGCTGAATAATCGTTTGAAACAAACGCATCTCGCGCATCTTCACGCTCGCCAATGGCCGCCAGGGCAAAACCCTCGGGCAAATGCATTGGCATATCTTTCATCGAGTGTACGGCCAAGTCAGCACGACCATCTTCCAGCGCCTGTTCTAGCTCTTTAATAAACAGGCCTTTGCCACCAATGCGCGCCAGTGGCGTATCCAGTATCTGGTCACCCGTGGTGGTCATGCCAAGAATTTCTATAGTGCTATTGGGGTACAAAGCCTGCAAACGGCTCTGGATATGTTTTGCCTGCCACATGGCAAGCGCACTTTCACGGGAAGCGATAACGAGTTTGGTTGGGGTGGTCATGAAAAGCTTGGGAGATAAGTCATTAGTGACTTAATTTTAACACAGCAAGGAATGGCGAAACCCTTACTAGGTGACAGTCGGGCTGTTAATTTCCTAGCTCTTTTAGTACATGCATTTGCCGCCTACTAACAGCTACCGTTTCAGTTAGGTTTTTAAGCAATGCTACCCAGCGTTGTTCGCCTTCAATGGTGCGTTTTTCGTAGCCGAGAATGGCATCTTTTGCCACAAGGCAATTGCGGTGTAGGCGTAAAAATTGTTCGCTAAATTCTTGCTCCAGGCTGGTAAGAGAATCTTCAATCAAGAACTCGCGGTCGCGGGTGCGTAGCGTGGTGTATTTGAGTTCGGCGCGCATGTAGATCACATCAGCTACTGGCACTAGCAGCACGCGGCCACGTTCATGTACGCTGAAGAAATTGCGTTTGGGTTGCAGTGGTTTGATGGCAGTAAGCTGGGCAGGTAATAACGCACGTGCCTTGTTTATTGCGGTTTGCAGGCGCTCAACGCGGATGGGTTTGAGCAGGTAATCCACGGCATTCATATCAAACGCTTGCAAGGCGTAAGCATCAAATGCGGTAGTGAAAATAATGGCAGGTGGCGGGCTGACTTTTTGTAAGTGTTCGGCGGCTTCTATGCCGTCCATCTGCGGCATGCGGATGTCTAGCAAGACAATATCGACTGGCGTTTCAGCGACTAGCTCCAATACTTCTTTGCCATTCTTGGCCTCACCGATGATATTGAGGTTGGCAATATCGCCCAGCAACTCACGCAGGCGATTGCGCGCAGGGGCTTCGTCATCTGCGATCAAAATTCTTACAGTGTCGGATTGATTCATCACAAGAGGTTCTTTTTGTAGGGGATGACGATATGCACTTCATAATGCTGCCCTTGTGAATTCTGGCCTAGCACCTGACTGGTGAGCACGGCCTCGGCATCAAAATGCAACGATAGGCGTTCTTTAATGTTACTCAATGCCATTTTGTTACCGTTGTGTGGGCTGGTCTGTTTACTGAATGGGTTGCTCAATATCAGGTGTACTTCATCGCGATGGGTGTAAATCTTGATGGTGATTTCACCGCCTGCGGGCATGGGCTCGATACCGTGATATACCGCGTTTTCAAGCAAAGGTTGTAATACCAAAGGCGGTATCAATGCGTCTGGGGGCATGCTGTCGATTTGCCAGATGATAGTCAGGCGTTCGTCTAATCGTAATTTCTCTAATGATAGATACTGGCGACTTAAAGATATTTCATCAGCCAGCGGCACCAGATCGCGGTTATCAGCCATCAACACGCGGAACAAATCTGCCATGTCTTCCAATGCCGTTTCAGCCCGGGCAGGCTGGCCGCGGATGAGTGACAGCACCGCATTAATACTATTGAACAAAAAGTGTGGGCGAATACGTGCCTGTAAGGCTTGCAGACGGGCTTCCGCAATGGCTGGTGTGAGCGCCCGTTGACGTAGATTCAGGTAGTAAAGCACAAGGCCAGACATCGCCGCCGCCAGTATCCATGCGCGTACCAGCGATGGCATGGCGTCCACCCCTAGAATCAGGCTGCCGATGAAATGTACGCCGCTGGTGGCCATAATGCTCAGGAGTAAAACGAACGCGGTTGACCACCGATAACTCAATTTCAACAGGTAAGGGTAAATCACATAAAGCAGTAATATGGTCAGCAGCACGATAGGCTGCAATAAGGCCAATACCTGTGTGAATTTAGTGAGTACGTCACTCAGATGATCCGCTTCAAAAATGGCGCCGAACAAAGCCAGCAGATTCATGATCACGATAATGCGCAGGCAAATCCCCAGGTTACGAAAATCAGGTAGTTTGACCGAAAGGCGGTTAGACGGGGTTTGCAGCGATGTCAGGCTATCTGGCAATAATGCACCGGCAGCAATCGTAGTTTCAGCGACCGTTTCATCAGTAACGGGCGTTAAATCGCCTTCTGCATCAGCAGCCTGCGCATTAGAAAAGCCCGTGTTTTGCTTTATACTTGCCATATCACCTTATTATTCTTAAGCCTATAAAAGCATGCAACAAAAATCCAAAGACAATACCCAGCAAAACAAGGCCTGGTCTGGCCGCTTTAACGAACCAGTGGCCGAGCTGGTCAAACGCTACACTGCATCGGTAGGCTTTGATCAACGCCTCGCCGAGTTCGATATTCAGGGCTCGCTAGCCCACGCCCGCATGCTGGGTGCGCAAGGCATCATTAGTGTAGAGGATGTTGCGGCGATTGAGCATGGTTTGGGCGAAATTCTGCAAGAAATTCAAAGCGGTGCCTTCGAGTGGCTGCTCGATCTGGAAGACGTGCACCTCAATATCGAAAAGCGCCTGACCGATAAAATCGGCGATGCAGGCAAGCGCTTGCACACAGGCCGTTCACGTAATGATCAGGTTGCTACCGATGTACGCCTCTGGTTGCGCAGTGTGACGGATGACGTGATTGCCGGTATCCGCAAGCTACAATTGTCGATAGTTGATCTGGCAGAAGAGCACGCCGATACCATCATGCCGGGTTTTACCCATTTGCAAGTCGCGCAGCCAGTCACGTTTGGCCATCACCTGCTCGCCTATTTTGAAATGCTGCAACGCGATGCTGCACGATTTGCGGATGCCCGTAAGCGTATCAACCGTTTGCCGCTAGGCGCCGCTGCGCTGGCTGGCACTAGCTACCCAATCAACCGTGAAATGGTCGCGAAAGAACTCGGCTTTGACGGCGTATGCGAAAACTCGCTCGATGCGGTTTCAGATCGCGATTTTGCCATTGAATTCACCGCGGCCGCCGCGCTGGTGATGACGCATCTTTCACGATTTTCTGAAGAACTGATTTTGTGGTCCAGCCCACGCTTTGCCTTTATTGATATTGCCGACCGTTTCTGCACGGGGTCATCCATCATGCCGCAGAAAAAGAATCCAGATGTGCCCGAGCTGGTGCGTGGTAAAACAGGTCGCGTGAATGGCCACTTGGTGGCGCTGCTTACCTTGATGAAAGGCCAGCCACTAGCCTATAACAAAGATAATCAGGAAGACAAAGAGCCACTGTTTGATACCGCAGACACGATTCTGGTGACGCTGGAAATCTATGCCGACATGTTGCGGGGTATTAAAGTGAATAAAACCAATATGCGCCAAGCCGCGCTGGAAGGCTTTGCCACCGCGACTGATCTGGCCGATTACCTAGTGAAAAAAGGTACGCCGTTCCGTGATGCACATGAGGCTGTGGCCTTGGCAGTGAAGCATGCCGTGGGTAAGGGTTGTGATCTGGCGGATTTATCGCTGGAAGAATTGCGTCAGTTCAGCGCCAAGATTGATGATGATATTTATGGGGTATTGACGCTGGAAGGGTCGATTGCGAGTAGGAATCATATTGGGGGGACGGCGCCGGAGCAGGTTAGGGCGGCGGTTGGAAGGGCTAGAAAGTCTTTAGTTTAGAAGTTCTCTGATTTATTAGTCATCCCTTTTCGCCTGAAGGCGAGTTTCTTTCTTTTGCTCAGCCAAAAGAAAGAAACCAAAGAAAAAGCTGCCCCACTACCGCTTATTCCCTGTGCTGCTCGTCCTTATGGGCGGCTTGCGCAACTCGCCCTAACAAGCCACACAACCCGTGGCTTGTCGCGGAACTCAAACAGTGCGCGCCGAAAACTCCCATGACGACTGCGCTGCTCGGCGCGGTAGAGGGGGAATGAAGGTCAACTTCAAAAGCCAATCCACCTTGAGTTCGTCATTCTCGCGAAAGCGGGAATCCATTTAAGTATTGTTGGGTGGCATACATATTTCTTGAAAAATACGATGCCCTGGGAACCGCATGGATATTGGCTCTCAGGGCATCTCTTTTTAGCGCAATTAAATAGCTCTAATCAACCAAAAACATCTGCAGTAACTCATTCAAAAAGCGTTGGCCGAGCATGGTGGGGGCGATTTGGGTGGGGGTTCTGACAATCAGGCCTTTGCTTTCTGCGGCTTTCAGGGCGGGTTCAATGCTCAACAATGGTTTGCCTGTGGTGGCGCTGAATTGGTCTACGTGAAAGCCGTCGGTGAGTCTTAGCGCGTTCATCATGAATTCAAAGCCGAGGTCGTCGCTGGTGAGTGTGCGTTCGGTATCGATGTGGGTGTTTTCCGCCACCCCTTTGAGGTAGGCGTTGGGGTGCTTGGTGCGCGATTGACGCAGGATATGGTCGTGAAAGCTGAGTTTGCTGTGCGCGCCAGCGCCTATGCCGAGGTAGTCGCCAAATAGCCAGTAGTTAAGGTTATGGCGACTGCGTTTGCCTTTTTTGGCAAAGGCCGAGGTTTCGTAATGTTCGTACCCGTTATTTGCTAGCAGGTCTTCAATCGCCTCTTGCATCTCGGCGCTGGCATCATCATCCGGCAGTGGCGGCGGGCTGTGATGAAAGGCCGTGTTCGGCTCAAGTGTCAGGTGATAGGCGGAGATATGCGTGGGCTTTAGGCCGATGGCGGTTTCGATATCCGTCAGCGCCTGTTGCAGGGTTTGCTCGGGCAATGCGTACATCAAATCTAGGTTCACGTTGCCGAATATCTCAATGGCATGCGCGGCGGCATTCCGTGCTTCGGTGGCGTCATGAATGCGCCCCAAAGCCTTTAAATGCTGCTCATTAAAGCTTTGTATGCCTAAAGATAAGCGATTGACACCTGCTGCCTTGAAGCCTGCAAAGCGTTCTGCTTCAAATGTGCCAGGGTTGGCTTCCAGCGTGATTTCGGCATCGTATTCCAACTGCACCAGCGCACGGACGGCGCTTAAAATGCGGTCTATCGCTTCTGCTGAGAACAGGCTGGGCGTGCCGCCGCCAAAGAAGATGCTACGGACTTTTCTGCCCCAGATATTAGGCACGGCTTGTTCAAGATCGGCGATCAGCGCTTTGACATAAGCATCTTCAGGAATCTCGCCCTTGCCGCGCGTGGTGGGCGATTCGTGCGAATTGAAATCGCAATACGGGCATTTGCGCACGCACCAGGGGATGTGGATATAAAGACTAAGTGGTGGCGGGTTGCGCAGGCCAGTGAGGGTTGGCCCGCCAAGTATAGGCGCTGCACTCGCCAGCGAGGCGAGGCTACTTGCTGGTGTGATCGGTATGACGGTTTTGATAGGGGTTCACCAGTTCATCTACAAGTTTGTGCAGGGCTTCGCGCATCTGTTCTTCGCCAACTTCCATCAGAAGGCCGTCTTCAAGCGCGTCTTGGGCGATTTGCTTGATTTCGTCAAAGTTCTCGGTCATTACTTTGACTTTTTCCGTGCACGACACCACGGTACCGTCGTCGCGTAGCCATTTCGGCCAGTTGTTTTCAGATTTTGTCATGGGTTGATTTTCAGCAATTTTAATTCGGTTCAAAATGAGCAAGCTTTTGCAGTAGCTTGCTCATGGCGTGGCCGCGGTGACTGATTCTGTTCTTGATTTCGGGCGGCAGTTCAGCTGCGGATTTTCCTGTTTTATCATCAAGAAATAATGGATCGTAACCAAAGCCGCCTGTGCCCTGCAGCGTTTCCAGAATCTCACCCGGCCAGATGCCTTCCGCGATCAACGGTTGCGGGTCGTCGGCGTGCAGCACCAGCACAATCACGCAGTAATAATGAGCTTGACGGTTAGTTTTGCCATTTAGTTCTTGCAGCAGTTTTTCGTTATTGCGCACGTCAGATTTTGGTTCGCCAGCATATCGCGCAGAGTGCACGCCGGGTGCGCCTTGCAGGGCATCAACACAAATGCCGGAATCATCAGCCAGTGCAGGCAAGCCGGTCAGGCGGCTGGCGTGGCGTGCCTTGGCTAGCGCGTTTTCAATAAAGGTCACAAAGGGTTCTTCTGCCTCGGGCACGTTAAAGTGCGATTGCGGCAATACCTCGATATTGAGCGGCTCAAGCAGCTTTTGTAACTCATTCAACTTGCCTTTGTTACCGCTGGCGATGACCAGTTTTTTAAATAATTGCGGCATGTTCAGCTAGATAATGCTGCTTTTTGTTTCTGGATCAGTTCGCTAATGCCACTTTGCGCTAAATCCAGCATCTGGTTCATGGCTTCACGCGAAAACGGGTCACCTTCTGCAGTGCCCTGGATTTCAACAAAGCCGCCGCTGCCAGTCATGACTACGTTCATGTCGGTATCGCAATCGGAGTCTTCAATGTAATCCAGATCCAGTACCGGCGTGCCTTTGTAGGTGCCGACTGAGATGGCAGCTACAGCGTCTTTAAGAGGTGATTCTTTAATCAGGCCTTTTTCCAGTAGCAGGCTAACAGCATCATGCAGCGCAACATAAGCGCCAGTGATGCTGGCGGTACGCGTGCCGCCATCGGCCTGGATCACGTCACAGTCAATCTGGATGCTGCGCTCGCCAAGTTTTTCCAGATCGATAATGGCGCGCAGGCTGCGGCCAATCAAGCGCTGGATTTCCTGTGTGCGGCCAGATTGCTTACCCTTGGCAGCCTCCCTGTCCATGCGGCTGCCAGTGGAGCGGGGCAGCATGCCGTATTCCGCCGTTACCCAGCCCTGGTTTTTGCCACGCAAAAAGCCTGGTACTTTTTCATCCACGCTGGCTGTGCATAGCACATGCGTATCGCCATATTTCACCAGCACAGAACCCTCGGCGTGCTTGGTGTAATGGCGGATGATCTCAACCGTGCGTAATTGATTGGGGGTGCGATTGCTTGGGCGCATGGACTTATCCTGAATGCTGGGCAGCGAATTAAAAGAAGCCTAATTATAAGCCAAGCAGGATTTCTAATCAGCAGCCTATTTATTAGGGTGCGATTTAGTTAGGGCTGGGTTTCTTGCCTTTGTTGATGGCGGCCTGGATTTCAGCAATCGCGCTTTCAATATCATCATCTGAAAACGCTGGCGCTGGCTCGCCTTGCGATAGTTGGATCGTGGATTCCAGGCCAGCAGCAGGGTCCATCATAATCGTAGTAGTAGAGCCCAGCGGCATGGTAGCGGTTGAAACGGCATGCTTGTTGTTTTGCTTGCCCTCACCCCATTGCAGGGCAATCGCGCTCATGTTGTCGCCATCTTTACCTGCGCTGGTTTCAGCCGCATCCAGTAATTTAGGCACAGTTTGATTGACGTAACCACTAAGTAATATCTGCGTGATTTTCTCATCTGGTAGCGCGCCCCACACACCGTCTGTGCAAAGCATCAGCGTATCGCCATCCCACAATTCATGTTTATGGGTAAGCTCGATTTCGGGTGCTTTATTGCCGCCGATGCAGTTATAGATTTTGTTGCGCTCAGGATGCGTGCGCATACTTTTTTCATCAAGCTGCCCCTGCCGCCGTAGTTTTTCAACGATGGAATGATCTTCTGTTTTATGCAGGATTTGTTTCTCGCGGAAATGGTACAAGCGGGAGTCCCCCACATGCGCCGCGTAGAGATATTCATGCTGCACAATGACGGCCACGATAGTGGTGCGCGGCCCTTCCAGAAGCTCTTTGGCAATACGCACACTCTCAATGCGCTCATGGATGCGCATAATTTGCGCATGCAAAAAGTCACTTGGGTTGCGCAGTTTTTCATTCGACGATTGCTGGAATGCCTCAGTCAACATCTTCACCGCCATGTGTGCCGCGATTTCACCGTGTCTATGTCCGCCCATGCCATCAGCCAATACCAGCAGAATGGCATCTTTGGTATAGGCGTAAGCTAATCGATCTTGGTTATACGGGCGTGGGCCTTGGCGGCTACCCTGAAAAACGGAGAATTTCATCGTATTATTTTTGTATTAAATTCTTAAAGTGACTTATTCAGGATGGTAACAAGTTTATTCAATAAATTTGGTTTTTGCTCTTCCAGCGAAGCAAAATCATCTAGCAACGCTTTTTGCAGCGCATAGACGCTTTGTGGTCTTGCGAGCGGGTCTAGCTCCATGCAGGAGTCGATAATTGCCAGCAGGTTTTGCGAATAAATACCCTTGCCCACTTTTTTTGCAGGTACATACGCATCTTTTTTGACGCGCACATCGGCTGAGATTGGTGCGCCACGCACCAGACAGGCATACATGCTCGCGCCTACACTATAAATATCGCTCCACGGGCCAAGATTCTTGCGTTCAAAATATTGCTCTGGTGAAGCAAAGCCTGGTGTATAGCTCGGCGGCAGGGTGGATACTATGTCGGTCAGCGTTTGCCGCGCCGAGCCAAAATCAAGCAATACAGGTGTGCCATCCAGGCGGATATAGATGTTGGAAGGTTTGATATCAAGGTGCAGCAATTTCTGTGTGTGCACCTCACGCAAGCCATTTAATAGCTCGCTGAACACCCTGCGCACAAAACTTTCACTTAGCGGAGTGCTGCGGTTCAGTATGTATTCCTGCAACGATTTACCGCGCTCATACTGCATGACCATATATACGGTATCGTTGGCGCGGAAGAAGTTGATCACGCGCACGATATTTTTGTGGTCAATATTGGCCAACGCTCGGCCTTCTTCAAAAAAACATTTCATGCCGTGCCGGAAATTGTTTGAAGACTCTTCTGAATTTACGCGCACATTGGTGCCTTCGGCGCGCAATGCCAATGAAATAGGCAGATATTCTTTGATGGCTACCGCGACCTTGTCTTCATCGTGTGCGATATAGACGAAACTAAAGCCACCATAGCTCAAAACTTTACGAATTTCGTAGCCTTGAAGCTTGTGTCCTATCGGGAGTGCCTGATTATGTGCCGCTGCTGCTTGCATGTGGAGTCACTAAATTAATGCAATTGTTTTTACGAAATAACGCGTTTTTCACGTATTGACCATGACATTTTTAATCGTCAGGCCAGCTATTTTGGCATGGATTACGCTGGATTTGATACCATAAGCCTGAATTAGCAAGCAATAAACGTGCGATACCGCTTGAATCACCTACGCACCAAGAACGGAACAAACATCATGATTTATAGCATGACAGGGTTTTCAGCGCTGGAATCCGACACCCCGCATGGCATGCTCCTCATCGAATTAAGGTCAGTGAACCATCGCTATCTGGAGTTGCAATTAAAGCTGGACGACAGCCTACGTAGTTTTGAAGGCTTAGCCCGAGAGCTTATTACTGCAAAATTAGGCCGCGGCAAAGTTGAATGCCGTATGAGCCTGATTGCATCACGCAACAGCAATAAAAAACAGGAAATTAACGCCGAGGTTTTGCAGCAACTCGCTGACCTCACTAAAGCTGTGCACGGCCATTTCCCCGAAAGCCAGCCATTAAGTGTGGCCGATATATTGCGCTGGCCAGGCGTATTGGCGATGGATGGTGCTTCGGCTGACAGTGCCGATAGTGAAGCGTTGGCAGATGCCATTCGTAGCAATCTAAATAAGGTATTAGATGACTTGGTCGTCGCGCGCAGCCGAGAAGGCGAAAAGCTTAAAACACTGATACTGGAACGATTGGCAGAAGCCGAAATATTGGTCAAACAGGTAAAACCGCTACTACCAATGCAGACCAAGGCTTATCAGGACAGACTGACCAGTAAATTACAAGAAGCCGTTAAAACTGTGGATGAAGACCGTATTCGCCAAGAGCTAGTGATTTTTGCCCAGCGCGTGGATGTAGATGAGGAACTCACCCGACTCACTGCGCACCTTGATGAAGTAAAGCGTATTCTTAACGACGATAATGCCGCTGGAAAACGACTGGATTTTCTTATGCAGGAGCTGAACCGCGAAGCCAACACCTTGGGTTCCAAGTCAGTCTCCACCGAGGTTTCACAAGTATCAATGGCACTCAAGGTGTTGATAGAGCAAATGCGTGAACAGATACAAAATATTGAGTAATTAAAGGCGTAAAATTCCAACATGCTAGGCAATCTTTTTATTATCACCGCTGCTTCCGGCGCAGGTAAAACCAGCCTGGTTCGAGAGCTGCTGGCCGCAGATCAGCAAATCAAGCTCTCAGTTTCATACACCACGCGCAAACCCAGGCCGGGCGAAGTGGATGGCGAGCATTACCATTTTGTGGATGAAGCGGTATTTCTTCGCATGCTGGGTGAGGCCGAATTTCTAGAAAGTGCACATGTCCACAGTGCACGCTACGGTACTTCGCAAAAGCGCGTTGAAGCTGTATTGCAGCAGGGCGATGACTTGATTCTTGAAATCGACTGGCAAGGCGCAGAACAAGTACGCAGGATTTACCCGCAAGCCATCAGTATTTTCATCCTGCCGCCCTCAATAGAAGCGCTTGAGAAGCGCTTACATGGCCGCGGACAAGATAGTAATGAGGTGATTGCAAAGCGCCTTGCTGCCGCGCGCGATGAGATGAGCCATGTGGTGGAGTTTGACTATGTTACAATTAACGACATATTTGAACTGGCGCTTGAAGACTTACGCGCCATCATCCGTACGCAGCGGCTCAAGCGTGATAAGCAGTTGCGGCGGCATGAAACACTGATCAATACACTTTTATAAAATATTGTGTCTGTTTTTCAAGCTTGGCCTCTCAAGCCTGAATTAGCACATATCTCTGGAGAAACTCATGGCTCGTATTACTGTTGATGATTGCTTAGAAAAAATCCCAAATCGTTTCCAACTTACTTTGGTTGCTGCTTATCGTTCACGCCAGTTAGCGAATGGTTCAGAGCCGCTGGTGAATACCCACGGCCATAAAGACAAGCCTACCGTCATGGCTTTGCGTGAAATCGCAGCGGGCAAAGTTGGGCTTGAAGTCCTGAATCGTGGGCACGCCTAGTTGTTTGCCTAAGTCATTAAAGACATGTTCGGCCTTGGTGCGCCGAACATGTGCTTTTCTTGTTTCACCAGTTATAAACCCTTCAGTATTCCCTTCAAGCTTTAATCTCAAAGCTTGCAACTATCCGATTCAATACACAGTCCCTATTAGTTCATTAGCCACGTTCGCGGCTACTTTTAAATAGAGTCATCGTGATGGCAAAATCTGCGGTAAAACGCCAGCAAGAACCTTCAAAACCAACTGTCGCGCCTTTGTTGCCTGCCGATAGCGAAGAGTCGCAACTAACGATACTGCTCAGGCAATACCTCAAATTTGAAGATATTGCGCAAGTATGGGAAGCCTATCGCTTCAGCGCCAAAGCGCATGAAGGTCAAACCCGTAAAAGTGGTGAGCCTTACATTACCCACCCAGTTTCTGTGGCTTGTGTATTGGCAGGCTTGCATCTTGATGTGCCAACCCTAATAGCAGCGCTGTTGCACGATGTGGTTGAAGATACTGGCGTCACCAAGCAACAAGTCGCAGACCAGTTTGGCAAGCAAGTCGCCGAGCTGGTAGACGGCCTATCCAAGCTCGATAAAATCGAATTCCAAAGTGCTACCCAGGCGCAGGCGGAGAATTTCCGCAAGATGCTGTTGGCGATGTCGCAAGATGTGCGCGTGATACTTGTCAAGCTGGCAGATCGTTTGCACAACATGCAGACGCTAGAGGTGATGGCGCCCGAGAAACGCCGCAGAATCGCGCGCGAAACGCTGGACATTTACGCGCCAATTGCCAACCGTCTTGGCCTTAACTCTATTTACCAGGAGCTTGAAGATTTAAGCTTTAAATATCTCTACCCTATGCGCTTCAGGGTGATTTCCAAGGCGATTCTGGCCGCACGCGGTAATCGCAAGGAAGTGGTCGGCAAGATACTCGATGCGCTAAAACTGCGCTTAAAAGAGATGAATGTTGAGGCTGATATCACCGGCCGTGAAAAACATTTGTATAGCATCTACAAAAAGATGACGGGCAAAACCGTGACGTTTTCACAGATTTACGACATCTACGGCTTTCGCGTGATTGTGAAAGATTTGCCTACCTGCTATTTAGCGCTAGGCATATTGCACGGGCTTTACAAGCCGATTCCTGGTAAATTCAAAGACTATATTGCGATTCCCAAAGCCAATGGCTACCAGTCGCTGCATACTACTTTATTCGGTCCATTCGGTACGCCGATCGAGGTGCAGATCAGAAGTGGTGAAATGCATAATATTGCCGATGCAGGTGTTGCAGCCCATTGGTTGTATAAGACTACAGATGCCCATTTGACGGCCTTGCAGCAGCAAACGCATCAATGGCTGCAACGTTTGCTGGACATTCAGAGCGAGAGTGCCGATTCACTCGAATTCCTTGAGCATTTCAAGGTGGATCTGTTCCCTGACGAAGTCTATGTATTTACGCCTAAAGGCAAGATCATGGCGCTGCCAAAAGGTGCAACGGCAGTGGATTTCGCCTATGCCGTGCACACGGACATCGGTAACCGTTGCGTGGCTGTCAAGATCAATCAGGAACTCGCGCCGCTCAGAACCGAGCTGCATAACGGCGATCATCTGGAAATCATCACGGCGGCACATGCGCACCCTAATCCTGCGTGGCTCAATTACGTAGTGTCTGGCAAAGCGCGTGCGCACATTCGTCACTTCCTGAAATCCATGCAATCTACCGAGTCTGCGCATCTTGGTGAACGTATGCTAAATCAGGCACTGCGTGCCTTGCATGCCGACCCAGCAGCGATTCATGATGCGCAATGGCAAAAACTGTTGCGTGATTATGGCGCTAAAAATAAAGAGGAAATCCTTACAGATATCGGGTTGGGCAAGCGCCTGAATGTAATGGTCGCACACCAACTTCTGGCGGTGACCGATGAGCAAGTTGAAGGGCCGATCAGGCAATCAAACAAACCATTAGGTTCTATCACTATTCGTGGATCTGAGGGTATGGCAGTACAGTTTGCGCAATGTTGCCGCCCGATTCCTGGTGACCCGATTCTTGGTTTTATCAATAAAGATAAAGGCCTCATCATTCACACACATGATTGCCAAGCCATCCGTAAATTCCGCGTGGATCCTGAAAAATGGTTGGATGTGGAGTGGGATCCGGACACCAAAAAGCTATTCAAGGTGAATCTCAAACTGGCTGCGGCCAACCAACGCGGTATGTTGGCCAAGATTGCCGCAGGTATTGCCGATGCGGGCTCGAATATTGATAATGTCAGCATGGAGTCGGATGACACTTCATACACCACCATGAATTTCACGGTGCAGGTTGAAAATCGTGCGCATTTGGCTGACTTGATGCGCAGGCTACGCAAGATACCCGATGTAGTGCGCATCAACCGCGTGAAGGGCGCTGGGCAAGAACAAAAAATACAATAATCTGGCAGCAAATGACTGCCAGCTAATTTGAGAGGAGAAGTACATGGGTGAATATTTCAATGCAGGGCAGCGTCAGTTACAGGATGAATTTGATACGCGGCGTTTAGCCGATAGGCTACAGGGCGGCATTATCCAGCCCATTATCAACGAGCTGGATGCTGAATTTATTGAAGCACAGAACATGTTTTTTCTAGCGACTGTAGATGACCAGGGCCACGCTAATTGTTCATATAAAGGTGGCAGCAAGGGCTTGGTAAAAGTGGTAGATGAGACCACGCTGGCTTTCCCGATCTATGATGGCAATGGCATGTTCATGTCCGCAGGCAATGTGCTGGTGAACGGCGAAGTTGGCTTGCTATTTATTGATTTCGAGCGTCAAGCCAGGGTGCGTGTAAACGGTGTTGCAAGCATTACGCTAGAAGACCCGTTGCTCTCAAACTGGCCAGAAACAAAGTTGGTTGTACGGGTAAAAGTGCGCGAGACGTTCCCGAACTGTCCCCGTTACATCCATAAAATGGAATTCGTGGAAGAGTCAGGTTTTGTGCCTAAAGCGCAGTGCGAAACTCCAGCCGCTCCTTGGAAAAAACTGGAAATCGTCGCGGATGTTTTACCTGCTTATGATGAGCACTTGGCAAGTAATGAGCAGGATGTATTAGCGGCAATCAACCGCAAATAGTGTTTCACTGAATAACTTAACGTAGGAAAGTAGATGGCAAAAGAAATCATCCGCACCGAAGGTGCACCACAAGCAATCGGTACTTATTCACAAGCAGTGAAAGTTGGCGATACCGTCTATCTATCAGGCCAGATCGGCCTTGACCCAGCAACCATGCAGATGGTGGATGGCATTGAAGCGCAGGTCCATCGTGTATTTACTAACCTCAAAGCAGTCGCAGAAGCGGCTGGTGGTTCGTTGAATGATGTGGTGAAACTCAATGTGTTTCTTACGGATTTATCGCACTTTGCGCTGGTGAACACCATCATGGCTGAGTATTTCTCAACGCCTTATCCAGCCCGTGCAGCGGTTGGTGTGGCTTCGTTACCACGCAATGCGCTGGTTGAAGCCGATGGCGTGCTGGTTGTATAAATCGAAACTGAATAGCGCTAACTAAGCCCTCATCTTGGCTATCAACTTGCCTGGGCTTGCAGACATCAAAGCCATCAGCAAGCCACTGCTGGCTAATCTGCAAAAGCTTGGTATTGTCGATGTGCAAGGCCTCTTGCTGCATCTGCCTCTACGCTATGTAGATGAAACCCACATCACGGCTATTCGTGATTTACGCAGCGGGGAGCAGGCACAGGTAGAAGGCGAGATTGTGCATGCGGAAGTCCAGTACAAGCCGCGCAAGGCGCTGATTGCGCAATTGCAAGATGCGGGTGGCCAGCTACTGGTACTGCGCTTTTTGCATTTTTACCCCAGCCAAATTGCCGCCCTCAAGGTAGGTACCAAGCTTCGCGCGCTGGGCGAAGTACGGCAAGGCTTTTTTGGGTATGAGATGGTGCATCCGCAATGCAAATCCGTGCGTGATGAAACTCCAGTTAAGGAAACCCTGACGCCGGTTTACCCGACGACTGCAGGCTTATCACAAGCTTCTCTGCGCAAATGGATAAGCTGGGCACTCAACAATGGCGATTTAAGCGAAACGCTGCCAGCCTTTGCATATGAGCCACAAGCCTTGCCCAGTTTTGCACAGAGCCTGAAAAACCTGCATCACCCAGCACCTGAAGCAGATTTATATCAACTGGAAGATCACGTAAGCCCTTATTGGCAGCGACTGGCTTTTGATGAGTTGCTTGCGCAACAGCTTTCCATGCGTCGCCACTATGCACGCCGCCGCAGTATCGGCGCGCCAGCGCTCAAACCTTCTAAAGCATTGATTACTGCCTTGCTGAGAAGTTTGCCCTTTGCGCTCACTAGCGCCCAGCAAAAAGTGGCGGTCGAAATCGGTAATGACCTTACTCAGAATCACCCCATGCAGCGCTTGCTACAAGGCGATGTTGGTAGCGGCAAAACCATTGTCGCTGCCATGGGCGCTTTACAGGCGATAGAAAATGGCTGGCAAGCTGCCATCATGGCGCCGACCGAGATATTGGCGGAGCAACACTATAAAAAGATGCAAGACTGGCTTGCGCCGTTGAACATAAAAGTAACCTGGCTTTCGGGTAGCCAAAATAAAACAGACCGAGCTATTTCGCTGGAGGCTATTGCAGATGGCACGGCGCAACTGGTGGTGGGCACGCATGCCCTGTTTCAGGAGCAAGTTGTGTTCGCCAAACTAGGTCTGGCCATTATCGATGAGCAACATCGTTTTGGCGTGCATCAGCGTTTATCGTTGCGACAAAAAGGCCAGACCAGTAAAACCAAAGCACCGCACCAGTTGATGATGAGCGCTACGCCGATTCCGCGCACCTTATCCATGAGTTACTACGCCGATTTGGATGTCTCCGTGATTGATGAATTACCGCCAGGACGTACGCCAGTGGCTACTAAGCTCGTCGCCGACGCTAGGCGTGATGAAGTGCTCACCCGCGTGCGTGAAGCTTGCGAGCAGGGCAGCCAGGCCTACTGGGTGTGCCCATTGATAGAAGAGTCCGAAGCCTTGCAGCTAAAAACGGCGAATGATACATACGCTTGGTTGCAAGAGTCTTTCCCTGAATTGCGCGTCGGTCTGGTACATGGCCGTATGAAAACAGCTGAGAAACAGGCCGTGATGGCCGCTTTTACTGCGGGTGAAATCCAGTTGCTAGTAGCGACCACGGTTATAGAGGTCGGCGTTGATGTGCCCAATGCCAGCCTTATGGTCATCGAACATGCTGAGCGCATGGGCTTGAGCCAGCTTCACCAGCTACGCGGACGTGTAGGCCGCGGTGCCGCCAAGAGCGCTTGCATATTGCTCTATCAGAACAAACTTTCTGATACCGCCCGCGCCCGCTTAAAAATCATCTATGAATCCAGTGACGGCTTTGAAATCGCCAAGGCTGATTTGGCCTTGCGTGGCCCAGGTGAATTTCTCGGCTTGCGCCAAAGTGGCGTACCTATGCTGAAAATCGCTGATCTGGAGCGAGACACCGAATTGCTAGAAACCGCTCAGGGCTTAGCGGAGCAGTTACTAAAAGAGTATCCAACCTATGTCGATAAGCACTTGGAGAGATGGTTGAGTCGGGCGGAGGAGTTGGTGAAGGTCTAGGCTGGTTTTCAGGTTTATATGCCATAATTTCGCTATGAAAATCCAGCTTCAATTGCAGAAAGCAAGCCATCAAGGGCGTCGTAGTCAATGGCTCAAGAACCCCATCAATAGTGGTGTTTATCGTAATTGGTTAATCGATAAAGGCTCGCTGACACTGCGTTTGCAGTTGCGTGCTAAAGACTTTAAGGTAAAACCGCTCAAGGTAGAAAATGCAAAGCCACAAATAGATGAGGCTTCATTGCTCGGGGTTGCTCAACACCAATTGGCATTATTGAGAGAAGTGCAGTTGATAGATGGCGCAACGCCTTTGGTATTTGCGCATAGTATTTTGCCGCATAGAAGTTTGTCAGGCGCGTGGCTGGGTTTGCGGCGATTGGGTAATAAACCCTTGGGCGCCACTTTATTTTCAAACCCAAAAGTGAAACGTACGCCATTGATGTTCAAAAAACTGGCATGCCATCAACCTTTGTACCAACGTGCGACTGCGCATTTGGAAATAAAGCCAATTACATTATGGGCGCGCCGTTCTGTATTTATACTTGGTAATGCCCAAATTTTAGTCACCGAAGTTTTTTTGCCAGGAATATTAGCGTTATGACAATTGAACCCATTGATTGGCCAAAACTCAGCGCCAAGCTGGATGCTTATGAGCGGCTGATGAGGTTGGATAAGCCAATCGGTATTTTGCTGCTGCTCTGGCCTACCTTATGGGCCTTGTGGCTGGCTGGGGAAGGTCGCCCGCACTGGTTGATAGTTGCCATGTTTGTGATGGGTACTATCCTGATGCGCTCAGCGGGCTGCGTGCTCAATGACATTGCTGACCGTAAATTTGATGCGCACGTTGAGCGCACCCAGCAACGGCCTTTAGCCACTAATGAAGTCAGCGTGAAAGAAGCGTTGATACTGGCGTTGATACTGGTATTAAGTGCTTTTGCTATTGTGCTGCATCTAAATAAGCCCAGTATTTTGCTCTCGTTTGCTGCACTGTTTCTAGCGGCGAGCTATCCATATACCAAGCGTTTTTTTGCGATACCACAAGCCTATTTAGGGATTGCTTTCGGCATCGGTATTCCGATGGCATATGCTGCTTTGACGAATATAATCCCCTTGGTTGCATGGCTACTGCTTGTCGCCAATATCTTCTGGGCGATTGCTTATGATACCGAGTATGCGATTGTGGATAGAGAAGATGATTTGAAAATCGGTATTCGTTCCTCTGCGATATTATTTGGTCGTTTTGACGTATTGGCGATTATGGCTTGCTACCTGATCATGCTATCTATCTTGGTGTTTGTGGGCGTGCATCTAGGCTTGCAGTGGCCATATTTTATCGGCTTGGCGGCGGCGGCGGGTATTGCCGTTCATCACTATTTTCTGATTAAAAAACGCGAGCGAGCACAGTGTTTTAGAGCATTTCTGCATAATAACTGGCTAGGTTTGGCGATTTTCCTGGGAATATTTGTGGCCAGCAAGCTAGGTTAATTCAGATAAAAGCTTGAAAGAAAGCCACATATCGTTTGACAAACGAGTCGGCCCTGACATAAAATCGCCCTCTTAATTTTTTTGACGAATTATTGGCTGTCCAATGAAAACCTTTTCAGCAAAAGCTCACGAAGTAAAACGTGACTGGTTCGTAGTAGATGCTACGGATCTCGTGCTAGGCCGCTTGGCGAGCGAAATCGCTCACCGCCTGCGTGGCAAGCATAAAACCATCTATACACCACACGTTGATACTGGCGACTACATCATTGTAGTGAACGCAGACAAAATCAAGGTAACTGGTACTAAAGAATTGAACAAACTGTATCATCGTCACTCTGGTTATCCAGGCGGCATTTCAACCACCAACTTTGGCAAGATGCAAGAGCGCTTTCCAGGTCGTGCGTTGGAAAAAGCAGTGAAAGGCATGTTGCCAAAAGGCCCTCTGGGCTATGCAATGTTCCGCAAATTAAAAGTGTATGCTGGTGCTAAGCATGACCATGTGGCTCAGCAGCCTCAACCGTTGACTATTCAAAGTCAAGCGTAAGGGATTAGAAGATGATTGGTAAATACAACTACGGTACTGGACGTCGCAAAAGCTCTGTTGCGCGTGTATTCCTGAAATCAGGTAAAGGCAACATCGTGATTAACGACAAGCCAGCTGATGAATATTTCTCACGTGTGACTTCACGCATGATTCTGCGTCAGCCACTTGAGTTGACTGAAAATATTGCAAGCTTTGATATTCAAATCAATGTGCATGGCGGTGGTGAATCTGGCCAAGCTGGTGCAGTTCGTCACGGTATTACCCGTGCATTGATTGATTATGATGCAACGTTGAAGAGTGCCTTATCTAAGGCGGGTTTCGTGACACGTGATGCACGCGAAGTTGAACGTAAGAAAGTTGGCTTGCGTAAAGCGCGTCGTCGTAAACAGTTCTCTAAACGATAAGAACGCGTTATTCCAAAAAAGCCGCTTAATGCGGCTTTTTTGCTTTTGGGCACTGCATCGCAGTCTTATTTTGAATCAAGCCTAAGCTTTGATACCATTGAAAGATTGTTGCGGTTTAGCCACCAGCTTGCTTTATACGGATAGGTGAGCATCCAGATTGGTGGTACAAGGAAGATTATGTCATTAGATAAAATTAAAGTAGGGATCGTTGGCGGTACTGGATACACGGGCGTTGAGCTGCTCAGGCTTCTCGCCATACACCCAGCCATCGAACTGAGCGCCATCACTTCGCGTGGTGAAGCAGGCTTGCCTGTAGCCGATATGTTTCCGAGCTTACGTGGCTATGTGGATTTACCTTTCAGTGACCCAGCACAAGCTGATTTAAGCGGCTGTGACGTAGTATTTTTTGCTACGCCTAATGGTATTGCCATGCAGCAGACAGCAGACTTGCTTGATAAAGGCGTGCGGGTTATTGACCTTGCGGCGGATTTCCGGATACAGGACGTAGCTACTTGGGAAAAATGGTACGGCATGAAACACGCCTGCCCAGACTTGATTGCAAAGGCAGTGTATGGCTTGCCCGAAGTGAACCGTGAAAAAATCCGCACGGCGCAGTTAATCGCCAATCCTGGCTGCTATCCAACTGCCGTGCAGCTCGGCTTTTTACCGTTGCTTGAAGCAGGCGTGATCGATGAAACACTTCTGATTGCTGACGCAAAGTCTGGTGTCAGTGGTGCAGGGCGTAAAGCTGAAGTCAGTGCCCTGTTTGCAGAGGCAGGCGATAACTTTAAAGCATACGGAGTCGCTGGGCACAGGCATTTACCAGAAATCAGTCAAGGCTTGGCTGGTATGGCTAACAAGCCAGTAGGACTGACATTTGTGCCACATTTGACGCCATTGATTAGAGGGATACACGCAACCTTATACGCTAAATTGACCAAAGATATAGACCTGCAGCACCTGTTCGAAAGCCGTTATATCAAAGAGCGGTTTGTCGATGTACTGCCAAAAGGATCACATCCTGAAACCCGTTCGGTACGTGGCTCTAACCAGTGCCGTATCGCTGTGCATAGACCTCAAGGTGGCGATACGGTCGTGGTATTGTCAGTGATTGATAACCTGGTGAAGGGCGCTGCGGGACAAGCTGTGCAAAATATGAATATCATGTTTGGCTTGGCAGAAAACACTGGCCTTGAAGTTGTGCCTTTACTGCCATAACTTATGCTAAGTAGCCGATGAGAAGAGTTACCCGCGGTATCAAACGTCATTTTGGGGCAACAGCCAAAAATGTTGCCGTGAAATCTCATCGGCCTTGGTATTGGCAGATACTGCTGGTATTGCTACTACTAGGTACGGGGTTTTTTGCGGGTAGCTGGCGTTATTCCATGAACGAGGTTACTAACCTGGCTGGTAACTTGAAGCAGTTGCAGGAAGAGAATAAGCAACTGCAAGCTAAACTAGTTTATGGTGAGCGGCAGCTTCAGGTTGAGCGGGCAGCACAATCCAATCTGACTAAAGAAATTGCGTTGCTGCAAGAAGAAGATATGCGGCACAAGGAGGATATCGCTTTTTACCAGCATATACTGGTGGAGAAACCTACAGCCAGCGAAGTTAAGCTTTATAGTTTTAAAATCAATAGATTGCCGCAGAAAAACCAGTATGAATATCATCTCTTGCTTGTCCAGAATGGCAAGCATGATGATTTTGTTAAAGGCACGATGAAGTTTGCCATCGGCGGCATGCAAGCAGATAAGATGGTCTTGTTACCCGTCACCGCGAATGCTGGTTTGGTAGATGCCAACGTTAATTTCAAGTTTTTTCAGCGGATTGACGGCTCTTTCAGCCTGCCAGACAATGTGAATCAGGGTTACATCGAAGCCAGCTTTTTTGAGCCAGGTGCGCGTGATCCAAAACTGAGCCAGAAACAGGAATTACCAATTTAATCAAGTATCTCTCAGCGTGTTAAACTGAATTAAATGTTAAGGATGACGAATGTTTTCTAAGAGTCAAAACAAAGCCCAGAACCGTATTGATACGCTGATTGGCGCAGAAACCAAGATTGAAGGCGACATTCATTTCACTGGCGGTTTACGCATTGATGGGAGTGTTCGCGGCAATGTCACTGAGTCTCCCACATCGCCAAGCACTCTTGTTTTAAGTGAAAGCGCCCGCATTATAGGTGCAGTGTCGGTTTCTCACATTGTCATCAATGGCAAGGTAGAAGGCCCTGTGAGGGCTAATGAATATATCGAATTACAGACTAAATCCAGGGTCATTGGAGATGTATATTACAAGTCTCTTGAAATGCACACTGGTGCTGTGATTGAAGGCAAATTGATTTATCTGGGTGAGACCACACAAGGCAAAATTGAAGATAAAACAACATTATTGCCTGTGGATAAAGATTGACCCCATGGCACGTGCGCAGGATAATGATTTTTAAGACAGAATTTCAAGGAGTAAAAGATGAACGCAATTACAGAAATGCCAAGCCCATTAGTGTTTACCGACAATGCGGCCAAGAAAGTTAAAGAGCTGATTGATGAAGAAGGCTCACCAGACTTAAAGCTACGAGTGTTTGTCAGTGGTGGCGGATGCTCAGGTTTCCAGTACGGGTTCACATTTGAAGAAACCGTGAATGAAGATGACACTCAGGTTGAACGTGATGGGGTTGCATTATTGATTGACCCAATGAGCTTGCAATACCTGATGGGGGCCGAAATTGATTATCAGGATAGTTTGCAAGGTTCGCAGTTTGTGATTCGCAATCCAAATGCAACTAGTACCTGCGGATGTGGTTCTTCGTTCTCAGCCTAAGTTTTAGCTTAAATTATCAATAAAAAAGGAGCCATTGGCTCCTTTTTTATTTTATCTAGCTTGAATCAGCGTTTTTCAATTGGAACAATATCGCGTCTGACAGCGCCAGTATAAAGCTGTCTTGGGCGGCCAATTTTTGCTTCAGGGTCAGAGATCATTTCGTTCCATTGTGCAGTCCAACCCACGGTTCTTGCCAGTGCGAAAATTGCAGTGAACATATTGGTTGGAATACCAATCGCACGTAGAACAATGCCTGAGTAGAAATCGACATTTGGGTAGAGGCGTTTGCTGATGAAGTATTCATCTTCGAGTGCGATTCTTTCGAGTTCCATCGCCACTTTAAACAGTGGGTCATCACCCAAACCTAGCTCTTCAAGCACTTCATAACAAGTTTGACGCATCATGGTGGCGCGCGGGTCTATATTCTTGTACACGCGATGGCCAAAGCCCATGAGGCGGAAAGTGTCGGATTTATCTTTTGCACGCTTAATGAATTTATCGATATTTGAAGCATCGCCAATTTCTTCCAGCATCTTAAGCACAGCTTCATTGGCGCCACCATGTGCTGGCCCCCACAACGAGGCTACACCTGCTGCGATACAAGCAAACGGATTGGCACCACTAGAGCCAGCCAGCCTGACGGTAGAAGTAGAGGCATTCTGTTCGTGGTCTGCGTGCAAAATCAGAATGCGGTCTAATGCTTTCGCAATCACTGGGTTAGGTACGTACTCTTCGCACGGTGTTGAAAACATCATGTGCAAGAAGTTTTCAGCATAGTTGAAGCGATTTTGCGGGTAAGTAAATGGTTGGCCTTCGTTGTATTTAAAGCTCCAGGCCGCAACGGTAGGCACTTTTGCAATCAGGCGATAGATCGACATCTCGCGATTTTTCGCATCTTTAATATCCATGGCATCGTGATAGAACGCTGACATTGAGCCAATCACGCCCACCATTACGGCCATTGGGTGCGCATCACGCCTGAAGCCACGGAATATATTGGTTAGCTGGTCATGCAGCATGGTGTGATGCGTAATGGTATTCGTGAAGGTCGCTTTTTCTTCCAGCGTGGGCAGATTGCCATGTATTAAAAGGTAAGACACTTCCATGAAATCACAATGCTGGGCTAATTGCTCAATCGGATAGCCACGGTAGTAAAGCAAGCCTTCATCGCCATCAATAAACGTAATGTTTGAATTACAGGATGCGGTGGATAGAAATCCTGGGTCGTAAGTGAAAATACCGTGTTTACCCAGACTGCGGATATCAATGACGTCAGGCCCGAGATTGCCTGAAAGTATAGGTAATTCAATAGGCTCAGCGCCGTTATCAAAGGTGAGCGTAACTTTGGTTGGTTTTGTCATGATGGTTTCGCGTTATTTTTAATCAATGGTGTGATGCTACCAGAATTAAGAAGCATAAATCGCACCCAATATACGAGTACCTTTTGCCCCTGTAACTGCTGGCAAGTTAGCCGTTTGCCGAGATATGCATTGTTTTGCCAGCCAGCCAAACGCCGCTGCTTCAACCCATTGCACCCTGATACCAAGCGTATCACTTAACTGGATCTTCACAGGAGATTGCAATTGTTGCAAGCGAGCTACTAACGCTGAATTGAGCGCGCCACCACCACAGAGATAGATTTCATCAACCTCACCACAAAAATCTGTGAGTGCCATGCTGATACTTTGTGCACTAAGCTCCAGCAAGGTGCGTTGAACGTCTGCTGGAGCGTAATCAGGCGTGAGATAATCTGCCAGCCAAGCTGAGCTGAACAAATCACGCCCAGTGCTCTTGGGTGGTGTCTGCTTAAAATATGGATGTGCTAGTAGGCGTGCTAATAATGCTGCTATGACTTGTCCGCTAGCTGCCCAATTTCCATCATGATCATAACGTTTACCCAAATGTTCTTCTGCCCATGCATCCATCAACATATTGCCAGGCCCAGAATCAAAACCAATTACATGCCCACTGGCGCTAATGCTGGTGAGATTGGCGATGCCACCTATATTGATTACCACGCGATTTTTATCAGCAGAACCAAATGTGGCTTGATGAAAAGCGGGTACTAAAGGGGCGCCTTGGCCGCCCGCAGCAATGTCTCTGCTACGAAAATCAGCAACAACATCAATGCCAGTCAACTCCGCCAACAATGCAGGATTAACGATTTGTAAGGTGAATCCCAGTTCGGGTCTATGCCTGATGGTTTGGCCATGGCAGCCGATGGCTTTGATTTGTGATGCTGAGAGGGCGGCGTTGCTCAAAAGCTGTTTGACGCAGTCTGCATAAAGAATACTTAATCGGTTGGCGATTAATGCGGTGCGCTCTAGCTCATTGTGGCTTGCAGCATGCAGTGCTAATAATTCGCTGCGGATACTATCAGGATAAGCTAGGTTTGCTGTATGTAAAACTTGGCATTGATGATCTTTGAAATCAATGACTACTGCATCAACACCATCTAAGCTAGTACCAGACATCAAGCCTATGAAGAGGTCTTGCTTCAAGGCTGTAAGGTTATTCTAGTGCAGCCATGTTACTTGCACTTAACAGGCGAAGCTGCGCAGCAAGATTTGCACTATGCGTACTAAAGTCGGCTTTATATTTTTGGTCGATTGGAATAGCGCTAGGTAAGGCTACTTTCAACGGGTCGCGGTTTTCGCCATTGACCATAAATTCATAATGCAAGTGCGGCCCAGTCGCTAGGCCTGTCATACCAACATAGCCAATCACATCACTTTGCGATACTTTCATGCCTTTATGCAAGCCTTGAGCAAAGCGTGATAGATGGCCATATTTAGTGCTAATGCCATTTTGGTGTTGCAGAATAATCACATTGCCATAACCATTTTGTACACCAACGAAAGCAACGGTGCCGTCAGCTGGTGCTTTTACGCCTGTGCCAATTGGGGCCGCAAAGTCAGTGCCTTTGTGTGCACGTATGGTGTTTAAAATCGGGTGTAGACGACCCAGGCTGAAGCCTGAGCTAATACGGCTGAATTCTAAAGGTGAACGTAAGAATGACTTATGCAGGTTCTTGCCATCAGGGGTGTAATAGCTGACCTGTCCTTCTGGATTGCGGTACATCACCGCATTATAGGTTTTACCTTGGTTGGTAAATTCTGCTGCTAATACTTGGCCAGTCCTGACTAACTCACCGTTGTTATAAACGGCTTCATACACGACGACAAAGCGGTCACCACGGCGTAAGTCGGTATGAAAGTCTATGTAAGAAGAGAAAATATCTGCCATTTGAATAGCGATTTGATCAGGAATGCCTGCTGCATCGGTAGCGCCGAATAAAGAGCTTTTGATTTCTGCAGACTTCAGCACGCTGTGCGTGACAAAAGATGCATCCAGCATTTTTGCCTGGTAACCAGAATCGCTACGCTCTACCTTAAAGATTGATTTATTATCAGTCTGGTATTGAAGTTGAAGTAGCTCACCGCTATCAGTGGTTTGGGCCTGAATCGAACGCCCTGGACGCAGTTGGGATGCAAGTGCGCTGGCATCTGGGTCGCGGCGCAAGAAATCTATCGCTTCCTGGTTGCGAATATTTAAGCGCGTCATCAAGCTGGCTAGGGTGTCATCACGGCGTACCTGATCAGCTTGCCAGAATGTTTCGTCGTTTTGCGCTGTGCTTAATGCTTCATCCAGCTGTGGAAGTGCTACTTGTTCAATGACTGTGCTGATGGGAATATCTTGGGTAATTGTCTGAGGTGCAATACCAAAAGCGGTGTAAATACCAAATAATGGAATACTAGAAAGTACAAGCAGCCAACGTAAACGTAGCTTTCGTAATTGAGTTGCTGGATTTTGCGCTAGAATGCGCTGCTTAAAGCTGCGCGGTTTAGTATTTGGGAGACCGCCTGGGTTGTTGCCATTTGGGTTGTAACTAGGTTCGCTTGGTTGCACCGGGCGCTACCTCAAGACATAAATTGAAAATGCATGCTAACAGAAAACCTTTGTAGGGTGAAGTCCTACGAACTGGCTGGAGTAATTGACTGAATGAAACCTTTGGAAGAGACATTAGCGATCATCAAACGCGGCAGTGATGAGCTTTTGATAGAGCAAGAATTAATAGAGAAGCTTAAAACGGGTAAGCCGCTACGCGTGAAAGCTGGCTTTGACCCCACTGCGCCAGATTTGCATCTGGGTCATACAGTATTACTGAATAAGTTACGCCAGTTACAAGAGCTCGGCCATCAGGTACTTTTCTTGATTGGCGATTTTACTGGGATGATTGGCGACCCCACAGGTAAGAGTGCTACACGTCCACCGTTAACTGCAGAGCAAGTGCAAGAAAATGCCAAGTCTTATGCCGAGCAGGTTTTCAAGATTTTAAAACCTGAATTGACAGAAGTCGTGTTCAACTCCAAATGGCTGACCGAACTTGGTGCAGCCGGCATGCTCAAGCTGGCTGCTAGCCATACCGTTGCGCGTATGCTGGAGCGAGATGATTTCAGCAAACGCTATAAAAGTAACCAGTCTATCGCTATCCATGAGTTCTTATATCCTTTACTACAGGGTTACGATTCTGTGGCGCTTAACGCAGACTTGGAGCTTGGCGGCACTGACCAGAAATTCAACTTGCTCATGGGTCGTGAGCTACAAAAGCATTTTGGTCAGTCGCAGCAATGCGTACTCACAATGCCTTTGCTCGAAGGCTTGGACGGCGTTAATAAAATGTCCAAATCGCTCGGCAACTATATAGGTGTATCTGAACCTGCCAACGATATCTTCAGCAAAATCATGTCAATTTCTGATGAGTTGATGTGGCGTTATATAGAGTTGCTGTCGTTTGAATCTATAGAAACCATAGGTCAATGGAAGATCGAAGTCGCTGCTGGTGCTAATCCACGTAATATTAAAGTAGGCTTTGCGCAGGAAATCGTGACTCGTTTTCACTCAAAACAGGCTGCTGATGAAGCGCTTGCCGATTTTCAGCTGCGGGCCAAGGGTGGAATTCCTGATGAGGTGCCAGAAATCACGATTAGTTTGACGCAAGAAACCATCAATATTGCGCAGCTGTTAAAACAATCTAATCTTGTGGCTAGCACTTCAGAAGCTTTGCGCATGATAGATCAGGGCGGGGTGAAGCTGGACGGTGAAAAGGTTACGGATAAGGCATTGCAGCTTACGCGCCCTACTGCCATCGTGGCTCAGGTAGGCAAGCGCAAATTTGCACGTATCACCATAAATTAAACAAATTGTAATCCCTTTGTAAAAATCCAAAAATAGCGCTTGACCCATTTTTAATGTTCTGTAGAATGCGCCCCTCGCTTCAGTAACGAAGCGGGGTGCAGAAGCAGCAGGGAAATAAATAGTTGGATGTTTCCCTTGACCAAATGAATCAGGTCTGTATAATGCGCCCCTCTCGTTGCTTATGTTGAAAGACAAACAGCGAAGCGCTCTTTAAAAAATTGAACAATCGATAGGTGTGAGTGCTTGTAGTTGAGGCAGTCATTTAACGGCTTGATGTTATTTGTGCGGTGCTTGTTAAAGGGCGCTGTGCAGGTTTAACAGGAGAGTTTGCGTTACTTGGCACTCAAGATACAAGTCTTAACACCTTGAATGAACTTTGTAAGAAGCTTGGGCTAGCAATAGCCAAAGCGACGAACTGAAGATTCATTTGAGTGAATTAAGCAAAAGCGACATACAGACCTTCGCAAGAGGGTCAAAATTAAGTAATAGTTAGGTTTAAACTGAAGAGTTTGATCCTGGCTCAGATTGAACGCTGGCGGAATGCTTTACACATGCAAGTCGAACGGCAGCACGGGAGCTTGCTCCTGGTGGCGAGTGGCGAACGGGTGAGTAATATATCGGAACGTACCTTTTAATGGGGGATAACTAGCCGAAAGGTTAGCTAATACCGCATACGCCCTGAGGGGGAAAGCAGGGGATCTTCGGACCTTGCGTTAATAGAGCGGCCGATATCTGATTAGCTAGTTGGTGGGGTAAAAGCCTACCAAGGCGACGATCAGTAGCTGGTCTGAGAGGACGACCAGCCACACTGGAACTGAGACACGGTCCAGACTCCTACGGGAGGCAGCAGTGGGGAATTTTGGACAATGGGCGAAAGCCTGATCCAGCCATTCCGCGTGAGTGAAGAAGGCCTTCGGGTTGTAAAGCTCTTTCGCAAGGAAAGAAAACTTATCTCCTAATACGGGGTGAGGATGACGGTACCTTGATAAGAAGCACCGGCTAACTACGTGCCAGCAGCCGCGGTAATACGTAGGGTGCGAGCGTTAATCGGAATTACTGGGCGTAAAGCGTGCGCAGGCTGTTTTGTAAGTCAGATGTGAAATCCCTGGGCTCAACCTAGGAACTGCGTTTGAAACTACAAGGCTAGAGTGTAGCAGAGGGGGGTAGAATTCCACGTGTAGCAGTGAAATGCGTAGAGATGTGGAGGAATACCAATGGCGAAGGCAGCCCCCTGGGTTAACACTGACGCTCATGCACGAAAGCGTGGGGAGCAAACAGGATTAGATACCCTGGTAGTCCACGCCCTAAACGATGTCTACTAGTTGTTGGGAGAGTAAAATCTCTTAGTAACGCAGCTAACGCGTGAAGTAGACCGCCTGGGGAGTACGGTCGCAAGATTAAAACTCAAAGGAATTGACGGGGGCCCGCACAAGCGGTGGATTATGTGGATTAATTCGATGCAACGCGAAAAACCTTACCTGGCCTTGACATGTACCGAATTTGGGAGAGATTCCTTAGTGCTCGAAAGAGAACGGTAACACAGGTGCTGCATGGCTGTCGTCAGCTCGTGTCGTGAGATGTTGGGTTAAGTCCCGCAACGAGCGCAACCCTTGCCATTAATTGCCATCATTTAGTTGGGCACTTTAATGGGACTGCCGGTGACAAACCGGAGGAAGGTGGGGATGACGTCAAGTCCTCATGGCCCTTATGGCCAGGGCTTCACACGTAATACAATGGTCGGTACAGAGGGTTGCCAACCCGCGAGGGGGAGCCAATCTCAGAAAGCCGATCGTAGTCCGGATTGTAGTCTGCAACTCGACTACATGAAGTCGGAATCGCTAGTAATCGCGGATCAGCATGTCGCGGTGAATACGTTCCCGGGCCTTGTACACACCGCCCGTCACACCATGGGAGTGGGTTTCACCAGAAGTAGTTAGTCTAACCGCAAGGAGGACGATTACCACGGTGGGATTCATGACTGGGGTGAAGTCGTAACAAGGTAGCCGTATCGGAAGGTGCGGCTGGATCACCTCCTTTCTAGAGAAAAATCCTTGGCTGCAAGCATTCACACTTATCGGTTGTTTAAATAGCGCAACACTAAAAGATTGGTCCTCAAAGACAAGACTTCGAGGGTCTGTAGCTCAGCTGGTTAGAGCACCGTCTTGATAAGGCGGGGGTCGTTGGTTCGAGCCCAACCAGACCCACCAGATTCCTCATGAAGATAGCCTCAAATGGGGGATTAGCTCAGCTGGGAGAGCACCTGCTTTGCAAGCAGGGGGTCGTCGGTTCGATCCCGTCATCCTCCACCATTCAATTAGTGTAAGTAGTTAGTGATCAATGCTTGTGATGAGCATTGATCACTAACGTCTTAGGGCGTTAGTCTGATCTTTAACAAAATGGAAGAAGTAAAGTGAGCACATGAATACTTGTGATGAGATTCGTGTGTTCAAAATGGGTAGTAATTGATTGCAAAATCGAAATGTTTTAACGCGTTAAGTTCTGGCCTAGTTCTCTAACTAGGCTGGTAATAAGACGGTTATTTCAAGTTCAACAATATCTGCTTGGTATTGTTGGAAGTAATGCTTTAGAAAACCTATAGCTGGCAGATTTACTCCCTGCCGCGAAACTGAGTAAGGCGAGTTAGCAACTTCACCGTTGTTTAGCGGACCCGTAAAAGGGCTCAGGTTTTAACGTTATAGGATCAAGCGAATAAGTGCATATGGTGGATGCCTTGGCGATTACAGGCGATGAAGGACGTGGTAGCCTGCGTAAAGTCTCGGGGAGCTGGCAAACAAGCTTTGATCCGGGAATGTCCGAATGGGGGAACCCACCCGCAAGGGTACTTTTATCTGAATACATAGGATAAATAGAGCGAACTCAGCGAACTGAAACATCTAAGTAGCTGAAGGAAAAGAAATCAACCGAGATTCCGGAAGTAGTGGCGAGCGAACCCGGAAAAGCCTGTTATTTTTAGCAGACGCGTTAGTAGAATGGAATGGAAAGTCCAGCCATAGAGGGTGATAGCCCCTTATACGAAAACCCGTTTGTGGAACTAGGATAACGACAAGTAGGGCGGGACACGAGAAATCCTGTCTGAACATGGGGGGACCATCCTCCAAGGCTAAATACTCGTAATCGACCGATAGTGAACCAGTACCGTGAGGGAAAGGCGAAAAGAACCCCGGGAGGGGAGTGAAATAGATCCTGAAACCGTATGCATACAAACAGTGGGAGCGGACTTGTTCCGTGACTGCGTACCTTTTGTATAATGGGTCAGCGACTTACATTCAGTAGCAAGCTTAACCGATAGGGGAGGCGCAGCGAAAGCGAGTCCGAATAGGGCGATAGTTGCTGGGTGTAGACCCGAAACCAAGTGATCTATCCATGGCCAGGATGAAGGTGCCGTAACAGGTACTGGAGGTCCGAACCCACTAATGTTGAAAAATTAGGGGATGAGCTGTGGATAGGGGTGAAAGGCTAAACAAACTTGGAAATAGCTGGTTCTCTCCGAAAACTATTTAGGTAGTGCCTCGTATATAACTCTTGGGGGTAGAGCACTGTTATGACTAGGGGGTTCATAAGAACTTACCAACTCATTGCAAACTCCGAATACCGAGAAGTTCAATTACGGGAGACAGACCATGGGTGCTAACGTCCGTGGTCAAGAGGGAAACAACCCAGACCGACAGCTAAGGTCCCAAATGACGTGCTAAGTGGAAAACGAAGTGGGAAGGCACAGACAGCCAGGAGGTTGGCTTAGAAGCAGCCATCCTTTAAAGAAAGCGTAATAGCTCACTGGTCGAGTCGTCCTGCGCGGAAGATGTAACGGGGCTAAGCACGTAACCGAAGCTTCGGATGCTGCATTCTTCGGAATGTATGCATGGTAGGAGAGCGTTCTGTAGGCCTGCGAAGGTGTTCTGTGAGGAATGCTGGAGGTATCAGAAGTGCGAATGCTGACATGAGTAGCGATAAAGGGTGTGAAAAGCACCCTCGCCGAAAGCCCAAGGTTTCCTGCGCAACGTTCATCGGCGCAGGGTGAGTCGGCCCCTAAGGTGAGGCAGAAATGCGTAGCTGATGGGAAACAGGTTAATATTCCTGTACTTTTATGTAATGCGATGTGGGGACGGAGAAGGTTAGGTCAGCCATCTGTTGGAATAGGTGGTTCAAGCGTGTAGGGAGATCCTTTAGGCAAATCCGGAGGGTCAATTCTGAGGCGTGATAACGAGTGCACTTGTGCACGAAGTGATTGATACCAAGCTTCCAAGAAAAGCCACTAAGCTTCAGTTACATAAAAACCGTACCGCAAACCGACACAGGTGGGCAGGATGAGAATTCTAAGGCGCTTGAGAGAACCCGGGAGAAGGAACTCGGCAAATTAGCACCGTAACTTCGGGAGAAGGTGCGCCCCGGTAGAGTGTAGAGACTTGCTCTCGAAGCTCGATGGGGTTGCAGTGAAAAGGTGGCTGCGACTGTTTAATAAAAACACAGCACTGTGCAAACACGAAAGTGGACGTATACGGTGTGACGCCTGCCCGGTGCCGGAAGGTTAAATGATGGGGTGCAAGCTCTTGATTGAAGCCCCGGTAAACGGCGGCCGTAACTATAACGGTCCTAAGGTAGCGAAATTCCTTGTCGGGTAAGTTCCGACCCGCACGAATGGCGTAACGATGGCCACACTGTCTCCTCTCGGGACTCAGCGAAGTTGAAATGTTTGTGAAGATGCAATCTACCCGCGGCTAGACGGAAAGACCCCATGAACCTTTACTGTAGCTTTACATTGGACTTTGACAAGATTTGTGTAGGATAGGTGGGAGACTTTGAAGCGGTGTCGCTAGATATCGTGGAGTCAACCTTGAAATACCACCCTGATGTTGTTGAGGTTCTAACCTAGGTCCATTATCTGGATCGGGGACCGTGTATGGTGGGCAGTTTGACTGGGGCGGTCTCCTCCCAAAGAGTAACGGAGGAGTGCGAAGGTAACCTAGGTACGGTCGGAAATCGTACTGATAGTGCAATGGCATAAGGTTGCTTGACTGCGAGACGGACAGGTCGAGCAGGTGCGAAAGCAGGTCATAGTGATCCGGTGGTTCTGTATGGAAGGGCCATCGCTCAACGGATAAAAGGTACTCTGGGGATAACAGGCTGATTCCTCCCAAGAGTTCATATCGACGGGGGAGTTTGGCACCTCGATGTCGGCTCATCACATCCTGGGGCTGTAGCCGGTCCCAAGGGTATGGCTGTTCGCCATTTAAAGTGGTACGTGAGCTGGGTTTAAAACGTCGTGAGACAGTTTGGTCCCTATCTGCCGTGGGCGTTGGAAGTTTGAGGGGGGCTGCTCCTAGTACGAGAGGACCGGAGTGGACGGATCTCTGGTGGACCGGTTGTCATGCCAATGGCATAGCCGGGTAGCTAAATCCGGAAGAGATAAACGCTGAAAGCATCTAAGCGTGAAACTCGCCTCAAGATGAGACTTCCCCGAGCTTTAAGCTCGCTAAAGAGTCGTTCGAGACCAGGACGTTGATAGGTCAGGTGTGGAAGCGCAGTAATGCGTTAAGCTAACTGATACTAATTGCTCGTGAGGCTTGATCCTATAACCTTAAGACTTGAGTTCATGTAAATGAATCGCAAAGTTAAGGTTGTTGTTCTAAAGCAACGCAATCAATTGCAATACAAAAACTTTACTTCTTCTGTTTGTTACAGACAGTTGTATCCGCGTTTTAATGCGCAACCAGTGATGGTGATACAGCTTCACGCTAGATTGAACAAATTGTTCAGTCAAAGCGACAGCTTAATTGGGCTTGAGGCCTAAGCGGGATAACTCTCGTGAACACTCAGGCACTTACCGGTTATGTCTGGCGTCCATAGCGAATTGGAACCACCCCTTCCCATCTCGAACAGGGCCGTGAAACGATTCTGCGCCAATGATAGTATGCTCTTCGCATGCGAAAGTAGGTCAACGCCAGGCTTCTTATACAGGGCTCTTTGAGTCCGCAGCAAAGCCCACTCTTAGTGGGCTTTTTTGTTGGTGTTGTACGATGCAATACCAATTGATTGAATTGGTTGATATAATGTTGAGCTTAGCGAAAATTAGAAAATTAAAACAGGCTAAGTAAAAAGAATGATGGGCGTTAAGCCCATTTTTTATTTGTGTTGATGGTGAAGGCAGGTTTATGGAAGATTTGTACACTTTATTGGAGCGATCACTCACTCAGCTCGGTTACGAGCTGGTTGATCTTGAAGTATCCAATCGTGGCAAATTGTTGCGTTTGTTCATAGATAAGCCAGAAGGCGTCAATATTGATGATTGCGTGTTGGTCAGTAACCAGCTCAGCAATTCATTGGCCGTTGATCATGATATTGATTATGACAGGCTTGAGGTTTCCTCGCCTGGCATGGATCGAGTGCTGAAAAAAGAAGCGGATTATGTCCGTTTTACAGGTGAGCGTGCGCAAGTGAAGCTGCGTATCCTTGTTGAAAACAGAAAGAATTTTGTAGGTGTTTTACGTGGCTTGGAAGATGGAATGCTTTTGATTGAATGCGAAGGAATTGTGCATAAATTGGCATTAAGCAACATCGATAAAGCGCGTTTAAGCCCTGAGTTTTAATAGTAAATCACTGAATCTAAAGAATTTTAAGCGGAGACTAAAATGAGTCGCGAAATATTACTACTGGTAGATGCACTGGCACATGAGAAAAACGTGGGTAAAGAAGTTATTTTTACTGCGCTTGAGCTTGCTTTAGCTTCAGCCAGCAAAAAACGTTTTACTGATGATGCTGATGTGCGTGTTGAAATCAACCGTGAGAATGGCTCGTATGAATCATTCCGTCGCTGGCAAGTGCTGGCTGATGATTTGATAGAGAATCCAGCAGCGCAAATTACCGTTGCTGATGCTCGTGCTAAAGATTTAGCAGAAGGCGATTTTGTCGAAGAACCGTTAGAGTCTATCGAATTTGGTCGGATTGGTGCGCAAGCCGCTAAACAGGTCATTCTGCAAAAAGTGCGTGAAGCTGAGCGTGAACAGATTCTTGATGATTTCCTGGCACGTAAAGAACATTTGGTGACAGGCGTGATCAAGCGCATGGAAAAAGGCAACGCGATCATTGAAGTGGGTCGTATTGAGTCTTTGTTGCCGCGCGACCAGATGATCCCTAAGGAAAACCTGCGTGTTGGTGATCGAGTGCGAGCCTATCTATCACGCGTTGAGCGTGGTGGACGCGGCCCACAATTGATATTGTCACGCATTGCACCAGAATTCTTGTCCAAGCTTTTTGAGCTGGAAGTGCCTGAAATTGAAGAGGGTTTACTAGAAATTAGAGCCGCGGCTCGTGACCCTGGCTTACGTTCAAAGATTGCTGTGAAGTCAAATGATCAGCGTCTGGACCCAATTGGTACTTGCGTTGGAATGCGTGGTTCTCGTGTGCAAGCTGTGACTGGTGAGTTGGCTGGCGAACGCGTGGATATTATCTTGTGGTCTATGGAGCCAGCACAATTTGTCATCAATGCCATGGCGCCTGCTGAAGTGTCAAGCATCGTTGTCGATGAGGATGCACACAGCATGGACGTGGTAGTTGATGAAGAGCAACTCGCACAAGCGATTGGTCGTAATGGCCAGAACGTACGCCTAGCTTCAGAGCTAACAGGCTGGACATTGAACATTCTGACCGTAGAAGAAGCTGCGAAAAAGAACGAAGAAGAATACACAAGTACACGTTCACTGTTCATCAGCAAGCTGGATGTGGATGAAGAAGTCGCTGATATTCTGGTACAAGAAGGTTTCAGTACTCTGGAAGAAATCGCTTATGTGCCAATGTCGGAGATGAGCGAGATTGATGCGTTTGATGAAGACACTATCAATGAATTACGTAAACGTGCGCGTGCGGCCTTGTTGACCGAAGCCATTGCTAAAGAAGAAAAGCTGGAAGAAGCCTCAGAAGATTTGTTGACCATGGAAGGCATGGATGATGCAACTGCACATCTATTGGCTTCTAAGGGCGTTTCAACCATGGATGACCTTGCTGATCTTGCCGTTGATGATTTGGTCGAACTTACCAATATGGATGCTGAGCGTGCCAAACAGTTAATTATGACCGCCCGTGCGCCCTGGTTTGCTTAAAGATTAGGTTTGCTTAAGCGTTTAGTAAAGCAGCACTAGAGAAATGCAAAAGAAATACGACTGAAAAGTCAGGCTAATAATAGCCGCAAAAGTTGAGACTGGAGTAATAGATGGGACAAACAAGCGTAGCACAATTTGCCAGTGAATTAGGCCTGCCGGCCGAGCTTCTGCTTGAGCAATTAAAAGGTGCTGGCGTCAATAAAAGTGCTGATGCTGATAGCCTGACTGAGCAAGATAAAACTTTGTTGCTGGAATATTTACGTAAAGAGCATGGCGCACAAGAGCCAAAGAACAAGATCACATTGACCCGTAAACAAGTCACGGAAATCAAAAAGTCAGATAGCACAGGCAAGAACAGAACCATCCAGGTTGAAGTGCGTAAAAAGCGTGTATTAATGCGTCGTGATCCTTCTGAAGAAGCTGCAGAACAACAAGTTATTGAAGAGCAAGTGATTGCTACTGTTATTGAAGAAGTAATTGAGCCTGTTGCTGAAGTATTAGTCGTTGAAGAGGCCGTTGTAGAAGTTGAGTTGCCGCCAGTCGCAGAGGTTGTAGAGCCAGTCCAGCCTGAGATTGTGGTTGAAGCTGCACCACCTGTAGTTGCTGAAAAAGGCACGCTTAAAAAGAGTGTGTTATCAGCAGACCAAATTGCCAAGCGCGAAGATGAAGCAAGACGCCAATCAGCACTTGTTGCATTACAAACTGAAGAAATCCGTAAAAAGCAGGAATTACAGCAAAGGCGTGTGGAAGAAGAGGCTAAAAAAGTGGCTGCCGCCGCTGAAGCTGCCGCTCCAACCAAGCTATCTGAAGGTACGCTGCATAAGCCAGCTGCCAAAGAAGGCGCAAAAACCGAAGACAAAACCAAAAAAGCGGCCAAAAATAATAAGGCATGGTCTGATGCCGAGAATAAAAAACGTGGTATCAAAACACGCGGTGATGTAGGTGCTACACAAGGTTGGCGCTCACACAAATCCAAATCAAAATCACATAAAGATGGTGATGATCAGCAGCATGCATTCAATGCGCCAACTGAACCGATTATTTATGAGGTTCTAGTACCAGAGACGATTTCAGTCGCTGATCTTGCCCACAAGATGGCAGTCAAAGCAGGTGAAGTGATTAAAACGCTCATGAAAATGGGCATGATGGTGACCATCAACCAAGTGCTGGACCAAGAAACTGCGATTATTGTGGTGGAAGAAATGGGCCATAACGCCAAGGCAGCTGCGGCAAATGATCCAGATACATTCCTGGAAGAAACAGAGCATGCCGAGGCTATTTTTGAATCACGTCCACCAGTTGTAACAGTGATGGGTCACGTTGACCATGGTAAAACTTCATTGCTGGATTACATTCGTCGTAGTCGTGTGGCTTCTGGTGAAGCGGGCGGCATTACCCAGCATATCGGCGCATACCACGTAGAAACACCGCGCGGCATGGTGACTTTCCTTGATACTCCGGGCCATGAAGCATTTACTGCCATGCGTGCTCGCGGTGCAAAAGCAACTGACGTGGTGATTCTGGTTGTTGCTGCAGATGACGGTGTCATGCCGCAAACGATTGAAGCTATTCATCACGCCAAAGCGGCGGGTGTACCGTTGGTAGTTGCTGTGAACAAGATTGATAAACCTGAAGCGAATTTAGAGCGTGTAAAACAAGAGTTGGTCACGCATGAAGTTGTCCCTGAAGATTGGGGTGGTCAAACCATGTTTGTGGGTGTATCTGCCAAGACTGGTGAAGGTATTGATAGCTTGTTAGAAGCCGTATTGCTACAAGCCGAAGTCTTGGAACTGCAAGCACCAAAAAATACACCAGCTAAAGGCTTGGTTATTGAAGGCCGCCTTGATAAAGGTCGTGGTTCAGTTTCAACCATACTCGTACAATCTGGCACTCTGCGCCGTGGCGACATGATTTTGGCCGGTAGTTCGTTTGGCCGTGTGCGTGCGATGCTGGATGAGGCAGGTAATGACATTAAAGAAGCTGGTCCATCAATCCCGGTAGAAATTCTGGGCTTATCCGATGTACCTAATGCTGGCGAAGAAATCATTGTGCTCAATGATGAACGCAAAGCGCGCGAAATCGCGTTATTCCGTCAAGGTAAATTCCGTGATGTGAAGCTAGCCAAGCAGCAAGCAGCCAAGCTTGAAAACATGTTCGAACAAATGGGTGAAGGCGAAGTAAAAACCTTGCAGATGATTATTAAATCAGACGTACAGGGCTCTTACGAAGCGTTGGCAACCTCATTGCAGAAGCTTTCTACCGATGAAGTCAAAGTCAACATTATTCATACGGGCGTAGGTGCGATTACTGAGTCTGATGTGAACTTGGGCGCGGCTTCAAAAGCTGTCGTAATCGGTTTTAACGTGCGTGCAGATGCAGGCGCTCGTAAGCTGATTGAATCTTCAGGCGTGGATGTTCGCTACTACAATATTATTTACGAAGCAGTTGACGAAGTCAGAGCGGCACTGAGTGGCATGTTGGCACCAGAGCAAAAGGAGAGCGCTATTGGCACGGTTGAAATTCGTGAGGTCTATCGTATTTCTAAAGTCGGCGCAGTCGCGGGTTGTTATGTACAAGATGGCGTCATTAGACGTAACTCCAAAATACGTGTGTTGCGTGCAAACGTTGTCATCCACACTGGCGAGCTGGATTCTCTGAAACGCTTTAAAGACGACGTTAAAGAAGTTAAATCGAACTTTGAGTGCGGTTTATCGTTGAAGAACTTTAATGAAATTGAAGTTGGCGATACGCTTGAAGTCTTTGAAATCGTTGAAATCGCAAGAACGTTGTAATCAACAATGGCTAAAGAGTTCGCACGTAGTGACCGAGTAGCAGAGCAGATCCAGCGGGAGCTGGCTGATCTGCTGCAGTTCGAGGTAAAAGATCCTCGTGTTGGTAGGGTCACGGTCACTGAAGTAGAAGTGACGGGCGATCTGGCACATGCCAAGATTTACTATAGCGCTAAAGTTGGTTCGCCTGAGATACAGCAAGGGCTGGAAAAAAGCGCAGGTTTTTTGCGCAGCCAATTGTCAAAACGCATGTTGTTAAGAACAGTGCCACAACTGCATTTTGTTTATGACGCATCCATTGATCGCGGCATAAAAATCTCTCAGTTGATTGATGAAGCATTGGCTTCAGATCAATCAACTGAACAAAAACCTTAACTGATGGGAACAAAGCCTCTTTTTAGGCTTTAATTCCTTATTCTGCTCACTCTAGACTTCTACACATCTTGCAATTTAAAAGAATCAAACGTGATATCAGTGGCGTGCTGCTACTGGATAAGCCGCTAGGCATATCCAGTAATCAGGCATTGCAGCAGGTTAAACGACTCTATCAAGCCGCTAAAGCTGGCCATACAGGCAGCTTAGACCCATTGGCGACTGGGCTTTTGCCAATCTGCTTTGGCGAGGCTACAAAATTTTCCCATTTTTTGCTGGATGCCGATAAAAGTTATCGTGCATTGGTAGCTCTTGGTAGCACGACGACGACTGCTGATGCAGAGGGCGAGGTATTAGCTACTAAGGAGGTGAATGTAAACCAAGCTCTGGTAGAAGCTGTTCTGAAGGCCTTTACTGGTCCAATAAACCAAGTACCGCCCATGTATTCTGCATTGAAGCATGAGGGCAAGAATCTGTATGAATATGCCAGAGCTGGCATAGAGATCGAACGTGAAGCGCGTAACGTGACCATTTATAGCTTGGTGCTTAATAGTCTTAACGAGCACACCATAGATATGACGGTTGTATGTAGCAAGGGTACTTATATTCGCACCCTGGCTGAAGACATCGGTCAAATGCTTGGCTGCGGCGCTCACCTGAACGGCTTGCGCAGACTGACAAGTGCGCATTTTTTGCTAAATCAAGCGCTGACAATAGAACAGTTGGAGGCGATGACCGCTGAGCAAAGAGATGCCTGTTTGCTAGCACCCGACGTAGCTATCGACAATCTGCCGCGTGTGGATATTGATGAAGACAGCGCTTTTTATTTAATGCGCGGTCAAGAAGTATGGAAATCGGGTCTGAACATACAAAGTCAGTTTCGTATTTATAACCATCTGGGGATTTTTCTGGGCTTGGGCGAGCAAACTGCTGATGGCAAAATTGCACCCAAGCGATTAGTTTCAAGTAAATAATGATTAAATTGATGAATTGCTTGTTAAATAACCCGTTTTAAGGTTAAAATGCGCGGTTCAAGATTAGGAGAAAAAGATGTCTATTTCGACTGCTGAAAAAGCCAAAATTGTTGGCGATTATCAACAAGCACCAAGCGATACTGGCTCGCCAGAAGTACAAGTTGCATTGCTCACCAGCCGCATCAGCGGTTTGACCGAACATTTCAAAGTCAATGCTAAAGACAACCACTCACGTCGTGGTTTGCTGGCATTGGTTAGCCAACGTCGTAAATTGCTTGATTACCTCAAGCGTAAAAATGCTGACCGCTATCGTTCATTGATTGAGCGTTTGGGTCTGCGTAAGTAAATTAATATTCACAGACTAGTTGTTGTTCTGGTGAATTGATTTAAGCCGAAAACATCGCTCAACATAAGTTGACGCGATGTTTTCGGCTTTTTGTTGGATGGTATTTTCTGAAAAAATACTTGCGGAGGAAGCACGGAATAAGTCGTTGAGCGGGATGAAGTGCAAGGCGCACGGAACGCAGAAACCTAGACAGTACATAGAGTACGGCGAGGTTGCGAGTACCGCGCAACGCAGCAATTCGCCCGCGCAGACACTTAATTCCGTGTTTCCTAAAGAGAACACTCTAGAACAGTAAGAGTGAATTGTGATGACAGATGAGAAGAGGATAGAAAATGTTTAATAAAGTGAAAAAAACCATTCAGTACGGTGCGCATGAGCTCACCCTGGAAACTGGCGAAATTGCTCGCCAGGCAGCAGGTGCAGTATTGGTGAGCTATGGCGATACCGTTGTTCTGGTCGCTGTTACTGCAAGACATGATGTCAAAGCAGGCCAAGACTTTTTCCCACTAACAGTTGATTATCAAGAGAAGACTTACGCCGCAGGTAAGATTCCTGGCGGCTTTTTCAAGCGCGAAGGCCGTCCTTCAGAAAAAGAGATTCTGACTTCACGTTTGATCGATCGCCCATTGCGTCCATTATTCCCAGAGGCTTTCTATAACGAAGTGCAGATTGTTGCGACAGTATTGTCATCAGATAGCGAAATTGATTCTGACATTCCAGCGATTATTGGCGCTTCAGCTGCATTGGCAATATCAGGTATTCCATTCTACGGGCCGCTAGGCGCAGCACGTGTTGGTTACCTGAATGGTGAATATGTATTGAACCCAACCGCTAGCCAGATGAAAGAGTCTGAGCTTGACTTGGTGATTGCTGCGACAGCAACTGCTGTGATGATGGTTGAGTCAGAAGCGAAAGAATTGCCAGAAGATGTCATGCTGGGCTCTGTCGTTTACGGCCATGAGCAAATGCAATCGGTGATTAACATCATCAACGAAATGGCTGCCGAAGTTGGTAAAGAGCCATGGGAATGGACACCGCCAGAAGCGGATACTGCATTGATTGAGAAGATGGCTGCATTAGCAGCTAACGATATCAATGAAGCATTCAAGATCAAGGCAAAGGGTGAACGCTCAGCCAAGCTGGATGAAATCAAGAGTCGCGTATTTGCTGAATTGATTACTGAAGAAACTTCAACTACCGAAGCGAACAAGATTAAAACAGAATTGTTTAATCTTGAAGCTAAAACCGTCCGTAGCCAGATTCTGAATGGTGAGCCACGTATTGATGGCCGTGATACACGCACAGTGCGTCCTATCAGCATTCGTACTGGTGTTCTGCCACGTACCCATGGTTCTGCACTATTTACTCGTGGTGAGACCCAGGCGCTGGTTGTAGCAACATTGGGTACGGGCCGTGATGAACAAGTGATTGATGCATTGCAAGGCGAGTACAAAGACCGCTTCATGTTGCATTACAACTTCCCTCCATACTGTACAGGTGAAACTGGCCGTGTTGGTACACCAAAACGTCGCGAAATCGGTCATGGCCGTTTAGCTAAGCGTGCTTTAGTTGCAGTGTTGCCTAGCCAGGAAGAGTTTGGTTATACATTCCGCCTAGTATCAGAAATCATGGAATCGAATGGTTCCAGCTCAATGGCATCAGTGTGCGGCGGTACTCTAGCGCTGTTAGATGCAGGCGTGCCACTTAAAGCGCCTGTAGCTGGCGTTGCAATGGGCTTGATCAAAGAAGGCAATCGCGTTGCTGTGTTGACTGATATTCTGGGTGATGAAGATCACCTGGGCGATATGGACTTCAAGGTAGCTGGTACCGAAGAGGGTGTGACCGCTTTGCAAATGGATATCAAGATTACTGGTATCACTAAAGAAATCATGGAAGTTGCGCTTTCACAAGCCAAAGAAGGCCGTTTGCACATCCTTGGCATCATGAAAGAAGCGATAAGTGGTGTTAGCCAAGAGCTTTCAGCATTTGCGCCACGTATCATCACCATGAAGATCAACCCAGAGAAGATTCGTGACGTGATTGGTAAAGGCGGCGCAGTGATTCGTTCTATCACTGAAGAAACTGGTGCAACCATTGATATTGAAGATGACGGTACTATCAAAATCGGTTGTGTGAATGCTGAAGCAGGTGAAGATGCCAAGAAGCGTATTGAAGCGATTACTGCTGAAGTAGAAATCGGCCAGACTTATGAAGGCCCAGTCATCAAGATTCTTGATTTCGGTGCGATTGTTTCATTGCTGCCAGGCAAAGATGGTCTGCTGCATATTTCTCAAATTGCCCATCAGCGTGTGAATGCGGTTGGCGATTTCCTGAAAGAAGGCCAGATTGTTAAGGTTAAGGTAGTTGAGGCGGATGAAAAAGGCCGTGTACGCTTGAGCATGAAAGCGCTGATTGATCCACCAGTGGCTGAAGAGCAACAAGCAGCACAATCTCAAGAGTCCTAAGTTTAAGATTCTTAAGTAACAAAAAAGCCAGGCTTAATAGCCTGGCTTTTTTGTTTGTGCGATTCGTAAATGTTAAGTGAATAGCAATTTGATACTTAGAAATTACTTGGCGACTTGACGCTCACGTATTTCATCTAATGTCTTGCAATCGATACATAGGGTAGCCGTAGGCCGTGCTTCCAGGCGTTTAAGGCCAATCTCTACGCCACAACCATTACAATAGCCATAGTCGTGCTCTTTAATCTTGTTCAGCGTTTCATCAATCTTCTTAATTAGTTTGCGTTCACGGTCACGGTTACGCAGTTCCAGGGCCATGTCAGATTCCTGGCTGGCGCGGTCGTTAGGGTCGGCGAACATTGTGACTTCATCCTGCATGGTGTGCACGGTGCGATCAATGTCGTGGCTCAGCTCTGATTTCCACGCATTGAGGATGGCAACAAAGTGATTAAGCTGCTTATCGTTCATGTATTCCTCATCAGCTTTTGCCTGGTAAGGAACGAATTGTCTTGAAATTGCTTCAGCCATATCTGCCTTGAACTTTTAAATTGCGATTAACGTAAAAAACGGGATGCATAAAAATGAAAGCGGTGAAGTTTACACCGATTATGTGATTGATGCAAAAGACTAATTAGTGACTACGATGTGCAATTTAGAATGTGGCGTACAAGTGGCGTGCTATATGGTTTCGCGTAACTCTAATGCCAGCAATGTATTCTCCATTAAGGTGGCAATAGTCATTGGCCCCACACCGCCAGGCACCGGTGTGATCCAGCCAGCACGTTCTTTGGCCGTTGCAAAATCAACGTCGCCACACAGGCTTCCATTCGCCAGACGATTGATTCCAATATCAATGACTACCCCCCCTGGCTTAATCCATTCGCCTTTCACTAAGCCAGCTTTACCTGCTGCAACCACTAATAAATCGGCACGCTCAACGTTAGCCTGAAGATCTTTAGTATGGCGATGACAGCATGTCACAGTGCAGCCAGCCAACAGCAGCTCAAGCGCCATTGGGCGCCCTACATGGTTAGATACACCGATTACTACAGCATCTAAACCCATTAACTCGATACCTGTTGCTTGCAGCATTTTAATCACACCAAAAGGGGTGCAAGAGCGCAGAGTCGGTTGCCGGACAGTCAGGCGGCCAATGTTATATGGATGAAAACCATCGACATCTTTTGCTGCGCTGATATGCTCAATCACCAGCTTTTCATCAATCTGTGGAGGTAGGGGCGATTGCACTAGAATGCCGTCGATTGCATCATCCGCATTTAGCCCATTGATCATGGTAAGCAATTCAGCTTCACTAGTGCTTGCAGGTAATTCATAAACGATAGATCGAATACCTACTTTTTCACAGGCGAGTCTTTTGTTGCGCACATAAATGCTGGAGGCAGGATCATTCCCAATTAAAATCACTGCAAGTGCAGGTGCACGTTTGCCTTGATCTAAACGCGTTTTTACACGTAGAAGGATTTGATTCAACATACTGTCAGCAATGGCTTTGCCGTTAATTATTTGGGCGGTCATAACAAAACTAGACGATTAAAAATGACATTTTAACAGATTAAAATTGACCAAATGCGGCATTTGCGCTATATTCCTCGCCCTCGGGGTGTAGCGTAGCCTGGTAGCGCGCCTGCTTTGGGAGCAGGATGTCGGGAGTTCAAATCTCTCCACCCCGACCAGTTAAAAAATGTAGAAATTACCTTTCTAGATTTATATCAGTAAAGTCTAGATTGCCCGATCAATCTGCCCGTAGCTCAACCGGATAGAGCACCAGCCTTCTAAGCTGGGGGTTACAGGTTCGATTCCTGTCGGGCAGGCCATTTCTAGCATATCAGGTCAATGGTGGCCGTAGCTCAGCTGGTAGAGCCCTGGATTGTGATTCCAGTTGTCGTGGGTTCGAGCCCCATCGGTCACCCCATATACCCCAAGGCTTTCAGCCAATTCCAAATTTCGGATTTCTATTGAATAGTAGACGATTGTCTACTATTACACTTATTTTGACGTCTCACTGAAACCTATAAGATGATTCTCAATGGTCAGAATTGAAGAGTCGGTACATGTATTTTCCAAGTTCGATTGATAGCTAAGTTGCTTGGTCGATTTGAGCTGCAAATATATTGATTTATTGTTTGCAAGAAAAACCCAAAATACAAATTCACCCTTATCGGCCATCGCCTCTTGAGAGATTTTTCTATGGGCAATCTTTTCAAGACCATCAGGCAGCAGATATGCGCCTCCGATACAAATCTTTTCGATGGGTGCAGTGATCAGCTTAGATAAATCTAATGTCACTTTCTGAGAGTCTGATCTAGCTGCCGCTTCTAGAAGATTGGTTTCAAGTACAGATTTTTCTGAAGTGCATCCAACTACAGTAATAAGCGCTAGCGAAAATAGTGTGCGGATGATGAACATTTATAAATCCCCTTTAAATAAATTATCGCTTAATTTATTTAAGTGGTTTTACCTTTTTAAATTCTCTCTGTTTTATGTAGTGCTCAGTCATGGCAGCTGAGCTATGGCCAGCAAGAGATTGTGCATCTAATCCGAGCCCTTTAGCATCCGTTAATGCTTTTGCCCGTATGTCATGGAAGGTAAAGCGGTTGCCACCTTGTTCAGCCCACTTTACCTGGACACGATGCCACATGGCTTTAAAGCCTGAGTCTGAATATGGTAGACCTTGCCTGGTGCAGAATAGATATAAACCACGTATAGGCCGTTTTAAGGCCTTAGCGCGTGCCACGACATCAGTTAGGCCAGGTGACCACTCATAAAGCTGTTTAGCGCCCGTCTTATTCTGTTTAACCCATATACCTTCGTCAGTGATCTGCTCAAGCTTTAGAGTGAGGATGTCCCCCTTACGCAATGCAGTAATATAGGCGAAGTCCATAACGGTTGCTATGAGCTCGCCAGCAATGCTTTTAACACCTTCAAACTCGGCATCCATGATGTATCTATCACGGCCTTTTTCTTTGTGCTTGGCAACGCCTATGCATGGATTGCTATTTACAGCGCCCCAGCGCATTCCATAACTAAATATATGGGATAGCAAAGATATCTCTCTATTGGCTCTTACAGTCGATTTCTGGCCGCGTGTATCAAGGTATTTAGCAATATGTGTCGGCAGCACTGCGCGCGCCTGGAATTTAGCGAATACCTTTTTAAGGTTTTCAGCCTCCATCTTATTGCCTTGATAGGTGCTAGCTGCTTTACGTGGTGCAATCTCGATCATGTAACGTGTGATCAGTTCACCCACGCTGCCTTTGATTGGTTTTTCTTGATTGGGAGGGATTGGGGTTTCGCCTTCGAGCTCTGCCCATTTTGAAAGGGCTAAGGCTTTATCTTCAGAAAGGCGTATCCACTTTTTATCACGGCCAACAAAATAATAAGCGCCGTGTTTGACGTGCATATGTGGAGGTAGATCAAGATTGGTTTGCCGCCGCCTACCCATGATTAGCGGTTCAGAGCTTCAAAGTCAGGCTCGTTTGAGTTGCTTGTGGTGGTTTGAGGGCAGAGGCGTTGCTCTAGGTATGACCGCAATACTTTAGGGCGGCCGCTAGCGCTTGTATCGAAGGGGTAGCCATGCTCAGTGAGCCAGCGGCATTGATGACTAGCCAGCTTGTAGTCTGTCAGTTCAATCAATTCTTCAGGGCTCATGAACATGGTGAAAGATGCCTATTTGACCAGGCGCAATTTAGGTTTCATGGCTGCTTTGTGTTTAATTCTGGCAGCGTAATGGCTAGATGGGCTGTCAGCATTTTTTAGTGACCTCACGCGCTTGTAAACTCTGAGCAGTAATGCTGAGCTGCTTTCATAGAGACGTGGGGTGATAGGTGCTGTAGGTTTCATGCCGCTTTTACCTCCTGAGTGGATTTACTACGGTTGATGGGTACGACTTTGTTGCTGCTGACCTGGGCAGTCAGGGTTGCTAATCTTGCTTCGATGGCTTTGAGTTCATCCAGCAATCCATCATTACCATTGGATGATTTCAATTCAGCTAATTCGGCGCGCAAGGGTTCAATCTCATCGCGTAGCAATTCATATTCTCTTTCGAAAAAACGTTTTGCCGCGTGAGTTTCACGAATGAAAGCCAGCTCATCTGAAGAGAATGAAAGATTGCCGCGCTCGGGGCAGACTAAGCGGCCATCAGGCTTGATAAACCAGCCTTGCCAGTTCTTATGGGATAGCCTGAAATGAACGCTCTCGTACACAAGGCGTAATAGCTCGAAAGCCATGAATGGAATAGGTGTCCTGTCATTTTCCCAGCTTTGAATAACAGAGGCAGATACACGTAAATAAGCAGCACATTCTGGGCGAGTTATTTGCAGCAAATGAGTGCGCATGAATTTGAAATGTGAGCCCGACACAATCTTATCTTGAGACTGAATCACCCACATTGGGTGGTATTCAGGGAATGCCTCATTGATCTCTTTACCGCTCGGCTCGATGGCTTGCATGTAATAAGACCAGGACGTAGCTTTGTTAGGCCAAGGTTTTTTGGTTTTAGCCATTAGTTAACCCATTGGCCTTTAGGACGGTTTACCGAATAAGCTCCTGAGTGAGAGTGCTTTATGTACGGCAATATATCCAATAATTCCATGACAGCGTCTTTACCACCAATACGGGCTGCTTCGATTAATTCACCACGCGCATTGGTTTTTAGAACAAGGCGCCATTCTTCAGCATTGAGGTATAACACCACTTCTTCTTCGACTTCCACCTCGGCGCTTTCAGCGGCCAGGTCTTCATCATCAAGATCATTTAGGCTAAAAAAATCTTTAAGTCCGTTAGTCCAGTAATTCATGCGCTTGCCTTCAAAGCAGCGCCCAAATTCCAGGAATAGAGCACCCGCTTTCTCATCACCCTCTAGTGACATTTTCAATAGCTGAAATGGTGTTGCATGGAAGTCACCATTTAAATTCCTGAAACCAGCTTTGCTATTGGCTTTAGTGGTTTCATGAGCAATTGTCCAGCCGTTGTATAACTCAGGCTCACGGCCAAATTTATTGACATAGTCAGCGGTGTAATCGCCACCGCGAATATCAAGAGCATGCGTCAGCATGTCATTCAGTTTTGAGTTATCGCCTAGACCTGCATGTATCAGTGACACGCACCAGGATTCGACAAGCTCATCAATGGCGCGGCGGCTATTGAGTAAAGATTCGTCCTGCATGAATAGCACCTGGTGCGTGTGGGGATGCCAACCGTTTGAACCGTGTGTAACTTCAAGGCTACGGACCGAACCTACAATTGGGAATTCACCCTTAGTGACTTTCTTGAGTGGCTTGCCACGTGTCTCAGCATATTGAATCGAGGCTAGGGAAGTACCAAAAATTCGCTTATACGTGCGCGAGTTTTTCCAGTGATCGAGCGCCATAGCGAATTTAGATAAACCTTCATCAAGCGGCAGATCAATTTCATGGGGAAAGGTATTTGTCATTAACAAGCAACTGCCGCCAGCTTTTGAATGTGCTGTGATGGCTTGTTGCATCTGTTCACGCCTGGCTTCCGTAATTTTTGCATTGCAAATGGGGCATACCCACGCAGAGCCACATGATACTAGGCCAGCAATTCTTGCTTCTGACTGGTCGACCTTGCGAAAAATGGCGATGCTATCGCCAGTCAGATTTCGGTGGCAGCTACAAACACGGTGTTGTTTTATTGCATTACGGTCATAGAACAGGCTTTGCGAATGGCGTTGAAGTTCATAGCGGATTTTCTTGTTTTTTGATTTATCTGCATCAATTTCAGTTTGGCTTTTTAGTGATTTAGCGTTTGAGGATTTCGCACTAATACCAAGAGAAGCATGTGGTGCCAATTTTGAGGTTGCAGAGGTAGGTTCGATCATCATGATTCGACACCCTCTGTAGGCTCAATTTCAACCACTTCACAGGTGCGACCACCATGACTTAATGAGATTGAAAGGTTGTTTGCAACGCTACGATCTCGCCATACGAATGCATGAGCAATATCTGGCACAAAGAGGTCATGGCCATGACCAGCAGGCAATTCATTAATAAAATGGCCGCTGGTCTTGTCACGCACTACGTAGAGGGAATGGCTCATTGATAAGCTCCGTTTTTGGACGGAGTGGTATTGGTTGATTTCTTTTTTGCTGCTTCGTATAGCAGCAGGCCAATGATTACAGCAACAACCAATCCGCCAGCATTGGACGATTTGGCAGCCAATGGAAAAAGCTTTACAGGGAGAGTGATCATGCTGGTAGCTCCTCTTCTGTTTCGGCCTCTTCGTCTGGTTCGTCAGGGGGTGCATCCCTGAATAAGCCAGCTTTTACAAGCGCCTCACGAAAGGTCTCAAATACAATATCTTTAATGGTTTGAGGGTCTGCACCGCTTGCTGATAAGCCGAGAGCAGGCCATCCACTCAAAGAGCGCCAGAGGACATAGTTGGCCGCCATCAGCGTGAAGACCTCTTGTAAAGCCTCTTGGGTGTCTTCGCTGAATTCACTCTCACTAAAAAAGCCGTCATCACGACTAGCCGTTTGTTGAAGCAATACCGCTAGCCTGGCGTCATTATCTTGGATAACACCTTGCGTCTTGATTACCGCTGGCTGGTCTACATCAAGATAGACGGGCAAGAACTTGTAAGGGGCTGCCGCGAGTGGTGGGGCGTTGGGAAGTGTTGCAGGAGGATGGCTTGCTGGCTCAGGAGGGCTATCCTCAAAAACAATACCTTTGCTTTCAAAGTAGTCTTTTAATTTAGCCAGGTGTTCAGGCCTGAGCTGCCGATCACCGTTACGAAATTCGCTCATGTATGAGCGGGGGATGTTTGTTTCTTTCGAGACCTCAGAAACATTTAATCGAAGGGTGACTATCGCTTCGTCAAACTCTGCCCTAGTGAGGGCATACTCTTTTTTGATCGCCATATATATTCCGTTCGTAAAGTGTTGAAAGATGCATAAAGTTACGATTTAAATATATACCACTTTTTCTGGCTTGTAAAACACTTTATGCATGATTCAGCACAATATGCACGACATGCAGGCAAAAAAAAGCCTGAGACTATGTCAGGCTGCATATTCTTGTAGCTTTAACCTCTACTTGTTAGGGTTTTTAGCTTTTTCGATTTTCTCGCTACGCTCAATATTCTTCCAGTCAATTTGTGTTTTACCCATATTGCTAAATGGATCATTCTTTTCTTGAATTATCAGCTTTACCGCATTAATGAAACTTTCAGCAGCTACAGATAGGTTTGAGGTTTCTTGATTAAGATTGGGGTCAATACCGCGAATTAACCAATCAGCTGATACATCTAACGCATCACAGAGCAATCTAATTTCGCGTGTACCTGGTTTACTGCCATCCTCATATTCATATCGCCTCAACATGGAGGCTGATATACCTTTTTTTTCATCACCATAATCGTATTGCTGAGTTAGACGGGCTAACTCTTCGACGTTCAAAGCCAGTTCATTGCGCCTGGCTTTAATGCGAACCCCAATAGTGTCTTCTGGAGGCACATATCCGTTAGTGTTTTCAGTATGTTTTTTATCATCACTCATAAGTGTTTTTCGCTTACAGACATTGCTGTCATTCCCTTGTCGTTATTGGTTTGACAGTGAATTACAGTATCTTTTGAATTGCGTATGTTATATCACATACTCAACTTGTGTCTCGTTTTGAAAAAATGTCACTAATTACGCTTGTGTTATTAATTCATAATGCGAGCGTAATACAAATAAAAATCAGGGGAAAATATGAATCAACAAAGCTTTGATATTAATTCACAAGAGTTTTATTACCACGTTTCACCAATACATTTAGAAAATGGCAGCATCATCAAAAAGGGAAATTGGGGGAGGGTAATCAAGCTTTATATAGGCAATTGTAATGGCCTGAATTTATTTAAAGAACGGGTTTTAGAGGATGTTCGACTAGATCATTACTCAACTAAACCAAGTCGATTAGATGCAATATTTTTGCTTCTCAATTTAGATGCAGCCAAACATTATTTGACTGTTGATAATGAGGCTCAGAGAACAAGTTTGATTTATAAGGTTAAGCCTTTAAACAGAAATGCGCCTGGACACTTAGCTAACTACAGCAAGACCATAGTTCAGCCACCTTTATGCCATTTTGACAATATGGAGCAAGTGGCCCATAACTATTGGACTGGAGTCGGTTTGTACGACGCTATACCCATGCTTAATCCTACGCTCAATACATATGTGCCAGTTACTACAGTGGAGTTAATAGCTATGTGTGATATTGAGATAGTGGAATGTCTGAACTTATTATGAGTATAGAAATTTATCAAAAATATCTCGAAGCCAGATCAACTAGCATTTTTAATGGAAAGTTCATGGAATATGATTGGGAAGGTTTCCCCGAGTTAGTAGGCGGTGAATGGCTGATCTATAGCCAAATGCTTACGGAATTTTCACGAGAGATATCAAACGTTATAAATGATTTGACCAATTACACGTTCTGGCTTGATTGCTGGGATCAGGTTTTAGCTGGTGTGGGTGACGATGAAAAAATGTCCATCTTGCATGATTATGTAAATCCATTAGCAATCACGGCATTGAATTTGCCATATGCGATCAGGTCTAGGCTTATATTCGGTAATGCACACCTCAGCCATCAGGCAAATCGGTTTATAGACGGTGAGGAATGGAAAGATGATTTACCCCTTGATGATGCAATTTATTTTTCGGTTGCAGATAAGTATTGCAGTAAATGGTTTTCATACACGAAGCTTAAACTAGCCTTGGAAAAAATTGATAACAAAGAATACAAAGAGAAAACCGATGATTTTAGGAATAAATATAATCATCGGTTTTCTAGAAGAATAGAGCTGGGAATAAGTGGTTTAGTAAATAGACACGTATCTACAACGGGAGAAGTTAGTTACTCGTTAAGCGCAGTCTCGCCGTTGAAACTGGGCGAAATTGTTGAGACTCTAGAAAAGCAATGCCAGCATTGCTATAAGGCTTTCAACCGTTTTCAGAAACTAATACATGAGCAAATTGCTTTAGCAAAATAATCAAGATCAGGCGGCCTGTGGAAAACGCTCAATGTGCGTGTGATGGTGTTGCTTAGCTTGCCAGATATCGTATTGCACCTGAATGCGAGCCCAAAAGCCAGGCGATGTACCCAAGGCATCAGATAGGCGCAGATCCATTTCAGCACTAATACCAGCCCTGCTGTTTAGTACGCGAGACAAGGCAGCACGCGTCACTCCCAGGTGACTTGCCGCATCAGTGATGCTTAAATTCTCAGGCAGGTATTCTTTCAATACCTCGCCAGGGTGTGCGGGGTTGTGCATGTCCACATTTATCTCCTAGTGATAATCCAAGTAATCAACAAGCTCGGCATCGCTGCCATTAAACTTAAAAATCACACGCCAATTACCATTTACCGTTATTGACCAGAAGCCAGCCAGTTCACCAGTTAGTTGATGAAGTCGCCATGCACCTGGTGCTCTTAAGTCTTCAGCTGATTCCGCTGCATTCAAGGCGGTGAGCTGGATATTTAGTTTGGTTGCATGGTGTGGCTGGATGCCAGCTTTGCTACCAGTCCTAAAGAACTGCTCCAAGCCTTTGTGCTGAAAACTTTTAATCATTCATTTTCTGTTCGTTATTCGTATACTCATGCTATACGTTCTTATGATAATACGTATACTCATGCTACTCAAGTTATTCGTGCTAATTCTCTTTACTACTCGTGATGATTTTTTTATTACTGCTCATTCTCTGTCTACTATTCAAAAAAGAGGTCTTGATTGATTCAGCGTTAAGCTATTAGTGGGACTGAATTGATAGTAGACAGTTGAGTTTAGGAATGTATTTTTGAATCAAGGCGCTATATATATAGTATCTCGTAGGTTGTGATTCCAGTTGTCGTGGGTTCGAGCCCCATCGGTCACCCCATCTATTTCTCAGTAGTATCTCAAGCAAATCAGAGAATCATACAATTGATACTAAGCGCCATTCTCGCTATAGTAGTGCAATGTATCTGTCGCTGAATTTAACTCTTAATAATCACAATAATAGTGTTGCTAGGTCTATCTGATGGCTTCTGCCCAACTTCCCGTATTAATGATTATTGACGATGACCCACTCATTACTGAGACGCTTCATTTTGTATTAAGTAAATCGTTTGATGTATATGTGGCTGAATCGCGCACGCAGGCTAAAAGCGTGTTGAGGCAATTGGATCAGCCGCCATCACTTGCTTTGGTGGATTTGGGTTTGCCTCCCGTGCCACATAAGCCAGATGAGGGCTTCAAGGTGATTGGCGAGCTATTAGCGCATTCGCCTACGATGAAAATATTGGTGTTGTCTGGTCAGAATGAAGATGTGAACGTTAAGCATGCCTTGGCGCTTGGCGCTGTGGATTTTATTGCCAAGCCTTGTGACGTGGAACGTTTGCAAGGCATTTTGCAAAATGCCCTTAAACTACAAGATGCTGAGCTTGAAGAAGTCAGTAATCCTACCGAAAATTACGGTCTGCTAGGTGAGAGTCAACCCATGCAGGCGCTACGCAAGCAGATCAGCCAGTTTGCAGATGCGCCTTTTCCCGTGCTGATTGAAGGTGAATCTGGTAGCGGTAAAGAGTTAATTGCCAGTTCATTGCACCGCATGAGCCAACGATCAAAGCAGCCGTATCTTTCAGTCAATTGCGCAGCGATTTCGCCAATGTTGGCGGAGTCTATTCTGTTTGGGCATGGTAAAGGTGCTTTTACAGGCGCAGCCAACTCGCACACTGGCTATTTTGAAGATGCGGGCGAAGGCACTCTGTTTCTGGATGAAATTGGTGAGTTACCGCTTGAGCTTCAGGCAAAATTATTACGCGTACTGGAAAACGGTGAATATCAGCGCATAGGCGAGACGCAAACGCGTAAAAGCAAAGCACGGATTGTCGCTGCGACTAATCGTGACCTACGTGAAGAGGTGCGTTTAGGCAAATTTCGTATCGATCTCTACCATCGCTTGAGTGTATTCACGATTGATGTCCCCGCATTGCGGACATTAGAGCAAGACCGCTATTTACTGCTTGAGCATTTCAGCCAGTTTTATGCACGCGAAACTGGGCAAAAACCCTTTACGTTAGACCCGAAAGCCAAGCAGCGCTGGCTGGTATATCACTTTCCTGGCAATGTGCGCGAGTTGCGTAATATTACGATTCGGCTTACGGCTAAATACCCAGGCCAATTGGTCAATGAGCAGCAGCTTTCATCTGAACTGGATTTGATGGAGATTGCTGAGTCTAACGAAGCGCTGAATATGGCTGACGATAACGCATTGTCTAACCATGCACACAGGCACTTGCAGACAGAAGCCAATATCAATCTTGATCAGGTGCTCAAGGCTTGGGAAAAAGCCTATGTGAATGCAGCGCTCAAAGTGACGCATGGAAATTTAAGCCAGGCCGCGAAACTACTAGGTATCAATCGCACAACCTTATACAGCCGCATCCAGATTCAGGAAGAGTATAAGGAATAATGTATTACGCCCATTTTGGTTTGAAAGAGCCACCATTCAAAATTACTCCGAATACGGAGTTTTTCTTTTGTGGGGGTAACCGCGGCGCAGTTTTGGATGCACTCATCTACGCCATCAATTCTGGCGAAGGCATTATCAAGGTAGTTGGTGAAGTAGGCAGTGGCAAGACTATGCTCTGCCGCATGCTGCAAACTTTGCTGCCAGAAAAAGTCGAAACAGTGTATCTGGCTAATCCAAGCGTCGCACCAGAAGACGTGTTGCATGCAATCGCGTTTGAATTGCAACTGAAGCTAACAAAAAATGCAGACCGTCTGCAAGTGATGCAGGTGCTGCAAAAGTACTTGGTTGATCGCCATGCTCAAGGCAAGCAAGTGGTGATTTTTGTCGAAGAAGCGCAAGGCATGCCGATTGCCACGCTGGAAGAAATCCGGCTGTTATCTAACTTGGAAACCAAGCACGATAAGCTTTTGCAAATCGTACTTTTCGGCCAGCCTGAGTTGGATGTCAATCTTAACCAGAACCAGATTCGCCAGCTACGTGAGCGTATTACCCATAGCTTTTATCTGGGCCCTCTTGATCAAGCATCTATCGACGAGTATTTGATTTTTCGATTACGTTCAGCTGGCTATTTCGGCCCACATTTGTTCTCAAAGTCAGCAATTAAACTGCTCTCAAAAGCCGCTGAAGGCTTGGTGCGCCGCGTGAATATTCTTGCCGACAAAGCTTTGCTTGCGACCTTTGCTGCTAATGCTTACCAGATAACGCCTAAACATGTGCGTGCTGCTATTAAAGACAGTGAATTTGGTGTTAACTTTTACCAACAAGCTAAACGCCGTTGGTTAATTGCCTTAGCCGCAGCTTTAATCTTTGTCGTGCTCGTAGCATTTTTGTTCGTGCAATTTAAAAGTAATAACAAGCCAGTACCACAATCAGCTCCAGCAGAAAAACAGGTATCACAGGCCAAAGTAGAACCACCAAAACAAGATGTGATTGCTGTTGCACCTATTGAAACGGCTGAGCCGCAAAAAGTAGTAGAAACTCCGCAGCCTGCCACTACAGCTTCTGACACCAGTGACATTCTTGATAATCGCTTAGCCGCCACGCTAGACTGGCTCAAGCAGCAACCTGAGAGCACAGTTAGCATTCAAATCATGGGCGGCACCAGTGACGAGCAACTCAGAACCCATTTGCAGTCACTTAGCGCACAGCTAGAGCTCGATAATATCTACGTATTTCGTACCAAAGTCAGTAATCGTCCATTTCTCACGGTGCTCTATGGCAGCTACCCAAATCGAGAAGAAGCGCAACGCGCTATTCAAAAATTACCGCTCACTTTAAAAATTAACCATCCACAACTCAGAACAGTGGGTGGAATTTTGAAAGAAACAAAACAATTTCAATGAGTTGATATTGCAATCTAAAGCCGCTTGTGCGATAACTCATAAGAAAAACGAACTTATCGGGGGATGGTACTAAGTGCGTATGAAAAACCTATCTAATATTTTGCTGTTAGCGCTGATTGGCGCTGGTTTTGCAGGCTGTGCACATCAGTCTGTAGTGACGCCATCCAATGGTCACATAGACGGTCAATCCAATCCATCTCAGCCTAGTCAAGCAATTGCTGCAGACATACCAAAACCCGTTAAAACTCCGGCCTATTTGCCTCCGCCAAAAGCTAAAGCAAAAGAGCAAACCTATAGCGTCGTAGTCAACGATGTACCTGTAAAAGAAATCCTCTTTGCCTTGGCTCGTGAGAGCAAGCTCAATGTGGATATTAATTCTGGCGTACAAGGTCGCGTTACGCTTAACGCAGTTGACCAAACCTTACCAGCTATTCTTGAGCGTTTATCCAAACAGGTCGATCTGACCTATAAGATTGATAATAACGTGCTGTATATCGGGCCTGATCTACCTGTGCTTCGTACTTACAAGGTTGATTACGTCAATATGTCACGAGACACCACGGGCTTTATCGGTGTCGCTGCGGAAATATCTGGTACAGGCAGAAGTGCCTCTACTGGTAGCTCTGGAAGCTCAACTACAGGCACTTCAGGTGGATCGAGTAGTTCTGGCGCGGCCAGCAATAGTTCTAGAACGCAGGTGGCTAGTATTTCGCAGAATCATTTCTGGGCTTCACTGATTCAAAACATCAAGGATATTCTGGCCGAAACCGACAAAGAAGTGATCATCTCGCGCGGTGATGGTAGCGACCAAACAGAAGCGTCAACGACCACACAAACTCCACCTACTGATGGGTCAAATCCATCCGATAAAACCAATATTACTGTCAATCTTAAGCCCACAGCGCAAGATCGTGAAGCTGCACGCACTGAATACAAAACGCTATTTGCAGCTACCGTAATCGCCAATCAGGAGGCTGGTATTATCAGTGTGCGAGGTACTAGCAAGCAGCATGAAAAGGTTCAGGAGTTTCTGGATAAAGTCATGTCTAGTGCGAAACGTCAGGTCTTGATCGAAGCTACGATAGTAGAAGTACGTTTGAATGATGGCTATCAGGCTGGTATTGATTGGAGCCGTTTGAATAATGCCGGTGCTGGTGGGGTGACGATACAGGAAAGCTTGACCCCTCTAATTAGTTCCAGTGCCAGCAATACCGCTGCTAGCGCTGGTTTAGTGGCTGGTTTCGTCAATGGTGCAAAAAATTTCAGCGCTTCCATCAGTTTGCTAAACCAATTTGGTGATACCAAGGTTTTATCAAGCCCCAAGCTCATGGTGCTGAATAACCAGACAGCTGTACTAAAAGTAGTAGATAACTTGGTTTATTTCACCATTCAATCGCAAATTTCCCAGGGTAGTGTGCTTGGTGGTGCCAACCTTCAATCAGTAACGACGACGGCGAATACAGTGCCAGTTGGAGTTGTCATGAGCGTGACGCCGCAAATCAATGATACTGGTGAAGTGAATATCAATGTACGGCCAACGATTTCAAGTTTAATACGGTATGTACCAGATCCAAATCCGCAAATTATTGGCGTTGTAAATCAGGGTATTCCCGAGATTCAAGTACGCGAAATGGAATCCATGCTGCAGATCAATAGCGGCAATACCGCAGTGCTAGGTGGCCTGATGCAAGACCAGATTCAGCGTAATACTGATAAAGTACCCGGCCTGTCAAATATCCCTGGTCTTGGCCGTTTATTTACTTCACGTAATGACACAAGCAGAAAAACTGAATTGGTTATTTTTCTGCGCCCAACAGTGATCAAAAATGCAACGCTTGAAAGTGATGAGTTAAAAACATACAAACAATATCTGCCAGAGCCACAGCTTGAGAAGAAGCTCGACGGTAACGGCTACTAAATAGTTATGAGTCTGCTGATTAAAGCGCTGGAAAAGGCGGAAAAAGGGAAAACTGGAGATGCTAAAAGTGCATCACCAGAAGGCCATCCACAACCAACGCCTATCTTGCCAGTAGATGAACTTTCTCTTGAGCCTTTGTTCGCTGATGCGGGGCTAACCTCTCAAAAAAAGCAGCCCGAATTTGAGAGCAAAAACGCTAAACAACAAGCTGCAGCAGATGTGTTCGCTGCCAGAAACTCAGCCAATCAAACTTCTAAGATGGTGTTGGTAGTTGCGGGCTTGAGCATTGCACTATTACTGCTGATAGGGTTTAAGTTTTACAGTTATTTGCAGACTTTGAATCAGCCTGAAGTGGTCATTGCAAAAGTAACTGAGCCAATCTCTCCTGTTTCTACAGGTGTCATTGCCCCACAGAGTCAGACATTAGAAAGCTCAATACCAGCGAACGAAATTCAAAAAGAAGCGCATGTTGATGAAGTCGCTACGAATGATAAACAAGATTTAAACCAAGTCGAAAAGCCTAAATTATTGGCGCAAAAACCACCATCACAAGCGCTCGTCTTTGGCACACCTGTAGAAAAATCGGCTGAGACTGATGTCAAAATCACCCGTAGCGCGCCTGCTAATGTAGTAAGCCCGGCGTTGCTAGTTGCTTACCAGGCCTTTATGAATGGGGATGATGTAACTGCGCAGCGTAACTATCGCCAAGTATTGCAGTCTGATATTCGTAATGTAGATGCTTTGCTTGGCATGGCTGCCATTGCGGCGCGCCAAGGCCGTAATGACGATGCGGCAGGCTGGTATGGCAAAGTGTTGGAAGTCGAGCCAAGAAATACGGTGGCTTTGTCAGAATTGGCTGCCAATACAAGCCAGGCAGACCCTGTCGCCACAGAATCACGTATTAAAAATTTAATCGCCCAGCAGCCAGAAGCTGCCTACCTGCGTGAGGCGCTGGGAAATTTGTACGCAGATAAAGGCCAATGGCCAGCTGCGCAGCAAGCTTATTTTGATGCGTTTCATATGGATGCTAGCAATGCGGAATATGCGTTTAACCTGGCGGTAAGTCTTGACCAATTGGGCAAGCCGAATCTGGCGTTGGATTACTACAAGCGCGCCTTGGCTTTGATACCTGCTACTGGCAGCAATATAGACCGCGCGCAGCTTGAGTCACGCATCAAACAACTGCAATAACACTATTTTTTTGTAAATCAATCCTAGAGAATTGACCACATACTGATATGGCTGAACAGCGACGCAAATTACGCCTAGGCGAACTGATGGTGCAACAAAGCCTGATCAGTCAGGATCAGTTGCGCATTGCTTTGATGGAGCAAGACCAAAGTAATATTCCTTTGGGTCGCCAGCTGGTGCGCCTGGGCTTTGTTACAGAGGCCATGGTGCGCGACTTGGTGGCACACACTATTGGTCAAGAGAGTATCGATCTCACCGTTGTGATTGCCGATGCAGATGCGCTGAAGCTGGTGCCAGAACACTTTGCGCGTCGTTATCACATATTGCCTATCTCGTATGAAGAGCCTACCAAGCAACTCATTGTTGCCATGGCCGATATGTTTAACGTGGTGGCGCTGGATCAACTACGTGCGATGCTGGGCGGTCAGATACAGGTCAAGCCACTGCTGGCTGGTGAAGCCCAGCTCGAAGAGTATATCGACCAGTTTTATGGCTACGAGCTGTCGGTAGATGGTATTCTGCGCGAGATTGAAACTGGTGAAATCGATTACCAGAGTTTGCAGCAAGATGGTGACGAATATACCCAGCCAGTCGTACGCCTTGTGGGTGCCTTGCTCATGGATGCAGTGAAACGCAACGCTTCAGATATCCACTTTGAGCCTGAGTATGCGTTCTTACGCATACGTTACCGTATTGACGGCGTGTTGCAGCAAGTGCGTAGTTTGCATAAAACCTTCTGGCCAGCGATTGTCGTTCGCCTGAAAGTTATCAGCGGCATGGACATCGCCGAAACGCGCGCCCCGCAAGATGGCCGCTTGCAAATCAGTTTGTGCGGTCGTCCGATTGATTTCCGCGTTTCAAGCCATCCGACAATTCATGGTGAGAATCTAGTACTGCGCGTACTTGATCGCGAAAAATCGATTATTCCACTTGAGCGCATGGGTTTGCGTAACACCACACTAGACGAGCTCAAGCTCATGATGACGCGCCCAGAGGGCATCATGGTCGTTACAGGTCCAACGGGTAGCGGTAAAACGACCACGCTGTATTCATTGCTCTCATTCCAGAACACCGAAGCTGTAAACATCATGACACTGGAAGACCCAGTGGAATACCCCGTCACCATGATGCGCCAGACCTCAGTGGCAGAAGTGAACAAGCTGGATTTTGCCAACGGCATACGCTCTATCATGCGGCAAGATCCTGACATTATCCTGGTCGGTGAAATTCGCGATTCAGATACCGCTACCATGGCTTTTCGCGCAGCGATGACTGGCCACCAAGTGTTCAGCACGTTGCATACCAATTCAGCGCTAGGCACATTCCCGCGCTTGCTCGATATTGGTATTTCACCCGATATCATGGCGGGCAATATCATCGGTGTAGTCGCACAGCGCTTGGTACGGGTGTTGTGCCCGCATTGCAAGCAAGCGCATACGCCAGATGACGAAGAGCGCAAATTACTCAATGTAAAAACGCGAGAAGACATTACCATTTATCGCAACGTAGGCTGCAAGCGCTGCACTTATACGGGCTACCGCGGCCGCATGGCAATTATTGAATTGCTGCGCATTGATGCTGATATGGATGCTTTAATCGCACGTCGCTCACACCTGGATGAAATGCGTAAATTAGCCTTGGATAAAGGCTTTATTACGTTGGCCGATGATGGCGTGCGTCGTATCCTCGAAGGCTATACGAGCCTGAGCGAGGTCATGCGCGTCATCGATTTGACCAGTCGCATCCGTTAAACGCCGTGCCTACCTACAACTACAAAGCGGTAGATCAGATTGGCCGCACGGCCAACGGGGAGATGGACGCCCTCAATGAAATTGATCTCGAATTAAGGCTGGATCGCATTGGGCTCAGCCTGATTACTTTTCGGCTTGCCAGAAAAACAGCAGGGCTGTTTGGAGGCAAGAAAATCAACCTGCAAGACCTTGTGATGTTCTGCTTTCAAATGGAGCAACTCACGAGCGCAGGCGTGCCTTTGCTTGAAGGCTTGGCCGATTTACGCGATAGCAATCCCAATCTGTATTTCCAGAAAATACTCGCTGCAGTGATTGATGACGTAGAAGGCGGTAAGCTTTTTTCAGAAGCATTGGCGCGGCATAGCAGCGTATTTAACAATGTATTTGTCAGCTTGATCAAGGCCGGTGAGCAAACTGGCAAGTTGCCCGAGGTTTTTGAGAACTTGGCCACCACGCTTAAATGGCAATATGAGCTTGTGTCACAAACCAAACGCTTGATTGCATATCCATTGTTTGTACTGGTCGTTGTACTGGGCGCAATTACGTTTTTGATGATTTACCTAGTGCCGCAAATGGTGTCTTTTTTGCGCAATATGGGGCAGGATTTACCTATACAAACCAAGATACTGATCTTTATCTCGAATGCTTTTGTCAGCTACTGGTGGCTTATTCTGTCGGTGCCAGTGCTGCTTATTATCATTTTAAAAGTGGCGGTAAAGCAAAGCGCAGAAGTGCGTTACCGTTACGATTACATCAAGCTGCACTTGCCAGTCACAGGTGAGATTTTGCAAAAAATCATTCTCGCGCGCTTTGCCCGCTATTTTGCGTTGATGTACCAAACAGGCATCCCGATTTTAGATGCGATTAAAACGTGTGAAGATATTGTGGCAAATAAAGTGGTGGCAGATGCGTTGAATCGTGCCCACCAACAGATTAACGCGGGGGATAGCATGAGCGAGAGTTTCAGGAATGCAGGGCTGTTCCCGCCGTTGGTGGTACGTATGATCAAGGTTGGTGAAGGTACTGGTGGCTTGGATAAATCACTGTTAAAAATCAGCTATTTTTATGATCGTGATGTGAATGAAAAAATAGAGAGCATGCTCAAAATGCTGGAGCCAGCGCTTACCGTGATACTTGGCGCGATACTGGCATTTATCATGTTCTCCGTGCTCGGCCCAGTGTACGATTCATTCAGTAAACTTAAAATTTAATGATGCATTCAAACCGTTAAATATGGCGTTATTCACTAAAATCGTACTGTGCGCATCTGGCAATCATCTGACTGCCGGGGTGTGGTCTTGGCGCAAGCTGCGCTCGTTTCAGGTATTTGATAACGATGCGCAAGGCAAAGAAGATTTCGCACATTTTTTGCAGAAATTCCCCAATACCAAGATTTATCTGCTCGCCGATTCTGTTGAAGAAGATTACCGCGTAGAGAATCTGCCACATACGTTTGGTGGCGCCAAGCATGAGCTGGTAGAGCGCAAACTCAGCCAGATTTATCGCAATACCGTATTTCGCGTTGCGCACTTTATCAATCGCGAAAAAGATAAGCGCAAAGATGATCGCTACCTGTTTTTAGCGCTCAACAAAGTCGAGTTCTTAAATGGCTGGCTAGAGGTCATTGAGGCACAGCAAGCGCCATTGACGGGCGTTTACATGCTCTCCATGTTGAGCCAAGTGATACTGCGCCGCATGCGCTTGGTAGAGCCGCATATTATCTTAAGTGAGCGCTTGAATTCAGGCTTGCGCCAGACCTATTTGCACAACGGTAATTTAAGAATCAGCCGTCTTGCGCCTATGCCGCCAGAGGCCGAAAACCAGCTTGCCTATTTTTATCTGGTTGAAACCGAAAAAACGCGTCTTTACCTGATTAGCCAGCGTTTCATCACGCGAGAAACTCCGCTCAAAATGCTGTTGCCAGGCTTGGATGACAGTAGCAAAGTCATTTGCCGACACATTGAGCAAGAGCAGGGCATTGATTGCGAGCGTATTGATCTCTCCGACCTCGCGCACAGTATCCACATCAAACCGCAGTTGCTTGATGCCAACCCAGAGTTGCTGCACATGCACTTGCTGGCTATCGGTAACGTGCCAGATAATCTGGCGCCTGCCAGTCTGGTTAAGCAACACCAGGTGCAGCTCATCAGGCAAGGTATTAACTTGGCGAGTATTTTTATTGTATTGCTCGGTTTATTGATGAGTGGCCTTTACGTTAAACAGGCGCTGGATTTAACTGCAGATACCAAGCAGGCCGCGCTTGATACGCAAATGCAAAACCAGCGCTATGCTGATGTCGCCAAAAATTTCCCTTCTACGCCTATTGCCAGTAATGATCTGGCTACCGCAGTTGAAATCAATAACACCATTAAGCAATACGGCAAAGCACCGCGCCGCATGATGCAAGTTATCAGCAATGCGCTTGAAGCCTCACCAGAGATTCAATTGGATCGCTTACACTGGTTGCAAACCAACGATGTTAGTTTGAAAGATGACGACAAAACATTGGTTGCCGTACCTAGTGAAAAAACCAGTCAGCAATCCAGTTTTGTGCCAGATCCAACCGTGCTGTATGAAGTGGGTTTTATCAACGGCCAGATCAAAATGTTCAATGGCGATTATCGTGCAGCCTTGGAGTCAGTGAATCATTTAGCTGAGTTACTCAAAGCAGATAGCAATGTTGAAAATGTTGAGATATTGCAAGCGCCCGTCAATGTCAGCTCATATACTGCGCTGCAAGGCAGTACTAATGATGAAAAAGCTGCTCTGCAAGCCGCTGCCATGTTCAAGCTGAGAGTTATCCTCAAACGTGAGGTGCCAACCACATGAAACTGAGTCGGCAAGATTGGCAAAAATTGCGCTACCCAGCCATTGGCTTTGGCCTAGCGCTGATATTGATGACGTTGCTATATACCTATGTGGAAAGCGTGCGCGACCAAGCCCAGCAAACCTTGGATAAACAAACCAGCCAACTTAACCAGGCACGCCAGAAATTCCAGACCTCAGGGCAAGAAAAAGACACCATTGTTAAATACCTGCCGTTGTACCAGCAACTGATCAGCGATGGCTTTATTGGCGAAGAGCACCGCATAGAATGGATAGACGATCTGCGTACGATTCACGATCAAAACAAACTGTTCAAGATCAATTACAGCATCGCCAGCCAAGAAGACTACAAGCCAACATTCAACCTGAACGCAGGCACATTCAAACCCAAACGCTCAGTCATGAAGCTGGAGCTTGCCATGTTGCATGAGGGCGACTTGCTGGGTTTGATAGAGCAGCTAGATGCACGCCAAGCCACACCCTTCATATTGCGTGATTGCGAAATCGTCAGGCTTTCAAGAACCATCAGCAATAGCTACATCCCCAATATGCAAGCCAATTGCGAGTTGGATTGGATCACCCTGCGGGAGCCGGAGCAGCCACATGGATAACTTTGTGATTAGATTGCTCATGTTGGCTGGCTTAATGATCAGCATCACAGCGCATGCCAGCGATAGCTTCGGCCGCCTATTTACCACGCCCGCTGAGCGCACCAATCTCAACTACATGCGCCAAACCGCAAGGTTGCAATCACAAGAACAAGCCGATGGCATTGAAAAAGTAGCTCCGCCCGTCATACCATCAGAAATCTCCATGCAAGGCTACGTCAAGCGCAGCGATGGCAAAAAAGGCACCGTGTGGATCAATAACCAGCCCATGCAAGAAAACACCTCAAATTCAGAAGTGACCGTAGGCAAAATGCACGGCGATAATAATCAAGTGCCACTTACATTGCCAGCTAACGGTAAGAACCTGAGCTTAAAAGCAGGACAGATATATAAACCAGAGACAGATAGCGTGAGTGAAGTTAGCGCGCATAGCAGCTCTGAAAAAGAGCTTAAAGGTACGATAGGCAATAGTGAATTGCCTATGACTAATCAACTGAATCAGGCAGATAGCAACCAGAAGTAATCTATGATTTTTGGTTTTAAAATTATCAATAGCGTTTACTCAGTGCGCAAAGAATCTGGCGCTACTCTCATTCTCCTATTATTTATTATTGCCTTAGCAGCAACGGCATATAGCCTTAAAGTTTTTGATGCTAGTGACTTAAAGGCAGAACGAGATAGAAAAACTATGCTAGCACTGGCGGAAGCGAAAACTGCATTACTTGGATATGCTGCAAGTCCAAATCTCAATGCTATTTGCACTAGTTCAAATTGCCCTCGTCCCGGTGATTTGCCGTGTCCAGATACTAATAATGATGGTGTTAAAGAGACTACATGTGGGAATGCCAGTGGAACAACCAGTCAGGCTGCGCGTTTAGGAAGATTGCCATGGAAAAGCCTAGGCCTAGAAGATATCAGGGATGGAAATGGAGAGCGTTTATGGTATGCCGTTTCAAGTCGATATAAAGAAAATAGTCGTTTTAGCCCTTTAAATAGCGATAGTGTTGGCACAATTAGCTTACGTGATAGTACAGGCAACCTTATCAGTACCAGTTTAGTAGCAATCGTATTTTCAGCAGGGCCTCCACTAGTCAGGCAGGATGGTGTCTTACAACTAAGAGATACGGCAAATGAGAATGTTGCTAGTAATTATCTAGACATTGCGTTTGGTGAAGACAATGCAGATTTTGTTGATGGAACTAATAATGGGTTTATTATTGGTCCTATCAGAAGCGTAACAGGATCTGATATGGTCAACGACAAACTCCTGACAATTACTCAAAGTGACATGATTCCAGTCATCGAAACTCGAGTCTTAGCAGAATCCCAGAATGGGTTGCTTGATTATTATTGTGGGCTAGGTAACGTTAATTATTCAACCAAATCATGTTCTGGTGCAGGTGGATTTTTCCCCAAACCAGCTAGTTTTTCTGACACGGGATGCCTTGGAAATGTTGCCATAGGAACAGGTACCTGTGGTGAAGGAACATTAACCCATGGGCGTATCTCGGCTAATCCAACTATTCCGTGGACATCTACATCAATATTTCGTGGAACAAGCGTTGGGAATTGGTTTCAGTTAAATGCCTGGCGAGAGCTAATCCATTATGCGGTTGCCCCCGCTTGCATGACGGGAACCACTAATTGTCTTGGCTCGGGAGGTTTCTTGACACTTAACAACTCAATAGTTACACCAGTAAACATTAAGCAATTTATACTTATTGCGACTGGGGTTACTTTGCCAACACAGCTGCGCACTTCTGCATTAGATAAGTCGGCAGAAGCTAATTATCTTGAAGGTGAGAATCTGTTCCCGCTGGATAATAGCTATATTCGAACTTCACCTCTAACTAATGCTATCAACGATAGAGCGATAAGTCTTCCATGATTAATTCATTAAATATTCACCTCATGAAAATAAGGTATCGTGGTTTTACTTTAGTTGAAATGGCTGTTGTTCTTGTAATAGTAGGTTTGCTGTTGGGGGGGGTATTTGTGCCATTGACAGCACAGCTTGATCAACGTAATGCTACACAGACTCAGAAGACGTTGACTGAGATTAAAGAGTCATTACTAGGATATACCGCAATAAATGGACGTCTGCCTTGCCCAGCAGATAATACTTCAGCGGGTCTGGAGAATCCTCTTGGAGGTGGTGCTTGTGTAACCCCTTATGCTGGTTTTGTGCCAGGTGTTACGCTTGGCATCACTCCAACTGATACTCAAGGTTTTGCAATAGATGGCTGGGGAAACCGTATACATTACGCAGTTACTACTTCAAATTCTAATGCTTATACGACAGTGAATGGCTTGAAAGCTATAGGTTTTACGATAGCCTCCCCCAACCTTTATGTATGTAGTGCTAATGGAGGCTCATCTAATTGTGGGTCAGCAAATTCACTTACCACTTCTGCACCAGCGGTTATCTACTCTATTGGTAAAAATGGTCTTACGGGGGGTACAGGTATAGACGAATCACAAAACCCAAATCCAAATAGTGCGGATAACAATGCCGTATTTGTTAGTCATGATATAACGGCAAGCGGAGCACCCAACGGGGAATTCGATGATATGGTCGTTTGGTTATCAAATAGTGTATTAATTAATCGCATGCTTTCTGCTGGTCAGTTACCTTAATAAACCTCACATGAACGACAATCAACTTCTGCGTTACAGCCGTCATATCCTTTTGCCGCAAGTTGGGTATGAAGGGCAAGATAAGCTCGTTAACAGTCATGCATTGGTTGTTGGCGCTGGTGGTTTGGGTGCGCCAGTGGCCTTGTATATGGCGGCTGGCGGTGTAGGCACATTGACCATCTGTGATTTTGATACGGTTGATCTGACTAACCTGCAACGCCAGATTATTCATACAACTCAAACAGTCGGCATCAATAAGGCGCTTTCAGCGCAGAAAACACTGCATGCCATTAACCCAGAAGTGCTGGTCAATACGGTGACTGAAAAATCTACTGAGGCTTCAATGATGGCGTTGGTTGCGCAGGCTGATGTTGTGATTGATTGTTCCGATAATTTTAAAACTCGCTATACACTCAATAAGCTGTGCGTGGAGTTGAAAAAGCCACTCGTATCTGGCGCCGCGATTGGTTTTGAAGGCCAAGTGACAGTGTTCGATATGCGCCATGGCGATAGCCCTTGCTATCACTGTTTATTCCCCGATACAGGCTCAGACCAAGAGATGCGCTGTGCAGATAATGGCGTATTTGCGCCGCTGGTCGGCATGATAGGCACCACCCAGGCCGCAGAGGCAATGAAATTACTGATGGATATTGGCGAAAGCTTGCAGGGGCGTTTGCTGTTGCTGGATGTATTGGCAATGGAGTGGCGCACTATCAGGCTGAGTAAAGACCCAGCCTGCACGGTTTGTTCTAACTAACTACTTGCCACCAACCAGCGCCTTCACCGCACTCACTACATCTCCTGGCAGCAATATAATCTTGGCGTTGTTCGAGTCAGATACTTTTTGCAGCGCTTGAATATAGCGGTCGCCCAGTAAAAAAGTGGCTGAACTGTTGTTTTCTTTCACGGCTTCGGCAATTAGGCGGATAGATTCTGCTGAGGCTTTTGCCGCAATCTCTTGCGCTTCAGCGTCTTTGCGGGCGGCTTCCAGTCGGGCTTCAGCATTCAGAATCAGCGATTGTTTTTCACCTTCGGCACATGTGACTACGGCTACACGTTCGCGCTCGGCCGAGGCTTGTTGTTCCATGGCATGTTGCATGTTTTGCGAAGGTTTGATGTCTTGAATCTCGACTGATTTAACGGTCAAGCCCCAGTCCAGCGCTTCATCGGCGATGGCTACTTTCAACTCGGCCTTGATGCGGTCGCGCGAGGTGAGCGCCTGGTTCAGATCCATGCCGCCAATAATCGAGCGCAGGCTGGTTTGCACCATGTTACGCATGGCGACTTGAAAATTCTCAATGCCATACACCGAGCGCTCAATATTGCTGACCTTGATGAACGCAATGGCATTGGCCAATATCACGGCGTTATCTCGGGTAATGACTTCTTGTTGCGGCACATCCAGGATAATGTCTTTAGTGGTCACGCGGTAACTTACGCGATCTATCCATGGGAAAATCAGGTTAAGCCCGGGCCTGAGTACCGAGTGGAATTTGCCAAGCCGCTCAACGACCCATTCTTCACCTTGCGGCACGATACGTATACCCAGCCAGATGGCAACAACAACGGGGATGAGTAAAACAATCATAAATTCGGTCATGGTTTTTCCTTATTAAATGCGTAACTTAATTGGCGCGCTTTACGCGCAGGCTATTGCCTTCAATGGCAGTGATTAGGGCTTCTGCACCGGGCTCAATTTCTTCATCAGACACTACAGGCCAGCTACGGCTACCCATCACGCCTTGTGCAAACTCAATCTGCCCAGACTGTTTGGCACTGACTTTTTGCGTGATTGTTCCCACGCGACCAATTTCTTCACCCTGCGATTGACCTATGCGAGAATCCGTTGATGTTTTTTTGTAGTTGAGCTTCCATACAGTGAGAGAAGCCAACGAGATCAGCGCAAACAAAAAGAACTGCAACGCAACTGGCGTAGAAGGAAAGATAGCCATCATCAAAGCAATGACCAGCGCAGCCACGCCAAACCATAAAATGTAAAAAGTACCAGTGGCCATCTCAATGGCGAGCAAGATCAACCCTAATATGCCCCATGTCCATAACGTATTCATTCGGCTTTGCCCCTTGTTGCTTCTTATTAATACAGTATTCAGATAATACCTAAGTTGATGGGGAACCGATACCCAAATGCCTGCTCATAAAAACACATAACCCGATATTTTCTGATGACCGCACCTGTTCAAATTGTATGGTTCAAACGTGATCTGCGTGTGACAGATCATGCGCCACTGGCACAAGCTTGCTTAGCTGGGCCAGTGCTGCCGATATTCGCCTGGGAGCCAACTGTGTGGGTTGGCGATGATTATGTGGCACAGCATCAGGCGTTTGCGCGTGAGTGTTTACAAGAGCTACGTCAACAATTAGCAACCTTGGGTTTAACCCTGATTGAATGGCCACTGGGCATTATCGATGCCTTGCAGGACATCCGCCAACGTCAGCAAATTGCTGGGCTTTGGAGCCATGAAGAAACAGGCAATGGTGCTACGTTTGACATAGATCGCTTAGTGGCTAGCTGGTGTAAAGCTCACCAAGTGAATTGGCATGAAATCCCCCAGCATGGCGTGGTGCGTAGGCTAAAAAATCGGAATGTGTGGAATGCCAATTGGGAGCGCCAGATGCAGCAAGCTGTAGCTATGCTGCCAACGAATATCAATGCTGGCCCCGTCATACAAATCTCGCAAATAGGACAGCCAATAGCGGCAGGAACAGATAAACCAAACAGGCAACACGGCGGCACAGTTGCTGCGTCAAAGTTATTTGAAGGCTTTTTACAAGGCCGCGCTGCGAATTATCGGCGTGGTATGTCCAGCCCGCTTACTGCCACCAAAAACTGCTCACGCTTATCACCTTATCTCGCTTGGGGCGTGCTTAGTATGCGGGAGGTGGTGCAAGCAACAAGGGCTAGGCGAGTTGAACTAAAAGAAATGAACGATCCCGAAACCAAAGGTCTGGCAGCAGGGCTGGTAGGCTTTGAAAGTCGCCTGCACTGGCATTGCCACTTTATTCAAAAGCTGGAAAGTGAGCCTGAAATGGAGTTTCAGCATCTGCACCCTGCCTATGCAGGCCTGCGTGATGAAGCGATGGCGGATGTTGAATCACAACGCAGGCTGCAGGCGTGGGTGAGCGGCGAAACAGGTTGGCCATTGGTCGATGCCTGCATGGCTATGCTACGAAAAACAGGCTGGCTTAATTTCCGTATGCGCGCCATGCTGATGAGCACTGCATCGTATTTGCTATGGTTGCACTGGCGTGAGCCAGGCTTGCATCTGGCGCGGGAGTTTTTGGATTACGAACCAGGCATTCATTGGACGCAAACCCAGATGCAGTCTGGCACCACGGGCATCAATACTTTACGTATGTATAACCCGATTAAACAGGCGATGGATCAAGACCCCACTGGCCGTTTTGTGCGGCAGTGGTTACCACAATTAGCCAACGTACCTGATACCTGGATATTTCAGCCTTGGCTTATGCCACCTGCGCTGCAACTCAAAACTGGCTGTGTGATTGATCGCGATTATCCATCGCCAGTCGTTGATATTGAAACTGCCATGCGCGAGGCGCGTGCAAGATTATCCGTAGTGCGCCGCTCACCTGAAGCACAAAGCCAGATTAAACAAATCGTCAAAAAACATGCGTCGCGCAAAGGCATGCCCGGCAGTACCCGTGATGCAAAAGGTAAAGAGCAAACCAAGAAAAAAACGAAAACTCCACAACTGTCACTTTTTTGATGCAGACATTATTAAGCGTTATGAACTCAAACAAACCAGCAGAGAAACTTAACTTAGCTTGTGACCTTACTGATCGCTATCAGCGTATCCGTGAGTATTTCCCCAAAGTTGCAGGTGCAGAGTTATCAACAGAATGGCGCGGTGGCCGTGTAGAAGCCATGCGACGCCTAGCGACGGTCAATGGTGATAACTATGGCAAAACCCGTAATTTTTTAGAGGGTGATGTCACCAGGCTCTCACCCTATTTACGCCATGGCTGCATCACATTGAAAGAGGCGTTTGAATCGGTAAGAGCGCGCTTTGGCAAGCGAGCAGAAAAACTATTATTTGAATTTGCCTGGCGCGATTATTGGCATCAGGTTTGGTATCTCAAAGGCGATGCAATCTTGTCCGATATGGAGCCTGCCAAGGTTGCACTAGGCCGTGGCGCATTGCCAGAAGACATTAAAAATGCACAAACTGGCTTGCCATGTATGGATGGTTTTATCAATGATTTACTAGATACGGGTTACGTGCATAACCATGCCCGCATGTGGTTTGCCGCCTATGCCGTGCACTGGCGCAAGGTAGATTGGCGTGCCGCGGCAGATTGGTATTACGCGCATTTGCTTGATGGTGATAAAGCCTCTAACAGCCTTTCGTGGCAGTGGGTGGCTTGTACTTTCGGTTCAAAACCGTATTTTTTCAATAAAGAAAACTTGGCTAAATACAGCAATGAGAGCTACTGCAAAAGCTGTACAGCCAAGTGCCCTTTTGATAACACTTACGAAGTACTGAGCGAAGAGCTATTTGATAGCACCAACACGCCACCCGCTAAAACTTACAAAATAGCGCCATTGGCAAAAGTTGAAACGATGCAAGGCGTTAATACTATTGTGCTGGTACATGACGAGATGCTTTCTCCAGCCCATCCATTACTGCGCCGCATGGATAAAAAGATATTCGTATTTGATCCCGCTTTGCACGGCGACTGGGCGCTGCACAGATTGCAGTTTGTGGCCGATTGCTTGATTGAGATGGAAGATGTCGAAGTCTGGTTTGGCGATACACGTCAGGTTTTAAATCAGTTGGGCGCTGGTCAAGTCATCACACAAGCTACACCTAACCCAACTATTCATGTGCTTTTAGGGGCATATAAAGTGGACTATTTAGCAGAAGAGCCACTGACCGACATCAAACTTACATCCAGTGACTTGCGACGTTTCTCAAAATACTGGCAAAAAATGGGGCCTGCCATTCTTAATCCATGATGCCAAACTGATGACGCCCAGCGACTAAAAAACGGCTTACTAAAAACAGCATGTAGTCAGTGCGTGATTGTATCGGCAGCCTTGTGCTATTACACTGGCTGTTCTTCTCGGGGGAGGTGGTTCATGAATATCATATTCTGGTTAGTGCTGTTGGTCGCTGTGGTCTATATCATCATGCTCTATAACGGCTTGGTCAGCCTTAAAAACAATGTCTCAAAAGCCTGGGCCAATATTGATGTGCTGCTAAAACAGCGGCATGACGAACTGCCAAAACTAGTCGATACCTGCAAGCAATACATGAAGTATGAGCAGGAAACTCTGGATAAAGTCATCAAGGCGCGTTCACAAGTTTCTTCCGCCCGCGAATCGCAAGATGTAAGAGCCTTGGGTGCTGCAGAAGGCGCTTTACGCAGTGGTTTGGGCAGTTTGTTTGCCTTGGCAGAATCGTATCCTGATCTCAAAGCCAACGAGCAGTTTGTGCAATTGCAGTCACGTATTAGCAGCCTTGAGAATGCGCTGGCGGATCGCCGCGAGTTCTATAACGAGAGCGTGAACGTCAATAATGTGCGTGTAGAGCAGTTTCCAGACTTAGTGGTTGCGCGCATGTTCAACTTCAAAACTTTTGACCTTTTGAGTTTTGATGCCAGTGAATTGACCGACGTTGATATCGGTCAGCGTTTTAGCAGCTAGCAATCACTTCGGCTTGCAAGATGTTTAGCGGCATACGTGGATATTACGTTGAAGGGCTGACTGCGAGCAGTCATTTTGGCCTGTTTTATATTGCGATACATTCCAAAGAGCGCATGGTCTGGGTTGGTTGCTTGGCTTTAATGGCAGTCATCAGTTTTTTTGCTTGGGTTTCTAACTATCGTCGTTCTCGTCTGGTTTCTGATACTCCTATTTCTCGCATCGCAAGTGCAGCGCAAGGCTATGTTGAGTTGTCAGGTCGTGCCAGTGTCGATAGAGATAACCTGATTGCCAGTCCGCTCAGCGGTACTTCTTGCATCTGGTACCGCTATTGGGTCTATACCAAAAATAGTAAAGACGGGTGGGTACAATCAGATCATGGTGTGAGCTCCAGTACCTTTGAAATCAATGATGGTTCGGGTAAGTGCCAGATTGACCCAGACAATGCTGAAGTCATCGGGCCTGACCGCAAGACTACCTATGATGGCGGCTATAAAAACGTTGAAGAGCTGTTATACGGCGGGGGCATTATTTACGCGCTGGGCGAATTCACGACAGTGGGCGGTGCCAATTCCACGCTGGATTTAAAGCAGGATGTCAGCGAGTTATTAGCGAGCTGGAAACAAAATCCTGTTGCGCTCAAACAGCGTTTTGATCTCGATAAGAATGGCGAAATTGATATGCGTGAGTGGGAGTTAGCACGCAGGGAAGCCGTGAAAGAAGTCACCATGCAACATCGCGAAATCCGCAGCCAAAGTGGCGTAAACGTCATACGTGCGCCACGTGATGGCCGTGTATTCATACTTTCCAGTCTCTCACCAGATAAACTCAAGTCACGTTTCCTGCTCTGGGGTGCGTTGCATTTATCTATTTTGATTGCTGCCGCAACGGCTTCTTTCTGGCTTTGGCAGGGGCATTATGTGCAAGGTTTGTTGAATTAGTTAGTCTTAATAAATAAGCCGTTTACGCAGCATGCTCAAATGCTTAGCAATGCTGGCTGTGATAAAATCTTGCTCCTATGAGCACAGACCAAACTACCGAAAACACGTCAGCCAATTCAGCGCTGGCGAAATCTTTTGACCCTAAAGAAATTGAAAACCGCTGGTATCAATTTTGGGAAAGCCAAGGCTATTACGCCGCTGGTTTAGATACCCAAAAGCAAGATAACTTCTGCATTCTGCTACCCCCGCCCAATGTCACTGGCACGCTACACATGGGGCACGGTTTCAACCAGACCCTAATGGATGCGCTGACGCGTTACCACCGTATGCGTGGGGATAACACACTGTGGCAACCTGGTACAGACCATGCAGGTATTGCAACGCAGATTGTTGTTGAGCGCCAGTTGGATGCACAAGGTGTTTCAAGACATGACCTTGGTCGCGAGAAATTCCTGGAAAAAGTTTGGGAATGGAAAGAATACTCTGGCGGCACTATCACCAAGCAGATGCGCCGCCTCGGCACCTCGCCTGACTGGTCACGTGAGCGCTTCACGATGGATCCTGCGCTAAACAAAACTGTTACCGAAACCTTTGTACGTTTATATAACGAAGGCCTGATCTATCGCGGCAAGCGTCTGGTGAACTGGGACGTGAAATTGGGTACAGCCGTTTCTGATCTCGAAGTGGTGCAGGAAGAAGAAGATGGCTTTATGTGGCACATCAACTATCCATTAGCGGATGGTTCAGGCCACCTGACTGTTGCCACGACTCGCCCAGAAACCATGCTGGGTGACGTGGCTGTGATGGTGCACCCTGAAGATGAGCGTTATGCACATCTAATTGGCAAGAACGTAAAACTGCCGCTTTGCGACCGCGAAATCCCGATTATTGCCGATGATTATGTAGATCGTGAATTTGGTACTGGTGTGGTTAAGGTAACACCAGCACATGACTTTAATGACTATGCGGTAGGACAAAGACACAAGCTGCCATTGATTAGTGTGTTAACGCTAGCGGGCAATGTTGTCGGCGGCACGAACGCAGATGTATTGCAGCGCGAGATGGAACTTGCAAAGTATGAAGCGGATGGAGATATTGGCCGCCTAATTGAAGAGCCACTTCCCGGTAAAGAAGCTTGGGAGCTTGTTCCCGCAAAGTATTGGGGTTTGGATCGCTTCGATGCGCGCAAACAAATTGTTATTGACCTCGAAGCCCAAGGCTATTTAGTCAAAACCGATAAACACAAACTCAAGGTTCCACGCGGTGATCGCACAGGTGTGGTTATCGAGCCCATGCTCACAGACCAGTGGTTTGTTGCTATGAGCAAGCCTGATGCTGATGGCAAGAGCATCACGCAAAAAGCGCTGGATGTAGTGGCTGATGGCCAAATCAAATTCTATCCAGAAAATTGGGTGAACACTTACAACCAATGGCTGAACAATATTCAGGATTGGTGTATCTCTCGTCAGCTTTGGTGGGGGCATCAAATCCCTGCTTGGTATGGCGATGCTGGCCAAATTTATGTTGCGCACGATGAAGCTGAAGCCAAAGCTTTGGCCGCTAAAGATGGCTATACAGGTAATCTCAAACGCGATGATGACGTACTGGATACTTGGTATTCATCTGCACTATGGCCATTCTCTACGCTCGATTGGACTGGCGATGAAGCCAAAGATGCAGCTAATGTTGCCCTGCAGCAGTACCTTCCTTCCAGCGTGCTGGTGACTGGTTTTGACATCATTTTCTTCTGGGTGGCGCGTATGGTGATGATGACCACGCACATCACTGGCAAGATTCCGTTCAAGCATGTGTATGTGCACGGTCTGATTCGTGATGCTGAAGGCCAGAAGATGAGCAAATCCAAGGGCAATGTCTTGGACCCGATTGATTTGATCGACGGCATCGGCCTGGATGAACTGATCAAGAAACGCACGACTGGCTTGATGAACCCCAAGCAGGCCGAACAGATTGAGAAGCGTACGCGCAAGGAATTCCCGGAAGGTATTTCTGCATTTGGTACTGATGCTCTGCGTTTTACTTTTGCCTCTTTAGCTTCGCCTGGCCGCGATATCAAGTTTGATCTGCAGCGCTGCGAAGGCTACCGTAACTTCTGCAATAAGCTGTGGAATGCCACACGCTTTGTGCTGATGAATTGCGAAGGTGATGATAATGGCTTCAAGGATTGCGCTACCGAGCCAGAAGGATTTTTGACCTTCTCGCAGGCAGATCGTTGGATCGTCAGCATCTTGCAAAAAGCAGAAGCAGACATTGAGAAAGCCTTTGCCGATTATCGCTTTGATATCGTCGCGCAGGTCATCTACAAATTCGTTTGGGATGAATATTGCGATTGGTATCTTGAGCTAGCCAAGGTACAGATGCAAACGGGCTCTGATGGCGAAAAACGCGCCACACGCCGTACCTTGTTGCGTGTGCTTGAAACCATCTTGCGCCTGGCTCACCCCGTAATGCCATTTATTACGGAAGAAATCTGGCAGACCATTGCGCCTATGGCTGACAAGTCAGGGCCAAGCATTATGTTGCAGCCTTACCCGAAAGCCGAACCTAAAAAAATCGATGAGAATGCAGAGGCGTGGGTTGCGTTGCTTAAGCAATCAGTTGATGCATGCCGTAGCCTGCGTGGCGAAATGAATGTTTCGCCTGCGACCAGAGTGCCATTGATTGCGGCAGGAGAGGCAGAAAAACTAAAGGTCTATGCCCCTTATATCAAGGCTCTGGCCAAGTTGGCAGAGGTCGAGATTGTGGCTGAATTGCCAGATGCTGATGCGCCTGTAGCGCTGGCAGGTGATTTCAAGCTCATGCTCAAGATCGAGATTGATGTGGCAGCAGAAAAAGAGCGTTTGGGTAAAGAGATCACGCGTTTGCAAGGTGAAATTGCCAAGGCGCAGGCCAAGCTTGGTAACGAAGGGTTTGTTGCCCGCGCACCAGCCGCCGTGGTGGAGCAGGAAAAACAGCGTCTTTCTGAATTCAGCGCCATTTTAATGAAGTTGCAACATCAATTTAATAAACTAACTTAATTATTATTAGAGATTAATTAATGAGTAGCTCAACTTCAATTTACTTGCTTCGTACCATGCAGCAACATCATGTGGCACTGAGTCGAATGGCAGATCAGAAGGCAAATATTGTCATTGCTGGCAGTGTGGCAGTGCTACTTTTTTCCATGGGGCGTATTGATGCTGGTGAGTACTCAGCATGGATATTCGCATTAGCAACCACAGCACTAGCCTCTGCTACATTGGCGATTATTGCCGTTAAGCCCAGTATTAGCCTAATTAAAAAACCAGTCCAACAAACAAATCCATTGTTTTTTGGCCATTTTGCGCAAATGCCTGAAGATGAATACGTGGCTGAGATAATGGGCTTGCTGGAAAAGGACGAATCTATTTATAAAGCGATGATTCAAGATACCTATCAGCTAGGCCATACACTTTATTACAAGAAATATAACTATATTGGTTACAGTTACAATGTTTTTCTATTCGGCATTACTCTCACTGCAGGCCTAGCTTTACTTCGATTCTTGTAACTGGAGTGAATCAGTAGCGCCTTATCCTAGTTAGCTAATCCGTTTGCGAATGTGGAATACAAACTCTTTTTTCGGGGTGGCTTCTACTTCGGCAAACTCTACGATTTCGTGTCCAGTCTGGCGGCAGAAAGCCTGAAAATCCTTTACTGAGCCAGGGTCAGTCGCAGTTACTTTTAGCACCTGCCCACCTTCAATTTCGGCTAAGCTTTTTTTGCAGCGCAATATCGGCAACGGGCAATTCAAGCCGCGTGCATCCAGTTCTTTATTAAATTCCATGCTTCAGTGATTATTTTTCAGGTTGTTATTTTGGTACGAAAGAATAGCCTGCGCGACCCCAAGCCAGAATGCCGCCTTGCAAGTTGTACACGTTTTTGTAGCCTTTGCTGGCGAGAAATGCAGAAGCTTGGCCAGAGCGAATGCCGCTATGACAGTAAAAAACCAAGGATTTTTGTTTATCCAGCACATCGTGTTTGACAGGAATCATCGCGAGTTGAATATGCAGGGCACCTGGGATAATGCCTCTAGCGACTTCATCATCGTTACGGACATCCACCAGCGTGAGTGGCTCGTTGGCCATCATTTCAAACAAGGTAGTAGTGTCAATTTCTTTGTAGCCAGTCATAAGTCGTGCCTATCAGGATAAATTTTGTGCATTAGCCAATAAATATACTTTGAATACATCGTGGTTTCAACGCAATAATTGATTTAACGTTCAAGCTCCGTAAAGGATGACGTTAAGATAAGAGTAGTGCAGATAAGCGGGAATTTGAATGGTGGCCAGGGGCAGAATCGAACTGCCGACACGCGGATTTTCAATCCGCTGCTCTACCGACTGAGCTACCTGGCCGTTTGCTAAACTTTACTTAAATGTGCTGAAGGGTTATCAGACCAGTATTGTTTGTGCGGCTACCGCTAAATTAGCACTTGGTAGCCAACGCAAGAGCGGTATTATATCAAACTTTGTTCTCCCGTGTCATGGCTTAATCGCTTATGTATTCAAGCGATTGCTGCAGATGCGGCTAATTAATCCATTTTAGATTAAAGAAATCCTGATGATACAAACCCAAATACAACCGATATCCACAGCGCTAGCATCGGCGTTGCTGAACAAAATTAACAATAAAACCAAACCATTAGGTTCACTTGGCCGCCTGGAGAAATTGGCTTTACAGGTTGGCCTGATTCAAGACACTTTAACCCCTGAACTGAATAAACCAGTGATGATGGTATTTGCGGGTGACCACGGCATTGTGCAGGCTGGCGTTAGCCCTTTTCCACAAGAAGTCACGCAGCAGATGGTATTCAATTTTCTGTCTGGCGGCGCAGCGATCAATATATTTTCCCAGACCAATGCCATGCAAGTTCGGGTGATTGATGCAGGCGTTAACCATCATTTTGGAATGGTGCCAGGTTTGATTGATGCCAAGATTGGCATGGGTACGCAAAACTTTTTGACCACACCAGCCATGACACAAGCGCAATGCGAGCAAGCGCTCACAGTGGGTATCAGCCTTGCCCACAAAGAGTTTGAATCATGTAGTAACGTGATGGGCTTCGGTGAAATGGGCATCGGTAACACCTCTTCAGCATCCGCATTGATGGCGGTGTTGTGTGAGTTGCCTCCAGAGCAATGTGTGGGGCGTGGTACAGGCTTGGATGACGCTGGCTTGCAGAAAAAGATTGACGTGATTAAAGCAGCAGTCGCCCAGCACAAGTTGGATGCCAAAGATGCATGCCAAGTGTTAGCGACTTTTGGCGGCTTTGAAATCGCGATGATGGTAGGGGCAATGCTTGGTGCAGCTGAGAAAAAATGCGTGTTACTGATTGATGGATTTATTGCCACATCTGCCTTGCTGGTAGCCTCAAAAATGCAACCAGAAGTTCTGGAATACTGTGTTTTTGCACATTGCTCTAATGAATCTGGCCACAGATTATTACTGCACTACCTGAAGGCGGAACCTTTGCTTGACCTAGGTTTGCGTTTGGGTGAGGGTACAGGCGCGGCTTTGGCTTACCCCTTGGTGAAAGCTGCAGTGAATTTCTTGAATGAGATGGCTTCATTTGAGTCCGCCAATGTGAGCCAAGCTGAATAAATATAGATGATAAAAGAGTGGCGATTATTGTTGCTGGCGATTGGGTTTTTCACCCGTATTCCCATGCCCGCGCATCCAGATTTTAAAGAGACAGACCTCAATGCCTCAGTGAAATATTTTCCACTGATCGGCTGGCTGGTGGGTGGTTTTGGAGCATTGATTTACTGGCTTGCTTTGCATATATTCCCGCTAGAAATTGCCATCTTGTTAAGCATGATTGCCACTATTTACCTGACAGGATCATTTCATGAAGATGGCCTGACGGACGCAGTAGATGGCTTAGGTGGAGGTTGGGAGAAAGAGCAAGTACTCACCATAATGCAGGATTCACGCATAGGCACATACGGCGCAGTGGCATTGATACTCGCCTTGTTTTTAAAGTTTGAAACGTTGATTCACTTACCAGTCTTGGTGCTACCTTGCGTGATGGTTGCGGCGCAGAGCATCAGCCGTTTGGCAGGTGTGTTCGTGATTGCAACGCAGCAATATGTGCGCACTAACGGAAAATCCAAGCCATTGGCGACCAAGCTGAATGGCTTGGAATTATGCATTGCGATTCTGTTCGGCTTATTGCCTCTGCTGCTTTTAACTTGGCAAGCGGTAGTATGCGGAGTATTTGCCGTGTTTTTGATCTGGTGTTGGTTTAGCCTCAAGCTCAAAAAACGTCTCGGCGGATATACGGGCGATTGTTTAGGCGCCATGCAGCAATTGACGGAAATCGCTTTTTATCTGGCAGTATTAGCCTGGAGTGGCCAATCGTGGAAATTTATCTAGTTCGTCATACCACGCCTGAGGTCGCCACTGGTATCTGCTACGGACAAACTGACCTCGATGTAGCTGCAAGCTTTGAAGAAGAGAGCAAGCGCTTGCATGAGAAGTTACAGCATATTGCTAACCCAATGATTTACAGCAGCCCATTGCAACGCTGTTTAAAACTTGCAACTGTCACTGCTAAAGCGCTGGGCCATAACACAATCAATCAGGATGACCGCCTCAAAGAGCTGCATTTTGGAGACTGGGAAATGCAGGCCTGGAATGATATCCCGCAAGGGTTGATTGATGTATGGGCCGAAGACCATGTGATGCAAACACCGCCCAATGGCGAGTCGTTTCATCAACTATTTTTACGCGTAAAAGCCTTTCTTGAAGAAATCTCTGCAGGCAAGGCTGGCTCTGGCGAGCCAGTGATTTTGTTCACCCATGCAGGCGTTATCCGCGCATTCACGGGATATGCGCTAGGTTTACCCCTCATCAATGCCTTTAGGCTGCACATCGATTATGCTAGTGTTACCAAAATCATCATTGATGACAAAGTCATGCGTATTGGCTTTGTTAACAGGTAAATGAGCGAAACCACCCAAAGTAAAACAGCGTCGTACTCTAAAACACCCAGCAAACACGCTAAGCCTGCTGCAGGGCTTGTTGTCGCCAAAACAAACGCCAAATCAATTCAACAACACAACGCACTTGGTGCAGAGCTGCTGGCAACTGGCGATTTTAAATCAGCACTTACCAGCTTTAACCAAGCCATTGCCATCGATGCGAATGATCTGGAAGCCTACATAGGCGCTGGCCGCGCACTGACTGTACTTAAAAATTATGACTACGCGATTGCGCATCTTCAATACGCAGTTGAACTGAAGCCAGATGACGCTGCAGCGCATCACTTTCTAGCCGTCGCCTTACAAAAGGCCAGACAGTTTGATGCCGCTATATTGAGTTATCAGCGATCCATAGAACTCAAGCCTGAAGACATAGCTTCTTACCTGAACTTGGCTAACACCTTGGCTGAGGCTGATCGCCATCAAGATGCGTTGGACATCTATGATGGCGTGATTGCGCATAAGCCCGACGATGCAATGGCCTACAACAATCGTGGCAATTTGTACCTCGACTGCAAATACGTCGATGAAGCGCTGGCGGACTATGACAAAGCCTTGGCAATTGCGCCCAATGAGATGAAATTCATCTGGAACAAGGCGCTATTGAAGCTGTTGATGGGCGATTTTGAAACGGGCTGGCAGCTATATGAATATGGCTTTAAGACTGAGGGATTTGCCCGTGGCGTGAGAAAGCAATGTCCCCAGCCAGCGTGGTTGGGCGATTTCTCAATTGAAGGAAAACGCATCGTGCTTTATGCGGAGCAGGGTTATGGCGATGTGATGCAGTTCGTGCGTTATGCGCCTATGGTGGCGGCACTGGGTGCTGAAGTGATTTTGGAAGTGCCTAAGCCATTGGTCAAACTGATTGAGGCTATGAAGGGTGATTTTAAGGTGATTGCGCAAAGCTCAGTTTTTACTGAATTTGATGCGCATTGCCCACTCATGAGCTTGCCCTTGGTATTCAAAACACGCCTTGAAACAGTGCCTGCGGATGTGCCTTACCTGTTTGCAGATCAAGAGAAAACAGCTGATTTTGCGTTGGCAGATAAGCAGAAATTACAAGTAGGCTTAGTCTGGTCTGGCTCTACCACGCACAATAACGACCATAGACGCAGTATTCCCTTGGCGACTTTGCGGCCCTTGCTGGATTTGCCTGTGAGTTTTCATAACCTGCAAAAAGAGATTAGAGCGAATGATCAAGTTGTACTTAACCTACTGCCCCAAATCAAATCCTACACTGAGCGCTTGCAAGACTTCACTGATACGGCTGCACTGATTGCGCAACTAGACTTGGTGATTACGGTAGATACCTCAGTGGCTCATCTGGCAGGTGCCATGGGCAAGCCTGTATGGATATTATTGCCGTATGTGCCAGATTATCGTTGGTTGCTGAATACTGAAAGTTCCCCTTGGTATCCAACTGCAAGATTGTTCAGGCAAAAAACTGTCGGTGATTGGGGTACTGTATTGACCGAGTTAATTGCTGCCCTGCAAGTCTTTGATAATAAAACCTCATTCATATAAAGAATGCACTATGAAAAATAAATCAGCTAAACGCAGTGCTAATAAAACGCCAGCCTCATCATCTTTGTTAGGGAAAATGCTGGGCACGCAAGGCCTTGCTGCTAGCTCACAAAGACAGATAGATGCAAATACTGCAGCACAACTACTGCAGCAGGCGATTGATTTTCAGCAGGCAAACAAATTTGATCAGGCACTGGCCATTTATCATGAATTATTAGCAGCACACCCTAACGATTACCGTGTATTGACGCTGGTTTCTACTGTGCATTTGCACTTGAAAGCTTTTGAGCAATGCCTGACATACACCACAAAATCCATCGCTATCAACCCGAACCAGGCAGATGCACACGATATCGCCGGTGATGCTTATACCTATCTCAACCGGTTTGAGGAATCTGCAGCGAGTTATGAAAAGTCCATTGCCCTCAAGCCAGATAATGCCGAAGCTCACTACAATTGCGCCAATGCTTTAAAGCTGGCAAAGCTTGATGATCAGGCATTAGTCCATTACCAGCTAGTGATTGCCTTAAAGCCTGACTATGCAGAAGCGCATCACAACCTAGGCGTCATACTTTGGCAAAAGAAACAGTTAAATGAGGCATTGTTATGCTTCAACAAAGCCATTGAATTGATGCCTAAATACGCGAATGCGTACATGAATTGCGGCAACGTGCTGGCCGATTTGAACAAGCATGAGTTTGCCGTTGCCCATTACAACTATGCGATAGAGCTGAACCCTAACCATGCGATTACCTATAACAATCGGGGCGCTGCTCATAACAAACTGAAAGCGTATGATTTTGCGATGGAGGATTATGCGCGGGCCATTGAATTAGACCCCAACTATGGAGCGGCCTACATTAATCAAGGTAATACTTTGCTTGCCCTTGGCCGTCGTGATGATGCCTTAGCCTCTTACAACAAGGCCATGCAAATCGATCCAAATAATTCACAAAGTTATACCAACCGCGGCAATCTCTACCTTGATAGCCAACAATTTGATCTAGCAATCGCCGATTACGATCATGCCAGCGAATTAGCTCCCGACAATGCTACTTGTTTATGGAACAAGGCCATTATCAAGATATTACTTGGCGAATATGAGGAAGGCTGGCACTTGTATGAATATGGTTGGGATGCTGAAGGCCCACCACGTGGCCACAGAAAACCCTATAGCCAACCTAGTCTGGTAGGGAATGATCCCAAAGCGGCGCATATAGCCAAAGAAGCCTTAGCAGGTAAGCGCGTGATGCTCCACGCTGAACAAGGTCTGGGTGATGCAATTCAGTTTGCCCGCTATGCCCCAATGGTAGAAGCGCTGGGCGCCAAGATCATTCTTAACGTGCACAAGCCCTTACTTGGCTTGATGCGTACCTTGTCACCAGATTATCAGCTCATTGAAAAAGAGCAGGAGTATGCCGAATTTGACTATCACTGCGCGCTGATGAGCTTACCTTTTTATTTCAAGACAACTGTGGATACCGTGCCTGCGGCAGTGCCTTATCTGGCAGTAGATCAATCTAAAAAAGCAGGCCTGAAACTGGCTGAAAAGAAAGGGCTGCGTGTCGGCCTCGTCTGGTCAGGTTCAACCACTCATACCAAAGACTATAAACGCAGCGTACCGCTTGCCAAACTAGCCCCCTTGATGGAATTGCCGATTGAATTCCACAGCATGCAAAAAGAAATTCGGCCAAATGACCAAGCAACGCTGGATGCAGGGATGCCAATACAACTGCATATCAGCGAGTTGAATGATTTTACTGATACAGCAGCGCTGATTGATGAAATGGATGTGGTGATTTCAGTCGATACTTCAGTAGCCCACTTGGCAGGTGCAATCGGTAAGCCAGTTTGGATTTTATTGCCAGTCGTACCAGATTATCGATGGCTGCTAGATCGTGAGGATACCCCTTGGTATCCCACTGCTAAACTCTTCAGGCAAAAAACAATTGGAGATTGGGATAGCGTGATTGCTGAGCTTGTAGATGCTTTGAAGACATTTCATGTTCAATGAAAGTCATCTTCGCGCTGATGTCTGATAGATAAAATCGTCACAGTTTCTTTATCTTCAATTTCAAACATTGCAACGTAGCCATTAGCGCCAAATGGGATGATCAGCTCTCGTAAGAAAGGGTTGCTAGGCTCGGCTTTGCGACAAGATAAGGCGAATGTTTTTAGTAGGTGCATCGCTTGTTCAATCGTTAATATTGCGCGCTCTGCTGTTGCTGTATCTTGATCCAGCCAAAAATCGAATAATCGCTCGATATCATCTTTGGCCTGCTGGGTGTAACGAACCGCGTAACTCATTTAGGTGTTATCAGTGAGTTTAGCAGCCAGTTTTGACTTCAATTCTGTGATGACTTCATCATCGCTGTAGTAAATCCCCGTTTTTTTAGCTTCATCGCTTGAAGCTAAACCACGAGCAATGAATTCTTGCTGGAATTTTCTGCGCTCTATATTGGTTTTGAGAGACTGTTCAACAAAGCTGGAAAGCGTCTCGCCTTGCTGCAATACGTTTTCTGCTGCATGCCTGAGTTCTGGCGAAACTCTTAATGATGGGATTGTGGCTGTTTTCATAAACACTCCTTTGCATTACATATGCGATGCATTATGGATGGTTTCTGTTGAATCAGCAAATTTGTCTATTTAAGCTTCAAGGGCAACCCTGCCGCCACAAAAATCACTTCCTCGCATAATGCTGCAATCGCCTGATTCAGCCTGCCAGCTTCATCCTGAAATTGACGATTGATTTCTCCCAGTGGCACAATGCCCATCCCAACTTCATTGCTGACGAATATGATTTTTCCAGGCAGTGTGGGTAATACTGTTAGCAACGCGGCACGTTCAGCTTGCCAATCTACGCCTTCTGGAGGGGCGCATTCAGGGCAGATACATTGTGCAAGCCACAAAGTCAGGCAATCTACAATCAGGCAATGGTCTGGCGAGGCTTCAGCCTGTAAAGTGGTCGCGAGTTGATGCGGTACTTCCACAGTCTTCCAATGCTTAGCACGGCGGCTCTTGTGATGCGCTACCCGTTCGCCGAATTCGCTATCATAGACTTGTGCTGTGGCGATATAAGTCACTGTCAGGTCACTCTCGCTCGCTATTTTCTCGGCATAAGCACTTTTGCCAGAGCGCGCGCCACCTAATATCAAGCTTGTCGTCATATGAAGCTCTTCATTTAAATTCCAGTCGGGGTTTAGCCCCAGTGTTTGCCATGGGCTTGCTTGACGCCCCATTGTTGAATAATGGTTTGCAACTGTTTAAGTCCATGTGTGATTATAGAAGGCCCAGGTTGCAGAATATCTGCCGATTTTATTTCTCGTACAAAACCGTTTTTTACCGCTGGTATCACATTCCAGCCAGGCCTTGCCATTACTTGCTCAGGCTGGAATTTTTTGCCACACCAAGAGCCTATAATGATGTCTGGCATGTGCTCAATTACTTGGTCTGAGTCAGCAATAATGCGTTCTTTGGCCGATGTTTGCATTGATAAATCGGCAAAGCAATCTTCGCCACCAGCAATTTTGATGAGGTCAGCCACCCAACGGATGCCGCTGATTAATGGGTCATTCCATTCTTCAAAATATACTTTTGGCTTAGCCGGCAGGTACAGCGCAGTTTCTTCAACACGTTCGATAGTTATTTGCAGTTCTTTGACTAATGCGGAAGCTTTTTCTGGCACGCCGATTAGCCCTCCAAGCGTAGTGACCATGCGTAAAATATCATCGACTGAGCGCTGGTTAAACACATGTACTTCAACACCAGCTTTAATCAGGGCGGCGGCTATATCGGCTTGTAAGTCAGAAAAGCCTAATACCAAGTCTGGTTTTAAATCGAGAATCTTATCAATCTTGGCGCTGGTAAACGCGGATACTTTGGGCTTCTCGCGTCGAGCTATTGCTGGCCTTGTTGTAAAGCCAGAAATGCCGACAATGCGCGCTTGCTCGCCCAAGAGATACAAAACCTCTGTGGTCTCGGTCGTCATGCAGACGATGCGTTGCGCATATTGATGAGTGCTAGTCAAAATACTTCCTCAACTTATTTCAGGGCGAATCATTACCAATAAAAAAGCCGCACAACATGGCTGTGCGGCTTTTTTGGTCTTAATTTAGGTTAAGCCTGAACAGATTTTCCAACCTGAATCAAGCGGAAAGCCTTAACTGCCAGCCAGAAAGCTGCCATGTACATCAGGGTGAAACCAACATAGGTCGGCAGATAGTTCCAACCATACTGCAAGGTTTCTAGTACGCCGTTGTTAGGGAAGCGGCCAGAGAACAAGTAGTAAGCCTGGGTTGAAATAACGAATGCAACTACGGTAGTGATCACGCTAGTCAATACATATGGCTTAACAGCAAAAGCATCTGCCCTTGAGGCTAGCCACAGACCACCCAGCCACATCGCACCATAAGCTGGAATCAAACCCCAGTAACCGTTAGTCAGGCAAAAGCCTTGCATTGGGTCAAGCGCAGCAGCACCAAAATCAATCACGGTCGCCAACACAAAAAATGCCGCAAACCACCATGCACGCTTGAGATAAAGCCCGCCTAGCAGAAACAAGGCAAGACTGGCGTCAGGCAACGATACTGCTGTTAGCACATGGCTACCACGCGTTAGCAGCATGAAAAACGCAATTAATGCAGCGATTGCGATTGGTTTATAGCTAATCATTAGATTTTTTTGTGTTGAGTTCACTTAGATTTCCTTCTGTCTTGCTGAATATTAAACAATGATAACATCTTGCGACCTGATTTTTCAGGCCGCAATCCTTAAAAGTCCGCTTTCATGCCAACTCTCCAAGTGCGCACAAAATCAATAGGGTAGATAAAATTATCAGCGACTTGTATTGAGTTTTCATGCTCAAACAGATTATTTATTGCAGTGAAAAAATTAACATTTTTATATTGATAATTTAAAGCAATATTTGTTGTTTGATAGCTATTTTGTTTTTGGCTTAAATTATTCTGGAAGTCATTATATGCATAAGCATCTGAACGCCATGTTTGATTTAGATTTAAGCTAGCGTGATCAAGAAATTTATAGTTCAAATTTGCAACTACGCTATGTTTTGGCACTCCTGGTAAATTCTTATTACTAATATTTGTGCCGTCTGTTTCAACTTCGCTGTCAATAATTGCACGCGTATAATTGTAAATAATTGAGGCACCTAGATTCTCGGAGATTTTAAGGCTGTCTTGTAGTTCAATGCCATATTTGTGTGATTTATCAATATTAGTGTTGACCCCAAAAGGACCTACACTATGATCAAGATAAATTTCATCATGCAACCAACTATAGAAAGCTGTAGCCTTAAATTTATTGTTTGATAGGACTTGATTTAAGCCAATATTAAATGTTTTAGCCTCTTGAGGTTTTATGAATCCACTGAATATCGTTTTGGATGTAGCGGTATCAAAAACGAAAGATCGATCAATGTCAGGGCTTTCAAAGCTTTTATTGTAGTTAGAAAAAATACTTAACGTAGAACCAAGTCGATAATTTGCGCCAATATCCCATGCATTTAGATTATTGTCTCCACTGGCTGAAGTGTCGCCAACTGGATTATTTGCATATGTAACGTCTTCTCTTCTTGCGCCAGCAGATAAGGTAAGTGCATCTATTTTGTAATCACCTTGTGCAAAAAAAGCCTGATTCTCTTTAGTGGTTACATCGGTTGTCGAAGAACGTTTACCATCAAAATTCTGGAAACCAACAATCAAGCTCTTGAAGTCATCACAATAGTTGATGGAGATATCGTTTGATTGATAGCGATAGTTGCTGGTGGAAGGAAAGTCAGAAATATAGGAAGACAATTTTGTTTCGTCATAATGAGTAGCATTAATTCTGATGTTATTCGTAATGTCATATTCAACGCCTACTCGCCACTGGTCACTATTCAAGTTTTGGTGTGTATATGGATTAACACCACCGTTTTGTGAGGGGTCTGTTTTAAATTGCGCCAAACTTAAGGCATTTACATATCGAATATCGTTCCGTGAACTGGTACCTTCAACATTGAAACGTAGATTGTCTAATGGCTTAATTTTAAGTTTTACATTCTGCGTATCGCTAGTGAACTCATCTTTATTACCAGTCACATCTTTTTGACTAAATCCATCATAGGAGTCATGGGCCGCATTTGCAGATAGATCAAAATACTTTTCTGAAATGCCAGCATTGATGTAATGATTCTGTTGACCATAGTTTCCACCAGAAACACTCGCTGTGACGCCAGTTTTATTTTTTGTATAGATTTGAATAGCGCCAGCCGTTGCCCCATCGCCGTAGATAACAGAACCACTACCTTTACTGATCTCAATACGATCAATATTACCAAGTGGGATAGCAGCAAGCAGTTGCGGTATTCCATCAATATTATTTAAGCGTTGACCATCTACGGTAATAACAACATTCTGGGATCCATTCTCACCGCCATAACCGCGAAGATTGATTGATGGAGTCGCTTTATTACCAAAACTTGACAGTACATTGAGTGATGTTTGCTGGGCTAAATAGTCATAAAGTGTTGCTGCGCCAGAAGCTTGAATATCTTTAGCTGTATGAATCTCTGAAGCGTAAGTTGTCTCAGTATCTCTGCGCTCAAAACGATTGGCGCTGACCAATACATCATCCGAAGTAAGATCAACATCTGCAGCAAAGGTATTGGACGTAAAGAGGAGGCCGACAAGGCCTGCAATGGTGGTTTTTTTCATTATATTCCCTTAATAACATGCGACCCCGCATGTTTTAATGATTGATTTGTAAGGGAAATAACACGAGATATTGATAAAACGAAACGAGCGCGGGCAAGACTTTGCCATGCAATAACGTCCCGAAAACCGTCACCCCGCGGTATTCCCAAGCTTATATTGTTAGGCCGGTCTCCGGGCTCATACGTCTTGTTAATTCACCTTCCCATGATTTTCATCACAGTGGTATGTCGAATTAACCACACGTAATTACCGTTGCGGGGGCAGCACAGGAATTAATTTGAATGCTTAGATATGACTCGAGATCAAATGTCACCTGTTTCCCAGTTTCACTTAATCGCAGCAACTTGCTAAAACTGCGATGTCAGCACCTGACAACATGGTTCAATTATATGTTACAGAAGGCAAAATCGGCAAAGCTTAATTTTTGATAAGGTGTTGTAATACTTTCAAAAATCGCTGTTAACAGTTGACCACACAAGGTTTTTCAAATTATAGTGACATCATGGAAACAGATTTAAACGTGCTTGAAGCCAAATTGACGCAGCTCATTGAGCTATGTCAGTCACTGCGTGCAGAGAACTTGCAATTGAGGCAAGAGCTTGCCCAAGGGCGTGATGACACTAAACAGTTAAAGAGCCAGATGACGGAAGCCAGTGCCAGACTTGAGGCCTTGATTGAGCGTTTGCCACAAACCGTTGTTGAAGGTGTGTTATGAGTCAGCCTACAGGTGTTGATGTCAATATCATGGGCCGCGAATTCAGGGTGGCTTGCACTGAAGATGAACGTGAAGGATTGGAAAACTCAGTCAAGTATCTTGATAAAAAGATGCGCGACATTCGCGATACTGGCAAGGTGATTGGCATAGAGCGCATCGCTATCATGGCGGCATTGAATCTTGCACATGAGTTGTTAACAACTCGCACTGGTGGCTTTGACGTTGGTGATTTCAAGCGTAGAATTGACGGCATGCAAGAACAGATTGATAGTGCATTAGCCGAGCAAAATAAGCTTTTTTAGCTGTAAAAGTAATTTTCACAAGCCTGTTATATTGCCCGACTATATTTAAAGCAATCTAATACCTGTTTTCGCTGATGAGTTGAATTGAAACTCACAGCATCAGTTTGTTCCCTGCGGTGTTGCTTGGATTATATATTCCTTGAACTAGTTTTTGCATAGGTTGCGGTTCGCTTAGTTGCTGTTGTGCGCGCTCCATTTGCGGGTGTACCTGATGTGACTTCAACTGTGACCACTTGAGCCTTTTTGGTTCAGGATGCTGGTCTAGGCAGCATTTGTGGGGAACTCCTATTTTTATCTCAGAGCGTGATATTTAAGGTCAGCCAGGCTGACAATCTTAAGCGCCTGTTCATGCGTGGCCTCTAGTACAACGGGTGGTGCGTAGCCAGCTTCTGCCGCTTCATTCCAGCGTGCAGCACATAAACACCAGCGATCACCAGGTTTTAGGCCATCAAAGTTGTACTCTGGTCTGGGCGTGCTGAGGTCATTGCCTTGCGCTTTGGAATACACCAAAAACTCCTCAGTCACTTCAGCGCATACCGTATGGCTGCCTGTATCTTCTGCGCCAGTGTCGCAGCAACCATTGCGGGTAAATCCAGTCAGTGGCTTGATGCTGCAAGCCTGTAACTCTGTACCTAATACATTGCGTGCCATTTTTAGCTCTCTTTTATTGTGTAATGCTTAAGCTGAGTGATCAGCTTGTTTGGGTAATTGCGTGTGCTTCCAGCTTTCGGTCTTTCAGTTGCCAGCTACGGGTGTGGAATTTAGCGACGCTGCTACGGTGCGCAATGCTCAATACACTGCTGTTTGGTAGCTCTTGCACAAGTAAGCTATATAACAATTCTTCCATATCTTCATCTACCGCGCTGGTGGCTTCATCCAGAAATACCACATCAGGTTTAATCAGCAATAAGCGGATGAAAGCCAGACGCTGTTGCTCGCCAGTGGACAAGCGTTGCCCCCAGTTTTCTGCATCATTCAACTTGTCGCAGAGATGTTCAAGTTTGAATAGGGTCAGATATTTAACCATCGCTTCATCCGAAAATTTTTCGGCGGCTGAAGGGTAGGCAATTGCATCACGCAATATACCGATGGGCAAATAAGTACGTTGCGGCAGAAAAAGTAGATTGGCTTGCCGTGGAATCTCTATGTTGCCAGTTCCATAAGGCCAAATACCGGCAATCGCGCGAAACAGGGTGGATTTACCTGCGCCAGATGGCCCACTTAACAGTACACGCTGGCCTTGTTCAAGCTGCAGATTTACAGTATCCAGTAAGTTTGGCTCTGCACTTGAGCTTGTTGGTAAATGCAGGCTCACATCATTGAGCTTTATCCCTGATCCAGAAGTGCGGTTAATCGAGAGACTTGCATTCAGTGCCTGATTCTCAGCATTCACGATACTTGCATGAAAGCTAGCAAGCCGATTAACACTGGCTTTCCACGTTGCTAGCGTGGTAAAGGCACTGACAAACCAAGAAAGTGCATCTTGCACCTGACCAAAAGCCGAACTGATTTGGGTTAAACCCCCTAGGGTGATCGCGCCTGAAAAATAACGAGGTGCGCCAACCAACATAGGGAAAATAATCGCGAACTGGGCATAGAACGTAGAAGCTACATTTAAACGTTTTGTCGTTTTCATGATTTGCCACCAGTTCACTCGAATTCTTTCAAAACGGGATTCGAGATGTACTTTCTCCTGTGCTTCGCCTTCATACAGCGCAATCGCTTCTGAGTATTCACGCACGCGCACTAGGCCAAAACGGAAATCAGCTTCATAACGCTGTTGGTTATAGTTTTGTTGGATGAGTGGTTTGCCTGCTTTCCATACTAACCATGAACCAACAGCAGCGTAAGCGACTGCGAACCAGACCATATAGCCGGGAATCACCATCTGATGACCAAACATCAAGAATGATAATGGCCCGCTCACTGCCCAAAGTATGCCCACAAAAGTGACTAGGCTAACCACACTTGAAAGTAGGTCTAGAGATAGCGCCAGCGTACCAGTCGTTAGCTGGCTCAGGTCTTCTGCAATTCTTTGGTCGGGATTGTCTGAAGATTGGGTTTGTTCAATACGGTAATAAGATTGATGTGCCAGCCATTTGCCCAAATACTGTTTTGTCATCCATGCTCGCCAACGCATCTCGAGTGCCTGACGCAGATAAATCCTGTAAATGGCGACAGCGATGAATATGAATGCCAGATATGAAAAGCGCCACAGTTGTTCTTTGAATGCTATGTAATTTTTGGTTTCCAGCGCGTTGTAAAAATCACGGTTCCACGTATTGAACAATACGTTGATGTAAACCGCACCTAGTGTCAGGGTAATAATCGCGAATAGCAGGCCACGCGCTCGCCACTTCTCATCAGATACCCAATAAGGCTTAATTAGCGCCCAGGTATCACGCCAGCGTGGCTTTGATTCGTGATTTTGATTTTCTGATACGTCATTGGCTTCTAGTGTGGGTGATGTTGTACTCATAGATTCAATCAGTGTTTAGGTCTAAAAATAATCAATTGCAACTTGTAAGGTTTTGTAATGCCTATCTATTTAAATAAACCAATTATCACGTAACGCGTTCATAGGGGTATGCAAGTTATTTGGAGCAGTACCATGAGATTTAATTCCGTCGCCGTTTTAACGTTGGCCTTAATTTTTTCCACAATAGCACAAGCGCAGGATGATTACGCGCAACCACCCATGCCGCCGCAGAGTGGCGACACTAACCCAAGCCAGCAGCCACCCCAGCCTCAATTTAGCCAGCAGGAGCTAGACCAGATGTTAGCACCGATCGCCCTGTATCCAGATGCCTTGCTCTCACAGGTATTGATGGCTTCAACTTATCCGCTGGAAGTGGTGCAGGCAGCACGCTGGTCACGCGCCAACCCTGATTTAAAAGGCGACCAAGCAGTTAAAGCGGCGCAGCAGAATAATTGGGATCCAAGCGTGATTTCGCTGACAGCATTTCCTCAAATCTTGGGTATGCTGGATGAAAAACTGGAGTGGACTGAGCGACTTGGTGATGCATTCCTTGAGCAACAACCCCAAGTTATGGACACCGTGCAGGGCTTGCGCCAAAAGGCGATGGCCGCTGGCAATTTGCAATCTAACGACCAAGTACAAGTAAATCAACAAGCGCAACAGGGTCAGACCGTCATTGTCATCCAGCAAGCTGCGCCGCAAGTGGTCTATGTGCCGTATTACAACCCTACTGTTGTCTATGGCCCATGGTGGTGGGATGCATACCCTCCCGTGTATTGGAATCCATGGCCTGGTTACTATCGCCGGCCTGGGTATAACTCTGGCTTTTATGTGGGTGTAGGAATTAGCGTAGGCGGCGGTTTCTTCTTCGGCAATTTTGACTGGCATCAACGCCATGTCAATGTCGTGAACGTCAATAATTACTACTATAGAAACTACTACAACAATCACCCACGCCCACCAGTTGGCGCTAATCCACGGCCTTATCCTGACCGTGGTGCTTGGCAGCATGACCCCGATCACAGGCGCGGTGTGCCTTACCCAAACTCTGCGTTACAGCAACAGTTTTCACGCCCAGGCAATGATGCAAGGCCACCGCGTAATAACAGAGATGACTTTCAGCAAAACCGTGACGGCAATCACCAAAATTCAGGTGGTAATCCTACCAACCATTCGCCTGACAATCGTAATAGATCCAACCCAGCAGGGCAGCCAACAAATGGCAATCCTGATCACTCGCCAGATTATCGGCAGAATGTAAATTTACCTGATGGAAGGCCACAGGGCCAAAACCCTGGACGCCAGAATGATGACAGTCGTTCGCCAAGAAACCAGCCGCAAATGTCTAACCCAGAAAGTATGTCGCCACCAAGCGGCCGCGATAAGGGCGCTGATATAGGGTCAGGCCAACAAGCAAGGCCACAGATTGAGCGTGCTGCGCCGCAAGCCGTTCAGCAACCACGTCCAGAAACGGCACCCAGAGTACAGCAAAGAAGCACTGAGGCAAGACAGCCTCGGCCAGAAATGCAAAGATCAGAGCCTCAAAGGCAGCAACAACATATTGAGATGCCGCGAGCAGAGCAGCCGCGCAATGAGGCGCCTAGGCCACAACAGCAACAAAGACACGAAGGCGGTGGCCACCCACAGGGCGGTGGCGATAAGCAACGTTAGATCGTTAATATTGGGGAGTTGCAATAGATGCGTCACCCACCGCGCATCTATAAATTAGATATCAGCCTAGCTTGCGGTCAGATTCGTTAATCAGTACATCATTGATGCTGGCGTAGCGAAACTGCATCAGGCCGTTTTCTGCAAACTCCCAGTTTTCGTTGCCATACGATCTGTACCACTGGCCTTTATCGTCATGCCATTCGTATTCAAAGCGCACGGCGATGCGGTTTTCAAGAAAGCACCAGAGTTCTTTCTTAAGCCGATATTCATGCTCTTTAGCCCATTTGGCTTTTAAAAACTCTTTAATGGCAGGGCGGCCTGTAATGAATTCCGAACGGTTGCGCCAGTGTGAATCAACGGTATAAGCCAGCGATACCCGTTCAGGGTCCTTACTGTTCCAGGCATCTTCAGCCGCTTGTACTTTTTGCTTGGCTGTTTCTAGGGTAAACGGTGGTAATGGTGGTTTGGTTTCCATGCAGTGTGACCTTTCAAGTGAGCCGAAACATATTGATAGACTAATATGTCTGTCAGATGATGCAAAGCATTCTTCAGTAATATAATTGCTGAATGTTTACAGAATAAGTTGATAGAAAGAAACACATGCGATATTGGTTAATGAAGTCTGAGCCTGGTGATGTCTCGATTGATGATTTGGCAGCGATGCCGAATCAAACAGTGGATTGGTACGGGGTACGTAATTACCAAGCCCGTAATTTCATGCGCGACCAGATGAAAGTCGGCGATGGCGTTTTGTTCTACCATTCAAACTGTGATGTTCCTGGCATTGCTGGTATTGCAGAAGTTAGCAAGCTGGCCTACCCAGACCGATTACAATTTATTGCAGGCCATAAATACTATGACCCCAAAGCCACACCAGAAAGCCCGCGCTGGTTTAATGTAGATGTGAAGCTGGTGCGTAAAACGCGGTTACTGAGTCTTAAAGAAATGCGCGAGATACCAGAGCTAGTAAGTTTGCGCATTTTGCAGCGCGGCAACCGTTTATCAATTACCCCCGTTGATCCGCGTGAGTGGGAGTTTATTCTTAAGCTTTTGTAAGTAGGAATCTGAGTATTTAGATGATCACACACTATTCTTTGGAGGAGGCTATCGGCCAAAAGCTGACGTTGATAGGGAGTCTTAAATAAACGCTCTGTTTAACACTGCTGTTAATCAGCTTTGAAGACTCTCAGACTGTTTAGCAGCTAGGGTTTCATAGAGTGGCAAGCTAAATATTCTGGAGATAATCGCCGCAATCAATGCAACCAGCATCAAGCTGATTACCATCTGGTGGCCATCCACCATTTCCATGACGATAATAAATGAGGTCAGTGGCGCTTGTGTCACGGCAGCTAAAAAACCAGCCATGCAGAGTGTGCTGATTTCAGCGATATGTTGTTGACCAAAGAATGGCAGTAAATCACTGCCTATGCCTGCGCCTATAGAGAGTGATGGTGCAAAAATTCCGCCAGGCACTCCACTAAAGTAGGTAAAGATTGTCGCTAGGTATTTTATCGGCGCATATTGCCATGATTCCATGACAGAGCCATCAAGAATGTTCTGGGTATAGATATAGCCAGAACCGTGAGCATGTCCATCACTGATCAATCCTAACAGGGCAACCATCAGGCCGCAAAAACCAGCCCACCTTACTGGATGCATGCTGCGGAAATTACCAACTCGTCCATCTAATTTCGATGATGATTCAATCAATGTCCGGCTGAACAATCCACCTGTGACACCACAGACTAAGCCACAGACCAACAGTGGAATGAAAATGTGCCGATCTACGTTGTTGACCACGATGTTGCCAAAATAAATGTAATTTCCTTGAAGTGAGACTGATACCAAGCCAGACAGAACAATCGCGCTGATTACAACGCCATTTGTTTTTTGTTCAAAACGGCGACCAAGCTCTTCGATTGCAAATACAATCCCAGCTAAAGGTGTGTTAAATGCTGCCGAAATGCCTGCTGCTCCACCGGCTAGTATTAAATGTTTAGGGTGGATAGAAAAATTCTTAGGCAAGAAACGTCGGAATGCATACATCACGCTGGCAGCCACCTGAACAGACGGCCCCTCTCTGCCAGCTGAAAAACCTGAAGCCAAAGCTCCCAAGCCTAAAACAATCTTAGCTGCGGCTAATTTTAGAGACAGGAGTTTGGATATGGTTTCTTCTGATGTTTCATCTTTAAGTGCAGCTATTGTCTGGGGGATTCCGCTACCGGCTGCCCCGGCAAACCAGCGTCTAGTAAAAAAGACGATTGCTATTCCACCTAATGGAGTCAGTAAAATGGGTGCCCACCAGTAAGCGATTTCAATACGGAAGAACCAAGATATGACATGTTCAGTTGCCTGTGCAAAAATTACAACAACTAGTCCTGCAACTGCAGCAGCAATCCATACAATTAATCTTCCTCGCCATGCATCAAAATCTGCAAGTTTTACTGATTTAATTTTATCTATAATCTGATTGAGTAACTGCATATCATTGGGCTTGGGTATCATTGGCTAAAGAATGAGTGTCGCACAATTTATATTGATATCAATTATAGAAAATTGAATATTTTAATAATTGCTTATAGTCTCAATTATAATGGCTTTGATTCTTACCTTACAATTCAAATTAATGGCCACTATGGGTCGCTAGAGGGCATTAATCCCGATATAAATAAACCAGCCTTGAGCTGGCTTATTTATATCGGGATTAATGTGTTATCTCTTCTAGAAAATAAGCACTTGGTAGTTTTCTGAAGTGAACTGTCGATAGCTCATAAATGGACCACTATCGGCAAGTAATCTGATACCACAAGATTGCACAGCATCTGTCTGCCCAAATGCATTTGCACAAAACCCACATGCACCATCAATCTTATCTTTAACAGCTTCAAATAGGCCGTGCGCTGGATGATCTGCTTTAACTAACTGAGTAAGCCACTTGGTGGCCGTTCCACTAAAGACAATATGAACTTCGTCTCCAGACTCTTTACACTCTCCAGCAGCAGCTAATGCATTAACTACGCGACCTAGACCTTCGTTTGTCTCGGTGTCGGCTAATACGACAATCGCTATTTTATTACCCATGGTATCTATCCCTTTTCAATCTAGTGCGAATTGCACAACTACATTTTGTTGGAATAATCGATACTAATGGTAGTATTAAGTATCAATTAATTACCTTTTGGTATCAATAATGACCGATCGTTTAGCTGGGTTCTTTAATCAACATCAATTAAGTGCTCGTATGTTCTTCTCTGGTACTTTATGCAAAGACATTGATTTTGATGAAAGCATGGGAGGTGGTTTTTTACACCTGATTCAGAAGGGAAAATTAACGGTTAACTCTTCAGAGCACGGTAGTATTTTGATAGATCAGCCCAGCTTATTGCTCTACCCTAGGCCAGCTAAACATCAATTTGTATTTGATGGGGAGGTAGATCTTACTTGCGCAATCATTGATCTAGATGGAGGCTCTAAGAACGTATTAGCCAATGCATTACCAAGAGTAATGTTAATGCCTCTTGATTTGATGCCATCTCTAGCCAATACATTAGGATTGTTATTTGCGGAGGCTGAGCAAGACTATTGTGGACGTCAAGCAGCCATAGATCGGCTTTTTGAATATCTACTAATTCAACTATTACGATATATCTTAGATCATCATAAAACCGATATTGGCCTGCTAGCAGGATTGAATGACGCACGCTTAGCTAGAGCCATCAGTGCCATGCATGATGCCCCAGGTAATAATTGGTCACTTGAGTTGCTTGCAGAAAAAGCCGGCATGTCCCGTGCAAGATTTGCAGTCCATTTTAGAGACACTGTTGGGACGACGCCAGTTAATCATCTGACACAATGCAGGCTTGCTTTAGCGCAGACGCTACTTAGAAAAGGAAAGCCCGTGGGGTTGGTAGCAAACGAAGTTGGGTATAGCAATTCCGCTGCACTCACTAGACTTTTTAAAGTGCAAGTTGGGCATTCACCAAAGGCTTGGCTAAAACTCAATCCATAGGCAATACGGCATCTCTGCATGACCGCTTTGGGTTGTTAGCCGCCACCTGAAAGTCAGTAAATTTCTGAGGGTTCAGACTCTTATCTAAGTCGTTTGGCTCAAACCAAATTGGCTTTCAAGCACGTTAGATATATCTTCTTTTGCAATAAACTGCTTTTCAACTTTGCCATCGGTGATAGTTTTGAGGGTAGTGCCAAACAATATTTTTCGGCCTTCGGGGTTGTGCAGTACAACTAGGAGTTTTTGCACAAAGATAGCATCTGGGTGGGTTGAGTTCATGTAGTTTGCTGGCGCAAAATCAATCCATTCTTGTGGTGAGAAATCAAAGGCGAATTGCGGCGCCCAAGCATCATCCACCCATGCTTGTAGCAGGTATTCATGCTCGGTTGGCTTGCTTAGCATAAAGCTATCGTGATCCTGTTTAACGGCTTGGTCGAGCACATCCAGTTGTATCGGCGCTCTTAATCCGTAGCTGCCAAAGCCTAAATCACATAACCAGCGCTCGCCCGACATATTGACCACCACAGCCATATGCGTCCTTGGTCTTTTGGTGGGATAAAACATGGGTCTGGCGGCTACGAATTGATAGGGAATGCCAAGCGCTTGCAGCGCCATGGCAAAAATGCCGTTCACTTCGTAGCAGTAGCCACCACGATGATGTTTGACGATTTTTTCGACGATGTCTTCAGGGACTAGAGAAACGATTTTGCCAGCTTGCACATCCAGATTTTCAAATGGTGTAGTGAACAACTGGCAGCGCATGATCTCGGCCACAGTGGCTATATCGGCCTTGGGCTGTGATGTATAGCCTATGCGCTTAAAGTAATCTGCTAATACAAAGTTGCTTGCAATCATGGCTCATCCTAGAAAGAGCTTATAGGCAGGGTTTTCACTTTCATCCCAGTATGGATAGTTGAGATTTTCCAGAAACTGTTTGAATTCATCTTGCTCGTTTGGTGGCACTTGTACGCCCACCAGTACACGACCAAAGTCTGCTCCATGATTGCGGTAATGGAACAGACTGATATTCCAGTCGTGCCCCATGTGGTCCAGGAAATTCATCAGTGCACCTGGTTTTTCTGGGAATTCAAAGCGATACACGCATTCGTGCTCGGCCTGCGGCGCATGACCGCCGACTAGGTGGCGCAAGTGCAGTTTGGCGACTTCGTTTTCGCTCAAATCCAGCGTTGGTAAGCCGTGTGCTTTTAACAATTCAACCAATTCGCCAGATTCTTTCGGGTCTTGAATCGCAATGCCGACATAGATATGGGCGGCAGTAGCATCAGAATAACGGTAGTTGAATTCCGTAATGCTGCGATCACCAATCAAATGGCAGAAAGTCTTGAATGAGCCTGGTTTCTCAGGAATTGATACGGCTAAAACAGCCTCGCGTTTTTCACCGATTTCTGCGCGCTCAGCGACAAAGCGCAGACGATCAAAATTCATATTGGCGCCAGAAGCAATGCCAATCAATGTCTTGCCCTGCATCTTATGCAGTTTCACATATTCTTTCAGGCCAGCGGTGGCAAGCGCGCCAGCAGGCTCAAGAATCGAACGCGTATCTTCAAATACGTCTTTAATGGCAGCGCAGATGGCATCGTTATCTACCAAGATCATTTCATCCACATACTCTTGGCTCAGGCGAAATGTCTCTTCACCAACTTGTTTGACGGCTGCACCATCAGCAAATAGGCCGACTTGATCCAGCATCACGCGCTCACCTTTTTGCAAGGAAAGAGTCATTGCATTCGCGTCAGTTGCTTCTACGCCAATCACCTTGATTTCAGGCCGTACTGCTTTCACATAAGCAGCAATACCAGCAATCAGGCCACCGCCGCCCACGCAACAAAAGATGGCTTCTATGGGTTCTGGATGTGCATCCAGTATTTCTTTTGCGATTGTGCCTTGGCCAGCAATCACGTCTGGGTCGTCGAAGGGGTGGACGAAGCTCAGTTTTTCTTGTTGCTCCAGCTTTAATGCATGGGCATAGGCATCGGAATATGAGTCACCGAACAACACTACCTCGCCACCACGACTTTTTACCGCATTGATCTTGATCATAGGCGTAGTGGTTGGCATCACAATCACTGCGCGACAACCTATTTTTTGAGCGGCCAGTGCTACGCCTTGCGCATGGTTGCCTGCAGAAGCAGTTATTACGCCGCATTTAAGCGACTCTGCTGGCAGGTTAATCATCTTGTTATAAGCGCCGCGCAACTTGAATGAAAATACAGGCTGCATATCTTCGCGTTTCAGTAAAATTCGGTTGCCTAAACGTGCAGACAGATTAGCTTGAAACTCCAACGGAGTTTTGATCGCGACATCATAGACGCGCGCGTTGCGGATTTTTTCCAGGTAGGCGTTTTTCATTAGCGGGTAGGGCGTGTATGATTCAAGGTTATAGTGGTTTAAAGCATTAATAACAAGGTGCTTTACAATTACATAAGTGCGTAATTATAAAGAAAACACATCATTAAAGATTTAATTGTTTAACAACCAATTTAAATACCGTTAAAAAATCAGGATAAAAGTAAATGGCAACGCAAGACGAATTAAAACAACAAGTAGCAGCGGCAGCGGTTAGTTATGTAAAAGGCGGCATTATTGGCGTGGGTACTGGCTCTACAGCCAATTTCTTTATTGATGAACTGGCGAAAGTTAAATCCAAGATTGATGGCGCAGTAGCGAGTTCAGAAGCAACCGCAAAGCGTTTGAAAGCGCATGGCATTGAGGTGTTTGATCTCAATAGCGTAGATGGTATGGAAATCTATGTGGATGGTGCGGATGAAGTGACTGAGCATCTACACATGCTCAAGGGCGGTGGTGGTGCGTTAACCCGCGAAAAAATCGTAGCGGCCTGTGCCAAGAAATTTATCTGTATCGCCGATGCCAGCAAGCTGGTGCCTGTGATGGGCAAGTTTCCTCTGCCAGTCGAAGTCATCCCGATGGCGCGCAGCTATGTGGCTCGAGAATTGGTCAAGCTCGGCGGTCAGCCAAAGTTGCGTGATTTCACTACCGATAACGGCAATGTGATTCTGGACGTGTTTGGTTTGCAAATCTTGAATCCAGTTGAACTGGAAGCCAAAATCAACCAGATCGTTGGTGTTGTCACTAATGGATTGTTTGCCGCGCGCCCAGCCAATGTATTATTGTTGGCAACCGCTGAAGGCGTTAAAACTTACGAGAAATAGGGCTATCTGACTGCTTTAGTTTCCAAAGCGTGCTGGCAAAGCAGAATTAGACACAAAAATGTCATATTGAACGGCTACACTGTGGGGATTAAGTCATTTCTACACGCGCTTAAAATATATACAAGGAACGCACGATGCAATTTGAACATACGTACAAGCAATATGATGCTGAGCTCGAGTCAGTGCGCGCAAAAGTGCTGCAAATGGGCGGCCTGGTGGAGCAACAAATCGTTAATGCGCTTGATGCGCTAGTGAACGCCAATAGCAACCTTGCCGAGAGCGTAATGGCGAATGACAGCCGAGTTAACGATTTGGAAATCCAGATTGACGAAGACTGCAGCCACATTATTGCCCGTCGCCAGCCTGCAGCAGGTGATTTGCGCATGATTATGATGATGGTGAAAACCATTACTGACTTGGAGCGTATTGGTGATGAAGCGACCAAGATTGCCCGTGTCGCACAAAAGATTTCTGAGTCAGACCGTATGTACACCCCACGTTTTAATGAAATCAAGTCCATGGTAGGTTTGGTACGCGAAATGTTGCGTACTGCGCTCGATGCTTTTGCCCGCCTTGATGTGACTAAAACGGTTGAAGTTGCACGTCAGGATGAACAGGTGGATGAGCAATTCCGCGCTGCCATGCGTCAGTTAATTACCTTCATGCTGGAAGATCCACGTACGATCTCAATGTCACTTGAAGTGCTTTTTGTGGCTAAAGCGATCGAACGTATTGGTGACCACGCCAAAAACATTGCTGAATATGTGGTGTATATGGTTAAAGGCAAAGATGTGCGCCATATTTCCCTGGAAGAAATGGAACGCGAGACTTTGCAGTCTTAATTAAGTAAAGTTTAAGTAGTTCATATACGCCAGTTAACAAGCTTAAATCAAGCCTCTGTTCGCTGGCGTAATCGTTATAACGTTACAATTTAGAGATGCGCAGTTCATCATACTGCGGTAATCTTCATTCTTAATTCATACTCGTATAAAGGTTGGTCTTGGCCACACAAAAACCAATCCTGTCAGAAATTGCCGCTGTAGATTTAGGCTCCAATAGCTTTAGATTGCAACTTGCCCGCGTAGTCGATGGACAACTGATATTCCATGATTCTTTGCGTGAACCAGTGCGTCTTGGCGCTGGTTTGGGCAAAGATAAACGCTTGGATGCAGATGCTCAACGTCGCGCAATTGATTGCCTCAAGCGCTTTGGTGAACGTCTGCGCGGCTTGCCACCGCAAGCTGTAAGAGCTGTTGCAACCAATACTTTCCGCGTCGCAAAAAACTCGGCTGAATTACTGGCTGAGGCAGAGGCTGCCTTGGGTTTCCCTATTGAAATCATTGCTGGTCGCGAAGAAGCACGCATGATTTTTGTGGGCGTTAGTCATAGCTTGCCTGCCGCAACCCATAAACGCCTGGTGATTGACATTGGTGGTGGTTCTACCGAATTTATCATTGGCCAGGGTCTTGAGCCGATAGAGATGGAAAGCCTATACATGGGCTGTGTCAGCTACAGCCTCAGGTTTTTTCCGGATGGAAAAATTACTGAAGATAGCTTGGTTAAGGCACAATTAGCGGCCGCTTCTGAAATCCAGAATATCCGTAAAAACTTCTCTACATTGTCTTGGCATGAAGCGGTTGGTTCTTCAGGTACCGCGCGTTCCTTGGGCGAAATCATGCGCTTGCAAGGCGTGACAGATGGCGCGATTACGCATGCAGGCTTATTGCATTTACGGGATTTGTTGTTAAAAGGCAAAGACAGCAAAAAACTGCAATTGCAAGGCTTAAGCCCAGACCGCGCTGCGGTGTTGCCAGGCGGCCTGTGCATTATGCTGGCAGCGTTTGAAGCATTAAACATTGATCATATGACCACGGCGAGCAGCGCCTTGCGTGAGGGCGTGCTATACGAGTTGCTGGGTCGTATGCATCACCAGGATACACGTGAAGAAACCGTCAATAGCTTCATGCGGCGCTATCATGTTGATCAAGATCAAGTGACGCGTGTGCAGAAGCTTGCTTTAGCCTTGCTTGATCAGGTTGATGATAATCTCAGCATGAACAAAGAAACCGCCGAGCATTACCTGATTTGGGCAGTCAAGCTGCATGAAATCGGCATATCCATTGCCCACAGTGGTTATCATAAGCATTCAGCCTATATTGTTGAAAATGCAGATATGCCTGGCTTCTCCAAAATGGAGCAACTGACTTTGGGTTTACTGGTGCGGGCACAGCGGCGTTCTTTAACCAAAATTACATTGCCGCCGCTAGATGATGATCGTTGCCTTCTAATTATGGTATTGCGACTGGCGATATTGTTTCACCGCAATCGCCTTGATGATAGCCATCCGGCGCTTGAGTTGATGCGTGACAACACTGGTTTTTCGTTAGCGCTTGAATCAGGCTGGTTGAAAGATAATCCGCTTACTGAAGCCGAGTTAAGCAACGAAGTGGCTTATTGGAAAGATGTCTCGATTCCGCTGCTCATCAGCGAATAATCTCTATTAGTTTTATCTGAGAGCTTCAGATCTAAATCTCTTGCGGTAAATTCTGGCCATGCTCACTAGTTAAAAACTCTTGTGCATTAAACGCTGAACCACGTCTTGCCAGTCTCGGTTTGTATGTGCCGTCAGGCAACATCTCCCAGGCGCTGGTATTGTCTTTCAGGTAAGGCTCTAAACCATCTTTAAACACACGCTTCTTAAGCTTGGCATCCAGGATAGGGAAGCATACTTCAATGCGGCGGAAGAAGTTGCGATACATCCAGTCCGCACTTGCCAGATAGGTGTTTTCTTGCCCATTGTTGTAAAAATAGAAAATGCGGCTGTGTTCCAGAAAGCGGCCCACAATCGAACGTACGCGGATATTCTCAGAAATGCCTGGCATGCCCGGTTTTAAGGCGCAAACGCCGCGTACGATAAGTTCAATCTCTACACCAGCCGTTGAAGCATCATATAGTGCCCGAATGATGTCGGCATCTAGCAAGGCATTCATCTTGGCGATGATGCGTGCTTTTTTACCTGATTTTGCAATCTCGGTTTCGTGATGAATCGCTTTGATCAACTGGCTGTGCAAGGTAAAAGGCGATTGCCACAGATGGCGCAGTTTGCTGGCTTTGCCCAAGCCTGTGAGTTGGGCAAATACATCATTCACGTCTTCACAGATTTCTTCATGGCAAGTAAGTAAGCCAAAATCGGTATATAGGCGCGCTGTACGCTGGTGGTAATTGCCAGTGGAAAGGTGCACATAGCGGCGCAGTTTGTCGTCCTCACGGCGCACTACCATGGCCATTTTGGCGTGGGTTTTATGGCCGACAACGCCGTAGATGACATGTGCGCCAGCATTTTCAAGTTGGGCTGCCCAGTTGATATTAGCTTCTTCATCAAAGCGGGCGAGCAGTTCAACGACTACCGTGACTTCTTTACCACGCTTGGCCGCTTCAATCAGGGATTTCATCAATGTTGAATCAGCGCTGGTGCGGTAAAACGTTTGCTTGATAGCTAATACGTTAGGGTCATCCGCAGCTTGCTGGATGAACTCAATTACAGGATTAAATGATTGGAAAGGATGATGCAGCAACACATCGCCTTTGCGGATCACCTTGAAAATATCTGTTTCTTTATTGAATTCTTTGGGTGTGCTTGGCGAATAACGCGGGAACTTCAGTGTGGGTTTATCCACTGAATCTGGAATCTGCATCAAACGCACTAAATTCACGATGCCGTTAACTTGATACAAGTCATCCTGACCAAGCCCAAATTGGCCTAGCAAGAAAGCCGACATTTCAGCGGGGCAACTATCGGCGACTTCCAGCCGTACGCCATCACCATACTGCCTGTGCGAAAGTTCGCCCTGCAAAGCCTGGCGTAAATCTTTGGTTTCTTCATCGTCCAGCGTCAAATCACTGTCACGCGTTACGCGGAACTGGTAACAACCCTTCACTTGCATACCGCTGAATAGTTCGTTGACGTGGGCATGCAATATAGATGAAAGGAAAACGAAGCCATGTTCGCAACCAGCAATATCGTTGGGTAGCTTAATAAAACGCGGCAAGGCGCGCGGTGCCTGCACAATCGCTACACCTGAGTTACGACCAAAAGCATCTTTGCCTTCTAGCTCTACAGCAAAGTTAAGGCTCTTATTCAGAACGCGTGGGAAGGGGTGCGAAGGATCAAGCCCAATTGGGGTGAGGATAGGCATCAGCTCACGAAAGAAGAAGCCACGTATCCATTCACGTTGGGCATCATTCCAGAATCCACGGCGCCAAAAGCGTATGCCTTGCTCGGCTAGCCCTGGCAATACGATGTCATTCAGTATCTGATATTGGTGTTCAACCAGTTGATGGGCTTCTACGCTAACCCTAGCAAATACCTGCTTGGGTAACATGCCATCTGCGCCAACGTGCAGGTTGTTGTATTTGATCTGTTCTTTGAGCCCAGCCACGCGAACCTCGAAGAACTCGTCCATATTACTGCTGAAAATTGAGAGAAACTTCAGGCGCTCGAGTAAGGGTACTCGAGCATCTTCAGCTTGTGCTAGCACGCGTTTATTAAAGGCAAGTATGCCTAATTCACGATTGATAAAGTGGTCTGGGTTCAATTTAGGCTGCGACAAATCAAAACCTTACTTTATGTGTTTTATATGACAGTAAGATGACTAATGTGAATATTTAATGATGTTACTGTGCATGTTTTTATGGTTTTGGTGGAACATAGCCAGAAGCTGAATCCGCACCATCGCCAAAAAAGTAGGCTTCGGTTTGTTGTGCCAGATACTTACGTGCTTGCGGGTCGGCCAAGCTAAGGCGGTTTTCATTCACCAGCATGGTTTGCTGCTTGATCCAGCCAGCCCAGGCTTCTTTAGAGACGTTTTCGAAAATGCGTTTACCGAGATCGCCAGGATACGGAGGAAAATCCAGGCCATCGGCCTCTTTGTTTAATTTAATGCAATGAACAGTACGTGCCATGATGATCTTTAGGGATGAAAAATGAAGACCTCTATCATAGCGCAAGCAGAAGCCTGATGCGATAGCAGACGCGCTATCGCATCAGGGACAGCGTTACTTAAAAATCACCACGCATCCCGACCAGAATGGATCGCCCGCCCATAGGCGCAATATCCTTGAGGAATGAGCTATGGTCGCGAATATCTTCATCCAGCAGGTTGTTTGCCTTGGCAAACGCCTCAAGATGAAAAGCTGCAGGAATCACATAAGTCAGCATGGCATTGACAGAGGTGTAGCCGTCAGTAGCCAGCTCAAATGTATCCGTGCGGTTCTGGCTGAATGCGTGCAAAACATCCAGTCGTGCGCCGAAGCGATTCAATTGATAGTTAAGCCCTGTGCCGATCTTGAGTGGCGCGATACGCGGCAAAGGTGTGCCAGTATCGCTATTGGTGGCACGTACATAATCACCACGTAGCTTTAGATCAAGGTCGCCATGGCCTTCATACACCCTGAATTTAGCCTCGGATTCAAAGCCGTTGAATGTGGCTCGTACTCCAATCACTTGGGCTTCAGGCACGATTTGTTCACCTGAAATGTCAGCAATTCCATCATTATTAAGGTCTTGTGGGTTGATTTCCCCATCGGCTCCACGAGTATTGGCTGTATTTTCCAGGCTCAAAAAGTTACTAAACTTGGTATAAAACGCGCCGATACTGAAAGAATTCTTTTCGGTTTTCCAACGTAGTTGTGCATCAATCCCGTTTGACTTTTCCTTGTTCAAGTCTGGGTTGCCAACCTCATATTGCCCTGTCGCAAAGTGTGGTCCGTTGGCAAATAGCTCGTTATAAGACGGCGCTCGCTCGGTATGGGCAAGATTACCTGCTAAAGACCAATGGGTATTGAGCGCATACAAAGTGCCAAATGCCGCACTGAATGGGTCAAAGCTTTTGGTTTGCGCGCTACCAAAACGCGGCGTGCCGGGGTTGTTGGGGTCATCTGGGCCACCGCCGTCAGAACTCACCTTGGCATGCTCAAGTCGCCCGCCAAGGCTGAATTTGAGCGTATCAATCGGTAGCTCTTCGTAGAGATATACTGCCTTGCTGTTGGTATTGGTTTTTGGGATAAAGGCTTCATCGCCCAGCGCCTGGAAATTGGTGTTCTGGAATTGCACGCCAACTACGCCAGTGATATTGCCGATTTTGGCGTGTTCGGCCTCTAGCGAGCCCTGCAAACCTTTATTCTTGAATGTCGTCCCTATTTGGCCATCTTCAATTTCTTGATGCTGGTAATTGGTATTGCCCAAGCGCAATTTTACGCGGCTGATGACTGGCCCCAGATCATGGAATTCAGAGGCAAAATCCCAGCGTTGGCTTTCCATATCCAAGCGTACAGCAGGCTCTGCCACCGAGCCATAGTTGCTGTTAAATGTGGAATATGAAAACCCTGCGTAGCCTTTGTCAAAGGTCAGGGATGCACCAAGTGCACCGCCATCACCCTCAGATGAGCTATTTTGCAAGGTACCTTTGCGTAAGTCGATAGGGTCACCCTGAGCGGCTTGTTGGGCGCGTAAACGGTCTGAAGCCTGGTAGCCAGGAATGCGTAAATCATCGCTATCGCGCTTGTAAACGTCAGCATGAATGGCAAATAAACCATTGCCTGCATCTACCACTACCGCGCCATTTTTCTCATTATCGGCACCGCCGTAACGGGCTTCTGCACGACCTGTGACACCGTCGAGTGATTCTGTTGGAATGCGGTGATCAATAGCGTTGACCACCCCACCCACGGCGCTGCCGCCATATAACAGTGCTGCAGGTCCGCGTACTACATCAATTTGCTCAATGACTAAAGGATCAAGTGCTACGGCATGATCAAAGCTCAGGCTTGAAGCATCTAATACACCAATGCCGTTTTGCATGATTTTTACACGGTCGCCATCCAGACCACGAATTATCGGTCTTGATGCGCCAGGTCCGTAATAGGTGGAGCTTACGCCTGGAATAGACTTGAGGGTTTCGCCAAGTGTGCTTTCGCGTTGCAATGAAAGCTCGCGGCCATTGAGTACAGCAACTGGCACAACCAGTTCATCAGACGATACGCCTAGCGGATTGCCTGTGACAGGTACGGCGGGTAAATCAAGATTGAGCGCAGAGGCGTCGCTAGTATTGTCTTGCGCGAAACTTGTTGAAATCAGTCCTGGGGAAATAAACATGACAGAAAGCGCAATAAACATTTTTTTACGCGCAAGTATTACCTTGCTTGCAAAGCCTAGCGGGTTCGCAGGGATATTTGAAGCATGCATGATGATGTTCTCGCTTAAAAAATAAAACATGGCCTGCGTGTGAAAATTCACGCGCAGGGTTAGAGATGTTTACTTAAGCGAGAACTGGCGGTGCGCGGGCTGCGTAGGAGAGAAGGAGTGGCTTGAGATAACTATTGTGTTGTTCGGCTTGCTGAATTTCAAAGCTGTTATCGAATAACACCACAGTAAAATTAGTTGCATGTACTGTATGTGCCAGCGCGCCATAGCTTAAACATTTTGCACAAAAAGGTGTATCTGGAGCATTGTCTTGAGGAGTTTTTTGAGTAGCAGAAATTTGGCTGGTGGTCTCAGAAGCATAGACAATGTCTGCTCTCGCTAAATCAGTAGTGAAGTGCGAAATTTCGTGCGTCAAAGCCCCTAGCTGTGCGATGCCGAACAGCAGAATGAGCGAAAACGGGAGTAAGAAACGACGAAACATGGACTGGATTCTAGCAGAGTAATTCAGGAAAACACAAAAAACAAAAGCCGCATCTTTTGCAAAGATGCGGCTTTTTAGTTCTTAAACAGACGTATATCCACCGGCTTTATTGGCCGCAGTAAAATCTAAGCCTTAAAGTTTGCAGCAACAAAATCCCAGTTCACAATACTCCAGAATTCTTCTGCATATTTAGCACGTGCATTGCGATAATCCACGTAGTAAGCGTGTTCCCATACGTCGATGGTTAGCAATGGTGTTTGACCGCTAGTCAAAGGCGTAGCTGCGTTGCTGGTGCTTTCAAGGCTCAATGAACCGTCCTTGTTTTTTACCAACCAAGCCCAGCCAGAGCCGAATGTGGTGATGGCTTTTTGTGTGAATTGTTTCTTGAACTCATCAAATGAACCAAATGCTTTGTCAATCGCTGCAGCTAGTTCACCAGTAGGTGCGCCGCCGCCATTAGGTTTGAAGCCATTCCAGTAAAACGTATGGTTCCACACTTGGGCTGCATTGTTGAAAATGCCACCAGAAGCTTTCAGTACGATTTCTTCCAATGTTGAGTTTTCAAACTCAGTGCCTTTGATCAGGTTGTTCAGGTTGGTCACATAAGTCTGATGATGTTTGCCGTAGTGGTAATCAATGGTTTCAACTGAGATTACAGGAGCCAAAGCATCTTTTGCATAAGGTAAAGCTGGTAGGGTATGTTCCATGATGTATCCTTAATAAGTATTAAAATGTGCTGCAAAATTCGGGACAAATGATTCTGCCACAGAGATAATGAATCTCGCTTAGTGAGAATCATTATCAATATCTGGCTAATAAAAAGCCGAGTTTATTTTTTCTTGGCGCGTGGATGCGCTGCATCATAAACTTTAGCCAGATGCTGAAAATCAAGATGCGTATAAACCTGAGTCGTGCTGATATTGGCATGGCCTAGCATTTCTTGCACTGCACGCAAATCGCCGGTAGATTGAAGTACGTGCGTGGCAAAACTATGTCGCAACATATGTGGATGCACATCACTGTTAATCCCTTGTTTAATGGCCCATTCTTTGAGGCGGTATTGCACTGCCCGCCCACTGATGCGTTTACCCAGCTTGCTAACAAAAAGCGCCTGCGGGTCTTTGCCTTGAAACTGTTGACGTATCAGCAACCAGCGTTCTAGTGCTGTAATCGCATGGCTGCCCACTGGTACCATGCGGGTTTTATTGCCTTTACCGGTGACGGTGGCGATGCCTGATTTCAGGTCAACATCCTCAAGATTCAATCCAACCAGTTCGGCCAGCCGTAAGCCTGACGAATAAAATAATTCAAGAATCGCATGGTCGCGTACCGCCAATGTTCCTTCACTATCATCAATGCTGACCAGTTTGACAGCCTGATCTGTTGACAGGGCTTGTGGAAGCATTTTGGCAGATTTCGGTGCGCGCATGCCGATACACGGATTGGACGGCATGTCTGATTTCAGGTTGAGATAGTCAAAAAACCCACGCCAGGCAGATAAAGTGCGGGCAATACTTTTGCCGTTGAGGCCTTGCCCATGGAGTGTGGCAACAAAACGGCGGATATGCTGAGGCTGCAATTTTACCAGCGCTACCGAATCAGCCAGCTTTAACAATGTTTTGATGTCGCGTGCGTAGTTCTCGCGGGTCAATATACTCAATCCGCGCTCATGCGCGAGATAATCAAGATAGCTATCAAGTAGCTCGGCCAATGTTATGCCATTTCAACCATATAAATCTTATGCATCTGACTCAATATATGAGAGCAGGCCAGCGCTCACTAATTCGCCGATACGATTCAAATACAACATGCCCATTTCAGGGTAAAACCGTTTTTCATCTTCTGACGCCATGGCGAGCAAACCAAATACTTTTTCGCCGCGTAGCGCGATGAGTGCAAACGATTTTGGCGCGGCATCTTCGCCAAACCAGCTGTCAAGCTCAAGCCCGGGACGACTTCCGCAGTAAGGAGCTACCAAGCTTTCTGTCCATGCTTTGAGCTCATGATCTACACCAGAGAAAATGACATCGTCACTGTGCGCACTATCTTGTGGCACTGCCCACAGGCGAAGGCCGGCGTGAGGTACCTGAAAATCATCATGTAAAGCGTGAATTAGCAGTTGCGTGAATATCTCAAAGTTTTGTGCAGCTAGCAGGCCTAAACTTAAGCGATGTACTTTATCGCTAATAGCATCATTTTCCTCACCATATCGCAGAAATTCAGCCATTTTTGCTTCAAGTACGCGGATTTTGTCGCGCTGTGCAAGCTGTTGGCGTTCCGCTAATGAAACAGTGCCGCCGCCATGCGTGCTTGGTAGATACATGTTGATGAGCAATTCAGGATGGCGCTCAAAAAACTTGGGATTTGCGCGCAAAAAAGCGGTAATGTCGTCTTCAGATAATTGGTTATTTGGTTCCATTATGCTTCCTCAATTGATGGTTCTTATAATGACGCTTTATCGTTCAATGTGTCTATTGTTTATATGACAGCGGTTTGTGTGGCAACAGTTTGTGTATCGATGCGGCTTAGATCTAATTCACCGTCGAACACTGGTTCCGCAGGGCCTGTCATCATTACATCACTGTTATTGCCGTTCCATACAATATTCAATTCACCGCCACGCATGGACACATTGACGGGTGAATTCAGTAAGCCAAGCTTAATGCCCGCAACCACTGCCGCGCAGGCGCCGCTTCCACAGGCTAAGGTTTCTCCACTGCCACGCTCAAACACACGCAAGCGAATATGGTGGTCATCTATTATTTGCATAAACCCAGCATTCACATGTTCTGGGAAACGTGGATGAGCCTCGATTAATGGACCTTGTAGAGCCACTGGAGCTGATCCCGTGTTGGCTACAATCTGCACTGCATGTGGGTTGCCCATAGAGACTGCCGAAATATTGATCTCCTCACCTCCTACATCCAGGCTATAAGTTTCAGCAGGCGCATCAGCAATAAATGGAATTTGATCAGGGTTAAAGCGCGGTGGCCCCATATTGACAGTCACTTGGCCATTATTTTCGAGCGTAAGCGTGATGATGCCGCGCATGGTTTCGACGCGGATCTCATTTTTCTCGGTGAGATGTTTATCATGTACAAACCGCACAAAACAACGAGCACCATTGCCACATTGCTCCACTTCGCTACCGTCTGCATTAAAGATACGGTAGCGAAAATCTACATTGGGTAGCGTTGATTTTTCTACGAGTAGAAGCTGATCACAACCAATACCAAAGTGCCTGTCTGCAATCGCTCGAATTTGATTGGCGCTCAGACTAACAACACTTGAGTAAGCATCAATCACGACAAAGTCGTTGCCGATGCCGTGCATTTTGGTGAATTTAATGTTCATGCAGATTGGGTTGCCAAGCTAAGTATTAATGACATTAGCATATTGTAAGGGAATGCCTGACTTGCTGATAGCCAAGAAGTATTGGTGCTTGGACTAAAGTTTTTTAAAGCGGTTGTAACTCCATAAATATTGCGTTGGGCAACGGCGTATCAGGCTTTCTATACCCTTGTTTATTTCTTCTGGCGAGCCCGTGGTTTCAAGCGGCTCGAAATGAATTACATAGCCTCGGCCCCAAGAAAGTCGTTCGCCATAAGCTAGCATGACGGTCGCTCCTGTTGCTTCTAGTAGTTTCCCGATTAAGGTCATGGTGTAGGCGGGGCGATCAAAGAAATTGGCCCAGACCCCTTCACCAAATTTAGGTACCTGGTCTGGCAATATGCCAATGGCCTCACCTTTTTTCAGGCACTTTAAAAGTGTGCGCACACCAGTCAGGTTAGTAGGAGTTTGCCGCATCATGCCGCGATTTCTGCCTTCTGAAACAATCGGCTCAAACCATGCTTGGCGTGAAGGTCTGTAGAGCACAGTGACTGGATGGAATTGCGCGTAGTGGAGTGCCGTAATCTCAAAACAGCCTAAATGTGGCGTAAGAAAAATAATGCCTTTGCCTCGAGCTAGCGCAGCTTCAACATGATCCCAGCCATGGCTGGCTTTCACCAGGCCTTGTGCTTTAGCCAAGGGTTTAAACCAGATAGCAAATGTTTCTAATATGGCTTTCCCAGACTCTCTGGCGTTGTGGCGTATAAAGGCATTCAGTGATTTTTCGGCCTCGGGAATATGCGCAGTTGAAAGATTGTCTTTAACGCGCGCGGCAAATTTTTTATTACCGAAATAGAACAAATAGCCCAACAAGCACCCCAAGCCATGAACAACCACTAAAGGCGGATAGGAAAACAGGCGCAAAAAAATCTTAAGCATGATTTTCTTTTTGATTACAGATGAATTTGTTATTCTAACTGTCTTTCTCTTCAACCCATCAACAACAAGTTACTCACAATCCTATGAATGAATATCTATTTACTTCTGAATCCGTCTCAGAAGGACACCCAGACAAAGTTGCCGATCAAGTTTCAGACAGTATTCTTGATGCTATTTTGGAGCAAGACCCTACAGCCAGAGTTGCAGCAGAAACCCTCACCAATACTGGTTTGGTAGTGCTAGCAGGTGAAATTACTACGACGGCCAATGTTGATTACATCAAAGTTGCGCGCGAAACCATCAAGCGTATTGGCTATGATAATACCGACTACGGTATCGATTACCGTGGTTGCGCAGTGCTGGTGGCATACGACAAGCAATCACCAGACATTGCGCAGGGTGTTGATAACGCAGACGATGATCCGCTAGACCAAGGCGCTGGTGACCAAGGCTTGATGTTTGGCTACGCTTGCGATGAAACGCCACAGTTGATGCCTTTGCCTATCTGGTTGGCACACCGCCTGATGGAGCGCCAATCTCAATTACGTAAAGATGGCCGTTTACCTTGGCTACGCCCAGATGCGAAAAGTCAGGTCACAATTAAATACGTGGATGGCAAGCCATCCGCGATTGATACCGTACTGATTTCCACTCAGCACGCGCCAGAAATGTCGCTGGAAAACATACGTGAAGCGGTAATTGAAGAGATCATCAAGCCGATATTGCCTAAAGAACTAATCAAGGGTGAAATCAAATTCTTGGTAAATCCTACTGGCCGTTTCGTGATTGGTGGCCCACAAGGCGATTGCGGCCTGACAGGCCGCAAGATTATCGTGGATACCTATGGCGGCGCTGCCCCTCATGGTGGTGGTGCGTTCTCGGGCAAAGACCCTTCAAAAGTTGATCGCTCAGCCGCTTACGCTGGTCGCTATGTGGCCAAGAACATTGTAGCTGCTGGTTTGGCCTCTCGTTGCCTGGTACAGGTTTCGTATGCGATTGGCGTGGCACGTCCAACCAGTGTGATGGTTGAGACTTATGGCACGGGTAAAGTTTCTAACGAAATTTTGACACAATTGGTGCTTGAGCATTTTGATTTGCGCCCTAAAGGCATCGTTAAAATGCTCGATTTATTACGTCCGATCTACACTAAAACCGCGGCCTACGGCCACTTTGGGCGCGATGAGCCTGAATTTACTTGGGAAGCTGTAGATAAAGCTGCATTGTTAAAAGCAGCTTTATGATTGGTACATTAATTGCTGGTTATTTAAGAAATTAAAAAGATAACCAGCAATCATGTTAAAGCAAATCCCACTCGATAAAATCAGGCTAGGAATGTTCATTCAGGAATTGCAAGGAACCTGGATGAACCATCCGTTCTGGCGCAAATCCTTCAAGCTGGACAATATTGACGACTTAAAGAAGATCGTGGCCAGTAGTCTCTCTGGCGTGGTGATTGATACCGATAAGGGTTTAGACGTACTTGAGCAAGCTGAGCCAAAACCAGTAAGTGAGACTGCTATCAAGGCAGAGATTGCCCCTGATGCGCCGCTAAGCGTACCCACTACCAAAATAACAAGAGTAACCGCCGCAGAAGAGCGTGAGCGAGCTGCAAAAATTATCAAATCCTCAAAGTCCGCAGTCTCATCTATGTTTAAAGAGATTCGTATGGGGCGGGCAATTAATACAGAAGGCGCGATGTCTCTGGTTGAAGAGATTGCAAATTCAGTATCACGCAACGAAGGGGCGCTCATCAGCTTAGTACGCCTAAAAGATCAAGACGATTACACTTATATGCATTCAGTCGCAGTCTGTGCATTGATGGTAGCGCTGGCAAAGGAGCTTAATTTATCCGAAGCTGAAACTAGGCAGGCTGGCCTTGCAGGCTTGGTGCACGACATAGGTAAAGTGGCTGTTTCTTTAGATATATTAAACAAGCCTGGCAAGCTGACAGACGAAGAATTTGATAAAGTCAAATTGCACCCAGTGCGTGGACATGAGTATTTATTGAAAAGTGTGGGTATTGATGAAGTCGCACTGGACGTATGTTTGCATCACCATGAAAAAGTAGATGGTTCAGGTTATCCTCATAAACTTGCAGGTGACAAAATTAGCCTTTTTGCAAAAATGGGTGCTGTTTGTGATGTCTATGATGCGATTACTTCAAACCGTCCCTACAAAGAAGGCTGGGAGCCAGGGGTTTCTTTGCAGCGCATGGCGCAATGGAGCAAAACGCATTTTGATGATGTCGTGTTCAAAGCTTTTGTGAAAAGCGTCGGCATTTACCCAATTGGCTCTATGGTGTTGATGAAATCAGGCCGTTTAGGGGTGGTAGCAGATCAGAGCCCTAAATCGTTACTCACTCCAATTGTTAAAGTCTTTTTCTCGACCAGATCCAAAATGCGTATTCCCGTAGAAATTTTGGATTTATCGAAACCTTCTGCTCATGATGAAATCATAAAACATGATGACCCTGCGGCTTGGGGCATTAAAGATATAAACGATGTTTGGACACAATAGGCATTACATCAAGTATTGACGTTTTTTGGCATGCAAATTTGCCGTAAAACAAGTTTTGCGTATAATACTTTTCTTTCCGAGGAGCGTTGCGAGTCAATTTAATTTGATCCCAGGCTCGGACAATGTATCAAACCGCGCTCATCTTACTAACCCGTGCCGGACACGTGATGTGGGTGAGCAGCGTCAAATGACTTTCTGTCAGACTCTCTTAGCCTTATCCCTTCCGGCCACACATTCTAGGATTTGAAAATGAATACTGTGGCTGATATTAAAGATTATGTAATTGCCGATATAAACCTTGCCGCTTTTGGCCGTAAGGAAATTGCCATTGCCGAAACCGAAATGCCAGGCTTAATGGCGATTCGCGAAGAGTACGCAGCCATCAAGCCTTTGAAGGGTGCGCGTATTACTGGCTCTCTTCATATGACGATTCAAACAGCGGTGCTGATTGAAACCCTTAACGATTTGGGAGCTGAAGTCCGCTGGGCTTCATGTAATATTTTCTCTACACAAGACCATGCTGCCGCTGCTATTGCCGCTGGCGGCACACCAGTGTTTGCCGTCAAAGGCGAAACATTGGAGCAGTATTGGGATTACACCCACCGCATTTTTGAATGGGCGGATGGCGGCTACACCAATATGATTCTGGATGATGGTGGCGATGCAACCCTGTTGCTGCATCTGGGTACCAATGCAGAAAAAGATGTTAGCTTGCTGAGTAACCCAACCAGTGAAGAAGAAATTTGCCTGTTCAACAGCATCAAGGCCAAGCTCGCTGTTGATCCAACATGGTACTCAACGCGCTTGAAGCATATTCGTGGTGTGACTGAAGAGACCACGACTGGCGTGCATCGCTTGTATCAAATGCATAAAGAAGGCCGTTTGGCTTTCCCAGCCATTAACGTTAACGACTCAGTCACCAAATCAAAATTCGACAACTTGTATGGTTGCCGTGAATCGTTAGTGGATGCGATCAAGCGTGCTACCGATGTGATGATTGCCGGTAAAGTGGCCGTAGTCGCTGGTTACGGCGATGTAGGCAAGGGTTCTGCCCAAGCGCTTCGCGCTCTTTCTGCTCAAGTTTGGGTAACGGAAGTTGATCCAATCTGTGCATTACAAGCTGCGATGGAAGGCTATCGTGTGGTGACCATGGATTATGCTGCTGAACATGCTGATATTTTTGTGACCGCAACAGGTAATTACCATGTCATTAGCCACGAACACATGGCAAAAATGAAAGATCAGGCAATTGTTTGTAATATTGGTCACTTTGATAACGAGATTGATGTTGCGTCACTGGAAAAATATGAGTGGGACGAAATCAAGCCACAGGTAGATCATGTGATTTTCCCAGATGGCAAAAAGATTATCCTGCTAGCAAAAGGCCGTTTAGTGAATCTTGGCTGTGGTACTGGCCATCCAAGCTATGTGATGAGTTCTTCTTTCGCCAACCAAACGATTGCGCAAATCGAGTTATTCAGTCATCCAGAGCAATATCCAGTAGGCGTTTATACATTGCCTAAGCATCTGGACGAAAAAGTGGCAGTATTACAACTCAAAAAGTTGAATGCGCAACTTTCAACCTTGACTGATCAGCAAGCCGCTTATATTGGCGTATCAAAAAATGGTCCATTTAAGGCTGATAGCTATAGGTATTAATTGATTCAGGCGGCTCAGGCAAGATTTGTCTGAGCCATATTTAACTGTTACATAAAAGAGGAATCACGATGAAACTACTGATAGTCTGGCTTTTAAATGCACTGGCCTTAATTGCGGTCACTTATCTTGTTCCCTCAATTCATGTATCAGGGCTCACTGGCGCATTGATTGCTGCCGCTGTGATTGGTGTGGTCAATATGCTGATTAAGCCCATTCTGATTTTGCTGACATTGCCTGTGACGATAGTGACCTTGGGTTTATTCATTCTGGTAATTAATGGCCTGCTGTTTTATTTTGTTGGCCACATACTCCAAAGTTTTGAAGTGCAGACTTTAATGGCTGGCATTATCGGCGCCATCCTTTACAGCATTATTTCGTGGGCACTAACAGCTCTGATTCTTGGTACTAAAGACTAGACAAACAGACTAGCAGCCAAGCCAATTTAACTATTGAAGCATCGTATTACATGACACAGCCTATTATCAGTTTTGAGTTTTTTCCGCCTAAGACGGTGGAAGGTATCGCTAAACTTCGTGAAACTCGTAAGCAGTTGGCTTTGCTGAATCCCAAGTTTTTCTCTGTCACTTTTGGTGCTGGCGGCTCTACGCGTGATCGCACCAAAGATACGGTATTTGAGATTCAGGGAGAAGGCTACGAAGCAGCCCCCCACATCTCAGGTATCTCATCTACTAAAGCTGAAATATCGGCTTTGCTGGATACATATCGTAGTAATGGTATTAAGCGCTTGGTGGTATTGCGGGGTGACTTGCCTTCAGGTGAAGCCAGCGCAGGGGATTTTCGCTATGCCAACGAGCTGGTTCAATTTATTCGCCAGACCAGTGGCGATGCGTTCCAGATTGAAGTGGCTGCTTATCCAGAGTTTCATCCTGATGCACGCTCGGCAGCGAGTGATTTGCAGCATTTTAAAAATAAGGTGGATGCGGGTGCAAACGCTGCGATTACTCAGTATTTTTACAATCCAGATGCTTACTTCAGATTCATGGATCAATGCCAAGCTCTAGGCATTGATATTCCAATAGTGCCAGGCGTCATGCCCATTTATAACTTTACCCAGTTATCGCGTTTTTCAGATGTATGTGGCGCAGATATCCCTCGCTGGTTGCGTTTGAGACTTCAGGATTACGGGGATGATTTACCTTCACTACGTGCATTTGGCGTGGACGTAGTTGCAGAGCTTTGCCAAGAACTATTGGCTGGCGGTGCGCCCGGCTTGCATTTCTACACACTGAATCAAGCCGGTATCATTTCGCAAATTGCCAGCCAGTTAGACCTTACTAAGCTTTAATTGGCTAAGCATTAATGCAGAATCGGCTTGGTATCGCTAAATACCGCGTCTTCTACAAATAAATAGTCTTTAGCTTTGCCTTGGTTCCATAAAGCCATCAACACAATCCAGCGCGTTTCTTCAAGCCTTACTTCTGGTTGCGCTAATGCCATGGCGCGATCTATCACTAATTCACGCTGAATCGCATTAAGCACATTGGCTTGCTCAAGAAACATGATGAAGCTCAGGCTTTCTTGGCTGATTTTTTTGGTTTCTGCTTCTGCAAAAATTCTAAAGCTGGTGCTTGAGTCGGTTGAGGCAATACCAGAGTCATTCGTCATGGACTCAAGTGAAGTAAACCAGTCAAATGCACCATGAATGTCTTCTTGCTCAAAGCCTGCTGCGGAAAGTTCTTTTTCAAGAGTTTGTTGGTCGGGACGGATATTCGCTTCAAAGTAATTTTCAAACAGATACACCAAAACTTCGAACATATTTCCCCTAATCTGGGCACATCAAAATCAATATGATAAGCAAACGACTGGCCTTGAAAGTAGGTGGCTGATCATTGCTATTCAATTTGAATTTAGCAGCACCCCTTTAAAGTTGACCTGAATGGAATCAGGCAATTCGCTGGTAGCGACTACCCGGGAGAGTAGCCACTTTATTCTCTAACTCCAGTACTAACAGCATGGCTGAAAGCTGTTCACTCGTCAAGCCACTACGTTCAATCAGAGTTTCAATATTGATAGGGTCGAACCCCATGTGAGTCAGGATAGGATTATCAGTGATTTCAGGCGGAGTTTCTGATTCATCTATGGTTTCTAATCCTGTGAATGGTTGCAGTTCAGACACAATATCATGCACATGATCCACCAGTTTCGCGCCTTGCTTAATCAGCGAATGGCAGCCTTTGGATACTGGAGAATGGATTGAGCCTGGAATGGCAAATACTTCGCGCCCCTGTTCTGTGGCAAGGCGAGCGGTAATCAATGACCCACTCTGGATGTTGGCCTCAACGACTAAACATCCCAGACTTAAACCACTGATAATACGATTACGTCGTGGGAAGTTTTGTGGGCGAGACGGGGTGTTAAGTCCAAATTCTGAAATAATGAGCCCGCGTTGTGCAATCTGATGCGCTAGATCACGATGTTTGGCTGGATACACGATATCAAGCCCAGTGCCGACAACGGCGATGGTGTTACCCGAACCTTTTAGTGCGCCAATATGCGCAGAGCCATCTATGCCCAATGCCATGCCACTGACGATACAAAAGCCTAATTCACTTAATGCACACGCAAAATCTTCAGCATTTTTGGCGCCTTGCGGAGAGGCATTGCGGCTGCCAACGATCGCAACAGAAGGCATGTTGAGTAAATCAAGATTGCCTTTTGCGTAGAGCAGCGGCGGTGGGTCAGCAATTTCGAGCAGTAGTTTCGGATAGGTCTTATCGGCTAGCGTGATGAGATGGTTATCCTCAATGGCTAACCAATCTAAGGTTGACTGTATTGCTTGATTATCAGGGCCTTGCGCGATTAGCTTGGCAATCGCTTCTGATGCAACTTCTTTAAGTTGACTGATTGGCGCACTGTAAATTGAACTAGGTGTTCCAAAAGTGCTGAGCAATTTGCATAGGGTTTGCCCACCCAATCCATTGATTAAACTTAAGCTAATCCATAGCGCAATTTCGTCGTCATGCGCAGTTGAGGCAGTTGCCATGCGGTCATCTAAAGTAATGGGATTATGGTGTTTTTACCACATCGAGTACGTTCACGGGTTGGCTTGCCTGCATGATGAGCCCATAAGAAACACGCTCGAAAGTGCGGAATATCATTAATAAACCAATACGTTCGTCAGGAAGCCTCACCAAGTCAGGGTTGGCTTTCTCTTTTTCATCATTAGTGAGTGTGGCAGTTTTGGTTTTGTTTTCTGTGTCTGCAGGTTTTAGTGCAGGCATATTAAACTTTTCGTTGGTTGTTTTCTTGTTTGGGTCTTTGCTAACATATTTACCAGCACGATTGATGGCTAAAACATGACCTACTTCCAGACCGTCTTTTGTACCTCTGTTAATTGAAATCACGCGATTTAGGCCAGCTTCTCCGAAGCCGCCATAAATGTTCATGACTACGCCTTCAATGTTGCTATCTGGTGCTCTTGGCACAAATCGATCGAGTAATTTGTCATCTACCTTAATCAGCTTATCGTCCTTGTGCATCTCTTCTTTTGTGCGGACGATTTCTACAGACGTTGGCTCACCAAATTTAGTAACACGTGCATCGCCAAGATAAATTGCCTCAATACCCAAGGTTTCAGATGTGATTGGATCTACCAGTATTTTACCTGGACGATAAACATGCCAGAAAAGCCCATCCTCACTCTTGATTTCTGTCGTGTAGACTTTACTGCCGTTTGCATACACCACACGATTTTCAGGGCCAGCAATGATTCTTGGATTATTCTGGAAGTCACCTTGATCAATCATCAGCGGTTGCGTAAGAAATGGAGCAATGACGTTTGGAGCTATAGTTTTTATAGCTTCCTTTTCTAATGGCTCTTCAACTACCCCTGGGTTCAGCGTAACGGTTTCACGTAACACACTTAATTGCGGCTGACCGCTACTCATATCAAGTACGACTACATCGCCTGGATAAATCAGATTAGGGTTCTTGATCTCTGCTTTGTTCATCTTCCAGACTTTTGGCCATTGCCAAGGGTCTTTCAGGAATTTTGCTGAAATATCCCAAAGTGTATCGCCTTTGACTACGACATAGCGTTCTGGATGGTTCGCCTGCAGTTGTACTTCATCTGCTGTTGCCTTGGTTATTAGGCAGCATGTCAGGCAGCAAAATACGAGCAGGGTTATAATGTGTCGGAACATTTTAAGAACCTTTAGTCAGGTGGCGAATACAATATCCGCGAAGTTGCATTAAATTTATCATGTAATTCATTCAAGAATCAAGCTTTTATGGCAATTTTAAATATCCTAAACTATCCAGACCCACGACTTTATACGGTGGCTAAGCCAGTCAAAGAAGTCGATGCAACGATCAGGCGCCTGATCGTTGATATGGCTGAGACGATGTATGACGCGCCAGGTATAGGCCTCGCCGCGACTCAGGTAGATGTACATCAGCAGATTATCGTGATTGATACCAGTCAAGATAAGCGTGATCTGAAAGTATTTATCAATCCGAGAATCGTGACCAGTTGCGGCACCAAAGACTATGAAGAAGGCTGTTTATCCGTACCTGGCGTCTATGAAATGGTGACGCGTGCAGAAAGCATTACCGTCGAAGCGCTTGGGCGCGATGGCAAACCTTTTACTATTGAGGCTGAAGGTTTGCTGGCAGTGTGTATCCAGCACGAAATGGATCACTTGCTGGGTAAGGTATTTGTTGAATATTTATCTCCACTCAAGCTGGCGCGCATCAAAAGTAAATTAAAAAAACGTCAGCGTGGCCGTTGAGATGGCCGCACTCAAGATTATTTTTGCGGGTACGCCCGAATTTGCGGTACCAGCCTTAGCTGCATTGATTGAGGCTGGGCATCATATTGCTATGGTACTGACACAACCTGATCGGCCTGCGGGGCGAGGTATGAAGCTCAAAGCGAGCCCAGTCAAAACCCTCGCCTTGCAGCATCATATCCCTGTGTTTCAGCCTGAAACGCTCAAAGACCCTGCCGTGCAGGCGCAAATTGCAGAAGTACATGCAGATGTCATGATAGTCGCTGCCTATGGATTGATTATTCCCACTCCAGTTTTGGAGATGCCTAAGCTGGGCTGTTTCAATATCCATGCTTCATTATTGCCACGCTGGCGCGGAGCAGCGCCTATTCAGCGATCATTGCTTGCGGGGGATGCTGAAACGGGGGTGACTATCATGGAGGTTGTGCCAGCGCTTGATGCAGGCGCCATGATCTCGCATGCAAGTTTACCGATCACAGAGCGGGATACCGCGCAAACGCTACACGACGGCCTTTCCACTTTAGGCGCTGCATTGATGGTGCAGGCTATGCAAACGCTTGCGCAACAAGGCAAGCTGGAATCTACACCCCAGGATGAATCGCTGGTAACGTATGCCGCCAAGCTACAAAAAGCTGAAGCGGATATTGATTGGTCAGAAAGTGCGTCAGCCTTATCTCGAAAGATCCGTGCGTTTAATCCTTTCCCCGTTGCTCAAACCAAATTGAACGGTGAGGTATGCCGTTTGTGGATGGCAACCGAAGCTCAAAGCCAGACTCCAGTCAAAGCGCTAGCAGGTGAAGTGGTGGCTATTGGCGACTATATTGTTGTTGCATGCGGCGAGGGCTTGATCAATATTGAAGAATTACAAATGCCAGGCGGCAAGCGTTTGTCAGCTAAAGACTTTATTCGAGGCCATGCCATTAGCGTAGGCCAAAGATTTGGCGATTGAATTTTTGCGAATTGCCATCATCTAAACCGTTGAATCAATATGTTCAGCCATGGAGTGAGGACTTAAAAGATGTTAGGTAACTGGTTTAAAACCACCATTTTAATGGCAGGTATTGTCGTACTGTTTGGCGCAGTAGGTGCATCGCTGGGCGGTGCAAATGGTATGTTGATCGCGCTCGTTATTGCGGGTGCCATGAATATCTACGCTTACTGGTTTTCCGATGCCGCTGTATTGAAGATGTATAACGCGATGCAGGTGGATGAAAACTCAGCACCCCAGTTCTATCGAATGGTGCGCGAACTGGCGCAAAATGCGCAATTGCCCATGCCCAAGGTCTATATCATAGACGAGCCGCAACCCAATGCTTTTGCTACAGGCCGTGACCCTGAGCATGCTGCAGTTGCAGCGACTACTGGCATTATGAGTATATTGTCTGAACGTGAGCTGCGCGGTGTGATGGCACATGAGCTTGCTCATGTGAAACATCGCGATACCCTGATTTCCACCATATCGGCAACGATGGCGGGCGCGATTTCCTCCATTGCGCAATTTGGGCTGCTATTTTCAGGCGGCCATCGTGACCGCAATGTGCATCCGCTGGTTGCTCTGCTCATCATGGTGTTAGCACCGCTGGCAGCGATGTTGATACAAATGGCCATCTCTCGTGCACGTGAGTTCGAGGCGGATAAAGGCGGCGCCGAGATTTCGCGTGATCCCAAATCCTTGGCCAGCGCCTTACAGAAAATCCATAATTATGCGCATCAAATTCCTATGAATACTGCAGAGCAACATCCTGAAACTGCGCAGATGATGATTATTAATCCATTATCTGGTGGTGGCATGCAGAGCCTGTTTAGCACCCACCCACAAACTGAGGAACGTGTGGCTCGCCTCATGGCCATGGCTTACTAGGTGCAAGTCGCGCAAAGCCTGGCTGCCAATGTTGTTTCACATGTGCTAGCGGGTAAAAACCTGACTGTTGCTCTTGATGAAAGCTTTCGTCAGAACCAGGAGATTACACCGCAGCAACGTGCTGTCACTCAAGACTTAAGCTATGGCACGCTGCGTTTTTATGGCGAGCTACGTGCGTTGCTTAATGAGTTATTGGAAACGCCCTTGCAAGACCAGTATTTGCGGTGTTTGCTGCTCGTCGCCATTTATCAGATTAACCATGATCAGGCCGCGCTGCATACCATTGTCGATCAAGCTGTGAATGCTGCTATCAAAGCCAGAAAGTCTTGGGCAAAAGGTTTGGTAAACGGCGTATTGCGCAATTATTTACGTCAGCGCGAAGCGTTGCAGCAAAAGATTACAGCAGATGAAACTGCGCGGTATTCTTATCCGCAATGGTGGATTAACAAACTTAAGAAGCAATATCCAGAAGATTGGGAAGCCATATTAATGGCTGGAAACCAACACCCTCCCATGACTTTGCGCGTCAATCAGCGTAAAACAAATATCATTGATTACAGTAATCTTCTGTCGCAGTTGGGTATTGAAGCTCAAGTCTTAGATGCTCAGGCCCTTATTCTACAAAAGCCAACTTCTGTAGAAAGAATCCCTAGTTTTGCAACTGGTGAAGTTTCAGTGCAAGACTTTGGCGCGCATCAAGCAGCAAAGTTACTGGATATAAAAGATGGCATGCATGTGCTTGATGCTTGCTGCGCGCCAGGTGGCAAAACAGGCCATATTCTGGAACTGGCTACGGTGAATCTATTGGCCATTGATAGTGACCAAATACGCTTGCAGCGTACACAGAGTAATTTGACCAGGCTAGGCTTGCAGGCCGAGTTAAAGGTAGGCGATGCTGCTGTACCAGATACCTGGTGGGATGGCACACCATTTGACCGTATTCTGGCGGATGTGCCTTGCACCGCTTCAGGCATTGTCAGGCGACATGTGGACATCAAATGGTTACGGCGCGAAGCGGATATTGCTTCATTCAGTAAACAGCAAGCGCAGATACTGCCAGCACTGTGGCGGCTACTGGCAAAGGGTGGTAAATTGCTTTATGTGACTTGCTCAATTTTTAATGAAGAAAATCAAGTACAAATTGACCGCTTTCTGGAGAAGCATGCCGATGCAAAACAATTACCTCTCGATTTCGCATCTAGTCAATCTGCAACGACTCAGCAAAATGTTGATGCATCTGAAACTCACTTGTCTGAGCACAATATAAAATCCCATCATGGTCAATTATTCCCCTGCGCGCAACATGATGGCTTTTTTTATGCCCTTTTACAAAAAATATAAAGCTGCGTTAATCCTAAGAAAAATGGCCTTGATTGGCCTTTTTGTATCTATAGCTGTAGCTGCCTGGGCTAATCCAAACACCCTGCAAATCATCAGTGCCGAGTTGGTGCCTGTAGAAGAGAGCTACGCAGTCAACGCGCAGCTCGAGATGAATTTTAATACAGAGGTTGAAGATGCCTTGAACAAAGGCATTCCACTGACATTCTTGGTGGAGTTTCAGCTATATATCCCACACCGTTACTGGTTCGACGATGAAGTGGTGACTACCACTAACCAAATCACCTTGAGTTACCACGCATTATCGCGGCAATACCTGATTAATCAGGGTAATCATCAGCAGACTTTTGCGACGATTCTTGAAGCTAAAGAGGAATTTACGCATATTCACGATTGGTTGGTGTTTGAAAAAGCCTTGCTGAAAAAAGATAAAAACTACCGTGCACGACTGATGGTGAAGCTAGATCAATCGAAATTACCTAAGCCCTTGCAGGTGGAAGCTATGAGTTCAGAAAACTGGAAAATGGTGTCTGAGCGATTTATGTGGACGCCAACTTTTGCCCTTTAATGGCAGCGCTTATTTAAAGCAGATGAATCAACAATCCTTGATTAAAAGGCAGTTGTCATGCGCTTAAGATACATCGTATTTGTCAGCGCGATTCTTGCAGTGATTCTGCTGTATTTGCTATCGCATGCCAGTGCCAATTCGGCAGCGTCTGGTAATTATTATACGACGCTACTTGTTCTGAATATTGGTTTGGCAGCTGCGCTGATCTTGCTGATTGGGGTGCAACTCACTCGTTTATATAAGCAAATCAGCCAGAAGGTGATGGGCAGCCGTCTCACCTTGCGACTATTGAGCGCATTGGCTTTGATGGCGATTATTCCAGGCTTGTTGGTGTATGCCGTATCTGTGAACTTTCTGACACGTTCGATTGAGTCGTGGTTTAACGTCAAGGTTGAGAAAGCGCTGGAAGGTGGCTTGCGCCTCGGTCAGAGTGCGCTTGATATTATGCTGGCTGATATTGAGCAGAAAAGTGAAAGTATGGCGATTAACCTCGCTTTTCAGCCCAGTAATACCCACTTGACGGTGCTGAATGATTTGCGTGAAAAAAGCGGTATTCAAGATGCTGTATTGCTGACCTTGCAGGGGCGGATATTAGCTTTCTCCAGTGGTGATCCGTCGAGTTTCTTGCCGGATTTACCTAGCGTTCCCCAGCTCAGGCAAGCACGTCAGCATGTGTATGGCACGATTGAGCCTATCCCTGACAAAGGTCTTTATTTGCGGGTTTTGGCGCCAGTCAATATGCCAGAGTTGGCTGGCGAAACGCGCATATTGCAGTTGTTACAACCTGTACCGAAAGCACTTTCCACAACGGCTGAGTCGGTGCAGGCGGTGTATCAGGATTATCAGGAGCTATCACTGAGTCGTGAGTCACTGAAAGAGGTATTCTCGCTAACGTTGACTCTGGTATTGATGCTGGCGATGTTGTCAGCCGTATCTATCGCTTTTGTGGTGAGCCGTCGGCTTTCAGAGCCGTTAGCCATTTTGGCCAAAGGGACAGAAGCCCTGGCGCGCGGCGATTACACCACGGTTCTGCCATCACATGGCAAGGATGAATTAGGCATACTCGTGCAGTCGTTCAATACCATGACGCGGCAATTGGGGGATGCTACTAGCGCAGCCGAGCGTAATCGTGCACGTGTAGAAGCTGCGCGTGGTTATCTTGCCACCATATTGGCGCATTTGTCGTCAGGTGTCTTGGCCTTGAATGACCGCGCAGAACTGCGTACTTATAATTTGGCAGCATCTAATATTCTGGGCGTCGCCTTGGCAGACTTTGCTGGACAGCCACTTAAACTGCTGGCAGAAAAAGTCCCTGTGCTAGAAGACTTTGCTGTCAGTGTGCTACGACATTTTCACGCGGACGAACTGGGAGAGTGGCAAGAACAAATGGAAGTTGTCACTACACAAGGTAAGCGAACTATCCTGATTCGCGGTACACGCTTGCCTGATTCGGCGGATAGTGGTTTCCTGGTCGTGTTTGATGACATCACCGCCATGGTGCAGGCTCAGCGCGATGCCGCTTGGGGTGAAGTTGCCCGCAGGCTGGCACATGAAATCAAGAACCCACTGACCCCAATTCAGTTATCTGCCGAACGCCTTGAACATAAGCTCACGAGTAAACTCAATGCTGACGATGCTGAAATGCTGCGCCGCGCGACCAATACCATCGTCAGTCAGGTCAGTGCGATGAAGACCATGGTCAATGAATTCAGTGAATACGCCCGTGCGCCTGCTGTGAACCTGACCGAAGTCGATATGAATGCATTGATTCATGACGTGATTGCATTATATGAGCCAGAGTCTATCAAGCTTAAGCTGCAGCTTAAGCGAGGCGCTGCCAAGGTGCTGGGTGATGCCACTATGTTGCGGCAGGTCTTGCATAACTTGCTGCAAAACGCGCAAGATGCACTTACGGGGCGTGAAGATGCGCAAATCATTATCAGCACCTTGATTAAGAACAAAGACTTAATCTTGAATGTTCAAGATAATGGAGAAGGTTTCCCTATTGATATTATCTCCCGCGTTTTTGAGCCCTATATGACGACTAAACGTCATGGTACTGGCTTGGGTTTGGCAATCGTGAAAAAGATCATAGAAGAACACAAGGGTAGTATTAAAATCGAAAATCAGCCTGCAGGTGGCGCAGTTGTGATGGTGGCTTTACCAGCCTTTAGTCCGTCCAAAGCGCTTAAGCAGGTAAAATCGTGAGTAGTATAAGTAATATGGAGTATCAGTAATGACAGCAAGACAAGTGCTCGTAGTAGATGATGAAATCGGTATCCGTGAGTTATTGCACGACATTCTGCAAGACGAAGGCTATCAGGTAAAACTCGCCGAAAACGCAGCTGAAGCGCGCGAATGGCGACAACATGCTCGCCCAGACCTGGTCTTGCTCGATATCTGGATGCCAGATTGTGATGGCATCAGCTTGCTCAAAGAATGGGGTACGGGTGGATTGCTAACCATGCCAGTGGTCATGATGTCTGGCCACGGTACGATTGATACTGCTGTTGAAGCCACACGTATTGGTGCCTTTGATTTTCTTGAAAAACCTATTGCACTGCAAAAGCTGCTAAAAACCGTGAACGCGGCACTAAAGCATGGTGAATTGCTGCCAAAATCTGAAATGAGCTTGTTGAATCTTGGCAAGGACACGGTAATCACCGAGCTTAAGCAGCGTTTAAGCCAAGTAGCTCAAACTAAACTGCCCCTGTTATTGATTGGTGAGAAAGATAGTGGAGCTGAGCTTTGTGCCAGATTCTTACATCAGCCCACAACACCTTGGCTCGTATTGACTGATCATGAAAAATTGGCAGAAGCGCCGATTGACTTGCTGGAGCAATATCAAGATGGCCTGATTTTTCTACCTGAAGTCGCAGTATTGAACAAAACCGAGCAAAAAGGCTTGCTGTTACTTATAAGCAAAGCCGAAAAATTCGGCGTACGTGTTGTTTGCGGTACAGCACAAGCCCTACCGCAGATGGCGGCAGAAGGCATATTTGATGCTCAATTGCTGCAAGTGTTATCAACCACTACGCTCGGTGTACCTAGGCTTGAAGACCATAGAGAAGATATTCCTGATCTTGCGCGCACGTTGGCCTTGCAACTGGCTGAAAGCAACGAGGCCCCTTATCGCGAATTTGATGTGGCTAGCCTGAATGCATTGAGAAACGCAGCATGGCCTGGCAATCTGGTACAACTTGATAGCGTGATACGCAATCTCATGCAAACCAGCTTGGGAGAAAAAATCACGCTGGAAGACGTTAATCGTGTGCTTGAACAGTTTGCTGATGCTCAGCTATCGGCTGATTTTGTGGATGCAAAACAATTAGCCAACAATCTCACCATCAACCTTGATTTGCCTCTACGTGAAGCGCGCGATGCATTCGAGCGCCTTTATTTTGAGCATCATATCTCTAAAGTAGGGAGAAACATGAGTCGTGTGGCTGATAACGTAGCACTCGAACGCACCCACCTTTATCGAAAATTGAAGCAATTGGGCATTAAGATTAAAGCTTAACTCGTTCCTAGATTTCAAGCTCCAAAACAACAGGCGTATGGTCTGAAGGCCGTTCCAGCTTGCGTGGCGCTTTATCAATCCAACTTGCTTTGCAGTTAGCTACCAATTCATTGCTTACTAAAATGTGGTCTATGCGCATGCCTAAATTACGCCTGAAACCTGCCATTCGGTAATCCCACCAGCTAAAACTAGCCTCTGCTTGTTCAAATAACCGGAAGCTGTCAGTCAGGCCTAATCCCAAGAAATCATTAAAAGCCTGGCGTTCTGGAGCACTGACTAACACTTGCCCTTCCCATGCTTTTGGGTCGTGCACGTCACGGTCTTCTGGTGCGATATTGTAATCACCTAACAGAGCAAGCTTTGGGTGTAATGCCAGCTCGGAACGCAGATATTCAGTGAATGCTTTTAGCCAGCCAAGTTTGTACTGGTACTTATCTGATTCAAGGCTTTGTCCATTGGGGATGTAGGCGCAGATGATACGCACACCATTGATGGTAGCGGCGATGACTCGCTTTTGCTCGTCAGCAAAGCCTGGTATAGCAGTACTGACCTCTTGAATGGGATGTTTACTGAGGATTGCCACACCATTATAGGTTTTTTGGCCTGCATGAATGGCGTGATAGCCAGCATCAGCTAAGGCTTGAAAGGGGAATTTACTGTTCTCCTGTTTGGTTTCCTGCAGGCATAGCACATCTACTGCATGTTCGTTTAGCCAATCGAGCACATGCGGCAGGCGCACGTTGAGTGAATTGACGTTCCAGGTGGCAATTAACATGTAGATGTAGACTAATTGGGTGCAGCTTCTGCAGGTACTGGCTTAGCAGGTTTTTTGATTGCGGCTAGAGGATTGTCTTTGGGATAACCAGCTTCATCCAACAAACTAGCCCAGCTTTCTTCAAGAAAGCCACGTTTAGGGATCTTACTGCCTACGACCAAGACAGGTACCTGAAGTGAACCTGTTAGTTTTTGCAAAGCTGCTTTATCTTCGTCGGTATTTTTTAGGGCATAGGGAATGCCACGCTTATCAAGATAGGCTTGTGCCTTTGTGCAAGGTTCACCACACCCAGTAAAGCTATATAGACTCACTGGATTTTTCTCAGCAGCCAATTTGGTGGCGAAAGGCTGTGCATCAGTATCTACAACATTGGCTTTAACATTTTTTGTTTCAATATTTTTTACATCCATCGGTGGTGTATCGCTGTAATGCATATTGCCTTGCGCGTCCTTCCATTTATAGACTTGTGCCTGGCATATGCCTGAAACACTCGCAGCAAGTACTGTCATGCAAAGACTTAAAGTTAGCACTGATGAATGTAAGCTCAAGTTCATTGGATCACCTGTTTAGTTAGTCATGCCATTGTGACGCAGTAGAGCATCAATTGAAGGTTCGCGCCCACGGAATGCAATGAATGAATCCAGCGCTGGACGTGATCCGCCCTGCGCCAGAATCTCTGACCAGAACCGTTGTCCAGTTTCTTGTGATAACACGCCGTTTTCTTCAAACAAGCTGTAGGCGTCGGCGGATAACACTTCAGCCCATTTGTAGCTGTAGTAACCCGCAGCGTAGCCACCTGCGAAAATATGCGAAAAGTTATTAGGAAAGCGATTCCACTTTGGTGGCCGTACCACAGCAACTTCATCGCGTACCTGTTCGATAAGGTCCAAGGCAGTTTCAGGGCCATTCGGGTCAAAATCGCCATGCAAGCGGATATCAAAGAGGGAAAACTCAATCTGGCGCATAGTCTGCATGCCAGCTTGGAAGTTTTTGGCAGCGACCATTTTATCGAATAATTCGCGTGGTAATTGCGCACCAGTTTCTACATGTTTGGTCATGTGGCGCAGCACTTCCCATTCCCAGCAGAAGTTTTCCATGAATTGGCTAGGCAATTCAACGGCATCCCACTCCACTCCCTTGATGCCTGATACGCCGTATTCGTCCACTTTGGTGAGCAAATGATGTAATCCATGACCGAACTCATGGAACATGGTGTTGACTTCATCATGTGTGAATAATGCTGGCTTGCCGCCGACTGGCGGTGAGAAATTGCAGGTGAGAAATGCCACAGGCGTTTCAAGCCCGTCAATTTTCTTGCGGCGTGTAATCGCCTCATCCATCCAGGCACCGCCACGCTTGTTGTTGCGGGCATACAAATCCAGGTAGAACTGGCCGACCAGTTTTCCTTGGTGGTCGGTGATTTCATAAAAACTGGCATCTGCGTGCCAAACAGGCGCTTGCGATTTTTTGACATGTACACCAAAGATGGTTTCCGTCACCTTAAACAAGCCATGCAAGACTTGAGATTCAGGGAAGTACTGTTTTACTTCTTGGTCTGAGAACGCATATTTTTCTTCGCGCAGTTTTTCAGAGGCATAGGCGATATCCCAAGCTTCAAGCTCGCGTAACCCTAGCTTATTAGCGGCATATTCTTTTAACTCTTGCATGTCACGCAGCGCGAAAGGTTTGGCGCGTTTGCCTAAAGTATCCAAAAAGTCTGTGACTTCAGCAGGCTTGCCCGCCATCTTGGTGGACAGCGAAACTTCAGCATAATTATTAAAGCCAAGCAGTTTCGCAGACTCTTGTTTGAGCTTGAGTATGTCTTTAATCAAGCTCGTATTGTCCCACTCTGGTTTGCCAAATTCAGAAGCTCTGGTGGCATAGGCGCGGTAGAGTGTCGCGCGTAGATCACGGTTGTCGGCATACTGTAAAACAGGCATGTAAGAGGGAAAGTGCAATGTGAATTTATAGCCGCTCTTACCTTCTTCTTTCGCTGCGTCAGCTGCGGCTTGTAATACATCGGCAGGAATACCCTGCAAATTGGACGCGTCTTTCAGAATTAACGAGAAATCATTAGTGGTATCGAGTAAATTCTCTTCAAACTTGGCGGACAAGCTTGAGAGTTCTTCTTGAATAACTTTGAAGCGTGCTTTTTCAGCATCTGGCAATTCAGCGCCACCAAGACGAAAATCGCGTAACTCATTCTCGATAATTTTTTTCTGGGCAGTATTTAATTGGCTGTATTCAGGACTACTTTTAAGATCGCGGAATTTTTTGTAAAGGCGTTCATCTTGCGATAAATCGGCATAAAACGCCGTGAGTTTAGACAAGTTATCGTTATAGGCTTCGCGCAGCTCTGGGCTATTCACCACGGAATTCATGTGCGATACCTGTGACCACGCACGTGATAGCTTCTCTTCAAAATCTTCAAGTGGATACGCAAAATTCTGCCAGGTTGGGGCGATGCTTGAAGTGCTTAATGTCTCCAGTAATTCACGACCTTGCGATAGCAAGTAATCGACTGCAGGGGTGACATGCTCTGCTTTGACTCGGTCAAACTTTGGTAACCCTGAAAAATCGAGTAGCGGATTATCTAACAACTGGTTTTCACTCACTTAAAATCCTTAAATTTGATGCGTAGCTTTATAAATATTACTTAGTACAAATGGCGCTTAGTTATTGAGTCCATTAGTTAATAAGTCTTAGCGTGAACGGATATTGATATTGCTCGCCTTTGCTTGCAGCAACTGCAGCTAAAATGCAGAGCACAATATTTGCGATCCAGAGTATGCCTGCGACCAGAAAACCAACTAGAATAAACATCAAGACCCAGCTAATGGCATAAGCAATCAGTAGGGTAATCTGAAAATTCAGCGCCTCACGGGATGCTACTGATATGTAGGCGCTATCGTCTTTTTTCAATAGCCAGATGATCAGACTGGGTACAAAACTAAATAATGCACCGCCAATGTGGGCAAGTACTGCAAGGTTCTTTTCGTCTGGAGTAGGGCTTGCAACAGATTGGTCTATATCAGTCATTTTTACATCCCCTTATTGAAGATTGAGTTTTTGCAGCAATGGTTCAATTTTATCGACGTCCTGATTATTGAGTATTTTGCGTGCAGTACTGGTGATATCGGGTAAATTGCTTTTGAGCACCTGACGTTTAACGCTCAGTATGTTAGATGGATGCATTGAAAACTGGCGCAAGCCAAAGCCTAATAACAGGCGCGTGAGTTTTTCATCCCCAGCCATTTCGCCACAAACTGAAACAGGTTTACCGAGCTTGTTGCCTGCGCGTATGGTCATCTCGATCAGCATCATGATGGCTGGGTGCACAGGGTTATACAGGTGCGAAACTGTGTCATCGGTGCGGTCAATCGCGAGTGAGTATTGAATCAGGTCGTTAGTGCCGATAGAGAGAAAATCCAGTTCCCGCGCAAAGGCCTCAGCACATAAAGCAGCAGCAGGTACTTCTATCATGCCGCCTACTTCTATATCTTCATCAAAAGGTAATTTCTCGGCGCGCAAACTTTGCTTAGCACGTTCAAGTATCTGCAGGCTTTGGCGCAATTCGTTGAGCGATGACAACATGGGTATCAATATCTTGATATTGCCGAAATGTGAGGCCCGTAAAATAGCCCGTAGTTGAGCCATGAAGATTTGCGGTTCTGACAAACACAGTCGAATCGCGCGCAAACCCAATGCTGGATTGGTGCAGGTACGCACCACATCGCTATTCATTTCTTTATCCGCGCCTAAATCCAGCGTACGGATGGTCACTGGCAGGCCTTTCATGTCCTTGGCCACTTTGCGATAAGCGATGAATTGCTCTTCTTCATCGGGCATTTCACGGCGATTCATGAAGAGGAACTCGGTGCGATAAAGCCCTATGCCTGTTGCACCTGCGGCTTTTACCTGTACTACGTCCTCTGGTACTTCAATATTGGCATGCAATTCAATCGCTGTACCGTCCATGGTGACTGCTTTATTGAGCTTGATACGCTTGAGCTTTTGCTCTTCGAGCTCCCATTGCTCTTGACGTAGTTTGTATTCCTCCAGCGTTTCGCTACTTGGGCTGACGATCACAACGCCTTGGCTACCATCAACAATAATCAGCTCGCCGTCACGGATCAATTCGCGTGATTTTTGCAGGGCGACGATGGAGGGGATATTCATGCTGCGCGCGAGAATCGCCGTATGCGAAGTAGCCCCGCCTACATCGGTAATGAATGCAGCGAACTGATGCTGCTTGAACTGGATGGCATCTGCGGGTGAGAGGTCATGTGCTACCAGAATAATCGCGCTTTCCTGGGCCTTGATTGACACTTGGCTGGGGTGGCCAAGCAAGACCTTGATGATACGTTCCACCACTTGCACTACGTCTTGTTTGCGCTCGCGCAGGTATTCGTCTTCGATTTTGTCGAACTGGGCAACAATTTCTTCCATCTGTTGTTTGAGTGCCCACTCCGCATTGCATTGCTCGCGTTTGATGATCTCTTTTGGCGTTTCGGCCAAGCTATGGTCGGCCATGATCATCAAATGCGTGCTGACAAATGCGCTAAGCTCTGCGGGGCCGCTAGAAGGCAGTTCTTTGCGTATGGTTTCAAGATCGTGCTTGACGACTTTAAAGGCTTTTTCCAGGCGTTTTATTTCGTCTGCGATCAGATTGTTCGGTACTTCGTACTGCACTACTTCAATCAATGCATTTGAAACTAGGTGCGCCTGACCAATGGCAATCCCGCGCGAGACGCCGACGCCATGCATGGTAAAGCTGACTTTAAAGGCTGGTTTCATAGATTATTGATGATTCAAATTAATCATTAGTATTATTCTGGCTCACCGAATCGGTTATTGATGAGCGCTACCAAAGCATCCATCGCAGGCCGTTCTTCTTTGCCATCTGTCTCAAGCAGGATTTTGCTGCCTTTACTGGCTGCCAACATCATCACACCCATGATGCTTTTTGCATTGACACGTCTGTTGTTGCGTTCTATCCAGATTTCACAGCTATCAAACTGACTTGCTGTCTGGGTAAGCTTGGTAGAAGCACGTGCGTGCAAGCCTAATTTATTGATGATTTCTATTTCTTGCTTGATCATGATTGCTTACATGCTTCCTCTGTAAAATGAAAAACACCTTCACGTCCGCCACTCAAGGCTTTTTCAACCAGCTTGCCGAGGTCGCCATTACGATAGGTCAATGTGCGCACTAGCATGGGCAAATTCACCCCCGCAACACCTTCTACACGCCCTGGCACCAATAATTTGCCAACGATATTACAGGGCGTGGCGCCATAAATATCAGATAGAATCAACACACCATCGCCCTGATCCAAGTCTTTAACAAGTTGCAGCGCATCAGGCAACACAGTCGCTGGATCATCATGCATGCCTATGCCTACTTGCCCCAGCAGCTCTGGTTTCTTTCCCATCACATGGGTAGCACAGTGAATCAGGCTTTCAGCCAGGTTGCCGTGGGAGATAATCAAAATACCAATCATGATAATTCCTGTTTTATCTTACTTGCTGCAGTTGAAATTGTTACTGCTAAAGTTCTCGATGCCGAATCTGTACTTTATAACTGTTTTTAAAATACTTACCCAACTGCTCTACAAAATACACAGAGCGATGTTGCCCACCCGTGCAACCGATAGCTACCGTAAGATAGCTACGGTTATCACGCACAAAGCATGGTAGCCAGCGCTCTACGTAGCCTTGAATATCGGCATACATGGCAGCCACAGCTTCTTGCTCGGCAAGAAACTTGGCGACAGGTTCATCCTTGCCTGTGAGTGGGCGCAGCACGGGGTCGTAATGTGGATTGGGCAGGCAACGTACATCAAATACAAAGTCAGCGTCTAGTGGAATGCCATGTTTAAAGCCAAACGACGCAAACATTAAAGTCAGTCCACTCTCTTCCATGGAGACAAAATCCTTTACCCAGCTACGCAAGGTATTGGTACTGAGATTGCTGGTGTCCATCCTATGACCCAGCTCAGCTAGTTGGCTTAATAGTTCGCGCTCGTGGGCAATACTTTCAGCCAGCGTTTTTTCTTCGTTACTTAGCGGATGGCGACGACGGGTTTCGCTAAAGCGTTTAACCAGGGTTTCGTTGTTTGAATCCAGAAACAACAGTTGAACATCAATGCCTTGGGCTTTGAGTGCCTGAATATTCTCGGGTAGCGTTTCCAGCGCTGCGGTACGGGTATCAATGCTGATAGCCACGCGGTCATGATGGGCTATACCCAGATGTTGGGAGATTTCGGGTAATAAAGTCGCGGGCAGGTTATCAACGCAGTAGTAGCCGCTGTCTTCCAAGGCTTTCAGTACAATACTTTTGCCTGAACCAGAGAGCCCTGTGACGATGATGAGTTGCATGGTTTATTCAGTCGCCTGTGCTTTGCGCAGGCTGCGATTGATCTCGCGATGTTGCCGCTGCATAAACTGCTTGGTGCCGTTAATACCGCGCAGTAGCAGCATGTGATTACGCACAGCAACTTCTACCAGTACAGCAATGTTGCGGCCTGCGGCGACGGGAATCATGACTTTGGGTATTTTTACGCCGAGTATTTTTTCGTGATGCGATTTGACTTTCAGGCGATCCAGTTTCTCTGGCATCACCAGATCGGCCATCTCAAGCTGGATAATCAAGTCCAGCGGTTTAGTAGGCTTGACAGCGTTATCGCCAAACAAGGCGCGAATATTGAGGATACCTAGCCCGCGTACTTCAAGAAAATCCTGCAACAATGGCGGGCAACGTCCTTCCAGACGGTCGGGCGCGATACGGAAAAAATCAACGATGTCATCTGCCACCAGTCGATGTCCGCGCGAAATGAGCTCAAGCGCTAACTCGCTCTTACCAATGGCTGGGCTACCTTTAATCAATATGCCAAAGCCCTGAACCTCAATAAATACGCCATGTGCACTGGTAGATTCAGCCACGGCCTGTGCCAGGTAATGGCTCAATACGTCCATCAAGCCAGGGCTTTGTAGCGGCGAAGTAAATAGTGGGGTTTGAAATTGATCCGACGCATCGTTCAATTCTTTAGGTGGTTTTTCACCATTGGCAACAACGACTGCAGCTAAATCGGTTGAAAATAAATTTTGAATCGCTTGGTGTAACTCTTTGGATTTCAGGCTGCGCAAGTAATCCATTTCAGCACAGCCCAGCACTTGCACGCGATTGGGATGTACAAAATTCAGATGGCCTATTAAGGCCAGTGAGGGTTTAGTGACAGTTTCGCTGGTCAGCAGGTTATTGCCGCCATCGAGCCCTGATACCCAAGTCAGTTTGAGGTTACGGCGGGTATCGTTATAGAGTTGATTTACACTGATTTCAGCCATGATTGAATCCATCATGGAACATAAATAGAAGATACTGCTCGGCAGCAAGCACAGACAAAACCTGTTGATCTGGTAATGATGGCTTGTTTTGCATGCCGCTTGCGCCTCGCAGTTTTATGGTGTGCAAAAGTTTTATGGAATCACTAAACTTTATTCAGTCGCCTGATGTTTCAGAGCGCCATTGGTTTTGTGGTGATCGCCTTGTTTCTCTTTGTGTTTCAACACTTGGCGATCTAGTTTGTCACTCAGCGTATCAATGGCGTGATACATATTCTCGTCACTGCTTTCGGCGTGCAAATCATTCCCCGGTACGTGCAATGTGGCTTCTACTTTTTGCGCTAGTTTAACTACGCTAAACGTGACTTTCACGTCTATGACATGGTCGAAATGGTTGCTGATGCGCGCGAGTTTGCTCTGGACGTAGTCCCTTAGTGCAGGGGTGATTTCCAGATGATGGCCAGTAAGATGCAGGTTCATGATTGACTCCTTCATTAGTAAAATCACAAATCCTAAATGGATTTGCGCTGGTTAGCCGCGGGTATCGAGAGAGACTCGCGGTATTTTGCAATGGTGCGTCGTGCCACCATAATTCCTTGCTTACTCAAAATATCAGTAATCTGGTTGTCTGATAAGGGTTTTTTCGCATTTTCTTCGCTCACCATTTGCTTGATCAATGCGCGTATCGCAGTGGCAGAGCAAGCGCCGCCAGATTCGGTAGATACATGGCTACCGAAGAAATATTTAAGCTCATACACACCACGTGGTGTAAGCATATATTTTCGTGTGGTGACGCGAGAGACGGTGGATTCATGTAAACCCAGTTCATCAGCGATTTCACGCAAAACCAGCGGGCGCATAGCGACTTCACCATGCTCGAAAAAGTTACGTTGTCTATCTACAATCGCTTGTGAGACCCGCAAAATCGTCGAGAAGCGCTGCTGGATATTCTTGATCATCCATTTCGCTTCTTGCATCTGGCTCATCAGGTATTGGCTGGAGCTGTCACGATTGCGCTTTAAAATACCTGCATAAAGTTGGTTGATACGTAGCCTAGGCACTACTTCATCATTTAACGTGGCGATCCATAAGCCTTTGACTTTTTTGACCAGAATTTCATGCTGAATATAGTGGTCGGAGCCGATTTTTGTAAAATCGCTACCAGGGCGAGGGTTGAGCTGCGTGACCATGAGCTGAACTGCGCGTAATACATCGTCATCGCATTGCAGGGTTTTACGCAGCTTCGCGTAGTCTCTGCTGGCCAGTATGGGTAAGTGTTGGAGTGCTACATTGATCGCCAAGCCCAAATGCGGCGTATCTTCTGGCATTGCTTGCAGTTGTAATGCCAGGCATTCGGCTAGGCTACGGGCGCCTACGCCAGGAGGATCTAAATGCTGGATGTGTTTGAGCGCGGTTTGTAGCTCTAGCAGATCAATTTCGAGCTCATCAGGCAGTAATTCCAGTAGTTCTTCTAATGGCTGTTCAAGATAGCCATCATCATTAATGGTATCAACCAGCAACATGGCGAGCGTTTGATCCCGCTCTGAGAATTGCATCAATTTAAGCTGGCTGATCAGGTGTTCACGTAAGGTAAGAGAGACAGACTCCTGAAAGCTAAAGTCGTTTTCGTCGTCATTGCCTGCGCTGTTGTCTTCCCAACGATTACCGCTGGAAAACTCAAAATAGTCATCGCCGTATTCTTCCTGACGTGCGGGCTCATCAGTGGCTGGAATCGATGTTTCCTGCACCGTGTTGTTTGGCACAAAAGCTTCTGCTTCCAGATCAACAGGCTGGTCAGTATTGGTGGTGCGTTCAAGCAGGGGGTTTTCTTGCAGCAAGGTTTCTAGCTCTTGATTCAACTCTTGAGTTGATAGCTGAAGCAAGCGAATAGACTGCTGCAACTGCGGTGTGAGCGCCAAATGTTGCGAAAATTTAAGTTGTAGGCTTTGTTTCATAATTAATACGCCGCCTGCGCTGATTACAGGCGGAAATCCTTACCGAGATACACTTCTCTGACGCTATCGTTATGAATAATTTCACTGGGTTTGCCAGCCGCAAATACGCGCCCGTCATTCACAATATACGCTCTATCGCAGATGCCGAGGGTTTCGCGTACGTTATGGTCAGTAATCAGTACACCAATATTGCGAGCGCTCAAAAAACGGATGATCTTTTGAATATCCAGCACAGCAATCGGGTCTATGCCGGCAAACGGTTCATCCAGCAAAATAAAGCTGGGATTGGTTGCCAAGCAGCGTGCAATTTCAACACGGCGGCGCTCGCCACCAGATAAACTTACCGCCATATTGTTGCGAATATGCACAATGTGCAGCTCAAGCAGCAATTCTTCCAGCCGCTCAGCCATCACTTGAGGGCTCATTTTTTGCAGCTCTAATATCGCCATGATATTTTCAGCGACTGTCATCTTGCGGAATATTGACGGCTCTTGTGGCAGATATGAAAGGCCGAGCCTGGCGCGCTGATGAATAGGCAAGCGGCTCAGGTCTTTGCCGTCTAGCAAGATACGGCCGTCATCCAGTGAGACCAGCCCCACCATCATGTAAAAACTGGTGGTTTTTCCTGCACCATTGGGCCCGAGCAACCCGACGACTTCACCACTGTTCACATGTAGTGAAATATCCTGCACCACCGTGCGGGATTTATACTTTTTGCGCAGACCTTCTACTACCAATTCACTCATGTATTTGCTAAAACTTTCTCAAAACTTCTTAATTATTCAGGCCTGGTTTTATTCAGTCACAGGTTTTTTGGGTTGTATCACTGCGCGGACTCGGCCGTTAGGCGCAGAGGGCGTAGCCACCTGTGAGCCACCACCTAATACTTCAGCATATTCTGCATTGGCGTCATACATGATGTAATCGCCATGAATCACATCATCGCCGCGCTTCACTGAGGCTTGCGTATAAAGCTGTACTTTATCCATACGGCCATCGTACTCAATGCGTTGACCGTTGCCTTGCATATATTCAGCCTTGCCTTCCATTTTTTGCTTGAAAGTGCTCGGCATGCCTGTCGAAGTGCTGTGCTGAAAGCCATCTTTATCTTCACGCACAATCAGCTTATCGCCACGAATCTCCAACGTGCCCTGGGTCAAAATCACATTGCCCGTGTAGGTGCTGGTTTTCTTTGCATCGTTCACAGTGACTGTATCGGCCTCAATATCAATCGGTTTCTGCCGATCGGCCTTTTCAGCAAAGCTGGCGGATGACGCCAATAAAAATAATGACGCCACTAACAGGGTGGGCGACAGACTAAGGTGTGGCTTGTTCATATTGTCTCCGAATACGGGGCTTGTTTTGAGCAGGTGCTGCCTGATTATTCTGTGCGTTACTATTATTGTTGCTTTTAGCTTTGTTAGTGCTGGGTTTAGTACCAGCTTGTTTAACTTGTGGTTTGGCGACTGCTTTCTTTGTGACCACTACTTTGTTGTCTTGTTTGGCCTCTAGCACTGCTTTGTCTGCAACTGCCTTATCCGCAAGTCCTGGCCTTAAATAATGCACATGTACGTTTTTGAGTAGCTTGAGCGTTTTTTCTTTTTTGTTGTATATCATCCCGGTGCCGCGCAATTCCGTGCTTGGTGATTGCTTGATCACCACAGCCTTATCACTGGTTGCAATCTCGGTTTTAGGAAACACCTTCAAATATTCAGTCGTCACGGTCATATCGCCGCGCTCTTTGTAGCCTTGCCTCAAGACTTTTACGTTGTCCATAAATTCGATTATCTCACCATTGCTTGATACTGTACCGCGTTGGCTTTCAATTTGCGTGTAAGGCTTATCGCTCGAATATTGCGTTAAATGCGGACGCTCTAATTTAGTACTGTCATCATCAGGAAAATGCGTCATTTCCGTGGCCGCCAATATGTACTGTACGCTGCCGTTAATACCTGTTTTTACCGTGTTGAAATTATTCAGCACATAGTCAGGGTCATGCCGTTTACTGCCATCAGGCTTGATCACTGGCGGCTGCACCGTGCGGTCTATCCAGAAGGTGACGAGCGCAAGTAAACCCAGCACGGCTAATGGAAACAGAATCGTGGCGCGGCCAAACATCTCAAGCAAACAACTTTATAACAATCATTACTTCAGGGTTTTCATTTTAGAAACTTAGCCATCTGGCCATCAAACGTACCTTGCGCCTTCATGATCAACTCGCATAACTCCCGCACTGCGCCAAAACCCGCTTCTCGTGTGGTGATGTAGTGCGCATGCTCTTTTACCAATGGCATGGCGTGTGGCACAGTAACGCCCAGACCAGCACGGCGCATCGGTGGCAGGTCAATCACATCATCGCCCATAAAGGCCGATGTTTCGTAACTCAGATTCAGTTTTTTGATGAGGTCGTCAAACGCTTCCAGCTTGTCTTCTACGCCTTGATAGATATATTCAGGTTTGATACCAATATTGGCCGCGCGTTTCATGACAACTTGTGAGGTACGGCCTGTAACGATGCCCATCTGTATGCCGGTATTTTTCAATAGCTTGAGGCCAAGTCCATCTTGCGAATGAAACACCTTGGATTCAAGGCCATCATCGCCCAGCATCAAACCACCATTGGTCATCACACCATCAATATCAAACACAATCAGTTTGATGCGTTTAGCACGTTCTTCTACATTCATTATTTAAACTACTTTCGCGATTAAGAGGTCGTGCATATTGAGTGCGCCAACCAGTATTCCTTCGGCATTGACTACCAGTAACGCAGTAACTTTCTTTTTTTCCATGACTTCTACTGCATCAACTGCCAATTGATCCGGCAAGATGGTCAGCGGTTTCATGCGCATCACGTCATTGACCGTACATTCCGTGATATTCACACCGCTTTCAAAAGCGCGACGTAAATCACCATCGGTAAATACGCCTAGAGGCTTATATTCAGCATCGACGATGGCTGTCATGCCCAAGCCTTTTTGTGACATTTCCAGCAGCGCATCTTTTACCGTTGCCTGAATTGACACGCTAGGCACCGCATCGCCGCTACGCATCACATTTTTAACGAGCACCAGCAGTCGCCTGCCCAATGCACCACCAGGGTGTGAGCGTGCATAGTCATCTGATGAGAAGCCACGTTGATCCAGCAGCACAACTGCCAGAGCATCACCCAAAGCCAAAGCCGCTGTGGTGCTCGCTGTAGGCGATAACCCCAATGGGCAGGCTTCTTGTGAAACATGGGCATCCAGATAAACATCGGACGCTCTTGAGAGCGTGGATTTAGTGTTGCCGGTAATGCTGATCAGGCGTGCACCCATGCGCTTGATGAGTGGCACGATGGTAAGTAATTCATCGGCCTCGCCCGAGTTGGAGATGGCGATGACCACGTCTTCTTTGGTAATCATGCCCAAGTCGCCATGGCTGGCTTCAGCTGGATGCATAAAGAAAGAGGGGGTACCAGTGCTTGCCAGGGTAGCGGCGATTTTATTGCCGATGTGGCCAGATTTTCCCATCCCTGTCACCACAACACGGCCGCGACATTGTAAAATGAGTGCGATTGCGCGATTGAAGTTTTCATCAAGCCTGTGGGCAAGGGCTTCAACCTCACGCGACTCAATCAATAAGACTTCTTTGGCTAGCTCGACAGGCGCTTTCACAGCGCCGATTTTTTGTAATTCTGACGTTTCCATACCTGCCAAGTATAAAAGGGAATGTCTTATGAATAAAGGATAGTTGGACAAATAATTCCGACTTTTACATCAGTCGGCATAATTTTTGCCTAAAACGCACATGCACGATACGCTTCCCGCCATCCTCTTTTTGTTGACCAGCTCAGTATTGGCTGTTGCTTTATTTCGCGCATTCCAGCTGCCGGCCATGCTTGCCTATTTTCTGGTGGGCTTTGCGTTAGGGCCTAAAACTTTCGGTTTATTGCCAGATACTGAAGCCAATCGTTCACTTGCTGAGTTTGGCATAGTGTTTCTCATGTTTAGCATAGGCTTGGAATTCAGCTTGCCGCAGCTTTATGCCATGCGCAAAACCGTGCTCGGTTTAGGTGGTACGCAAGTTGCCATTACCTTGTTGGCGGTTGCATTAGTTTGCAATTTTATTGGTTTGAGCTGGCCAGCGGCTTTTGTCATTGGCGGCGCATTGGCGATGTCATCTACTGCCATCGTCTCAAAAATGCTGGTAGAAGGGCTGGAGCTTAACTCTCGTCATGGCAGGCTTGCTATCGGCGTCTTGTTATTTCAGGATCTCGCCGTTGTGCCACTGTTGGTGCTGATCCCCGCACTTGCCAACCATACTGGCACACTAGGTAATATTCTTGGCGTTTCCCTGCTTAAAGCTAGTGTGATGCTTGTGTTGTTATTTTCCGTCGGTAAATTCCTGATCAACCCGTGGTTCAATCTGGTCGCACGCCAGCGCTCGCATGAGCTGTTTGTGATGAACGTATTGATGGTTACCTTGATGCTGGCTTATGCCACCAAAGTGGCTGGCTTGTCTTACGCACTAGGCGCATTTATCGCAGGCATGTTGATCTCGGAAACCCGCTATCGTTACCAGGTGGAATCCGATATTGCACCGTTCCGCGATATTTTGCTGGGCCTGTTCTTTATCACTGTTGGCATGCTGCTCGATTTGCACGCTTTGATGTCTAATATTGGCTGGGTATTTGTCGTGTTGGTGGCATTTGTTATCTTCAAGGCTTTGCTGGTGGCAGTCCTGAGTCGCTTTTTTGGTGCCGAGGCTGGTGTCGCCATACGTACTGGCGTTACGCTGGCACAAGCGGGTGAATTCAGTTTCGTCATTCTGGCGCTTGGCGCGGATAACGATGTGCTCGGCGGCCAAGCATTTAACGTGATTCTGGCAGCCTCGTTACTCTCTATGGTCATCGCGCCATTTATCATTAAATACAACGAGCGCATTGGCGAAAAGTTCTCACGCAGTTATGTCAAAAATCGAGAGCAGCAGATCAATAATATCGAAGCGGCAGGTAAGGACTTTAGTGACCATGTGATCATTTGCGGGTTTGGCCGCAGTGGGCAATATCTCGCACGCTTTTTAAGCGAAGAAAATATCCCGTTCATCGCGCTAGATGTCGACCCAGCGCGTGTGCGCGAAGCGGGGGCCGCAGGTGAAAACGTGATCTATGGCGATGCTGGCCGCCGCGTGGTGCTGGATGCCGCAGGCGCAGCCCGCGCCAAGGCCTTGATTATCAGTTATAACGATGCGCCTTCTGCCATGAAGATTCTGCATCTGGTGCAAGATAATTACCCTGGATTGCCCGTCATTGTGCGCACGGTAGATGATTCCAATATGGAAGAACTGCGTGCCGCGGGCGCAACAGAAGTTGTGCCAGAGTTGCTTGAAGGTAGCTTGATGCTGGCTTCTCATGCGCTAGTGCTGCTCGATGTGCCACTTAATCGCGTGGTTAAACGCATTCGTAAGTTTCGCGAAGAGCGCTACAAAATGTTCCAAGGCTTTTTCCACGGTATGTCTGATATTGACCAGGAAGCCACTGAAAAAGCTAGCCAGCCACGGTTGTATTCCGTGCCGATTCCCGCATCGGCTTATTGTGTTGGCAAGCGCCTGAAAGATATTGATTTCTCCAAATTCACGGTGGAGGTCAAATTCATTCGCCGCCAGACATTCAAGCCCTTTGTGCCTGAGCCGGATTTTGTTTTTGCCGAAGATGATGTGGTGGTATTACTGGGCTCGCAAGATAGTCTGGTCAGCGCCGAAAAAGCCTTGCTCAGCCGCAGCCGCGGTTTGAAATCAAGCGCGGCCTGATTCACTCAATGACATCTCAGCATGTAGTGGTCGTAGGGGGTGGTATTGTTGGTTGTATGACCGCCATGGAGCTGGTGGCGCGCGGCTGTAAAGTCACCATTGTGGAGCGCAACCAAATCGCCAGCCAGACCTCTGGAGAATCTTCATGGGCGGGTGCAGGTATTCTGTTTCCATTGCTGCCGTGGATGTATTCAGATCATGTGAATGCCCTCACTATGTATGGCGCGCATGCTTATACTGAAATATGCCAGCGATTACAGCAAGAAACTGGTATTGATTCCCATCTCGAACCTTCAGGCATGTTGCTGCTTCCCAATTTTGACGTCCCTGCGGCGTTGGCCTGGTGTGACAAAAACCAGCTCCCTTTTCAGCCAGTGAAAGCCAGTGCTTTTGATGTGCAATCACTGAGCGGTGAAGAGGCTTTGTGGTTGCCCACTGTTGCACAGATACGGCCGCCTTATCTTATGTTGGCATTGCGCGCATGGCTCGAGCAAAACAGCGTCACGCTGCTCGAGCATACTGAGTTAGTGCCTCTAAAAGCCACGTCAGAGCTTAACGAATGGCAAACACTGAACGGTGAAACACTCAAAGCCGATCAGTTTATTGTCACTTCGGGAGCCTGGAGTTTTGATCTGCTCAAAGACACCACCGAAAAACTCAAGATCAAACCCATGCGTGGCCAGATTTTGCTTTATCAGCCTAAAAAGAATCTGGAACAAATCGTGTATCGAGAAGGTTTCTATATGGTGCCGCGGCGTGATGGCTATTTGCTGGCAGGCAGTACGCTGGAAGATGTTGGCTTTGATGCCACGACTACTGAAGTTGTACGCGATGAAATCACTGCAAAGGCCGAAGCCATTATGCCGGCACTTAAAGGCATGCCTATCATCAAGCACTGGAGCGGCTTGCGGCCTGGTACTCCAGATAATCTACCGACGATTTCAGCGCATCCACAGATTAAAAACCTTTACCTGAATACAGGCCATTTTCGCTACGGGCTTACCATGGCGCCAGCCAGTGCTAAGCTGGTGGCGGCGTTGGTGTGTGGGGAGAAGCCTTGGCTTGATCCGGAGCCATTTGCACTGTCTGTGTAAATATCCTGATGAAAAGTATCTACTTTTACATAACCATCGCTTTTATATCCTCAATCCTTTGCGTGCAGTTCCTTGATATACCCTTGGCTATTTGGATAGCCAATAACTTAGGGATTTATGCGCCGCATCTAAAGACCTCTAGCATCCCAGATGCTTTATTTTTTATTGTGGTCATATTTTCTCTTTTTAGCTGGGCGTCTTACTTTTTTTTAAAACGACGGAATATCCACGATAAACGTACCTTGTTTTTTAAGCTGACAGGCACGCTACTTCCTCTATCTTTTGCGCTAAAGATTCTTCTGAAATGGATATTTGGTCGAGTGGACACGCGCGTATGGTTGGCATATCCAAATCATCATTATGATTTTCATTGGTTTGCAGGCATCGGCAGTTTTCAAGGATTTCCATCCGGTCATATGCTGGTATTTACGCCACTCTTAATGGCCTTATGGCAGTTTTACCCACGCTATCGTTTCTATTATGTTTTGCTAGGGGTCATTTTGAGCTTGGGGCTGATTGCCACCGAATATCATTTTCTGGGCGATGTACTTGCTGGCGCTTTGATAGGTGCAGTTTTGTACAAGCTAGTATTGGCAAGGCTTAGTAATTCAGAATTAGTAAGAAATGAACCATGAATGAGCTTACGATAGTCGAGATTGAGGCCTTGGATGGGGCCACGATACTTGAATTCGGTACGGACTGGTGTGGATACTGCAAAGCAGCACAGCCATTGATCGCATCTGCCTTAGCAGAACGCCAAGATGTGCGACACATTAAAATTGAAGATGGCAAAGGGCGCAGGCTGGGGCGCTTGTTCAAGGTGAAGTTATGGCCAACCTTGGTTTTTCTTAAAAATGGTCAGGAAGTAGGGCGATTGATAAGACCTGATAGTGCAGTTTTAATCTCTGAGGCGCTTGATAAAATATAAAGCCGAGGAAGCTTAATTAAATCGCAGCTTTCCAACTGCCAGACTTCCCACCCTGTTTCTCCAGCAACTTAATCTCAGTTATCACCATTCCTCTATCCACTGCCTTGCACATATCGTAAATCGTGAGTAGCGCCACGCTGGTGGCAGTGAGCGCTTCCATTTCAACGCCAGTGCGTCCTACCGTTTCGGCGGTGACAGTGCATTTCACGGTGCTGTTGGGTTCGTCTATGTTGAACTCAACACCTACTTTAGTGAGGCTAATGGGGTGACAGAGAGGGATTAAATCTGAGGTACGTTTTGAGCCTTGGATAGCGGCGACTCTGGCGATGCCGAGCACATCTCCCTTTTTGGCATCACCTTTAAGTATCAGTTGCAGTGTTTCGGGCTGCATTTTGATAAACCCTATTGCGACTGCAATGCGATGCGTTTCGGATTTTTCGCCTACATCCACCATGTGGGCTTGGCCGCTGCTGTCAAAATGGGTGAGTGTACTCATGTTGCTTTCCTTTTATTTCTATACCAATTAAGCAGTCCAGCCAATTGATTAGGTGAACTTGAATCTTGAGGTTGTTATCATAGCAACGATGAACGCACCGCATCACATCATCTATCGCCTGTTTTTAGGCGCCTGGCTATTTTTAGCGCCGATTGGTTGCCTGTTGCCGCTGGCCGTGGCTGATGTTTCCTCCGATTTACCAGATTTGGGCGATGTATCCGCCACCGTATTATCGCCGTTGCAAGAAGAAAAGATTGGCGACCAGATCATGCGTAGCGTGATGTCCAGTGATGATGTCGTGTCAGATTCTGAAATCAATGATTACGTAACTGATCTTGGTTACAAGCTTGTGAGTAACGGGCCAGATAGAAGCCAGAATTTCAAATTCTTCGTGGTGGAAGATAATTCGATTAATGCCTTTGCCATGCCTGGTGCGGTCATTGGTGTGCATACAGGCCTGATTTTGGCGGCGGAGAATGAATCGCAAGTGGCGGGCGTGCTTGGTCATGAGATCGGCCACGTGGTGCAGCGCCACATGGCGCGTATGCTCGCGCAGCAAAAGACTGATTCGATACTTAACATGGCTAGCATTGCAGGCGCTTTACTGTTGGCACTGGCGAACCCTCAACTCTCGGCAGGGGCTTTAACCTCCGCTACGGCCAATTCCGTACAAAAGCAGATTAACTTCACCCGTGAGAATGAACGTGAGGCCGATCGTGTGGGTTTGCAGATCATGGCGGACTCAGGTTTTGATCCGCATGGCATGACGGATTTTTTTCAGATTCTGCAAAAAGGTACACGCTTTGTAGAAGGCACAGCGCCTGCATTTTTGCGTACTCACCCATTAAGCACTGAACGCATTGCCGATGTGCAGGGGCGGGTGGACCAGATGGCAAGTTTTCGCATGGTGCAGGACAACCCAGATTTTTATTACGTACGCGTCAAACTGCTGGCGAACCGCAACTCACCTGGGCAAGCAGTAGAGTTATTTAAAAATAGCATCGCCGAAAAAAAATACAACAATGAAGCCGCGCAGCATTATGGGCTGGCGATTGCGCTGATGCGAAAGAATGATCTGGATGGTGCAACTAAAGAACTGACGTGGCTACGAGCGAATATGCCGCGCCATCCAATGTTTGAGACCTTGGCCGCTAATATTCTCGTGGCGCGAAACCAGCCAGCACAAGCAGCCAAGCAATATGCGGATGCTTTGGCCATGTTCCCTACGCACCGAGCCTTGATTTACGGCTATGCCGAACATTATTTGGCGATCAATCAAACAGACAATGCGCTCAAACTGATTAAGGAAAAACAATCGTTTTATCCAGATGATCCTTATTTTTATGAGCTAATGTCGCGCGCCTATACCATGCAGGGCAAAGACATGTTGCGACATCAAACTCAGGGCGAGGCCTATGTGCGACGCTATGATATTCCCAAGGCGATTGAGCAGATGGATTTAGCCAGCAAAGCCAAGGATGGGGATTTTTACCAGCAGTCGATAGTCGAAGCTAGACTAAAAGAATTAAAACTCAAGCTGGATGAGCCGAAAAAATCGGGCTGGTTTAGTTAACGGTATTGAAGGGTAACGTATGCAACGTAGAAGTTTTATCCAGCTAATCTCTTTATTCGCAGCGAGCCTGTTGTTGCCAATTCAAGCTTTCGCAGCGGTTTGGAATAAAGCGGCTTTTGAGGCAACCAAGGCAGAAAATACCATCCAGGGTTTGGGTGTTCCCGCACAAATACCTAGCAGTAAAGACATTGAAGTGATTGCGCCCGATCGTGCTGAAAATGGCGCTGTGGTGCAGATTGAAATCACCAGTCGCATCCCGAATACTGAATCCATCGCGATTGTGGTTGAGCATAATCCGACGCCGCTAATTGCCACTTTCAATTTTACAAACGGCGCACTGCCTTACGTGGTCACGCGCATCAAAATGGCTGAAACCTCTGATGTGCAGGCCATCATCAAGGTCGGTAGCCAATATTTCACCGCCAAGAAACGAGTGGAAGTCTTAGAGAATGGGTGCGGCTAACATGGCAGATGACATCAAAATGCGCGCCCAACTCAAGGGCGATATGGTGGAAGTTAAAGTGCTTATCGGCCACCCGATGGAAACAGGTCGCCGCAAGAATGAAGCGGGTGAAGTGATCTCCGCGCATTTCGTACAACTTGTCACTGTGACACTCAATGGCAAATCTGTGTTGGAAGCGCAATGGGGGACAGGGATTTCCAAGAATCCGTATCTGACTTTTCATCTAGTAGGAGCAAAGGTTGGGGATATTGTGGCAGTGACTTGGCACGACAACCTTGGCCAGTCATCAAGTCAGCAGATTGCGGTCACGCAGGGCTAGTGTGCGCTGACAGTTTTGGCTCGACTACGCCTGCCCAGATAGATATGTAGCGGTAGAATCACGAAGCTTAGAATACCAATAATGATATGAGTCCACCTCACATAATCGTGCATTTCTTCGCTGCCGTAATAGAGCAAAAATGCCGTGAGTATCAGCGCGGAAAATACTGAAATTAAGGTAATCCCGCTGATCCGATTGCGCTGCATTTTCCAACCCATAATAAGGTGTTGGACGGCGATAGAGCCAAAAATCATGGTGGCGATAAAAGAGCCAGCACCATGCAAAATCAAGCTCCAGCGCTGAAAGTCATTCGGCTCAGCCTGCAGAATGTCATGAGATACAAACCACAATAAACCACTTACTGATACCCAAAGGCAACCGATATAAACAGTTTTTAAATGCCAGTTTGCAAGCAAGATACCCGACCCACTCGCAGATTTTTTCGCTCTTGGGATGTTGGATTTTGGATGGGTAGTATGTTTGATGTGGCTGACTTGCTTCATATGTTTCTTTTATAAAATCAGGCTGTGAGCCTTATATTTTCGCATATATGCGGATGACTGATGCCCTGAAAATGCAAGTGCTTTGGTCAGACCGTCGGCCAGCATGCAACTTGGGGCAATCACAGAGTAACTGTGCATTGTTAGCAATGAAGCTTGAGTCTTGGATTTCGCATTGATGAGTGCTGATGTTGTCAGTTGACCAACTTTGCGTGTAGAGAAATAAGTCGCAGACGTGGCAATAGCACCGTTTTGCAACTCACCGACTTTAACTAACTGTGCAGGGTTTTCAGGTTTTCTTAGAAAAATTGGGCTGGCAATCTCGCCATATACGCGTAGGTCACCGCCCGCATTCACGCTGGCACTTTTTGCCCCATGTTTTTTCAGTATCTCGATAGCTTTGTCCACTGCAAAACCTTTGGCAATGCCCCCTAAATCGATGCCCAGGTGCTTGGTAAAACGCACTCGGTGAAAAGGTTTTAAATCAATATCTACAGAACTACCATTGCGCGTTTTTCCTAAAGATTTACTTGTTAGATGCCCTGAGCGTTTCAGTGCTGGTGCAATAGTGCAATCAAAGTGCCCGCGAGTTTTCTGATGGAGTTTCACTGCAGTTTGCAGTACTTCAAATAGCCAGGGGTGCACCTGTAGTGCTCGGCCAAAGGCATGACGATTCAACCTTGAGAGCTGGCTGCGCTGATCATGCACGCTCATGAGCTGTTGTACTTTGCAGACGGCTAAGAACGCTGCATTGATGCCTAGTTGCAGTTTATCTTCAGATAAACCACTCGCCTCTATTTCGACATATGTGCCCAGCAGGGGGCGAACACGCTTCATTTGAGAGGTTTTAATACCAAATCGTACATCACCATCACGCGTTTTACGCCATCAGTGATGTGCTTGCAGGAGAGCGTGGCGCCGCTCACATTTTTGATGTCTTTATTCAATTTAATTTCGGAATCTGCGGTTTTCCCTACAAATTGTTGACGCCAGGATTCATCGCGTACTTCATAACCATATGATTCGTTGTATTCCATGACTTCAACTTGCCGCACTGTGCCATTGGCATTGATTCCAACTGCATATTTGATGAACTCATGTTTACCGATGACTTCATCAATCACGAAATAACTGCCGTCGGGCGTACGCCAGATACGGTCTGTTTTAAAGGCTTCGTGAACTGATGATTTATCTTGCATGATGCTACGTTGCGCATCGGTGAGTTGAATGCTGACAGGTGTAAGTTTGCTATCAGCAAATATGGCTTTTTGTGCCTGTTCAGGGCTCAAATAAATATTGGCATAAGCCGAGGGCGCAATAATTGCCGCGACGGGCATGAATGCATAAGGAGACCATTTCATAAGTGCTTGCCTGTTTATTTCTGGGGTGTGGTTTAAAAGATACAGTTTAAATAATTGAATTGACTCAGCTCGCAAATGCGAACTATTATCATTGCTACTTAACGCAATAATATTGGATACGAAAATGGCTTTTTTAGCAAATACAAAAGTAAAGCTGGCCTCGCTTCTGGCCGCTTTATTGATTTTCTCAACACCGTTTGCATATGCGGGTGAAGGCGTATTTGGCTGGGTTTACACTTTAGATATTCAACCCAAAGGTAAGTGGGAGTTTGAACAGAAGGTTGACCGCTCAGTTGGTCAGGCATCGGGAAGTTATGCGCTGGATCAATTTCGCTCAGAAATTGAATATGGCCTAACCGATGACATCCAGATTGCTGCTTACGTGAACATGTTTAATGTGCATGCAAATCGCAACTATATCAATCCAGATTTTTGCCCTAATGTGAATCCATGTACCGCAGGTTTCGGTGTGCCTGGTAGCTACAACGACACCGCTCAAGGTTACAACAGCTTTGGTGGCGTTGATGGGTATTCTGGGGAGATTATCTGGAGAATAACCAACCCTCTTACATCACCTGTTGGCGTTGGTATTTATTTCGAGCCAACAATCGGTAAACTGCAGGACAGTATTGAAGCGCGTTTAATGCTGCAATCCAATTTTCTTGATGACAAACTAATCCTTGCTGGTAATTTGAGTTTTGAGGCAGAAAAAGAGCATTACACCCCAGGTGAAGACGAAATCATTCGCCAGTCGCACACGGATATACTTTATGGCGCCAGCTATCGCTTTGCACCTAACTGGTCAGGCGGTCTTGAAGGTCGCTTGCACAATGACTTTTATGGTTATCACTTAGATGAACATATTCAGTTTGCGAATTTTATTGGCCCTAACGTTCATTACGCAGCTAAGGATTTCTGGGTAACAGCTGCTTGGCGTTACCAAATTCATGGTGTATGTATGGGTGCTGGTACAGGTGATTGCAACAGCGTTTATGACAAGGTGTCAGATGACCATGGCCGCAACCAGTTTATTGTCAGGGTAGGTGTTCCGTTTTAATTTGATTTAAACGTGATTCAGCAAAAAGGCGAACTCAATGAGTTCGCCTTTTTTGTTTCTACGTCTTGCCTTAACTTTTAGACGCCATATCAATAGCGAGCGCTTCAGCTATTTTGATGCCATCAACTGCTGCAGATAATATCCCACCTGCATAGCCTGCACCTTCGCCAGTTGGATACAAACCTCTGGTATTCACGCTTTGCAAATCGTCGTCATTGCGCTTGATACGGATGGGCGATGATGTTCTCGTTTCTACACCTGTCAGCACGCCATCGGGTAAATCAAAGCCTTTAATCTGTTTGCCAAAAGCAGGTAGCGCTTCGCGAATGGCGGTGATGGCATATTCAGGCAGCACGGTGCTCAAGTCAGTTAAATGAACACCTGGCGTGTAAGAGGGTTGCACTGAGCCAAACTCAGTAGAGGGTTTGGCGGCGATGAAGTCGCCTATGAGTTGTCCGGGGGCTTTGTAATTGCTGCCTCCTAGCTTATAGGCTTGCGATTCCCAATGACGTTGCAGAGCCATGCCTGCAAGCGGGTCGCCCGGGTAATCTTGTTCTGGTGATATGCCGACGACGATGCCAGCATTGGCATTGCGTTCGTTGCGTGAATACTGGCTCATGCCGTTAGTCACCACGCGGCCTTCTTCAGACGCCGCGGCCACTACCGTGCCGCCAGGACACATACAAAAGCTATAAACGCTGCGTCCGTTTTGGGCGTGGTGTACCAGCTTGTAATCAGCCGCACCCAGAATAGGGTTTGCCGCATTCTGCCCATAACGTGCATGGTCGATGAGTGATTGTGGATGTTCAATGCGAAAGCCGATAGAGAAAGGCTTGGCTTCGATATAGATGCCACGTTTGTGGATCATCTCAAACGTATCACGCGCGCTGTGGCCAACCGCGAGCACCAAGTGGTTGGTCTCTATACGTTCGCCATTCGCCAGCACAACGCCTTGTACCTGATTATTTTCAACCTCAATATCGTCTACACGGCTCTGGAAGCGAATCTCACCGCCCAGCGCAGTAATGGTGTTGCGCATCTGTTCCACCATGCCGACCAGCCTGAACGTGCCGATATGCGGATGGCTGACATATAAAATCTCTTCAGGCGCACCAGCTTTTACAAATTCATTGAGTACCTTGCGGCCATAATGCTTAGGGTCTTTGATCTGGCTATAGAGCTTGCCGTCTGAGAATGTGCCTGCGCCACCTTCGCCAAACTGCACGTTCGATTCAGGGTTAAGTACGCTCTTGCGCCATAATCCCCAAGTGTCTTTAGTGCGCTCACGGACTTCCTTGCCGCGCTCCAGCACAATTGGTTTAAAGCCAGATTGCGCCAATATGAGTGCAGCAAAAATACCTGCAGGGCCAAAGCCAATAACGACAGGGCGTTTGGATATGTTGAGTGGTGCTTGTGCCACAAAGTGATAGCCGATGTCAGGTGCAGGTTTTACGTGGGGGTCTCTTTTAAATTTGGCCAAGACCTTGGCCTCGTTTTTGACTTCAATATCCAGGGTATAAACGAACAAAATGGCGTGTGATTTTCGTGCATCTACGCCACGCTTGAATATCTCAAAACGCACAAGCTCTTCTTCAGCAATACCTAATTTCTTGAAGATTGCAGCTTTAATTTCGCTGGGTGTATGCGCAATATCCTTGGCGTGTTCGAGCGGGAGTTTTATTTCGGTAAGTCTTAGCATTTATATTTCGAGCGGTAACTGTAGTAATTTTTTGAGCATGGGCACAGTGACTGGTTTCTTGGTGGTCAGTGACCATACATCAAGCGCATTCAGGGTAGCCATCAGGTTGGGTAAATCACGACGCAAATAACGCAGGCAATAGTCGATGACTTCATCTGGCAGATGCATGCCACGCTCTTTTGCGTGGGTTCTCAAAGCCTGTGCTTTTTCGTCATCTGTGAGTGGGTGTAATTGGTAGGTCAGGCCCCAAGCCAAGCGTGTTGCCAAATCATCGCGCAGCCCCATTTGCGTCGGTGCGGCAATCCCGCTGGCAATCAGCAGGCCGCCAGACTCGCGTAGCTGGTTATAGCTATTAAACAAGGAGATTTGGGCTTCATCCGAAAGCTGATGCACATTATCAGCACACACCAGATTTAAACCAGCAACACGTGCCAATTCAGTTGCGCTGGATAGTAAATGTGTTTTACCACTACCGGCAGCACCCCACAGGTAAATGAAGCGTTGCGAACCGCCATTGATAGCGGCCTTAAGGCTGTGCAGAGCCTCTGCATTGCGGCCAATAACAAAGTTATCCAGACTTGGCAGCGCAGGTGGCTGAATATCAAGTAGCAATTGCTTCATGAGCGTGGTTCTGAAAAGTGCGCGGGTCAGCGTTTAAAGGCTAGTTCTTTAGGTAGGCATCGCTTGCCACATATTTTTTCTTGGCATGACGCACTAGAACGGCGATGGCGGCACCCACTGGCAAGGCTAGCAATATGCCGCTAAATCCGAATAACTCACCACCAGCCAGCAAGGCGAAAATCACTACCACTGGGTGCAAGCCGATGCGATCACCCACTAACCATGGAGTTAGCAACATACTTTCTATGGCCTGGCCGATAGCAAATACCGCAGCGACAGGCACCAAATCCCCTAGGTTATTGAATTGCAATATGGCTGCCAACATAGCCAGCAGGATGCCCGTGGTAGGGCCAAGATAAGGTACAAAGCCCAGCAGGCCAGCAATCAGGCCAATCGGAATGGCAAGCTCCAGACCAGCAAAACCAAGGCCTGCAGCATAAAAGATACCCATCAATATCATCACAGAAAGCTGGCCACGCAAAAATTCAGCCAGTACAGCATCAATCTCCATGCTGATTTCCAGCGTTTTAGCCAGATGACGACGCGGCAAGAGTACCGCGATGCGTTCAATGAGTTGATGCCAATCACGCAACAGGTAAAACAACACAACGGGAATCAGCAGTAGATTCACCATCCAGCCAATGAAGGCCAGGCCATGCGTGCTAATAATGAGTAAGGCGCGACTTGCATAGTCTGTGGCGGATTTCCAGTTTTTGGTGAAGACCTCCTGCACTTTGCCAGAGTCAATTTCCAGGCCAATGCCAAAGTGTTGGAACAACCAGGGGTCAAGCTGTGTGCGTAAGGTATTGATGTAATTAGGGAGCTTTTGGATGACGAGAAATAGCTCTTTTTGCAACATAGGTACGATGACGAGTATGACGCCAATAAGCCCAGTGAGCAGTAGCAGCATGACGAGCATGGTTGCAACAGTGCGGCCTATCGTCAGCTTGCCAAGTTTGAATGCGCTTATGCGATCTACCAGCGGATTGCAAATGTAGGCAAAAATCGCTGCAATCAGAAATGGCGAGATAATCGGCAAAAGTCGATAAGCAATGAATAAAGCGAGTGCTACCAGCAGAATAATGCGGTAATCAGGTAATACGTTTTCTCGTTTGGCTGTCATTTCGGTTAAAATTCCATAATTCGGCAGTAATATTTTTAATAGCAATATTTTATAGTGGAAAGCGAGAACGCACTTGAATTCTGACAACTCACCAGCCAAAACCTCAATGAGCTACCGCGATGCTGGTGTCGATATGGAAGCAGGCGATGCACTGGTAGAACAGATCAAGCCATACGCGAAGCGTACCATGCGCCCAGAGGTTTTGGGTGGAATTGGCGGTTTTGGTTCTTTGTTTGAAGTGCCTAAAAAATTCAAAAACCCAGTGCTGGTATCAGGTACCGATGGTGTTGGCACCAAACTCAAGCTGGCTTTTCAACTGAACAAACACGATACCGTAGGCATCGATCTGGTCGCTATGAGCGTCAACGATATTCTGGTACAAGGCGCTGAACCGTTGTTTTTTCTGGATTATTTTGCATGCGGCAAACTGGAAGTCGGCACCGCTGCCCAAGTGATTAAAGGTATTGCCGCTGGCTGTGAACAGGCTGGCTGTGCCTTAGTCGGTGGTGAGACTGCCGAGATGCCGGGCATGTATCCAGCAGGCGAATATGACCTTGCAGGGTTTGCAGTGGGTGCAGTGGATAAAGAAGCGATCATCAATGGCACAACAATCAGTGAAGGCGATGTCGTGTTGGGCTTGGCTTCAAGCGGCGCCCATTCAAATGGCTATTCGCTGATTCGTAAATTGATAGAGCAATCAGCCATCAGTTGGGATAGTGACTTTCACGGCAAGCCATTCCGCGATGTGGTGATGGCCCCAACGCGGATCTATGTAAAACCGCTATTAAAACTGCTCGCAACCTTGCCCGTAAAAGGCATGGCGCATATTACTGGCGGCGGCATTACTGAAAACATTCCACGTGTGTTACCAGAGGGATTAACGGCTGAAATCAAGAAAAGCAGCTGGCAATTGCCAGCCTTGTTTAGCTGGTTGCAGGCACAAGGCAATGTGACGGATGACGAAATGTATCGCACGTTCAACTGTGGCATCGGCATGGCAGTCATCGTCTCTGCCGAGCATGCGGCACAAGCGCAGGCTTTGCTAAGTGCTGAAGGTGAGCAGGTATTTACTATCGGTCATATTCGTCGTAGTGGTGCTGGCGAGCATGCAACGGTTGTCATTTAATTTCGCGTGTCTCTAAATATCATTAGTCGTGCGTTAAAGTATCCTCAAGCATTAAGGAGCATATGAAAATGCCAAGCATCATGCGGTTAAACAACAGCTTTAAAGCGCTTATATGGGTGCTTATCTCTAGCTTTGGATTGGCTGGCGTGGCTCAAGCCGCACCGCCGACCAAAATAAGTTTAGAGTACATGGCAACACGCGATGGCAAGCCATTCGCTAATGTGACGGAAAGTTATAAACAAGAAGATGGCCGCTACAAAATAGAGAGCGTGACGTCAGGCATTGGTGTATTTGCCTTGCTGGGTAAGCGTGTGATGACTAGTGAAGGTGAAGTGACTACGCAAGGGTTAAAACCTAGTCATTTTGAGTTGCGCCAGGGCGATAACCCTAAAAAGGCGTTGATCTCTGATTTCGACTGGTCTGCCAGCACTTTGAATTTGCAAATCAAAGGTGAGGCAAGCAGCTCTCCACTTGATAAAGGTGCGCAAGATTTAGCCAGTTTCCCCTATCAATTCATGTTCAGCCCACCCAAGGCGGATGATTTCTATCTTGCCGTCAATAGTGGTCGCAAGCTGGGTAACAATCATTACAAAGTGACAGAGCGCGGTGCCGTAATCGAGATTGATGGCAAAAAGTATAAAGCGCTGCATTTGGTAGATGCTAGCGAAGATGCGAAAGATGGTAAAGAGTTGTGGCTGGGCGTAGCGCAATACAATCTACCGATAAAACTTGTATTGAAAGATGAAACTGGCGCAACAATCGAGCAAACCCTTACCAGCATTCATGCTGAGTAATACATTTGCAAAACTGCGCAGATTTGGCTCGTGGCGTTATGTAGTCGCGCTGGTATTATCGGTTTTATTGCATTTTGTGCTGATTGCTGGTGCTAGTTGGCATTTTCCCGTCTCTGATACTGATGACGATACTATTGAAGTAGCATTGGTGCCGCAGCAGTTAGTAGAAAAGCCTGCAGTGAAACCAGTAGCTGTGAAGCCTAAAGCCCAAAGTAGCAAAGTGCCCAAGCCAACTCCGCCAACAGAAGCAGCGCCTGAAAATAAGGTGGCAGATCAAGTAGCAGTCAATGCTGTGGATGGAATAACGAAACAGGCTGAACCTACAGAAGCTAGCGACGCAAGCACCGAAGCATTACCCGATCAGATTGCGGGACAGCCAGAACCTTTAAACGAAGCCGCCGCATGGACGCCAAAAAGTAATTTTCTAGAGATGGAATATGATGTATTCCGTGGCGTTGGCGGCATGAAAATCGGTGTTACACGGGTTAATTACAAGTCAGGCGCTGATGGTAGTTATAGCTTGAAAAGCGAGACCGAAGCAAAAGGTCTGGCTACGTTGATTTTGTCGGACAATCTGGTGCAAGTGAGTGAAGGCTTAGTGACAGATAAAGGTTTGCAGCCTGCAGAATTCAGTTATCAGTTTGCGCGCAAATCACGCCAGGCCAAATTTGATTGGCAATCTGCCTTGTTAACACAGCAAACCAATAAAGAAGAAACAACGGTGCCTTTGCCAGCAGGCACACAAGATATACTGAGTTTTATGTTCCAGTTTATGTTTGTACCGCCATTGCAAGAGATGGAATTAAATATCACCAATGGCAGAAAGCTGAACCATTACAACTATGGTTTTGAGGGTGAAGAAACCATCAACAGCAAGCTGGGCGATATACGCACCCTGCATATTTCACGCACTGGCCAGGAAGACGCAAAAGATGATCTCTGGCTGGCGATAGATAAAGAGTATCTCCCGATTAAAATACGTAAAACAGAAAAGGATGGCAGTGTGATCGAGCAGATTGTGACTCGTATCAATACTGATATAACTCAATGAGCACCATTAAACCAACGAATGTCATTAACCCTAATTTATTGCGCCTTGCCAGCATGGCACTGGCCGATGTACTTACAGGAACTGGCCCTGCAGATGCCAAGTTAGGATGGTTCTTTAAACAGAATCGCGAACTGGGTACTAAAGACCGCGCCTTTGTGGCTGAATCAGTTTATGGCGTATTGCGTCGTAAATCATTCCTGGCATTTGTGTCAGATGGCGAAGACCCGCGCAAATTGCTGCTTGCCTGGCTGCTACGTGTGCAAGGCATGAGCATGCGTGATTTGGATGAAAGCCTGAACAAGCAACAAAAGGAGTGGGCGCAAGAGATCAAGGCTAAAACCCCTGATCCAGCCAATGCTGCCATGCAGGCTGATATGCCAGAATGGTTATGGGAAACACTCACCAAACAATATGGTGAAGCAGAAGCGCTGGTGATTGCCCGCAGCATGCATTTGCCAGCACCACTCGATCTGCGCGCCAATTTGGTGAAAGCCACGCGTGAAGATGTCGTCGCCAAGTTTGCCTCAGAAAATACAGAAGTCGCCCTCACGCCGTATTCACCAAATGGTCTGCGTATGGCAGAAAAAGTGACCATCAGTCGCCATAAATTATTTACCGACGGCAAGATAGAAGTGCAGGACGAAGGCAGCCAATTGCTGGCGCAACTGGTAGCGCCGCGCCGTGGTGAAATGATTGCCGATTTCTGTGCTGGTGCTGGTGGTAAAAGTCTGGCGATTGGTGCACTGATGCGCAACACAGGCCGCATTTATGCATTCGACGTTTCTGAAAAGCGTTTGCAGAACTTGGGTGTTCGCCTTAAACGTTCGGGCTTATCTAACTTACATAGCCAACTGATTACAAGCGAGCAAGACCCAAAGCTGAAGCGCCTAAATGGTAAATTTGACCGCGTATTGGTCGATGCACCTTGCAGCGGCCTAGGTACTTTAAGACGCAACCCCGATTTGAAATGGCGCCAAACGCCACAAGACATTATTGAACTGACAGCTAAACAGACCAGAATTCTGACGCGTGCTGCCAAGCTGGTAAAAGCGGGCGGGCGCCTGATTTATGCCACCTGTAGTTTGTTGCAGGAAGAAAACGAACAGATTGCTGAGGCATTTTTGGTTGCGAATGTTGATTACAAGCTAGTGCCTGCCAACGAAATATTAGCCCAACAGCAAATTGAGCTAGATACTGGCAAATACCTCAAGCTATTGCCGCATTTGCACCAGACAGATGGTTTTTTTGCCGCGGTGTTTGAGCGTACTGCTTAATTTTCAATATCACTTCTCAGGTTCAGTGATGGCGATATGTTTTGCTTTTGCCACATCAACGCGCAATAGTTGCGCCAACTCAGCGTAATCATCTGGCAAGGCGGCGTCTTGCCAGCCATTGGCTGAATGGCGGGCAAGATTAGCCGCCAGTGATACGCTTTTTACCTGTTGGTCTTTGCTGCTGGTGTCGTCCATCAGTTTGGAAAGCAGAGGTGGTAAGTTGCAGGAATCAATCAGTAATAACTGCAGCTCTGCTAGCCTGAAACCAAATACATCCTCTTGTACTTTGGCTGAGCGCAAGGTTTTATCCGCATGTTGCAGCTCAAAAATCTTCATCATGTTGTCTGGCGCAAAACACCACATCAATATCTCGACCAGATCATGTAAAAGTGCGGCGATGCGTGTTTCTTCCACACGCAAGTCGCGCAATAATATGCCCCATTCAAACGCATAATGTGCAGCCCGATTAGAGCGATGAATCAGCCTTAATAAGTGGGTAAGCGCGGGCAGGTTGTGTTTAAGCGTATCTTGCACAACGGGCTGTGTAGGCAGGTCTCTAAAAAATGAGTTCATCCCCATCATCATGATGGCCTGCTCGACCAGCACCAGATCTTGCAACTGGTGTTTATTCTTATGCGTTTGCATGTGGCGCAATACGCGGAACGCCATCATTGGGTCATGGTTGACGACAGATGCAATGGCACGCGCGGTTAGATTGTCTTCGTCCAGTTTAAGCCGATCCATCTCACGTGCCGTGTGTTTAAGCACAGGAATCTCGGCGCTACTTAAAAACGTGACCCAAGTGTTTAAATCGTGAGGGGCTAATTTCTGTGGTTCAGATGACATGTTCAAAACCTTTAAGCGTGTATTGCCAGAGGTGGTCTTAATCTACTTGTTAATATATCAATATCGGCACTATTCAGCACATTCTTAATCATTCCCTGACATTTACCATCACAGTTGAGCTAGGTTACACTCATTGGCAGGGTGATACTTTAGCCACATGACATTTAATCAAAGCGAGCATTAGCACTATGAAATTTCCGTCACTCAATAGCCAAATTCTACTTGGGGCGATTCTCGGCATAGCGATTGGTATCTACTTTCATGCGCTAGGGCAAGATAGTGAGCCTGCCCAAGCTGGCCTGTATGTCAGCGGCCTGGTTGGTGGTGTGTTTGTTGATCTATTGAAAATGGTATTGGTACCGCTGGTATTCAGCTCAATTACTGTAGGTATTGCCAATCTGCAAAAGCATCATCAAGCACAACGTGTTTGGAAGATTACGCTAGCGTTTTTCCTGTTTTCGATGACGGTTGCCATTATTGTTGGCTTGTCGGCGGCCAATATTTTTAAGCCAGGTGCAGGCTTGCATCTTGGTTTGTTCGCTGATGCCATGCAGGCTTTCGAAGCCAAGCAGATGAGTCTGGGCGAATTTTTCGCCCATTTTCTGCATGGCTTATTCGTGAATCCAGTAAGTGCCATGGCACAGGGCAATATTTTGCCTGTTGTTGTTTTTGCCTTGTTTGTTGGTGTGGCGATTGTGGTCGGCGGCGAACGCTATCGGAACATTCTTAATCTATTGCAAGAACTGTTTGAGCTGACGATGCGTATCGTTAGCTGGATTATGCTTCTATCACCATTCGGTATCATGGCCTTGCTCATCAAGCTGGTGGCAACGCAGGATGTGGCTTTGTTGGGCAGTGTAGGCAAGTTTATTGCGGTGATTATCGGCACAACTTTGCTGCATGGCGTGGTGATCCTGCCACTGATTTTGTACCTCATCACTAAAATGACCCCGCTAACATTCTGGAAAGGCGCACGCGATGCGCTGATTACCGCTTTTGCTACCAGTTCCAGTTCGGCCACCATGCCAGTGACTTTACGCTGCGTGGAAGAGCAACTTAAAGTGCCACGCGAAATCGCCAGCTTTGTCATTCCTTTCGGCGCTACCGTCAATATGGACGGCACGGCACTTTATGAAGCCGCTGCAGCGCTCTTTATCGCTAATCTGGCTGGCGTAGAACTCAATCTGGTTCAGCAAATGATTGTATTTTTCACTGCCATGATCGCTGCTATGGGTGCGCCCGGCATCCCAAGTGCTGGCATGGTCACTATGGTCATGGTGTTGCAATCTGTTGGATTACCCGCCGAAGCCATCGCCATCTTGCTGCCTATAGATCGGCTACTAGACACCGTGAGAACTGCGGTGAATGTAGAGGGTGATATGGTTGGGAGCATTGTGGTGCATAAGCTGGTGGGGCGAGCCTAGCTTAATATCTTGGGCTCAATATTCTGGAAAATTTAGAAGGGTTTTGTAGTGTTGAAATTTACTTTTCGCTGGGCTGTCAGTGAAGAAGCGATTGCCGTTTCTAATATGATCAACGACTCATATCGTGGTGAACAGAGCAAGCTGGGTTGGACAACCGAAGCACATTTGCTTGATGGTTTAAGAACCACTCCTCAAGAAATTCTTGACCTGATTAATCGGGTAGATTCAATCATCCTGCTTTGCCACTGCGAGTCAGAACTGGTGGGGTCTGTGCATCTGGAAAAACATGCAGACACTGCTTATTTGGGAATGTTTGTAGTTCGTCCAACGCTGCAGGCACAAGGCATAGGCAAGCAGTTACTCCAAGCTGCAGAGTCCGAAGCTAAAGTGCAATGGGGTGCCACAAAAAGTGCTATCTCTGTGATTTCTGCGAGAGACGAATTGCTCCAGTTTTATGAGCGACGAGGCTACATTAGAACGGGGGAATTAAATAATTTCCCAGTAAACCCTGCTATGTGGCAACCCAAAATACAAAACCTGCAACTGGCATTATTGGAAAAGCAGTTGCGATAATTGTTTAAACTTGACGGTTTTATTCAGATTCAAGTACATTCACATTCTCATGAAAAACAGCAACCACGTCTCCGCTTCTGCGATGATTGTCCGCAATGTGCTATGGCTAGCCCATAGTCACTGCGGTTGCTGTTTGTCCTGATTTTTGCAACCGCGGGCTCCCCGCGGTGCTTCATTGATTTGCCGCATTGAGCCCGATTTTAAGGCTCTAAATATGGCGACTAAAACTCCCGAACAAAACACAAAAAATCATCAAGCGCGACATCTACTCATTGGCACGTTGATGGTGCTGGTCGCAGCCGTTGCGCTATCTTCGAAAGCGATTATCGTCAAGCTGGCCTATGTGTATCCAGTTGATGCGACCACGCTGATTGCTTTGCGTCTGGCTTTTTCTGCACCTTTCTTTGTTGCGCTGGCAGTGTGGGCAAGGCTTTCTGAATCGACTCCCGCTATCAGTAAACATGATGCTTGGGCGATTGTGATTTTGGGTGTGGTCGGTGGTTATGCGCCCATGTGGCTGGATTTTTCTGGCTTGGTCTATGTTACGGCTGGCTTGGAGCGCATTATCCTGTTTCTCTACCCGACCATGGTGGTCGTGATTTCTGCTGTGCTGTTCAAGCAGCGCATCGGTCGCCGTGAAATATTTGCACTGGTCGCAAGCTATATCGGCGTGGGTTTGGCCGTTGGCCATGACTTTACTTTGCTCAAGTCGGGCGTGGGAGATACCTTGCTGGGTGCTAGTCTGGTATTCGCGAGTTCGCTCGTCTATGCAGGCTATCTTGTGTATAGCGGCCGTATCATTCCGCGTATCGGGCCAGCTTCGTTCACCGCCTATAATATGCTCGCCGCGACCGTGGCCAGCGGTGTTCACTTTGCGCTTAGTCAGGATGTTAGTGTCTTGTTTCATCTTCCCGCACAAGTGTATTGGCTCAGTTTGCTCATGGCAGTAGTGGCAACGGTACTACCCGCGATTTTACTGAGTGTGGGCATACACCGTATCGGTAGCAGTAAGGCTTCATTGGTGAGTTCGGTGGGACCAGTTTCGACCATTCTGCTGGCTTATGTGTTTCTCGGCGAGGGCATTACCTGGTTACAAATAGCGGGTACCTTGCTGGTACTGATCGGGGTGCTGGCAATTACGGTGAATGCAAAGAAAGCAGTGGAGGTAGAAGCTGAGGTTATTTAGTATCTACCTGCGACCAGTCAAAATAAGGCCCTGGGTCAGTTTTTCGGCTTGGGGCAATGTCCGAATGACCAACGATGTCTTCAATCGGGTAGGCCTGTTTGATCGCAGTAACCAGTTTGTTGACTGCCACATATTGTGGACTTTCAAACGCCTCAAAATCGCTACCTTCTAGCTCAATGCCTATTGAAAAATCATTACAACGTTCTTGCCCTTGCCAGTTAGAGGCGCCTGCATGCCATGCGCGCTGAGTACAAGGAACAAACTGAATAACGCTGCCATCACGCCGAATGAAGAAGTGTGATGAAACCTTTAGTTGATGAATCTCGGCGTAATAGGGGTGGGCATCAGGGTCAAGCTGGTTGGTGAATAACTCGATTACGCCATTACTGCCATATTCATTGGGTGGCAGACTTATATTGTGGATCACGATAAGCTTAATATCATGGCCAGCAGGGCGCGCATCCTGATTGGGTGAGTGGATGAAACTGACATTACTAGCTAAGCCATCTTGGTCAATTTGCAGATTATTCATGCGTAAACTTGCCTACCATCATCAAAACTCCGCTAAAATTCGCCCATTCAAATATCAATCAGGCAGTGCTCATTATGGTGTTTCTCGAACTTTTTTTCATGCTGGTAGTGATTCTAATCGCTGCCGAAGTCTTTACCAATGCGCTTGAGCATTTAGGTGAAAAGCTCAAAATATCAGAAGGTGTCACGGGCTCGCTGTTTGCCGCAGTTGGCACTGCATTGCCGGAGACGTCTGTGCCGCTTTTGGCGCTGTTGGCTGGCACTAATAACGCACATACCAATGAGGAAATCGGCGTCGGGGCCATATTAGGTGCGCCCCTAATGTTGGCGACATTATCGATCTCGTTGCTAGCTTTTGCAGTGCTCAAGAAACGTGGCTTTAAAGGTACGTTTATCCCTGAAAACACTGGCCTGATTCGTGACCTCAATTTTTTCATCATCGCTTTCGTGTTTGCTGCGATTGCCTTGTTTATTCCGCATGAGATCAAAGCCGTGCGCTATGGCATAGGTTTTTGTATGGTCATGATCTATTTTATTTACATCATGCTTACCTTGCGTGCTTCAAGTGCGCTGGTAGAAGAAGGCCATGCGACCGAGGCAGAAAGCCCGATGTTTATTTGCCGTATCGGGCTACCGAACAACATGGCTGTCGTACTTTTGCAGCTATTTCTAGGCTTGGCTTTACTGATTGCAGGTGCTAAAGGCTTCATTTCTGGCATAGACGAAGCCGCGCAGATCATCGGTTTGTCAGCATTGGTATTGTCGCTATTGATTATTCCAATCGCGACCGAATTGCCTGAAAAAGTAAACAGCATACTTTGGATACGCAAAGGTAAAGATACGCTGGCTTTCGGCAATATTACTGGTGCGCTAGTGTTTCAAGGCACATTGTTACCAGCCATCGGCATCATGCTGACACCATGGGCACCTCGCCTTGAAGTGCTCTCTGGTGTAGTGATTACTTTGCTCGGTGTGATCTGGTTACGTGTGATGGCAGGGCGTGGACAATTGAAAGTTTGGCATGTTTGGGTGAATGGATTGCTGTACCTGACCTATCTGGCAATCGTTTTATCTTAAGTCTAGTATTTTGTCTTAATCTTGGTCTTTACTCAGGCCAAGCTTAGATAAACGGTAACGCAATGTCCTAAAACTCACGCCCAATAGTTTTGCGGCAGCCGTTTTATTTTGACCAGTTTTTTCCAGTGCGTTAATAATCGCCTGCTTTTCTATGGTTTCAAGATAATCGGGCAGGGCAATATCAGGCAGGCCATCTGGATTGGCCTCTAAGCCTGTGCTTTTTGATTTTTCTGGTTTGGGTAGAGATAGATCGCTCACACTGATTTTATTGTGGGTACAAAGCGTTAATGCACGTTCCAGAATGTTCTCAAGTTCACGCACATTCCCTGGGAATTTATACTGGCTCAGTGCTTGTAATGCTTGAGAGTCAAAGCTTGGAATGATTACATTTAGCGCTTTACAGCGTTTTTCCAGAAGATGGCTCGCAATCAAAGGGATGTCTTCAGCGATTTCAGTTAAGGCAGGCATTATCAGCTCAATCACATTGAGTCGATAATATAAATCTTGCCTGAATAAACCATTATCCATGGCTGCCTGCATATTTTGGCTAGTCGCCGTAATCAGTCGCACATCGATGGTGTCTTCATCACTGCTACCAAGTTTAGTGATTTTCTTGTCCTGTATCGCGCGTAACAATTTAACTTGCGTGACTAGCGGTATCTCCGTGACTTCATCGATAAATAGTGTGCCGCCGTTGGCTTCATGGAATAGCCCAGTTTTTTCTTGCTCAGACTCTTTCTTGCAGCCAAAAAGTAGCGCTTCTATGGCATCTGTATCAACAGCACTGCAATTAAGGCTGATAAATGGCGCATGTTCACGTGTGCTATTCATGTGTATGAGTTCAGCAGCGAGTGCCTTGCCAGTACCTACAGCACCCTTGATATGGACAGGGGCCTGGCTACGACTCAGTTTTTCTATGGTGGTGCGAATATGCTGGATTTTCGCTGAATTTCCCAGCAATGTGAGTTCGCTACTGTTGCTAGGTTCAGACTTGCTTAGGCGCAATGCCGCTTGCACCAGTGGCCGTAATTGCTGAAGCGAGATTGGTTTGGTCAGGTAATCAAATGCACCCGCTTTTAGTGCAGATACTGCATTGTCAGCACTGCCGTAAGCGGTAATGACGGCAACTGGTAGTCCAGCATAATGCTGGTTTATATGACGTACGAGATCAAGCCCATTGCCATCTGGTAGCCGCATATCGGTTAAACAGAGTGCATAGCTATTTCTCTTCAGCAGATATTTGGCATCGTCCAGATCACTCGCGCTATCAGCATGAATACCCATGCGTTGCAATGTGAGCACAATCAGCTCACGCAAGTCGGTTTCGTCGTCAACAACTAGGCAGCTGGGTTTAATGGTCATTTTTCAACTCTATACTGAACAGACTGCCAGGTGAAGAGGGCTGGTATTGGATAGATGCCGCATTAGCCTCACACAACTCGCGTGCGATATAAAGTCCCAAGCCTGTCCCTGTCGTTTCAGTGGTGAAAAATGGTTCAAAAAGATGGGCGATAGCTTCTTTTGAAACCCCAGGGCCATCATCAATAATTTCGAGCCGCATATTTTTTGTATATCTTTTTTTGTTAAGTGTTAATGAAAGACAGCTCTTGGTTTGTGAGCTATGCCGCCAGCCATTGCGGCATAGATTCCACAATATCTGGTGTAAATGTCGGCGGTCAAACAGGATGCTGGTGGAAATTCCATTCATCTCAAGTTTAAAATAATCAGGGGCTATTTTTTCAATCTGGCAAAACTGGTCATGAAACTCTTGCAGGAAATCATCAAGCTGAATGGTCTCCTGCCTTGTGCGGTCGCGGCGATTGAGTTCAAGAACATCGCTCACAATATGGTCAAGCCTGCGCACATTATCTGCGATGATCTCTAGCAGCCTTTTTGTGGCTGGGTCTTGCTGTTCTTCTTCCTGCATCAACTGGTTGGCATGACTGATGGCACTGAGCGGGTTGCGTATTTCATGCGCAATATTGGCAGTTAGCCGTCCGAGTGCAGCCAGTTTCAGTTGTTGTGCCTGTACTTCTATCTGGCTCCAGTCCTGAATAAAAATTACTGCACCTTCATGGCGGTCATCGCCAACTGGCATAAAACGTAATTTCAATTCACGGCCTGCGGTGCTGATTTTCATGGCATCTGGGTCAGTAATATCTTCCTTTTCCATCCATAATCGTAAGCGCTGATTAAGTTCAGGAGCACAGTCTTCCAGGCTATCTGCGAGCCAAGTATCAGCGTTGATACCGAGCAACTCTTTAGCGTGCTGGTTACGATGGCGTATCTTGAATCCCTGATCTACTACCAGAATACCATCTTCGATTTCTTGGGTGATGAGCTTATTAATCTGCGCCAAGTTCTCAAGATCTATGCCACGCTGCGAGGCCAGCGCCTCGCTCAGGTTGGCACGCTTTGCAAGGCTGTGGGCCAGCCATGCCGTGGCAAAACAGCTTAAACTCAGCATCACGGCATGTGAGTAGTCATCATAATGCTCAGTCCAACTGATCATCTGGTAACTTTGTTCCAGCAGCAGTGCAATCGTGGCGATAGAAGCATAAAACAACGCAAGACGCCCTTGGCTAATTAAGCTTGCAGCCGCGATGGCTACAATCAGTAGCAGCCCCAACCCGCTTTTAATGCCGCCTGAGGCAAACATCAGCACCACAATGAACAGGATGTCTGTCATTACATGCAGAGATAACTGCAGATTGAAATCAGGCCATTTGATAGTGGTCAGACCGATGGTGATGAAGCTGACGAACAAGTAGCCGTACGCAAATTCAAAGAAAAGCTTACGGTCGTAATTATCGAGCCAGAACGCTTCTGAAATCACTTGGTAAGCAACGATAAGCAGCAGAGCAATCAGCAGGCGGTAGATGTTGAAAAGCCCCATGGATCGCCAATAGGTAATCATCTGATTCGGGCTACGTTCAGGAATGGGATTATTAATACTGAGTGTCCATGACATCATGGTTTGCGGAGTTTGCTATGTTCTACACTGCAATAGTATTTGCCCTGCTCAGAAACGCTATCACTCGTAGGTGAATGTACTCCGCATTCTGAACATTGCACCATGCTTTCTGGTTTCACAGGTTTTTTTACTTCGCTATCCACATTACGTGAGTAGCTTTTCAGGATAGATATGACAATCCATACAGCCAAGGCAAGAAATAGAATTTTCAGCATGAATCTGGCAACCTGATTTTAAATAGTAATCTCTGATTGTAACTAAAACTGCATGGCTAAAGTGCTGGGGAGTAAAAAATCAAACCTGCTATACTCCTGTAAAATCAAAGTCATTCACTATGCACGACATTAAACTATTTGCGATATTGATCTCTCAACTCTGTTGTTTAGAGATTTCTCCAGAACACATCCAACCACGACATCAATACAATCACTAGTGCATGGCTACTGCAGAAGAACTTTCAGAATTTCTTGCCCAGGTTGAGCGTCGCGCATTCAAGCAGACAGCTTATGCGGTGCGGGATGATCATGTCGCGATGGATATTGTGCAAGACTCCATGCTCAAGCTCGCAGAGAAATATGCAAAACAGCCAGCAAGCGAATACCCCATGCTGTTTCAGCGTATTTTGCAGAATACGATGCGTGATTACTGGCGGCGGCAAAAAGTCCGTAATCTGTGGACTACGTTGCTTTCTTCTTTTAGTGGCGGTGAAGATGAAGGTGACGAGCGTGATCCGTTGGAAACATTGCAGTCTGACGACGAGCAGCATCAGCCACAAGCACAGTTGGAGAGCCGCCAAACCATCACACTAATAGAGCAAGCCATAAAAACATTACCCACACGTCAACGAGAAGCTTTTATGATGCGTTATTGGGAAGAGCTAGACGTGGCAGAAACAGCAAAAGCCATGGGCTGTTCACAAGGTAGCGTAAAAACGCACTGTTCACGCGCGGTGCATGCACTAGCCAAAATCATGGAGTCACAGGGGTTTAGCAAGCAAGAGCTTGGAAAGTTCGGGGGCGAGCGATGAATCAAGAACACGATACTGCAAAACAGATTATTCATCTGTTGAATGACAATCTGGCATCTATGGATGCTGCAACTGTTAACAAGCTAGCGCAAGCACGTCAGCGCGCGGTTTCAGCGCATGCTTTGTCTACGCAATCTTTAACAGACCTCCAACAAGGTGGTGTATTGCGTCTTTTTGGTAGCTACTTTCATCATCCAGCGTTTTCAGCCGCTCTGTTATGCTGTTTAGTGCTATTAACCGTGCTTACGGTGCAGCAATTTTCAGCGCCTTCTAATGAGCAGGATATAGAACAAAGTGATGGATTTTTGCTCGCATCTGATTTGCCACCGGAGGCTTATGTCGATAGAGGTTTTGATCAATGGTTAGAAAAAACCTCTTTTTAGCTTTTGCATTCTCAATTTGTTTTTTTTCTGGTTTTGCCCATGCAAAGGGCAATGTGACCAATGATCCAAGTTGGAATCGACTCACCGAAGATCAACGTAAAGTCTTGAGTCCGTTGTCGTCCGAGTGGGATACCTTGCGTCCATGGCAGCGCGAAAAAATGCTGGATATTGCGCACGATTACCCCAAGATGAATGCCGAACAGCAGGAACGCGTGCAGCGCAGGCTCAATAAATGGAGCCGCATGACGCCATATGAACGCGAAAATGCACGCAAAAAATATCAGGCAATGAAAGAATTGCCGCCCGAGAAAAAAGAAGCACTCAAGCAAAAATGGCACGAATATGAAAACCTGCCAGAAGAGCAACGTGACCAATTAAGGCAAAGCCATCAAGATGCCCATCCACCACAAAAGTCAGCCCAATAGCTTTAAGTCTTCAATTACGTTTGGCTGAGAAGATCAAGTTGAAACTAAAATCGTCACCAGGTTGGCTTAGAGTTATCGCAAGCATGTTTTATGATTCTTTACTGCTACTGGCGATTTTCTTTACGGTCACTTTTCCATTTATCCTGATTTTTGGTAATGCCACTCAAGCACCACAGCGTTACTATTTTCAGGTATATCTATGGCTAATCGCCGGAGCATATTTCATTTGGTGTTGGTATCGCGGTGGGCAATCACCCGCCATGAAGGTGTGGCGTATTAAAGTGGTCAATCAGCAGGGGTCGCCAATTAACTTGGCACAATCCGTTAGGCGCTACGTGCTGGCGAGTTTTGGATTGATTCTTTGTGGTGCAGGATTTCTCTGGGCATTTTTTGACCGTGAAGGTTTGTTCATGCATGACCGGTTGACTGGGTCACGTTTGATCCTGATTGAAAAGCCCGCTAGTAAGTAGTTTTGACAGCTTAACTAGCTGCGTTCAACCCAGAACAACATCATTAAGCCTGCTATCAGGTAAATCAAAGTAGGCACTACAGCGCTCAATAAGGCGGACCAGTCGTTCAAAAGGCCCAAGTGAACGAACACGCGGTTCAGCACTTGGTAGCTGATGCCTAGCATAATCCCCGAAAATATCTTGGCACTGGCCCCGCCACTACGCTGCTGTACAAAACCAAACGGCAAAGCTAGTACTACCATTACTAAACAGGCAATTGGATAGACCATCTTCGCCCAAAGCGCGACTTCGTGACGTGATGTTTTTTGCTTGTTTGCACTCAGGTGATGGATGTACGAATACAGATTCCATGCCGACATTTTTTCAGGCACCACCAATAATACATTCAGCAACTCAGGCCTGATTAGTGATTGCCAGCGCGCCTCTGGGAAAAAGTTAGAAACGACTTTTTCATGCTCAAAATTGATTTGCGACACTTCTTTCAGGCTCCACTGTTGGTCTTCAAAACGGCCACTTTTGGCGGTGCTAATGGTGCGCAGGTGAAACTCCGGGTCGAATTCATAGATATGGATATTAAGTAAGCTGGCGTCAGGTAATACATCTTCAACATTGACGAAACTGTTGCCGTCCTTTACCCAAAGACCTGATCTGAAATCCTGGGCAACTACGCTGTCTGTTGCCTGAATGCGTAATCGTTGTGCAGTTTTTTCGCTATATGGCGTGACTAGTTCACCAACAATAAACGTGACTAATGCAAAGATGAGGCCTATGCGTAGTAGCGAAAAAGTAAGAGATGCTAGTGAAATACCACTCACACGCAGAATGATGAGTTCAGAGTGGCGGGCAAGCTGGCTAAGCGCGTACATGGTGCCTACCAGCACTGCCACAGGCACTACTTCATACACGTGGCCGGGAATGCTCAGCAACACAAACAGCATTACCTTGCTGATTCCGTATGTGCCTTTCCCCACATTTTCCAACTCTTGGATGAGGTCAAAAAATGAGAACATTGCCAGCAATGCAATCATGATCAGCATGATGCTGGAGATGATCTCTTGCGATAAATAACGGTTAATCAGTTTCATGAGTGTTTAGGTTGATAAGCTGTCATGCTTTAGGCGCGCCAGCGCTTGGGTATAGTCAGCGACGGTATGATGGGTAGCATGAATAGGCGGCGATAAAACAGGTATACCGTCAGTAATAAAAACACTGCATGTACAGGCCATAACCCTACCGTAGGGTTTAATTTCCCCTGTGCAAGCCAGGCCTGCATAATGCTCAGCAGGTTGCTGTAAATAATATAAATCAATATGGCCATCATCAAGTTGGCAGACCTACCTGAACGTGGGTCAACAAAACTGAGAGGGATTGCCAATAACACCAGTAAGAAGGATGAAATGGGAATCGCCAGCCGCCATTGCAATTCGGCATTGTTCTCTGGAGTGCGGTTACTCAGCAACTCAAGGCTTTCTACGGCCTGCGGACTAATTGGCGTTTGTTGCACTTCAACAGGTTCTATGCGAATCGCATAACGCTCAAACTCAGTGGTAGTAAATTCTGCTGTGCTGGGTTTACCTTCATAGCGACGCCCACTTTGCATGACCAGAAAATTATCGCCATTGGCTTCGGTTTCTCTATGCCCCAAGTTAGCCACGACTATGCCTAGACGCTGGTGCTGCATGGTTTGCACGAAGATATTTTTGACTACATTGCCTAGCTGGTCAAAGCTTTCAATAAAGAATACGCGGTCAGCGGTGCCTGACTCCTTGAACACGCCTGGGCTAATAGAGGATAACTCGTCACGGCTTTTAAGTTCGTCTTTGAAGTCCTGGCTTTTATGCGTGGCCCAGGGCATGACAAACAGGCTCAGCACGGTAATCACGATAATTACTGGTAAGGAAAAAGTGAGTACTGGTTTTACCCAGGAAGAGATGCCGACACCAGAACTGAACCACACCACCATTTCGCTATCACGATGCCAACGTGTTAGGGTCAGTAATACCGCTAAAAATAGGGTCAATGAAAGCAGCATGGGCAGGAACTTCAAGAGGCTAAAGCCTAACAAAGTATTGATGGCATCACTCGCAAGGCTGCCTTTGGCAGCAATGCCGATGTAATAAGCAATGCGCTGTGCGATAACGATACCAACCAGTATCAGAAACGCACCGATTGCGGTGGTCATGAGCTCTTGTATGAGTGAGCGTTTAAAAAGCATAGAGATTTATCTGAAAATTTATTTCTTAAGTATCGTTGGTTAACAAGTTTGATTTAGCGTGAAAACTGGGGATAATCATGAACAGTCAAAATAACAAACTAGATAATCAATAAAATAATTGTATCAGGACGTTAATGCAGGTTTAGCCCAAAGGAATCAAGCAATGGAATTTAGCATAAAAAACGGTAATCCGGAAAAACAACGTAGCGATGCTATCGTGATTGGCGTGTTTGAGTCAGGCAAGCTCTCGGCTGCCGCAACTGCAGTTGATGAAGCTTCTGATGGATACATCAAGGCGATTGTTGCCACTGGCGATATGGAAGGCAAATTGGGCAGTACATTGTTGCTGCATAAAGTGCCGGGCACAGCTGCTAGCCGTGTTCTGCTGGTTGGCTTGGGTAAAGAAAAAGAGTTCAAAGAGCGTGAGTATCGTCAAGCCGTGCGAGCCTCAATCAAAGGCTTGGCAACCAGTGGCGGCAGCAATGTGACAACCTATATTGCCGAGCTTGCAGTGAAAAAACACGGTGCTGACTGGAGAGTCGCGCAACTGGTTGAAGTAGTACAAGATGCTCTATACAAGTTTGACCAAACCAAAGGTAAGGCTGACAAAGAGAGCAAGGCTAAAAATGCCAAAGCCATCAAAAAACTTGTCATCAATATACCCTTAGCTGATACAAAAAAAGCCGAACAAGGCCTTAAACAAGGATTAGCGCTTGCATCAGGCGTTAGCTTTACCAAGGATCTTGGCAATCTGGCTCCTAATTACTGCACGCCAACCTATCTTGCCGAGCAAGCCTTGGCGCTGGGTAAAGCCTACAAAATGCAAGTTGAGGTGTTGGATAGACCTGAGCTTGAAAAGCTCGGTATGGGCTCATTCCTGGGTGTTGCGCAAGGCAGCGTAGAGCCACCAAAGTTTATTGTATTGCAACATAACAAAGGCAAAAAAGGCCAAAAACCTGTAGTGCTGGTGGGCAAGGGTATTACTTTTGATACAGGTGGAATCTCACTCAAGCCAGGCGCTGATATGGATGAGATGAAATACGATATGTGCGGTGCCGCCAGTGTGTTGGGTACATTTAAAGCCATCGCTGAAATGGGCTTGCCACTGAATGTGGTTGGTCTTATCCCGACCTGTGAAAATATGCCAGACGCTGAAGCAATTAAGCCTGGTGACATACTTACCAGCATGTCTGGCCAAACGATTGAAGTGTTGAATACCGATGCTGAAGGCCGCCTGATTTTATGTGATGCGCTGACCTATGCAGAACGTTTTGATCCAGCCGCAGTAGTGGATATCGCCACACTGACTGGTGCATGCGTCATTGCCTTGGGCCACCATGCCAGCGGGCTTTTCAGCAACAAAGACGCGCTTGCTGCGGAGTTGCTGGAAGCCGGTGAACTCGCTCTGGACCGTGCATGGCACATGCCGATGTGGGATGATTACCAAAGCCAGCTGGATAGCAATTTTGCCGACATCGCCAATATTGGTGGGCGTGCTGGCGGTAGTATTACCGCCGCTTGCTTTCTTTCACGTTTTACCAAGAAATACGATTGGGCACATTTGGATATCGCAGGTACTGCCTGGAAATCAGGCAAGGAAAAAGGCGGTACAGGTCGCCCGGTGCCCTTGCTTACGAAGTTTCTGATAGGCCGTGCAGAAAAAGCGTAATGCATAAAATATTCAAAATGGAAGTAATTGGGCTATGACACGCATTGAATTCTTTTTTAATGTGGAGCATAAACTGCAGAAAGTCGCTGATTTCAGTGAAAAAGCGATAGCTAAAGGTAGGCGGCTCATGATCCTGAGCGAGAGTGCTGACTCTACTGCAGCGATTGAAAAATATCTCTGGACGTATTCAGCCTTGAGCTTCTTACCAAGTTGCAGGGCAGACCACCCACTGGCCACAGATACGCCAGTGATTATTGATCACCAGGTAGTGAATGACCCCAGCATTCAGTTGTTGCATGATGATGTATTGATTAACATGCAGTGCAGTCAGCCACCATTTTTTAGTCGCTTTCGCAGGCTGATTGAGATTGTTGGCATAGATGAAGAGGATAAGGCGCAAGCACGCTTACGCTTTAAGTTTTATCGCGATAGAGGTTATGAAATCAGAACATTTGACGCCAGTGGAGCCGCCCTTTGAGTAATCAGCCTACACAAGATAAAAACACGCTGGCGCAAGTGCTGGGCAAAATTAATGCACTATCGCAAAAGAAGACGGCTGCAGCCTTGCCCGTTGTGTCGCCTCTAGAGATAGAGAAGCCACAGGCAGCAATCCCTGTGCTTACTGAGGTATATTCAGGTGATATTGTGCATGGGTATCAGGCTGTTGAAGCTATTCCAGTGTTGTCCATCTATGAGTCTGATGCAGAAAGTTTGAGCCCGGAAGATTTCAGTTCCTTTAGCTCAAACAAAAAAATGCGCGAACAACTGATTAAAAAAATCATGGCAGAAATGCAGCCTATGATTGATTCGGCAGTTAAAGAAGCATTGATTCATGAGCTAGCAATCGCTGAAGTCAGGTTATTAAGCACGCTTGAAAAAGATTTGAATGCGCTATTGCGTTTGCGACTAGAGTCTCTCGTCAAGCCATAAAGCGGCTTGGCAACTAGTTTAGCCGCCTAAGCGCTATTCACCCAAGATCTTTTGATACGCCTCTGCATCTAATAAATCATTGATTTCGTTTGGGCTGCTTGGCGTTAGCTTGAATATCCAGGCTTCATAAGTGTTTTCGTTGATCAGCTCTGGCGTGCCTTGCAGTTCTTCGTTGATGGCGATCACTGCTCCACTAACAGGGGCATGCAAATCTGAGCCAGTTTTTACCGACTCTACTAGACCACAAGGTTTACCTGCACTCAATTCAGTGCCTACAGCAGGCGCTTCTACATAGACGATATCGCCTAACAAATCTTGTGCATAATCGGTGATGCCAGCTAGATAAGTGCCATCGTCTTGTGCCTTAACCCATAGGTGTTCGGCGGTATATTTTAGTTCAGCGGGTATTTTCATTGGGTTGCCAGTAATTGTTAAGTGCAAAGTCAAATTAAGGTAAACGATATTTTACATAAATCGTTGTGTTTATAATGTGTAGCTTGAAAGTGTGTCATTTTTAAGAATGTTTAAGACTTTGCCTAAAGTAATCAACGTATCTTAATGACAAATTGGAATATTTTGGATAGTATCTATTGGAAATAGTCGGGGAAGTTGATTGCTATGCTAAGAAATCTTGTTGGAAATATCATTGTTTTATCAACCATGTTGATACTGGCTTTACCTGCTAGTACCTTTGCAGCAGTGACTGCCACAGAAGCTGGCAGCAAGAAAGCCAGCAAACAAACCGCAGCCACTAAAAAAGTCGCCAAGAAAACCAGCAAGACTAATCTCGCAAGCAATACCCCAGCACAGCAAAAAACCAGGCAGTTAAAGTCTAATCAAAAACTGAGTTCTAGCCGCATTATTCGCACTATTCAGGCTGATCGTAAATATCAGGTGCAAAACGTTACCTACCACCCTGACTCTACTCATTCTGGCTTCAGCCGCGGTGGCATTGACCACAATAGCGTAGTGCGCGAAAGTGTGTTTGAAGATCAGCCTGGCAGCATGCCTAAGCTTGCTTCTTCCAAGGCTTTAATCGTCAATCAAGAAACCGGCGAGATTCTTTATGCCAAAAATATAGATCAGCAAACACCGATCGCATCAGTTACTAAACTGATGACGGCGATGGTGATGCTGGATGCCAATCTGCCGATGGATGAATATCTCACCATCAATGAGTCAGATATTGATTTATTAAAAGGCACAAGTTCACGTTTGCGCATGGGCACAGTGCTTAGCCGTGCCGAACTGTTGCAATTGGCCATCATGTCTTCTGAAAATCGTGCTGCCAGTGCGTTGGGGCGCAATTATCCAGGTGGTGTGAACGCGTTCGTCAATGCCATGAATGTGAAGGCGCACATGCTGGGCATGACACATTCACATTTTGCTGACCCGACAGGCCTGAATAGCGATAACTACTCAACGGCTGAAGATTTGGTGCGTATGGTGCGTGCTGCTTATCAATATCCGCAAATCAGGCAAGTGAGCACTACCGCCTCACAACAAGTTGCCATCAACGGTCTGCGTAATCCAATGAACTTCATGAATACCAATGTGCTGGTGCGCAATAGTGACTGGGTAATTGGCTTATCAAAAACTGGCTATATTTCGGAAGCGGGTCGTTGCTTGGTGATGCAGGCAGAGATAGGTGGTCAGCCTATGATTATTGTTCTGCTTGATTCAGAAGGTAAAAACTCAAGAATCGGCGATGCACAACGTATCCGTAAATGGATAGAGAGCAGCAGTGGGATGAAACCAAGATTCGGCTAATCGATCTATACCCAATAAAAAAGCGGCCTAGGCCGCTTTTTTATTGGGTCAAAGATACGTTTAAGCTACAGCAGCTATTTTCTTGGATGCAGCTTTCTTAGCTGCTGTCGGTTTTTTCGCTGCCACTTTTTTAGCAGGGGCTGATTTACTGGCAACTTTTTTCGCCCCAGCTCTTGAGCGCGTCTTTTTGCTTGGGTTTTCTGCTTCTTTTGCCGCTTTGGCGCTTAGCAGTTCTAAAGCCTCTTCCAGCGTAATGCTCTCAGGCTCTACACTTTTCGGCAGGGTAGCACGCAGTTTCAAGTGCTGCACATATGGGCCAAACTTACCCGAATAAATCGCAATATCGCCATCTTCAGTTGGGTGTTTGCCCAACTCTCTTATTGGCGCTGGGCCAGTATTGGCTTGTGCAAGCAGCTCTACTGCGCGTGCCTGGTCAATATCAAATACGCTATCTGTGCGCGGAATCGATTTGAACTTGCCATCATGATTCACATAAGGGCCAAAGCGACCGATGTTAGCCACGATTTTCTTGTTGGTCTCAGGGTGCTGGCCCAAATCGCGTGGCAGGGCAATCAGCTTGCTGGCGACTTCCAGATTGACGTCAGCCAAGGCAATATCCTTGGGGATGCTGACGCGTTTAGGTTTCTTCTTTGCATCTTCTTCAGGCAAGCCCAATTGCAAATACGGGCCATAAGGGCCAACCAACAGCAGTATGTCTTTGCCGCTTTCGGTATCTACGCCAATCTTGACTGGCTCACTACCCATTGCTGCGCCATCACCGTTCATGCTGCGCTTGTAGTCACACTTGGGCGTGTCGTTGTAACCTGTGCAGCCTATAAAGCTACCATAGCGGCTCAACTGCTTGGAAAGTGGCTTGCCGCATTTCGGGCAGGCTTCGTCTATTAGTTCGGTACCTGGGCGCTCAACATCTTTCTTGGCAACAATCTGCGTATTAAAGCCTTGCCAGAAAGCATCAAGCACCGGCAGCCATTCGCGCGCACCTTCGGCGATGTCATCCAGCTCGTTTTCCAGGTTGGCAGTAAAATCATAGTCCACGTATTTAGTGAAATGTTCTGTCAGAAATTTATTCACCACGCGGCCTACATCGGTCGGCGTGAAGCGCTTTTTATCCAGCAACACATATTCCCGATCTTGCAGGGTGGAGATAATGCTGGCATAGGTAGAAGGGCGGCCAATGCCGTACTCTTCCAGCACCTTGACCAGGCTGGCTTCTGAATAACGCGGTGGCGGTTCGGTAAAGTGCTGGTCGCCAAAGATCTTGTTTACGTCAAGAATTTCGCCAGTTTCCAGCACTGGCAATTTGCTTTCGCCTTCTTCTTCAGCGTCGTCCACACTTTCCATGTAAACAGCGATAAAGCCAGGGAATATCATGGTCTGGCCGGTGGCACGGAACAGGTTGGCTTCGCTACCTATGGCTAAGTCAACGCTCACTGCATCGAATCGTGCAGGCGCCATCTGGCAAGCTAGCGCGCGTTTCCAGATCATCTCGTACAGCTTGAATTGTTCTGGTGTCAGCACATGGCTCAAGCTAGCTGGCGAGCGCGTGATGTCGGTTGGGCGTATCGCTTCATGCGCTTCTTGCGCATTCTTTGCCTTGGTTTTGTACATGATGGGTGCTTTAGGCAGGTACTCACCATCAAAATTCTTTTTGATGTAATCGCGTATCTGCATCACCGCTTCAGTCGCAATGCTGAAAGAGTCGGTACGCATATAGGTAATCAAGCCGACTGCACCGCCGCCTACATCAATACCTTCATATAGCTGCTGCGCAATGCGCATGGCGCGGCTGGTGGTAAAGCCCAGCTTGCGCACGGCTTCTTGTTGCAATGTTGAGGTAGTGAATGGGGCAGCTGGACTGCGGTTTTTCTGTTTTTTCTCAACACGGGTAACAGTAGTTTTACCTGCACTGGCAAGCAACAGTTTGCCAACAACGGCTTCTTCTTGCCCTTGGTTGGTAATCGTGAATTGCTCTACTTTTTTGCCATCTAGCTGCACCAGCTTGGCGTCAAACGCATGCTGATGTTTGCGTGATTCAAGGTGAATCGTCCAGTATTCCTGGCTTTTGAACGCTTCAATCTCAAGCTCGCGCTCTACGATCAATCGTAGTGCAGGGCTTTGTACACGGCCTGCGGATAGGCCGCGACGAATCTTTTTCCACAGCAAAGGCGATAAATTGAAACCGACCAGATAATCCAGCGCGCGTCTTGCCTGCTGTGCGTTTACCAGCGGCATAGCAATATCACGTGGGTTTGCAATCGCATGCTCAACCGCGCTTTTGGTGATTTCATGAAACACCACGCGCTTGAGTATTTTGTCCTTAAGTAGTTTTTTGGTTTTTAGTATCTCTGCAATGTGCCATGAAATCGCTTCGCCTTCACGGTCCGGGTCAGTCGCCAGATATATCGCATCGGCGACTTTAGCGGCTTTGGCAATCGCATCCACATGTTTGGCATTACGCTCTATTAGCTCATATTTCATGGCGTAGTCATTGTCCGTATCGACGGCGCCAGTTTTCGGGATGAGGTCGCGCACATGGCCATAAGAGGCGAGCACTTCAAAGTCCTTACCCAGGTATTTTTTCAGGGTTTTGGCTTTGGAAGGCGATTCAACAATCAATAATTTGGACATGAACACAGATGGCTAAAAGAGGCAAGAGTGGCAGATAATAAGAGTAAATCTGCGACTAGACAAGAAATCTTGTTGCGCAAGGCTTTGTCGTAGGCGCGTTTTGTCTATTATGATGTACATAAATCGAATCAATCAAAAGCTAAGGATGTAAGTATGTATAAGGCATTAAAGACCCCATTCAGGGTTGTAAGTTTTGCAGCGGCAGGATTAACGTTGCTGCTTTCAGGTTGTGCTACGCCAAAGATGCCCGATATAAAAGTATGGCCGTTTGGTGATAGCGATGTAGAAGTTGACAGAACCACGCCAGAAAACTCCACTAAATATGTATGCGATGCAGGTAGAAAGCTTTATGTGCGGACTTTAAATAATGGCGAATCCGTCTGGTTGATATTGACCGACCGTCAATTTGGCCTGGATAAAGTAGCCTCTGATACTGGCAAACGTTACAGCAACGGCAATAGCGTGTTGAATATCAATGGTGATGAAGCTACATTTGATGATGGCCCGACCACTGCCTACAAAAATTGCAAAGTGGTAGAAGTCAAAAAGTAGCTAGAAAAACCAGTATCAACACAGGGGACAATGTTGAAACATTCAGCGCAATATAAATATACAGGCTTGGCCTTGTTTGTATCGCTGCTGTTGGTGATTGAGCTGGCTTGGTTGCATGTGCTGCAGCCCATGGAAAATCGTGTGGCTGATGCCATGCTGGCGCGCCATGCGCTGAAAAGCGCCCCAGATAAAGACATCATCATTGTCGATATTGACGAACGTAGCCTGGACTTGATGGCCGATAGCGTTGGCCGCTGGCCGTGGCCGCGTTCATTGCATGCGGAGTTGGTCGAAGGCATAGAAAAGCAGCATCCCAAGGCGATTGTCTTTGATGTGCTATTCAGCGACCCAGACCTCACCCGCCCATCGGATGACGCCTATTTTGCAGAGACCGTGCAGGCACAATCCAATCTCTACTTCCCTATGTTGTTGCTGAACCCCACGGCCAATGGCATCCCGCTTGCCCAGTATGCCGAGGCGCTGGGCATCACCAAAACAGCCGTTGCCGAACCGCAAGCAAGTGTGAGCATGGTATTGCCGCTACCCGCCATGATCAAAAGTACCAGCCTAGGCACACACAACGTGCTGGCAGATCGCGATGGCGTGGTGCGCAGCTATCTGGTGTATAGCGATGTTGCGGGCTGGCATATCCCTTCTTTGCCCGCAAAAGTGGCGACAGGTCTTGGCTACGGGTTACCAAACACCAATAATATCGTGTTGAACTGGCATGGTCGCGCTTTGAGCTATCAGCGCGTTTCATATGCAGATATTTACAACGATTTACAGCGCAAAACACCACAGCGCGCTTCGGATGAATTCAAGGACAAAATAGTCATTGTCGGCGCCACAGCCACAGGCCTGCATGATGTTCGCGCCACGCCCGTCGATGGCTTCTATACGGGCGTCGAGATACTCGCCACGGCGATTGATAACCTGAAGAATGCAGATGCCTTGCGTCCAGTCTGTAAATGGCTGATAGCCGTCTTAGGTGTTTTATTGATTGGCCTGCTTGGCTGGGCATTTACACGCGCCTGCAAGCTATTGATTATAGGTGTCGCTCTTGCAGGAGTTACGATTGCCCTCATATTTGCTGCCTACAGCGCTTTGAACTGGTTGTGGCTGTTCACCATACTTACGCCATTGCTATTTGCCTGGGTGTATTACCTGATCGCCGCATTGATGGAATACCTCAAAGAGCGTAAAACGCGTGAGTTGGCCATTGCTACTTTCAGCCGCTTTTTGGATCCACGAGTAGTTCAGGCACTGGTGAGCCGTGGTGAAACCATGGAATCCATGAGCGGTAAAAGCTCCGAGATCACTGTGCTGTTCTCAGATATTCGCGGTTTTACCACGCTCTCTGAAAACAGTACGCCAGAGCAGGTTGTGGAGTTGCTCAATGCCTATTTCAGCCAGCAATCTGCTGCTGTTTTCGCGCATGAAGGTACGCTGGATAAATATATCGGCGATGCCATCATGGCATTCTGGGGCGCACCCACTAGCCAGCCAGACCATGCACTCAAGGCCGTGGCAGGCGCGCTAGCAATGAGCGAGCAATTGGAAGTGTTCAGGCAGCAATATGGCGCGCTAGCAAAAGATATAGAAATCGGCATAGGTGTGCATAGCGGCCAGGCCGTGGTTGGCTTCATCGGCTCTGAAAACAGGCAGGATTACACTGCCATTGGCGATACGGTGAATCTATCCAGTCGCATAGAAGGGCTGACCAAAGGCATTGCACGCGTTCTAGTGTCGCAAGAGACGCGTGATTTGTGTATCAAACAATCGGGCGATGCAGCCTGCCCGTTTGCGTTTATTGATTGTGGTAGCCATGCAGTCAAAGGCCGTGCGCAGCCAGTGCAACTGTATGAACCTATAAAAAAGAGTTAAGTAATATCCATCAATGCAGTGATTCATCAATTTCGGGGAAGATAGGATGAAAATATTCAAGCTATTCACGGCAGCTTTGCTGTTCAGCAGCCTTACTGCTTACGCGGCAGAAGACCCTGCCACAACCTTAATTAGTACTGATCTCAAGCAGGAGCCGTTTATCGACGCGCAGGTGATCATCAACCTGCCAGTCAATACCTCGGTGACTGTGCTCAAGCGCCAGGCTGGCTGGGTACAGGTTAAATCCAGTGGCGGTGCGCAAGGCTGGCTCAAGATGACCAGTATCAAGCTCGGCTCTGGCGGTGCATCTGGCAAGGGCGATAACGGCATCATGTCCCTATTCAATGTGGCGCGTAGCGGGCGCTCTGGCAATAACGGCGTAGTAGTCACCACAGGCGTGCGCGGCCTGACGCCTGAAGAGCTCAATAATGCAAGCCCAAATGCAGCTGAAGTAAAAAAGATGGATAACTTCCCTAAAGGTAAAAAAGAAGCAGATACCTTTGCCAGCGCAGGCAAACTCCAAAGCCAGCAAGTGGATTACCTGGCTGCTAGCCAGCCGACCAGCACGCCAACCCAGACCAGCAAACCATTCGTGAATGGAGGCCATAAATGAATAAGGCCATACAACACCTCAGCCTCTGTATTGCGCTATCAATATCATTCAACGCTTATGCGTTTGACTTGAACCTGAACAATCTCAACGTCGATAAACTCATCAGCATCGCCAAAAAAACGCAGGACTTAAAACCTGTCGATGAAAAAGCCGAGTTCGAGATCGGCAGTGGTGTCGCAGCCAACCTGCTAGGCGCTGCGCCCTTGGTTAAAGATGAAAAACTACAAGCCTATGTGAATCGTCTCGGCTGGTGGCTGGCCTTGCAAACTGAGCGGCCAGATATCCCATGGCATTTCGGCGTGCTGGATAGTGATGGCATCAATGCCTTTGCCGCGCCCGGTGGCTATGTGTTCATCACCAGGGGTTTGCTGTTGCACCTGCGTAGTGAGGCCGAGCTGGCGGGCGTGCTCAGCCATGAAATCTCGCATGTACTCAAAAAACACCACCTAATGGCCATCCAGAAAAGCGCGCAGACCGGAATCATGGCCGATGTCGCCAGCATGGCGGTGGAAGGAAACCAGAATAGCGAGCTGGCGAAAAAAGCCATAGGCGCGGGTACCGAATTATATTCGCGCGGTTTAGATAAGGATGACGAGTTTGAGGCAGATCGCATGGGCGTGGTGATCGCCGCGCGCGCAGGCTATGACCCTTATGGATTGCCAGCGGTGTTGCAGACATTGGAGGCTATGAATGCGGATGATAGTAATTTGGCGTTGATGTTCAAGACGCATCCTGCGCCGCAGAAAAGGTTGGAGTTGCTGGATGCGGCGATGACGGGGACGTTGGAGAGATATGCGACACAGGTAGAGGGGGAGGAGAGGTTTGTGAAGGTGGTGGGGGATTATGCGAAGAAATAATTGCTTGTGAATTCTTAAGTGGTATTAGATAAAAATATTCAGATTTGTGCAATTTGTGGGTTACGACCAGCCACAACCTCAGATCATGTCCCTCCTAAAGGCATATTTCCTAAACCACGCCCCAATGACTTAGTGACTGTTCCTTGTTGCTTTTATTGTAATAACACGAGCTCGAAAAATGATGAGGAATTTAGAGTTTTTCTTAGTCTTCAGCTTGGTATGGAATTACCTGCAACAAGAAAGCTTGGACTGATGGTGCACTTAAATCAATTCAACATAATAATCGTCTCAGAAATAACATAATCAATAACTCAAGAATTGTTGATGTCCATACTCCTGATGGAATTTATCTTGGTAAACAACGAGCCGTTCCAATGTCAGTTAAGGCTCATAATGCAGTTCTTGATCGAACTGTTAGAGGGCTTTATTTTCATCATTTCCATCAAGTGCTAGGTACCAGAGTTTCATGCCGAGTTAGGCCTCTTATAAGCTTGCCTGTTGAATTCAACTCAATTCTAAATTTAATGAATTTAGGTTCAATAGGAGGCGACTCGTTAGTTTATCGTTATAACCGAGCTTCTGACTCTCATCTTGATTCTTTATGGGTGATTCTTTTCTATAAGCGCTATCTTGTTCTTGTTGAAACTAGGTCAAAAAAAGGCCGTAAAAAATCTGCATGAGAAATCCCTTTCTTTTTCGCCTCTTGGCGAGTTTCTTTCTTTTGCTCAGCCAAAAGAAAGAAACCAAAGAAAAGGCTGCCCCACTACCGCTTATTCCCTGTGCTGCTCATCCTCATGGGCGTCAATCAAACTCGCCCTAGTGTCTTACACAAACCGTAAGCCACCGCGGAACTCAAACAGGTGATTGACTAAAACTCCCATGATGACTGCGCTGCTCGGCGCGGTAGAGGGGAGTTAAGGTCAAAACCAACCCACCTTGAGTTCGTCATTCCCGTGAAAACGGGAATCCATTTTCGTATCTGTGGGTGGATTCAGTTACTGCAGGCTAAAAAGCACGATGCCCTGAGAGGCAATATCCATGCGGCTCTCGTGGCATCGTGTTTTTCTGGATTAAGCGATATTGCGCTTGAATTCGATTCTGGTGCCTTCGCTATTGGCTAGGCTGAGGGCGGGGCTTTCTTTTTCTGCGATGTCACCGAATAGTGGGTCTTCGTCTTCGGGCTGCGCTTGTGTCAGGCCTTTGAAGTCGTAGAGTTCGGTATCTGCGAGGTGTGAGGGTTCTACGTTGGTGATGGCGCGGAAGATGTTGTTGATGCGGCCTGGTTGTTCGCGTTCCCAGCCTTGCAGCATGTCTTTCACTTTTTGCCGTTGCAGGTTTTCCTGCGAGCCGCATAAATCGCAAGGGATGATGGGGAATTCCATCTGTCTTGCATACGAGGCAATGTCTTTTTCCGAGCAGTAGGCCAGCGGGCGGATGACGATATTCTGTTTGTCGTTGGTGGCGAGCTTTGGCGGCATGGCTTTCAGCTTGGCACCGAAGAACATATTGAGGAACAGTGTTTCCACGATGTCATCACGGTGATGGCCGAGCGCGATTTTATTCGCGCCGAGTTCTTTTGCAGTTCTATAAATCACACCACGGCGCAGGCGTGAGCAGAGCGAGCAGGTGGTTTTGCCTTCAGGGATTTTCTCTTTGACGATGGAATAAGTGTCGGCTTCAACAATGCGGTAATCCACACCCAGTTTTTCCAGATAGGCAGGGAGAATGTCAGCGGGGAAGCCCGGTTGCTTCTGGTCAAGATTCATTGCCATCAACTTGAAATCAATCGGCGCGCGCTCTTGCAAAGCCAGCAGGATCATCAACATCGCATGCGAATCCTTGCCGCCACTCATGCAAACCAGCACGGTATCGCCGCCCTCGATCATGTTGTAATCGCCGATGGCTTTGCCCGTGGCGCTGATCAGGCTGTTGCGCAGACGGACAAAATTGCCAGAGGCGTTATCAGGTAAGTGTTTAATCATGCTGGGCATTTTACAGGTTTAGTGACCTGCCGCCATCTACCGCGATGATCTGGCCTGTGATGAAAGGTGCATCCTGAATCAAAAAGCGCACGGCCTTGGCAACGTCATTACCTTCGCCGATGCGTTTTAATAGGGTTTGCGAGATCACGCGCTGGCGATATACCTCATCAAACTGCGGGTTGTCTTCAGGCCACAGCACTGGGCCTGGCGCAACTGCGTTCACGCGGACTTCTGGCGCCAGCTCATGAGCGAGCGATTTGGTCAGCGTAACCAAGCCAGCTTTGGCAACGCTGTAAACGATATAACCTTTTTTCGGGCGCTCTACGTGCATATCGGTGATGTTCACGATGCAGCCATTGGTTTTGCGTAATTCTGGCGCGGCTGATTGCGATAAAAATAGTGGGGCTTTGAGGTTTGAACCTGTAAGGTCTTCCCATTCCTGTTCGCCGATCTGGCCAAGTTCAGTGGGGTAGTAGGTTGATGCATTGTTGATGAGCACATCCAGCTTACCAAAACGGCTCACGGTCTCAGTTATCAAGCTGGGTGACACGGCAAGGTTGAGCAAATCACCCTGAATAATCGCAACAGAGTTCGGGCGTTGCAGGTTCAGCTCAGATTGCAAGGCGCGTGCCTCATGTACCGAAGTGCGATAGTGAATCATCAGGTTAGCACCGTCTGCATGTAATAAACGGCAGATCGCCGCGCCTACGCGCTTGGCGCCGCCAGTGATCAAAATGACTTTATCTTGCAAATTATTATTCACAACGAATCCCTAAGTTTGCTTTACACGATTGATTGGCACTACAGGAGGACTATTTTTTGAGGGACGTCCTTAAAACATGCCCACGAATTATAATCCACTCTCACCATGAACACTTCATTACCTCAAGCTACTTTACCCGAACCTTCCGCTGAAGCACTTGTGCATAGCCAACGGCTGACCGAGCTGATTCAATCGGAGATTGAGACCGCAGGCGGCTGGATTGATTTCGCGCATTTCATGCATCTGGCTTTATATGCGCCCAGCCTAGGTTATTACAGTGGCGGCAGTAAAAAGTTCGGCAAAGCGGGCGATTTTGTTACCGCCCCTGAGATATCACCGCTATTTGCCCAGACTTTAGCTAAGCAAGTACAGCAAGTGTTAGCGCTTACTCAGGGCGATGTTCTTGAGCTGGGCGCAGGCACAGGTAAGCTTGCTGCAACCCTGCTACTGGAATTACAGCAAGCTGAACAGCTGTCAGAGCACTATTACATACTCGAAGTGAGTGCCTATTTACGTGACTTACAGCGAGAAACCTTGCAAAGTGAATTGCCCGCCGAATTATTCGAGCGCGTGATCTGGTTGGATACCTTGCCAGAAACCTTTAACGGTTTGATTCTGGGCAATGAAGTACTCGATGCCTTACCCGTGCATATCATTAAAACGCACGACGATAGCATTGAAGAATTAGGTGTGAGCATAGGCGCTGATGGTTTCGAATGGAAAACCAAAGTCCTCAAGCCTGATCTGCAAACAGTGGCAAGTAAGCTCTCACTCACGTCAGACTACACCACCGAAATCTGCCCGGCGGCCACAGGCCTGATTACCAGTCTGACGCAGTTATTAGAACATGGCGTAATCCTGATGCTCGATTACGGATTTCCACAGCGCGAGTATTATCACCCGCAGCGCGCGCAAGGTACGTTGATGTGCCATTACCGTCACTATGCGCATGACAATCCGTTTTTATATGTTGGGCTGCAGGACATTACTGCCCATGTGGATTTCACCGCCATCGCTGAAGCGGGCATGACGAATGGCGCTGAATTGCTCGGCTATGCCAATCAGGCGCAATTCCTCATCAACTGTGGCATTACCGATGTGCTCTCGCAGGTGTCACCCGAAAACATGCTTGAATACGTGCCGCTTGCCTCGCAGGCACAAAAGCTATTGTCACCGGCTGAAATGGGCGAATTGTTCAAAGTGATTGCCTTGGGTAAAGGCATATCAGAAGGTTTGCTCGGGTTCTCCCGTGGCGACAGAAGCCATACGTTATAATCCCGCTTCTAAAAAATTCCACAGACTTAAAACGTGATGCAAAAAGACTTAACCGAGCCAAAGCAGCCAGATATAGAAGAGCTAACAAATAATGAAGCGCTAAAGAATCGTCCGATTCGCAGCTTCGTTTTAAGACAGGGCCGCCTTACAACAGGCCAACAGCGTGCGCTAGAGCAAGTCATGCCGATATTCGGCGTGCCTTACCAACCAGAATTACTGGATCTAGCTACTGTGTTTGGCCGTACTGAAAGCAAAAAAATACTCGAAATCGGTTTTGGCATGGGCGAAAGTACCGCGTATATCGCGAGTCTATTGCCAGAGCAGGATTTTCTTGGAGTGGAAGTACACACTCCAGGCGTAGGCAGTTTGCTCAAACAGATTGATGAGCAGCAACTGAAGAATCTGCGCATCATCCAGCATGATGCCGTTGAGGTGCTGAACCACATGATTGCCGATGCAAGTTTGGATGGCGTGCACATATTCTTTCCCGATCCATGGCATAAAAAGCGTCACCACAAGCGGCGTTTGATTCAGGCAGGGTTTGTTAAGTTGCTGTGCAGTAAGCTAAAAGCAGGCGCTTACTTGCATGTGGCGACAGACTGGCAAGAGTATGCCGAGTGGGTCTTGGATGTGTTGAAAGCAGAGCCGCAACTGGAAAATACGGCCGCGGATTATGCGCCTAAACCTGCTTACAGGCCGCTGACCAAGTTTGAAAATCGTGGCATCAAATTAGGCCATGGCGTCTGGGACATTGTCTTCCTCAGGGTATAACCAGCTACCGATAATTTTCTCAGCCTCTTCCACTCCCTGTTTTTTCAGGCTTGAGAATAGCTGGATTGTGCAGTTGCCCCAGTTGGCATCCAGTTCTTTTTTCACGGCTTGCAAGGTCATCATCGCCGCGCTGCGCGATAATTTATCTGACTTGGTCAATAACACGTGAATCGGCCTGCCACTGGGCAGAAACCAATCCAACATTTGCCTGTCTAGAGGTGTGAGTGGATGGCGGCAATCCATGACTAGCACTAGGCCATGCAGGTTACCGCGGTGGCTGAGATAGTTGGATAGGGTGAGCTGCCAGTGCTGACGCAGCGCTTCTGGAACTTTGGCGTAACCATAACCAGGTAAGTCAACTAGAAAACGGTCGCCACCTAGTCTGAAAAAGTTGATGAGTTGCGTGCGCCCTGGTTGTTTACTCACATAAGCTAAGCGGTTATGGTTGGCTAGTGTGTTGAGTGCGCTGGATTTCCCAGCGTTGGAACGTCCAGCGAAAGCGACTTCAATGCCAGCAGGCGGCGGTAAATCGCGCAAGTGGTGCGCGGAGATATAAAAAGTGGCATTCTGGAACAAAGGCATGGATATAGTTCGCTTAAGCTAACGGCAACGGGCAAAAATCCTACCACGATAACGTAATTTTCGATAAAATGAATGGTTAATTTGTAGTTTATTCTGTAGCCGATGATTTGTCGGTTTATTTAGATGCAATGCATTGTATTAAGGAGTAGGTGATGAGTTTCCGTAATGTTGCTGTACTGGTGTTGAGTTTAGCTGGTGCTAGCTCAGCTTTTGCAGCCGGCGATGCCGCCAAAGGGCAAACAATTGTAACTAACGTCTGTTCTGCCTGCCATGGTGTGGATGGTAATAGCGTGGTTGCTATGTATCCTAAATTAGCTGGTCAACATCCTGAATACATCACCAAACAATTGATGAATTTTAAATCTGGTGATCGCAAAAACGCGATTATGGGCGGTATGGTGGCTGCGCTTTCACCTGAAGATATGGAAAACTTGGGTGCATACTTCGGCTCACAGACCCCTAAAACCGATACCGCAAAAAGTAATGGCCCTGGCTCTATTGGCGAGAAAATCTACAAAGGCGGCATCCCTGGCATAGGCGTACCTGCCTGTGCCTCCTGTCATGGCCCTGCTGGCGCTGGTATTCCAGTGCAGTTTCCACGTCTAGGCGGTCAGCATTCTGAATATATCGTGACGCAGCTTAAAGCTTTTGGCTCTTATGAGCGCGCAAACGACGGTGCCAAGATGATGCGCATGATTGCTTCCAAGCTTTCAGAGCAAGACATGGCAGCTGTTGCAGATTACATTCAAGGCTTGCATTAATTCGTTAGATTTTTTATTCACTTAAAAAGTCTGAACAAAACTGAGGGTGGCGCAGGCCACCCTTAAGTTTTTAAGCAACTCAAACCAGTTTGCACAGTCTCAATCTTAATTATCAAATCTCTTCAATCCGATTAAATATCAACTAGGCCTTTCGTGACTGCACGTTTATCCAATGCAAGAAGAGTGTATGAGCTATTAAGCTCCATGCGCATTGCCGTAAGCCTGCTGACGGTGCTGGGCATTGCTTCCATTATTGGTACGGTGCTCAAGCAGAACGAGCCTTATCCCAATTACATCATCCAGTTCGGCCAGTTCTGGTTTGATTCCTTCCAGATGCTGGGCCTTTACGATGTGTATCACAGCGTTTGGTTTTTGTTGATCCTGGTGTTTCTGGTGACCTCTACCAGCTTATGTATCTATCGTAATTCACCCTTGATGCTGAAAGAGCTACGTGCGTTTCGTGAACATGCCACTGAGAAATCTCTACGCACATTTAGCCACAAACATGAATATCAGACCTCAATCGCCAGAGATGAAAGCAAGCAGCGCTTATTTAATTTTCTGGGTATCAGGGGCTTTCGCTACAAAATCAAGCCGCAGGATGATGGCAGTGAACTGATTGCCGCCAAGGCGGGTAGCTATCAACGCTTGGGTTATATTTTCACCCACACCGCCATTGTGATCATCTGCGTAGGCGGCTTGATTGATGGCAACGTGCCTTTCAAAGTGCAAGAGTTACTCGGCTACAAAAAAGTAGAAACCCTCAACTTGCCAGATGACCAAGTGCCAAAAATCAGTCGCCTGACGCCAGCCAATCTTTCGTTCCGTGCCAATATGACTTTGTCTGAAGGTCAAAGCGGTAATACGGCATTCATGCGTATGCGCGACGGTTATCTGCTGCAAGAAATCCCATTTACCATCGCGCTTAAAGATTTCCGCATTGAGCATTACGAGACGGGCCAGCCTAAATCTTTTGAGAGTGATCTGGTCATTACCGATCCCGAAGTAAAAGAACCCATCACGCACACCATCAGTGTCAATCATCCATTCATTTATAAAGGCATTGCCATTTACCAATCTGATTTTCAGGATGGTGGTTCGAAGCTTAATTTTAATGTCTGGCAGTTATTCAACAATAATCCGCAGTCAAGCGAGATCAATGGCACGATCTTTGGCAATGCCCGCTTGGGTCAAGGCGATGATGTCTTGAAAGTGGAGTTTGAGGATTTTCGTAAATTCAATATTCTTAATCTTTCACCCGATGGCAAAGGCAAGTCACACAACGTAGGGCCTAGCGTGATCTTTAAAGTGCGTGATCTTGAAGGCCAGGCGCGTGAATACGTGAGTTACATGCAGCCTTTGCAGATTGGTGGGCGCCATTACTTTGTCTCAGGTATGCGTGAAACGCAGCAAGAGGATTACCGCTATCTGCGCTTGCCAGCGGATGACGATTTTGAACTCAAAGGTTTTATGCGCCTGCGTGCGGCGATGTTTGACCCTGCCATGCATAACGAAATCGCCCATCGATTTGCCTTGGCCGCGTTGGGTGAAAAAGCCAAAGACGACGTGATTCGTAACAAGTTTGAAGATAGTATCAAACAGCTACTTAAAGCCTTTAGCCAGGGCGGCTACACTACTATTGCTAAGGTAATTGAAAAATCAGTGCCAGTTGCCGAACGCGATAAAGCAGCCCAGACTTATATCAAGATTATCGCTGGTTCGGCTTACGAGGCTTACATCATTAGCCAGGAAAAGGCTGGGCTTAAGCCGTCAGATGATGACAACGAAACGCAACTATTCCTGCAGGATAGCCTCAATGCAATGAGCGATCTGTTTTTCTATGGCACGCCGTTTTATTTGCAGATGACTAATTACGAACAGCGTGAAGCCAGCGGTTTGCAATTGACGCGTTCGCCTGGCAAAAACTTGGTGTATTCTGGCTCCATATTATTGGTGCTGGGTATTTTCTCCATGATTTTTATCCGCGAACGTAGAATCTGGCTGTTGGTCAAACCCGATAATCGTATCTTGTTCGCCATGTCGGCAAACCGTAAAAACCGCGATCTTGATATAGAGTTCGATCAATACCAGCAACAAATCAAGCGCATGCTTGAAGACACAACGACTTAATACTCACAAATAAAGGATGAGGATTAAACAATGAATACCGCATACATGGATGGCGCACCCGTCCCGCTTCTGAAAAGACTGCATTGGCCAGACTGGCTTTATGCGGCATTGTTAGTGCTAGGCTCTGCTTACGCTTTCAAACAGTATGGCAATTTTATGGATGCCTACGAAACCACATTCCTGTTTGGTTTTGCGATTGCGTTCAGTGTGCTGGGTTGGCAGTGGAAACCACTACGTTTATTGATAGCAGGCATCGCCATCATCAGCCTCTATTCCATGAGTTTGTATAAAGGCGATCTCGGCAACGCAACGCAAGTGTTCTTGTTGAAATTCCTGATTTCTAGCCAGACCGCCATCATGTGGATGAACGTATTGTTTGTGCTGGCCATGCTCACCTACTGGTTTGCCTTGTTCAGCCGCTCAGTATTTGCAGGAAAAGTCGCAACAAGCCTGACCTGGAGCGCAGTATTGATGGGCTTTGTTGGCCTCATGGTGCGCTGGTATGAGTCTTACCTGATTGCGCCTGATGTTGGCCATATCCCGATTAGCAATCTGTATGAAGTATTCATTTTGTTCTGCCTCATTACTTCATTGCTGTATCTCTACTACGAAGGTCGCTATGCCACGCGCCAACTCGGAGGCTTCGTTTTGCTGGTCGTCAATGCGGCTGTAGGCTTCATTCTCTGGTACACCTTTGATCGTCAGGCTAACACTATTCAGCCCTTGGTGCCTGCCTTACAGTCTTATTGGATGAAGATTCACGTGCCAGCTAATTTTATCGGCTATGGTTCTTTCTCATTGTCCGCCATGGTCGCAAGTGCCTATTTGTTGTCTATGCGCGGCATACTGACATCACGCCTGCCTAAGCTCGAAGTGCTAGATGATGTGATGTATAAGTCCATCGCGGTTGGGTTTGCTTTCTTTACCATCGCGACGATATTGGGCGCAATGTGGGCAGCTGAAGCTTGGGGTGGCTACTGGTCATGGGACCCTAAAGAAACCTGGGCACTCATCGTTTGGCTGAATTATGCAGCGTGGTTGCACTTGAGATTGGTAAAAGGTTTGCGCGGTGAGATGCTCGCTTGGTGGGCGTTGATAGGTCTGCTGGTTACGACTTTTGCATTCCTAGGTGTGAATATGTTTTTGTCAGGCTTGCATTCTTACGGTACGTTGTAAGTCAGTAGCAAAATAAAAAAAGCAGATGAATACTTCATCTGTTTTTTTTATTGCCACATGAAAATAATGGCTAAGCTTTGTTCAGCCTGAATCTCACGGTACCTTGCCTGTTATCAATCAGGCTTAATTCATATCCTGATTGCTGCGCCTGCTTACCCGCATGGTAAAGCCCAACCCCCAAGCCGTTCTCTGAGCTTACCTGTTTTTTAAACAAGTGCTCTGCCACATGCTTTGGCATGGGTTTGCCCGTATCTGTTACCTCTATTGTCACACCTTGAACTGCCGTGATTTCTACACTTATTGCAATCGATGTGTCCATTTTTCGTTTCTCAATCGCATTCTGCAGCAGGTTTTCCAGCACGCTATCTAGCAACTCAACATCCACATCAGTCTTGGCGATTTCTGTTGTTACGAATGATATGTAGTGTTCTGCATAACGCTCGCGCAAAGCATTCCACCAGCTACTGAGTTTGGCGAAACGGGAGCTCTCCTTATTGGGTGTTTCCAGTTTTTCAAGGGTGCGTGCCAAGCGTTGATTGAGCAGCGGCAACTGTTTGCGAAACAATGCCAGCAATCTTTCGCTGTCAGCTTCTTGTGCCTGCTCAGCCGCACCACATAAAGCGCTCATTGATTGCACCAGATTTTTGATATCATGCGTCAGGCGTGAGCCTGTCTCATAAATTGCTTGCATATACACAGTTTGTCGCAGGGTTTCTTCGCGGCGTTTAGCTTCGTAAAATTCGCCAAGAATCTGCGAGAGCAGTTTGAGGTGGATGGTTAGCGCTGGGGTGAGTGGCAGTTTGCTGAATATCGTCAAATGAAAATCATAAAAGTCGAGGTTCGCCTGATATTTCTCTTGCTCGCCTAATTCACCATTGCCATCCAGCGTATCCCATTTCAGGCCTGTGACCCACGGGAGCGTCAGCAGCTCTTTCATAGCCGCATTGGTGAACTCTCCAGCGTTTGAGGTGCTCTCGCCAAGCTCGGCAATGTTGCGGATCCATTGTTCAAACGGCAACCCAACGCTTAACAGGTAGCGTGATAACAACTGCCCTACACCTGAGAATCCAGCGCGTGGATTCCATAGCAAGCTAATCCCTGCCAGCGCTATAGCAAGCCCCAGAAGCGTTTTAACTAGAATTTCGCCATACATTGCCTGACTAGAGGCCTGAATGGCAAATGAGCCCAACACCAGAATGACCGCAAGCATCAGCAGCAATAATGTGTAGAAGAAATCGAGTATCGGCGGTTGTCCACTTTCTTCCTCTGCCGCTTTCGTGAACCCTATACCAATAGGTATCAATGGCAGCAGGTACTCAATCAAAAATTTGGCAGCTTCCAGTTCGGCAGAGGTGTTGAGTAGTTTTGGGACTACCCACATCAGTAAAACCCCTACCAGATAGCTGGCTGCCAACAGGTAGCCTAGTCGTGCGCTTTTGGCTTGGGTGGAGAATACACGCCCACCTAGTAAGGCAAATAAAGCACACAACCAAAACGCAATCACCCACCAGCTAAGAAAAAACACCATGACTATTCCAGCAGCCACCAATAACAAGATAGAGCGTATTGAGAGTTTGTCTTTGGTATGCAGCACTGGTTGCCAGAGTAGGAAGAAACCTAGGTGGCAAATAATCAAGGCGGTTTGCAGTGAATTGCCCAAGCCGTTAATCAGCAAGGCATGCAACGAGAGCAGCATCAGGCTCAGTTCCCACTGGTGGCGACTGAAAAAACCTGTATGTTTATTGAATAACGGCGCGATCATTTAGCTGTATACATTTTAATTAACGTCAAATTATTGTCACTGCTGTTAAAAAATTGACAATCATGATTGAAATTTACGTTCTAATTGCGCTCGAATTATCATTTGAGGCACAATTTCGTGTAAATTGCCACTGGCATAAGATTTGCACATTAACACCTGAATTTATTATAAATACGCTTAATGCCATCAGTGTGTGGGCGAATAAGCAAGCTTTAAGGATTAGGATAACATAATGAAAAAGCAATCTGGTTTTACCTTGATCGAGCTAGCAATCGTGCTCGTCATCATCGGTTTACTACTCGGGGGGGTTTTAAAGGGGCAGGAGCTAATCAACAGCGCCAAGGTTAAGAATATGGCGAGTGATTTCAAGAATATTCAGGTATACATTTACGGGTATCAAGATAAATATAAAGCTTTACCTGGGGATGATGCTAGTGCCAATGCTCATCTGGGTTCTGCATGTACAACAGCACCAGTTACAACATGTGCTGCTGCCAATGGAACTCACGGCAATGGTGTTATTGAGGGTAATTGGAACGATGCCGCCGCCGCTGACTCCGAAGCTTTCAGATTCTGGCAGCAAGTTCGTGTTGCAGGTCTTGCTCCAGGCGCTACCAATAATGCTGATGCTAACTATATACCTAGAAATGCTGATGGTGGTCAGATTGGAGTTGAGAGCGTTTCTCAGTTAACAACAATTACAGGTATGACTGGTGCATTTGCGATATGCTCTGATGCAATTTTAGGGAAATTTGCTAAACAGTTAGACGTAACGCTTGACGATGGAGAAACTTCTACAGGATCTGTTCGGGCGGTGGTAAGTAATACATCAGGCGCTGGTGTTACAACTGCTCTTATTAATGATTCGTTAACATATACAGTATGTATGAGTTTTTAAGTTTAGATTTTTTGTTAAAAAGCCCGCTTGTGCGGGCTTTTTTCATTTTAGATTACGCCTTGTGTGCGATTTGATTTAAAATAATCAAGTTCATAAATTTAGCTAACTTCATGTCCGACAACATCGTCGAAATCGATAACCTTTCATTCGGTTACAAAAACCGCTTGCTGCACAAAGGCATCAATATGTCTTTTCCGCGTGGCAAGGTGGTGGCCATCATGGGTGGTAGTGGCAGTGGTAAAACAACGCTGTTGCGACTTATTGGTGGTCAACTGAAACCTACGCATGGTGAAGTGCGGGTGGATGGCTTGGTGGTGCATAAGCAGGACAGGCATGGCCTGTTTCAGTTGCGTCGCAAGATGGGCATGCTGTTTCAGTTTGGCGCGCTGTTCACTGATTTGTCAGTGTATGAGAATGTTGCCTTCCCTATTCGTGAGCATACCAATCTGCCAGAGACTATCGTACGTGATTTGGTGATGATGAAACTCAATGCTGTAGGCTTGCGCGGCGCTCGTGACTTGATGCCTACTGAGCTATCTGGTGGTATGGCGCGGCGTGTATCGCTTGCCCGCGCGATTGCGCTAGACCCATCGATTATTATGTATGACGAGCCATTTACTGGGCTTGACCCGATATCTATGAGCGTGACCTGTAACCTGATTCGCAAATTAAATGATGCCTTGGGTGCCACCTCTATTATGGTGACGCATGACGTGAAAGAGGCTTTTTTGATTGCGGATTATGTGTATATCGTCGCTAACGGTGTAGTAGAAGCCGAGGGTTCACCGGATGACTTGCGTAAATCAGATTTGCCGTTTGTGCATCAGTTTGTGCATGGCGAGATTGATGGCCCTGTGCCATTCCATTACCCAGCCCCTGATTACAGGAGAGATATGTTGAGGGGTCATGATGTTTAATAAACTGACGGGCATATTGCGTGGCATAGGTCACCGTATTGTTGACCGGGTCTGGCGTTTAGGTTCTGGTGCGCGCTTTCTGTTTTATATCCTCATTTATTCTACTGAAAGCTTTCGACGTTTACATCTGACCATACGTGAGATCTATTTCACGGGTGTGTTGTCGCTGGTCATTATTCTGGTATCTGCGTTTTTTATCGGCATGGTCTTGGCATTGCAGGGCTATAACACCTTACAGAAATACGGTTCATCTGAGTCTATCGGCGTGCTGGTCGCGTTGTCGCTAGTACGTGAGCTTGGGCCGGTAATGACGGCGTTACTGTTTGCGGGTCGTGCTGGCACTGCAATTACCGCAGAAATTGGTTTGATGAAAGCCACAGAGCAGCTATCTGCAATGGAAATGATGGCAGTTAGCCCGATTGCCCGTGTGGTTGCACCGAGGTTCTGGGCTGGCGTGATTTCCATGCCTTTGCTTTCATCCATGTTCACCATGGTGGGGATTCTCGGTGGTTATATGGTGGCTGTGCCCCTCATCGGTGTGGATAATGGCGCTTTCTGGTCGCAGATGCAGGCCAATGTTGATTTTCAGAATGATATTCTTAATGGCTTACTTAAGAGCTTTGTTTTCGGGGTCGCGTGCACGCTGATTGCCTTGTTTGAAGGGTTTGATGCACCGCCAACAGCTGAAGGTGTCAGCCGTGCAACTACGCGTACGGTGGTAAATTCATCCCTTGCAGTGCTTGGCCTAGATTTTGTCATGACCTCGTTCATGATTCTTTAAGGCTGTATACCAAAGCAAAAATGAGAAATTTTGATTCAAAAATCGCACTTAATGTAATAAGCATGGTCTGGAATGGGGTATATCCCGTCAGACATCAAAGCAACGGGAGATAACATGGAACGCACAACAATAGATTTATGGGTGGGTATTTTTGCAGCTGCGGGTGCCGCTGCGATTCTTGGGTTGGCTTTGAAAGTAGGTAACCTGACATCCAGTACCATCGGTGATACTTACAGCGTGACAGCAGCTTTTGAGAATATTGGTGGTCTGAAACCCCGTGCCCCAGTAAAAAGCGCTGGTGTGGTGGTTGGCCGCATCAACAGCATACAGTTTGATAGTAAAAGTTATGAAGCGATTGTAACTATTAACGTAGATAAGCGTTATGCATTTCCAAAGGATACTTTCGCCAATATTTACACAGCAGGGCTTTTGGGTGAGCAGTATATTGGTCTGGAGGCTGGTGGCGACCCAGATAATCTGAAAGATGGCGATAAGATTACCCATACACAAGATGCCGTAGTGTTGGAAAAGATGATTAGTCAATTCCTCTACAACAAGGCATCTGATTCGAATACTGATAAAAAATAGGTGAATGAAAATGAAAAGTTTGATAAACGGTTTTGCAAAATCGATATTGGCGCTGGGTTTTGTAGCCTTTGCTGGCGCTGCTTTTGCTGAGGTTGGCCCTGATACCCTGGTTAAAACCACCGCTGAAGATGTGTTAACCATCATCAAGAATGACAAAGATATTCAGGCGGGTAATCAGACCAAGATATTTGCTTTGGCTGAAGAAAAGATATTGCCGAATTTCAACTTTGACCGCGTTAGCCGTATTGTTCTCGGTAAAAACTGGAATGGCGCAACCAAAGAGCAACAAGATGCTTTTCAAAAAGAGTTTAAAACTTTGTTGATCAGAACCTATGCTTCTGCTTTGTCTAAGTACAAAAATCAGACTATTGAATACAAGCCATTGCGCGCTCAACCTACCGACACAGAAGTCAGCGTTAAGACTCAGATTAATCAGCCAGGTGGTCAGCCGATTGAAGTGGATTACAGTCTTGCTAAAGAGGCTGATGGCTGGAAAGTGTTTGATATCGTGATTGAAGGCGTAAGTCTGGTGACTAACTATCGTGGTCAGTTCAATAACGAGATTCGCCAATCTGGCATGGATGGTTTGATTCAAAAGTTAGTGGAAAAGAATAAATCTAACGCTAGCAGCAAGTCATAATCAAGACACTTAAGTTAAGAGAAAGTAATTCGCTTTTGGCAAATATTACACAACAAGAGAATCGCTGGCTGATTACTGGGGCTATGACCATGCCTCACATCTGCGCATTGCTGGATGAGAGCACGCAACTGTCGATGAATAAGTCTTTTGAGATTGATCTTGCTGAAGTCACGGACGTTGATACGGCGACCATTAGTCTATTGTTTGAGTGGTTGCGTTCAGCGCATGTGCACAAATCCAAGCTTACGTTTGCCAATTTCCCAGAGAATCTGGTGAGTCTTGCAACCCTTTATGGCGTGCTTGAGCTGCTTCCACAAGCGGCACATTCGCAAGTTACTCACTAGGTTTAGGCGTTCGCCTGAACCATCATTGCCGCTATGACCCCCGCTATCCATATTGAATCTGTACACAAACGCTTTGGCGCATTTAATGCGCTGAACGGTATTGATCTGAGTATTGGGCAAGGTGAATTTTTTGGCTTGCTCGGCCCGAATGGCGCGGGTAAGTCTACCTTGATCAATATCATGGCTGGCTTATTAAAGCCAACCAGCGGCTCGTTGAAAGTATTGGGGTATGACGTGCATAGCCAATATCGACAAGCACGGCAGTTGCTCGGAGTAGTGCCGCAAGAGCTCGTATTCGACCCATTTTTTACCGTACGTGAAATGTTGCGTTTTCAGGCGGGCTATTTCGGCTGTGGCCCTGAAAATGATGCTTGGGTAGATGAGATTATCGAATCCCTGGGCTTGGCTGATAAAGCCAACACCAACATGCGCAAGCTGTCTGGAGGTATGAAGCGTCGCGCGCTAATTGCCCAAGCCCTAGCGCACAGGCCACCAGTAATTGTATTGGATGAACCTACAGCAGGTGTGGATGTGGAATCCCGCCAGATGATGTGGGAGTTCATCAAAAGGCTCAATCGTGATGGCCATACCATTATCCTGACTACCCATTATCTTGAAGAGGCTGAAGTCCTGTGTAATCGGGTAGCAATGATGAAGCAAGGCAAGGTGGTCGCGCTGGATAGCACCGCCAATCTGTTGAATAGCTTGCCTGGTAAAAACCTGCGCTTGAAACTATCGAGTGAGGCTATGCCAGCAGTATTGCAAGCACTACTCAAAAGCCAAGATCAAAATAGCTTTACCTTTGCTCTCACCGAAGTGAGCCAGATTGAGTATGTGTTAAGCGAGTTGAAGAAAGCCAATATCATCGTTGAAGACTTTCAGTTGTTAGAAGCTGACCTCGAAGATGTATTTATCGATTTGGTAGGGCGCGACCATGCTTGATCACGACATCAATCTAAAACGCGGTACAAACCTGCGCGGTCCTTGGACGCTATTCAAAAAAGAGTCGCTACGTTTCTGGCGCGTGGGCATGCAAACCGTAGCTGCGCCTGTGATGACGGCATTGCTTTATTTGCTCGTGTTTTCGCATGTGCTGAGCTCAAGTGTAGAGGTTTATCCTGGTGTGACTTACACGGCGTTTTTGATTCCTGGCTTGATCATGATGTCTGTATTGCAGAATGCATTCGCCAATAGTTCATCCAGCCTGGTGCAGGCAAAAGTGATGGGTAATATCATCTTTATTCTGCTCACGCCATTGTCATATCTAGAAGTGTTTTTATCCCTGTTAGCTGCCTGTATCATTCGCGGCGTGGTGGTTGGCGTATGTATTTACTTGGTTGCGATTATTTTTATAGATTTGCCTCTGATGCACCCATGGATCATTTTACTATTCGCGGTACTGGGTAGCGCACTCATGGGTACGTTCGGCATTATCGCTGGCATATGGGCTGAGAAATTTGACCAGATGGCGTCGTTCCAGAATTTCATCATCATGCCGCTATCGTTTTTATCGGGTGTATTTTATTCGATTCATTCACTGCCACCTTTCTGGCAAAAGGTGTCGCATCTGAATCCATTTTTTTACATGATTGATGGCTTCCGATATGGATTTTTTGGCGCAGGCGATATCTCAACTGTAGTCAGCTTTAGCGTAGTGAGTGTTAGCGTGTTGTTACTTTCATGGCTGACTTTGGTGATGTTAAAGTCGGGTTATAAGTTACGCGGTTAATGGGGTAAGGGGAAAGCATTGGTAAGCGCAGAAGACGTTAAAGGTTATATAGAGCAAGGCTTGGCCTGCCAGCATGTGCAAGTGTTAGGTGATGATGGCCAGCATTTTGAAGCTATTATTGTCAGCAACCTGTTTGCTGGAAAGAACATGGTGCAACAGCATCAGATGGTTTATCAAGCGCTGGGTGATCGTATGCGTCAGGAGATTCATGCATTATCCATGCGTACATTTACACCAGAAGCGTGGGCGCAATTTAGCGTTCGCTAGGTGATTAAGAGCTGGTTAATTTAGCTTTAAGCATTTAAAGAGTATTTAATTTCGCAAAATTTGCGTTATTTATTGGAGAATCAATATGGACACACAAGAGATCATTCGTAATCAAGTTACAGCCAACCCTGTAGTGCTTTACATGAAAGGCAGCCCAAAATTCCCGCAATGTGGTTTTTCTGGTTTGGCTATTCAAATTCTGCAAGCGTGCGGAGTTAAAAATCTGGTGACGGTTGATGTGCTGGCAGACCCAGCGATTCGCGAAGGTATTAAGGTATTTTCAAATTGGCCTACCGTTCCACAGTTGTATATCAATGGTGAATTCATCGGTGGTTCTGACATCATGCGTGATCTTTATAGCCAAGGTGAGTTGCAATCATTGCTAGAAAAGGCAACTGCGTAATTGGAAAAACTGGTGATTGAGGGTGGTTTTCCACTCAATGGCGAGATTAATATCTCAGGCGCCAAAAATGCCGCTCTACCGATTTTATGTGCAGCACTGTTGGCAGAAACGCCACTCAAGCTTTGCCGTGTGCCCGTATTGCGTGATGTAGGCACAACCCAGCAATTGCTGGCGCACATGGGCGTTGTAGTCACTGACCATGGTGACAATTGCGTCACGCTGGATGCTAGCAATATTACTTCGCATGAGGCGCCTTACGAGATGGTGAAAACCATGCGTGCTTCTATCCTTGTGCTGGGTCCATTACTGGCGCGTTTCGGCCATGCCCGTGTTTCCTTGCCTGGCGGTTGTGCGATTGGTTCTCGCCCTGTGGATTTACATATCAAGGGTTTGCAGGCCATGGGCGCCGAAATCCATATCGAGCACGGCTACATCGAAGCGACTACCGCGCATTTGCCGAATAAACGTCTTCAGGGGGCGCGTATCTTTATGGATATCGTCACCGTCACAGGCACTGAAAACTTGATGATGGCTGCTGCCTTAGCTGATGGCACGACTTATCTGGAAAATGCGGCGCGCGAGCCTGAAGTGATTGATCTGGCAGAGTGCCTGATTAAAATGGGCGCAAAAATTGAAGGCGCTGGCACTGATGTGATTACCGTGCATGGTGTAGAACGCTTGCAAGGCACACAACATGATATCGTTTGCGACCGCATTGAAGCTGGCACTTATCTAGTGGCGGCAGCTATGGCTGGAGGCAGCATTACATTGAATAATGCGCGTGCAGACTTGCTTGATGCAGTAATTGAAAAGCTGCGCGAAGCAGGCGCTAAGATCGAACACACTGACAACACCATCAGCATTCAAAGTGATGGCAAGTTGAAATCTGTGAGTGTGCGTACAGCCCCACATCCAGCATTTCCCACTGATATGCAAGCTCAGTTCATGGCTTTGAATACAATAGCCACAGGTGCAGCAACCGTTATTGAAACGATTTTTGAAAACCGGTTTATGCATGTGCAGGAAATGCAGCGCCTAGGGGCAGAGATCGAAGTGGAAGGTAATACCGCGATAGTGCGTGGCGTTGAGTATCTTGATGGAGCAACTGTCATGGCAACTGACTTGCGAGCATCTGCCAGCCTTGTATTGGCAGGTCTGGTGGCTCGTGGCGAAACCACTATTGAACGCATTTACCATATAGACCGTGGCTATGAGCGCATTGAAGAAAAGCTTACTAAGCTCGGCGCACGTATAAAACGTATTTAAGCAGTTTCCTCTAAATAGTTTAAAATCTCGTTTTTGAAGCAGGCCAGCGAATGGTCTGCAGTCCAATACTGGAATTAAGATGATTACCATTGCCTTGTCCAAAGGCCGTATTTTTGATGAAACGGTCCCGCTTCTAGCGGCTGCTGGCATTACTCCGCTTGAAGACCCTGAATCCTCACGTAAACTCATCCTCGGCACCAACCGTGATGATGTGCGCCTGATTATCGTCCGTGCGACCGATGTGCCTACTTATGTGCAATATGGTGCTGCTGACTTGGGTATCGCGGGCAAGGATGTGTTGAATGAGCACGGTGGCGATGGTCTTTACCAGCCGCTCGATTTAAAAATTGCACGCTGCAAAATGATGGTAGCTGTACGTGAAGACTTTGATTACTTTGGCTCAATTCGGCGTGGTGCGCGGTTAAAAGTGGTCACTAAATATGTGAAAACAGCACGTGAACACTTTGCCGATAAAGGTATGCATGTTGATTTGATCAAGCTTTATGGATCAATGGAGCTAGGTCCATTAGTTGGTTTGGCTGATGCGATTGTCGATCTGGTCAGTACGGGCGGTACCTTGCGCGCTAACAATCTTAAAGCGGTTGAAGAGATTACTGACATCAGCTCACGATTGGTCGTCAATCAGGCATCACTCAAACTCAAGCGCGAATTGTTGCAACCAATCATGGATAGCTTTGCCCAAGCAGTTGCACAAAACGAAACGAATTTAGGTTAGAAAATGAACATCAAGCGATTATCAACAGCAGATGCTGGTTTTGATCAACAACTCAAAGATTTGCTGGCGTTTGAAACAGCGCAAGACGATCAGATAGATCTGGTCGTTGCGAATATCCTGCGCGACGTTAAAAATCGTGGCGATGTGGCTGTACTTGAATATACCAAGAAATTTGATCATCTCGATGTATCAGGCTTGAGCCAGCTTGAAATCCCAAAACCCGAATTACAGGCTGCGCTAGATAATCTGCCACCAGCCCAGCGTGATGCCCTCAAGCAAGCCGCTGAGCGTGTGCGCGTGTATCACGAAAAGCAATTGATGTCGTCATGGAGTTATACCGAAAATGACGGTACTTTGCTGGGGCAGCAAGTGACATCGCTGGATCGCGTTGGCCTCTATGTGCCAGGCGGTAAGGCTGCATATCCATCTTCAGTATTGATGAATGCTATTCCAGCGAAAGTGGCTGGCGTACAAGAGCTCATCATGGTGGTACCTACGCCAAATGGAGAAAAAAATCAGTTGGTCATGGCCGCTGCTGCCGTTTGTGGTGTTGATCGTGTGTTCTGTATTGGTGGTGCGCAGGCCGTGGCTGCCTTAGCTTATGGCACAGAGACCGTTCCTCAGGTTGATAAAATCGTTGGCCCAGGTAACGCCTATGTAGCGGCAGCCAAGCGTCGCGTATTCGGCGTAGTGGGCATCGACATGGTCGCTGGCCCATCCGAGATACTGGTGATTTGTGATGGCAAAACCAACCCTGACTGGATTGCCATGGATTTATTCTCTCAAGCCGAACACGATGAACTGGCGCAGGCGATTCTACTTTCACCAGATGCTGATTTTCTCGACAAAGTGGCTGCTAGTGCTAATCGACTGGTAGAAGAAATGCCGCGCAAGGAGATTATCCGCACATCGCTAGAAAGCCGTGGCGCCCTGATCAAGGTAAAAGACCTTGAAGAAGCTGCCCGTATCGCCAACTACATTGCGCCTGAGCATTTGGAGCTTTCAATTGACGATCCGCTGGCGTTCAGTAAAAAAATCAAGCACGCTGGTGCTATTTTCATGGGGCGAGATACCTGTGAGGCGTTAGGCGATTATTGCGCTGGCCCCAACCATGTATTGCCAACTTCACGCACTGCAAGATTCTCATCGCCACTTGGTGTATATGACTTCCAGAAGCGCTCTAGCCTGATTATGGTCTCGCCAGAAGGTGCGCAGACATTGGGTAAAGTGGCTGCAACGCTTGCTTATGGTGAGGGTTTGCAGGCGCACGCCCATTCAGCCGAATATCGATTGAAGCCATAATGAGCAAGTTCTGGAGCAAGATTGTCCATGAGCTCACGCCTTATACGCCAGGCGAGCAGCCCAAGCTCAATAATTTAATCAAGCTCAACACCAATGAAAATCCTTATGGCCCTAGTCCTAAGGTGATTGAGGCTTTGCAGGCTGAGGCGGCAGATAGCTTGCGCTTGTACCCAGACCCGAACTCAGATCGCTTAAAAGAAGCGGTTGCCAATTTTTACGGTATTAAGCCTACGCAAGTATTTGCAGGTAATGGCTCAGATGAAATTCTGGCGCACGTTTTTCAGGCATTGCTCAAGCATGATCAGCCGCTGCTTTTCCCCGATATTAGCTATAGCTTTTATCCAGTGTATTGCGGTCTGTACCAGATTCAATATAAAACCGTAGCGTTGACCGACACCTTTGAGATTGATGTGAATGATTACATGCAGCCAAACGGCGGCATTATTTTTCCGAATCCAAATGCGCCTACGGGCCGACTGTTGAGCTTGCAAGAAATAGAGCGTTTGCTCATAGCGAATAAAGAATCCGTTGTCGTGATTGATGAGGCGTACGTGGATTTTGGTGGTCAATCGGCAATTGGCCTGATGGATCGTTATCCCCAATTGCTTGTGACGCAAACCTTATCCAAAGCCCGTTCACTGGCTGGGTTACGCGCAGGTTTTGCAGTAGGCCACCCCGATTTGATTGATGCCTTACACCGTATCAAAGATAGTTTTAACTCTTACCCACTAGACCGCTTTGCGATTGCTGGCGCAGTAGCCGCGATGAATGATCGCGAATACTTTGAAATGACACGCCAGAAAGTGATTGCAAGTCGTGAGCGCTTGGTGGAAAAGCTGAATGCGCTTGATTTTGAGGTATTGCCATCAGGCGCGAATTTTATTTTTGCCAAACATGCAACCCACGATGGCGCTGAGCTCACCGCAAAATTGCGGGAGCGCAGCATTATTGTGCGGCATTTTAAAAATCCAGCCCGTATATCACCTTTTTTGCGCATTACCATCGGCACAGATCAAGAATGCGAGCTATTAGTCAGTGCGCTGATTGAAATACTAAAAGCGTGAACACAGAAACTAGACGAAATAACACTTCTGCTTATTCTTTAAAGTAAGACTAATGAATTGAATTAAAAAACTAACTTCACATAAAATACAGAAAAAATGTATTATATGGCGCTTAGGTCGGTTAATTTTTACTATCTTACGTGTACGGTGTGGTGATTAACTATCGTTTAATTAATAAGTGGAGGAAGTATCGTGGCAAAACCATTAGTTCAAATGGCACTAGATTCATTAGATTTTGATGCAACCGTAGCGCTGGCTACAAAAGTTGCTCCACATGTAGACATTCTTGAAATCGGTACCCCATGCATCAAGCATAACGGTATTGAATTGCTTAAAGTATTGCGTGCAAAATTCCCAAACAACAAGATCCTGGTTGACTTGAAGACAGCTGATGCTGGCTACTACGAAGCTGAGCCTTTCTTCAAGGCTGGTGCTGACATTGTTACCGTTCTTGGTATTTCAGACATTGGCACCATTAAAGGTGTAGTGGATGTTGCCAACAAATACGGTAAAGAAGCGCAAGTTGACTTAATCAGCGTTCCTAACAAGGCTGAAGTTGTTAAAGCTGTTGCTGCTGTTGGCGCACACATCATTGGTGTTCATACTGGTTTGGATCAACAAGCTGCTGGTCAAACCCCATTTAGCGATTTGGCTTTGGTTGCTGGTTTAAATACTGGCCTGAAGATCTCTGTTGCTGGTGGCGTTAAAGCTGCAACTGTTAAACAAGTAGTTGACGCTGGTGCAACTATCGTTGTTGCTGGTGCTGCTATCTACGGTGCTGCTGATCCTGCTGCTGCTGCTGCTGAAATTACAGCATTAGCACGCGGCGAGTCTGCTTCTAGCGGTGGTCTGTTTGGCTGGTTGAAAGGCCTGTTTAGCTAATTGTTAGCATTAAATCGTTAAGATTTAATCAGGCATTAAGCGACAAAAAAGCCGCTGCAAAACAGACTCAAGTCAACGTTTTGCAGCGGTTTTAATTTTGAACCAAAGTTATTTCAAATGTGGCTTTGAGTTTCATCAGAATATAGTTTTACCAGAGTTAATAATAATTTAAGTGAGCCATAAAATGCGTAGCGCCGAAGTCAGCCGTCAAACACTAGAAACCCAGATTATTGTATCTATCAATCTGGATGGCACTGGAGTATCTAAATTCGCTACAGGCTTGGGTTTTCTTGATCACATGCTTGATCAGATCGCACGCCACGGTATGCTGGATATTAGCGTTGAGGCCAAAGGTGATTTGCACATTGATGCACATCACACCGTTGAAGACATCGGCATTACACTAGGCCAAGCTTTTGCTAAAGCGGTCGGCGATAAAAAAGGCATACGCCGTTACGGCCATGCTTATATTCCGTTGGATGAAGCTTTATCCCGCGTTGTGCTCGATCTTTCTGGCCGCCCAGGACTTGAGTATGGTGTTAACTTTACGCGTGCCCAAATCGGTGATTTCGACGTTGACCTCATCCACGAATTCTTCCAAGGCTTTGTCAATCATGCATTAGTCACCCTGCATATTGATAACCTCAAAGGTGTGAATGCACACCACCAGGCTGAAACGATTTTCAAGGCATTTGGACGTGCCCTGCGTATGGCTTTAGAGCTGGATGCGCGCATGGCTGGTATTATGCCTTCTACCAAGGGTGCCTTATAGTTCATAAGCCAATCCGTATCTGAGAGCTATTTAAATTTCGTCCAAGTAACTAAGAATAAATGATTGATATCGCAGTAGTTGATTATGGTATGGGCAATTTGCGTTCAGTGTCTAAAGCACTTGAACATGTAGCTACTGATAAAAAAGTGGTCGTTACCAGCAATCCGCAAGATATTGCAGAAGCAGAGCGTGTCGTGTTTCCAGGCCAGGGCGCTATGCCTGACTGTGTGCGTGAACTGGATTCACGTGGTCTGCGTGAGGCCGTGATAGCGGCCGCAGCCAGCAAGCCTTTTCTGGGAATCTGTATCGGCCTGCAATTATTGTTTGACCATAGCGAGGAAGGTAATGCTGATGGTCTTGGCATTTTTGCTGGTCAAGTAAAACGCTTTTCGGCAGTAGATATGCATGATGTACAAGGCCACAAACTTAAAGTGCCGCACATGGGATGGAATGAAGTTTATCAGTCACAATCTCACCCACTGTGGGCGGGAATTGAGAATGGCGAACGTTTTTATTATGTGCACAGTTATTATGTGGCGCCGCAGGAAACAGCCTTGGTGGCTGGTTACAGCGAGTATCCAAAACGCTTTACCAGTGTAGTGGCTAAGGATAATATATTTGCTGTTCAATTCCACCCAGAAAAAAGCCAGCATGCAGGGCTAAAACTTTTATCCAATTTCGTTCAATGGAACGGTCATTCTTAATTTTTATTTAGTCTCAATATTTAAACCATGCTGATTATCCCTGCTATTGATCTCAAAGACGGTCACTGTGTCCGCTTAAAACAAGGCTTGATGGAAGAGTCCACTGTGTTCTCAGAAGACCCCGGCGCGATGGCGCGCAATTGGGTTGATCAAGGTGCCAAGCGTTTGCACTTGGTTGACCTTAACGGTGCTTTTGCTGGTAAACCCGTGAATGAAGCTGCTATCAAGGCCATTGTTCAAGCGGTGGGCGGTCAAATTCCAATTCAGTTGGGGGGCGGTATTCGCGATCTGGAAACCATAGAGCGTTATCTGGATGACGGTATTGATTATGTGATTATTGGCACGGCGGCTGTTAAAAACCCTGGCTTCTTGCATGAGGCCTGCTATGCATTCCCTGGCCAGATTATCGTAGGGCTTGATGCCAAAGATGGCAAAGTGGCGGTCGATGGCTGGTCTAAACTGACTGGGCATGACGTCATTGACTTAGCCAAAAAATTTGAAGGCTATGGCGTTGAAGCCATTGTCTATACCGATATTGGCCGTGATGGCATGTTGAGCGGCGTGAATATTGAAGCCACCGTGGCATTGGCGCAGGCATTGATGATCCCTGTGATTGCCAGCGGCGGCATTACCAACCTTGATGATGTGCGCAAGCTTTGTGCTGTCGAAAGCGAAGGCATTATCGGCGCTATTACTGGCCGCGCGATTTATGAAGGTACGCTCGATTTTACTGCCGCCCAAGCGCTGGCAGATGAGCTAAACGGTTAATGGAAATGACATGGCTTTAGCCAAACGCATTATTCCTTGCCTTGATGTCACAGCTGGTCGTGTGGTTAAAGGCATCAATTTTTTAGAGTTGCGCGACGCTGGCGACCCAGTTGAAATTGCCCGTCGCTATGATGAGCAGGGCGCTGACGAACTGACTTTTCTCGACATCACCGCCAGCTCAGATAACCGCGGCTTGATTCTGAATATTATTGAGCAAGTCGCCTCACAAGTATTTATCCCATTAACAGTAGGCGGCGGCGTACGCGAAGTAGAGGATGTGCGCCGATTATTGAATGCAGGTGCTGATAAAGTCAGCATCAACACTTCCGCGGTGCTTAATCCACAACTGGTAGCCGATGCTTCTGGCCATTTTGGGTCGCAGTGTATCGTTGTCGCGATTGACGCCAAACAAGTGGGTGACCACTGGGAAGTATTCACCCACGGCGGTCGCAATGCAACAGGCATAGATGCAATTGAATGGGCGAAAAAAATGGTGGCGCTTGGTGCGGGCGAGCTGCTGGTTACCAGCATGGATAGAGACGGTACTAAAGTTGGCTTTAACCTTGCACTCAATCGCGCAATCAGTGATGCTGTCGATGTGCCAATTATTGCTTCAGGCGGTGCAGGTAATCTGGTACATCTGGTTGAAGGTGTGCAAGAAGGCGGCGCTGACGCAGTGCTGGCGGCTAGCATTTTTCACTATGGTGAATACACGGTGCGCCAAGCCAAAGAATATATGCGTGAATGTGGTATTGAAGTGCGCCTGTAGCTGAATGAATAAATGAGCGATTATCTAGACAAAGTAAATTGGACGAGCGAAGGCCTTGTGCCTGTGATCGCCCAAGAACACAGCACCGGCAAAGTGTTAATGTTCGCCTGGATGAACCGTGAAGCATTAAAGTTAACGGTAGAGACGGGCCAGGCAGTTTATTGGTCACGTTCGCGTAATAAGTTATGGCATAAAGGTGAAGAATCAGGCCATGTGCAAAAAGTACATGATATCCGCCTAGATTGTGATGAAGACGTGATTTTGATTATCGTCGAACAGATAGGTGGTATTGCTTGTCATACTGGCAGGCATAACTGCTTCTTCAAGAAATTAGAAAATGATGACTGGGTGGTAGACCAGCCTGTTATCAAAGACACCAACGAGATTTACCACCATGAGTGATGTGCTGAATCGATTAGCCGAGTTGTTAGAGCAGCGTAAAACTGCGAGCCCAGACTCGTCATACGTGGCCAAGCTTTACGCCAAAGGCACAGACAGCATCCTCAAAAAAGTAGGTGAAGAATCCGCCGAACTGATTATTGCGGGCAAAGGCGGCGATCAACAGGAAATCATCTATGAAACTGCCGATCTTTGGTTTCATAGTTTAGTGTTGCTGGCGCATGCTGGTTTAAATCCACAGCAGGTGCTTGATGAGTTGGCGCGGCGTGAAGGTCTTTCGGGGCTTGAAGAAAAAGCACAGCGTAAGGGTTGAGATGAGTACAGACTGTATTTTTTGCAAAATCGTCGCAGGTGAAATCCCTGCCACCAAGGTGTATGAAGATGAAGATGTGATCGCCTTCAACGACATTCACCCCATTGCGCCAGTGCATTTTATGATAGTGCCAAAAGAGCATATTGAAAGTTTGGCGAGTGCTGAAGAAAAGCATCAAGCACTGTTAGGCAAAATATTGTTGCTAGCGCCTAAGCTGGCAAAGCAGCAAGGCCTAAAAGGTTTTCGTACCATGATAAATACTGGCCGTGAAGGCGGGCAAGAGGTATTTCATTTACACGTGCATGTATTCGGTGGCGGCGCTAGCTTACCTAAAACCTAGCTTGCATAAAACTATAGATATTCAGGAGAAACATCATGGGTTCATTTAGCATTTGGCATTGGTTAATCGTATTGTTAATTGTTGTGCTGGTATTTGGCACAAAAAAACTACGCAATATTGGTAGCGATGTGGGCGGTGCAGTTAAAAACTTCAAGGATGCGATGAAGGAAGAAAGCAGCAAACCCAAACTAGATGAGCCTGAACCAGGCCACACTGTTGAAGGCGAAGTAACCCAGAAAACTAAGCAGTAATTCAAATTGTTTGATATTGCATTCTCTGAACTGGTGGTGATTGGCGTCGTGGCATTGATAGTCATCGGCCCCGAGAAATTACCTAAAGTAGCTCGAACAGTGGGTTTGCTGGTGGGCCGATTGCAGCGCTATGTGGCCAATGTGAAAGACGACATCAGTCGCGAGATGCAGCTGGAAGACCTGAAAAAGCTACAACAGCAAATGCAGGAAAATGGGCAGAAAATCCAGACTGAGCTGATGCTGTCAAAAGACGCTGTGTCTAAACATCTTGATGAAGTGCGAGAGACGCTTTTAGAAGCGCAGAAACCATCTGCAGATACCACAGTTCCAGAGTCAGCATCAATCTCAACCTCCCAGGCATCTGCAGTTGAACCCCATTCTGAATCAGGCATTGAACCCAGTCCAGTATTACCGCCAGATACCAAAGAACGACAAAAGTAGCAGCCTGTGAACACCACCGAAACGTTTATCTCCCACCTCATCGAACTGCGTGACCGTTTGCTGCGCAGTGTAATTGGGCTGGTACTGGTGTTCATCGCACTTTTCCCCTTTGCCAACAAAATTTATCACTTGCTCGCCGAGCCTATGCTTAGCAAGTTACCCGCAGGCGGCCAGATGATTGCAACGGCAGTTACCACGCCTTTCTTTGTGCCGATGAAGGTGGCGATGCTGGCCGCATTCGTGATTTCATTGCCGCATACGCTGTATCAGATATGGTCGTTCGTAGCGCCTGGGCTATATGCACATGAACGCAAATTCATGGCGCCGCTTGTTGTTGCCAGCACATTGTTGTTCTTTACAGGTATGGCTTTCGCTTATTACCTGGTATTCCCCGTGGTCTTTGGCTTTATTACGCATGCCGCGCCAGAGGGCGTTGCCGTGATGACGGATATTGGTAACTATCTCGATTTTGTGATGACTATGTTCATTGCCTTTGGGCTCGCATTTGAGGTGCCAATTGCGGTTGTGATGCTGGTGCGATTCAATATCGTCAAGATTCAGACTTTGAAAGACATTCGTTCTTATGTCATTGTTGGCGCGTTTGTCGTGGGGGCTATTTTTACACCACCCGATGTGATTTCACAGATGATGTTGGCTGTGCCTTTGTGGCTGCTCTATGAGGCGGGCATCATCTTCGCAAGATTCACGATGCCGCATGTTGCCGATGAAAAAGCCATTTCAGATAATTAATCTTTAAGATCATTCTTAGCGCTGAGCGGTTTAGGGCGTTTGCCTATTGTGATAGGTACCTTGATTTCCTTCTCATCCCTCGCTACTACCAGTGTGGCTTGTTTATTAGGGGCTAGACCAGAGATCAGATTCAGCATGCTCGAGCTATCAATCACCTGGTTGCCGTTGATTTCAAGCAATATATCACCAGGCCTCAAGCCAGCACGCTCAGCAGGGCTGCCGCGCAAGATACCTGCAATCAATGATCCACGTACTTGCTTAAGCTTGAATGATTCCGCCAATTCTGGCGTGATGTCTTGTGCTTCAATCCCTATCCAGCCGCGCGTGACACTGCCTTGGCTGATGATTTGCTCCATCACTTGCTTAACCAAGCTGATGGGGATGGCAAATCCAATACCCATAGAGCCGCCGCTGCGCGAATAAATGGCGCTATTCACCCCCACCAGATTGCCTTGCGTATCAATCAATGCGCCGCCTGAGTTGCCAGGATTGATCGGCGCATCGGTTTGTATGAAATTTTCAAAAGTATTGATGCCCAGATGGCTGCGACCCAGCGCGCTGATAATGCCTTGCGTGACAGTTTGCCCCACGCCAAAAGGGTTACCGATCGCGAGCACAACATCACCCACGCTGCTTTGCTCGGCATCAGCAAAGGTAATGGCTGGCAGGTCTTTAACATCTACTTTGACCACGGCTAGATCAGTTTCGGGATCAGTGCCCACAATTTTTGCAGGGACTGTACGGCCATCTGCGAGAGCAATTTCGATTTCATCTGCGGATTCGACCACATGGTGATTCGTGACAATCAGGCCATCGCTGCTGACGATCACGCCAGAGCCTAGGCTGTTTTCACGTTGTGTCTGGTCATCTGGCTGGTCGCCAAAGAAGTGGCGAAACAATGGGTCGTCCATAAACTGACGATGGGGGTTGGGTGCTGCTTTTTTGCTGGTGAACACGTTGACTACGGAGGGCATCGCTTTTTTTGCAGCAACACTATAAGACTCAGCACTGCCGATTTTTGCAGTAGAAGCAGCCTCTTTAATGACTAGCGTTTTATCCACACTGTTGAGCAGGTTCGGGTGAAAAGTCTGCACCACAAAAAGAACGGCAAGACTTACCGTTACAGTCTGTGCAAAAATGAGCCAAAGTTTGCGCATATAATATTTTTATAAGTTAAAGAAGCGGATAAAAAGACTATGAAATTAAAAGAGTTAACCCATTATACGGGAGAAATTCTACAGGTTGAGCGCTTCCGCGACTATTGCCCCAATGGTTTGCAGGTAGAAGGCAAGCAAGAGGTCAGCAAGATTGTGGCAGGGGTCACTGCAAGTATGGATTTGTTGGAGGCCGCGCATGCAGCCGGTGCTGATTTAATACTGGTGCATCACGGATATTTCTGGCGCAATGAAGATGCGCGGGTGATCGGTATGAAGCGAGCACGCATCAAGTTTTTGCTGGAGCATGAGATTAATCTGCTGGCTTACCATCTGCCGCTGGATGCACACGCCGAGTATGGCAATAACGTTCAATTGGCGAAAAAACTGGGTTTTCAGCTAGAGGGTTGGGCGGGCGAGCAAAATATAATCGCTTATGGAACAATTGCTGTGCCTGTCAGTCTTCAACAACTAGGCGCTCATATCAATCAACAACTCAATCGTGAGCCCTTGTTGATTGGCGAGCAGAATAAACTGGTGAAACGCATTGCTTGGTGCACGGGCGCTGCGCAAGATTACATCGAACAAGCAATTGATTTAGGGGTGGATGTATTTATCAGTGGCGAGATTTCAGAGCGAACGGTGCATCTGGCGCGTGAATCTGGTGTTGCTTATATTGCCGCTGGACATCATGCAACTGAGCGTTATGGTGTGCAGGCTTTGGGTGAGCATCTCGCAACGCACTTTAATTTGGGCTACGAATGGATTGATATTGATAACCCCGTGTAAAGCGATGCAGCCAAAGTCTAGTAAACCTAAATTAAACATGAAGAAAAGACAGATAAGCTGGTTTAAAAGCCTGTTTATAGGTTTAAGTTTTTCTGTTAAAGCTGTAAAATGCGTGGTTTGATGAATGATGGTATTCAATCCAGTCGCATTCTGTTAAGAGTGCGGTCTATACATAGAGGCATGTGATGGCGAACCAACCAGTGGATCAACACAAACGACGATTTTTAATTGCGGCTACCACCGCTGTAGGTGGTGTGGCAGTGGCTGCGGTAGCTGTGCCTTTTGTGGCTAGCATGTTGCCAAGTGCGCGTGCAAAAGCTGCGGGTGCCCCAGTTGAAGTGGATGTTAGTAAAATTGAAGCTGGCGCCATGATCACAGTAGAGTGGCGTGGTAAACCAGTTTGGATTATTAATCGTAGTCAAGCCATGCTTGATGCGCTTAGTAATCACGATGATAGGCTGACCGACCCTAAGCTTGAAGTAAACCAACAGCCTGAAGACTGTAAAAATGCAGACCGCTCAATCAAACCAAACTTGATGGTGCTGGTCGGAGTTTGTACCCATCTAGGCTGTTCACCATCACCAAGACTGCAATCTGGCGCAGACATGGGTGCCGATTGGCCAGGTGGTTTCTTCTGCCCTTGCCATGGTTCTAAGTATGACCTTGCAGGCCGCGTATTTAAGGGTTCGCCTGCACCAATTAACCTGCTGGTACCTGACTACAAATACGTAAGTGATTCAGTAGTGCGTATTGGTAACGAAACTTAAGAGGCCACACCATCATGAATAAATTGGTAACAGGATTGCTAGGTTGGGTCGACGAGCGTTTCCCGCTAACAGCAAATTACAAAGCGCATTTGTCAGAATATTACGCGCCTAAGAACTTTAATTTCTGGTATTTTTTTGGTGCATTATCATTGCTCGTGCTGGTCTTGCAGATTGTCACGGGCATTTTCCTTACCATGAACTACAAGCCGGATGCTGATTTGGCATTTGCTTCTGTCGAATACATCATGCGTGACGTTTCATGGGGTTGGCTCATCCGCTACATGCACTCCACAGGTGCATCCATGTTTTTTGTGGTGGTTTATCTGCATATGTTCCGTGGCATTATTTATGGCTCATATCGCACGCCTCGTGAGCTAATATGGTTGTTTGGCGTCGGTATTTTCTTGGCATTAATGGGTGAGGCCTTTTTTGGCTACCTCTTGCCTTGGGGGCAGATGTCTTACTGGGGTGCGCAGGTGATTATTAACCTCTTTAGCTCCATACCTTTTATCGGCCCTGATATTTCTGAGTGGTTGCGTGGCGACTATGTAGTGTCCGATGCTACATTGAACCGCTTCTTCGCTTTCCATGTGATTGCCTTGCCTCTGGTGCTTTTGGGCCTAGTTGCTGCGCATATTATTGCTCTGCACGAAGTTGGCTCAAACAATCCTGATGGCGTCGAAATCAAAAAACTGAAAGATCCTGAAACCCATATACCGTTGGATGGCATTCCGTTCCATCCTTACTACACGGTGAAAGACATTATGGGCGTTTCGGTATTTCTGATCGTCTTTAGTGCCATTATCTTTTTTGCACCTGAAATGGGTGGCTATTTCCTTGAAGCAAATAACTTCATCCCAGCGGATTCGCTGAAAACGCCGCCACATATATCACCAGTTTGGTATTTCACACCTTATTACTCAATTCTGCGTGCCGTCCCGCCTGTTATGAACTCTTCATTTCCTGGTGTTGTGGGCATGGGGCTTTCTGTGATGGTGTTTGCTTTGTTGCCTTGGCTGGACCGTGGCGCCGTGAAATCCATACGTTACCGCGGTAGCTTGTACAAAAAATGGCTGGCTGCATTTGTGGTGAGTTTTCTGGTTTTGGGTTATCTGGGTACTGAGCCTTCGAACGTTTGGGGGCAATTTGATGCTGGCGTGTTTTTCCTCGGTGGTGCGGATCGTGCCACGGTGGTTGCCAGAATATTTACAGTGATTTACTTCCTCTTCTTTATCTTGATGCCTTGGTACACGAAAATAGATAAAACCAAGCCAGTGCCAGAAAGGGTAACGGGATGAGCGCGTCTATCATGAAAAAACTACTGATTGCTTTAACGTTATCTGCTTCATTCTCTGTGAGCGCGAGTGAGGGTCCAAAGCTTGAGCGTGCGCCTATTGATCCTGATAACCAGGCTTCTTTGCAGCGCGGCGCAAAGATATTTGTGAATTACTGCCTTAACTGCCATAGCGCTGCTTATATGCGCTACAACCGTTTGCAGGATATTGGCTTGACGCAAGAGCAGATTAAAGAAAATCTGCTTTTCGCAGGTGACAAAGTTGGCGAAACCATGAAAGTGGCGATGCCGAAAAAGGACTCTAAAGAGTGGTTTGGTGTAACGCCTCCTGATTTAACCGTGGAAGCTAGAGCGCGCGGCGCAGACTGGCTTTATGCATATCTCAGAAGCTTTTATCGTGATGATACCCGGCCTACAGGTTGGAATAATGTAGTGTACGAAAAAGTCGCGATGCCGCATGTCTTATGGCAATTGCAGGGTGACCAGATACTCAAGACAGAAGAAACCACAGAAGCCAATGGCGAAAAATCCGAACAGCACAAGCTAGTGCTGATTAAGCCAGGTAAGTTATCTCCTGCGGAATATGATGCTACCATAGCCGACCTCGTTAACTACTTGGTCTATATGTCAGAGCCAGCCAAAAGCACGCGTCTGCGTTTAGGCTTAATTGTGCTGCTATTTTTAGGGGGCTTATTTATTGTGAGCTATTACCTGAAAAAAGAGTTCTGGAAAGACGTCCACTAATATTCAAAGCTAGCATTCAAAGCTGAGTTTGCCATAATGGCAAACTCAGTCTCGCTTACCACGTAGGAAATATAAAGATTATGATGACCTTGTACTCGGGTACTACCGACCCATATAGCCACCGCTGCCGTATTGTCTTGTTTGAAAAAGGCATGGATTTCCAGGTGATTGATGTTGATCTTGCTAACAAGCCAGAAGATTTAGCGATTATCAATCCGCATAACGCAGTGCCTGTATTAGTTGAGCGCGATCTGGTTTTGCAACAAGCCAATATTATTAACGAATACATTGATGAGCGTTTTCCTCATCCGCAGTTGATGCCAGCAGACCCGGTCATGCGTGCTCGCGCACGCCTTTTTCTGTACAACTTTGAGCAAGAGCTGTTTGCCCACATCGGCGACATTGAATCTGGCAACACCAAGCTTGCAGACAAAGCACGCATTACTATTCGCGATAATCTGACTCAAATCGTGCCCCTGTTCAGTAAGCAGGAATATATTTTGGGCGACGAATTTTCCATGCTGGATGTTGCTATTGCGCCGTTATTGTGGCGTTTGGGGCATTACGGTATCGAGTTGCCGAAACAAGCTGCACCTTTACTTAAATACGCAGAACGTATATTCTCTCGCCCGGCTTACATCGAAGCGATGACGCCGTCTGAGAAGGCAATGCGCAAGTAATAAAAATGGCTGAGCAGATTTCGACCAAGCCTTATTTTATTCGTGCATTGCATGAATGGTGCACTGATAACAGCTTTACGCCGCATCTGTTGGTGGGTGTTGATGCCCAAACCAAAGTGCCTATGGGCTACGTTAAAGATGGCGAAATCGTGCTCAACCTGAATTACGCAGCAACCAAAGATTTGCATATTGGTAATGAAGCCATCACGTTTTCGGCACGTTTTGGTGGCGTATCAAATAATTTGTACGTGCCAATTGATGCAGTTCGTGGTATCTTCGCTCGCGAAAACGGTCAAGGCATGTCTTTCCAAGCCGAGCCTCAGTCAGAAATTACTTCTGACCAAAGTGCTGTGAGCAAAGAAATAGAAGGTGTAGTAAATGATTTACCCTTGGTTGAGGGTAAATCTAAAGAAGTTAAAAAGCCGACTTTAAAGTTGGTAAAATAGTAAAGCGTTGTTCATTAAGTCTTCAAGACTTATCAATTTGCCGGATTAGCTCAGTTGGTAGAGCAGCTGATTTGTAATCAGAAGGTCGTTGGTTCGATTCCGACATCCGGCACCAATCTTGTTTTACTCTGGTTTTTAGTCATTTTTGGTTTGACACTCGTACAAAAAGTCATCATAATCTTGGGTTCGGTTTGGAGGGGTGGCCGAGTGGTTAAAGGCGACGGACTGTAAATCCGTTCTCTCAGAGTACGAAGGTTCGAATCCTTCCCCCTCCACCAAAGATGAAGTTGCGGGATTAAATATTATTTTTTTAGATTCTATTTATTTAGGTTTGGATTTGATGTTCTAGTGCGGCATGCGGGTGTAGCTCAGCTGGTAGAGCACTTGCCTTCCAAGCAAGATGTCGCGAGTTCGAACCTCGTCGCCCGCTCCAGAATTTAGGTGCACGGAGCTTGCAAGGGAATTCAAGGCTTACAAGGAAATTCAAGTAAAGCGCCCATGTGGCTCAGTGGTAGAGCACTCCCTTGGTAAGGGAGAGGTCGCGGGTCCGATTCCCGCCATGGGCACCAGTATTAATGTTGATTGGATTGTGTGAGGTGGTGGGCTCGAATTGCTGTCAGAGCCCAGCACATTTTTAATGTGGTTTTAATTTAGAAGCTGTTTTAATTTAGAAGCTAAAGTTAAAGGAAAAAGAACATGGCAAAAGGTAAATTTGAGCGGACAAAGCCGCACGTTAACGTAGGTACGATTGGACACGTTGACCATGGCAAGACCACATTAACAGCAGCGATCACCACCATTCTGTCAAAGAAATTTGGTGGCGAAGCCAAGGCATACGACCAGATCGATGCAGCTCCAGAAGAAAAAGCACGTGGTATTACTATTAATACCGCCCACGTTGAATATGAAACTGCTAACCGCCACTACGCACACGTAGACTGCCCAGGCCACGCTGACTATGTAAAAAACATGATCACTGGCGCTGCTCAAATGGACGGCGCAATTCTAGTATGTTCAGCTGCTGACGGCCCAATGCCACAAACCCGCGAACACATCCTCTTGGCACGCCAGGTTGGTGTTCCATACATCGTAGTCTTCCTGAACAAGGCAGACATGGTTGATGACGCAGAATTGTTAGAGTTGGTCGAAATGGAAGTACGTGAGCTTCTGGACAAGTATGAATTCCCAGGTGACGATACCCCAATCATTCACGGTTCAGCCAAGCTCGCCCTTGAAGGTGACCAATCAGAAATCGGCGAACCAGCCATCCTGAAATTGGCTGAAGCATTAGATACCTACATCCCTACGCCAGAACGTGCTATTGACGGCACCTTCCTGATGCCAGTAGAAGACGTATTCTCAATCTCAGGTCGCGGCACTGTAGTGACTGGCCGTATTGAGCGTGGCATTGTTAAAGTCGGTGATGAAATTGAAATCGTTGGTATCAAACCAACCCTCAAAACCACCTGTACTGGTGTTGAAATGTTCCGCAAACTGCTAGACCAAGGTCAAGCAGGTGACAACGTAGGTGTTCTGCTACGCGGTACCAAGCGTGAAGAAGTTGAACGTGGCCAAGTATTGGCTAAATCAGGTTCAATCAAGCCACACACCAAGTTCGCAGCTGAGATCTATGTGTTAGGTAAAGATGAAGGTGGTCGTCATACCCCATTCTTCAATGGTTACCGCCCTCAGTTCTACTTCCGTACGACAGACGTGACTGGCGCAGTTGAATTGCCAGCAGGTACTGAAATGGTGATGCCAGGTGATAACGTGTCCATCACTGTTGCATTGATTGCCCCTATCGCCATGGAAGACGGCTTACGCTTCGCGATTCGTGAAGGTGGTCGTACCGTTGGTGCTGGTGTCGTCGCTAAGATTATTGAATAATTGTTGTTAATGTAGCCAGGGCTGCACTGTAAAACAGTGTGGCCTTTGCGCATTGTGAAAACGTTTTTAGGCCAGTAGCTCAATTGGCAGAGTGTCGGTCTCCAAAACCGAAGGTTGGGGGTTCGAGGCCCTCCTGGCCTGCCAGCATGTAAATGTAAATTAGTCCTGTAGATGTTAACTGGATTATTTGTGCGGAAACGCAAAGACTCAATACAAGCGATAAGTAAAATATGATCAATAAAATCAAGCTGGTAGTTGCATTATTGCTGGTTGCAGCAGGTATCGCTGGTTACTACGCAATTGCAGACCAGGCGCTGGTATTACGTATTCTGGTGGTGTGTGCTGGTATTGTTGCCGCAGTCGTGCTGACTTGGACTACCCCGCTTGGCAAAGAGGGTCTTGGTTTTATTCAAGATTCTGTTGCTGAAGCCAAGCGTGTTGTTTGGCCTAGCCGTAAAGAGGCGATACAAACTACCGTAGCCGTATTTGTGCTTGTCATTGTGATGGCCATTTTTCTGGCAATAGTCGATGCTGGTTTCTTGAAGATGGTGCAATGGTTGATGGGGCGGAGCGCTTAATGAGTATGCGATGGTATGCAGTGCAGGCATTTTCTGGGTACGAAAAAACAGTACAGCGTGGTTTGGAAGAGCGTATTGCGCGTTCCCCAATCGCCAAAGATTTCTTTGGTCAGATTCTAGTGCCTGTAGAAGAAGTCGTTGAAATGAAAAGTGGTCAAAAGACCATTACTGAACGCAAGTTATATCCAGGCTATGTACTGGTACAAATGGAAATGAATGATGACAGTTGGCATTTGGTAAAAAGTACGCCACGTGTGACTGCATTTATCGGCGGTACAGCACTCAAGCCTACACCAATTAAAGATAAAGAAGTTGAGATCATTCTGCAGCGTATGGATGACAGCAAGAGCAATCCAACACAGAAACTTACTTTCGAAAAAGGCGAGTCTGTGCGTGTGATTGATGGTCCGTTTAAGGATTTCTCTGGCAATGTTGAAGATATCAACTACGAGAAGAGCAAGCTGCGTGTCACGGTCACCATTTTTGGTCGTGCAACGCCTGTTGAGCTAGATTTCAGCCAGATTGAAAAAGAAGTTTAGTCGGATAGAAAAAGAAGTTTAAGCAGTAATGGCTGGTGTAAAACTGGCGCAGAAGTAGTACCAATATTAACTAACGGGGAGCTTAGATTTTAAGCGCTTGTACCCACCAGGAGTGAATCATGGCAAAGAAAGTCATTGGCTATATCAAACTGCAGATCCCTGCAGGTAAAGCCAACCCAAGTCCACCAGTTGGCCCAGCATTGGGTCAGCGCGGTTTGAATATTATGGAGTTCTGTAAGGCATTTAATGCTGCAACACAGAGCTTGGAACCAGGTCTGCCAATTCCAGTAGTGATTACTGCATTTGCGGATAAGAGCTTCACTTTTGTGATGAAGACGCCGCCGGCGACTATCCTGATCAAAAAAGCAGCCAAGATTGATAAAGGTTCACCACGTCCCCATACAGACAAAGTAGGCAAGATCACACGTGCACAGGCTGAAGAAATTGCCAAGACCAAAGCACCTGATTTGACCGCTGCTGATCTGGATGCGGCTGTTCGTACCATTGCTGGCAGTGCGCGCAGCATGGGCATCGTTGTGGAGGGTGTATAACATGACAACTATTTCTAAGCGTGTAGCTGCGATCAAGGCAAAAGTTGATCGTAATAAAGTATATGCAGTCGCTGAGGCTTTGACATTGGTTAAAGAAACAGCAACCGCAAAATTTGATGAATCTGTAGATGCTGTAATCAATCTTGGTATTGATGCACGTAAATCAGACCAATTGGTACGTGGCGCATTAGTCTTGCCTAATGGCACTGGCAAAAGCAAGCGTGTGGCTGTGTTCGCACAAGGTGCTCAAGCTGACGCTGCTAGAGCCGCTGGCGCTGAAGTTGTCGGCTTTGAAGATTTGGCTGAGCAAGTTAAGGCTGGTGTTATCGACTTTGATGTGGCGATTGCTACACCAGATGCAATGCGTATTGTTGGTCAGTTGGGTCAAGTATTGGGCCCACGTGGTCTGATGCCTAATCCTAAAGTTGGTACTGTTACCCCTGACGTGGCAACTGCAGTCAAGAATGCTAAGGCTGGTCAAGTGCAATACCGTACTGACAAGGGCGGCATCGTGCATTGCACCATTGGTCGTGCTTCATTCACTGTAGAGGCTTTACACGGTAACTTGGCTGCACTGGTTGATGCTTTGAACAAAGCGAAACCATCTTCTACCAAGGGTGTTTACCTGAAAAAAGTATCAGTTTCTAGCACCATGGGTGCAGGCATTCGCGTTGACCAATCTAATATTGCCTAAAGCGATAAAGATTGTCTGGTAGCTAAATAGATTTAAATGGATGTATCAGCGTAGTTTGTAATTTCAAACTGCGTTGACGAAAGACTTTGGGCTTGATGTGAATATGATTTATCGCATTCACATCAAGATCATCAAAGACCGTAGGAGCCTTAATGGAAATATCCAGAAATGGATAGAGTCAAGCAGGTTTAATCCACTGTCAAAAGTGCATGTGGGTGGTGTGCTGCAGCAGAGATCCTACGCAGATGGCGTTCCCTAAAACAGGTTTAAGTAATATTCCTGATGACAGGTCGCCGTGGTAGGTTTTGATGTTTGGCCGTGCAACAAGGCGGCTCGATATTTAAACTCAATTAACGGAAGGAGGTTGGACCTTGAGTCTTAATCTTGAAGAGAAAAAAGCAGTTGTTGCTGAAGTCAGCGAGCAAGTCTCAAAGGCACAGTCAATTATTCTTGCTGAGTATCGTGGCTTACAAGTGGGTGAAATCACCAAATTGCGAGCTGAAGCCAGAAAATCTGGTATTTACCTGCGTGTTCTAAAAAACACATTGGTACGTCGTGCTGTTGACGGCACACCGTTTTCTGCTTTGGCTAGTGAGATGGTTGGCCCATTGGTGTTCGGTATTTCTACGGACCCAGTTGCTGCGGCAAAAGTATTGAATGATTTTGCTAAAGCCAATGACAAGTTCGTGATCAAAGGTGGCGCATTGCCAAATCAAGTCATGGATGCCAAAGGCATTCAGGCATTGGCTACGCTACCAAGTCGCGAAGAATTGCTCTCTAAATTGCTCGGCACCATGCAAGCACCTATTGCCAAGTTTGTACGCACTCTTAATGAAGTGCCTTCAGGCTTTGTACGTGGTCTGGCAGCGGTTCGCGATCAAAAAGCAGCTTAATTTTAAAGTAGATTTATCTACACATTATTATCAGGAGTATTACAAATGGCATTATCTAAAGCAGACATTCTTGACGCAATCGCTGGATTGACCGTTCTTGAATTATCAGAACTGATTAAAGACTTAGAAGAAAAATTCGGCGTATCTGCAGCAGCTGTTGCTGCACCTGCAGCCGCTGGCGCTGCTGCACCTGCAGCTGCTGCAGCTGAAGAAAAGACCGAATTTGACGTTGTATTGCTTGCCGCTGGCGACAATAAAGTAAACGTGATTAAGGCAGTTCGTGAATTGACAGCACTTGGCTTGAAAGAAGCTAAAGACTTGGTTGACGGCGCTCCTAAAGCAATTAAGGAAGGCGTTTCCAAGGCTGATGCTGATGCAGCACTGAAGAAGCTTGAAGAAGCTGGCGCTAAGGCTGAAATCAAGTAATTGGTGGTATGAGCTTGTGGGCTGGCGGGCAACCGCCAGCCTTCAGCTTTTTCTAGTATCTGTAGTTTTAAGCCGTTATTTAAGCATCACATTTTAATTTATAAGACTTATTGATAGTCGTTATACAACAGCGAGTGACCCTTCGCTTTCTGTTATATACCCTCTACCCTCAGGAGATGCTATGAGCTATTCCTTTACCGAGAAAAAACGCATTCGTAAGAGTTTTGCTAAACGCGAAAGTGTGCAAGAAGTTCCTTACTTGCTCGCGATGCAATTAGAATCTTACGCTGCTTTCTTGCAAGCTAATGTATCAGTTGATAAGCGTGAAAACGCTGGTTTGCAAGCAACGTTTGCTTCGGTGTTCCCGATTGTCAGTCACTCTGGCAACGCACGTCTTGATTATGTCAGTTACCATCTGGGCCAAGAGCCGTTTGATGTTAAAGAATGCCAACAACGTGGCCTGACTTACGCTGCACCATTGCGCGTTAAAGTACGTTTGACCATCATGGACAAAGAGGCTTCAAAGCCTACCGTGAAAGAAGTCAAAGAGCAGGAAGTGTACATGGGTGAATTGCCACTCATGACCGAGAACGGCTCATTCGTCATCAATGGTACCGAGCGTGTCATCGTGTCCCAGTTACACCGTAGCCCAGGCGTGTTCTTTGAGCATGACCGCGGTAAAACTCATAGCTCAGGTAAATTGTTGTTCTCAGCTCGTATCATTCCTTACCGTGGTTCATGGCTGGATTTCGAGTTTGACCCTAAAGATTATCTGTACTTTCGTGTGGATCGCCGCCGCAAAATGCCGGTTACCATCCTGCTGAAAGCATTGGGCTATACACCAGAACAGATTCTGGAAACATTCTACGATTTGGATACTTTCCATATCAGCGCAAAGGGTATCCAGTTTGAACTGGTGCCTGAGCGTTTGCGTGGTGAAGTTGCCAAGTTTGACATTGTCAGCAAAGACGGCACCGTCGTTGTTGCCAAAGATAAACGCATTACTGTTAAGCATATTCGCGACATGGAAAAAGCTGGTATCAGCAAAATCACTGTGCCTGAAGAATTCCTGCTTGGCCGTGCATTGAGCACAGCAATCGTTGATAAAGAAACAGGCGAAGTTGTTGCCAATGCTAACGACGAAATCACTGAGTCAGTGGTTGAAAAACTACGCGAAGCCAGCGTCAGCAAGATCAACACGCTGTACGCGAATGATCTTGATCATGGCGATTACATTTCACAAACCTTGCGTATTGATGAAATTCCTGACCAATACAGCGCAAAGGTTGCGATTTACCGCATGATGCGTCCAGGCGAGCCGCCAACCGAAGATGCTGTGAATGCATTGTTTGAAGGCTTGTTCTTCAATGAAGATCGTTATGATCTTTCAGTGGTTGGTCGCATGAAGTTTAACCGCCGTGCCTTCCCTGAGCGTATTGAAGATCGCACAGCTGCTTGGTTACGTCGTTTCTATGAGAAATCTGGCGCACGTGGTGCTGAAGGTTCTGGCATTCTTTCTAACCAAGACATTCTTGCCGTAGTTGCCGTATTGCTTGAATTACGCAATGGCCGTGGCGAAATTGATGACATCGATCACTTGGGTAATCGTCGTATTCGCTCTGTTGGCGAATTGGCAGAAAACCAATTCCGCGCTGGTTTAGTCCGCGTAGAGCGCGCTGTTAAAGAGCGTTTGAGCCAAGCTGAATCAGATAACCTGATGCCGCATGATTTGATCAATGCGAAGCCAGTTTCTAGCGCGATTCGTGAGTTCTTCGGTTCTTCACAATTGTCACAGTTTATGGACCAGACCAACCCATTGTCTGAAATTACCCATAAACGCCGTGTTTCAGCGTTGGGCCCAGGTGGTTTGACCCGTGAACGTGCAGGTTTTGAAGTGCGTGACGTACACACCACCCATTACGGTCGTGTATGCCCGATCGAAACACCAGAAGGTCCAAACATTGGTTTGATTAACTCATTGGCCTTGTTCTCGCGCACTAATAAGTACGGTTTCCTTGAAACCCCTTATCGCCGTGTAGAAAACAATAAAGTCTCTGAGAAGATTGATTTCTTGTCTGCGATTGAAGAAAGCCAGTACATGATTGCGCAAGCAAACACTGAACTGGATAGCAAAGGTCAATTCCAGGAAGAGTTGGTTTCTGCTCGTTACCATAACGAATTCACGATGGCACAGCCAGACCGTGTGCAGTATATGGACGTTGCACCTAGCCAGATCGTTTCAGTGGCTGCTTCATTGATTCCGTTCCTTGAGCACGATGATGCAAACCGCGCCTTGATGGGTGCCAACATGCAGCGTCAAGCGGTGCCATGTCTGCGTGCTGAAAAAGCCGTGGTTGGTACAGGTATTGAGCGTACGGTTGCTATTGACTCAGGCACTATCGTTCAGGCACGCCGTGGCGGTATTGTTGACTATGTTGACTCAAGCCGTATCGTGATCCGTGTGCATGATGCTGAAGCATTGGCTGGCGAAGTCGGTGTGGACATCTACAACCTGACCAAGTACACCCGTTCTAACCAGAACACCAATATTAATCAGCGTCCGCTGGTTAATGTAGGTGATGTATTGGCGCGTGGCGATGTGATCGCTGACGGTGCTTCTACTGATATGGGCGAACTGGCTCTTGGACAAAACATGCTTGTGGCATTTATGCCATGGAACGGTTACAACTTTGAAGATTCGATCCTGATTTCTGAGCGCGTAGTGTCTGATGACCGCTATACCTCGATTCATATCGAAGAGCTTTCAGTGGTTGCGCGTGACACCAAGCTGGGCGCTGAAGAAATTACCCGTGATATTTCAAACTTGTCCGAGCGCATGCTGGGTCGTTTGGATGACTCTGGCATTATTTACATCGGTGCCGAAGTTGAAGCAGGTGACGTGCTGGTTGGTAAAGTAACCCCTAAGGGCGAAACCCAACTGACACCAGAAGAAAAACTGTTGCGTGCTATTTTCGGTGAAAAAGCTTCTGACGTTAAAGACACTTCACTGCGCGTGCCTTCTGGCATGAGCGGTACCGTGATTGACGTTCAAGTATTTACCCGTGAAGGTATTGACCGCGATCCACGTGCACAGCAAATTATTGATGACCAGCTTGGTCATTACAAGCAAGATCTGGCTGACCAGATGCGTATTGTTGAAGATGACGCATTTGGCCGTATTCGCCGCCTGCTTGAAGGTAAAGTTGCCACTGGCGGCCCTAAAAAGCTGAAAAAAGGCGACACCTTGAATGCTGAATATCTTGAAGATATCGGTCGTTATGACTGGTTTGATATTCGCTTGAGCGATGAAGATGCTGCACGTCAACTCGAGCAATTGAAAGACAGCTTGGCGCAAGCCCGCGTGACTTTCGACAGCAAGTTTGAAGAGAAAAAACGCAAACTGACACAAGGTGATGAATTACCACCTGGCGTACAGAAGATGGTCAAGGTTTACCTGGCTGTTAAACGTCGTATCCAGCCTGGTGACAAGATGGCCGGCCGTCACGGTAACAAGGGTGTGGTTTCCAAGATTGTTCCAGTTGAAGACATGCCACACATGGCCGATGGTACGCCAATGGACATCGTGTTGAACCCGCTAGGTGTTCCGTCACGTATGAATATTGGTCAGATTCTTGAGACCCATTTGGGTTGGGCTGCTAAGGGCCTAGGCATGCGTATCGGTGAAATGCTACGTAGCCAGACTAAAGTATCTGAAGTGCGCAAGTTTATTGACCAGATTTATAACAACAGTACCGGCAAGAAAGAGGACATCAAGTCTCTGACCGATACCGAAGTGCTTGATCTGGCTAAAAACCTTGAGCGTGGTGTGCCATTTGCAACACCAGTGTTTGACGGCGCAGCAGAATCAGACATTAAAGCGATGCTTGACTTGGCTTTCCCTGATGATGACCCGCGTACCAAACAGCTGGAATTTGCTGCTGGTAAGACACAAGTGAAGCTGATTGATGGTCGTACTGGTGAGACATTTGAGCGCCCTGTTACTGTTGGTTATATGCATGTTCTGAAGCTGCATCACTTGGTTGATGACAAGATGCATGCACGTTCAACTGGTCCTTATTCTCTCGTGACTCAACAACCGCTGGGTGGTAAAGCTCAGTTCGGTGGTCAGCGTTTCGGTGAGATGGAAGTTTGGGCGCTTGAAGCTTATGGCGCGGCTTACACCTTGCAAGAAATGCTCACGGTTAAATCAGATGATGTGTCTGGCCGTACCAAGGTTTATGAAAATATCGTCAAGGGCGAGCACAAGATTGATGCCGGTATGCCGGAATCATTCAACGTGCTGGTTAAAGAAATTCGCTCATTGGCTATCGATATTGACCTGGACAGAAACTAAGGAGATTACATGAAAGCTCTATTAGACTTATTTAAGCAGGTAACGCAAGAAGAAGAGTTTGATGCAATTAAGATTGCATTGGCTTCTCCTGAAAAAATCCGTTCATGGTCTTATGGCGAAGTCAAAAAGCCAGAAACCATTAACTACCGTACGTTCAAGCCTGAGCGTGATGGTTTGTTCTGCGCCAAGATTTTTGGCCCTATAAAAGATTACGAGTGCCTGTGCGGTAAATACAAACGTCTCAAGCATCGCGGTGTGATCTGCGAAAAATGCGGCGTAGAAGTGACGCTGTCTAAAGTCCGTCGTGAGCGCATGGCGCACATTGAACTGGCTTCACCTGTTGCCCATATCTGGTTCTTGAAGAGCTTGCCTAGCCGTCTGGGCATGGTGCTGGATATTGCACTGCGCGATATTGAGCGCGTTCTCTACTTTGAAGCATATATCGTGATCGATCCAGGCATGACCCCGCTAACCCGCGGTCAATTGCTGACAGAAGATGATTACCTAGCCAAAGTTGAAGAATACGGTGACGAATTCAATGCCGTGATGGGTGCTGAAGCTGTACGCGAATTACTGCGTACCATGGACGTCCATTCAGAAATCGAAAGACAGCGTCGCGAAATCACTGAAACTGGTTCAGAAGCCAAGATCAAGAAGATCTCCAAGCGCCTGAAAGTGCTGGAAGCATTCCAAAAATCTGGCATCAAGCCAGAGTGGATGATCCTGGAAGTATTGCCAGTATTGCCACCAGAGTTGCGCCCATTGGTGCCACTGGATGGCGGTCGCTTTGCAACTTCTGATTTGAACGATTTATATCGTCGCGTTATTAACCGTAACAACCGTCTGAAACGTCTGTTGGAATTGAAAGCACCTGAAATCATCGTACGTAACGAAAAACGTATGTTGCAGGAAGCAGTCGATTCACTGCTGGATAATGGCCGTCGCGGTAAAGTAATGACTGGCGCCAACAAGCGTCCGCTGAAATCACTGGCTGATATGATTAAGGGTAAGGGCGGTCGTTTCCGTCAGAACTTGCTTGGTAAGCGTGTGGATTACTCTGGTCGTTCAGTGATTGTGGTTGGCCCACAACTGAAATTGCATCAGTGCGGTCTGCCTAAGAAAATGGCGCTTGAATTGTTCAAGCCATTCATTTTCCACAAGCTCGAAGTATTAGGGCTTGCTACCACCATTAAAGCGGCTAAGAAGAAGGTTGAAGAGGAAGGCCCAGAAGTCTGGGATATCCTGGAAGACGTGATTCGCGAGCATCCAGTACTGCTTAACCGTGCGCCTACTTTGCACCGTTTAGGTATCCAAGCTTTCGAGCCAGTATTGATCGAAGGTAAAGCTATTCAGCTTCACCCATTAGTTTGCGCTGCGTTCAACGCCGACTTTGACGGTGACCAAATGGCTGTACACGTTCCATTGAGCCTTGAGGCGCAAATGGAAGCACGTACCTTGATGCTTGCATCAAACAACGTGCTATCACCAGCTAACGGCGAGCCTATTATCGTGCCTTCACAGGATATCGTGTTGGGTCTGTACTATATGACGCGTGAGAAGGTTAACGCACGTGGCGAAGGCATGCGCTTTGCTAACGTTAACGAAGTGCAACGTGTCTATGACGCAGGCTTGATTGATTTGCATGCCAAGGTGACTGTACGTATCAAGGAATACGAAGTTGACCTGAACGGCGACAAGCACGAGAAAATCAACCGTTATGAAACGACAGTTGGTCGTGCATTGTTGTCAGAAATTCTGCCAGCAGGCTTGCCTTTCAGCACTATTGACCGTGCGTTGAAGAAAAAAGAAATCTCTAAGCTGATTAATGCTGGCTTCCGTAAGGTTGGCATTCGCGAAACAGTTATTCTGGCTGATAAGCTAATGACCATGGGTTACACCTATGCGACACGTGCTGGTATCTCTATCAGCATCAACGATATGTTGGTGCCACCAGAGAAAGAGCAATTGATTGCTTCTGCTGAAGCTGAAGTGAAAGAAATTGAAAACCAGTATGTTTCAGGTCTGGTAACGCAAGGCGAACGCTATAACAAGGTAGTGGATATCTGGGGTCGTGCTGGCGATAAAGTCGCTGACGCCATGATGAAACAATTGCGTGAAGAGCCAGTACTCGATGCCGATGGCAATGTAACTAAAGATGCATCAGGTAAAGTCATCAAACAAGAGTCATTTAACGCCATTTACATGATGGCCGACTCTGGTGCCCGCGGTTCAGCCGCTCAGGTACGTCAGTTGGCAGGTATGCGCGGTCTGATGGCGAAACCAGATGGTTCTATCATTGAAACGCCGATTACTGCGAACTTCCGTGATGGTCTGAACGTGTTGCAATACTTTATTTCAACCCACGGTGCACGTAAGGGCTTGGCAGATACTGCGTTGAAGACAGCTAACTCTGGTTACCTGACACGCCGTCTGGTTGACGTTACCCAAGATTTGGTCGTGACCGAGCATGATTGCGGCACGATAGACGGCTTGGTTACCAAGGCCTTAGTTAAGGGTGGTGAAGTCATCGAGCCATTGCATGACCGTATTTTAGGTCGTGTAACAGCGATTGATTTGGTTAACCCTGAAACGCAGGAAGTGGTTTATCCAGCAGGTACGTTATTGACTGAAGATGAAGTTGAAAATATTGATGCGTTAGGTATTGATGAAGTCAAAGTGCGTACTGCGCTGACTTGCGATACACGCTACGGTATTTGCGCTAAATGTTATGGCCGAGATTTGGGCCGTGGCAGACTGATTAACATGGGCGAGGCTGTTGGTGTGATTGCTGCGCAATCCATCGGTGAGCCAGGCACACAGTTGACCATGCGTACCTTCCACATCGGTGGTGCGGTATCGCGCGCGGCTTCTATTAGCCAGGTTGAAGGTAAATCAAACGGTGTTGTGCGATTTACATCAACCATGCGTTATGTAACCAATGCGCGCAATGAACAAGTGGTGATTTCACGTAATGGTGAAGCCATGATTCAGGACGAAAATGGTCGTGAGCGTGAGCGTCATAAAGTACCTTACGGCGCAACCTTGCAATTGCTTGACGGCAAAACCGTTAAGGCAGGCCAGGCATTGGCAACATGGGATCCACATACCCGTCCAATCATTACCGAATATGCAGGTAAGATTAAGTTCGAAAACGTGGAAGAAGGCATCACTGTTGCGAAGCAGATTGATGATGTAACTGGTTTGTCATCACTAGTCGTTATTGATCCTAAGCAACGTGCTGGTCAATCCAAGGGCCTGCGTCCGCAAGTTAAATTGTTGGATGCAAATGGCGTGGAGGTGAAGGTTTCTGGTGGCGAAACACCAGTGAACATTACCTTCCAACTGGGTTGCATCATTACAGTGAAAGATGGTCAAGAGGTTGGTGTGGGTGAAGTGCTTGCACGTATCCCACAAGAATCTTCTAAGACCCGCGATATTACTGGTGGTCTGCCACGTGTAGCTGAATTGTTTGAAGCTCGCTCACCGAAAGATGCTGGCTTGCTGGCTGAAGTGACGGGTACTGTATCTTTCGGTAAAGATACCAAGGGTAAGCAACGTCTGGTCTTTACAGATCTTGATGGCATTACCCATGAATATCTGATTCCTAAAGATAAGCACGTGACTGCACATGATGGCCAAGTGGTTACCAAGGGCGAAAGCATTGTGGACGGCCCAGCCGACCCACAAGATATTCTGCGTTTGCAAGGCCGTGAAGCATTAGCACGCTACATCATTGATGAAGTACAAGACGTTTATCGCTTACAAGGTGTGAAGATCAACGATAAGCACATTGAAGTGATCGTGCGTCAAATGCTACGTCGTGTACGTGTGTCAGATGCGGGTGAAACCAACTTTATCCTGGGCGAGCAAGTTGAGCGCGCAGACCTGTTGGCAGAAAATGAACGCGTGACGGCTATCAACAAGCGTCCTGCAAGTTTTGAGTATGTGTTGCTGGGTATTACCAAGGCTTCACTCTCAACAGATTCGTTCATCTCTGCCGCATCCTTCCAGGAAACAACGCGTGTTCTTACCGAAGCTGCAATTCTGGGCAAACGTGATGAATTGCGTGGCCTGAAAGAAAACGTAATTGTCGGTCGTTTGATTCCTGCCGGTACTGGACTTGCTTACCACGAGACGCGTAGACGTCAAGCGGCAGGCACAGATGCAGCACCTTCAGTCATTGAAGCAGCCGAGCCAGAAGTGGCGCCAGTAATAGAAACAACGGGTGATGCTGAAGTTGCTTAGCAACAGTTAGCTTGACAATACATGTAACGCTTAATAGAATGCTGAGTTTTCCGGGATGGCGACTTCGTCATCCCGTAATTTTTAGCGGTTAAAATATAAAGGCTAAAGGTTATGCCAACCACCAATCAGTTAGTGCGCAAGCCGCGCCAAAAAGTAGTCACCAAGAGCAAAGTACCAGCGCTTGAAAGTTCACCACAAAAACGTGGTGTATGTACACGTGTTTACACAACCACGCCTAAAAAGCCAAATTCTGCTTTGCGTAAAGTCGCTAAAGTACGTTTGACTAATGGTTACGAAGTAATTAGTTACATCGGTGGTGAAGGCCACAACCTGCAGGAGCACTCTGTTGTGCTATTGCGCGGTGGTCGTGTAAAGGATTTACCAGGCGTTCGTTACCACATGGTACGCGGTAGCTTGGATACTGCTGGCGTGAAAGATCGTAAGCAGTCACGTTCTAAATACGGCGCTAAGCGTCCTAAAGCTGCTTAATAGCAGCTCTATATAGTTAAAGAATCGAGAAAGTCATGCCAAGACGTAGAGAAGTCCCCAAGCGCGATATTTTGCCGGATCCAAAATTTGGAAGCCAAGAAGTATCGAAATTCATCAATGTGCTGATGACTGGCGGTAAGAAGTCAGTTGCTGAGCGTATTTTGTACGGTGCATTTGACCAAGTGTCTACCAAGAGCGGCAAAGATGCGCTTGAAGTGTTCACTTTGGCGATCAGCAATCTTCGCCCAGTCGTTGAAGTTAAGAGCCGCCGTGTAGGTGGTGCTAACTATCAAGTGCCAGTTGAAGTGCGTCCAAGCCGTCGTAGTGCTTTGGCGATGCGTTGGTTGCGTGATGCTGCCCGTAAGCGTGGTGAAAAATCTATGGGTCTGCGTTTGGCTGCTGAGCTGGTTGAAGCATCTGAAGGCCGTGGCTCTGCAATGAAGAAGCGTGAAGAAGTGCACCGTATGGCTGAAGCCAACAAAGCATTCTCGCATTTCCGCTTCTAATCAAATTTTAAGTAAAAGGTAATTCTTGTGGCTCGTATAACTCCCATCGAACGCTATCGTAATATTGGTATCAGTGCGCACATTGACGCCGGTAAAACGACGACAACTGAACGTATTCTTTTCTATACTGGCGTAAACCATAAAATCGGTGAAGTGCATGATGGCGCTGCCACCATGGACTGGATGGAGCAAGAGCAAGAGCGCGGTATTACCATTACTTCAGCTGCTACTACCTGTTTCTGGAAGGGTATGGCTGGCCAGTTTGAACAGCATCGTATCAACATTATTGATACCCCAGGTCACGTTGACTTCACTATTGAAGTTGAGCGTTCTATGCGCGTCTTGGATGGCGCCTGTATGGTCTATTGTGCTGTGGGTGGCGTGCAACCGCAATCTGAAACTGTATGGCGTCAAGCCAACAAGTACAAAGTGCCGCGTCTGGCATTCGTAAACAAGATGGACCGCGCTGGTGCAAACTTCTTGAAAGTTTACGATCAGATGCGTACACGTCTAAAAGCAAACCCAATTCCATTGCAATTGCCGATTGGCGCTGAAGAAAAATTCGAAGGTGTTGTCGATCTAATCAAGATGAAAGCAGTGTACTGGGATGATTCGTCTCAAGGCATGAAGTTCGACTATCGCGAAATTCCTGAAGAGATGAAGGCTGAATGCGATAAGTGGCGCGAGAACATGATTGAAGCCGCTGCTGAAGCCAATGAAGAGTTGATGAATAAGTACCTTGAAGAAGGTAATCTTTCTGAAGAGGAAATTCTGGCAGGTCTTCGTCAGCGTACCATTGCGTTTGAAATTGTGCCGATGATGTGTGGTTCGGCTTTCAAAAACAAGGGCGTGCAGGCGATGTTGGACAAAGTCATTGAGTTGATGCCAGCACCAACCGATATTCCTCCAACTAAAGCGCAAAACGGCAAGGGCGAAGAAATTCGTCTTAAGGCTGCTGATGATGAAAAGTTTGCTGCATTAGCATTCAAGATCATGACTGACCCATTTGTTGGGCAACTGATTTTCTTCCGCGTTTACTCGGGTGTTGTTAAAGCTGGCGACAGTGTTTACAACGCAATTAAAGGCAAAAAAGAGCGTATTGGCCGTATTGTGCAAATGCATGCGAACACACGTGAGCCTCTAGAAGAAGTTCGTGCGGGTGATATCGCTGCTGCAGTTGGTCTTAAGGATGTAACTACTGGTGATACCTTGTGTGGTCTGAATGAAGAAATCATTCTTGAGCGCATGATATTCCCTGAGCCGGTGATTCATGTGGCTGTTGAACCTAAGACCAAGGCTGACCAAGAGAAGATGGGTGTTGCACTCAATCGCTTGGCACAAGAAGATCCTTCGTTCCGTGTGAAGACTGATGAAGAAACCAACCAGACCATTATTTCTGGTATGGGTGAGTTGCACCTTGAAATTCTAGTTGATCGTATGAAACGCGAGTTTGGCGTTGAGGCAAACGTTGGTGCGCCTCAAGTGGCTTACCGTGAAGCGATTAAGAAGAAGGTTGAAGTTGAAGGCAAGTTCGTTAAGCAATCTGGTGGCAAGGGTCAGTATGGCCACGTTTGGTTGATGATGGAGCCGAACGAGCCAGGTAAGGGCTTTGAATTCATCGACCAAATCAAGGGTGGTACTGTTCCACGTGAATTCATCCCTGCTGTTGAAAAGGGTTTGAGGGAAACGATTCCTAGCGGTATCTTGGCTGGCTTCCCAGTGGTTGATGTAAAAGTGACGCTTTTTGACGGTTCTTACCATGACGTTGACTCGAACGAAAACGCCTTTAAGATGGCGGCTTCGATTGGCTTCAAGGATGGTATGCGCAAGGCGGATCCAATTCTGCTTGAGCCTATGATGGCCGTAGAAGTGGAAACGCCTGAAGACTACATGGGTGATGTGATGGGTGACTTGTCTTCACGTCGTGGCATGATCCAAGGCATGGATGACAATGCAACTGGCAAGGTGATTCGTGCTGAAGTGCCATTGGCTGAGATGTTTGGTTACTCAACCGTTGTGCGTTCGTTGTCACAAGGTCGTGCAAGCTATAGCATGGAATTCAAGCATTACTCAGAAGCACCGAGAAACGTGGCAGAAGCCATCATTAACAAGAAATAACATTAAACTTATATATTCTGTTGAATTAAGTTAGATAGATAAAGGAAAAAGAACATGGCAAAAGGTAAATTTGAGCGGACAAAGCCGCACGTTAACGTAGGTACGATTGGACACGTTGACCATGGCAAGACCACATTAACAGCAGCGATCACCACCATTCTGTCAAAGAAATTTGGTGGCGAAGCCAAGGCATACGACCAGATCGATGCAGCTCCAGAAGAAAAAGCACGTGGTATTACTATTAATACCGCCCACGTTGAATATGAAACTGCTAACCGCCACTACGCACACGTAGACTGCCCAGGCCACGCTGACTATGTAAAAAACATGATCACTGGCGCTGCTCAAATGGACGGCGCAATTCTAGTATGTTCAGCTGCTGACGGCCCAATGCCACAAACCCGCGAACACATCCTCTTGGCACGCCAGGTTGGTGTTCCATACATCGTAGTCTTCCTGAACAAGGCAGACATGGTTGATGACGCAGAATTGTTAGAGTTGGTCGAAATGGAAGTACGTGAGCTTCTGGACAAGTATGAATTCCCAGGTGACGATACCCCAATCATTCACGGTTCAGCCAAGCTCGCCCTTGAAGGTGACCAATCAGAAATCGGCGAACCAGCCATCCTGAAATTGGCTGAAGCATTAGATACCTACATCCCTACGCCAGAACGTGCTATTGACGGCACCTTCCTGATGCCAGTAGAAGACGTATTCTCAATCTCAGGTCGCGGCACTGTAGTGACTGGCCGTATTGAGCGTGGCATTGTTAAAGTCGGTGATGAAATTGAAATCGTTGGTATCAAACCAACCCTCAAAACCACCTGTACTGGTGTTGAAATGTTCCGCAAACTGCTAGACCAAGGTCAAGCAGGTGACAACGTAGGTGTTCTGCTACGCGGTACCAAGCGTGAAGAAGTTGAACGTGGCCAAGTATTGGCTAAATCAGGTTCAATCAAGCCACACACCAAGTTCGCAGCTGAGATCTATGTGTTAGGTAAAGATGAAGGTGGTCGTCATACCCCATTCTTCAATGGTTACCGCCCTCAGTTCTACTTCCGTACGACAGACGTGACTGGCGCAGTTGAATTGCCAGCAGGTACTGAAATGGTGATGCCAGGTGATAACGTGTCCATCACTGTTGCATTGATTGCCCCTATCGCCATGGAAGACGGCTTACGCTTCGCGATTCGTGAAGGTGGTCGTACCGTTGGTGCTGGTGTCGTCGCTAAGATTATTGAATAATTTGTAGTAATTTAAAACGGCAGGTGGTTTTTAACCCCTGCCGTTTCGTTCTTTGGTAAATCGCTCTTTAAGGAAATAAAAATGGCAGCTCAGAAAATTCGTATTCGCCTCAAAGCATTTGACTATCGTTTGATCGATCAGTCAGCTTTGGAAATCGTAGAAACTGCAAAGCGTACAGGCGCTGTTGTAAAGGGCCCGATCCCATTGCCAACACGTATTGAACGTTTTGACATTCTGCGTTCACCACACGTGAACAAAACTTCACGTGACCAGTTCGAGATTCGTACCCATTTACGTTTAATGGACATCGTTGATCCTACAGATAAAACAGTTGATGCGTTGATGAAGCTTGATCTTCCAGCAGGCGTGGATGTAGAAATTAAGTTGTAATTAGTAAGTTGTACTGAAAGTCTAGTTGTAAAAGTAATGAGTGTTCGGTATAATCCGCCCCTCGTATGAAAACAGGTCGGTCAATTGTAATCGACCCTTTAATTATTATAAGGAAATGATCATGAGCTTAGGGCTTATTGGTCGCAAGGTGGGCATGACCCGCATTTTTACTGATGAAGGCGAAAGCATTCCAGTAACCGTGCTTGAGGTTGTACCTAACCGCGTGACGCAGGTGAAAACACTTGCAACTGACGGCTACTCTGGCCTTCAACTCGCGCATGGCACACGCCGTGCGAGCCGTGTCACTAAAGCACTTGCCGGGCATTATGCCAAGGCTGGCGCTGTGGCTGGTTCAGGTATTCAAGAATTCCCAGTTTCTGAAGGCGAAGCTGTTAACTATGCAGCTGGTGCCCAATTAACCGTAGAATTGTTCCAAGAAGGTCAAATTGTTGACGTGACTGGTACATCTATTGGTAAGGGTTTCGCAGGCGCTATCAAGCGTCACAACTTCAGTTCAAATCGTGCATCTCATGGTAACTCCAAGTCACACAATGTGCCTGGGTCTATCGGTATGGCGCAAGATCCAGGTCGTGTATTCCCTGGTAAGCGTATGCCTGGCCATTTGGGCGCAATCAAAACCACTGTGCAAAATCTGCAAATAATACGCGTTGATGTTGAGCGTAACCTTTTGTTGATTAAAGGTGCAATTCCAGGCTCTAAGGGTGGCGACGTTGTTGTACGTCCTGCTGTTAAAGTCCGCGTTAAGGCAGGTGCATAATGGAACTCAAATTAATTGATCAAAACGGTAAGCCAGCTAAAAGTGGTTTAGAAGTTTCAGAAATCACGTTTGGTCGTGAATTCAATGAAGCGCTAGTCCATCAAGTTGTTGTTGCTTATCAAGCAAATGCTCGTACAGCTACACGTGCCCAGTTGGGTCGTGGCAATGTAAGCCACACGACACACAAGCCATGGAATCAAAAAGGTACTGGTCGTGCACGTGCTGGTATGAGTTCTAGCCCAATCTGGCGTGGAGGCGGTCGCGCTTTCCCTAATAGCCCAGATGAAAATTTCAGCCATAAAGTAAACCGTAAGGTTTACCGTGCTGGTTTACGTTCTATCCTTTCTGAGTTGGTTCGTCAGGAACGTTTGAGCGTGGTTGCCGAATTCAGTGTTGAATCACCAAAGACAAAATTACTGGTTGAGAAAATCAAGGGTTTTGGCTACACAGATGGCGTATTGGTCCTGGTGGATGGTTTTGATGAAAATCTTTACCTATCATCACGTAACCTGACCAATGTGTTAGTGATTGAAGCGCAATATGTTGATCCAGTCAGCCTTGTTCGTTTCCCTAATGTGATTGCAACCACAGGTGCAGTTAAGAAACTTGAGGAGTTGCTAGCATGAGCGCATTAACAGCAAGTCAAGATCGTTTGTTGCAAGTCATTCTTGCTCCACAAATTACAGAAAAAGCCACTCGTATTGCTGACAAAAATCAGCAAATCGCATTCAAGGTGCGTACTGATGCAACAAAGCCAGAAATTAAGGCGGCCGTTGAGTTGGTATTTAAGGTTGAAGTTGAAGCCGTTACCGTTGCGAACGTGAAGGGTAAGGTTAAACGTGCGGGCCGTGTATTGGGTCGCCGTAAGGACTGGAAGAAAGCTTATGTAAGCTTGAAGCCAGGTCAAGAAATTAACTTTGCAGCGGGCGAATAGGAGAAATCATGGCACTAGTTAAAGTAAAGCCAACTTCACCTGGCCGTCGCGCCGTAGTGAAAGTTGTAACACCTGATTTATATAAAGGTAAGCCACATGCGCCTTTGCTGGAAAAGCAAAGCAAAAAGGCTGGCCGTAATCACAATGGTCACATTACCATTCGCCATCAAGGCGGTGGTCATAAGCAGCATTATCGTCTGGTGGATTTCCGCCGCAATAAAGATGGTATTCCAGCTAAAGTTGAGCATATTGAATACGATCCAAACCGCAGCGCACACATTGCATTGTTGGTTTATGCGGATGGTGAGCGTCGTTACATCATTGCTCCACGTGGCGTTGCCGCTGGTGCGCAACTGGTAAGTGGTTCTGATGCGCCTATCAAGGCAGGTAACGCATTGCCGTTACGTAACATCCCAGTGGGTAGCACTATTCATTGTATCGAGTTGCAGCCTGGTAAAGGTGCGCAAGTTGCTCGTTCAGCAGGTACTTCAGTGCAGCTGTTAGCACGTGAAGGCAGCTACGCTCAATTGCGTTTGCGTTCTGGTGAAGTGCGTCGCGTACATGTGGATTGCAAAGCAACCATCGGTGAAGTGGGTAATGAAGAGCATTCATTGCGCTCAATCGGTAAAGCTGGTGCGATGCGCTGGCGTGGTGTTCGTCCAACCGTTCGCGGTGTGGTAATGAACCCAGTAGATCACCCGCACGGTGGTGGTGAAGGTAAGACTGCTGCTGGTATGAATCCAGTTAGCCCATGGGGTACGCCAACCAAGGGTTATCGTACACGTCGCAACAAGCGCACAGATAACATGCGTGTTGCTCGTCGTCCTGCGAATAAGAGGTAATCAATATGGCACGTTCAGTTAAAAAAGGTCCATTTATCGATGGTCACTTGGCTAAAAAAGTAGAAGTTGCTGCTGCAGCGAGAGATCGCAAACCAATTAAGACTTGGTCACGCCGTTCTACCATTTTGCCTGATTTTATCGGTTTGACGATCGCGATTCACAACGGTAAGCAGCACATTCCAGTGCTGATTTCAGAAAACATGGTTGGCCACAAACTCGGCGAATTTGCTTTGACTCGTACTTTTAAGGGTCATGCAGCCGACAAGAAGGCTAAGAAGTAGGAGTATGACGATGAAAGTATCTGCAGTATTAAAAGGTGTTCATCTGTCTCCGCAGAAAGCACGTCTGGTCGCCGATTTGGTGCGTGGTAAGAAAGTTGATTACGCGCTGAATATTCTGAATTTCTCACCTACCAAAGGTGCTGAGATTATCAAGAAGGTTGTTGAATCAGCGATTGCTAATGCCGAGCATAATGAAGGTGCTGATATCGATGAGTTGAAAGTGCTTTCAATTTATGTTGATAAAGGTGTTGTCCTCAAGCGTATTCGTGCTCGTGCTAAAGGTCGCGCAGGCAAGATTATTAAACCAACCAGTCACATCACTGTGACAGTCGGTAACTAAAGGAATCGATATGGGTCAAAAAATACATCCGTTTGGTTTCCGTCTGAGTGTCCAGAAAAACTGGTCATCACGTTGGTATGCCAATAGTAAAAATTTCCCGGCAATGCTGAATGGCGATATCAAGGTTCGCGAGTTTCTTAAGAAGAAGCTTTCACATGCCGCAGTAAGCAAGATCATTATTGAGCGTCCTGCCAAGAATGCAAAAATTACGATTTACAGTGCGCGTCCTGGCATTGTGATTGGTAAGAAGGGTGAAGACATCGAGTCTTTACGCTCAACTCTGCAAGGTTTGATGGGTGTGCCAGTACATCTGAACATCGAAGAAGTGCGCAAGCCTGAAATCGATGCAACGTTGATCGCTGAAAGTATTGCTCAACAGCTTGAAAAGCGTGTGATGTTCCGTCGTGCAATGAAGCGTGCAATGCAAAATGCAATGCGTTTAGGTGCGCAAGGTATCAAGATCATGAGCGCAGGCCGTTTGAACGGTATTGAAATCGCTCGTACAGAATGGTATCGCGAAGGCCGTGTGCCATTGCATACACTCCGTGCTGATATTGATTATGGCGTAGCTGAAGCTAAAACCACCTACGGTATTATTGGTATCAAAGTTTGGGTATTTAAGGGTGAAGTGTTTGGTAACAAGGCTGAATTGCCTGCTGTTGCTGCCGCCGAGCCGGAAAAGAAAGTAAGAAAGCCAGGGGCGAAAAATGCTGCAGCCAGCTAGACAAAAATATCGGAAGATGCAAAAGGGCCGTAACAAAGGCATTGCAACAACCGGCAACAAAGTAAGTTTTGGTGAATACGGCCTTAAAGCGATTGGGCGTGGTCGTTTGACTGCGCGCCAAATCGAAGCTGCGCGTCGTGTGATGACACGTCACATCAAGCGTGGTGGTCGTATCTGGATTCGTATTTTTCCTGATCAGCCGATTTCTAAGAAGCCAGCTGAAGTGCGTATGGGTAATGGTAAAGGTAGTACCGAGTACTACGTTGCTCAGATCCAGCCAGGAAAAATGTTATATGAAATGGACGGCGTGAGCGAAGAGCTTGCGCGTGAAGCGTTCCGTTTGGCAGCTGCGAAATTGCCAATCGAAACTACTTTCACTACCCGTCATATTGGGAGCTGAACATGAAAGCAACCGAATTAAGAAATAAGTCTGTAGATGAATTGAATGGCGAATTGATTGAGTTGCGCCGTGCGCAATTTTCTCTTCGTATGCAATTGGCTACACAGCAACTAAACAAAGTGGATCAAGTAAAGAAGACTCGTCGCGATATCGCTCGTGTACGTACTGTGCTTGCTGAAAAATCCAAGGAACAAGCCAAATGAGTGAAAATCAAACAGCTAAAGTCGTACGCTCGTTGAGCGGACGTGTTGTCAGTGACAAGATGGATAAAACCGTCACAGTGCTTGTTGAGCGTAAAGTAAAACACCCATTGATCGGTAAGGTTGTGCGTCGTTCTAATAAGTTTCATGCGCATGACGAAACAAACGAATGCAAAGAAGGTGATTTGGTTGTTATTGAAGAAAGCCGTCCGCTTTCAAAGACCAAAACTTGGCGTGTAAGCAAGATCGTAGAAAAAGCACGTGTTATCTAATAAGCATTGCGTTGTTGGTTTAATGCAATTATAATATTGGACTTTTCGGCGCCCTTGTAATTGACTGGTTCTAGTAATTAGTTGAAAGCAAATAAAGCTGGCGCCCCAATACTGACCGTGGTCTATCGGCCGTATTTATAACGGCTGGTGTTGGTTTAACGGATTAAGTTGGAGATTATTCTCATGATTCAAATGCAATCTCGGCTAGATGTTGCCGACAATACTGGTGCGCGTTCTGTTATGTGCATTAAGGTGTTGGGTGGCTCAAAGCGTCGCTACGCTGGTATCGGTGATGTCATTAAAGTGACTATTAAAGATGCTGCTCCACGTGGCCGCGTTAAAAAAGGCGAAGTCTATAGCGCAGTTGTTGTTCGTACTGTAAAAGGTGTTCGTCGTCCAGACGGCTCTTTGGTTAAGTTCGACGGCAACGCAGCAGTCTTGTTAAACAATAAGCTAGAACCGATTGGTACCCGTATTTTCGGGCCAGTGACACGTGAGCTTCGCGGCGAGCGTTTCATGAAGATCGTTTCTTTGGCCCCTGAAGTATTGTAAGGAGCTTTAGATGAGTAAGATTCGCAAGGGCGATGAAGTCGTCCTCAATACTGGTAAAGATAAAGGTAAGCGCGGCACCGTGTTGCGTGTACTAGAAACTGGCCATGTATTGGTTGAGGGTGTCAACGTTGTTAAGAAACATGCTAAGCCAAACCCTATGAAGGGTGTAACTGGCGGCATTATCAATAAAGAAATGCCTGTTGATGTTTCTAATGTTGCTTTGTTTAACCGTGCCACCCAAAAAGGTGACCGCGTAGGCTTCAAAACGCTAGATGATGGACGCAAAGTTCGCGTGTTCAAATCAAGCGATGAAGTTGTTGACGCTTAAGGACTAATCATGGCTCGTTTAAAAGATTTTTATAATGAAACTGTGGTCAAGAATTTGACTGAGCAGTTTGGTTACACATCAGTAATGCAAGTGCCACGTATTGAAAAAATTACCCTGAACATGGGTGTTGGCGAAGCGGTTGCTGATAAGAAAGTAATGGAAAATGCAGTTGGTGATATGGAAAAGATTGCTGGTCAAAAAGCAATTGTAACCAAGGCTAAGAAGTCTATCGCTGCATTTAAGATTCGTGATGATTATCCTGTAGGTTGCAAGGTGACATTACGTCGTGAACGTATGTACGAGTTCTTGGACAGGCTGGTAACAGTGGCTATTCCACGTATTCGTGACTTCCGTGGTATTTCCGCTAAGTCTTTTGATGGGCGCGGCAATTACAACATGGGTGTAAAAGAGCAGATTATTTTCCCTGAAATCGAATACGACAAGATTGATGTATTGCGTGGGATGAATATCACTATTACAACTACCGCTAAAACTGACGAAGAAGCCCGTGCTTTGCTTGCTGCGTTTAGTTTCCCGTTTAGGAACTGAGGGTCTTATGGCTAAATTATGCCTGATTGAGCGCGAGCAAAAGCGTCGCGACACAGTAAAAAAATATGCAGCTAAACGTCTTGCGTTAACCGCAATCGTTAATGATGTAAATGCTTCTTCAGAAGATCGCCGTGATGCGCGTTCGAAGTTGCAAAGTTTGCCACGTAATTCAAGCCCAGTGCGTTTGCGTAATCGCTGCGCACTGACAGGCCGTCCACGTGGTGTATTCAGTAAATTTGGTATTGCGCGTAGCAAGTTGCGCGAGTTGATGATGCGTGGCGAAGTGCCAGGCGTCACCAAAGCTAGCTGGTAACGGAGGGTTAAACGATGAGTATGAGTGATCCGATTGCCGATATGCTAACCCGCATTCGTAATGCGCAAAGCACCAACAAGCCAGCAGTTTCAATGCCTGCATCTAAAGTAAAGCTTGCTATTGCAGCTGTACTTAAAGATGAGGGTTACATTGATGATTTTGCTGTGCAAGATGTTGAAGGTAAACCGCAATTAAATATCAGCCTTAAGTACTATGCTGGTCGTCCTGTTATTGAGAAGATTGAGCGCATTAGCCGCCCAGGTCTACGTGTATACAGAGGCAACCAAGATATTCCTAAGGTAATGAATGGGCTTGGCGTGACCATTGTGTCTACGTCCAAGGGTGTAATGACTGATCGTAAAGCGCAGGCTGCCGGTGTCGGCGGTGAGTTGCTTTGCGTTGTGGCTTAAGGAGCAACTATGTCTCGTGTAGCTAAAAATCCAGTCGCCATTCCTGCAAAAGTTGAAGTGGTTTTAAACGCTGGCAATATTTCTGTAAGCGGCCCATTAGGTAAGTTGACTCATCCACTAACTGGCGTTGTAAAGCTGGCGCGTGAGGGTGAAACAATTACATTCGTGGCTGAAAATGATAGCCAGCATTCACGTGCAATGTCTGGCACTCTGCGCGCACTAGTGGCCAATATGGTTCATGGTGTATCGCAAGGCTTTAGCCGCAAGCTTACTTTGGTAGGTGTTGGTTATAAGGCGCAAGCGCAAGGCACCACATTGAATTTAGAGTTGGGTTATTCACATCCGATCAATCACAAAATGCCTGAAGGCGTGACTGTGCAAACACCAACGCAAACAGAAGTATTGTTGACTGGTGTTGATAAGCAGGTGATAGGTCAGGTGGCCGCGCAAATTCGTTCGTATCGTGCTCCAGAGCCATATAAGGGCAAGGGTGTACGTTATTCAGACGAAGTGGTCATCATTAAAGAAACCAAGAAGAAATAGGTTCAGTCATGACTAATAACGTAAATAATGTAAACCCGCGCTTACGTCGTGCACGTAAGACCCGCGCCAAGATTGCCGAACTCAAGGTTACCCGCCTGAGCGTGCATCGCAGTAACGGTCATATCTATGCTCAGATCATTGCTGAAACCGGTGATAAGGTCTTGGCAAGTGCTTCTACTGTTGAAGTTGAAGTACGTAAAGACATTAAAAATGGTGGCAACATTGCTGCTGCTGCTGCGATTGGTAAGCGTATTGCTGAAAAAGCAAAGGCTGCAGGTATTACTCAAGTGGCTTTTGACCGTTCAGGCTACAAGTACCATGGTCGTATTAAAGCGTTGGCAGATGCTGCACGCGAAAACGGCTTGACCTTTTAACTGACGGCATTGCTAATAGACAGGGTTAATGATGGCAAAAGAAATTGAACAACAGCAGACCGATGGTCTGCGTGAAAAAATGATTGCAGTAAACCGTGTGACCAAGGTTGTTAAAGGTGGTCGCATTATGAGTTTTGCTGCATTGAGCGTAGTTGGTGATGGCGATGGAGCTGTTGGCATGGGTAAAGGTAAAGCGCGTGAAGTTCCAGTCGCTGTACAAAAAGCCATGGATGAAGCGCGTCGCGGCATGGTTAAGGTAAACCTGAATAACGGTACATTGCATCACGCAGTCACTGGTGTTCACGGCGCTGCTAAAGTGTTCATCCAGCCTGCATCTGAAGGTACTGGCATTATCGCTGGTGGCGCAATGCGTGCGATTTTTGAAGTGATGGGCATTACTAACGTGTTGGCTAAGTGCATTGGTTCTACCAATCCTTACAACGTAGTACGTGCAACACTCAATGGTTTGCAATCAATGAATACACCTTCTGAAGTTGCTGCTAAACGTGGCAAAACTATTGAAGAAATCAGAGGCTAATCATGGCTAAGGCAAAAAAAGAAGTAGAAGCAGTTGGTACCGTTAAAGTGACTTTGGTTAAAAGCACGATTGGCCGTATTGCATCTCACAAAGCAAGTGTTGCTGGCCTCGGTTTACGCCGTATGCATCACACAGTTGAAGTGAAAGATACACCAGAAAACCGCGGCATGATCAATGCTGTGAACTATCTATTGAAGGTAGAAGCATAATGAAATTGAATTCTATTAAACCAGCCGAAGGTGCAAAGCACGCTAAGCGTCGCGTTGGCCGTGGTATTGGTTCAGGTTTGGGTAAGACTGCTGGCCGTGGTCATAAAGGTCAGAAGTCTCGCACAGGTGGCTTCCACAAGGTTGGTTTTGAAGGCGGTCAAATGCCTTTGCAACGCCGTTTGCCTAAGCGTGGTTTCGTATCATTGACTAAAGCAGATACTGCACATGTACGTACTAGCGAGTTGTTGCAAGTGACATCAGATGTGATTGATTTGTTGGCGTTGAAAGAAGCGAAAGTAGTTCCAGCTTCTGCGAAGTCAGTAAAAGTATATTTGTCAGGTGATTTGACGCGTGCTGTCAGTGTTCAAGGCTTGTTACTAAGCAAGGGTGCACGTGCAGCGGTAGAAGCAGCTGGCGGCAAGATCGTAGAGTAAACAGTTGGCTAACGATAGTATTTTTGGTGCATTTGGTAAGATGAGCGAGCTTAAAGGCCGCTTGTTATTTGTGTTAGGTGCTTTGGTAGTCTATCGCTTAGGCGCACATATTCCTGTGCCTGGCATAGACCCTGATATCTTGGCGAAGCTGTTCGAATCTAACAACAATGGCATTCTGGGTATGTTTAACATGTTCTCAGGTGGTGCGTTGTCCCGATTCACAGTGTTTGCGCTAGGTATCATGCCCTACATTTCAGCCTCTATTATTATGCAGTTGCTGACAGTAGTTTCCCCGAAAATGGAACAGCTGAAAAAAGAAGGCGAAGCAGGCCGTCGCCAGATTACTAAGTACACACGCTATGGCACTGTATTTTTAGCTACTTTTCAAGCCTTAGGTATTGCGATTGCGCTAGAAGGTCAGGCTGGTCTGGTGATTGATCCAGGTTTGATGTTCCGTTTTACTGCTGTCATCACTTTGGTGAGCGGCACAATGTTTTTGATGTGGTTGGGTGAGCAGATTACCGAACGTGGTATCGGTAACGGTATATCAATCATTATTTTTGCAGGTATCGTTGCAGGTTTGCCGCATGCAGTATTTGGTACGCTTGAGTTAGCTAGAACAGGTGCTTTCTCAATTCCGTTAGTGCTGGGTTTATTTGTAGCAACAGTAGGTGTTGTGTACTTCGTGGTTTTTGTTGAACGTGGCCAACGTAAGATCACCGTGAATTATGCTAAGCGTCAAGTAGGTCGCAAAGTATTTGGTGGTCAAACTAGTCACTTGCCTTTGAAGCTGAATATGGCGGGTGTAATTCCTCCGATTTTTGCTTCAAGTATTATTTTGTTTCCAGCGACATTGGCTGGTTGGTTTGGCAGCAATGAACATATGACATGGTTGAAGGATATTGGGTCTACTTTATCTCCTGGTCAGCCGCTGTACATCATATTGTTTGCTACTGCGATTATATTCTTTTGCTTTTTTTACACTGCATTAGTGTTTAACCCAAAAGAGACCGCAGACAATTTGAAGAAGAGTGGTGCATTTGTTCCTGGGATTCGTCCTGGTGAGCAAACAGCTAAGTACATAGATAAGATTACTGGTCGTTTGACCATGATAGGTGCGATTTACATTACGTTGGTTTGTTTATTGCCCGAGTTTTTGATTTTGAAGTTTAATGTGCCATTTTACTTTGGTGGTACTTCGTTGCTGATTATCGTGGTTGTGACCATGGATTTCATGACACAAGTGCAAGCCCACCTGATGTCTAGCCAGTATGAAGGCTTGTTGAAAAAAGCTAACTTTAAAGGTAGTGCGGTCAGCACACGTTGATCGGGTAAAGTATGGCGAAAGAAGATTCAATAGAAATGCAGGGTGTAGTGTTGGAGAATTTACCTAACGCTACATTTAGAGTGAAGCTGGAAAATGATTACGTTGTATTAGGTCATATCTCAGGAAAGATGCGTAAGAACTACATTCGTATCCTACCTGGTGACAAGGTCACAGTGGAAATGACCCCATATGATTTATCCCGTGCGCGTATTATATTCCGCGTGAAATAATAGTTTTTAAAGCTTAGCAATAAGCGGTTAAGAGGTGAAAAAATGAGAGTTCGTGCATCTGTTAAGGCTTTATGCCGTCACTGTAAGGTTGTCCGCCGTCGTGGAGTGGTACGTATCATTTGTACAGACCCACGCCATAAGCAACGCCAAGGTTAATTGGAATAAGCAAGAAGTTGTGAGTAGATAGTCAGTTCAAATGCTAATTGTTAAAAACGGCATAAACTGTTAAAATTTTGGGCTTTTTTGGCGATTTGATTAAGCCATTTAATTCAAATCATTGCGCCATCATTTTGGAGTAAATACATGGCTCGTATAGCTGGGGTAAATATCCCCAATCATAAACATACTGAAATCGCATTAACATCTATCTATGGTGTTGGTCGTAACACAGCTAAACAAATCTGTTTGGCAGCTGGCGTGTTATCAACCACCAAGATCAAAGATCTGAATGATGCTGAAGTTGAAAAGTTACGTGACGAAATCGCTAAGTTAAAAGTTGAAGGTGACTTGCGTCGTGAAGTAACCATGAATATCAAGCGTTTGATGGATTTGGGTTGCTATCGTGGCGTGCGTCATCGTCGCGGTTTGCCAGTTCGTGGTCAACGTACCAAAACCAATGCGAGAACTCGCAAAGGCCCAATCAAGCCAATTAAGTCGTCTAAGTAATACATCCTAGTTAAGGAATAAGTAACATGGCTAAAGCTAACGTCCGCGTACGTAAAAAAGTTAAAAAGAATATTGCCGAGGGCATCGCCCACGTACATGCTTCATTTAACAACACAATTATTACTATTACTGATCGTCAGGGTAATGCGCTTTCATGGGCAACTTCTGGCGGTGCTGGTTTCAAAGGTTCACGTAAAAGTACACCATTTGCAGCTCAAGTTGCTGCAGAGGCTGCAGGTAAAGCCGCTCAAGAATGTGGTGTTAAGAATCTTGAAGTTCGCATCAAAGGTCCAGGCCCAGGTCGTGAGTCAGCCGTTCGTGCACTTAATGCGCTAGGTTTAAAAATTACCAGTATTTCTGATGTGACGCCCGTGCCACATAACGGTTGCCGTCCACCTAAAAAGCGTCGTATCTAATCACTTTACGTGTTTAGTAACGAACAATTTTAAGCAATCAGATCACACAAGGATAGGCTATGCAAAACAGTCCGACCGAATATTTAAAGCCACGTGTAGTGGATGTTGAAGTTATTTCACCAGTAAGAGCGCGTGTAACTCTAGAGCCTATGGAGCGCGGTTTTGGCTATACATTAGGTAATGCGTTGCGCCGCGTATTGTTATCTTCAATTCCTGGCTTTGCAATTACTGAAGTGAAGATTGATGGTGTTGTGCATGAATACTCAACGATTGATGGGGTTCAAGAAGATGTGGTTGATATTCTACTGAATCTAAAAGGCGTTGCACTTAAACTGAACAGCAAAAGTGAAACCACTTTGATTCTGAATAAGTCTGTTGAAGGTGTTGTAACCGCTGCTGACTTTGAAACGGGTCACGATGCTGAAATTGCTAACCCGAATCATGTGATTGCTCACCTGACCAAGGGTGGTAAGCTGAATCTTGAAGTTAAAGTGCAAATGGGTCGTGGCTACCAGCCAGTTCCAGCACGTTTAAAGTCTGATGAAGACCGTGTACTGGGCTTCATTCAGGTGGATGCTTCTTTCAGCCCAATCAGCAAGGTAAGTTACCACGTTGAGAGTGCACGCGTTGAGCAACGTACCGACTTAGACAAGCTTGTAATGGATGTTGAGACCAACGGTGTTGTTGAACCTGAACAAGCGATTCGTGATGCAGCTCGTATCTTGATGGGTCAATTAGCTGTTTTCGCTGATCTTGAAGGTGCACCTACAGAAATCGAAGTAAAGAATGCACCACAGGTTGATCCTATCCTGTTGCGTCCAGTTGATGATCTTGAATTGACTGTGCGTTCTGCAAACTGCCTGAAAGCTGAAAACATCTACTACATTGGTGATTTGATCCAACGTGGTGAGAATGAGTTGTTAAAAGCGCCGAATCTTGGCCGTAAATCTCTGAACGAGATTAAAGATGTATTGGCTTCAAAAGGTCTTACATTGGGCATGAAGCTGGAAAACTGGCCACCAGTTGGTCTTGAGAAGATTTAAAGAAAAACCTAAAAGTATATTAGCAAAGGTGTGAGGTATCACTATGCGTCATCGTAACAGTAATCGAAAATTAAACCGCACAAGCAGCCATCGTCAAGCGATGTTCCGCAATATGGCGACTTCACTATTGCGTCATGAAATCATTAAGACGACATTGCCTAAGGCAAAAGAGTTGCGTCGTGTTGCTGAGCCTTTAATTACGCTTGGTAAAACACCTACTCTCGCTAATCGTCGTTTAGCTTTTGCGCGTCTTCGTGACCGTGATATTGTTGGTAAGTTATTTGCTGAATTGGGCCCTCGTTATCAAACACGCAATGGTGGTTATTTGCGTATTCTGAAATGCGGTTTCCGTTTAGGCGATAATGCACCAATGGCGTTGATTGAATTGGTTGATCGCCCTGATTTAACTGCAGAACCAGTAGTTGCTGAATAAGTATTAATTTAATGAAAAAGCCGGCTATATGCCGGCTTTTTCATTGGTAAGAAAATATGAACAGATCAGTTTTCTTTTAACCACACTCTTAAATCGTTTTCGTTAAATGGCCACGATAGCTCTGATTTATCGGTATTGATAAGTACTGGTATTCTGATGCCATAGGCTTCAACAAGAGATTCATCGTCTGCAATATCAACTAGCTGAAGAGTGATTGGGTACTCATCTTCTAATCTGCCAAGTAAGGCTTCTGCTTCTTCACAAAGATGACAGCCTGATGTTCCATACAATATAAGGTTAATCATGAAGTTTGCTAATTCGTTTATTTCTCAATTCTAGTATTGCAACAATATTAAGGTTTTCTATACTGCCAAAAACGGCCATAATATGAGGCTGTAGCTACACCATATTGGCTAGCACTCCAAAGCCATGCAAATCAAATTCAGAGGTTATTATTTGCTTATTGTAAGCCAGACTGTTTCAGCGAGCCTAATAAATGACCACTGACCACAAAAAAACTATAGCCAAGGACGATATTTCCGAAGAGTCTGCTTTTCAAGAGGCAAAGGAAAGTCTTCAGGAAAGTTTGCAGCAGGTCATCACGCTGCTTAATAAGCATAAGCTCGTCGAGAATCTGGTACATAAACAGGATATGGCTAAACACCAGCTTGTAGAAACGCTGGTACACAAGCAAAACCTAGTCGAGCTGCAGAAGAAGCTCGATGCACTTCACCCCGCAGACGTTGCCTATATTCTTGAGGCGCTGCCACTAGAGCAACGCTTGGATGTATGGGAACTGGTAAAGGCAGAACGCGATGGTGAGATTCTGCTGGAAGTATCTGATGCCGTTCGGCAAACCCTTATTGCCGACATGGATAGTGAAGAGTTGCTGGCAGCAGCAGAGCAGCTCGATACGGACGAACTGGCTGACTTAGCACCAGATCTACCAAAAGATGTTTTGCAAGACTTGCTGGAAAGTCTTGATATCCAGAATCGTGAACGTCTGCAATCGGCTCTTGGTTATGATGAAGATGATGTTGGCGCATTGATGGATTTTGATATTGTCACCATCCGCGAAGATATTACTCTTGAAGTTGCGCTACGCTATCTACGCCGTATAGGCAGCCTCCCTGACCATACTGATAAGTTGTTCGTCGTTGATCGTAACAATATTCTACTTGGAGTTTTGCCACTTAAACGTATGGTGGTGAATGATCTTGACGCAGAAGTATTGGACATCATGGCTGAAGACACGGTGACCTTTCATCCTGATGATAAAGCAGACGAAGCAGCCAAGGCATTTGAGCGTTATGACTTGGTAACCGCGCCAGTTGTTGATGAAAATAATAAACTGGTTGGTCGCTTAACCGTTGATACGGTCATGGACTTTATTCGTGATGAAGCGGAAAGCGACATGCTCTCTATGGCAGGTTTGCGTGAAGAAGAGGATTTATTCTCTTCAGTGTGGAAGTCTGTGCAAAACCGTTGGACCTGGCTGGCAGTGAATCTTGTGACTGCATTTGTAGCATCTCGCGTTATTGGCTTGTTTGAGGGCTCTATTGAAAAAATCGTGGCATTGGCAGCTTTAATGCCAATTGTGGCTGGCATAGGCGGTAACTCTGGCAATCAAACAACCACCATGATTGTGCGCGGTTTAGCCCTCGGCCAGATCGCCTCACACAACATGAAATCGTTACTTATTAAAGAATTAGGCGTCGCCTTGCTGAATGGCATCATATGGGGTGGCGTATTGGGTATTGCCTCATATCTGCTCTACAAGAATGTAACACTTGGTTTAGTGATGACAAGTGCAATGACCCTTAATCTATTGCTTGCAGCCATTATGGGTGTATTGATTCCGTTAGTGATGACTAAGGCTGGTCGCGACCCCGCCGTAGGCTCCAGCGTGCTCATTACCGCTATGACAGATAGCGGTGGGTTTTTTATTTTTCTAGGCCTAGCGACTATTTTTCTAGTATGAGTAATGACTAAATGAATGAAGAAATAAGCCTGCTGATGCAGGATTTGTTCACCGATACCGCGAGCCCGGTCATTTTGTGGCAGCTTGGTGTGATTGTGGTGGCATTAGGCCTTGCGTGGTCAATAAATGGCCTGTTGAAAAATTACATCATGCAGCATGCGCCTGAGACATGGAAAGTCGGGATAGGCGGTATCAAGCGCGTGCTCTTCCCTTTGAGTTCACTCCTGATTGTGTACGCAGGCCAACTAGCGCTTAAGCAATGGCAGCATGTAAGCATGCTCAAGCTTGCTGCAACGCTCTTAATCGCGATGGCGGTCATCAGGCTTGTTGTGTATGCATTACGTTATATTTTCGCACCTGGCGGCTGGGTAAGGGCGCTTGAGAGTGTAATAGCTAGTGTTGTATGGTTAATATTGGCTTTACATCTCACGGGCTTGTTACCTGATTTATTGCAAACCTTGGAAGATGTCAATTTCAAAGTAGGTAAAACCAATGCCAATCTTTTGATTGTGCTGCAAGGCGCATTCACGATCATCATCACCTTGTTTATTGCCTTGTGGCTCAGTCGTTTGTTAGAAAACAGGCTGATGCAGGCGCAGCAAATAAATATGAATATGCGCGTGGTGCTGACAAAGCTACTGCGGATATTACTTTCATTGATCGCTGTATTGGTTGGCCTGTCAGCGGTAGGCTTGGATATCACTTTGCTCTCGGTTTTTGGCGGTGCTATCGGTATAGGCTTGGGCTTTGGCTTGCAGAAGATTACGAGTAACTATGTCAGTGGTTTTATTATCCTGATGGATAAGTCCATGCAGATTGGTGATGTGGTGACTATCGAAACTCACTACGGTATCGTCGGCGATTTACGTTCACGCTATTTGGTGCTTAATAAGCTAGATGGTACACAGGTGATTATCCCTAATGAGACATTGATCACTAGCATGGTCATTAACCACTCATTAACAGACAGAAAATCGCGCGTGCAGCTACCAATACAAATTAGCTACGATAGTGACCTGGAAAAAGCCATGAATATCATGCGAGATATCGCGGTGAAACATCCGCGGGTGATACAAGACCCAGCGCCATCCGCCTATATATTAGCGTTTGGTGAAAGTGGCATAGACCTCAATCTGAATTGCTGGATTATTGATCCAGAAGAAGGCTCATCCAATTTGAAATCAGCGATTTATCTAGAGATATGGCGTGCATTCCAAGCGAGTGGTATTGTTATTCCTTACCCGCAACGTGAAGTACGTGTGCTGGGTGAGGTAGCGATGAATAACAAGAATAGTGCTACTTAATTTAAGTTAAAAGTGGGGAATACGAAATGAATAATAATCTGTGGTTAATTGATTTACCTTGGTGGGGATACATTGTCGTTGCGCTGGCGTTCACGCATATCACGATAGCGGCTGTCACTATTTACCTGCACCGTTGCCAGGCACATCGTGCATTAGAATTACACCCTATTGTTAGCCATTTTTTCAGGTTCTGGCTGTGGATGAGCTCGGGAATGGTGACTAAGGAATGGGCAGCTATCCACCGTAAGCACCATGCAAAATGCGAGACTGAAGATGATCCGCATAGTCCACAAGTGCTAGGCATTCAAAAGGTTTTGCGCGAGGGAGCGGAGCTTTATCGTGCTGAAGCCAAAAACCTGGAAACTTTGGAGAAATATGGTTCAGGCACCCCTGATGACTGGATGGAGCGTAATGTTTATACCAAGCATAGTGGTGTTGGTTTACGCATGATGTTGATCATCAATGTTGTATTGTTTGGCCCACTAGGCTTGACCATCTGGGCTGTACAAATGGCCTGGATACCTATTACTGCTGCTGGTGTGATCAACGGTATTGGCCATTATTGGGGTTATCGTAATTTTGCAGCAGATGATGCAAGTACCAATATTATTCCTTGGGGAATTCTGATCGGTGGCGAAGAGTTGCATAATAACCACCACTCCTATGCAAGCTCTGCCAAGCTATCAAGCAAATGGTATGAGTTCGATATCGGCTGGATGTATATTCGCCTCATGCAAATGGTCAGTCTTGCTAAAGTGAAAAAGATCGCACCGAAAGTACATTTCGACTGGGCGAAAACGCGTTGTGATCTTGATACTTTACAAGCTGTGATTACCCACCGATTTGACGTGATGGGTAAATATGGCGCTATGCTGAAAACTGCATACAAACAGGAGTTAGATAAAATCCATCATGCTTATGAGCAGCGTAGCCATGAGCGAGTGTCAATTGAGCGTATCAAGCATTGGTTGCATCTGGATGCGATTCACCTGCAAGATAAAGAAAAGCAGGAGTTACATAATGCCTTGCAGCATACGCATCAACTGCAAAAAATCTATGATTTGAAACAAGAGTTGATGGCAATCTGGTCGCGCTCAACAGTCACGCAAGAGCAGCTATTAAAGAGCCTTGAAGACTGGTGCCACCGTGCTGAGGCATCAGGTATTGAGGCGCTTGAAGAGTTCTCGCGTCGCCTGCGTTGCTACAAAATGGCATAACCAGCACAGATTAGATAATTAACAGCAATAAAAAAGCCCGCATCGCGGGCTTTTTTATTGCTGAATAAGCAAAAGCTTATTTCAGTTTGGTTTCTTTATAAAGTACATGCTTACGAGCAACTGGATCAAACTTCTTGATTTCCATTTTCTCTGGCATGGTACGTTTGTTCTTGGTGGTGGTATAGAAATGACCTGTACCAGCACTTGACTCTAATTTGATTTTTTCACGCATGATTGTTCCTTAAATCTTCTCACCGCTTGCACGCATACCAGCTAGAACAGCATCAATGCCGTTTTTGTCGATTGTACGCAGTGCGGCGTTTGTAATACGCATACTAACCCAACGATTTTCGCTCTCAACCCAGAATTTGCGATTTTGCAAATTAGGTAAAAAACGACGTTTGGTTTTATTGTTTGCGTGGGAAACGTTATTTCCTACCATCGGCTTTTTGCCGGTTACCTGACATACGCGTGCCATGGTTTACTCCAAATTCGAAAAGACCGCATTTATACCATAAAAATGGCAGGTTCTTCAAGTGAATTAGCTTAATTCATCATATTTAAGCTAAAAAACTAGTGTTTGCCTGTGCTACCAAACCCACCTTCGCCACGTTCGCTCGCCGCAAATTCATCCACTACACTAAAATCAGCCTGTATGACGGGCACAATGATCAGTTGGGCAATGCGTTCCATCGGGTTGAGCATAAAAGGCTCACGACCTCTGTTCCAGCACGATACGAGCAATTGTCCCTGATAGTCAGAGTCAATCAGGCCGACAAGGTTACCTAATACGATGCCATGTTTGTGCCCAAGCCCTGAACGGGGCAGTATCATGGCTGCATAGTTTGGGTCACGCAGATATATGGCCATTCCAGTGGGTATTAATGTCGTTTCACCTGGGTTAAGCGTTTGTGTGTGCTCCAGGCATGCGCGTAAATCAAGGCCAGCTGACCCTGGCGTGGCATAGCTAGGTAGATGATTTCGCAGGCGCTCATCCAGAATTTTAAGCTCGACTTTTAATGACATGTGATGGCCTTTATTTAGGTGAATTAAATGTTCATTATGTTGGCGATATGTTGCAGTAGCGTAGCAGCAAGCTCAGCTTTTGGTGCATAAGAAAATGTGTGAGTACCTTCATCGTCCAGCAATACAATAGATGCATCGTCTTTACCCATAGTGTCACTGGCAATATTGGCCACGACTAAAGGGAGTTTTTTGCGCTGCCTTTTTTCTTCGGCATGCTTAAGTAAATCGTCACTTTCAGCTGCGAATCCTACGCAAAAAGGTGCATTGGGCATGGCTGCAACTTCAGCAATAATATCCCTATTTGGTATTAACTCTAAGGTAAGCGGTTGCCCACTTTTCTTGATTTTTTTCGCACTGTATTCTGCGGGGCGATAGTCGGCCACCGCAGCAACACCAATAAAAATATCCTGTTGGGCAATTGCATACATGACAGCCTGGTACATTTCCTCAGCACTCGTCACGGATTCAAAATGGCTGACTAATGGCGTTGTGAGTGAAGTTGGCCCGCTCACTAGCGTGACTTCAGCGCCCATCGCCTGTGCTACCCGCGCAATGCTGTAACCCATTTTTCCAGAACTAAAATTGGTTAACGCACGTACAGGGTCAATCGATTCTAGAGTCGGCCCTGCAGTGACTAAAATACGTTTACCTTTGAAAATTTTTGGTAAAAAGGCCGTACTTAACCACTCTGCAATCTCTGCTGGTTCAAGCATGCGCCCCAAACCGACCTCACCACAGGCTTGCTCGCCGGCATCTGGACCGATAACTTTTATGTCATCAGCTTGCAATTGCTGGATATTGCGTTGCGTTGCCGGATTTTCCCACATTTGCTTATTCATGGCGGGCGCAACAATCAGCGGGCAGTCTCTTGCCAGGCAAAGTGTGCTTAATAGGTCATCAGCGCTACCATGCACGAGTTTGGATAAAAAGTTAGCGCTTGCTGGCGCAATCAAAATCGCGTCAGCACTGCGTGATAGCTCGATATGCGGCATGCCATTGGCAATGCTGCCATCCCACATTTCACTGAATACTGGCTTACCAGACAGCGCCTGCAAAGTGATAGGCGTGATGAACTCGCAGGCAGATTTAGTCATGACTACCTGAACGTCTATGCCTTGTTTAACGAGTAGTCGTACAAGTTCAGCCGCTTTGTAGGCTGCAATGCCGCCAGTGATGCCAAGTACCAGTTTTTTAATGGGAGAATACGTCATAATAATCAATGGTTTTATATCAGTCGATTTTACATGAAAGGCAACAGGCATGGCGATTACAGATTGGCCAGAGGGTGAGCGTCCCAGAGAAAAGTTGTTGGCGAATGGCGTCGCAGTGTTGTCAGATGCAGAACTATTGGCCATATTTTTACGGGTAGGTGTCACAGGCAAGAGTGCTGTGGATTTAGCACGTGATTTGCTCAACGCATTCGGTAGCTTGAACGGTATTTTCTCTGCATCGCTTGCTGAGATCACTGCTATTAATGGCATGGGTGATAGCAAATTCGCACAGCTACAGGCGATTTTTGAAATGAGTCGTCGTGCCTTGCAAGAAGATATGCAAAGCCGTGATGTATTGAGCTCACCCAAGCAAGTGAGGGATTACTTATGCCTGAAATTAGGTAGTTTGAATCGTGAGGTATTTCTCGTCTTGTTTCTCGATGCGCAAAACCGTGTGCTGGCTCAAGAAAGCATGTTTGAGGGAACGCTTACCCAAACCAGTGTGTATCCGCGAGAAATAGTGAAGCGAGCATTACATCACAACGCAGCTTCGGTGATTTTCGCTCATAACCATCCATCGGGTATTGCTCAGCAGAGCCGTGCGGACGAGATGCTGACTAAAGCACTCAAGGATGCCTTGGCATTGGTTGATGTGCGCGTGCTAGACCACTTTGTTGTTGCGGGAAACCAGACGCTATCGTTTGCTGAACGCGGCCTGCTTTAGTTACTTTATTCACTTATAGAGGCCTGACTTAAAGATATCCAGCCTAACTTTAAGCCTAGTTCAGCCTAAATATCACTTGGGGTTGAGTGTGCCGCGGTTAAAGTCTTTATCTCCAGGTTTAATGCATCGACCAACACCAAGGCCAAAAAATCCGCCCTGAGTACCATTAGGGCAGCCCTGGTTTTCCACATACTGTTTGGAGATTTTTTCAGCTACAACAGCTTTTTCTTTTTCTACAAATTTCCAGCGCCCATTCGGCTGCAAAATCACTTTATCGCCACTGGCGGTGACTGCTTCAATATCGCTGCCAGCATCTTCAGCTGCTGCGTAGCTCATTGATAGGGATGCGGCAAATAACATTGAAAGAACTGCTAGGGTGGTGGTTTTCTTCATGTATTCAGGGCTTTCATTCGGGTGAAAAGTAATTGCCATAACCCTAACATAAATCAAGCAGAGCATGAAGTAGCATTGCCTGAAAGCATGCAGACGTATGCTGGTGTAGAGTCGGCAGTGTCCTACAGTCAAATCAGCTTATTCAGGCTGCTGAGTGATGTATTGAATCTCTAATATAGAAATGCATCAAAGAATTCCAAAAGATTTTTCAGGAGAAATAAAATGAATCGAGCATCTAAATTTTTCACAGTGAGTTTGTTAACGTTTACCTTATTGAGCTTGAGCGCTTGTAGCGGCATGACAAAGCGCGATAAGAATACCGCCGTAGGCGCAGGTGTTGGTGCTGTTGCTGGTGCGGTTTTAACTGGCGGCAGTGCTATCGGTACTGTAGGTGGTGCAGCCGTGGGTGGCGTGATTGGTAATCAGGTAGGTAAACACAAATAAAGTCTCTATGTAGTCTAATAGTTATTGATTTAGCGCTATCAAAAGCCCTTGTTACTTGAAATAACAAGGGCTTTTTTGCGCCTTTATTTTTTTGGCGAGGCCAATTCCTTTGTGGATTAGCTACAGTTACATATTCTATTCAGCAAGGCCTGATTTATACTATGACTCTTGTTAACAAACTCAAGTTAAACGAGTCACAAGCACTGGCGAATAAAAATGAATCATGTATTTAAAAAAATAGGGTGGATTTTAGTCGCTTTGCTAGGCGCTACCGCAGTGAGCGCCATTGCGACGCATCGTGGTGAAAGCATCAATGCTTTGTGGTTTATTACTGCGGCGCTGTGTATTTATGCGATTGCCTATCGTTTTTACGCGGCATGGATTATCGCAAAAGTATTAACGGTCGATGAAACGCGTGCAACGCCCGCCGAACGCATGGATAACGGCCGCGATTTTGTACCTACTAATAAATGGGTGGTATTTGGTCACCATTTTGCTGCAATCGCAGGGCCTGGCCCACTGGTTGGGCCAACGCTTGCTGCCCAGTTTGGTTACTTGCCTGGCACGCTCTGGATATTAATCGGTGCAGTGCTTGGTGGTTGTGTGCAAGATACCGTGACATTGTTTTTATCTACGCGGCGCAATGGCAAGAGCTTGGGGCAGATGGCGCGTGATGAGTTGGGTCCGATTGGTGGTTCTGCCGCGTTGATAGGTACCTTTGCCATCATGATTATCTTGATTGCTGTGCTCGGCTTAGTAGTCGTAAATGCGATGAAGCATAGCCCGTGGGCAACATCTACTGTGGCTGCGACTATTCCTATCGCCATGATTGTTGGGCTTTACATGCGTCATTTCAGGCCAGGCCAAGTGCTTGAGGCTTCAGCGTTGGGTGTTGCCTTGCTTTTGCTTGCAGTATTTATGGGCGGGTTTGTTGACCATCATCCTACATTACGTGTCATTTTTGATCATGATGGATTGACGCTGGCATGGTGGGTGATTGCCTATGGCCTAGCCGCCGCAGTCTTGCCTGTATGGCTGTTGCTTGCACCTAGAGATTATCTTTCTACCTTTATGAAGCTGGGCACGGTCATTGTGCTAGCACTGGCCATATTCATCTGGCGCCCCGATGTGCAGATGCCAGCTTTGACCAAGTTTATTGATGGCACAGGCCCTATATTTGGCGGGTCTTTATTCCCGTTTGTCTTTATTACCATTGCTTGCGGTGCGGTATCTGGTTTTCATGCCTTGATTGCTTCTGGCACAACGCCAAAGTTGATTGCTAATGAACGCGACATCCGCATGATTGCTTATGGTGGCATGTTGCTCGAATCGTTCGTTGCGATTATGGCCATGGTTGCAGCTACAGTGCTTGAGCCTGGCGTGTTTTTCGCCATCAATAGCCCAGCAGGTGTTGTGGGTAAAGAGGCGGCAGACGCAGTTGCCATGATTTCTTCTTGGGGTTTCCCCGTGACTGTGGAGCAAATGCAGAGTTTGGCGACTGACATGGGCGAATCAACCTTGTTCGCACGCACGGGCGGGGCGCCATCACTTGCAGTAGGCATGGCCACTATATTTGGCAAAGCCTTTGGCCAGGGACTACTTGCTTTGTGGTACCACTTTGCCATTATGTTTGAGGCTATTTTTATATTGACCACGCTAGATGCAGGTACGCGCGTTGGTCGATTCATGCTGCAAGATATGTTGAGCAATATTTGGCCAAAAATGGGTCAAACCTCATGGTATCCCTCAGTGATTTTAACCAGTGGGCTGGTGGTCGCTGGTTGGGGATATTTTCTTTATATCGGAGTGATTGACCCAAATGGTGGCGTCAATATTCTGTGGCCGATGTTTGGCATTGCTAACCAGATGTTGGCAGCTATCGCTTTGAGCGTTGGTACGGGCATTCTGATTAAAAATGGCAAACTAAAGTATGCGTGGGTCACAGGTTTGCCACTGGTTTGGCTGGTCACACTGACCACAAGTGCCGCATGGGAGAAAATTACCAGCCCTGATGTTCGCGTAGGCTTTTTTGCTGCTGCTAATGATTTAGCCAGCAAACTAGCTGCAGGACTGTTACCACCAGAAAAAGCGGCGGTTGCACCACAACTAATCCTTAACCAACGCCTAGATGCTTGGCTCACGCTTTTCTTTGTAGTAATGCTCTGGATAGTGGTGCTGGATATGTTGCGGGTATGTGTGCGTTATCTTGCGGGTAAATCTGTGCGGCCGAATACTGAAACACCTTATGTGGCCACCCAACTGGTTAATTAAATTGAGCCAGTAATCTAAAGGAGGATCGTGTGATTAAGAGACTAAAAGCATTTTGGCGTCTTGTACGCCGACTCTCTGGCGATGACGCTTATGAGCAATATCTGGCACATTTTGCAGCGCACCATGATGCGGTAGATGAGTTGCCATTAAGCAAGGAAGCGTTTTTCAAGCAATGGCAAAACAATAAATGGACGGGTATCAAGCGCTGCTGCTAAGCAACGCTAAGTTGTTTGGTGTTATTTCCCGCCCATAATCCTTGCAACATCTTCAAAGCTTAGCTCTTGCACTTCTATGCCGTGGTTGTTTGAGCTAGAAGGCGCAATCTTTAATTCATCCCTCGGCTTTTCATTGGCTTGCAAAGGCAAGCTGCTGTCAGCCTTTGTGCCTGTGTTTTTATCGAACATTGATTGAATTAGGCTTATCATTTTTATCTCCTTAAAACTTGATCCACGTATTCAATAATGCAAATCGTGTACCAATAGATTTAAGAGATATATCACTTCTATAACTCTATGATTTTTATGAGTTAGTCATTTTCCGCTGAATAGAAGACGGCTAAAACGTTAAAGAGTAATGTCGAATTCATCACAACTGTATGGTTAATCGTCAGATTTTCAGCAATATGATTAGCGGGTAAATTTATTGGCGAGTGCGCTTCTAAGCATCCATATACCTACTAGCACCATAGGCAAACTCAACCATTGGCCCATGCTCATTCCCAATGCCAGAAAACCTAGGAAACTATCTGGCTGACGCGTAAATTCTACTAAAAAGCGGAACGTGCCATAGCCTATCAAAAATAGACCAGAAATCGCACCGACAGGTCGTGGTTTGGCCGAGTATGTCCACAGAATAATAAACAGCAGTATGCCCTCTAACCCAAACTCATAAAGCTGAGATGGGTGACGAGGCACATTATCTACGCGCGGAAATACCATTCCCCAAGGCAGGTTGGTTGCGCGCCCCCATAATTCACCGTTGATGAAATTACCCATACGACCAGCGGCCAAGCCTATCGGCACAAGTGGCGCGACAAAATCCATGATGCTGAGCCACTGTTTACCTGTTTTACGGGCAAAGAAGAACATCGCGGTTAATACACCTAGGAAGCCGCCATGAAAAGACATACCGCCTTGCCATAGAAAAAATATCTCTAAAGGGTGGCTAATAAAATAAGTAGGTTGGTAGAACACTACATAACCCAAACGCCCACCAAAAATGACGCCCATAGCGCCATAAAACAAGATGTCATCAAGGTCAGTTTCAGTCCAGCCGCGTTCTGGATATTTGCGAGCTCGCCATTTGCCTAGAAACAGCAAACTCATGAATCCAAAGAGATACATCAAGCCATACCAGTGAATGCCGAGCGGGCCAAGATGAATTGCAACAGGGTCAAATTCTGGATGTATGAGCATGAGTGTGTGACGGGATTGAGTTAGAATATTGAATTATACGTTTTAATCGGTTTACGCTGGATTACATACTGCAAATAAACGAGTCTGCAGTTGCATCACCATTAAGGAATTTTTATGCCTGAATATCGTTCAAGAACTACCACTCACGGCCGCAACATGGCGGGTGCCCGCGCACTATGGCGCGCTACGGGCATGAAAGACGGCGATTTTGATAAGCCTATCATCGCCATTTCTAATTCATTCACGCAGTTTGTGCCAGGCCATGTACATTTAAAAGACTTAGGCCAACTGGTGGCGCGTGAGATTGAGCGTGCTGGCGGCGTGGCAAAAGAATTCAATACCATTGCCGTGGATGACGGTATTGCGATGGGTCATGCTGGTATGTTGTACAGCTTACCGAGCCGCGACTTGATTGCTGATAGCGTGGAATACATGGTCAACGCACACTGTGCTGATGCGTTGGTATGTATATCGAATTGCGACAAGATTACACCGGGCATGCTGATGGCTGCATTGCGCCTGAATATTCCGGTTGTATTCGTGTCTGGCGGCCCGATGGAAGCGGGTAAGGTGAATTGGCAAGGTAAAGAACATAAGCTCGACCTGGTTGATGCCATGGTAGCAGCGGCGGATAGCCGTGTATCGGATGCTGAGTCTGATGCGATTGAGCGCTCGGCCTGCCCGACCTGCGGCTCTTGCTCAGGCATGTTTACTGCCAATTCAATGAACTGTTTGACTGAGGCATTGGGTTTGAGTTTGCCCGGTAATGGCTCGACATTGGCGACACACGGCGCGCGCAAGGAATTATTCCTCAAGGCTGGCCGTACCATTGTGGAGTTGGCCAAGCGTTATTACGAACAGGATGATGATTCGGTATTGCCACGTTCAATTGCCAATATGCAGGCTTTTGAAAATGCCATGAGCCTCGATGTAGCTATGGGTGGTTCAACGAACACCGTTCTGCATTTGCTTGCGGCGGCGCACGAGGCTGGTATTGATTTTACAATGGCCGATATTGATCGTATTTCACGCGGCGTACCTTGTATCTGCAAGGTGGCGCCGGCAACGGCTAAGTATCATATGGAAGATGTGCACCATGCTGGTGGCGTAATGGGTATTTTGAGTGAGTTGAGCCGTGGTGGATTGATTCACCGTGATACGCCAACAGTACACAGCCCAACCATGGGTGATGCTCTGGATAAATGGGACATCACGACCACACAAGATGAGGATGTGAAAAAGTTTTTCCGTGCGGCACCAGGTGGTATTGCAACTACGATTGCATTTAGTCAGTCTATGTTATTCCCAACGTTAGACGATGACCGTGCTGAAGGCTGTATTCGCGACATTGAGCATGCTTACTCAAAAGACGGCGGCCTGGCTGTGCTTTACGGCAATATTGCGCTAGATGGTTGTATCGTCAAAACAGCAGGCGTTGATGACAGTATTTTGAAGTTCACAGGTCGTGCGCGCATTTTTGAGAGCCAAGATGCTGCAGTTGAGGCGATTCTGGCCGATACAGTAGTAGCGGGCGATGTAGTGGTGATTCGTTATGAAGGCCCACGCGGCGGCCCTGGTATGCAAGAGATGTTGTATCCAACCAGCTATTTGAAATCAAAAGACTTGGGTAAGGTGTGTGCTTTGCTTACAGATGGCAGGTTCTCTGGAGGTACGTCTGGTTTGAGTATTGGCCATGCCTCGCCTGAGGCGGCTGAAGGTGGCGCGATTGGTTTGGTGGAAGAGGGTGATACCATCGAAATTGATATTCCTAACCGCACCATCCACTTGGCCATTAGTGATGAAATCATGGCGCACAGACGTGCAACAATGGAAGCAAAAGGCAAAGCTGCATGGAAGCCACTGAATCGTAATCGCGTCGTTTCGCCAGCGTTACGTGCTTATGCCGCAATGAGTACCAGTGCCGCGCGCGGTGCGGTACGGGATGTGTCTCAAATAGAAAAATAGTCGTTTAATTGTGTCATGAATTTTAGCTGTATAAGCAGCGGGGAACTATGGATACCAGCCAATCAGCAACAAAAGAGTACGAAAGCAAATATCCATCATCGCATGTCGCTGAGGATCAGGTTCGCTTTACCAAAGATGAAGCTGGGCTGGATTACATAGAGATCGAGAATCGCCATGCTACGGCCAAACTGGCCTTGCAAGGCGCACATTTGATGCATTGGCACCCCAAACACACTGCGCAACCAGTGTTATGGATGTCAGAACAATCCCGCTTTGAGCCTGGCCGTTCTATCCGCGGTGGTATTCCGCTTTGCTGGCCTTGGTTTGGCGCACATCCTACTGACAGCTCACTCTGTATGCATGGTTTCGCCCGCGTGACGCCGTTCTCGGTGATTGATATTGGGCAGATGTACAACGGCAATACACGTGTGATTTTGCAGATGAAGCAAACCGAGAATTCGCAACGTCAGCTTTCATATCCTTATACCTTAACGATGACGATTGAAATTGGTGCTACTTTATCCATCAAACTTTCAACGACCAATCGCGCTACCCAGCCATTCTTTATGGGTGAGGCTTTTCATACCTATTTCAATGTGAGCGATGTTGAAAAGGTCAGCGTTTCTGGCCTCGATAACACTGAGTATGCCGATAAACTGCTTGATTACTGGCGTGGCACACAAGAGGGTGATCTCACCTTTAATCAGGAGTTTGACCGTGTGTATGTCAGTACCAAAACGGCTGTGAAAATTCATGATCCAGCGTTTAATCGCGATATTGTCATCAATAAAAAAGGTAGTAGCACCACAGTGGTGTGGACGCCTTGGCAGAAAAAAGCGCATCAGATGGCTGACATGGCAAAAGACGATAGCTGGCGCAAAATGTTATGCGTTGAAACTGCCAATGCCATGGAAAATCTGGTCATGATTAACCCTGGCTATACACACATACTCGCCGTAGAGTACAGTGTTGAAAGCGTTTAAATAGTGATTGCTACCAAGGAGTTAAACATGAAAGCATTGTTTATATTAGCCGCAGCAGCTAGTAGCTTGTTACTGGCAGGCCAAGCGGCCGCAGTCGATGCTGGTGCTGCCGAAGCGCTTGCACAGAAAAGTGGTTGCTTGGCATGCCATAGCGTTGCCAACAAGATCGTAGGCCCAGCTTATAAAGATGTCGCAGCAAAATATAGGGGCGATAAAACCGCCGAAGCCAAACTGATTGCCAAAGTAAAAGCCGGTGGAAGTGGTGTGTGGGGCCCGATTCCCATGCCGGCTAACAGTCCACATGTAAAGGACGAAGACATCAAAACTATCGTCCAGTGGGTGCTGACCCTGTAACCAACTTTACAGCAGGCATAAAGAAAGCCAGTCCAAAAGACTGGCTTTTCGCATTACTGGTTCGGTATTGATAGTGATTAGATCAGGATTTCAACTTACTGTGATGCATAGAGTAAGCAAAGTAAATTACAACGCCCACAGCTATCCAGATGAAGAAGCGATGCCAGGTTTCCGCTGGCAAGAATGCCGTCAATGCACCGCAAGTGATAATGCCAAGCACTGGAATGAGTGGATTCCATGGATTCTTGAATGGTCGCTTCAGATTCGGTTGCCGAATACGCAATACAATCACACCTACACATACCATGATAAAGCTAGCTAGCGTGCCTATATTCACGGTCTCTGCCAACTCGCCCAGTGGTATAAAGCCAGCAATAATCGAGATAACAAACCCACATAGCAAGATGATGCGCACGGGGGTTTGTCGTTCTGGATTAATGGCTGAGAAGAACGGAGAAATGAGTCCGTCACGGCTCATGGCATAAAGAATTCTGGTTAGTCCGTATAGCAACACCAGAAGCACGGTAATCAGACCCGCCAGTACGCCAGTTGCGACTAATGTCGATGCCCAGGTATAGCCAATCTTGGTCAGGGCAAAAGCGACTGGCGAAGACGTGTTGAGCTCAGTATAAGAAACGATACCCGTTAAAAAACCTGAAACCAGAATGTAGATTATTGTGCAAAACGTGACTGAGGCAATCAGCCCGATGGGCAGATCACGTTGTGGGTTCTTCGCTTCATCTGCCGCCGTAGAGACAGCATCAAAACCAAAGTAAGCAAAGAATACCAGCGATGCGCCAGCCAGCACGCCTATGGTTTTGCCATTATCTAGTGTATCGAACCAGCCAAACGGCATGAATGGGTGCCAGTTTTCTGAATGCAGATTCATGCCGGCAAGTACCAAAAAGATGGCAATCGTCGATAACTTGATGGCAACCATGATGTTATTGACCTGTGCACTTTGTTTAACGCCGCTGATCAGCAGCAATGTCAGAACCCAGATAATGGAGAATGCAGGCAGATTGATAATACCTCCCATACTTGGCGCTTTTGTGTAAAGCTCGGGCATGCTCAAGCCGAAATTGGTGAGTGTGCGAATAAAGTAGCCTGCCCAGCCATTGGCCACTGCGGCAGCACCCACGCCGTATTCAAGCAATAATATCCAGCCAATCACCCAGGCAAAAAATTCACCAAAAGCTACGTAGCTATAACCGTATGCACTGCCCGAACCACCGACTGAGGCTGATAATTCCGCATATGAGAGTGCAGCAAAAGCAGAAGCAACGCCGGCGATGATGAATGAAATAATGACAGCAGGGCCTGCCTGGGTTGCGGCTGCTAGCCCTGTGAGTACAAAGATGCCAGTGCCGATTGCACCGCCAATGCCGAGAAGCGCAAGATCAAACGCACTCAGGCATTTTTTCAGCCCACTATGGGTTTCAGTGGCAATCGCTTTGGTGCGGAACAGTTGAGCAAGCATTCGGTATCCCCTTTGTTATTATTTTCTAAGTATGCACGAAATATGCCTGCTACAGCCTAATTAGCTGGTGGCAGCCAATCCCTGTGTTTGAGGAATTGACTATATAGTTTGGCTTCTTCGCTACCGTCAGCTGGTTTCCAGTCATAACGCCATTTCACGATTGGTGGCATGGAGAGCAGGATAGATTCGGTGCGTCCATTCGACTGTAGACCAAAAAGCGTGCCGCGGTCGTAGACCAGATTGAATTCTACATAGCGGCCGCGACGATAGGCCTGAAAGTCTCGCTGCTGGTCGCCATAGGGCGTATCTTTGCGACGCTGGGCAATCGGCAAGTAGGCTTGTAAGAAAGCTTCGCCCACGGCCTTGAGCATGGCAAAGCTATCGACAAATCCAAGCTCGTTAAAATCATCAAAGAAAATACCACCTATGCCGCGTGGCTCATTACGGTGCTTGAGGAAGAAGTAATCATCGCAGTGTTTTTTGAATCGGGGATAAAGTGAGTCGCCGAACGGTGCTAGTGCATCGCGGCAGGTGCGATGGAAGTGAATGACGTCCTCATCGAAACCGTAGTAAGGCGTCAAATCCATCCCGCCACCAAACCACCAAATATCTGGAGTATCTTCATGTTTAGGCGCTTTGGCCACAAAAAAGCGCACATTCATGTGCACGGTTGGAATGTAGGGATTGCGTGGATGAAATACAAGCGATACACCCATGGCTTCCCAGCTACGTCCAGCCGCTTCTGGGTGGGCAATGGTGGCTGCTGGTGGTAGTTTATTGCCGAGTACATGTGAGAAACCAACGCCAGCACGTTCGAATACATTGCCTTCTTCTAGCATGCATGATGTACCGCCACCACCTTCAGGTCGTTGCCAGCTATCGTGCAGAAAGGTTTTGCCATCCACCATTTCAATGGCTTCGATAATCCGGCTCTGCAAGCCTGAGAGGTAGTCAAATACGGCGTTGGCGTTAATTTCAGTGGACATCAATCATTACTTCCTGAGGATCTTACCTGTTAGCAGGTCTTGAATCGTAGATGGTTTTTTAGCACCTGCTGTCATGCCTGGCAATATGCGCGTTTGACCTGAGAATAGCTTATAACACTGCCTGCTAGTCTTGGCTGGTTGGTGGCCGCTTTTATTAGCGCTGGTAGATACTAACGCCATGCCGAGCTGTTTGCACAAGCGTTTTGAGAATGCATGCTGGGTGACGCGAATGGCGATGGTTTTATGCTTGCCACTTAGCCATTTTGGACAATCTTTAGCAGCAGGTACCAGCCAAGTGTGAGGGGCTTTACCTAACCAGCTGTGCTGCATGGAGGCAATCTGGCTGGCAGTGAGCGGGGCTATATACCGTTGAAATGCTGAGAAACGGTCGGCCAGCAGAATAAGGCCCTTATGCTTTGGCCGTTGTTTGATGCGTAGTATGCGCTGCACCGCGAGTCGATTATCTGGGTCGCAACCAAGGCCAAAGATGGATTCAGTCGGGTAGGCGATCACACCACCTGAGCGTAAGTAACTGCGTAATCCACGCGCTTGGGTCACAAGTCAGGCCTTAGTGTTTTAAAGCCTTGTAGCCAATATCCGTGCGCATCTGGCTGCCGTCAAACTTGATTTCTTCGGCAATCTGGTAAGCCCGTAGTTGAGCGTATTTAACGGTTTCACCCAATGCAGTGACACACAAAACACGGCCGCCGCTGGTCAATACTTTGCCATCGGTCAGGGTAGTGCCAGCATGGAAAACGTGCGCTTCCTGCAAGTCTTTTGGCAGGCCAGTGATCTGATCGCCAGTTCTTGGGGTGTCTGGATAATTAGCCGAAGCCATCACTACGCCTAGTGCGTAACGTCTATCCCAATCGACAGTCACTTGGTCTAGCGTGCCTTCTACTGCATGTTCAAGCAGGCTAACAAAATCTGTTTTCAGTCGCAGCATGATAGGCTGGGTTTCAGGGTCGCCCATGCGGCAGTTGAATTCCAGCGTTTTGACCGTGCCATCAGGGCTAATCATTAAACCAGCGTAAAGAAAGCCAGTATAGGGAATGCCATCTTTTGCCATGCCTTCAACGGTAGGTTTGATGATTTCACGCATGACTTTGGCATGTATGTCTGGTGTCACTACTGGCGCTGGTGAGTATGCACCCATGCCCCCTGTATTCGGGCCGAGATCGCCATCCAGCAGGCGTTTGTGGTCTTGGCTGGTGGCTAAGGCCAGTATGTTTTTGCCATCGACCATCACGATAAAACTGGCTTCTTCACCAGTGAGAAATTCTTCGATGACTACCCGTGCGCCAGCACTGCCGAGTTTGTTGTCTGAGAGCATGGAATCAATGGCTTCATGTGCTTCTGCTTCATCCATCGCAACCACTACGCCTTTACCTGCGGCCAAGCCATCAGCTTTGATGACGATAGGTGCGCCTTGTTGTGTCACATAATCATGTGCTGCGGCTGCATCGGTAAATGTTGCATAAGCCGCCGTTGGAATGCTGTGGCGTATCATTAATGCCTTAGCAAAATCCTTAGAGCTTTCCAATTGTGCCGCAGCTTTGGTTGGGCCGAACACTTTTAACCCAGCGGCACGGAAAGCATCAACAACGCCTTGAGATAGCGGAGCTTCAGGGCCAACGACGGTCAAGGCGATTTTTTCATTCAAGGCAAATTCAACGAGTTCAGGCACACCAGTAATCGGTACATTGATCATGTCTGGGTTCAATGCGGTGCCCGCATTACCCGGTGCCACATAAACGCGGCTGATGTTCTGGTTCTTGGCTATTTGCCATGCCAGCGCATGCTCACGACCACCACTTCCTATTACAAGTACCTTCATAGATGCCTTTAATGTTTAGTGACGGAAATGGCGAATGCCAGTGAGGATCATTGCCAAGCCATGCTCATCTGCTGCAGCGATGACTTCATCATCGCGTATGCTACCACCTGGCTGAATCACGCAGGCAGCACCAGCTTTTGCCAGCACGTCAACCCCATCGCGGAACGGGAAGAACGCATCAGAAGCCACCGCTGAATTCTTAAGCGATAACCCTGCATTTTGTGCCTTGATAGCGGCGATCTTGGTACTGTCAACGCGGCTCATCTGGCCAGCGCCTACACCTAATGTCATGCCATCGCCACAGAATACGATGGCGTTGGATTTCACATATTTGGCTACGCGCCAGGCAAACAGCAGGTCTTGCAGTTGTTCTGGTGTTGGTTGTTTCTTGGTGACAATCTTGAGATCGCTCATGCTGATTTGATGGTTGTCTGCTGTCTGGATCAGCAGGCCAGAACCCACACGTTTGGTGTCGTGCGAATTACGGCCTTTTTGCCAGGCAGTCTCACCCCCAGCAGGCAGGGCGATCTTCAGTACGCGTACATTGGCTTTGGCTTTAAAAATAGCCAAGGCATCTGCCGTAAAGTCTGGCGCAATCAGCACTTCTACGAATTGTTTAGCGACAGCTTCAGCTGCCGCTGCATCAACCGTTGCATTGAAAGCGATGATACCGCCAAAGGCTGAAGTCGGGTCTGTCTTGAAAGCCTTGCTATAGGCTTCTAGCGCGTTGATGCCAACGGCTACACCACATGGGTTGGCATGTTTGACGATGACGCAGGCGGCAGTATTGAGTGAGCTATCAAAACTCTTGACGCATTCCCAGGCCGCATCGGCATCGGCGATATTATTATATGAAAGCTCTTTGCCCTGCAGTTGCTCTGCTGTTACTAGTGAGCCAGGTGCGGGATATAAGTCACGATAAAACGCGGCTTGTTGATGAGGATTCTCGCCGTAGCGGAGATCTTGCAATTTAACGAAGCGCCCATTGGTTTGGGCAGGAAAATCATTGCGCGTGCCATCGGCATTAAACGATGACAGGTAATCGCTAATGGCACCATCGTAATTGCTGATGCGGTTGAAAGCGGCTACTGATAATGCAAAGCGTGTTGCCTGACTGGTCGCGCCGCCCGTGCTCTTCATCTCGGCAATGACCCCTGCATATTGCGAAGCATCGGTGACTACAGCGACATCTTTCCAGTTTTTGGCGGCGGAGCGCACCATCGCTGGGCCACCAATGTCGATGTTCTCAATCGCGTCTTCCAGCGTACAGTCAGCTTTGGCTACTGTCGCTTCAAACGGGTAAAGATTAACGACCACCATATCGATATTGGGAATCGCAGCTTCATTCATTGCAGTGACATGCTCAGGCAGATCACGTCTACCCAAAATGCCGCCGTGTACTTTAGGGTGCAGCGTCTTCACGCGACCATCCAGCATTTCAGGGAAGCCAGTGTAATCACTGACTTCGATGACGGGAATATTGTTATCGCGGAATAGTTTTGCAGTGCCGCCAGTAGACAGTATCTCTACGCCAAAGCTGCTCAGGTCTTTTGCAAATTCAAGTATGCCTTGTTTATCGGAAACACTAATGAGAGCTCGTTTGATAGCCATAATGGGAAAACTTATCGAAAGGTTGAGTTATAAGGTGTCTGAATGGAATTACTGAATTTTGTACTGCTGGAGTTTTTTGCGCAGGGTGTTACGGTTCAGGCCAAGTATTTCTGCTGTTTTGCTTTGGTTGCCGCCCGCACGATTAAGTACGTATTCCAGCAACGGTTTCTCCACACACTGCAATACCATGTCATAGACAGCGTGCGGCGGTTGTCCATCAAGGTCTTTAAAGTATTCGTCTAATGCTGCGCGAACACAATCGCCTATTTGTTGATTGCTCATTTTTATAATTGTCCCTGGGTCGTACTGCTTTGCTAGGCTGCCAGCGCTTCGGCCAGTGCTTCGTCTGTGTCATCCGCATATTGCAAATGCTGGTTTTGTTGTTTCAACTGCTCAAAAAACGTATTGATAGCAGCTTGTTGTTCATCTATCGTTTGCAACTGGTTCATCATGTGGCGGAAATTCGCTGAGTCTTTTAGCCCCTTGGTGTACCAGGAGATATGTTTTCTAGCAACACGCATGCCAGCCAACTCGCCGTAGAACCCGTACAAGTCGTTCACATGCTCCAGCATCACGCTGTGGATTTCTGACACTTCGGGTGGCAACATGTGTTCGCCAGTAGCCAAGTAATGCGCAATTTCGCGGAATATCCATGGGCGGCCTTGTGCGGCGCGACCTATCATCACGGCATCGGCACCAGTGTATTCCAGTACATACTTGGCTTTTTCAGGGGTGGTGATATCGCCATTGGCGATGAGCGGAATCTTGATTGCTTGTTTGACTGCGGCAATCGTGTCGTATTCCGCATCGCCCATATACAGGCAAGCGCGGGTACGGCCATGCATGGCCAGCGCTTGGATGCCAATATCTTCGGCCATTCTGGCCACGGCGATTGCATTGCGGTTTTGTTTATCCCAGCCAGTACGAATCTTCAGGGTGACGGGTACTTCCACTGCATTAACCACAGCTTTAAGAATCTGTGACACGAGTGGTTCGTCTTTCAATAAGGCTGAACCCGCCATCACATTACAGATTTTCTTGGCTGGACAACCCATGTTGATATCAATGATCTGCGCGCCGTTGTCTACGTTGTACTTAGCGGCCTCTGCCATCATTTTGGGGTCTGCGCCTGCAATCTGCACCGAAATGGGGTCTACTTCGCCTTCGTGGTTGGCGCGACGCAAGGTTTTTGTGCTTCCATACAGTAATGAATTGGATGTCACCATTTCAGAAACCGCCAACCCAGCGCCCAGCTTTTTACACAGAATGCGGAAAGGCCTGTCCGTAACGCCAGCCATGGGCGCGACAACCAGGTTATTCTTTAATTTGTATGGACCGATTTGCACTAGATTGCTTTTTGCGATGACTGCGGAAAAGCTGCCTATTTTATACGCAAATGCTGTTACAGAAAACTTAAATATTGTGATTCTAACTATCTTTGCAAAATGCAATTTTTTGGCACAAGAGGTGCTACAGAGTATTAATAAATAACAGTTTTTTGCTATCAGGGTGTTTAATTACTATAGCTTGCTTATTAGCTAAGCGAAGTTGCATGAGAAATACTTAAAAAATAAAAAAGTTGTGCTGCAGGAATTTGATCGGGGACTACGTAATGAGTCGTTCTGTAAAAACCATTTTATGGCCGAGCTTGGCAATTATGCTGGCCATTATGATTGCCTCCCAGTATGTCTCCCCGCAATGGTTACCGCTTCTTGATAATCTACATTGGACTTTAAGCAGCGGCGCTTCCGCTTGCTTCGCCTGGATAGGGTTTCGTAACGGTAGCCTGGAGGAAAAAAGACCCAGAGGCTGGTTCTTGTTAGGGATTGCCTCTTATTTCGTTGGGCAGCTACTGTGGGATGTGCAGCAATACTTTCATTGGAACGCGTTTCCAGCCCCGGCAGATGTGTTCTATTTGCTACTTGGTCCCTTCTGCCTGATTGGCTTGCTCCAGGTGCTCAATGCAAAACTGGAAGGCGCAAAGAAAATCGCCGCATGGATAGATCTATCCACAATCAGTATTTCTGTCATTGGTTTGGTGCTGGCACTTTACCTCTCGAATGATACAGACCGACGCCTTCCACAAATGCTTGCCGTCATTTCTTACCCTATTGGTTTATTAAGTGCCGCCAGTGTTGCCTTGTTGATAAATCTCTTCCTCAGGTTAAAGCCGTGCTGGCCAAATTACCTCTTCTTCCTCGCTTTTATGATCGAAGGCTCGATCTGGATGCAGTGGAATCTGGATGTGCTGGATACCCAAATTGAGCAAGGCCAGTTACTCAAGAATATGTTCTCGGTGGCAGATATTCTCATTGGCCTCAGCGCCATGGGTTGGCGCGCTGAAGTGTCTGATAGCCTGAAGCAAATTGCCATCAGTCGTTTCATCCAGCGTCTTATCCCTGTAGCTTCCATGTTTATCAGTGTGCTCACGATTATTGTTATTTTCTTTGATACCGTTGTGCCTATCGCCAAGTTTGTTGCGCTCATCTCTGCGCTGCTCATTATCGTGCTGGCCATGATGCGGCAGAGTCTTTTGTTAGTGGATAGCGAAAGATTGCTTGAGGCCGATAGATTGATTAACGAGGCCAATCTGCGTTACGAGTATCTGGCCAATCATGATGTGCTCACAGGCTTGCCTAACCGCAGGCTGTTTCAGGATAGATTGACCCATGCCATTGCCATGGCGAATCGACATCACTATGAATTAGCGTTGCTGTTTATCGATATTGACCGATTTAAAGACGTGAACGACAGCCTGGGGCACATTCAAGGCGATATGTTGCTGGTGGAATTGGTGAGCCGATTGAAGGGCAGGCTACGTGAGCAAGACACCTTTGCCCGTATTGGTGGGGATGAATTCGTGGTGTTGATGGAGAATATAGAATCAAAAAATCAGGCAGCCGTCATCGCGCAAACCATCATTGACTTATTAGAGGCGCCATTTACGCTTAAGAATAATCAGCAAGTCGTGGTGGGCGCCAGTATTGGTATCAGCCTGTTCCCTTACGATGCAGAAAATGATGTGCAACTGATCAGAAACGCGGATTCAGCCATGTACCGTGCAAAAGAAAGTGGTCGCAATAACCACCAGTTTTATACCGCTGAATTGACTAAGATCGCCCATGCCAGATTTACGCTTGATACCCAATTGCGCCAAGGCATAGAGGCCAAACAGTTCGTGCTTTTCTACCAGCCGATTGTTGAATACGACAAAGACACCAAGCTCACTAAAGTAGTCGGTGTAGAAGCCCTCATCCGCTGGTACCGCAATGGTAATGAGCTGGTAATGCCGAATGACTTTATCCCGTTTGCAGAAGATACAGGCTTGATTGTCCCTATAGGCAAGTGGGTGCTACAACAAGCCTGTAAGCAGTTAGTGGAATGGGATGCGCTAGGATTGAGCGATCTCAAGCTTGCCGTCAATATCTCTCCCAGGCAATTTCACGACGCTAATTTCATCAATTCCATTGAATCCGTCCTCAACGAATCAGGGCTTAGCGCTAATAGATTGACGCTTGAGATTACAGAGGGCGCAATTATGGAGCAGGAAGACATGGCTGTAGAGATACTGCTAGCCCTAAAAGCGTTGGGTTTGCGCATTGCGATTGATGATTTTGGTACTGGGCATTCGTCACTATCTAAGCTCAGGTTTTTGCCGCTGGATGAGCTCAAGATTGACCGTGCTTTTGTACGCAACATTCCAGAGAACAGTGACGATATGCATATTGCAACCACCATTCTTGCCATGGCTAAGGGGCTAAGGTTGCATGTGGTAGCGGAGGGCATTGAGACAGAAGAGCAACTAGCTTTTTTTGCACACAGCGGCTGCGAGCAATATCAGGGTTATAAGTTCTCACGGCCTTTACCAGCCGCTGATCTGCCAGCATTTATACAGAATATATAGTTTCTTGATGCTGGTTAAATTTAACGGCTATATGGGCGACCACGGAAAGCCCAATGCTGTTATAGCCTGTTTAATATCACTAATAGCTGCTTCAACTTGGCTCGCAGAACCTTTCACACCCAACTCTATGGTTCTGCGGGTATCCAGTTTGGGCAGGCTAAATAGTTTGGTTTCCGGATGATTGCTTACAATCTGGTTCATCAGGTCTAGTAATTGGCTTTCGCCGGCATCCATCACCAGAATCGAAGCTTCAATGGTTACCTGCTGATTGAACAGATGACTGTAATGCGTATCCAGCGCCCACTCCATCATCGGGTGTGCCATCTCAGGAAAGCCAGGTAAAAAGTAATGTTGGTTGATGGAAAAACCTGCAACGCGGTTCACTGGGTTTGGTACCAATTCCGCGCCCTTGGGGAAATCGGCCATCAATATTCTTTTGGGGTAAGTTGCTTCACCAAAACGTGCCTCGAGTTCAGCCACTGCACCAGCATGCCGCTCAATCGATACACCAGCAGCCTCAGCCGCGCATACGCGGGTGAAGTCATCAGGCGTTGCTCCTATTCCCCCAAACGAAAACACAATATCGCCGCGCGCCATGCTGGCCTTGAGTGAGGTGGTGATTTGCTCGGGGATATCACCAAGATAATTCGCCCAAGCCAAGCTCAGTCCGCGTGCTTTTAGTAGGCTTATGGCTTTGGTCAGGTGTGCATCTTGGCGTTTACCTGAGAGGATTTCATCGCCAATGATGTAGATGCCGAAATTTTGCATCAATTGGCCTACTTGATTAATTGCAATTGGCTGAGCAATTCAGGTATGTCTGATTGAATAATGCTCCATAACGTATCGTTATCAATGCCTAAATAACCATGAATTAGTTTGTTGCGGGTAGCGATTACCAAACGCCATGGAATGTCGGCATATTGTTCGCGGACTTCTTGTGGAATACGTGTGGCTGCCTCACCTATCAACTCTAGGTTGCGCAAAGTGGCATCGTAGGTAATGCCGCTATTGACGAACCTATCTAGCTCAAATCCATCGGTATAACTGATGACATTCTCAGCAAAAGTAACCATATCTGTGATGTAGAACCGCCATTCTCTAGCTGGTTTATCAGACATTAATTGCCTCACGTTCAATGTAAGGCCTTAGCTCTGTACGCAAAGCTTTTTCAGTGACTAAATCAACTGAGCAGCCTAGCAAATCTTCGAGATAGAACTGCACACCAAAATAGCGCTGAGAGGTCGCAATTCCGTCAAAATTTACCAAAATATCAATATCACTTTTATCGGTTGCATTATCGCGTGCCGTTGAGCCGAACAGAGCCAGGCGTGTTACGCCAAAGCGACGTACAAGTTCTGCTTTACTGTTCGTAAGAGATTGAATGGCTTGTTGTTTTTTCATAGGGGCTAGTTTAGCAAAAATGTGAATTTTTTAGGTAATTAACATTCTTCAGAATTTGAATTGACTGCACACGCTACCTAATTTCGATAACTAGTGAACTTGCACTTCGGATATTGCGAACATCCAAGAAACTCAGTTTTTGCCTTACGGCCGACTAGCGTTCCATTTTTGCATCTAGGGCATGTGTCATGCTCTTTATGCTCTTCTTTCTCAGTTTCTAATTTTTCTGGTTTATTAAGCGTTTTTGCCACAGCAACTAAGGCAAAAATTGCTTTGCATTCTTTTGGGTAGGCTGCGCAAGCCAAAAAGTCAGTTTCTGTATTATCGCTTCTAGTCACACTTTTTCGGATGAGTTTGTGGTTTCCACATTCGGGGCAAATAGCACCAGCTTTTGGCACAAAACCTTTCGCGGTCTCGTTTTTAGATGCGGTTTTGTATTCAGCCACTTCCTGCTTTGCTGGCAAAGATTTATTTGTCGGTTTTGGTTGATGCTGACTTAGCAAAAACTCAGCGACTATTTTTACCTCAGATAACTCCATCTCCCACGGCAGACTGAGCGACAACGAAAGAGGGTTATTTTTCTTTTTTAGTGACTCCAGTTCAGTCAGTATTTGTTTGCTAATCTGATCGGCTTTGAATAATTCGGGGACTTCTTTTTTTCTATCAATAATTCCACTATCAGATATAGCCACATAGACAAATACAGGGCAATTCAAGAACCCTTTTTGGACTTTACCAAATATCACTTTGCCGAGTAGTTGCTCTTTATGAGCTTTTAAAAGTTCTTTTAATACAGAGCCTTGTGCCTCCGCCTGTAAGACTGGAGAGGGCATGCCTTCGGCTACTTTATTGAAAGTACGTGACCATTCGTTAAATTCATTAATGGTGATTTTGCCATGCACACTTTTTGACTCAATAATGAATAAACCAAATTGAGTGACGATTAGATGGTCTACTTGAGCGGTGTCCCCGCTATGAGTAACTCTTAAATCATTTAACACAAAGCAGTCATTTTTCTTCGCAAAAGCTCTTTGTAGGTAAAAAGCCATTTGTTTCTCCGCATCTTCACCTGCGCGAAGTCTAGGGTCTCGAGAGTTTCCTGGCTGCTTTTCTTTTAATATCATTTTGATGTCTTTAATCTCAGATGGATTTAATGAGCTGCTTCCCAGTTACTGCCTACCCCCACCTCTGCCAACAAAGGCACATCCAGTTTCGCTACGTTTTGCATAAGTTCTGGTAGCTTTTCCTTAATCAGTGCCAGCTCGTTTTCTGGCACTTCCAGCACTAGCTCATCGTGTACTTGCATAATCAATTTGGTCGCTAGTTTTCCGCTGACTAGCCAGTTTTGTACCGCAATCATGGCGAGTTTAATGAGGTCAGCGGCGGTGCCTTGCATTGGGGCGTTGATGGCGGCACGTTCAGCGCCCGCTCTCCTCATGCCGTTGGGGCTGTTGATCTCTGGTACCCATAGACGGCGGCCGAAATAGGTTTCTACATAGCCATTCTGTTTTGCGATTTCGCGGGTGTTTTGCATGTATTGTCGTACGCCCGGATAGCGCGCGAAGTAGCGTTCAATATAGGTGGCTGCGGCGCTTCGTTCGATGTTCAGATTCTGCGCTAAACCAAATGCGCTCATGCCGTAGATCAGGCCGAAATTGATGACTTTGGCATAGCGGCGTTGTTCGTTGCTGACAGCTTCGCGCTCAACGCCAAAAATCTCGGCAGCGGTGGCGCGGTGGATATCTTCATTGTTAGCAAAGGCTTGCAGCATGCCTTCATCTTGCGACAAGTGCGCCATGATGCGCAGTTCAATTTGCGAATAATCGGCAGAGACAATCACACTGCCTGCTGGTGCAATAAAGGCTTCGCGGATACGGCGGCCTTCGGTGCTGCGCACTGGAATATTCTGCAGATTGGGGTCTGAACTGGCCAGGCGCCCTGTAATTGCGACTGCCTGGTTGTAGCTGGTGTGCACGCGACCAGTTTGTGCGTTGATCATCTTGGGTAGTTTGTCGGTGTAGGTCGATTTGAGTTTTGCTAATCCGCGATATTCCAATAACACTTTGGGCAGTGGGTGATCTAGCGCCAACTCCTGCAACACATCTTCATCGGTAGATGGTGCGCCGCTTGGCGTTTTCTTGGTGGATTTTATGCCCAGTTTATCGAACAGGATTTCCTGCAACTGTTTAGGTGAGCCTAGGTTAAATGGCTGCCCAGCAAGTTCATAAGCCTGTCTTTCCAACTCCATCAACTTTAGGCCGATTTCGTTGCTTTGCTTGTTCAGCATGTTACTGTCTATCAATACGCCGTTGCGCTCGATGGCGAATAAAATCTCCATTGATGGCATTTCAATCTGGCTATAAATGAAGTCTAGCTTGGCATCTGGCTTAATTTGAGGATACAAACTTTCATGCAATTGCAGTGTAATGTCGGCATCTTCTGCGGCGTATTCGCTGGCTTGTTCCAGCGCGACCTGTGAAAAACCAACAGACTTTGCGCCTTTGCCTGCGATTTCTGCATAGGTGATGGTTTGTACGCCAAGGTGCCGCATGGCAAGGTCATCCATGCCGTGGCTGCGGTGGCTTTCCAATACATAGGATTGCAGCAAAGTATCGTGGGTGATGCCGTTTAATTCAATATTCAGGTTAGCGAGCACATGTTTGTCGTATTTAAGGTTTTGTCCGACTTTTTTAATGGCGGCATTTTCCAGCAACGGTTTGATGCGAGCCAGCGTCGCTTCAAACGGCAATTGGTCAGGTGCACCCGGGTAATCATGCTTGAGTGGTAAATAAGCCGCCTCGCCAGCGATGGTGGCGAATGACATGCCGACCAGTTTTGCTGTCATCGGGTCAAGTGATGTAGTTTCAGTATCGAAACAAACGAGTTCTGCCTGGCTGATTTTATCCAGCCATTTGCTTAAATCTTGCTCGGTAAGAATGGTTTCATAATGACGGCTATGTACAGCGGCAGCCGCGAATAAATCGCCAGAAGCATGAGTAGAGGCGGGTGCAGGTGTTGCAGTAGGCATATTTGCTGGAGCAGCAGGTAAATCAAGTTCACGTCGCCAAGTCTTGAAGTCGAAGCGGTCAAATAACTCCGCGAGTTTGGCTCTGTCTTGTGGCTGCGGGGCAAGGTCAGCCAAGTTTTCCTGTATGCCGACATCACAGCGAATGGTGATGAGTTCGCGTGCTGTTGGTAGCCAAGATAAAGCCTTGCGCAGGTTTTCACCGACTACGCCTGTGATTTCATCGGCATGGGCAACAATATTATCCAGAGAACCATATTGCTTAAGCCATTTCACAGCGGTCTTTGGGCCAACTTTTTCTACACCTGGTACGTTGTCTGATGTGTCGCCAATCAAGACCAGATAATCAATCATCAGGCTGGGTGGTATGCCGAATTTGTTTTCTACGCCTGCGACATCCAGCACTTCATCGGTTTTCCTAAAGGCATCGCGCATGGTATTGACGACGGTGACATGCTCATTCACTAGTTGTGAGATGTCTTTGTCCCCTGTGGAGATGATTACCCGCACACCTTCGCGTTCTGCTTGCTTGGCAAGCGCGCCAATCACATCGTCAGCTTCCACGCCATCTTCTACAATCAGCGGCCAGCCCATGGCTCTAATCGCCTCATGCAATGGGGCAATCTGTGGGCGCAAGTCATCCGGCATGGCGGCACGGTTGGCCTTGTATTCTGGATAAATATCGTCACGGAAGGTTTTGCCTTTGGCGTCAAAAATACACGCGCTATAATCGGCTGGGTAATCTTTGTGCAAACGGCGTAGCATATTGAGTACGCCTTGTATCGCGCCAGTGGGCTCATTGGCTTTGTTACGCAAATCTGGCATGGCGTGAAATGCGCGGTACAGGTAGGACGAGCCATCCACTAATAACAACGTTTTCATCTTGATTTAGGTATCCGTTATGTCGATATTTACTACAAAAAAACTTCCCAAGATTACTGATCAGGCGGTGCCTGAAAGCGAGAGCACCTCGCATGAGTCATGGCATGCGTTTGAGATTATGGCAGAATTCGTGGACGCGACCGAGCGGCTTAAGCAAATCACGCCAGCAGTCTCTATCTTTGGGAGCGCACGTACAAAGCCAGATAGTCCGTATTATCAGCTGACCGAAGAAATTGCCCGCCAGTTATCCGATGCTGGTTTCAGTGTGATTTCTGGGGGTGGCCCTGGCATCATGGAGGCCGCTAACAAAGGCGCTTTTGCGGGTAAGTCGCCCAGTATCGGCCTCAATATCGAGTTGCCTTTTGAGCAAAAGGGTAATGCCTTTCAGGATATCGGCATCAATTTCCAGCATTTTTTCATGCGCAAGGTGATGTTTGTTAAATACGCCTCGGCTTATGTGGTCATGCCAGGCGGATTTGGTACGCTGGACGAATTGATGGAAGCAATGACGCTGGTGCAAACAGGCAAGACCCGAAAAATCCCGATTATTCTGGTGTGTGAACCATTCTGGCGTGGTCTGGTGGATTGGTTCAAAAATACGCTGGTGGCAGAGGGCGTGGTATCGGCTGGCGATATTGATTTGGTGCAGATGATTGATGACCCCAAGGATATTGTTGAGGCAATCTTCAAGCATTATGAGGCGCGAGGCTTTGAGCTTTCGGCGGCTGAAAAGCAAGTTCAGCTTTATCTGTAGTAATGGCTACAGATTTTTGCGCTGAACTGGCAATCGCTTCACCGCGCCAATGCGCTTTTTGCTAGAATTAGCTTATATTTTTAAGCCAGAGGTTACCATGCGCTTGTTTCGATACTGTTTACTGTTGATTCTACTATTGCCTGTACTGGCAAAGGCTGCGGGTCAGCCTGATAATCTGCAACCACTTCCAGATGCGCTACCTCCACCACCAGGGGTTACAGACGCTAATGAAGAGCCTGAAATCACCATCACTAAAAAAGGTGAGAATACGGTCGAAGAATATCGCATCCACGGCGAACTCTACATGCAGAAAATCACCCCTGCTCATGGCGTGCCTTATTACCTGATGAAAGAAGATCAAGAGGGTGGCTGGTCGCGCTCCGATGGCCCAACCGCGCCATTAGCTGTGCCTAAATGGATACTGTTCCGCTTCTAAATCTCCAACAAAAAGAGGGCGTTTTAGCCCTCTTCACCTATCTGCACTGAATCTTTTATGTCTGTATTTACCACGGTTACGCCACAACAGCTCAGCGAATGGTTGAAAGCTTATCCGTTGGGTGAACTGCTAGATTTGCAGGGCATAGCCTCTGGTATTACCAACACCAATTACTTTGTGACAACAAGTACAGGACGTTATGTCCTGACTCTGTTTGAGGCGAATACAGCTGAGGAACTCCCTTATTTTCTCGACCTGATGGCGCATCTTGCGCAACATCAAGTACTTTGCCCATCGCCAGTGCGTAATATTGCTGGCAATAGTTTGGGCGAGCTCAATGGTAAGCCTGCCGCCTTGGTCAGTTGCCTCAAGGGGCGCTCACTTGAAGTGCCAAGCGCTGTGCATTGTGCAGAAGTTGGGCGAGTATTGGCCGCGATGCATATTGCAGGCGAGTCTTTCACCGCCAATATGGAAAATCCGCGCGGTGCCAATTGGCGGCTCACAACTGGCAATAAGTTGATTGATTTATTGACTGCTCAAGATCGTGCGCTGCTTGAAAGCGCGCTGAGTGCGGAGGCCAATCAATCGCTTGATGGCCTGCCACAAGGGGTGATTCACGCGGATTTGTTCCGCGATAACGTGTTGTTCGATGGCGAACAAATGGGCGGCGTGATCGATTTTTACTATGCCTGTAATGATGTACTGTTATATGACGTAGCGATTGCGGTGAATGATTGGTGCACAAATGAAGATGGTAGCTTGAATGCTGAGCTGACAGTCGCTTTGCTAAAAGCCTACCATGCTGTACGTCCGCTTACCGAGCTTGAGCATCAAGCCTGGCCAAACCAACTAATGAGTGCAGCGCTACGGTTCTGGTTGTCGCGCCTATATGATTTTCACTTTCCTAATGTGGGTGAATTAACGCACGCCAAAGACCCTGCGCACTTTCAAAAGATTTTACAAAAACGGATCAATGAGCAAGCTAGTTTGGCTACATTGTGGGTATAACAGTATCAATAAAAGTATCGGAATTCAGGGGAAACTATGTTTAAAGACAGTATGAAAGAAGGCTTGCTCTGGATAAAAGATAGCGTAGCCTTGTTTAGAAAAAAGCCTGCCATGTGCATGCTGGTGGCGCTCTCTTATGTATTTCTGTTTATCGTCACCCCTGCGATACAAGGCATGCCAACCCTGCTCAAGCTGATGATTATGTTGGCATGGCCAGCTTACATGGTGCTAGTGATTACGTTTTTTCTTGAGCTTGATAAGTCTCAGCCATTCAAGCTTGAAACACTCATCAAATACATACAGCCTTATATCGCCAAGTTGGTGTTGCTCGGTGCGATTTGTCTGCTTTATGGTGTATTGGTAAGTGGATTTACCAGTGGCGACTTAAATACCTTAAATGCCATGATCAAAGCCGGCGATCAGAATGAAGCGATTGCGACCAAAGTATTGCCTTTGATGCTCAAAATATTACTTTTGTTGGCGCCATTATTGATGGCTACCTGGTTTGCGCCGATGCTGATAGTGCACCACAATTTTTCAGTATTCCGCGCCATCAAATCCAGTATCGCTGGCTCACTATATAGCGCCTTGTCACTGGGGTTTGCCTGGCTGTTTCTCACGCTGGCATTTTCAGTGGCTATGATGTTGATTGGCGTGGTCGTGGGCATTGTTGCGGCCATTTCGCAACCTTTTGCGCTAGTGTTGGCATCACTGACTTTGCTTAACTGTTTCCTAGTCGCCACTGCAATGATGCTGGCATTTCAATACGTCAGCTATCGAGATGTGTTCGCGAAAAAATTCGCGAATGTGGCAAAAATCGATACTACGGCATAGTCATCAGCGGAAGAGCTAGGCTTTAGTTTAGAGCGCTTCAAGCTTCGCATATTCCAGCGCCAGCCATTTCATGCCCTCTTTGCCGAAATTGATTTGTATGCGCAAATCATCGGCATTGCCTTCATAGCTCACCACCACGCCTTGCCCAAACTTGCCATGGCCGACTTGCTGGCCGATCTTCCAAGGCATGGCGCTTTTTTGTTCGCTACTGCTGCTGGCAGTCTGGAAGAATGGTTTTGCTACAGGTTTCGCGTTCAGGCGTTTTAATAGTTCTTCAGGGATTTCATCAAGAAAGCGTGAAGGAATGCCATAGCGTACTTGGCCATGCAACATACGGCTTTGCGCATGGCTCAAATACAGTCTTTCACGTGCACGCGTGACTGCCACATACATCAGCCGGCGCTCTTCTTCCAACCCATTCGCCTCATACAAACTTTGCTCGTGCGGGCACAAGCCTTCTTCTAGCCCGCTGATAAATACTGCTTTGAACTCAAGGCCTTTGGCGGCATGCACCGTCATGAGTTGCAGTGCATCACGCCCGACATCTGCCTGGTGTTCGCCTGCCTCAAGGCTTGCGTGGCCTAAAAACTGGGTGAGTAACGATTGTACAATTTCGCCATTTTCATCGACATCACTTTGCTCAATGCGCAGGCCAAGGTCTTGATTCATGAATGCAGTAGCAGCGGAGACGAGTTCTTCCAAGTTTGCGATACGGTCCTCGCCCTCTTTTTCACCTTGATAAAAAGTTTTCAAGCCCGATAAGGTGGTGGCTAGTTCAGCCACTTCTGGCAAGCTAATGCCAATAGATTCTTCCTGCATTTGCTTGATGAGGGTGACAAAGCTGCCAATTTTCCCTGTGTTGAGCAAGGCCGCTTCCCACAAGCTGGTGTCATTCTGACGGGCAACTTCTTGCAGTTGTTCTAGGCTGCGTGCGCCTATGCCACGTGTGGGAAAGTTAATGACACGTAGTAGCGCAGTATCGTCATTTGGATTGGCCATCAAGCGCATATAAGCCAGTGCGTGTTTGATTTCGGCGCGCTCAAAAAAGCGTAAGCCACCATATACACGGTAAGGTAACCCGACTGAGAAAAGCGCATGTTCAATGACGCGCGATTGCGCGTTCGAGCGGTAGAGCATGGCAATGTCGCTTAAATCAACACCATCGCGATGCAGAGACTGGATTTCTTCCACGATGAAATTTGCTTCATCAATGTCGTTATAAGCTTGATACACGCGCACGGGTTCGCCAGCGCCAGCGGACGTCCATAAGTTCTTGCCCAAGCGATTACGGTTGTGCGTGATGATGGCATTGGCGGCATCGAGAATATTGCTGTGAGAACGGTAGTTCTGCTCCAGTTTTACGATATTCTCAATCGCGAAATCCTGCTCAAAGTCGCGCATATTGCCAACGCGCGCACCACGGAATGCATAGATGGATTGGTCATCATCGCCCACCGCAAATATGCAGTTACGCTGATTACCTTGTGCGTGACCAGCAAGTAGTTTGAGCCACTGGTATTGCAAACGATTGGTATCTTGAAACTCATCCACCAACACGTATTTAAAGCGGTTCTGGTAATGCTGGCGGATATTGGCGTCACGTTCCAGCAGTTCATAACAGCGCAAAAGCAGCTCGGCAAAATCAGCTACACCTTCGCGTTGGCATTGCTTATCGTATTCTTCAAAGATTTCACGTAGCTTTTGCGAGTGTGGGTCGTAGGCATCCACGCTATGCGCGCGCATGCCTTCATCCTTGCAGCTATTGATGTAGCCTTGCACCTGCTTGGGTGGAAATTTCTCATCATCCACGTTCATCAATTTCATCACGCGCTTGATGGCAGAGAGTTGATCCGCGGTATCCAGAATCTGGAAAGTGGCTGGCAATAAGGCTTCGCGATGATGTGCACGCAATAAACGATTGCACAAGCCATGAAAAGTGCCCACCCACATACCGCGGGTATTGATCGGCAACATGGTCGTTAGTCGCGTCAACATTTCTTTAGCGGCTTTATTGGTAAAAGTTACCGCTAGCAAACCGTTTGGTGAAATCTGTCCAGTCTGGATCAACCACGCAATACGTGTTGTTAGTACACGTGTTTTGCCACTACCAGCCCCTGCCAAGATCAGTGCGGATTGGTTTGGCAGCGTAACTGCTTCAAGTTGTTTGTTGTTTAGGCCAGCAAGTAGAGAGTCGCTACTGGTTGCGTATGTGTGGGGTGCAGTGGTTTGATCTGTCATGCCTAATTATCGCAGGTCATGCATGGCTTGAGAACATTTAGTAACAGATTTGGTCTTGAATGTGAAGGTTTGTAAGACTATGTAAAGTGGGGAATTTTTATGAACTATAGGGTAATACGAACGTCTTACTTGCAGATGAGAAATCGTCTCCCGCTTCTCCTCCCTGAGCGGGAAGCCTTATCTTATAAGGCTTTACTATGCCCCCGATTTTACTCCCCTTTAATCGGGGGTTTTTTTGTCCGCAAGATATGCAGCGCTCACTAAAACTAGATTTTATTGGCTAAGGTGTTGCGGCTGGAGCGGCAGGTGCAGCCAAAGGCGTATAACCAGAATAATTGCCATAACCTGTATAGCCTGCTGCGTCTGGTTTAAGGTAGCCTGGATCTTTTGGGTCAAGAGTTAACCCAGCATTTGCATTCCCTTGCGCAGCATCATTTTCTGCCTTTTTAGCCGCTTCTTTTGCTGCAAGTTTTGCGGCGGCAGCTGCTGCTTTTTTATCTGCAGCTTCTTTTGCTGCTTTTTCATCTTGCTGCTGCTGTTCCAGTTGGCGTTTTTTGCGCCCTTCTTCAATCACATTCTGGTAAGACTGCAACTTTTTCTGAGCATCAGGTGCAACGGGTATTGGGTCTTCAATAGTGATATTGGTTGCTTTTACATTTTTTGGGGCAGGTTGGTCTGAGTAGTGCACTTTGCCATCGGCGTCTGTCCATTTGGTAATGCCAGCGTGGGCATATGAGCTAGCAAGCAAAAGCCCTAGCATGATGATGATTGGTTTGATTGATCGCATATTGATATCTCAGTGCGTAAATAAATGATGGTACTCTTTTTAGATTCCACCTAACAAATAGATTGTTATCCTTGATTGATAGTTCAAAGCCTTATTAGGTATCCAATTCTATTATTCATGCACAAACAAAAAGCCCCGCATTGCGGGGCTTTTTGTTTACGACTTTCTCTTTCGATAATTGTCGAAAATTACATCATACCGCGCCTTCTTTTGGATGGTCGGCATGCTGCAATGATTCAAAAACTACATCATACCGCCCATGCCACTCATACCGCCCATATCACCGCCACCCATAGAAGGTGCGTCATCCTTAGGCAGTTCTGCTACCAATGCATCGGTAGTCAGGATCAGTGAAGCAACTGAAGCTGCATTTTGCAATGCTGAACGAGTTACCTTAGCTGGATCAAGTACGCCAAGTTCAACCAAGTCACCATAGGTGCCGTTGGCCGCGTTGTAACCATAGTTGCCTGTACCTTCAAGTACTTTGTTAACCACTACTGATGGTTCGTCACCAGCGTTGGCAACGATTTGGCGCAAAGGCTCTTCAATCGCGCGCAATACGATCTTGATGCCAGCATCTTGATCAGGATTGTCGCCTTTGAGTTCCTTGATAGCTGAACGGGCGCGTAACAGGGCAACACCGCCGCCTGGAACAATACCTTCTTCAACTGCTGCACGTGTTGCATGCAATGCATCTTCAACGCGGGCTTTCTTTTCCTTCATTTCGATTTCGGTAGCAGCGCCAACCTTGATCACAGCAACGCCACCAGCCAACTTGGCTACGCGTTCTTGCAGTTTTTCACGGTCATAATCGCTGCTAGCTTCTTCGATTTGCTTCTTGATTTGGTCGATACGTACTTTGATGTTGTTTTCAACGCCAGCGCCATCAATGATGATGGTGTTGTCTTTGTTCACTTCAATACGTTTTGCCTGGCCCAAGTCTTCCAGCTTCACATTCTCAAGCTTCAAGCCAAGTTCTTCAGCAATCACTGTACCGCCGGTCAAGATAGCTATATCTTCCAGCATGGCTTTGCGACGGTCACCGAAACCAGGTGCCTTAACAGCAACAGTCTTCAGAATGCCGCGGATGTTGTTCACAACCAGGGTTGCCAAAGCTTCGCCTTCGATATCTTCAGCGATGATCAGCAATGGACGGCCAGACTTAGCGACTTGTTCTAGTGTCGGCAGTAAATCACGGATGTTTGAGATTTTCTTGTCGAACAATAGTACGAATGGGTTTTCCAGCAAAGCGATTTGACGCTCTGGGTTGTTGATGAAGTATGGTGATAGGTAACCGCGGTCAAACTGCATACCTTCAACTACGTCCAGTTCATTTTCCAGACCTGAACCATCTTCAACAGTAATCACACCTTCTTTACCTACTTTGTCCATGGCATCAGCAATGATCTGGCCGATATGGAAATCAGAGTTGGCTGAAATGCTACCAACTTGAGCGATTTCTTTGCTGGTGGTTGTTGGTTTTGAAATCTTTTTGATTTCTTCAACGATGGCAATCACAGCCTTATCAATACCGCGCTTCAAGTCGGCTGGGTTAAAACCTGCAGCTACGTACTTGAAACCTTCACGAACGATAGCTTGAGCCAATACAGTAGCGGTAGTGGTGCCGTCACCTGCGTTGTCAGAAGTTTTAGAAGCAACTTCCTTAACCAGTTGCGCGCCCATGTTTTCAAGGCGGTCTTTTAATTCAATTTCTTTAGCCACTGAAACGCCATCTTTTGTCACGGTTGGGGCGCCGAAAGAACGCTCCAACACTACGTTACGGCCTTTAGGGCCCAGTGTTACTTTAACGGCGTTAGCCAGAATGTTCACACCATTAACGATTTTGGCACGTGCCTCATCGCCGAAAATTACTTGTTTTGCTGACATGTGGATCTCCTAAATTCTTAACTTATGGATAACTGCTATGGATTAAGTCCGTTGAAAGCGCTTAGGCTTCAACAACACCCAAGATGTCTTCTTCACGCAGTACTAATACTTCTTCGCCATTCACTTTGACGGATTGGCCTGCGTATTTGCCGAACAATACCTTGTCGCCAACTTTTACATCAAGCGCGATAGGTTTGCCGTTATCATCTTTTTTGCCTGGACCAACAGCAAGAATTTCGCCTTGATCAGGTTTTTCGGTGGCTGTGTCAGGGATCACAATGCCAGATGCGGTGGTGCGTTCTTCTTCCAGGCGCTTTACAATAACGCGGTCATGCAATGGACGAATTGCCATGAGTACTCTCCTTGTTGGTTAGTTTTAACATCAAATTTTAATTACGAATTCTTTGTTGCCATGCTTATTTTTGAATAAAAAATTAAGCAGACAACACAGTTTTAGCACTCTAGTGCTTAGAGTGCTAATAATAAGGGCAACACCCTGAGTTTTCAAGTCCTAATAGACAATTTTCGAGCGCGGCCAAAGAATGGCTGACTGGCATCACATTGTCTTCTTGCCCATGAAATAGATGTAATTGGGTGAATGCTGGCGCCTTTGTTGGTAGCTTGGTAAAGCGGCCTGAAAACGCCAATATGTTCCCCACCATGTCATCATGCGCAACACTATATTCAAGGGACATAATCGCCCCCTGAGAAAATCCACCCAGCACTGTGTTTTGTTGGTTCACCTTGAATCGCTCTTGTGCAGCAACCACAAGCTCATGGAGTGCTGGTAGCGCATTCTCAACGCGGGTATAGCGGTTTTCTTCAGTCACTTCTTTAATAGAAAACCATTGCCGACCTGAACCACCACCATCAAAAGGATAAGTGCCTTCTGGTAAAAGGAATGCTGCGGAAGAATATACATCTCTTAATTTGTTCACGAGAGGCATCAAATTAGCTGGCGAACCGCCAACGCCATGCATCAGGATAAATAGCTGCTCTACTTCACCTGATTTAGGTAAGCGCTCAATCCCACTGAAATTGAAGTTTTCCATTAAATTTCTCATCTAGTTTTGAGGGGCTGTTGGTAAGTTGTTTTTAGGGGTAGCTACTTATCAGACATTTATTTTTCGTAATATTAAAAATTTATTCATTTTTTATTTATCAATTTTTTGTCTAACAAAGCATTTAATATTTTGGTCGACTTGCCCCCATCTGTTATAGCAGCAGCCCGACCCTCCCAACATGATTTCATGCGTTCGGCATTGCCAGATTCATTCTCTGCTTTACATTTTGGGAGTAAATAGGCCATAAGCTCTTTTTCTTCACTATCCCAATCAGCAGGTTCACCAATCAATGACGAAACCAATGGATACTGGGTTTCTAATTTTTTCTTTCCTACATAGTGCCCAAGCTGCATAAACATATAAAAAATAGAACAAGCTAGAACGAAGAAAATCACAATAGATTTAATATTTTTTGGCACAGAATTCCTTGATTTACGGAAGTTAATAATTAATGGCTCGATTCCCCGATAGCGGACATTCTGCGGAAAAGTACTCTTAAAGACTAGTTATCTTAGTTTCCGACGGTAAGCATAAATCTAAAGTGTGATTCCAAACAACAAATGCCCTGTAGAATTCATTTAACTGTCACTAATCGCACGATGTAATTGCCTCTTAAAAGTAAATGAACAAACCGCAATGAAGAATCAGGATTTATTAAATAGAAGTCTTGCCTCGGTCTGGCACCCTTGTACCCAGATGAAAGCGCATGAAACGCAGCCGTTGGTGCCAATTGCGCGTGGCGAAGGCACGTGGTTGTACGATGTGGATGGCAAGCGTTATCTTGATGCAGTCAGCTCATGGTGGGTGAATCTGTTTGGGCACAATAATCCCAAAATCAAAGATGCTATCAAGCAGCAATTGGATACCCTGGAGCATGTGATACTTGCTGGCTTCACGCATGAGCCAGTGGTGGAGTTATCGGAGCGCTTATCGAAATTAACAGGTCTTGGGCATTGTTTCTATGCGTCTGATGGCGCTTCTGCGACTGAGATTGCCCTGAAAATGAGTTTTCATTATTGGCGTAATGTTGGTAAAGCGGGCAAGACTAAATTCATCAGCCTGCAAAACAGTTACCACGGTGAAACATTGGGTGCGCTATCCGTGACGGATGTAGCGATTTTCAAAGACACCTATGCGCCATTATTGATACAAAGTACGCAAATGCCATCGCCTGACTGGCGTTTATCAGAGGCCGGTGAGAGCGCAGAAGCCTATGCTTTAAGGTGCGCGGCTGAGCTGGAAGTTTATATTTCAGAGCATCACGCCGAATTGGCCGCCTTGATCGTTGAGCCTTTGATTCAATGCGCTGCAGGCATGGGTATGTATCACGCCATCTATCTGCAACGTGCGCGAGAAATATGTACAAAATATGAAGTGCATCTAATCGCAGATGAAATCGCAGTGGGTTTTGGCCGGACAGGCACTATGTTTGCGATGGAGCAGGCTGAGGTTTTGCCTGATTTTATGTGCCTGTCAAAAGGCATTACTGGCGGCTATTTGCCTTTGTCAGTCACGCTAACGACAGACCTTATTTATCAAGCCTTTTACGATGACAGTATTGCGCGAGGGTTTTTGCATTCGCATAGTTACACAGGTAATCCGCTGGCTTGCAGTGCCGCTTTGGCAACGCTGGATATTTTTGAGCAAGAACAAGTGCTGCAGAGTAATCGCTTAAAGGCGCAATACCTGAATACCCAACTTGGTAAGTTTGTAGATTTGCCTATCAAGCACATGCGCCATCGCGGCATGGTTTGGGCATTTGATACAGATTATGCGCCTGAAAAACAGGTGCTGTTCAGGCAGCATTTTTATACGCAGGCGCTTCAAAGCGGTCTGCTACTGAGGCCAATAGGCAATACCGTTTACTGGATGCCACCGTACACGATTAGCGAAGAAGAAATTGACTATATGCTGACTCACACACAAGCGGCGTTACAAAATTTTGTTTAATCAGAGCGCTCCTCGTTTTGCTTACCTAGAAACCATCATGCGCATATTCACTCTGTTTTTACTTTTTGCTGCAATTTCTGCACAGGCCGCTTTGCCTGACAGCGTTGCAGATGCACTGCAAAAAGCGGGTGTTCCACAAGATCACGTCTCCGTGATTGTGCAGCGTGTTGATATGACTGCACCCCTTATCAGCAATCAGGCAGACCAACCGCTGAACCCAGCCTCCACAATGAAATTACTAACCACTTATGCGGGGCTTAGCTTGCTCGGCCCAGCTTATCGTTGGCATACCGATGTTTATATGGATGGCACATTAAGTAATGGTGTATTGCAGGGTAATCTGATTCTTAAGGGCTATGGCGACCCTGCTTTTATGGCAGAAGATTTATGGCGTCTGCTCAATAATCTGCGCCAGATGGGCATTAAAGATATCCGCGGTGATTTATTGCTGGATGCTTCTTACTTCTCGCCCAATATTGCCAATAGTGCCGATTTTGATGGTGAGGCCTACCGTGCTTATAACGCCTTACCCAATGGCTTGTTGCTTAATTTAAAAGCCAGCAGTTTTAAATTCCAGACGATTAGTTTGGGCAGTAACCCGCAGGTGTTGATCACGATGGAGCCGAACCTGCCAGAGGTTAAAGTAGTTAACCGTGTGCAGTTGAAACCAGGCGATTGTGGTGAATGGAAAAATAAAGTCAGTTACCAGATAGAAAAAACCACGGTGACTTTCAGTGGTAGCTATGCCAGTAGCTGCGGTGAAAAATATATGGAATTGAGTTTGCTGGATGATGCGCATTATACTTTTGGCCTGTTTCGTGCGATTTGGCAGCAGCTAGGTGGCAAGATTCAGGGTGATGTCAAACAGATTACTGTGCCAGTGACGGCTAATAAAATCGCACAGGCAGATTCGCCTGCACTGGCCGATGTGATTCGACGCATCAATAAATACAGCAATAACCTGATGGCGCGTCAATTATTCCTGACGCTAGGCGCAGAGCAGCAGGGCGCACCAGCTGAGGCAGCGAAGAGCGATAAAACTATTCGTGACTGGCTCGCTACTAAAAGCCTGGTGTTTAATGAACTGGTACTGGAGAACGGTGCTGGATTATCGCGCAATGAGCGCATTACGGCGCGCCATATGGCAGCTTTACTACTCGATGCTTATGCTAGCCCAGTGATGCCAGAGTTGATGTCGTCATTACCTATATTATCGGTAGATGGCACTGTGGCTAAGCGGCTGAAAGATAGCCCCGCAGTTGGCCGAGCGCATCTTAAAACAGGGTCGCTTAACGGGGTGGGCGCGATTTCAGGTTATGTGCTGGATAGCAAAGGCCGATATTGGGTATTGGTATTTATGGCAAACGATATGCAAGCCGCTGCAAGTAAAGCTGCGCAGGATGCCTTGATTGACTGGGTGTATCAACAGCAATAATCACCGATCTCTAACCATCATTCGCAGAAACACTGCTCGAGTATTATAATCTTGGGCTTGATTCAATCATTTAACCATCATTGTTGGAGTGCGCATTGAAACACCTTACGCTTATTACCAGTGCATTGCTGATGGCAGTTTTTGCCGCCAGTGGATGCAGCGCAGACTCTAAAACTAACACCTCTTCATCTCAACAGGAAAAAATCGCAATGAGCACGAACATCACCGAACTAACAAAAATCGATCAAGTCGTTGGCGAAGGCCGCGAAGCAGAAGCTGGACTTAACGTGACCGTACATTACACAGGTTGGCTTTACGACCCAGCACAGCCAGAAGGTAAGGGCAAAAAATTTGATAGCTCGGTTGATCGTGGCGACCCATTCAACTTCTTTTTAGGCGGCGGCCAAGTGATTCGCGGTTGGGATGAAGGCGTAGTCGGCATGAAAATCGGCGGCAAGCGCACACTGCTTATCCCATCAGAATATGGCTATGGCGCACGTGGTGCTGGTGGCGTGATTCCACCGAACGCTACGTTAGTGTTTGATGTCGAACTACTGGGCGTAAAGTAATCACACAAAGTCATTATCGGAGTCGTAATGAAAGCACGTATCAAATGGGTTGAAAATGTTTGCTTTGTAGGCGAATCAGAAACTGGCCATGCGGTCGTGCTTGATGGCGCGCCTGATTCAGGTGGCCGTAATCTTGGCATGCGCCCGATGGAAATGCTGTTGATTGGCATGGGCGCTTGCACTTCGTTTGATGTGGTCACGATTCTTAAAAAATCACGTCAGCCAATCACCGATTGCGTGGCTGAGATGCACGCTGATCGTGCTGATGAGATTCCCAAGGTATTCACCAATATCCATGTGCATTTTATTGTGACTGGCAACGGTTTGAATCCAATGCAGGTAGAGCGTGCTGTGAAGTTATCCGCAGAGAAATATTGCTCAGCTTCTATCATGCTGAGCAAGTCAGTCAACATTACCCACGATTTTGAAATCGTTGAAACGAGCGCAACATAATGGTTAGCCAGGCAATCACAAATCCACCCAAAGGCATGATAGGCATACGCCATGTGGCTTTGTTTATCAAAGAGCTTGAAGTTGCGGTGGATTTTTACGTCAATGTGATGGGTATGCAGATTGAGTGGCAACCCGATCCTGATAATGTCTATTTGACCAACCAAGGTGATGTGTTTGCACTACACCGGGTTGATTATGTGGCGTCGGGGACACAACGCTTGGATCATATTGGCTTCGTATTAAAAACCCCTGAAGACGTAGACCAATGGCATGCATATTTTGTGGAGCACGGTATTAAGATCACCGAAAGTCCCAAGACGCATCGAGATGGCTCGCGTGGCTTTTACTGCCTTGACCCAGTTGGGCACTTACTGGAACTCATATATCACCCACCAATTTCAGACCAAAAATAGTCTGAATTGATTAGGCTCTAAGCAAACCTGCATGGTCATATAGTTTTACGGCCAAGCTGCTATTGTTTTCAATCAGCGCTAGCAAGCGATCGATATTTGGGTGCTTGCCAGCGTTGAGTTTTGCATCTTCTGTATGTTCCGCGTAAATCCCCAAGCCCTCATTCGCAGCCTCAACGCTGATTTCGCCATATTTTTTATATAGATGGTGATACACCTTGATAGAGCCTTGGCTTCCAGGCTTGTTTTCAATCACGGCTGTTGTTTCACCATCTAGCGCTATAAGCTCTATTTTTTGTACATGTTCTGCGGCGGGCAGGGCCGCCAGCTGTTCGCTAAATGGTTTGATGCTAGATTCTTTGCTCATAGGTAATAGCTAGTTTTGGTCATTAGTTTTGAAATCAATTGCATACCTGATTTGATCGGTTTTGGTAACTCTGCGGCGCCATGTTCATAAGCTGTTGCTGCGTGCTTGGCTTCATCAGTTTGCATTTGTTCGACAATGACTCGGCTCTTCGTGTCTTGTTCAGGCAGACTGTCCAAATGGCTTTTCAAATGCTTTTCAACTTGTAGTTCGGTTTCTGCTAAAAAGCCTAGATTCCATTTGTCGCCAAGCGCCCCAGCAATCGCGCCCATGGTAAATGAACCCGCATACCATAGCGGGTTGAGCGCGCTGGTTCTTCCACCTAGCGATTTAATGCGCTCTTCACACCAGGCTAAGTGCTCAGTTTCTTCTTTTGCCGCTTGTTTCAGTGCTTCTACCGTAGCAGGGTTCTTGGCAGTGAGCGATTGTCCACTGTACAAAGCCTGGGCGCAGACTTCACCGCTATGGTTTACGCGCATCAATGCAGCAGCATGCTTCTTTTCTGCACTTTCCAGCGTTGCTTCAGCGAAGTCATGATCAGGATGTTGACGAGCGCTATGGGCTTCCGCTAACAGCGTACGCAGTCCTTTATCAAACTCTATGATTAGTCGATCTAGCATCTTGCTTATTTGCGTTGCAGAATCTGCGCGCCCTTAAGTAGATTCAAGGCCTGATTAAACTGATAGTCAGATTTGCTACCAGGCTCTGGTGGTGCCTTATCGCTGGTTTTGTCAGCAGGCGCTTTGTCTTTATCCACTGGCGCAGGGGTTGCAGCATCTGGTGTTTTTACAGGCGTGGCAGGTGTATTTGCGCTCGCATCTTTAGGGTTGGATAAATGATTCGATAAATCAGCTTCGCGCAGATTAAGGCCTGATGAATCAGAGCTGCTTAGCGTGGCATCTTCAACAGTAATATCGGGCACAATGCCTTTCGCTTGGATAGAGCGGCCGTTAGGTGTGAAGTATCGCGCTGTTGTTAGTTTAATTGCTGTTCCGTTATTCATTGGCAATATTGTTTGCACGGAGCCTTTGCCAAAGCTTTGTGTGCCCATGATAACTGCACGTTTTTGGTCTTGTAGAGCGCCCGCCACAATCTCCGAGGCCGAAGCTGAGCCACCATTGACAATCACAGCCATCGGCACTGTTTTCAGTTCTGGCGATGCGTTGCGCAAGTAATCAGCACTGCCTCTGACGTAGTTTTCAGGATTGGCAGTCAGGTTCATTTTTGCATCTTCAGTACGGCCTTCGGTGTACACGACTAAATCACCTTTGGGGATGAACGCAGCAACAACGCCTACAGCCGCATTCAGCAAGCCGCCTGGGTTATTACGTAAATCCAGTATCAAGCCTTTAAACGGTTCTTTATTTTGATCGCGCAGGGTTTGCAGTGCTTTTGCTAAATCTTCACCAGTATGTTCCTGGAATTGTGTGATGCGAACGTAGGCATAGCCAGGCTCGACTAATTTGTATTTAACACTTTGGGTTTTGATGGCTGCACGTTTTAAGGTGATGACTAAAGGTTTAGGCTCGCCTTTGCGCAATATCGTTAGCGTGATTGGGGTGTCTGGCTTACCGCGCATCATTTTTACTGCGTCACTCAGGGTCAGTCCTTTAACTGCGGTGTCATCAAGTTTTATAATCAGGTCGCCACTTTTAATGCCTGCTTTATATGCGGGCGTGTCTTCAATCGGCGAGACAACTTTCACAAATCCATCTTCCATTCCCACCTCAATACCCAAGCCGCCAAACTCGCCTTGCGTACCTGCCTGCAAGTCTTTAAAGCCATCAGCATCCAAGTAGTCTGAGTGTGGGTCTAGGCCTGATACCATGCCTTTGATTGCTTCAGTAATGAGTTTTTTGTCATCGACTGGTTCTACATAGTCTGTCTTGATTTTGCCGAACACTTCAGCAAATGTGCGCAGTTCGTCCAGTGGTAATTGTGGCTGTGATTTGGCATCTTTATCAGTGCTTTTATCGGCAATCGCAGAATATGTCAGGCTGAGCATGAAGCCCATGGCGATACTGACAACGATTAAGCCAAATTTATTGAGTTGTGCACGCATGTGGAAACTGTTCCTTAATGGAAGGTAAAGTATTAGATTGAGGTAGAGTTAAATATTGAGTAATGCAAATATAAATCGAACAATAGCTTATTTTCCGCTATTTACCATGTATTTGCATAGTAGCCAGCTATTTTGTGGCATAAATTAAAAGGTTTTCCCCAATGAACCAAAAAAATCTAACGGATATTGAAATCGAGTATTGCACCCAATGTCGCTGGCTATTGCGCGCTGCATGGATGGCACAGGAGCTACTTGTTACCTTCGAATACGACATTACCCGCGTGAGCCTAGTTCCTGGGACTGGTGGCATTTTTGAAGTGCGCCTGAATGGGCAGGTGCTATTTTCACGCAAAGAAAAAGGTCGTTTTCCAGAGTCTAAAGAACTGAAGCAATTGATTCGTGATGTTATTGATCCAGACCGCCCCTTGGGACATAGCGATAAAGTCGAATAATAGTCGGGCGAAGACTAAACCCATTTGAGATTCAAAATGTGAACTATTCGCAGTTCTGCAAGATTCTTTTAAAGCGATTAGACTCGGGTTTTCAATCAACGCTTTTAAACCAAACTAGTGAGGTGACACATGGCTAAAAAACCAAAACACGATGAACACAATTCCCCCGTCATCAAGGCGCTCAACCTGATTCTTGAGATGGAGCTGGCTGGTGTGGTGCGCTATACGCACTATGCGCTGATGGTCTATGGATATACGCGCATACCGATTGTTTCATGGCTACGGGGGCAAGCCACGGAATCTCTCGACCACGCTAACAAAGCTGGTGAATTGATTACGCATCTTGGCGGGCATCCTTCATTGTCTATAGGCCCACTGCTTGAAACGCATAACCACGACATTGGCGATATTTTGCGTGAATCGCTCGAGCATGAAAATGCTTCACTCAATTGTTATCGCAAACTGCTGAAGTTAGTAGAAGGTGATTCAGTGATGCTGGAAGAATATGCGCGTGAAATGATTTATGCAGAAGAGTTGCATATCGGCGAAGTTGATAAAATGTTGCGCAAACCTGGCGATGTAGGTGTGTTTTACAAGTAATAAATAGCCAAGTCTGAATAAACTAAAAGCGGCCATTTAAGCCGCTTTTAGTTTAATTTGGATCGCGCGAGTTACTCACTCATTTGATTGCTGGCCGCGCTAATGGCCGCTGCATCCTTAGGGGATATCAGTTTTTCATCTAGCCGTTTTGCGCCATTAAACCGTTTTACCCAGTAACTATCATCCATATCCACCACGCTAATGCCGCCGCCTGTGCTGGGTGCGTGAATAAATCGATGCCCGCCAATATAAATGCCGACGTGAGAAAACGCTGTTTTTAGTGTGTTGAAGAACACTAGGTCGCCTGGTTGCAACTCATCTATTGAGACGGATTGCCCTAACTGGCTGATGGCGCGCGCGCTGTGAGGTAAAGTCAGGCTGGCTGCCTGTTGAAATACATAACGTACAAAGCCGCTGCAATCAAAGCCTGTATCTGGATTTTTGCCACCATAGGTATAGCGTATGCCAGTCAGGCTTAATGCATTCATCATGACTTCTTGCACAGTGTCAGACCATCTAGATGCGCTGGCTTGGCCGTTTTGATCGTTATTTACTGAATCACTGTTGTTAGCGGCCATTCCATTGGGAACCATAGTGCGATCCGCAGCATGAGCTTGCAAACTCAGGCTGAGTAATATGGCCAGTAAAGTAGGGCGTATTAACATGAAATGCATTCTAAAAGCGTTGAGTACTATTTGTAAACCCTTATTTTTGTTCATGAATTTTAGCTGTAACTGAATTCAACGCCCAAGGCAGCAACAAGTGCAACAATCTATGGTGTAGAATCAAACTAGATAAATTCTGAACCATGAGGTCAATCGATGCGCAAACATCAATCTCTGACGGGGCTAAATTTGAGAGTAAACGCAAGTAAAGCAGTGCATGCGGTGCTGAATAAAGTGATCCACCAGGCTGATCATGGCCATGAAACGCTGGCCGAGCATGCGCAGCAGATAGGCACTTCAGCAAAGCATAGAATGAGGCTGGTTGCCAAAGGGTTCGCTCAGGAAATACATAGTTCTATCATGCATGTGCGAGATACAAGTAAACAAATGACTGGCCAAATGACAAGTAAGGCAAAGCGTAAAATTGCATTGCTTGCCAGCCGCAAACTCAATGAAATCGCCAACAAAATTGAACAAAAAGCCAATGCCATTCATCTCAGTGCCACTAAATCTGCCAGCCGTTAATAGCGCAGACAATACCAAAAGCAACACATACTAATGATTCGTCAAACCATTTCTGTCTTTCGTGACTTAGGCCGCATACGCGAGATTACTGGCGTGCTCATGCGCTATGGTTGGGATGATATTGCCAAGCGTCTGGGCAAGCGCAGCTTTATTGGCTGGGCTGGCAAAGCATTAAGCGCCGATGTACCGCCAGAGATCATGAATTTGCCGCCAGAAGTCAGAGTGCGTTTAGCGATTCAAGATTTAGGCCCTACGTTTGTCAAACTTGGGCAGGTACTTGCGACCAGACCAGATATTTTCCCACCGCACTGGATTACTGAGTTCTCTAAGTTGCAGGATCAAGTGCCGCCTGTGCCTTTTGAAGAGTTACTGCCCGAGCTTGAGAAAGCCTTTGGTAAATCGCCTTTTGAAGTCTTCAAGGATTTTCAGGAAGTGCCAATCGCGGGTGCTTCAATTGCCCAAGTACACCGCGCGAAATTGCAGGATGGTACCGATGTCGTGGTTAAAATTCGGCGCCCGAATGTACAAGAAAGTATCGATGCCGATTTACGCCTGTTGTCTCACTTAGGCCGACTGATTGAATCTGAAGTTGAGGAAGTCAGGCGTTTTCAACCAGGCAAGATCATTGCCCAATTTTCAAAATCGCTTAAGCGTGAGCTGGATTTGGGCTTGGAAGGCAGAAGCACCGAACGCTTTGCCAGAAATTTTGCAACCGATGAAAATGTAAAGTTTGCCCAAATCTATTGGGATTACTGTGCCGATGGCGTGCTGGTAATGGAGCACATTAATGGCATATCTGGCCATGCGATTGAAGAAGCAAAAATAGCTGGTCTGGATCTAAAGCTTTTAGCAGAGCTCGGTGCAAAAACTGTATTGAAGATGGTGCTGATCGATGGGTTTTTTCATGCAGACCCACACCCAGGTAACCTTTTTTACCTGCCTGGAAACCGCATCGCGATTATTGATTGCGGCATGGTGGGGCGCATTACGCTTGATAGGCGCGGCGAAATTGCAGATTTGTTGGCGGCACTGGTTTCACGAGATATCGACGCCTTACGCGATATTCTGATTGTGTGGTCTGGTGACGCCAACGTGGACGAAGCCAAACTGGGCGCAGATGTGGATGAGTTTATTTGTAATTATGATAATGCGCCACTCAAGCATGTACGTTTCAGTGCATTGCTGAATGACCTCACTACTATCATGCGTGAGAACCATCTTGCGGTTCCGCCAGATTTAACTATGTTGTTCAAGGCCTTAATTACCCTGGAAGGGCTTGGTCGCCAGCTAGATCCAGACTTTCAGATTGTCAGCTTTTTAACCCCATTCGTTAAAAAAATCATTATTGATCGCTATATGCCAAGCGCGTTGTTTAAGCGCGGCAAGCGCGGCGCAAGTAGCTTGTTTGATTCGATTACAGGATTGCCTGGTGATGTATCCATGTTGCTGCGAGAAGCAGGCCGTGGCAGGCTTAAAATCAATCTCGATCTCAAGCGGCTTGATCACTTTGGGCACCAACTTGATCACAGCACCAATAGGCTTACCATGGCTATGATAGTGGCAGCCTTGATTATCGGTTCTTCTATTGTCATGACCGTGAAAGGTGGGCCTACTATACTGGGCTTGCCAGCCTTTGGCTTTATTGGGTTTTTCTTTGCGTTTTGTATCGGATTTTTACTGGTGATCTCTATTTGGCGATCAGGTCGAGACTGATCAACAGCTGATATATGTTGAGGATTGTTTTGGGGCAGAGAAATTATTAACCCGCACTAAATAAGTGCGGGTTAATCATGTTGTAAACTTGATTTTACCTAACATGATGATTCATTTTGATATTTAACTACTGGCATGCGCTTTGCGTGGAACTAGGCTATGGATACTGCAAATAAACGCCCTTTTGATGAAATGCAGCTAGCCAACGATACGGTACGTGATATTTACGCACTCTATGCTGAATGGCTGCGCGATGTTCCACTTGCTCAACTTGAGAGCAAACGGTTAGAAGCCGAACTCCTGTTTCGCCGAGTTGGCATTACCTTTAACGTGTATGGCGAAACAGCAGGTGCCGAGCGCCTGATTCCATTTGATGTGGTGCCGCGAATACTGGCGGCTGACGAATGGAGCAAACTTTCTGACGGCGCTATCCAGCGCGTTAAAGCACTGAATATGTTTCTGCATGATATTTATCATGACCAGGAAATCATCAAGGCTGGCATTGTGCCCGCTTCTGTATTGACCAATTCGCAATACCGCCCCGAGATGCAAGGCATAGATGTGCCAAACAATATTTATGCGCATATCGCGGGTATTGATATTGTGCGCACTGGCGAGAATGATTTTTACGTGCTGGAAGACAATCTGCGCACACCTTCAGGCGTGTCGTACATGCTTGAAGACCGCAAGATGATGATGCGGCTTTTCCCTGATTTGTTCAGGCGCTATTCCATCGCCCCAGTGGAGCATTACCCACAAGTCTTGCTGAATAACCTGCGCGCTGTGGCTCAACCGGGCGTAACAGACCCAGTGGTTGCACTGATGACCCCTGGCGCCTATAACAGCGCCTACTTTGAGCACGCTTTTCTCGCCCAGCAGATGGGCATTGAACTGGTTGAAGGGCAAGATTTATTCGTCCGTGAAAACGCTGTGTACATGCGCACGACAGAGGGCCCGAAAAAAGTCGATGTGATTTATCGTCGTATTGATGATGATTTCATTGATCCACTGGCATTCAAGGCAGACTCTATGCTGGGTGTTCCTGGGTTGTTATCGGTCTATCAGAATGGCGGCGTCACACTTGCCAATGCTGTTGGTACAGGCGTGGCGGATGACAAAGCTATCTACATCTATGTGCCAGAGATGATTCGTTATTATCTTGGTGAAGAACCTATCCTTGCCAACGTGCCGACTTATCAACTGAGTAAAGAGGATGATTTGAAGTATGTATTGGCGCACTTGCCTGAGCTTGTCGTGAAAGAAGTACAAGGCTCGGGCGGCTACGGCATGCTGGTTGGCCCTGCTGCCACGAAAGCTGAGATTAAAGAATTTACTTTGCGTATTGTTTCTAACCCTTCTAATTATATTGCGCAACCCACATTGGCTTTATCTACCTGCCCTACGTTGGTGGAGTCGGGGTTAGCGCCGCGCCATGTTGATTTGCGACCATTTGTGCTGTCTGGAAAAGCAGTCACACTAGTGCCTGGCGCCCTGTGTCGTGTAGCTTTGCGTGATGGTTCGTTGGTGGTTAATTCATCGCAAGGCGGTGGTACCAAAGATACATGGGTGCTTAACCATGCCTAAATACTTATGTATGTGTAGAGGTTTTAATAATGTTAAGTAGAACCGCTGATCACCTTTACTGGATGGCACGCTATATTGAGCGTGCCGAGAATATGGCGCGCGTGCTTGATGTGACGGCGAATATGTCCCTCATTACTAACCCTGCAGACCAGACTGAAGCTGCTTTGTGGCGTCCGGCTTTGCAGATTTGTGGTGATGTTGTCGCTTATGAAGAAGCGTATGGCGAATGCACTGCTGCTAATGTCATCAAGTTTCTGACGATGGATGACAATAACCCATCCAGCATCTACAGCACACTTCGTAGCGCGCGTGAAAATGCACGTGCAGTGCGTGTTGCCATGACCTCTGAAACGTGGGAAAGCATCAATACCCTTTGGCTGGAATTCAGCCAGTTCATCGGCGCTGACTTTTCAAAGAATGGTCTGCATGAGTTCTGTGAATGGGTGAAAGCCCGCTCTCACCTGTTCCGAGGCGTTTCTTTCGGTACGATGTTGCGTGATGACTCTTTCCGTTTCTTGCGTTTGGGTTCGTTCATTGAACGTGCTGACAATACTGCCAGAATCCTCGATGTGAAATATCATATTTTGCAGCCGATAGATGAAGAAACGGGTGGTGTTGACTACTACGCCTGGAGTGCGGTATTGCGCTCTGTGTCTTCGTTCCAAGCCTATCAAAAAGTGTTTAGGGATACCATTGACCCGCAAAAAGTAGCTGAAATGATGGTATTGAGAAGTGATATGCCACGCTCCTTGCATGCTTGTTATGAGGAGATCGTGTCTATCGTCCAACAACTTTCCGACCGCCGCCCCACAGAATGCAAGCGTCTTTCAGGGCAGTTGTTGTCGTCATTGCGCTACGGCAAAATGGAAACTATTTTCGAGCAAGGCCTGCATGAGTTTTTGGCTGACTTTCTGAGAAGTAACAATAGGCTCGGTGGCGAGATTCAACGCACCTTCTTCAATGCAGCCGAAGTTTAAGGCGCTAGTATCAGCGACTGGTATTACTAACTATTAAGTACCAATTGCTGATACTGAATAGAAAATAGCTTAAGCGAATTCAAAGTAATGACCAGCAAGCCCAAAAATCCGCCTGACTCACCTCTAAAAAAGACTGTGCATCATCCCGACAGTAGGGATACACTGCCAGAAAAACAAATACAAACGCGCGTGCAACCTGCGTATCCTAGTAGCAAAGCCAAAATACGTCAGATAGAAGAAGCACAGCAGCAATAACGCAGACGCAAACTCCAAATATACGTAATTAAAAGTTAACTAATATGAACGCAACCGCTATTGATTCATTACGCTTTACCCGCCATGGCGATAAACAGAACTCTGCTTTTTTTGAGGAATATCTGGTACATATTCTCAAAGAGCGTGATCTACTTGGCCTGACGGCGTTGATTCATGAGATTGATGCATTGATGATCACGGTCGATCCTGGGCATTCTATCCAGTACATCGCCGAACTATCACTGATGACGTCATATCACTATCTGGTAACCTTGGAGAGTGAATCGCACTGGACGCATATTTTGCGTATCGATCTTAACTCGCCTGACATCTTGTTGCGTGAAGTCAAAGACCCGAATTTGCGTGGTATTTTCCGCTCATTGAACGAGGTGTATCCGGTAGGTGCTAAAAAGCCGAACAGCCGCTATATGGGTGAGATCATCCGCGTGAGTAATTTGCACGATGTGGTCAAACTGCAGCAAGCGCGCGAATTCCGTTTTTTCTCACAAGATGAAGTGCGCAAGATGGAGTTCCCTGGCAATATTGCTGTGAGTAAGCCCTCACCTTATACCCATAATATTGTTGGCTATCTTGAGCGTAAGCCTAATGAATTGCGCGTTTATGCGCTTGGCATGAGCGTGATTAACCCTGAAGTGCAGGCCGCTTATGAAACCTCGAAGAATCTGCAGAAAAAATTGCATATCGACGAATTGTTATTACCGATTGATCACTTGGCAACCCGCGTCTATAGCCAAAATCGTGAAGTGGCCATCTTGGAGTATTTGTCATTGACCAGCTATCACTTCTGGGGTGCCTATAATATTTTTGACCAGAACTCCTCTACCAATGTCACCAAAAGTGTCCACGGGATACCAGAGTCAAAAAGCCCAGCCAAAGTATTTACGGCAAATAACACGCCTTATTTTGTGAGCCATATAGAGAAATTGCCATCGCCAACCGAGACCTTTGTGCGTAACTACGGACCGCGCCTGCACCACATGGCAATTGCGGTCAAAGATGGCGAGAGTGGTGGATTAGAGAATATTGAGTTTGTAGTTAATGCCATTTCTGAGCAGGGGCAGGGTTTCTTGTTGGATGTGATTGGCTCGAAAGAAGAGGGCCTGAAGCAGATATTCTCGAATGCCTCAGAACACTCATCACTCATTATTGAATACGTGCAACGTTTTGGCGATTTCGACGGTTTCTTCACACAAGACAACGTGGCTAAGCTGACAGAAGCCGCTGGGCATGAAGAATCGCTAAACTATGCTGTTTAGCTCATATAAAAAGTAAAAATCATGACCTATTGCGTTGCCATATTATTGCCAGAAGGTTTGGTGCTTGCCTCTGACACCCGCACCAATGCTGGGGTTGACCAAGTTGCTGTGTTCCCCAAAATGCATGTGTTTGAAGTGCCGGGCGAAAGAGTCATTACGCTGCTGACTTCAGGTAACCTTGCTATCACGCAATCGGTAGTTAACCGCTTACGTGAGGCGGTGCGCACAGGCGCAGACAAGACTTTAGAAACAGCTGCCAGCATGTTTGAGGCTGCAACATTGGTGGGCGATGAAATCCGTGCTGCATTTGAGCGTGATGCCTCGCACCTTAAGAACCAGAACTCAGAATTCAGCGCCAATATCCTGCTCTCAGGCCAAATCAAAGGCGAGGCGCCGAGGCTGTTTCATATTTACTCAGCAGGTAATTTTATTGAGAGTAGTGACGAAACTCCATACTTTCAGATTGGCGAAACCAAATACGGCAAGCCGATTATTGATCGCGTAGTGAACCACAAGAGCGATATGATGGATGCAGTGAAATGTGTATTGATTTCGTTTGATTCAACTATCCGCAGTAATTTGTCAGTCGCTGCACCGATAGACCTTATGCTGTATCACACCGATAGTTTCAATGCCGATTCGCGCCAGCGGATTACAGAAAAGGACGAGTATTACACTACTATCCGTCAGGGTTGGTCTGATGGTTTGAAGAAGGTCTTTAGTGCTTTGCCAAACCCGACTTGGACGTTTGATAAGTAGTTTCTATATTGACTTAAGGGATTGTTGATTTATTCTAATTCGTCATCTCCGCTTGCACGAAGATGACGAAAAAATTAGCGATTTCTTAATAATCAGGTTATTTCTTTAGCGGCAACCAGACAAGCTCACCAGCCTTCATGTCAGGTACTAACAGAGACTTTTCATCCGGAGTAAGTCCTATATCAGCTGAGGCTTTAAACCCAGACTTGATCAAAGTTGTCTTGCCATGGCGCACTTCAAACACTTTGCCATTTTTCCAGTCGCTCACGTAAATAACGCCAGATTTTGTGCGTACCAAACCATCGCCACCACCAAAACCTTCAGCTTGCTCGGTAAGCGCTTTGGTATTTAAGTCCACGCTATATAAGACGCCTGAGAAGAAATCAACATACAGCAGGCTCTTGCCGTCATCGTTCACAATAATGCCATTTGGGCCGAGCACACGTGGGTCATCGCTAGCATTGAGGGTAAACGTCACCTTGCCTTGAGGATTAATGCGGTAAATAGCGCCACCACTGCCTTTTTCAGTATCTCCTGTTTCACTGACATACAGATTGCCTTCGTCATCTGATGCAAGATCATTCAGGAAAAGCGGTATCACTGGGAATTCTTCAGCGGCAGTGAATACTGACCATTTGCCATCTGACGTGATTTTCAAGATTCGAGTTTTGTCGGCAACGTAAATATCCTTGCCAATCAGTGCCATTCCTTTAGGGTCATCCAGACCTGTGGCGAATACCTTTACCTTGCCGTCTTTAGTGATTTCGCTGATTTGGCCATCGCCATCTTTGCCGAAACCGTTGATCTCAGAGACAAACATACGCCCATCTTTAAATACGAGTACCGACTCAGGCGTCTTGAAGCCATCAATCTTTTTAAGCGCTGCATCGGCTGCAAATGCAGAACTTATAATAGGGGCTAAGGTTGCTGCCAATAATAGATTTTTCCAGTTCATATAGTCTCCAATGTTCGTTTTATATTGTTTTACTGTCTTGATTAAAAAAATCATTTAAACCAGTTAGTCTAAGCTTATCTGTTTTATCGCCATTTAGTTGCTTTTAACCAGTGGTTTCTCTGCAGTAACACGCCAGATTTTATTGCCGACATCATCTGCAACCAGCAACGCACCTTGTTTATCAATCATGACGCCAACAGGCCTACCTTGCGCTTCGCCTTTACTGTTAAGAAAATCAGTTAAGACGTCTACAGGTTGACCTGCCGGTTTATCGCCATTAAATGGGACGAAAATCACCTTATAACCACTGCGCGGGTTGCGATTCCAAGACCCATGCTGGCCTATAAACATCCCCGTTTTATATTCATTTGGCAGGGTGTTGCCCTTGGATGATGCTAAGCCCAAAGAGGCTGTGTGTGGCCCTAAGGCGTAGTCAGGGGCAATCGCACTAGCGACTAAATCTGGATTTTGTGGGTCTACGCGCTTATCAACATGTTGCCCGTAATAGCTGTATGGCCAGCCATAGAATGCCCCATCTTTTACAGAGGTGATGTAGTCCGGCACTAAATCACTGCCAATTTCATCCCTTTCGTTTACTGCAGTCCAAAGTGTGCCACTGGATGGCTCCCAGGCCATACCGTTAGGGTTGCGCAAACCAGAAGCAAAAATTCTATGCTCACCAGTTTTAGGGTCTACTTCCCAAATCGCAGCTCTACCTGACTCGTTATCCATGCCGCGTTCTGCAACATTACTATTAGAGCCTACGGTGACATAAAGCTTGCTACCGTCCTGATTTGCGATAATATTTTTAGTCCAGTGATGATTAATCGCACCGCCCGGTAAATCTACTACGTTAGTGCCAGTGCCAGTAATCTCAGTTTGCCCTGTTTCATAATGAAAGCGTACTACAGCATCGGTATTGGCCACATAGAAGTCATTACCAATAAGTGCCATACCAAAGGGAGAATTAAGGCCCTGTAGAAATACCTTACGTTCATCGGCCACGCCATCACCATTCGTATCACGTAGCAAGGTGATGCGATTAGCTGTGGCCACACCAGCGCCTGCATTCGCCATCACTTTGCCCATAATCCATCCACGAATCCCCTTACCATCCTCTGGCTTGGGTGGGGAATTGGTTTCAGCAACTAATACATCTCCATTCGGTAGTTCGTATAACCATCGTGGATGATCCAGCCCTTCAGCAAAATCATTCACTGCCAAGCCGCTAGCAACGGTTGGTTTGGCTCCGGCGAGCCAGCCCACAGCTTTTGCTGTGTTTACAGTGGTAATCAGCGATTTATTAGGAGGTGGCAGATTGGGCTTTGCTCCAATACCATCAGATACCTGCAGTGTGGCTTTATCACCACAGGCGGCAAGCGTCATTGCAATTAAACTAGGCAATACATAATGAGATATGCGCATAAGATTTCCTTTGTTAGCGGTTGATAGACATCTATACCACTATGTTAATTCAAGAAAATTATGCTGGTATGTTCAGAAACTGTATGTAAGTAAATACATGGTTATTCTGTAGGTTAAAACGAAACTAGTTGACTAATGGTGGGTTAGAAGCATTTTTAAATGCTCGAGAGAACTCGCTTCGAGTTCAAATTATCAATCTAAAGCAGGCATTTATCTAGTTAACTCAAACGCCAATCATTTTTTATTTTGCAATTGCTTGTCCAGTAAAGCATTCAATGTTTTTGCAGAGTTCCCTCCATCTGGTATGGCTGCAGCCCGACCCTCCCAACATGATTTCATGCGCTCGGTATTGCCAGACTCATTCTCTGCTTTACATTTGGGAAGTAAATAGGCCATCAACTCTTTTTCTTTACTATCCCAAGTAGCAGGTTCACCAATCAATGAAGAAACCAATGGATACTGAGATTCTAATTTTTTCTTTCCTACATATTGACCCAACTGCATAAACATATAAAAAATTGAACAAGCTAGAACGAAGAAAATAACAATAGATTTAATATTTTTTAGCACATAATTCCTTGATTCATAGCATTTCTAGTTACTACGGCCTTTATGCAAATTTAATATCTTAAAGCAACCCATACGGACATTCTTACTTAGAACCACCGCCAATATTCAGAAATGGAATTGGGGCAGATGCATAAATGTTTTGAGGTAACTTTCCATCCCATTTTTCTGCCTTTATCTTCTCGACTTCAATTCGGCGTAACTCAAGAACTTCCTTACTTTGAGCCAGTGCAGCATTCTGAACTTTGAGAGCATCGGCTTGTGCTGTAGCAATCTTTAGATTTGCATAGGCCTCTCCATCAGCTTGAGCGCGAGTAGCATCAGCTTCGGCTTGTGCGATGGCTACTTTTTGCTTTTGTTCAGCTTCTACTGTTTTCAGCTTGTTCTCTGCAACTAAGCGCAACTGCTCTTGAGTCACTTTTTGGTTAATTGCCTGCATATAGCTCTCACCAAAAGAGAAATTGCGCATATCTATATTGATTACATTTGCACCGTATATTTCTAATTTCTTCTTTAATGCTGCATTGATGTCATTGGAAACTGTTTGGCGCTGTGCAATCAAATCAGGTGCAGTATATTTTGCGGTCACTGCCTTAAATACTTCTTGAGTAGCTGTTTGAACGTATGAGCTGAGATTGCCATCATGCGAGTACTTCTCATAGACCTCTGATACTTTATCGGGGGAAATGCTGTACCGCACAGTTAAACTCACTTTTACGGGTTGAGTATCACTTGTGCTTCCATCTGCTTCATCTACCTGAGCCTCTTCTGCACGAATATTAAATATAGTTAGGCTTTGCCAAGGCGGTAGAATTACCATGCCTTCTGCTTCTATACCTTTTATTGCGCCGAATTGAGTCACAACTCCCCTGGAACCAGTTGGCACTGTTTGAAATGGATTGACCCAGGCGAACAAAATCAGCATTGCACCAACAATGATTACGTCTCGTAGTAATGCTAAAAAGTTTATGCCACCTTTACCATCAGAATATCGATTCATTATTTCCCCTTTTGTTGCCACAATTCAATTGGTAGTTTTATAAATAACTCAATAATAGGTTTTATTAACTTATTAAATTGATTGTAAATTAAGAATCAAAATTGGTGGGATTTTTGGGGAAATCCCAAATGAACAGATGAATGCTATTGACTGCTGATCTTTATAACCGAAACCTCAACATCCAGTGTATGTGAGCCACCTCCAAGTACTATGCCGTGCATAGGGGATACGTCACTGAAATCGCGGCCCCAGGCTACGGTGATATGCTCGTTTTGCACCAAGCAGTTATTGGTGGGGTCGAAGTCTATCCACCCATAAAACGGGCAGTAAACTGATACCCAGGCGTGTGAAGCATCCGCGCCCACCATATCTTCTTGCCCTGGAGCCCGATGAGTCAGGATATAGCCACTGACATAGCGGCAAGATAATCCAAGGCTACGCAGGCAGCCTATCATCAGGTGTGAAAAGTCTTGGCACACGCCGTGTTTGTTTTCTAATACTTCGCTCAGCGGGGTATCGATATGTGTAGCATCTGGGTCAAAATCGAACTCATTGTAAATGCGTTGTGTGAGGTCAAACGCGGCTTGCAGTAGCGGTTTGTTGGGAGTGAAGCTTAATCGTGCATAGTCGGCTAGCGCATCGCTGCAAGCCACGTAAGGTGAGCCGAATAAAAACGTCTGTGCCTCTTGGTTTTGGCCATTCAACATACGCAAATTGTCTCTAACTGGTTCCCAAGAGGGACTTTGATGCAAATCTTCAAGCTTGAGCCGTGGCATCAGCTGCACTTCAAAGCTTGAATTAACCGCGAGCTCGCGATGCGGTGTGGCCATGGCAAAATAATCAGTGATATTGCCAAAGTAGTCATGTTTTTTTAATGATTCACTGGGCGGTGGCGTGATCTCAAGCGTGTGGGTCAGGCAGGTCTGTGCATAAAAATCACGCGGTGACATGTGCAGCAATTGCTGCGAGAGCATCACTGGGCCTTCATAATAGTAGTGGGTGTTGTGTAAAACGCGATAACGCATGGGTGTTATTTGTGCCTAAAAATTGAATATCTCTTGCTGCGATATTTCTTGAGCCGAGAGCTCTTGCAGTTGCCCAGAGTAACTGAAAAAACGGTGGCTGAGGCTGTCAGAGAGCGCAATGCTGGCATTGTAGGTTTCATCCAGCCATGCAATCAGTTCTGCATTACCTTGGCGGAACACCACATCAGGGTCAAACAGGCGCAATGCTGCTAAACGACCGATAAACTGGCCTTCGCCGCCACTGCCGTAGGTGGCAGTGATTTGGGCGAGATATTTAATCAGGCCTTTGAGCTGGAATACCATGGCATTCGGGTTGTTCTCATCCATCAGGATTAGATCCAGCATCGGCAACCATTCGGCTTGTGATGAGTATCGATAACGATAGGTCACAATGCTGTCTGTCAGTTCTAGTACCCAGTCCAGATTACTTTCGGCAGGCATTTTCAATGCACGGCTTAACAGGGTACACAAAAACTGCAAACGCTCGATACGGCGGCCAATCGACATGAAGCGCCAGCCTTGGTCACGTGTCATGCCATCCAGCGTGAAGCCTGATAATGTCACGAGGGATGCCGTGGTTTCATCCAGTATCAACAGACCCTCACTGAGGGTGGCTGATTCGGGGCTATCGGTGAAACGCTGTGCCATCTGGTTAATGTTGCGCCAGCAATCACTGGAGAGCCGTTCGCGCAGGTTAAATGCGAGGGTTTGGAAGCCTTGAATATGGCTGGCCAAGCTAGGCGAATCGGATGAAAATATTCCAGAAACCAGCAGTGATTCGATTAGCTCATCACTGAGTTCGGGTTCTGCTAAAGAGCCTAATGCTTCACTAGATTTAATCCGTGGATTTTCTTCATTATCCGCAGACATCAGCCCATACCAGTTGCAAAGCCCCTGTATCGTTGGCCATTCCATTGCGCGATGCTCGGTGGTGAATTCCATAAAGCAATGAATCGCTGTGCGTAACAATCTTGAGAAGTGGTGATTGCGCACCGCATAGCGACCAAACCAGAACAGGTTTTCTACCATGCGGCTGGAGAGGTTGGCATTACCTTTGACCAAGTCGCGGCTAGATGAAGTCTTGCGTAACAGACTGCGATAGCTAGTCACGTAAGGTGCTGTTACCCAGGTATCTTTGCTGGTGCCGCCATTTTGCATGGTGATCACGCGCTCATCTTGACCACTAGCAACACGGGTTAAGCCGCCTGGCATGACAACATAGCCTTGTGGTGTTGCACAGGCGTAAACGCGCAGGCCTACAGCGAGTGAGCCAAGTGCAGGTTCATCTTTGCCAGTTTCTGCGTTCCAAACTGGGGCCTGCGAGATTTTCACCTGCTCTTGCGCCACATAGTTTTGTGGGTTGGCACAGAGTTTTGCAATGAGCGCATCGCGCTCAGTATGGTTCAGGTCTTCACCAAAAATAGGTTGTTCGTTAATCTGTGGGAATGCAGGTTTGATGACTAAGGTGTGTAGATTTTCAATCACCGTTTCAAGCGCATGCGGCTCACCACACCACCATGTGGCGACGGATGGCATCAATAGCGATTCGCCAAGCAAACGACGGCATAGGCTAGGTAGGAAGCCGAGCAAAGCGCCTGTCTGTAATAAGTTAGAACCCAGACTATTGGCAATCAGCACATTGCCGCGGCGTGCCACTTCCGTCAGGCCTGCGATACCTAGTACGGAGATGGAATTGAGTTCTAGTGGATCACAGAAGTCATCATCCAGACGCCGCAATATGGTGTGCACAGGTTTGAGGCCAGACAGTGTTTTAAGCCAGACCACCCCATTGCGCACGGTGAGATCATTACCTTGTACCAGTGGAAAACCCAGATAACCAGCAAGATAAGATTGCTCGTGATAGGTTTCGTTGTAAGGGCCTGGCGTGAGCAGTACAGTGAGTGGTTGCTCACCTTCGCCCAGCGCTTTTATTTTTGGGTTGCTGCGCGACTGATTGGCGGCACAGACTCTACCCCAATAGGCGAGGCTATCGCGCATGGTGGCAAAAAATCCGCTCAGGCGTTGTACGTTGAGATCGCGGAACAACTCGGGGAATGCACTAGAGATAATCAGGCGGTTTTCCAGCGCATAACCTGCGCCAGAGGGTGCTTGTGTGCGGTCTGCCACTACCCACCAGCGGCCATCGGGCGAGCGTGCCAGATCAACGGCATACGTGTGTAGGGAATAATTATCTGGGTACTTAATGCCATGACACGGCCGCAAAAATCCAGCGTGGCCATGAATCAGGGCTGGTGGAAGAATGCCTTCTTTTAGCAGGTTTTGGTCGCTATACACATCGTTGAGTAAGGCGTTGAGCAGGGTAGCGCGCTGGATAACAGCTGCTTCTATTCCCGCCCATTCTTCATGCGGTAGGATAAATGGAAGTACATCAAGTCCCCAAGGCCGTTGCAAGCCTTTGGTGTCTGCATACACATTATAGGTGACACCATTTTCACGTACTTGGCGTTGGATAGATTCTACGCGCTCGCGCATTTGCGCAGGGCTCACTTGCTCAAGCGTGCTAATCAGCTCTTGCCAGTGCGGGCGTGGCTTGCCTGATGACTCAAGCAATTCATCATGACGGTCTTGATGGCTTGGATAACTATTCAAAATCGATTCCAACATTCCTCAGCGCACCTTTACTACCCTCAATGCTCAGTCCATGAACTCTTTAGAATTCTGGCTATATTTATAGATGAGCTTTTATATTTATCAGGCAAAGCCTGAAGTGTTAAGTGCATATAGGTTAAAAAAGTTAACCTATATGCAACTTTATTGCCCTATATTAAACATCTTGCCATCGCAGGTCTAGCGTAAAAGGAAAACGGGGGTTCCGTTGTTCTTCTTCAATTTGCCTTGGCCCTGGTGTATGACCATGCCCCCAGAAGCGCGTAAATCGGCGTGCTTCAGCCTCTAGTGCATTGACGGGGAAGGTCGCGTAATTGCGGCCACCAGGATGTGACACATGATAAGTACAGCCACCAATCGCGCGGCCACTCCAGGTATCGACCAAGTCAAACACCAGCGGTGTATGCGGTTTGATAGTGGGGTGCAGTGCAGACCATGGATCCCATGCGCGGAAGCGCACGCCTGTCACATATTCACCAGCAACACCTGTTGGCTGTAGTGGCAACGGGCGGCCATTACAGGTGACAATGTGGCGCGTATCAGTAAGTCCACGCACGCGTAATTGCATGCGTTCAACAGAAGAATCTACATAGCGCGCAGTACCGCCGCCCGCCATTTCTTCGCCCAGCACATTCCAAGGTTCAATCGCCTGCCTAAGTTCAAGCTCCACACCTTCATAAGCCACAGTGCCGTAGCGCGGAAAGCGGAATTCGATGAATGGGTCAAACCAACGTTTTTCAAATTTATAACCCGAGCGGTTTAAGTCTTTAACTACATCAGCCATATCTTGCGCAATGAAGTGCGGCAGCATCCAGCGGTCATGTAGCTCAGTACCCCAATGGATGAGCTTGCCTTGATATGGCTCATGCCAGAAACGTGCAACGAGTGCACGCAGTAGCAGCATCTGCAGCAAGCTCATGCGGGCATGCGGTGGCATTTCGAAGGCACGGAATTCAACTAGGCCAAGCCGTCCAGTAGGACCATCAGGTGAATACAATTTGTCGATGGAGAATTCAGCGCGGTGGGTATTGCCGGTCAGGTCAACGAGTAGGTTACGTAGCAACCTATCAACCAGCCACGGCCGTTCGCTTTCTGCGGTATCTGGCAGCACTTTATCCATTTGCTGAAAGGCAATTGCCAGTTCATAGAGGTTGTCATCACGCGCTTCATCTACTCGTGGTGATTGGCTGGTCGGGCCGATAAACGTGCCAGAAAACAGGTAAGACAGCGCAGGGTGGTTCTGCCAATAAGTAATCAGGCTTTTCAGCACATCAGGGCGGCGTAACATCGGGCTATCCGCCGCGGTTGCTCCGCCCAGTGTGGCATGATTGCCGCCACCGGTGCCAGTATGGCGACCATCCAGCATGAATTTCTCTGTACCGAGTCGTGTTTGCCGGGCTTCTTCATAGAGGATGGTCATTTTATCGACCAGCTCACGCCAAGTGCTAGATGGGTGGATATTCACTTCAATCACGCCCGGGTCAGGTGTAACGCTCAACACCTTGATGCGCGCATCGCGCGGTGGGGTGTAGCCCTCAATCCATAATTTCAGGTTGAGCTCAGCCGCAGTTTGCTCAACCGTGGCAATCAGCGCCAGATAATCCTCAATGCGCACAACGGGTGGCATAAAGACATGCAGGCGACCATCACGCACTTGAACGCAAAGTGCTGTAAACACCACTTCGCGCGGTAACGGTTTTTCCTTGAGTGTTCTTTTGGCGACTATGCCTAGCGCACTGGCATCAGGTAATTCCGCCAGCTCTGCAAACGGGTCTACAGGGAACGCAGGGTCTATATCTTCAGGTAGCAGCTCTGGGAGCGAGGCAAGCGGCAGCCGCAAGCCCATAGGTGAATCACCAGCCAGCAAATACAGGTGCTCACGCTTAAGTGGCCACTTACTTGTGAGCCAGTTGCTAACATTCTTTTTGCGAGTCTCCTCTGGTTTGATAGGCATGACGTAGCCAACAATTTCATTGAGGCCAACCTCCAGCAGTTTTGCCAGCCTGCGGCGTTCTTCGCTATCTTTTAAATTCGCTTTGAGCGGATCCACATTTTCTGGCAGACGTAATTCCATCACCGATTGCTGCAATACATCCTCATAAGCAGGAATCAGGCAAGCAGTTGGTAATCCTAAATTGCTGGCGAGTTTTGCCGAGAACTGTTCGGCATGCTCAGCCGTATAATTATCTGATATTTTTTCATCAGAAAAAAGCGAGAAATCCTGCCATATTGGTTTGCCATCCACACGCCAGTAGATATTGATGGCCCAGCGCGGTAACGGCTCGCCCGGGTACCACTTGCCTTGCCCGTAATGCAGCAAACCACCAGGCGCAAAATGCTGTTTGAGTTTGAGTGAAAGCTCACCTGCCATCTCGCGTTTTTTGGCACCGTGCGCAGCTACATTCCACTCGGCACCTTCCATGTCGTCAATCGAAACAAAAGTCGGTTCGCCACCTTGCGTCAAACGCACGTCTTGTTTCTTGAGGTCGACATCTACTTTCTGGCCTAGCTTATCGATTTTCAGCCAGTCCTCTTCGGTATATGGCTTGGTAACGCGAGGGTCTTCATGAATGCGAGTGACTGACATTTCATGGGTGAAAATTACCTCTGCTCGGTCTGTCATGCCCGTGACAGGCGCAGCAGAAGAAGGCGTTGCGGTACAGGCCAGCGGAATATGGCCTTCACCTGCCATTAGACCTGACGTTGCATCCAGACCTATCCAGCCTGCACCTGGAATATAAACCTCAGCCCAGGCATGTAAATCAGTGAAATCTACCGCTGTGCCGCTAGGACCATCAAGTGATTTGATGTCAGCCGCTAACTGGATCAAATAGCCAGACACGAAGCGCGCTGCCAACCCAAAATGACGCATGATCTGCACCAATAGCCATGCGCTGTCACGGCAGGAGCCCGTGCGGTTGTTCAGCGTTTCTTCTGGCGTTTGTACACCGGGCTCCATGCGCACCAGATAGCCGATATCGCCCTGAACCATCTGGTTAAGTGCCACTAGGAAATCACCAATGCCAAGATTTTGGGTGGCGAATTTCTGCTCTGCAGCATTCAGCCAGTTTTGCAGTAAGGGGCCAATCGGGTCAGCCTTTAAATATGGGCTGAGTTCATGTTCGAGTTGTTCTGTATATTTGAACGGATAAGTCTCGGCATATTTTTCAACGAAAAAATCAAACGGGTTGATCACAGTCATGTCTGCCACCAGATCGACCGTGAATTCAAGCTCACGCACCTTTTCAGGGAATACAAAGCGTGCGATGTAATTGCCGTAAGGGTCTTGCTGCCAGTTAATAAAATGCTTTTCGGGAATGACTGAAAGGGAGTATGACAATATCGGCGTGCGCGCATGCGCTGCGGGCTTTAACCTGACTTCATGCGGTGAGAGGCTGACTAGGCGATCAAACTGGTAACTGGTTTTATGGTGCAACGCGACACGAATCGCCATAACATTCCTTCAGTATTTTGCGAGTATTGCTCAAGGTCTTTTGCGGGCTAGCGGCTGTATTTTCTAGCCTAGCTCTTTGATATACAGCACATGCAGCAAGTTTTATTCCGAACTTGCCATACCTAGATATATGCCTGAATTATGCCCGTATCATGGGATAATTGATGAAATAATTGCAAAACTCATGAATTCATCCAATCTCGATCATATTTTCTCTGAACAAGGCCCGCTGGCGGAGACCATTCCTGGTTACCGCATCCGTCGCCAGCAGCTTGAAATGGCGCAGGCGATAGAAGCGGCCATCAAGGGCAACCAGCAATTGGTGGCCGAGGCGGGCACAGGCACAGGCAAGACCTTCGCCTACCTCATACCTGCCTTGCTCTCTGGCGGCAAAGTGATTATTTCCACTGGCACCAAGACACTGCAAGACCAGCTATTCAATCGAGATTTACCAGCCGTGCGCGATGCGCTCAAGGTGCCAATCACCGTCGCCATGCTGAAAGGACGCGCCAATTACGTCTGCCATTTTCATCTTGAACGGGCGATGAACGAAGGCCGCTTTATCTCGCGTGAAGATGCCAACTATGTGCACAAGATCAAGGCGTTTGCCGAGAACAGCAGCACGGGTGATAAAAGTGAACTGACCGATGTGCCTGAAAACGCGACCATCTGGCCAGCCGTCACCTCAACGCGCGATAACTGCATGGGCCAAGATTGCGCCTATTACAAAGACTGCTTTGTGATGGATGCACGTAAGCGAGCACTTGCTGCCGATGTCATCGTGGTCAATCACCACCTATTTTTTGCTGATGTCATGCTGCGAGATGAAGGCGTGGCCGAGTTGCTGCCCTCTGCCAATACCGTGATTTTTGATGAAGCGCATCAACTACCCGAAGTCGCAGGTTTGTTCTTTGGCGATGATGTATCAACGAGCCAGTTAATGGAGCTAGCGCGCGATGCCCATGCTGAATTCATCACTACCGCTAAAGATTGTCTCGCCCTGCCTGATGCCACCGCTGGGCTAGAGAAAGCCGTGCGCGATTTCAGGCTGATATTCACTTACGAAGGCTCGCGCATGCCTGTGCAAAAAGCCTTGGGCTTAACCAACTTTTTGCCGGCTTATGCGCTGATGCAAGAAAAGCTCAAAGCATTAAGTGATGTGCTTGAGAGCCAGGCGGAGCGTGACCCTGCCATTGAAAACTGCTGGCAACGCGGTTTAGCACTGCAACAGAAACTCAACACCTGGCAAGCCGCAGACAACGCCAATCTGGTGCGCTGGGTAGAGGTTTTTACTCAATCTGTGCAGCTACATGCCACGCCTTTGTCAGTGGCGGAAGGCTTTGGCAAACAGCTCAACGCACAACCCAGGTCTTGGATATTTACCTCTGCCACGCTAGCGGTCAAAAGCGATTTCAGCCATTACCTCAGCCAGATGGGTTTAGAACAAGCCACCACAGGCTACTGGAATAGCCCGTTTGATTATGATCAGCAAGCGCTACTCTATGTGCCACAAGGCATGCCTGAGCCCAGCAGCAGTATTTACACCGCATCTGTCGCTGCTGCTGCTTTGCCCGTGATTCAAGCCAGTGGCGGCCGTGCCTTTGTTTTATGTACGTCATTGCGCGCCATGCGAGAAGTGCACAGCCTGCTCAAAGACGCTTTTGAAACGAATGGCCTTGAATACCCGCTACTCATGCAAGGCGATAACTCACGCACTGAATTGCTGGAACGCTTCCGCAAGCTCGGCAATGCCGTACTGGTCGGCTCGCAAAGTTTCTGGGAAGGCGTGGATGTGCGCGGCGAAGCCCTGTCAGCTGTGATCATTGATAAACTCCCATTCGCGCCGCCAGATGACCCCGTGCTCGCTGCCCGTATTGATAAAATGAACAGCGAAGGCAAAAATGCCTTTATGGAATACCAGCTACCTTACGCAGTGATCACCCTAAAGCAGGGCGCTGGCAGATTGATTCGTGATGAAGCTGATCGCGGTGTACTCATGATTTGCGACCCAAGATTGATCAGCAAACATTACGGTAAGCGCATCTGGCAAAGTTTGCCGCCATTTAAGCGTACGAGAGAATTAGCGGATGTTGAGTCATTTTTTGAGCGGAACGTTCTGGCCGAGTAGCATTCAAATGTCGGTGATTAACTGAATAATTGAAGGAGAAGTTAGATGGCAACGATAGGATTTATAGGTCTAGGTGCAATGGGCGAGGGCATGGCGAGCAATCTGCTAGCAGCTGGTTACGCGGTGCAGGTGTATAACCGCAGCGCCGAAAAAATCGCGCCATTATTGAGCAAAGGCGCTAACGCAACTGCTACGCCAAAGCTGGCGGCTACTGGTGCTGATTTTGTGATCACCATGCTTTCAAATGATGCAGTGCTTGAAAGTGTGACATTGGGCGATGATGGTCTGCTGGCTGGCATGAAAGAGGGCGCGATTCATTTATCGATGAGTACTGTTTCGCCCGATATTTCGCGTCAATTAAGTGAAATCCACGCCCGGCATAAAACGCATTATGTGACTTCTCCCGTATTTGGCCGCCCTGAGATGGCGGCTACGAAAAAGCTGTGGATTTGCACTTCTGGCAATCCCGCTGCTTTGGCAAAAGCCAAGCCAGTGCAGGAGGCTATGAGCCAAGGTATATTTGAATTCGGTGAAGATGCTGGTGCGGCAAATATCGTTAAACTCAGCGGTAATTTCATGATTGCCTCATGTATGGAAGTATTGGGCGAAGTTGCCACACTCGCTGAGAAAAATGGCATATCGCCAGAAGCCGTTTTGGGAATGTTGAGCTCGACTATTTTTGCATGCCCCATGTATCAGCGTTATAGCGACATTGTCCTGAAGCAGGATTTTGAGCCTGGCTTCAAGATGGAGCTGGCATTCAAGGATATGAATCTGGCACAAACCGTAGCGCTTAAAAGTGCAACGCCTATGCCATTCCTCAGCATTGTGCAGCAGCGCATGTTGAGTGGCATTGCAGAAGGTCGTGCACAAAATGATTGGTCAGCACTTTCGCTCTCGGCCAGGCGTGATGCGGGCTTGCCACTTTCACGGTTTGCTTAATCTATATTGCCCATGAAAATACTGGCTCTCGATACCTCCACTGAATACCTGTCGCTCGCTTTATCGATAGATGGCAATATATTCGTGCGCGAATTACTTGCGGGGCAAAGCCATTCGCAGCGCATATTGCCACTGTTACGTGAGCTGCTGGATGAAGCTGGTGTTGAATTGACTGAACTGGATGGCATCGCCTTTGGTGCAGGGCCTGGCTCATTTACGGGTTTGCGCATTGGCTGTGGTGTTGCACAAGGCTTGGCGTTTGGCGCGAATTTGCCTGTGGTTGGTGTGAGTACATTGCTGGCGCTTGCACAGGCCAGTGGGGCTGATCATGTGATTGCCTGCCTAGATGCGCGTATGGGCGAGGTTTACCATGCCGTGTATGTGAGAGAGGGCCATGGTTGGCAAACCCTGAATGAGCCTGGCTTATATAAACCAGAGGCTGTACCAGATGTAGAAGGCGATGACTGGGTGGGCGTCGGTAGCGGCTGGGTAGCCTATCAGCCAGCATTAACGAAGTGTTATGCCTACCAGTTCAAGGATATTTCTGGCGATATGTTTCCACATGCGAAAGCCATCGCCGAGCTTGCAATCCCTATGTTTGTTGCAGGGCTAGGTTTGCCTGCGGCAGAAGCTGCGCCTGTGTATATCCGCAATAAAGTCGCGTTGAAAACTGCAGAGCGACTCGCGGCTAAAATTCAGTAAAATGGTGGTTATGACCAAATCAGATACATTATCTAGGTTGGCATTCCGCCCCATGCAGATGGCAGATGTGGATGCCATCATGGCGATTGAGCCTACGATATTTCCCTACCCGTGGTCACGCGGTAATTTTACGGACTCGCTGAATTCTGGCTATAGCTGTTGGGTGACTGAGCATGATGGAAAAATCATGGGGTATGCCGTGCTCATGATGGTGCTGGATGAAGCACACATTCTCAATATCAGCATCGCCAAACCCTATCAAGGGCAGGGATTTGGCCGTGATTTATTGATGCACATGATAGACATTGCGCGCCAACGTAATGCGCTCAATATGTTCCTGGAAGTGCGGCCATCCAACCAGTCTGCAATCGGCTTGTACGAAAGTATAGGTTTTAACGAAATGGCGATACGCCGTAACTATTATCCCGCCGCAAATGGTCGTGAAGATGCGGTGCTGATGGGCCTCGCACTATGAGAACCGTACTATGAGCTTAACGCGTGATGATATGTTGCGTGAGCTGGAGCTATTACCTGCTTGGCAGTTGCGTCAGCCAGTAACTAAGTCTGCGCCGCATGAGGTTATAGAAATGCCGAAGCTGTCAGCAATCGCTGAACCAGAAGTCAAAGCTATTCCTGCGCAGTTTGAGGAATTACCAGCTGCAGAGCAGATCGAAGCTGTATCTATTCCAGAGGCTGTAGAAACCAGCCTGCCAGCGTTGGATGTAACACTCGGCCAAGGCCGTCGCGAAGCTATCATGCAGCTTGAGTGGCAAGGCGTGCAAGACTGTGTGGCCAATTGCCAGGCTTGTGATCTGGCTAAAACACGCACGCAAACCGTCTTTGGCGTAGGTGACCCTAATGCCGATTGGCTGATTGTGGGCGAGGCGCCAGGGTCGGAAGAAGACCGTAAAGGCGAGCCTTTTGTCGGTCAGGCAGGCAAGTTGCTCGACAACATGCTGGCGGCTATCAAACTTAAACGCGGGCAGAATGTGTTCATTGCCAATGTACTGAAATGTCGCCCGCCAGAAAACCGTAATCCACATGCGGACGAAGTTGCAATGTGCGATCCATTTTTAAAACGACAAGTCGAGTTAATTAAGCCCAAGCTGATTATCGCGTTGGGTAAGTTTGCTGCGCAGTCACTCCTGGGCTCCGAAGACACGATTTCGTCCATGCGTGGCAAGCTACATGATTTTCATGGCGTGCCTGTTGTGGTGACGTACCACCCCGCCTATTTATTGCGTAGCTTGCCTGAGAAGGCCAAAGCGTGGGAAGACCTTTGCTTTGCCAATAAAACCATGGCTGGATTGACCACATCTGCCAAGCAGCCGTAAGCCTTTAAGGCAGAATCGGCTGACTTAGTCCGTTTTTCTCTATAAAATCCAACCCTTAACTTTTCTGACAGATTAAAAGAGTACTCATGCGAGCATCCCAATTTTTTCTCAATACACAAAAAGAAGCACCACAAGAAGCTGAGTTGATCAGCCATAGACTGATGCTGCGTGCTGGCCTGATCAAGCGCCTGGGTTCTGGTTTATATACCTGGATGCCGCTTGGGCTTCGCGTCTTGCGCAAAGTTGAAGCGATTGTGCGTGAGGAAATGAATAATGCCGGTGCGCTTGAGCTCTTGATGCCGGCAGTGCAACCAAAAGAACTCTGGGAAGAGACGGGTCGTTGGGCAGTGTTTGGCCCACAAATGCTCAAGATCAAAGACAGGCACGATAGGGATTTCTGTTTCGGCCCTACGCATGAAGAAGTGATTACTGACTTGGTGCGCCGTGAGATCAAAAGCTACAAACAGCTACCACTGAATTTTTACCAGATACAAACCAAGTTTCGCGACGAGATACGCCCACGTTTTGGCGTGATGCGCGCGCGTGAATTCATGATGAAAGATGCTTACTCTTTCCACACTGATTTGGCATCGCTGGAACAGACCTACGAAGCCATGTATCAGGCCTACAGCAATGTATTCACTCGCCTTGGTTTGAAATTCCGCGCCGTGCGTGCCGATACAGGGGCAATTGGTGGCGATGGTTCACACGAGTTTCATGTGCTGGCAGATTCTGGCGAAGATGCATTGGCGTATTGCCCAACATCAGATTATGCAGCGAATGTGGAATTGGCTGAAGGCTTGCCACCTATAGAGCCTCGCCAAGCACCATCAATGGAGATGGTTAAAATTGCTACTCCTCATGTAAAAACAATTTCCGAAATTTCCGAGTTTTTTGGTATATCTAAATCAAAAGTAGTGAAATCAATTGCAGTAATGAGAAAGCAACAGCCTTCTACTAATCCAGAGCTCGAGCAATTTTGTCTTGTGCTTATCAGGGGCGATCACGAGTTAAATGAGATAAAACTAGAAAAGGCTATAGGCTCATTCCGTTTTGCAAATGAAGCTGAAATTGAGCGTCATATAAATTCTAGTTCTGGTTATATTGGCCCTGTAAATTTACACCCATCAGTAGCTGTTATATCTGATTACTCAGTAAAAAATATGAGTGATTTTGTTTGTGGAGCCAATGAGTTAGGTCAGCATTTGAAAGGTGTAAATTTTTCCCGAGACTTATCTGAGCCAGCAATGATTGAAGATATAAGGAATGTTGTGGAAGGTGATCCAAGCCCAGATGGTAAAGGTACATTAACCCTTTGTCGCGGCATCGAAGTCGGCCATATTTTCCAGCTACGTACTAAATATGCACAAGCAATGGATGCGACGTATCTTGATGAAAATGGGAAAAAACAAGTGCTTGAAATGGGCTGCTACGGCATTGGTGTCTCCCGTATTGTTGGCGCTGCAATTGAGCAGGGTAATGATGAGCGCGGCATTATCTTCCCTGCCAGCATGGCGCCATTTCAGGTGGCGATTGCGCCTATCGGCTGGGAAAAAAGTGAAGAAGTGAAAACTGCTGCGCTCAATTTATATGAAGCCTTGCAGGCAGCGGGGGTTGATGTGCTCCTGGATGACCGTGGTGAACGCCCTGGCGTGATGTTTGCCGATATGGAGTTGGTGGGCATCCCACACCGCGTGGTGATTGGTGACCGTGGCCTGAAAGAAGGTAATGTGGAATATCAGGGAAGGACTGATGCATCTGCACAAACTGTCGCTTTAAAAGATATCGTGAGCAAACTCCAAACATTATTGTGATGCGCAGGTTTTCTAATTTCTTTCTAGTTTTAGCGGCATTGGTATTCACTCATGCCGCATTTGCTGGTGGGCAAAAAGAAGAGCCTTTGTCCAACAGCGTAAAAGCACTGATGCAAAAATCGATCAGTGATCAAGCCACGCCCAAGACCATATTTGCCAGTGAAGTAGAAGGCCAAATATGGCTGAAAGAAATGTCCAATCGCCTGAAAATACGTATGCCCGACCAGGATATGCGCGAGGATTTCTTGCGCACGGTCTATTACGAAGCCACTCGCGCAGGCTTGGACCCGCAGCTGGTGCTAGGTTTGATTCAAGTGGAAAGTGGTTTTAAAAAGTACGCAGTATCATCAGTCGGCGCCCGTGGCTACATGCAGGTGATGCCATTTTGGGTGAATAGCATCGGCGCGCCCGACCACAATCTGTTCCATTTAAAACTCAATCTGCGTTATGGATGCACCATTTTGCGGCACTATATTGATATGGAAAATGGTGATCTGTATCGCGCACTGGGCCGCTACAACGGCAGTCTTGGTCAGCCTGAATACCCGACGATGGTCGTTGGCGCCTGGAAGAAAAACTGGAGCTATGGCTCCCTGACGTTTTAATCCTCCTTTCCATTCCGCACTTTGGTGGTGCATATGTATTCCCTTATGCACCATTCCATACTAGTATCTCCTTGTAGCCTGATTCAAGTTGGGTATTCTAATAATCTTTACCATCTTGGTCTGGTTATCGTTGTGCCATAAGACTTATCAATAATATTTATATAAATTATAGAGGAGCTACATATGTCAAAATTATCCGCACTATCTCTCAGTATTGCTTTGCTTGGTGGAGTCTGGGCCTATCTTGCGCTTGGGCCGCTCTCTGGTTTTGTATTGGTATGGGCTGGTTTTATCGCTTGGGGATGTTACTTTCATACAGGCGCTGATAATGCCGCTTTACAAAAAACCATTGCTGGCACTATCTACGGCGCCGTGCTTGCCTGGGTAGCATTACTGTTGGTTGTGCATAATCCAACTGGATTGCCAGCACCACTGTGGCCAGCCATCGTCGTTGCTGTGACCGTATTTTTTCTGGTCATTGTGGCAAGCATCAATCTGCTCTCTGTAGTGCCAGCGAATGTATATGGCTATGCGGCAACCGTTGCATATTCACTGCAAACGCCAACAGCAGATGGTGTAGGCCCATTAGCTAGCTTGACCGTGGTGAATTTTGCTAATCCACTCATCTTGCTTTCTGTTTCATTCGTGGTGGGGGCGATATTTGGTTTGGCGTCAGGCAAGCTTTCTGGCGTGCTGGCAAAATAAGCTGGGCTAGATAAATAAAAAACCGCCTACGGGCGGTTTTTTATTTATTACTTAGTCATCAGGAGTCACTTTACCTGGTCAGAAAATTTAAAACCGTAGTAAGTACCAAATTCCCCTAGCGTTTCGTAATACACAAACATCAGTCCATTAGCATAGCCCAAACCGTTGTAGTGGTTCTTAGCGCGTAATTTGAGGTCTGTCGGTAACGTACTCTTGCCGACAAACTGTCCATTTTTATCAAATACCAAAATGGCTTTATGGTCGACATCAAGTACCGCGAGCTCCTCACCTGCAAGCCCCGTATAGGCAACATAATGGTCGCTGATGTCATCAGGTTTAGCGCCTGCTGCGCTTAAATCAAGTTTCAGTTCACCGACTTTTTCTCGGCTTTTTAAGTCCACTATGCGTACTACATTGCTGCGTTCCTGTTTAGCGTAATACAGCTTATTTGCAGTATCGTAAGTCGGCATGGTGGCAGCATCGCCAAAGGCCGGGTTATAGGCAAACACGTCTTTGGAACTGCCAAGCAGGTTGCCTTTATCATCGAGATCCAAGCTGAAAATGCCTGTGTTAGGCGCAAATCCAGCATCGCTTGAGATGTTATACGTAATAGTTTCCAATTGATTGGAATTAGGGTTGAAATAAAGTGAACGGTTGTTATAGCCAGGGCTGGAAGTCTGTAGATGTACGCCATCCGCACTATACACATGGACTTGCGATTTGGAGTTTGTGTCGTCTTCCCCCGGCACTGGGCCGAGGCCGCCATCGGCAACGTAATAGCGATTATATTGTGCGATATAGGCAACGGTCATTGGCCTGGAGGTAGGCTCACTAACCAGCGGCATTTTGATAGCCAGCACAGCTTCTGGCAACACTTGGGCATTAGCGAGTGGTATGTGCAGTAGCCATAAAGACATAGTCGCGCTGGCAATGATATTGGTGAATCGCATGGCTTAAGCCTCTTTAAAATTATTATGTGGAAAATTATTATCTAGTTGAGTGTTGCTAGGTTGGTGCTGTTTTGTATAACAGAGTTCCCACGCACTATTCATCTAATCTGTTCAGCAGCATGGCGTCACCATAGCTGAAGAAGCTGTATTTTTCTGAAATTGCATGGGCGTAAGCTTGCCTGATGTTGTTAAAGCCAGCAAAAGCCGAGACCAGCATGAGCAAAGTGCTTTTTGGTAAATGGAAGTTGGTGAGTAGCTGCTCTACTACTTTAAATTTGTAACCTGGCGTGATGAAAATATCCGTTTCGCCCATACCTGCTACGAGTTCACCAGAGCGTGCAGCACTTTCAAGCGCGCGCATCGCAGTAGTGCCGATAGCGGTTACCTTACGGCCAGCGGCCTGCGTTTGCTTAATCAGTTTTACAGTCTCTTCTGGCACCGAATACAACTCACTATGCATTTTATGTTCGGCAATATTTTCTACACGTACAGGCTGAAAAGTACCTGCGCCTACATGCAGGGTGACATAGGCGAATTGGATGCCTTGTTGTTTGAGCAGGGCGAGCATTACATCATCAAAATGTAACCCCGCAGTAGGGGCGGCAACCGCGCCCAGATGCTTTGCATAGACTGTCTGATAGCGTTCTTCATCGGTATTGTCGGCATCATGACTGATATAAGGTGGCAAGGGCAGTGCACCGTACTGTTCCAGCAAATCCAGCAAAGGTGTTTCAGACAAGAACTTCAGCAGGAACAAGTCATCCTGGCGCTCAATGATTTCCACTTCTATTTCCTCTGCCAGTAACAATCTGCTACCAGGTTTGGGTGAACGAGAGGCGCGAACGTGTGCTAGGGCGTGATGTTGGTCAATCACTCTTTCAATCATGGCTTCAACTGCGCCACCAGATTGTTTGTGACCATGCAGTCGTGCCTTAATCACACGCGTATCGTTGAAAACCAATAAATCCCCAGCCTGTAAGAAGTTTGGGAGATCACGAAATAGTTGGTCATGGATGTTCCCATTCGAGGAATCAAGCCTCAACAAGCGGCTGCCGCTGCGTTCTTGCGTGGGAAATTGTGCAATTAATGCATCAGGTAAATCAAAATCAAAATCAGTGGTTCGCATAAATGCCAGTGTTTGTTATAATCTCGCCTCTGCAGCCGGGGTGGCGGAATTGGTAGACGCACTGGACTCAAAATCCAGCGAGGGCAACTTCATGGGGGTTCGATTCCCCCCCCCGGCACCAGATTGCTTTATTTCAATTATCCAGATGCAAAATCTGGCTCCGTATTGCTACTAGTACTTCAACTCAATTGTTCCATTTTAGTGCTATTACTCAATTTTGTTGATGCCAAGTAATCTCTGCATTTTTGGTTTAATCCAAGTTTCAAAGTCATCCAGAAACACATAAATCACAGGCACAAAAATCAGGCTAAGCGCTGTGGATGTGATCAGGCCGCCTATGACTGTGGTGGCCATAGGCACGCGAAACGCAGTACCTGCCCCTATGCCCAGCATCACCGGCATCATGCCTGCAATCATAGCGACTGTAGTCATGAGTATGGGTTTAGCGCGTTGCTGGCTAGCTTGCATGATGGCATCTAATCTTGCTAGCCCCTGTCGGCGTTGTTCGATGATGGCGTCGACCAGCAGAATACCGTTTTTACCCACAATGCCCATGAGCATAAGCATGCCAATCACTGCAGGTAAAGATAAGGTTGCGTGACTAATAAGTAGCGCCAGTAATGCGCCGCCTATGGATAATGGTAATGCCGCCATGATAGTGATGGGTTGCACGATAGTGCGGAATAATAATACCAGTACTGCAAATACCAGTAGTACCCCTGTGACCATCGCCACTGAAAATGAACTGAACATCTCGGTTAGCAACTCGGCATCGCCAGTATCGTAGCGCTTAACCCCCTCTGGTAGATGCTTGATTGCAGGGAGTGCTTCAATGGCGCTCAAGGCATCGCCGAGCCTTGCAGTGCCATTCAGATTGGCTTCGAGAGTAATTTGGCGCTGGCGATCATAGCGGTCTATGCTGGTGGGGCCTGCATTCAGGCTGAAGTCAGCAACTGATGATAATGGCACTGTATGCCCATCTTCCGTGGCGACTAATAGCGCCCCTATTGCGGCTGTGTTGTTGCGGGTGCTTGCATCCATCATGACTCGTATGGGGATTTCTCTTTGACCGATTTTGATGCGTGCAAGATTGGCGCCGAGATCGCCCAAAGTTGCAATGCGCAGGGTATCCGCAATATTTTCCGTGCTCACACCGAGCTTGGCTGCTTGCTCTTGGCGTGGCGTAATGACAAGCTCAGTGCGCGCTAATGGCGCTGTGGAGCTGACATTGCTTAATTGCACTAATCCACGCATTTCAGTTTCAATCTGGGAAGCCGTCTTTTGTAATAGCTCAGGATTGTCGCTGGTGAGCGAGAAAGTCACTGCTTTGCTGCCATTTTCGTTAAGAAAGCTGGTGCGTACATTAGGGATGTCTGCCAGCGCTTTCAGCATGCTCTGCTCAAATGCATTGACATCCAGTTTCCGTTCTTTACGAGGGATAAGCTGGATATTCACCAGGGCGCGGCGTACTTCACCTTCAATATTGGTGTCGCTATCTGGTGCGCCGACAATCGCATAAGCTGTTTTAACTTCTGGTCGTTTCAACAGCATATTCGTAATAGTTGAAACAACTTGATCAGTCTTGTTGAGGTTAGAGCCTGGCGGCAATTCCACTTGCAGGCTGGAGGCCGATTTGTCCTCTGCTGGCATGAAGTCGGTGGGCAGTTGAGTCCCGATTGCGATTGATCCAAACACAACCGCACCGCCAATTAACAACATGGTTTTACGGTAATGCAATGCGCTATTGAGTAGCTTGCTGTAATAGATAAGCCAGCCTCCCGATGTATTGGACTGGTGATGTAGCGGTTTGAGCAAATAAGCCGCCATCACAGGGGTAATAAAACGCGCGACTAACAAGGAGAAAATGGTTGCAACCGCTACAGTGAGGCCGAACTGGATAAAGTATTGGCCGACAACACCACCCATGAAGCTGACGGGAATAAATACCGCGACGATGACTAAAGTCGTGGCCAGCACCGCAAGCCCAATCTGATCCGCCGCCAGCATAGAGGCGCGATATGGCGATGCCTCAGTTTTCATGTGGCGCATGATATTTTCAATCTCGACGATGGCATCGTCCACCAAAATGCCTGACACCAGTGATAGCGCCAGCAAGCTCACCATATTGAGTGAAAATCCGAGTAGTTGCATGACGAAAAATGTAGGAATGACTGATAGTGGAATCACCACCGCAGAAATGAATGTGGCACGCCAACTGCGTAAAAACAGAAACACCACTGCTGCCGCCAGCAGCGCGCCTTCAATAAATGACCACAGCGCTGAGTGGTAACTCTCTTTGCTGAAATCGACCAATGACTGAATTTGAACAAAGTCAATATCAGGGTTGGATACTTTAAGTCCTCGCAGGGCTTTTTGTACGTCACGTTCCACGCTGATTTCGCTGGCAGATTTTGTGCGGTAGATGGCAAAGCCAGTCACAGGTTGTTGATTCAACCTCGCAAGTTGCCGTGGTTGATTGCTGCCATCTTGCACGCTACCTAAATCCTTCAGTCTTGCAACACGGCCATTGCCTAATGGGATGTAAAGGTTAGCCAGCGATTCAACATCCACAGGCGCGCCCATGGTGCGGATTAAGGTTTCCTGGGTATTGCTATCTACTCGTCCTGCAGGCCAATTGAGCGCAATCTGGCGTAATTGCTCATTGATTAAACTCGCGGTGACTCCGTAGGCCTGCATACGCGCAGGGTCGAGTTGCACCAGAATCTGCCGCTCAACTCCGCCCTGGCGTTGTATTTTGGCAATGCCCTTGATGGCTAGCAGCGAACGCATTACCTGATCATCCACAAACCATGAGGCTTCTTGCAGTGATCGTTTAGGTGCGTTGAGCGTATAGGTGAGTATCGGCAGCGCATCTGCATCTACGCGCTGAATCAGCGGCTCTTCAGCCCCGCGAGGAAAGGAGGCGCGGATCGCGATGATCTGGTCGCGGATTTTAGATAAAGCAAGATTCGTATTGGTGCCGAGTTGAAACTCAATCTGCGTGCTGGAAACGCCATCAGTAATAGTCGAAGATAGGTGCTTGATATCACCTACGCCAGCCACCGCAGCTTCAATCCGACTGGTGACCTGGGTTTCAATCTCGCTCGGCGCGGCGCCAGGAATCACCACCGATACATTGATAATCGGGATATCCACATTCGGCATGTTGTTTACGGGCAATTTGTAATAAGCCATGATGCCCATCACCAACAAGCCAGCGAATACCATAAACGGCGCAAGCGGGCGCTTGATCGCCCAGGATGAAATGCCAATACTCATGCCTGCGGGCCGTTTTCTTTGTGTGAGGTTCCCGCATCGCTGCCGCGCATAGGGGCAACTTTTACAGCATCGCCATCATGCAGATAGGCGGCAAAGCCATCCACGACGGGCATACCCTCAGTCACGCCTTCCAGTATTTCAGCCTGCCCAGACAAGCGCTCACCGACTTTTACAGGAACGCGCACCGCTTGATTGTTACGCACGATAAAAACAAAAGCGGCGTTGCCCTCAAAAAATAAGGCACTATCTGGCAGATAGATGCCTGATTTTGCAGGTAGATTGATGCTTACTTTAGTTGATTGCCCTGGAATCAGGCTCGGTGTTTTATCTGGGCTTGTTTTATCAAAGCTTACCCTGACGTTGGCTGTTTGATCCTGTAAGTTAATAGATAAGGCAGCGCGGCGCACTTTGCCAGTATAATTTTGCTGGCTATTGATGCCTTGGATTGTCACAGGCATGCCATTTTTGAGCTTCTCAGTATCGTCGGATGCAACACTCACTAATAACTCCAATGTACCGTCACGGATCAACACAAATAGTGGCTCAGTTTGCTGGCTTAGCGATAAACCAATCTGGGCGTTTCGTTTCACAATAAGCCCAGAAACTGGAGCGATAACATTGCTCTGGTTCAGGTGTAGCGTAGTTTCGGCAATTTGAGCATTGGCCAGCTGCACATCTGCCTTGGCCATTTCAAGTTCACTTTTAGCGGCTTTTACCTGAATCTCGGCAATATGCTCGGCGCTGGTACGTTGCTCAATCAATGCGGCTTTATCAGATTCAGTGACGTCAGGTGAGTTGACCGCTTTACTGCGTTTGGTTTCATTTTTGGCTTGTGCGTGCTGCGCTTCAGCCTCTTGCACTCTAGCTTCTTGTTGAGCCAGTGCTGCATTTGCACGCTGTAATACTGCATTTTGTTGTGTTTGCTGAACGCGCACGCCAGCATCGTCAGTCACTGCAAGAATCTGGCCTGCTTTTACATATTGGCCTTCGTCCACCAACACTTTACTGATGCGACCCTGGGGCAAATCAGCATACACAGCCACTTCTTCTCGCCCAATCACCACGCCAGATAATGCTAATGATCTGGGAATGGATTTTTTTTCAGCGTTAATTACAGATACCGTGACGGCACCTGTATCGTTAACTGCTACAGACTCAGCCTCGCTGCGCGCCAACCAGCCTAAGCTGCTGAATAAGCCAGCTATGATAAAAACCCCGAATAATGCAAAGCGATTTCTGGCTGTGGTCGGCACTGATGCGACAGGCCGTGTTTTTTTGAAAAATTGCATAAAACCTCTTGATTGGTTCCAATCTTATTTTAATAAATAGATTATAAATTTTTCTCGGCAATTAAGCTGTAGCATCCGCTATATATGTCTGATATTTATGTGCATTTAACGAGCGCAGAGCAATGAACAACATTGAAATCAATCCACCAGAACCTATTTGACCAGCCATTATTCATTACCATGGACAGGCCGAATTAGCATTGATCGCTGATCAGAGCACATGGGAGAGCGGCGAATACCTACAGGCGATTCGTTATCATGCATCAGATGCATTAATTGATGCCGAGGGTTCGTTATATCAAATTCTGAATACAGCGAATGGGGAGGTCAGCCTCCAAAGACTGAATAAAAAAGCATCGTTGCAAGCGGTGATTGAGATGGTCAGAGCGCATGCCGCAGAATTAGGGGCATGTTGCGTTGCCAAGTTTTCCGCGACATCGATTCAAGAAGCCATTAGCAGCATAGCGAATTCTGCTGATGTCTGAGGAGTTAAAATCTGAGTGGTGTTTGTATTTGCTTGAGTGTAAAAACGGTAGCTATTACAGCGGTATTACCAACAATCTTGAAGCACGCTATGCAACCCATTTGGCAGGTAAGGGCGCCAAATATACACGTGCAAACCCGCCAGTGAGAGTGCTTGCCAGCAAGGCCTATCCTGATCGCTCTACTGCATCTATGGCAGAAGCAGTTCTTAAGAAATTGCCAAGAGCAGAAAAGTTGGGATTTTTTACTGAGTAGTTTTATTTAGCATGACTTGCTTAATATCAGTCTTTAATCTTGCCGATGCTATCAATTTCTTCCTTGATTTTCATGTTGTCCAGCTTCTCAATAGGCAGCGCCGCAAACAGTTTGATGCGATTTTCAAGATAGCCTGCAATCTTGCGGAAAGCAGCTAGTTTCTCTTCATCTGTACCTTCTACAGCCGCTGGGTCTTCAACACCCCAATGGGCTGTCATCGGTTGCCCAGGCCAGTATGGGCAAACTTCTCCAGCAGCGTTATCACATACGGTAAAAACAAAGTCTAGAAAGGGTGCGCCTTCAACTGCGAATTCATCCCAGCTTTTGCTGCGCAAGCTCTCAATTGATAAGCCTCTGGCTTCAAGTAATTTAAGCGCAAATGGATTCACCTTGCCATTTGGGTGGCTGCCAGCACTGTAAGTTTTAAATTTGCCTTTACCCCAGTGCCCCATGAGTTTTTCAGCCAGAATGCTGCGCGCAGAGTTGCCAGTGCAAAGAAAAAGTACGTTGTAGATTTTTTGTTCCATTTATGCGGATTCCTGAGTTTGATTTGCTGCGGGAGGACAGCAGAGTTTTTGAGTGACACAATCATCACTAGAGTTCTGGCAGCAGTTCTCAGTCAGGTAGCCAATTAATCCATTCATCATGTTGTAATTAGCTTTGTACAAAATGGTGGTGCCTTTACGCTCTGTAGTTGCTAAATCTGCATGGCGCAACTGCTGTAGATGAAATGAGAGCGTGGCATTGGGGACACCCAGCTTTTCGCCAACAGCGCCAGCAGCCATGCCTGCCGCCCCTGCCTGTACTAGCAGGCGAAATATATCCAGGCGTGTTTCTTGTGCAAGCGCATCTAGCGCTGCAACAGCAATCAATTTTTCCAAATCTAACTCCTTTTGCTTGTATTAATTATTTGTCTTTCTATATTTCCATATTTATGGAAATATATGCACTTGTCAAATTAAATTTTGTTGAAAGTGAATAATGAGTGCGCAATGTGAAGTAATAGTAAAAGGGGCGAGCAATCAAAACATTGGCTTTTTTGAGCGCTATCTCACGGTTTGGGTATTTATCTGTATTGCCGTTGGTATTGCATTGGGTCATTACATGCCAAAGGCTTTTGTTGTCTTGGGGGAGATGAAAGTCGCTGAGGTTAATTTGCCAGTAGCAGTTTTAATCTGGCTGATGATTATCCCCATGCTGCTTAAAATTGATTTTCACGCGCTTTCAGGTGTAAAGCAGCATTGGAAGGGCATAGGGGTGACGCTTTTTATCAACTGGGCAGTTAAGCCTTTCTCAATGGCATTCTTGGGCTGGTTATTTATTCGTGTGATTTTTCATGATTGGTTACCAGTCGAGCAGATTGATTCATACATTGCCGGCTTGATATTGTTAGCTGCCGCACCATGCACTGCCATGGTGTTTGTCTGGAGTAACTTGACTGACGGCGAGCCACATTTCACGCTTAGCCAGGTGGCGCTCAATGATTTGATTATGGTGTTTGCGTTCGCGCCAATTGTCGCCTTGCTGCTCGGTTTGTCATCAATCACGGTGCCGTGGGAAACCTTGTTTTTATCAGTGCTGCTTTACATCGTGATCCCTATTGTGATGAGCCAACTACTGCGTGCGCTATTAATTTCACAAGGTAATGAGGATGCCCTTAAGCCCCTACTTAAGGTGTTACAACCGCTATCACTGAGTGCCTTACTCGCTACTTTGGTTTTGCTTTTTGGCTTTCAAGGGAAACAAATTATTGGCCAGCCTGCAGTCATTGCAATGTTGGCTGTGCCGATTTTGATACAGGTCTATTTCAACTCAGGTTTGGCATACTGGCTAAATCGAAAGTTTGGCGTGGCGCATTGTGTAGCCGGCCCATCTGCCTTGATTGGCGCCAGCAATTTCTTTGAGCTTGCAGTTGCCGCGGCTGTTAGTCTGTTTGGCCTGAACTCAGGGGCAGCTTTAGCCACGGTGGTAGGGGTTTTGATTGAGGTACCAGTGATGCTATCGGTCGTTAAAATAGTCAACCAATCCAAAGGATGGTATGAAAAAGCATGATGGAATTGAGGTGATAACCTGGCCGAAAATAAAAAAGGCCATCACAAATCTGTGATGGCCTTTTTATACGGCTGAATCTAGCTTTTGGCTTTAGCTGTTTTTGGCTTGGCCTTTGTGGCTGATACCACTTCAACTTTTACTTCTGCAGTTTTCTTTATTGCGGGTGTTTTAGCAGCAGGTTTATCTTCTACTTTTTTACCCTTCGCTTTTTTACCTGCACTATCTTTTTCTTTAATGGCATGCATTTTTTTACGCCATTCTTGCAGATTTCCATCTTCAATCTCTAGCTGTATGGCCAGTGCTAGATCAACACTTACCTTGTCTTTCTCAAGCCTGCGCGGTAATTTCCCACCCATTCTTGATAAGAGACGTTCTTTCTCTTCTTCTGATAGCGTTTTAATCTTGTCTAAATATTCTGGATTGCTTAGTTTCATTCTCAAACCCCGAAACACAATGTTGTGAACACGTGAGTTTATAGCAATATGTTTTTTTTATGCATGACCTTTTTGTGACAAAAATATTGCTGTTTTTACTTTCACAAATTTAAGCCGTCTAAAGCTGAATATAGGCCAAGATTATTCCTTGTTAACAGCGCTGCCATGCTTGGTAAATTTTAGCTGCTTGAGGTCGTAGCCCTGAGTTTTTGCAACTGCCATGGCACGTTCTAATTCAGTTTTATTTAAATCTGGTGTTCTTGAAAGTATCCACAGATATTTGCGGTTGGGGTTAGCCACCACTGCCCATTGATAATCTTCATCTAAGCCGATTACCCAATAGTCGGCGCGAAAAGGCCAGAAGAAAGATACCTTGAGTTGCGATGTGCTGATTGGGCTAGCTTGCCAAGTTTTGCCTTTCGCTTGGTCAAATCCATCTTTGGTTCTGCAGCGATTCGTGACGTCAATTTCACCCTTAGTATCTAGCGAATATTCTGCCGTGGTGTCACCAATACAATTTCTCTGGAAAAACATCGGAAATGCAGCTATTTCATACCACTTTCCTACATAGCGATTAATATCGAGGGTGGTTACGCTGGTGACATCTGGCTGATCTGCCCGAGCTAAACAGCAGCAAAAGACAATTGCAAAGAAACTGAGCAGATGTGGGATGGGTTTCATATGAAATAGATGCTTAACCAAGTTTTGGTTGATTCTGTTTTGATCGCTAAGGGCTCACACAAATAAAAATGGCCCAATTAAGGGCCATTTTATGGGATTCTGTTAGTTGCTAAGCTACAGCAATATCAGATAAGCAATTAAGCCTTCTGGATATTAGAAGCTTGTTTACCTTTAGCACCCTCTGTCACGTCAAAAGTAACGCGTTCATTTTCTTTCAAACTCTTGTAACCGCTATCAACGATTGCAGAGAAATGTGCGAATAAATCGTCACCACCACCATCAGGAGTAATGAAACCAAAACCTTTAGAATCATTAAACCATTTAACTATACCTGTTGCCATTATATTACTTTCATACTTTTAAAAGGGAGGCACCCTGAAAGTCTGCTTACCAAATTCATAAGCCCATAGACTTAAAAACTGAAATAACCAAACGCCTTATTGGCTTTGTACGTACAAATCAACACAAAGTCAAGCATTATTATGCTGATTGCTTAATTAAACTTGCGCGCCTATACTGCGCGGACGTCTAAATTGCATTGACCTAATTCAAATAATGCAAAACATGCACTACTGGTCTTGTGTATTCCGCACTGAATTCCCTCTGATTTACTACACCTCAAAACTCTATGAGATTGTTGCTTCATCATGGTAACAAAAACTTATTGGAGAAATATCCTTGGCAAAAGAAGAGCTTATAGAAATGAATGGTGTGGTGATGGAAGTGCTGCCCGATTCGCGCTTTCGAGTGACCTTGGATAACGGTCACAATCTGGTTGCATATACGGGTGGCAAGATGCGTAAAAACCATATCCGAATTTTAGCGGGTGATAAGGTTACTTTGGAGTTGTCACCTTATGACATCAACAATGGCCGTATTACTTTCAGGCACATTGAATCAAAAGCTGCTTTTACTCCGAGACGTCGAACTTACTGATTATGAGTGTTTGTAATTAAGTAATGCTCGTTAATTGATAAAAAGGGCTCACTCAATATATTGAGTGAGCCCTTTTTAGTGGGTGGCTAAGTTAAATTCAGCCTGAGTCTGATCTTAGTCTAGACCAATCTGGTAAACCTCTTCCTGATTACCCACCACTTTGCCAGTCACAGCATCTACTTCTACTTCCCACTCTTTGCCATCTTTTGTCTTGATGTCGAATTCGTAAGAAGGGTCGCCATCAGCTTCTATCTTGAATTCGCTTTCTACAACTTCACCAGCGTGTAATGCCAGCGCAATCTTTTTTGCCTCTTCAACAGTGATTTTTGCTTTGGCTTTAAATGCAGGGTCGCTTGCATCTACAACTTCAAGATTTATCTCTAGTATCTTTCCTGTTTTGGCATCTACTTCCACTTCCCATTCTTTGCCGTCAGCACCTTTGATATCGAACTCGTAAATAGCCTTGCCATTATCCAACTCGGCTTCAAGAGAGATCACGTCGCCTGGGTACTTCGCTAAAGCAGCTTTCATGGCGGTTTCTAACTTTCCTGTGAATTTTTCAGCTGCAAAAGCTGGGTTTATCACAAATAAACCGGCAATAATTGCTGCGATTGATGTTTTATACATGGCAATATCCTATCTTGTGGTTTAAAAATTGGCTGGCATTATCTATAAATGCCCAATGAGGCTATTCTAGGTTTTGCCCGGTAAATTGTAAATAAAGTGTTGATTATTATAGGTAATTAATTTTAATTTTGGCTGCATGTAACCAGTGTTGGTTGTCGACAGCCAATACTGTGGGAAAAATGCAGTACCTAATGGCGGTAGAAATAACTTGTCGATATATCAAATACCCATAAACTGAATAGATAAAGTTTCATAATGGTGCACGCGCACCACAACTAAGTGAACATTGACGTTTTTTATGGTGGCAATTGAAAATGATTCTGAAGTTTAATTTAATTATTTCATGGCATTAACGAATTTTATTTCTCAATGGCATAGCTATTGCTTTTGCCTGTAAAGCGTAATGTTAACTTGAGTCAATTATGCTCCGAGTTTTACTGGTAGATAACCATGCGGAGCGTGCAGCTCCACTCACTCAATTGTTATCAGATGCAGGGTATAACGTGATTGGGCGTTTGTCTGATACGGCAAACTTACATGATGCAGTGAGTGCCTTGCAGCCCGATGTAGTGATTATAGATACAGAGTCGCCCAGCAGAGATACGCTGGAGCACTTGATTGTGATGAATTCGAATGCACCGCGGCCGATTGTGATGTTTACGCATGATGGCGATAGAGACAAGATTCGAGAGGCTACAAAAGCAGGTGTAAGTGCTTATGTGGTCGGTGGTTTAGCAGGTGATCGGTTGAGGCCGATTATGGATGCGGCGATAGCAAGATTTGAAGAATTTAAAAGTTTGCGTCTTGAGTTAAATGAGGCAAACAGCAAGCTGAGTGAGCGCAAGGTGGTAGAAAAAGCCAAAGGCTTACTCATGAAGCAGCGTGGCATTAGCGAAGATGAAGCATATGGCATGTTGCGAAATATGGCGATGAAACAGAACATACGCTTGGCAACGTTAGCCGAGCAAGTGGTACAAGCAGCAAAGTTGCTGTTTTAAGATTTAGAAGTTTGGAACGGTGATCTCTACCCAACGGCGGGAGAAGAAATCACAGCAAAGAAATAATTAAAATTTTAGTAATTAGTAATAAAGAACTAGTAGTACACAAGCAATAACGAGCCAGTGCTGGCTCACCGGACAAAGGCGTCCTTGCTGCGAAATTTATTTCGTAAGCAGGACGCCTTTTTTATTTTGTGTTTTGAGACTTAGGAGTAACACATGAGTACCAATGAAAAAGATGTAGCGCAAAAAAGCTTTGCTACCGAAAAAGTGGTAACCCCTGATAACAGCCGCCGCAATTTTTTCCGTGCAAGTGCTGGCGCATTGGGTGCCTCTGTTTTGATGGGCATGGTGCCTGAGCAGGTTCGCAATAATGCATGGGCCGCAGGCACTGATGCCCCTGAAATCAAAGAAGTGAAAATTGGCTTTATCCCGTTAACTGACTGTGCGCCAATTGTTGTCGCTGCCGAAATGGGCTTCGACCAGAAATACGGCATCAAGATTGTGCCTTCAAAAGAAGCTTCGTGGGCAGGTGTTCGCGACAAAGTAGTCAACGGTGAATTGCACGCAGCCCACGTTCTGTATGGCCTGGTGTACGGCGTGCAAATGGGCATTGGTGGCATGCAAAAAGACATGGCCGTGCTCATGAGCCTGAATAATAACGGTCAAGGCATTACGCTAGCCAATCAGATAAAAGACAAGGGCGTGGTCGATGGCCCAACGCTTAAACGTCTACTGGATAATGAAAACCGCGACTTTACTTTCGCGCAGACTTTTCCTACTGGTACCCATGCCATGTGGCTTTATTACTGGCTGGCCGCAAATGGCATTAACGCCATTAAAGATGTCAAAACCATTGTAGTGCCACCACCACAGATGGTTGCCAATATGCGTATCGGCAATATGGATGGCTACTGTGTGGGTGAGCCATGGGGTGCACGTGCAATTTACGACAAAGTGGGCTTCACTGTCGCAACTTCACAAGACATTTGGGTCGATCACCCAGAAAAAGTACTAGGCACAACCGCCGAGTTTGTCGCTAAGAACCCGAATACTACCCGCGCCATGATGTTGGCTGTGCTTGAAGCTTGCCGCTACATTGAAGCGACTGCCAACCGTCCAGCTGTTGCCAAGCTGATTGCTGGTAAATCTTATGTTAATGCGCCTGAAGAGGTGATTGAAGGCCGTTTCCTCGGTCATTACGACAATGGCAATGGTAAAAAATGGGAAGACTCTAACTTCATGAAATTCTTCAACGATGGCAAGGTGAATTTCCCTTACCTCTCAGACGGCATGTGGTTCCTTACCCAGCATAAACGCTGGGGTCTGTTGAAAGACGACCCAGACTATTTGGCGATTGCTAAAAAAGTAAACCAGATCGACCTATACACCCAAGTCGCTAGCCAACTTGGCATCAGCGTGCCTAAAGACCCAATGCGTAGCAGTAAGTTGATGGATGGCGTTGTTTGGGATGGCAAAAATCCAAAAGCTTATGCAGCTGGCTTCAAGATTAAAGCCTGAGTCTCATCTTAATAAGGAAATTAAACGATGACTACTATTTCACTCAATCAAGAAAGTGTGGCAACGCTCATGCAAGCTGATGATGCAAAGCTTGAGTCTGTGATTCAAGCTTCCGTAAAAGCTGAAGTCAAGACTCCAGTGCCAACAACGCCTAAAAAACCAGGCATGCTGGCGCTAAAAAGCAGGGAGTTTTTTCAGTGGATTATTCCGCCAATGTTTGGCATCGGGCTCTTATTGGTTGTCTGGACGGTGATTGCGCACCAATCGCCCAATCTGCCTGGCCCAGTGTCTACATGGCATTCAGCAGTTCAATTGTTCAGCCATCCGTTTTATGACAATGGTCCTAATGACAAAGGCATAGGCTGGAATATCGTGGCCTCACTAGAGCGTGTTGGCCTAGGTTTTGGTCTCGCAGCGTTGGTCGGGATTCCCATGGGTTTCATCCTCGGCCGCTTTGAATTCATGTCTCGCATGGCAGCCCCGATTATTGGCCTGCTACGTCCAGTCTCGCCTTTAGCTTGGCTGCCGATTGGCCTGCTGGTATTCAAGATGGCTAACCCTGCGGCAATCTGGGTGATTTTCATTTCTGCCATCTGGCCGATGATTATCAATACCGCAGTTGGTGTAAGCAAGGTACCGCAAGACTATATGAATGTGGCCAAGGTGCTCAATCTCTCAGAATGGAAGATCGTGACCAAGATTCTGTTCCCTTTCGTATTGCCTTACATGATGACTGGTGTACGTCTTTCTATCGGTGTGGCCTGGCTGGTGATTGTGGCAGCTGAGATGCTCACAGGCGGCGTAGGCATTGGCTTCTGGGTGTGGGATGAATGGAACAACCTGAATGTTGAGCACATCATCATCGCCATTTTTGTAGTGGGTATTGTCGGCTTCATGCTTGAGTTCCTGCTGCTATCAATCGCTAAACGCTTTAGTTACGAATAAGGAGCACACCATGGAAAACAAGACACAAGACACTCCTGTCACTACAAAACCAGTGGCTGAGAGATATGTCCAGCTTGAAAACGTCAACATGACTTTCGTCACTAAAAAAGGCACGTTTGAAGCGCTGCGCAATGTCGATTTCAGCATTCAGGAAGGCGAATTCATCTCGATTATTGGCCATTCTGGATGCGGTAAATCTACCGTTCTGAACCTGATTGCGGGCTTACTAAATCCAACTGATGGCAATATTTTCTGTGCTGGTCGTGAAGTGGCAGGCCCAGGGCCAGAGCGCGCAGTAGTGTTTCAGAACCATTCTTTACTGCCATGGTTGAGTTGCTTTGAGAATGTCTATCTTGCCGTTGAGCGTGTATTTGGCGCGACTGAAAAGAAAGAGGCTTTGACCGCAAGAACCAAAGCCGTGCTTGAGTTGGTCGGTTTAACACACGCCATCGACAAGCGCCCCAACGAAATTTCAGGTGGTATGAAGCAGCGTGTGGGTATTGCCCGTGCCTTGGCAATGGAACCTAAAGTATTGCTGCTGGACGAGCCATTTGGCGCGCTGGATGCCTTGACGCGTGCCCATCTGCAAGATGAGTTGATGGGCATCATGGCGAAATCTGGCTGTACCGCAGTGATGGTGACACATGATGTAGATGAGGCAGTTTTACTCTCGGACCGCATCGTCATGATGACCAATGGCCCAGCCGCCACAGTCGGTGAAATCCTCAGTGTTGATCTGGCGCGCCCAAGAAAACGTCTGGAGCTGGCTGAAGATCGTGATTACAACCATCTACGCAGTGAAGTGCTCAAGTTCTTGTATGAGCGCCACGCAAAAAAGGCAGCATAAAAAGTAAAAAGGCCCGTCGGTCAGGACGGGCCCGCAACTCAATGTAGCAATAAAGATACACCAAATTACTAGTCACCCTTAATCGCTAAAAAAAGGAGTAACACCGTGCAAGCTAATATGAGATTTACCCTACGTCAAGTGACATTGTCTTTGCTGATTGGCACCGCTGTAGTGAGTGCCAGTGTTCATGCGGAAGAGAGTGCCCCCTTACCTGAGTACACGTTTATGGATGCCATCAAAACTGGTAAGAATCTAACCAGCTTCAGGCTGCGTTATGAGAATGTGCAGCAAGATGGTAATGCGCCAGCACCTTTTGCTACCAGACCGCTTGAAGATGCTAATGCATTTACCTTGCGCAGTTTGATTGGCTGGCAGACCGCGCCTTATCATAACTTCAGTTTTGCTGCGCAGATTATCAACGTAGCAAAACTGGATGATGACTTTAACGACAGCACCAACGGCACGCTGATCAATGCTGCATCTAACCAGCCTAACAAGGCGCAGTACGCCAAAGTGGTAGATCCAGACATCACCGACATCAACCAGCTTTATGTCGATTGGACTGGCATTAGAAATAATCGCGTACGTGCAGGTCGTCAGCAGATTATCTTGGATAACTCACGCTTTATTGGTGACATTGGTTTCCGTCAGGATATGCAGGTATTCGACGGCGTATCTGTGCTCAGCAAATCAATTCCAGACACTGAAGTGTATGTAGCTCATCTTGAATCGGTTCGGCAAATCAATACAAAAACCCGCACTGATGGTGCGCTCGAAGTTGCTAACGTTCGCTATCGTATTTCTCCTACCGAGTTCCTAATTGGCTACGGATACTTTTCAAGTTTTGATGATCTGGGTATGGGCAATGCATGGTTTGGCGCAGGTGCTTTGAATAATGCGGGCAAGCCTAATATCGCAGCTAATCAATCCAACAAAGTATTGGGTGTGCGTCTGGATGGTATCCATCCATTCAACCCAAACCTAAGAGCGCTGTACACCGCAGAATATGCCAAGCAGGACAACTACTCTGGCGGCGATTCACGGATTGATGCGGATTACTACAAACTGGGCGGCGGCGTGGGCATTGATAACTTTTCGATTCGTCTCGATCAAGAATTACTCTCTAGCAACAATGGCCTGTACGCATTTCAAACCCCATTTGGTACCAACCATTTATTCCAAGGCTGGGTAGATAAATTCCTGGCAACACCTAAAGAAGGCATTAAAGACACCTTTATCACCGGTACATACAAATACGGCGATTTCCTGTTTTTCGCTGATTACCACGTCTTCAATTCTGATGTCGATTTCGTCAAAGCCACTGGCGGCAAGGGTGACCGCTACGGTACGGAGTGGAATGCGGCTGCTACTTATAATTACAGCAAAAACATCATGACCAAGCTCGAATACGGCGAATATTCAGAAGATGACCAATATCTAGCCACCGCTAGTCGTATTCGCGATACCAAGAAGCTTTGGCTCACTGCGATGTATACATTCTAAGTCACGCCCAGAAGATGAACGGAGCTCCCTCATGAACAAAGGTAAGGTTTATTTAATAGGCGCTGGCCCTGGTGATACAGAGCTGATCACCATCAAAGCGGTGAATGCATTGGCATTAGCGCAAGTGGTACTGATTGATGATCTGGTCAATCGTGCACTGCTGGCTTATGCGCCTAATGCCCGCGTGATAGAGGTGGGCAAGCGTGGCGGATGTAAATCAACACCGCAGCACTTTATCAACCGCATGATGATTGCGCTGGCGGAACAAGGCCAGGTTGTCGCAAGACTTAAAGGTGGCGATCCGTTTCTGTTTGGCCGTGGTGGTGAAGAGATGCTGGCGCTGCAAGGCGCTGGTATTGCTGTAGAGATCGTGCCTGGCATCACCAGTGGTATTGCCGTGCCCGCCAGTATCGGTATTCCTGTCACTCACCGTGAATATACGCATGGCGTGACTTTCGTGACTGGCCATACACAAGATGAAGAAAGCCCGAATTGGTCTGCATTGGCGGCTACAGGCACAACGCTAGTGATTTATATGGGCATCAAGCATTTGCCAGAAATCGTGAGCGATTTATTGAAAGCAGGAATGCCCGCCAATACTCCAGTCGCGGCGATCCAGCATGGCACGCTGCCCGAGCAGCAGCATATTGTCAGCACACTAGACATGTTACCGATGGCCGTGAAGCAAGCTGGTTTAGCTAGCCCTGCCATTATCGTGGTGGGCGATGTCGTCAGATTAGCAAAGGCTAATCACCAAGAGATAGAGACACAATTCGCTGAACATCTCGCGGCTTAAATCCAAGCAAATAAAGAGATATTTATGAAAGAAAAGCTGGAGTAGAACATGCAAAAAATGAAATTAGTGGTAGTTGGCAATGGCATGGCAGGTATGCGAGTGGTTGAAGAGCTGCTCAAAATAGCGCCTGACCTCTATGACATCACCGTCTTTGGCGATGAGCCGTACCCGAATTACAACCGCATTATGCTGTCGCCCGTGTTGGCGAATGAACAGACGATAGACGACATTATCCTCAATACGCGTGAGTGGTATGCCGAACACAATATCACCCTGCATACCAATGCGCGCGTAGATAGAATTTATCGTGAAAGCCGCGTGGTATATGCCGAAGACGGCACCAGCGCACCTTATGATCGCCTGCTCATTGCCACTGGTTCCAAGCCATTTATGCTGCCTATCCCGGGTGCTGAGCTAACAGGTGTGATTGGCTATCGTGATATTAAAGATACCAACGATATGATCGCAACCGCCAAAAAGCACAAGCATGCAGTAATCATCGGCGGTGGCTTGCTAGGGCTTGAAGCGGCCAATGGGCTCAAGATTCAAGGCATGGAAGTTACAGTCATCCACAAAAATGACTGGCTGCTCGAACGCCAACTCGACAAAACCGCAGGCAAGATGCTGCAACTTTCCTTAGAAGCTAAAGGCCTTAAATTTGTGCTGAATGCCAATACCAAACAGCTGATTGGGCATGAGTCAGGCGAAGATCAGGGACGTGTGAAAGCCGTTCAACTAGATGATGGCACTGAGCTGTCAGCAGACTTAGTAGTGATGGCAGTTGGTATTCGGCCCAATTATGCACTAGCCGAATCAGCAGGCATTTATTGCAATCGCGGCATTGTGGTGAATGACACCATGCAGACCTATGATCCGCGTGTTTATGCTGTGGGCGAATGTGTTTCGCATCGCGGCACTTCATATGGCTTGGTTGCGCCATTATTTGAGATGGCCAAGGTTTGCGCGACCCATCTCGCGAACTTTGGCATTGGCCTATACAAGGGTTCTGTCACTTCCACCAAGCTTAAAGTTACAGGCATTGATCTTTTCTCCGCGGGCGACTTTAGCGGCGGCGAAGACACTGAAGAAATCGTATTGCACGATGCTGTCGGTGGCGTCTATAAAAAGCTCATCATCAAAGACGACAAGATCATCGGTAGCGTGCTGTATGGTGATACTGCGGATGGTGCCTGGTATTTCCAGATGCTGCGCGACCGCAAGCCGATTCATGAAATTCGCGACATGCTGATGTTTGGTGAAGATAGTCTGGGTAATACAGGGCACTCAGGGCAAGACAAAGCTGCGGCGATGACTGATGAGATGGAAGTCTGCGGCTGTAACGGCGTATGCAAAGGCACGATTGTTAAAGCCATTAAAGAAAAGGGCCTGTTCACGATTGATGATGTGAAGAAACAGACCAAAGCGGCTTCAAGTTGCGGTTCTTGCACTGGTTTGGTTGAGCAGATTCTGGCTTCAACCCTGGGTGGCGGCTATGCACCGCCATCCACCAGTAAAGTCGTGTGTGGCTGCACCGATAAAAACCACGAAGAAGTGCGTGCAGAAATCCGCCAGCACAAATACCTGAATATTCCAGATGCGATGAAAGGCATGAGTTGGCGCACGCCTAACGGTTGTGCCACTTGCCGACCAGCCCTTAACTACTATTTGCTTTCCACCTGGCCGCACGAAGCGGTGGATGATCCGCAATCACGGTTCATCAATGAGCGTGTACACGCCAATATCCAGAAAGATGGTACTTACTCGGTGATTCCCCGCATGTATGGCGGCGTTACGACGCCAGACCAGTTACGCAAGATCGCTGATGTGGCAGATAAATATGCGGTGCCTATGGTGAAAGTCACAGGCGGTCAACGTATCGACTTGCTGGGTGTTAAAAAGGAAGACTTGACCAGCATGTGGGCTGATCTGGATATGCCTTCTGGCTATGCCTATGCCAAAGGTTTGCGGACCGTAAAAACTTGCGTTGGCTCTGAATTTTGCCGCTTTGGTACGCAAGATTCCACCAAGCTAGGTATCGAAATCGAAAAAGCCTTTGACCACATGTGGGCACCGCACAAAGTTAAATTCGCAGTCTCAGGTTGCCCACGTAATTGTGCTGAATCAGGTATCAAGGATGTGGGCATCATCGGCGTTGATTCAGGCTGGGAGCTTTATGTAGGTGGCAACGGCGGTATCAAAACTGAAGTAGCGCAATTTCTCTGCAAAGTAAAAACGGCGGAAGAAGTCATTGAGTATTCTGGCGCGTTTATCCAGATTTATCGTGAAGAAGCGCGCTATCTAGACCGCACCGTGCACTGGATACATCGCGTTGGTCTGGATTACGTCAAACAACGTGTACTGGACGATGCTGAAGGTCGCAAAGCTGCATTTGAACGCTTGTTGTATGCGCTTCAAGGCGCTACCAACCCTTGGGCTGAGCGTGTGGAAAAACGCAGCGAGCACAAAGAATTCGACATCATTTCAGTCACGGCTTGAACAGACCAGCTTAACGAGAAAAATGTAATGAGGAATCAATATGAGTAGCTGGATAAAAATTGTCCCACTTGGCGACATCCCAAAACTGGGTTCGCGTGTCGTACGCAGTAGCAAAGGCGATATTGCCGTATTCCGCACAGAAGATGACAAGGTGTTCGCCTTGCACGATAAATGCCCGCACAAGGGTGGGCCACTTTCGCAAGGCATTGTCTATGGCGATAAAGTCGCTTGCCCGCTACATTCGTGGCAAATTCACCTGGCTGATGGCCATGCCGTGGAGCCTGATGAAGGCCAAACTGCCTGCTTTGCCGTGAAGGTAGAAGATGGCAGTGTGTACCTTGAGATTTAAGTGTTAGGAATATCAGTGTCGGCAATACCAATTCAAGCAAAAGAAGTTAAATCCACCTGCTGTTACTGCGGTGTTGGTTGCGGTGTGCTGATTCAAACCGAGCAGGGCAGAATCACTGGGGTGCGCGGCGACCCCGATCACCCAGCCAACTTCGGGCGTTTATGTACCAAGGGTTCCACGCTACACCTATCTACCAGACCTGAAGCACGCTTGCTTTATCCTGAGCTACGTCGCAACCGTACTGACGTGAGGCAACGTGCAAGTTGGGATGAGTCGCTGGATTACGTCGCTGAACGGTTTGCGGCCATCATCCGCGAGCATGGCCCAGATGCGGTGGCTTTCTATATTTCAGGCCAGCTGCTGACCGAAGATTACTATGTGTTCAACAAGCTGGCGAAAGGCTTGATTGGCACGAACAACGTCGATACCAACTCCCGCCTTTGCATGTCATCCGCGGTCAGTGGTTATAAGGCCACATTAGGCGCGGATGCGCCACCTGCCTGTTATGAAGATATCGACCATGCGGCCTGCTTGTTTATCGCTGGCTCAAATACAGCCTACGCGCACCCGATTTTGTATCGCAGGATTGAAGACGCCAAAGCCAAAAACCCAGAGATGAAGATCATCGTGGTTGACCCACGGCTGACTGACACTGCGCAATCGGCGGATTTACATCTAGCCATTCTGCCCGGCACCGATGTCGCGCTCTTCAACGGCATGCTGCATGTCATGCTGTGGGAAGGCTTGCTGGATATGGCTTACATCAATGCCCATACAGAAGGCTTTGAGGCGCTGAAAAACACAGTCCGCGAATACACCCCAAAGATGGTGGCTGATATTTGCGGCATCAAAGAAGCAGACATCATTACCGCTTCCAAATGGTTTGGCGCTGGTCCTACGCTTTCTATGTACTGCCAGGGGCTGAATCAATCCACCAGCGGCACTGACAAGAATGCTGCGCTAATCAATCTCCATCTGGCGACAGGGCAGATCGGCAAGCCAGGCGCAGGCCCATTCTCCTTGACTGGTCAGCCCAATGCCATGGGTGGACGCGAAGTTGGCGGCATGGCTAATCTGCTTTCAGGCCATCGCGATCTGGCTAACCCCGAGCACCGCGCTGAGGTGGCGAAGTTATGGGGCATAGAAAGCGTGCCCGAGCAGCCAGGCAAAACCGCGGTAGAAATCTTCAAGGCTATTGGCGATGGCAGTATTAAAGCAGTCTGGATTGCCTGTACCAATCCAGCACAATCAATGCCAGATTTAAGCAGTGTTTTAGCGGCATTGGACAAAGCCGAGTTAGTCGTGCTGCAAGAAGCGTTTCAGGGCACAGAAACTACAAGTTATGCTGATGTCATATTGCCTGCCAGTAGCTGGGGGGAAAAAGAAGGCACGGTGACTAATTCCGAGCGCCGTATTACGCACTTGAATCCAGCAGTAACGCCACCTGTTGAGGCACGTCATGATTGGGAAATCGCCACCGACTTTGCCCTCAGGTTAGGCCGCTTGCTCGACACAACCAAAGATGCAGCCAAGCTATTCCCCTATACCCGTCCAGAACATATTTTTAACGAACACCGCGAAACAACGCGTGGTCGTGACCTTGATATTACGGGCATCAGCTATGGCTTGTTAGATGAATCTGGGCCGCAGCTATGGCCGTTTCCCGAAGGCAGTGATACTGGTGTGAAGCGCCTGTATACCGATGGCATATTTCAGAAAGAAAACGGTAAAGCGCAGTTTGTTAACACCATTTATAAATCTACCGCTGAAAAAACCGATGCACGACATCCTTTGCATTTGACCACTGGCAGGCTGCGTGACCAGTGGCATGGCATGAGCCGCACAGGCACAGTAGCGCAGTTGTTTAACCATGCGGAAGAACCCATTATTTCCATGAATCTGGGCGATATGAAACGTCGCTCGATTGAAGCTGGCAGCTTGGTAAAAGTCAGCAATAAACGAGGTAGTTTGATATTGCGAGCGCAGCCATCAGACGAAATGATGCCAGCCCAAACCTTTATCCCCATGCACTGGGGCAGCCAGTTTATGAATTGCCTTGGCAGTAATGCGCTCATGCCTAGTGCATTTGATAAAACTTCGAAACAGCCCGAGCTAAAACATGCGGCCATCAAGATTGAAAAGGTCGAGCTACCATGGCAAATGATGGTGATGCGCGTTTGCCATGATCTGCATCTGCTACAAAATATCCGCACATTGCTCAAGCACTTTGACTACGCCAGCTGTGGTCTCTATGGCCGTGGCGATGGCATGGTGATTCTACGCGCCAGCCACAATGTCACTCCAGATGACGGCATTATTCAGCAACTGGATGAAATGCTGGGCATGACAGAAGGTATGCCGATGCTTAATTACAACGATTCCAAACGTGGTATTTCCAAGCGCATTCTGGTAGAAAATAAACAGGTGACGGGTGTGCGTTTGATTGGTGAAATCCTCGCTGCAGAATGGCTACGCGAAGTGATGACCCAAGGTGAGTTCACTGAGCAGTTACACCTCTGGGCACTTGCACCGCTAAGTACTCCGCCAACTGGCAATGGCAGTCGCGGCAAGATTATCTGCAATTGCGTGGACGTTGCAGAAAATACAATTGTCGACAATATCGCTCGTGGCGCTGATTTGATTACCTTGAAAAACAAACTCAAATGCGGCACTGAATGCGGCTCATGCGTACCAGAGTTGAATCGGCTAATTAAATTACATGCGCCAGCAATATCAAAATTTAATGATTGAACAGTTTGATCCCTGCCAGCTTAGCTAAACAGGTTTCGCGGATGATCTTCACTAGATCCTGTGCGTATGGCTGGGTGATGGTTTCCTGCTTGCCAACGGCGTAGAGCCTGGACCACAGGCCTTTTTTAGTGATGGCTTTTTCGATCACATATTCATGTTCCACATAACTTTGTATACCCCAGCTCGGCAAGGCAGCGATGCCTCGGTGGCTGGCGACAAGCTGCATGATGGCCACAGTCAGTTCCGACGTGCGTCGTTTGAATGCAATCTCGGCGGGCTTCAATACATGGCGTATGACATCAATACGTTCTTCTGGCACTGGATAGGTAATCAAGGTTTCATTGGCAAAGTCTTTGGCCTGCAGATAGGGCTTGGCATGTAGTGGATGATCTGGAGCCAGCACTGCCATAATCTCAAATTCGAACAGGGGCGCATGGTGCAGCTCCTGCATGTTTTGCGGCAAGCCGCCGATGACAAAATCGGCTTTGGCTTCATGCAATAAACGCCATGGGTCGCTGTGGAAGCCAGCGACTAAATCAATCTCGATTTCGGGCCATGCTCGCCGAAAGCTATCCATCACTGGCGTCAGCCAATCAAAACAAGTATGGCATTCCAATACGATACGCAGCTCGCCAGACTGACTAGCTTTGAGACGCTCCAAGTCACGCTCAGCCTGTGCCGTGGCTTCAAGCACCAGATCAGCCAGCTTCAGTAATCGTTCACCCGCTGGTGTGAAGCGCAGACCATGAGCAGTGCGTAGGAATAGCTTGATCTGGTAATCCTCTTCCACTGCACGTATCTGATGCGACAGCGCAGATTGCGTGAGGTGCACGCGCGCAGCGGCAGTACCGAGCTTGCCAGTTTCTGCGATTGCCTTGAGGGATTTAAGTTGCCGTATGTCTATCATGATATTAATTTTATTCAAGTAAACTGTAAAAAAACTCGCTTTATTAATTAAAGCATAGCATGCAAACTGCGCCATCTTAATTTTAGATGGATAGAATCATGGCAATTGCACACATATTGGGTTACCCGCGCATCGGCGAGAAACGCGAATTAAAATTTACGCTGGAGTCTTTCTGGAAAAACGAAAGCAGCGAACTGGTATTGCATCAAACAGGTTGCGAGTTGCGCAAAACCAACTGGCAGAAACAGCAAGATGCAGGGCTGGAATTTATCAGTGCTGGTGACTTTTCTTACTACGACCATGTGTTGGATCACAGCGTTTTATTTAGCGCTACCCCAACTCGTTTTGGATTTAAAGGTAAAGCTTTAACGCAACAAGATTACTTTGCGTTAGCCCGCGGCAATGCTGACCAGCCAGCGCAGGAAATGACCAAATGGTTTGATACCAATTACCATTACCTAGTACCAGAATTTGGGCCAGAAACCGAGTTTCTGATCAATGCTCATGAATTTCTCTCACAGATAGATGAAGCGATTGCCACAGGCGCAAAAGTCAAACCCAATTTGCTAGGGCCAGTCTCGTTTCTCTATCTTGGAAAAAGCCGTGCCGCAGATTTTGACCGACTTAGCCTGCTACCAGCTTTGTGTGCGGAGTATGCAGTGTTGCTCAACGAACTTACTTATCGCGGTATTGAATGGGTACAAATTGATGAGCCTGCACTGGGACTGGATCTAGACCAGCAATGGCTAGATGCGTACAAAGATGCCTATGCCCGCATTCGTAACAATCGCCCCAAGCTGTTGCTGACCACTTATTTTGAAAGTGTGGCGCGTTACGCCCCCAACATTACCGCGCTGCCTGTGGATGGCATTCATATCGACTTGGTACGCGCGCCAGAACAGCTCGGTGTTTGGCTGGCAGTCTTACCATCGCATTGGGTGCTTTCAGCGGGTGTTATAGACGGACGCAACATCTGGCGCAACGATCTGGAAAATACGCTGGAGACATTAATTCCCGTTGAAAAAAAGTTGGCTGATCGCCTGTGGATTGCTCCCTCATGTTCTCTCGTTCATGTGCCCGTCACGCTAACGCATGAGCAAAATCTGGATGCTGAGATTAAGCCATGGCTGGCGTTTTCTGATGAAAAACTGCAGGAGCTGAATGTATTGCAGCAGGCATTAACGCATGGAAAAGAAAGTGTTAAAGAGTCGCTTGCAGCATCAAGTAATGCAATTTTATCTAGACGACTTTCAACGCGGGTACATGATAAAAAAGTGAGCGAACGACTCAGCAAGATTAATACAATATCGCCTGAAAGAACCAGCAGTTTTGTGCAACGCAGCACTCTGCAAAAACAGCGTCTTAATTTGCCTTTGCTACCAACTACCACCATAGGCTCATTCCCGCAGACTACGGACATTCGTGCTTCACGCTCAGCATTCCGCCGCAGTGAAATCAGCGCATCCGATTACCAAGCCATCATCCAGAAAAACATCCGCAATGCCATCGAACAGCAATTGCAGTTGGATATTGATGTGCTGGTGCATGGCGAGGCCGAACGCAACGACATGGTGGAATATTTCGGTGAGCAGCTTGCAGGCTATACATTCAGCCAAAATGGCTGGGTACAAAGCTATGGCTCACGCTGCGTGAAACCGCCGATTATTTATGGTGATGTTTATCGTCCTGCTGCAATGACCGTTGAAGAAGCGCGCTATGCACAATCACTTACCACGCGGCCTGTGAAAGGCATGCTGACGGGGCCTGTGACCATGCTGCAATGGTCATTCGTACGCGATGACCAGCCGCGTGATCAAACCGCACTGCAACTGGCTTTGGCTATTCGGGACGAAGTGGATGATCTGCAAAAAGCAGGTATTGCAATTATTCAGATCGATGAGCCAGCACTGCGTGAAGGCTTGCCTTTGCAGGCGGGAAAGTGGGCAGATTATCTGGCTTGGGCGGTGCGCGCTTTCAAGTTGTCGGCCAGCGTGGCAGACGACAGCACGCAGATACATACCCACATGTGCTATGCCGAGTTCAACGACATTCTGCCCTCTATCGCCAACATGGATGCAGACGTGATTACCATTGAGACTTCGCGTTCAGCAATGGAACTACTTGATGGCTTTGGTGAGTTTAAATATCCGAATGAGATTGGGCCAGGCGTCTATGACATTCATTCGCCCAGAGTACCTTCGGTTGAAGCCATGGAGAAACTCATGGAGCGGGCTTTGCAGGTGATTCCAGCAGACAGGCTCTGGGTAAACCCCGACTGCGGCCTGAAAACGCGCGGCTGGCCAGAAACGATAGAGGCTCTAAAAAACATGGTGCAAACAGCCAAAAATCTGAGGTTGAAGCTCGTATAAACTTAGCATGGTCTGCTAGGCATATATGTCTACATTGTTACCTAGGTTTGAGTCCGAGCTGGATTTTTGGGTGGATGGGTTCGACTCAGTGTTATCAGCGGCAGGTTTAGTGCTGGATGAATTTTTAGGCTGACTCAACTGGGCAATTTGAGCTTCTAACGAAGCAATCCTGGCTTGAATGATCTGTGCCTGTGTAGTGGCAACCTTGGCATCTTGAGATTTTACGGCTGCCGCTAATTGTTTTTGTGCTTCAGCCAGTTGTTTTTGCAATTCTGCAATTTGAGACGCCGAGCCGCCACCAGATGAAGTGGAGCTTGTATTGCTTATGGATGAAATCATGATATTTATCCTACAGTTAATCTTGTTTAATCTATATCGGCAATAGAAGCTCCTTTATTGAGTTCGGATAACTTAGCTAATAAAATATCAAAGATATATATGGTTTAAATAGCTATATTATTCAATGAGGTATTGATTAATTTCATACATTTTGTGCTCTGAGTCTTTACCTAGTTTTACATTGGGTAAGCTAAAATTGATCCAAGTGATTACTTTTAAGCCTGAATTTAAAGTGAAGCCAAACTAATAAAGCCGAGCATAAGAATTTATCTGCAATCTCTTTTGGGGAGCGATAGCAATGGGAATGACAACTTTAGTTGGTGCTATGCTAGGAGTTGTTGCTTGATAAAACCAATTACTTTTCTAAGGAGTTACCTATGGCAACTGGACAATATGATCTTTGTATAGATTTATGTAATAAATCCGCTCAAGCCTGTGATGCCTGCGTCGTAGCATGCCTAGGCGAAGAAAATGCGGCTTATCTGCGTGATGCCATTCTTGCAGCCACTGACTGTGCGGCGTTTTGTCGGCTAGCAGCTGGATTTATGGCGCGGGATAGCCAGATGCTTCAATTGATCTGTGAGGATTGTGCAGAAATCTGCATGGCATGCGCAGAGGAATGTGCCCAGCACCCAGCAGAACATTGCCAAGCGTGTGCAACAGCCTGTCGGAAATGTGCAGAGGAATGCTTGAAAATAGGTACAGCAAACCTCAGTTGATAAGCTCGTTAGATTTACTTAATTACCTGCTATAGCTCGGTGGCAGGCTGCAAAAAAGGCTTTAATAAACTGGATGTATAACAGGAGGTTAATATGAGCAGTTGTGACCATATCAATCAAATTGTGACGCGAACGCCCAATTCGGAGGGCTGCGAAGAATGCACAAAGATAGGCGATACGTGGGTACATTTAAGAACTTGCCTGGTCTGCGGGCATGTTGGGTGCTGTGACTCATCCAAAAATAAACACGCCACACGCCACTTCATGCAAACCCAGCATCCCATCATGGCATCAAAGGAACCTGGAGAGACTTGGGGATGGTGTTATGTAGACCAGAAATTATTCGATCCAATCTAGTTTGATAACTGGATTATTTTCTGTCGAAACAAACTCCATCAACCACTGCTAAACACGCTAATTGTTAGCCGCTAGATGTGTTGGTTGCCTCATGACGCTCACATCATCCATGCCAGAGTTGTTACCTTTCACCGTCACAATGTATTGAATATTCTGTTTTTCGCAATTGTGTACATTCCAACGCTCAACCACTTTGCCTGAAACCAGGCGGCCATCCACCAGTTTGGCATCATAGGAGCGGGAGATTAAAGAGGTCTGGATGTTCGAGAGATCAATGGTGCACTGACTGACCGTATCGTCGCCCATTTGCATCATCACTTCTTCCGCATAGCCTCCGCGGATGTAAGATGCATTTTTCTGAATAAGTTGCTGCTGGGAGCATGCTGATAATAGACCCGCAAGCACCAACAGACCCGTAGGTAATAGTGGAACAATTATGTTTTTCATTTCTAAGCTTTTCTGCAATGGGTGATTCGTGAATAGTCCTTTATGCTGAACTATTGGGTTTCATAAGATTCACGCATCGTTCTCCCATGATTGAATAACGCAGGAACCCAGACACAGGTTTACTTCAGCAATGATGTATTACTGAACGCGATATGCGGAAGAAGGCTTAAAAATAGCCAAGACCCACCTAAATCAAGACTCAGCTAAATATAAATGAGTTGGTTTAAGTGGGCCCAAGTGTCTGTTCACGGCCGTTAGCAGACATAAAATGTGATGACTTTGAGCTATGAACTTTCAATAGCTGTTTCAGTTTTTGGTTTTCTTCCAGGGCTTGGTTGTGGGATAGAGCCAGATACTCTGCTGCTAATCCCCTCAATTTTCACTCCCTCTACGAATCTCGTCACATTGCAGCTGATGACTGCGCCGCTTAATGAAAGGTCTCGAAGCTTGGACTTGACTGCAGCTAGAGAAAGTCCCGTTGCGGCAGCAATATCAATGTCCATCTTTTCGCCATTCTTGTTCAGGTATTCCAAGATTGTTTTCATACAAGACTCCGTTATTTAATCAATAGACCTCTGTGTTGAAGTCTTAGGCTTTGTTAAATAGTGCTACTACTATATGAGGCTAAGTATGGTTTTAACAAGAACCTCTTGATAAATTAGCGCCATTACCTATTGATTTCTTGCAAATCCAAGGCCGATACTCCTTTATGAAAGTCAGCAATTTGCACTTGCGAATGAACTAGCGCCCAGTTTGCAGTCCAACTTCTATCATGACCAACACAAAAAATAGCCTAGCTCCCCGTTTTTCGGTTCTCGATCTTTCCCCAATTGCAGAAGGCAGCACTGCTACACAATCTTTCAAGAATACCTTAGATCTCGCGCAGCATGCTGAACGTTGGGGTTACCATCGTTTCTGGCTTGCTGAACATCATGGCATGCCAGGCATTGCCAGCGCCGCGACATCCATCCTGATTGGTCATGTAGCAGCAGGCACAACTACTATTCGAGTGGGTGCTGGTGGAATCATGCTGCCTAACCACTCTCCATTGGTGATTGCGGAACAATTCGGTACTCTTGAATCCTTGTTTCCTGGGCGTATTGATCTCGGGCTTGGCCGTGCGCCAGGCTCAGACCAGATTACCGCACAGGCCTTACGACGTAACTTGGCATCGGATTCAGATGCATTCCCTCATGATGTCATGGAGTTGCTGGACTACTTCTCGCCTAATCCAAAGGGGCAAGTTAAAGCTGTGCCTGGCACAGGCCTGAATGTCCCGATATGGATACTTGGCTCTAGCCTGTATGGGGCTCAACTGGCAGCAGCGATGGGGCTACCTTATGCATTTGCCTCACATTTCGCGCCTGCCCAGATGATGCAAGCAATCGAGGTCTATCGTGAGACATTCCGCCCATCACAATATTTGGCTAAGCCACACGTTATGCTGGGTTTCAATGTGTTTGCGGCTGATACGGATGACGAAGCAGAGTTTCTGGCCTCATCAATGCAGCAGGCATTTATCAATCTACGCACTGGGCGCCCTTCAAAGCTACCGCCACCCATCTCAAATTTCTGGAACCAGATTGGCGGCGCAGAGCGTGCATTATTGAACCAGGTACTGTCGTGCTCTGCTATAGGTGCTAAAGAAAAAGTATTGGATGAGATCGCTGCCTTTGTTAACAGAACAGAGGCCGATGAATTGATGATTACGTCGCAGATATTCGATCATGCAGCACGCTTGCATTCTTACGAGATCACGGCGAAAGTCGCTACAGAAATGAGCGGGCAGGGCAATTCTGTTAAAGTTTAATAGCACTTGGAGTGACACAAGCCCGATACAATTTTAACAATGTTGGCTTGCTGAACAACTTAAAAATTCAGCATAATGACTAGCGTTGTGAACTGAATGAGATAGGGGCAAGGTCTCCATCCAGAGAGTATGAAGAAAGAGATTTTGATGCACTTGTTCCACCTTTCACGAACCCGTTATGCCTTTGCCATGTTGATATTTGGCATGTGCTTGCAAAGTGGTTACGCAGTATCCAGCACAAACTCGCCACCAGACTTTGGCAGCAATGTGGTTATTCTTGATCCATCCATGTCGGCTTCTGCCGTGCAAAGCAAGGTGGACAGCATATTCAGCCAGCAACAGAGTAATCAATTTGGCAGCAACCGTTACGCCATTCTGTTTAAGCCAGGCACTTACAATAACAGCGTCAATGTAGGGTTTTATACTCAACTCTTGGGGCTCGGCCAGACGCCAGACGCGGTAACCATCAATGGTGGTGTGCAGGTAGATGCAGCATGGTTTGATAGAGATGCCACGCAGAATTTCTGGCGCGGAGCAGAGAATCTGGCAGTGATTCCTTCTAGCGGCACCATGAAGTGGGCAGTGGCCCAAGCGTCGCCATTACGTCGCGTGCACGTCCGCGGCAGTATGGTACTGGATGATAACGGCTGGTCTAGCGGTGGCTTTATATCAGATAGCCTGATCGATAATGAAATTAACTCTGGTATGCAGCAACAGTGGTTGTCGCGTAATTCTCGCTGGGGTGGCTGGAAAGGCTCTAACTGGAATATTGTGTTTGTGGGTGATGATAACGCACCCTCTGGATTCAATTGGCCTAATCAATCTTATACAGTGATTGAACATACGCCAGTAGCGCGGGAGAAACCATTCCTCACTATTGATAAAAAAGGCAAATACAGTGTGTTTGTACCTAAGCTCACCAATGGTAGCCAAGGAATCACTTGGGGGAATGGTGCAGCGGCAGGGCAATCAATCCCAATCAACAAGTTCTATATTGCCAAAGCGGGTTTAGATACGGCCACTACAATCAACCGAGCCTTGGCTAAGGGCAAGCACCTACTATTGACCCCAGGGGTCTATAAGCTGAATGATACGCTGCGAGTGACCACCGCCAATACCATCGTACTTGGATTGGGTATCGCCACCCTACAACCTATCAGCGGACTATCAGCCATGGAAGTGGGCGATGTAGATGGGGTAAAACTGGCAGGTATTCTGTTTGATGCTGGTGTGATCAATTCTTCAGTCCTGCTCCAAGTTGGGCCGACTGGTAGTAGTGCCAGCCATTCTGAAAATCCCACATCATTGCACGATGTATTTTTCCGCGTGGGCGGAGCGGGAGTGGGTAATGCTACCGTCAGTCTGCGAATCAACAGTAACAACGTGATAGGTGATGACCTCTGGTTGTGGCGAGCGGACCATGGTGATGGCATAGGATGGAGCACTAACACGACGACCAACGGGCTTGAAGTGAACGGCGATAACGTCACCATTTACGGGCTGGCCGTAGAGCATTATCACCAGTATCAGACCGTGTGGAATGGCAATGGCGGCGCCGTGTATTTCTATCAGAGCGAAGCGCCCTATGACGTACCAGATCAAGCAAGCTGGATGAATGGCAGCGTGAATGGCTATGCCTCTTACAAGGTTGCAGATAAAGTTACCAGCCACCAAGCCTGGGGTGTGGGTGTTTACTGCTTTTTTGACACCAACCCCGAAGTGAAATTACATAGCGCGATTGAAGTGCCCAATAGCAATGTCGAGTTGAATGGCATTGTATTTCATGATGTGACTACTGTTTCGCTGGGAGGCACAGGGGAAATAACCCATGTGATTGGCGGATTGGGTGAGGCCGCCAACCCAACTTATCAAGTCATACGTGTCGGAGGATTCATAAATGACGCCACTAGCGGAATCATATCCTCGCCCAAATAATTTGAATTCAGGGTTTAATCGATTGATGGTTCAATTCTGCATGAACCATATCCCTGCATATTTATAAAATCGGAATCATATAGGTGTTCGATTTCTTTTAACTGTCATTCAACGGTCATTTGCTAATGAAACGATAGCCACTATTCTTAGGAATCTTAGGGGTAGTGGTGGCAGCTTCATCTGAGCAAATTAATGTAGAAGATATCGCGGACATAGAAATACCAGTCGCTCAGTACGTTCGCATGTCGACTGAGCACCAACGCTATTCCACCGAAAACCAACAACTCGCTATCGCCGATTACGCTGCTATCCATGGCATGCGTATTGTTAAAACCTATGCCGACTCTGGTAAGAGTGGTCTTAATATCGGTGGGCGACTTGAGCTTCAGCAATTACTAGCAGATGTGCAAAAACCAGATGTTGAGTTTCGCGCCATCCTGGTTTATGACGTAAGTCGCTGGGGTCGATTCCCCGACCCAGATGAAGCTGCCATGTATGAGCAGACCTGTAAAAAGCGAGGCATCCAGGTCATCTATTGTGCTGAACAATTCAGTAATGACGGCTCATTGCAATCCACCATCATTAAAAACATCAAACGCAGTATGGCGGCTGAGTATGCCCGTGAACTGTCAGTCAAAGTTTTCGCGGGCCAGAAAACACTCATCAAGAAGGGCTATCGCCAGGGTGGTACACCAGGCTATGGACTGCGACGACAGCTGATCGATGAACACCACAACATCAAAGGCATTCTGAAGCGTGGTGAGCATAAGAGTATTCAAACAGACCGCGTACTACTTATTCCAGGACCGCCTGATGAGATCGCTACAGTGAATCTCATTTATCAGCTTTTCTTGAAAGATGGGATGCTGGAAAGGGGGATAGCCAATGTGCTTAATGATAAGCGCATTGAATCAGAGACTGGTCGACCGTGGACGCGTGGCCTGGTCCATCAGATCCTCACCAATGAGAAGTACATCGGCAATAACGTTTTCAACCGCACTTCCTTCAAGCTCAAAATCAAACATCAACGCAATGATCCGGCAGATTGGGTTCGCAAAGACGGCGCCTTCGAAGCCATCGTTTCCGTTGATCTGTTTATGCAGGCCCGGGCCATCATTGAGAACCGGTCCAGGCATCTGGATGAAGACCAGATGCTGGAATTGCTAAAGCAGATACTGACCCGACGCGGCATATTGTCTGGCATTATTATCGACGAAGAAGATGGCGCACCTTCCAGTTCTGTTTATCGCAGCCGCTTTGGAAGGGGCTTATACGCTGATAGGACTCAATTCGCGCTGTATCCACTGTGATAACTTACGTCCTAAGGACGTAAGTTATCACAGTGGAGTCACCATGTCAAATAATATCGCGAAAGATTGTTGTTGTTATTTTGATATTGATTAACGTATAATAAACGTCCTCAGGACGTTTATTATACGTTAATCCCTATGCAAATAAAACCATCTCTCTTAAAAGCGTTGGCCAATGAGCTCGCTAGACTACCTCAGCCAGTCATCACGTCTTACCAGCTTGGGCGTCTTATTTTTGACGCCTATCTCACCAACTCCATTGGTGAAGAGAAACTAAGTCTTAAGAAGAATATTCCCGAAAAGACTCAATACAATAATGTTTTAAACAGCATGCTAGGTACAGGAGTGCTTTCGAAAGTTTCTGGCTTGCCAGGTAACTTTTTTAAGATATTAGGGAAGCCTGAAGTCGATGCAGATGAGGTCATTTGCTCAATAGATCCTTTTTGTTATATCTCTCATCTAAGTGCCATGGAGTACCATGGCATAACAGACCGTTTACCTAGAATAGTCTTTGTTTCTACTCCCCCACCTTCGAATTGGAGGGGTTATGCTATGGAGCAGATGCATAAAGATTTAAAGGAAAATCTGAATATTTATATTGAACAGCGCTTTCCTCTGTTAACGCGCCCTCATCCGAAGAAAATTTCAGGAAAGCTTGTGGAGTATAAAAACAATTCCCATATGGGGGCATATAAGATAGTACATGGTCGCTCTTTGCGGGTATCCACTATTGGGAGGACTTTCTTGGATATGCTCAGAGAACCAGAGCTTTGCGGTGGAATTCAGCATGTGATAGATGTATATAAAGAACACTCAAAACAGTATCTCCGTTTAATTTTAGATGAGCTTGATTTACACGGGAAGGATATAGAAAAGGTACGTGCTGGATATATTCTGGAAGATCAGGTCGGTATAAGCAATCCACGAATCGATGCATGGCAGGGAAGTGTTCAAAGAGGAGGTTCCAGAAAATTGGACCCTAACAACGAATATAGCTCATTTTTTTCTGAACGCTGGGCTCTCTCATTAAATCTTCCATCAGTAATATCTAATGCAGATTAATTGGGAGAAGTGGGTAAAAGATGGGGGAGATACTAAATGGCAGCCACTCCGGCAGGCCATTCATATCGTACTTATTTCAGTGGAAAAATGTGACAGCTTGAAAAACCAAATGATGCTAAAAGGGGGAATTTTAATGGCCCTTTGTTACGATAGCTCACGTTATACAAAAGACATAGATTTCTCACAAACCGTAAAATATGAAGCTGGAGATGAGGGAAAGCTCTTGGCCGAATTGGAATCCGCTATACAGGATACCGTCCAAGACATGGATTATGGCTTAGATTGCCGAATCCAAAGCAGTGAGTTAAAACCCCGCAACCTTCTTAATCCAACATTTCCAGTTTTAAATTTGAAAATAGGTTATGCATATAATCATGATACAAGGCAGCATCGTCGATTATTAGAAGGACAAGTACCAACAGTTGTTGAAATAGATTTTAGTTTTAATGAAACAACAAAATCTGTTGAAGAGTTCCAAATCGCGGAAGGGAAAACCCTATTAAGGTATAGTCTCATTGATCTTGTTGCAGAAAAATTCCGCGCGTTATTACAACAAGAAGTTCGAAATAGATATCGAAGGCAAGATTTATACGACTTACATTTGTTAATTAACCAAATTCCAGAGCAATTAAATCCTTTGAGGTCGGAGATACTTTCCGCCTTACAAGAGTCTTGTAAATCTAAAGAATTGGAAATTTCGCAAAACTCAATGAATGGCGAAGTAATTCGTACAAGGACTCATGAAGCTTATGAGCTTTTGGCGGCAGAAGTCGAGGAGGGAACTTTAGTTGAGTTTGATTTGGCATATGAAAAAGTCATGAGTTTCTATAAGTCATTACCTTGGTATTCATAATTGCCTATGACTGAGAGCAGACGTAGCTATTCGTCTGCTCTCAGTTTCAATATACATCTTAGAATCCTAGTCCACTTTGCATACCTCCTACCGGGTCACGTTTAGGATTACGTTTCCCAACCTGCTTCTGTACACCTTTACCGGAAGCTGCTTTGGTTGATTTGCTTTCGGTTTCGGATGATTCAGTAGATTGGCCAGTCTGGATCTTGTGGTGATCTTTCAGGAGTTTCCGGAGGTCGGCTGTACTGATATCCTTAAGTTTAGTCTCACCATTGGTCGCTTCTTCCAGGATGGTTTTAACATCCTTATTAGGTAGCGCATGTGGTTCAATATCCTCCCAGGAAAGCGTATTCTTACCGGACTCCAGCCCATACTGCACTGCGATATCGAGCCATTTCTTGAGTATTCCGATGCAGCCTGCAGACCGTAGATAGAACTTATCGAAATGCACCATGATGTCAGGCGTGACTTCGAATGGCATATGCAGGCGAAATGTATTGAGAGCGCTTCTAAAGGCTTTTTTATCATCAGCAATATAGTCATTGTAGCGAGACATATGAACGACACGGCTACGTCGAACAAGCTGAGCGCTCTGCTGCAATATTTGCAGCAAATCATATGTACCAATCAGGATGATGGTTGTATTGCAGTGCTGAGACAGGGATTTGATAGTCTCGAATTGTTGCCTGAGATACCTGCTGTCGAGCAACAGCATATGGTTTGCTTCATCAATGATCATCACACTGGTCTGGCGCATCCTCATGGTTTTTTCAGAAGCGCGTTTGAGAGCAGCAGGAGTATTCATCGCATAATGTTGCGAAATAGGCTGTTCCATATAGATGTAATCCTGAAAGAGTTGCTTCTGCGCAATGCACGGTTCATTGAACTGCTGAAGCAATCGCGTATGAAAATCCTTCCAGTCGAACTTATGTTTTTCATCAGGGGGCACGGCATCAACTTTTATCACAGGCATGAATGACCTATCTGTGGCCATGCGGTCACTATAGTGCTCCAGGATATTGTTTTCTATCTTGCCAGCAAGGGTGGTTTTACCCACCCCAGTGGGGCCAGTGACAATAATGATGTCAGGACCCGATGCCTGCTCTATCAGCGTCAGGATATCGTCCCTGGCTTTTGTGAGCCTAGGATGACCGATGGTTTTATCGAAGAAATACGCTTGCCTGGCTTCAACTGTGTTCTGTAAAAGCTCTCTTGGGAAACCTTGATGTTCAGGGATGTTTTGCATGATCAGAAATCCTCATACACTTGCAGATCAGCCGCATCAGCTTCGACTTCGTTCTCAATGACTGTACCTTCACTGTCATCACCAACTAATATTGGCTCAGATGGATTCGCTCCAAGCTGTTCCTGATCTCGCCACATCTGTCGCTGTGCCTTGCCTTCTGCCTCAGCGTATTGGATGAAATGGGCGATGCGTTCTGCTGTAATAGATTGCTTCCGGCCCATCATTCTGTCTTTTGATCGCATCTGTTTGGTGATGAGGTCGATCTGTTTGACTGAACGTCTGCTGAAAATAGCGGCTAATGGTGATATGCACTCCATCCAACGACCATTGATATATAGATAAACTACTGAAGCATCATCCGGGTCATAGCGCACGGGGACATCTTTCCCCTGCAACTGTGGATCACGGAATTCTGCACACCAATAAGTCAGGTAGTTGACTGTGACGCCTTTGACAATGTCGATCTTCACTGTTTTCTTGCGTGTGGTCGGCATGCATAGCAGTTTGAATCCTTCGCTATAGCTGATGCGTTTGTGTTCACGGGCACCGCTGTCCAGGAGTCCAATCGCAAACGCATCCGCTGGGCTGATGCCCAGTGTTTTGTGCGGATTGCTCTCATAAACGTCTTGGATCCATTTTGCAAAAAGATCAGTGAAGCTCTCTAGTGTCCAAACACTATGGACGCGCGGGTCATGGGTTGCTGTGCATAGGCGTGCAGTTCGGGTTGCCTGGGTATTGCCCGCTAAATTATGAATTAACTGGTCATTGGTCGTACCAAAGAACCGTTCCATCACTGAGCCATATCGGGCTTTGGACTTGGCACGTGATTTTTTCTGGATTTTTAAGTAAGCGACTAAAGTCTCGAAGTATTCCCCATCGAACTCGGATCCACCATCGACGACAATCACTCTGGGCACTCGGCCATGTTCACGTACACAATTCTTGATCACCATCATGCAGCTGCGATAACTGGGCTCATCAAAGCTGATCCAGAAGGCAAGGACTTTTCTGGTATAGGCATCGAGCATGATGCTGAGCCATGGCCGTTCATAGGTGAGACCTGTTAGTCGATCTGTCAGCTGGATGTCGACCTGGGTGTGATCGATATGGGCAATATCGAATGGGCGTTCACCATGCCGTGGGATCTCCATACTGAGTCGCCAGTAGAATTCTTCATGCACATAGGCTGCACGCTTACCCGATCTGGCAAGCACGACATCGTAAGGGCTTCTTTTCCTGATCTCGGCACTTAAAGCCTTGATGCTTGGGGGTAGAAAACCACTATCCTTACAACGATTTCTGAGTTCACCATAGACACCATTCAGTTTAGGTTTGGTCGCTACAAGATACTTCTCATCAATCACCGCTTGGATGAGTTCGAGCACTGTGTCATCAATCTTGCGGTTTCGGTTGCCACGTTTATGAATCTCAGGAAACAGACCAATGAGTCCGTTACCATAAAGAAATTCTGCCTGGCGAAATTTCCGTCGATAATCTTTTAGAGATCGTTTCGATATGGGGCAGTTACTATCAGCACTATCTGCATCAATATATTGGAAACGATGTAAGGCGACTTTCATTGTTTCAGGGCCAGCCTGGCAGATTTTCTCGTAAGTCCGATCCTGCATTTCCTGTTGCAGATCTGTCGGTAAGCCAGTGATCTTGCCCTCCCTGAAATAGTTGTCGAAATCAATCAGGCTCAGATCACTGCCATGACCATCATGGTTCCTGAGAAAGAGACTCTTTTTGCCAACATTCTCGATCTTCCAGGGTGAGCCATCCCAGACTAATTTTTGCCCTGGGGTAAGGTCGATGATGCTGGTCAAATTTACGCCATTGAATGCGGATACGCTCGTTGACTCCTTTTTGTAAAACTCAGCAGAGATATCATCACGGTACACCATGGCATATTCAGGTCCTGAAATCGGCCCTGAATACATCGGAAAATGCAGATCACCATCGACAATCAGTTTGTAGATCGCATCTGCATTCAACTGCTTATCGGCATGCAAAAGGTCAAGCAAAAGCATCCATGGTTTTTGCTTAAAAAGTGCTTGTGCAATATTTTGTTGCAACTCTGTTGGGCGAGGGCAATCTGCGTCCATGTAGTCTGATAGGAATATCAGATTGCGTAATAGCGTCCAATCATTTTCTTCCGATGATCGCAATTTGTAACCAAGTCCAAGCGATGATGCGTAGGCTTCACCAGGTGGGCAGCGCCAGTTTCCCTGCTCATCCTTGGTATACCGTTCAGGATGGCTTTCGGCCAGTCTGATTAAATGCTCTTCAGATTTGCACTCTATCCAGCCGGTATAGCCATCAGCCAGAATGAAGTAATCAGGGGTGTGAAGTGAAGAGATCAGCCGGTTGTCGCTGACCCTGCGATACTCTAGTTTGATCCTAGGCGGCTGATCATAAAATTCGTGGGTTTCCAGATCATGATCCCACAGATAGACGGCAGCCAATTCACCGCTACTGCTTTCCGCCTGGATGATGACGCCCATTTTTTTGCTTGGGTGTCGAATGGCAGTGCTTCTGGGGCCACTTGAAGTCCTCCGTGAAGGGTCCGACTGGCGGACATTGGCGATGACTAGCCTAGCTTCCTCCGATAAGTGTTCGTTTTCAAAATAAGCTTCTAATTCCGATTGATTTAACATTTTTTGTATTCCTGTGCGTAGTGGTTTCAGGAATCGCTTGGAAATATGGGCGTGAAGCGGCCTATCCCGCTGAGCATCACTCAATGGGTTCGGGATATAGAATGCTGTACTGGTATTGCAGGCTATTGACACTTAGCACTGCTGCAGTAGAATGGTGTCGTACTTGTTCTATCAAGACACCCATCGCCTTGAGTTCTCGCAAAACTTGGGGCGATTGCATTTTCAGTCCCGCAAGACTGTTACCTCATACTCTGTATTTACCTAGCTCATCCCTTTCATAAAAATGGCAGCCTTACGGCTCCCGTCTCTTCATGTACGCCAGACAAAATTATTTACTGTCTGGTGACATAAAATCCAAATTAGCACAGGTTTTTGATCGCGCAAGTTTGGGCGAAACCATATATTAGTAGGCCAAAATTAGAATTTATGCAAGGAATATTATTTGTAAGTTATTGATTTGTAACTGGTAGTTGCAAAATAGAACAAAAAGTTGCGAGAGATCCTACTTAAATCAGGACTGGGCAGAAAATTATTTTTTTTGCTATTTTTCTAAACTTATTTAGATATTGATGCGGAATTCGCTAGTGATTTTATGATGATAAAACAAGAGTTGCGGGAATTGGATTCTGTGATAATAAGCCTTGATAGCACAGTGACATTTATGATGTTCTAAAGTGGAACCTAATAACGAATGATTAATTTAATCTGAGATGCAGTAAAGAAGGATAACTTTGCAATCAATGCATTGAATATTTAAGCCTGATTTTCCCCACACATTCATTCCACATTGTATGCAGTGATATTTCACCTTACTTTTCTTTGGTTTAATTTGGTACTCAAAATTAGTAAATATCTTTGATAAAGGTGTGTAGAGAAATTCTTCGGAAGTTGTTGCTATGTAAGTACGTGCTATAAATCCCTCATCTAATTTCTTGGCGGGCTGCCGATCTATCCAGTTAATTAAATACCCAGTATCTATAAGTTCTAAGCATGCACTCATAAATATTCCATTTTTTTCTGGGTAGTCGGCCATTTTTTGGCCAACTACATTTCCATTAGGTTGGCCGGTGTCACTAGGTATTAAGCCAACAGACTTCATTTTTCTGGCCCATTCTTGATTGTGATAACCGAATCGACTTGGCTGGCCATGTTCAAATTGCCACAAATGACACTGTTCATGCACTAAGGTCTGGAAAATTTCAATCAGATTTTTACTTAGAAAATAAGTGGGATTTAAAGAAATTTCATGTGCATGATTCCCCTTTAAATTTCGCCAGCGAGTAGGAGAGAAAAACCCCATGGTATTTTTCTCTCTTTGTATTGTTATGATGCAATTGGAGAGCTGGTTAGCAAATAAACGCTCATTAAAAAATGAATATGCAAGCTGCAATTGTTCATAAAACTCAATTGTAGGATTTGGTAAGTTCATATTTAAAAATGTATCGTACGAAACATTTTTATGTCAAACTATAAATGAATTATTTTGATTGTTTAAGGGAAATCGCCAGTGAACTTTAAAAGGTTTATTAAGAATCCGCGGAGGCTAGCAGGCAATAATCAGTTTAATTATGTGAGTTTATTCTCAGGCGCAGGATTGGGTGATTATGGATTAAAGCTTGCTGGGGGGAACTGCTTGGCAGCTGTAGAAATTGATCCAAATCGTGCAGCCGTGCATAAATTCAATATAAAAGCGAGAATGTGGGGAAATATTCGCTCGGAAAAAGATACTCTAATTCAAGAGCTTGAAGGTCAAGACATTGATCTTGTGGTGGCGACGCCCCCTTGCCAAAGCTTTTCGACTGCTAATGCAAAGCGAGGCTCTAGAGAAGATCCTGAACATGCCTCACGTGATGCACGCAATCATTTATTTTTTGAGGCTTTGTATGTAATACGAGGTTTGAAACCAAAAGTAGTGTTATTTGAAAATGTGCCAAATTTTTTAAGTAGGAAAGTAAAAAGTAGTAATGGAAGTGTAACTGGATCTGTTCATGACTTTATCTCTGCATCACTTAGCGACTATCAACAATGGGCTAATGTTTTATGTTTTTCAACATTAGGGGTACCACAAAGAAGAAAAAGGTCATTGGCAATTTTTGTGAGAAAGGATGTTGCGAATGAAAGTGGGAGTTTCCCAGATTTGTTAAAGCCAGAATCATGGCCAAATTATCCAACTAATCCCCCCTCTAATATACTGCAAGCATTAGCAGACTCAGAGCCATTAGACTCAGAAACTGAGACGAAGTCTCTTTCAAATAGCGATTTTTTACACCAAGTACCGACACATTCCAGCTTCCATTACAATTGGATAAAAGCGATACCTCCAAACAGCGGAAAAAGTGCATGGCATAACCCATGCCATGTATGTAATGACGATTCGGCTCCTTTCGGAAGTATTCAATGCGAGAAATGTGGAGCCGTAATGATTAACCGACCACATATTTTTGATACAAAAGGCCCGCGTGCCATAAAAGGCTTTACTACTAGTTATAAACGTATGTTGCCAAACGAAATTGCACCGACTATTACAACAGCGAGCGGTGCGTTCAGCAGTGATTTAAAACTACATCCAGTAGAAAATCGCGTTCTAAGTGTGCGCGAGTGTGCCAAGTTGCAGACCATTCCATATTCGTTCAAATGGCCTGCCGAGTTAAACCATAAAAAAGGTAGTTTATTCAGGGAAATGATAGGGGAAGCTGTTCCGCCATTAGTTACTTACCGCTTCGGATGTGCGCTATCCTCACTTCTGAGGTGACAGTTTATCCATAATTAGTGCCAATTGCGGTGTGTGTTGACTCATCGCAATAAGGAATTCTTCTACTGGTTTCCCGCCTAGTTGACATATTTGCTGCACTCTTGCATCTTGCTTGTCTGTCTCAGATCCTGCTAAGAGTGCTGCTAACAGCTCCATATGGTCACGACGAGATCTTTTTAACACATCTTCCCAACGTACATATTCAACTGCAACACTCGCTGTTTTGTAAAGTACCTCATCAAAGTTTCCAGAAACTAAAATCCCATTTACATTTGAACCTGGGAATCTTGATTGAAGATATCGTACATAAGAATTCAATTGTTCATCTTGCCCATAAGATGCTGTGATTTCAGGCCCTTTAAGTTCTACTATAACCATATTGTTTTGATTTGCATCTTCAAAAAATACAAAATCAGGTTGTGTCGCAGCGCCATCTAATGGATGAGTAGTCCGACGAGGAAATATCCCAGATGCCTCTGCTTCGTCACATATTGTTTTTAGAGAATTACGAGGAATATATTTTTCATAATCATTTTTAAGAATCCATGGAAATTGCTCAATCAAAGCTTGAAGTTGGGTCTCCTTGCCTAACATAATATGATTGTGTAGTTGAGTTAAAGCATAAACTCTCTGCGAAAATACTACCGCAAGCGATAGACTTTCAGGTATTAATTGTTCAGATAACTTACCAACAATAATAGAGAATTTATCTGCATCAAATTCAGCAGCTTCTTCCCAAAGTTTTTTTATTAGTTTTCGAGCAGGTTCATGTACCCAAGCTTTAACGGTGGCTTCCACTAACTTTTCTTTGTTAGCTTCTTCTTTTCCCAATCTTGGAGTAACTTCAGCAAGTAAGTCAGCGAGATGGTCTTTCTCAGACTCCCTTAATCCTAAATTTTCATTTTTCTTTAAGACCTGTGTAACTATTTCAATATTTTCAGTTTTAGCTACGGCCTTTCGGTGAGCCGTATATACCTGAATCCACCCCCGAATATTTAGGCTTCCCCATTCATGTAGTTTAGTAAAGTCGTCGTTGTCCCAGTCTATTGATGTGCGATCTGTTGAGATCGCATCATTTTCAAGTTCATCAATCCAATCGGCTTCAACAACCGCATAGAGGTAGCGCGTGAAGATTTCGTTGCCCTTGTTACCAAAGAAAAATGGACGATCTTGAGCAATTTTTCCATGAGCATAAATACCGACGCCTGCTTGATCATGAGACCAGGTAGCTTCTTTAACAAATCCAACCCAATAGCTTATTTCTTTATTGCCTATTGGTGTTTCAACAGTAGCCTTGAGGGAGCCCGAATCAGGTATGCGAATTTCCCATTCAGGAAATACATGTTTTTCAGTGACTTCAGTGTCATTCACTTTAACTTTAAAGTCAGGTCTTGCTAATGTAACTGTAAACCTGCGACCTAAAGACTCCAGCATTGCACTTGGTGAGATAGGTCGTCTCAGTGTTAAATGGTGAGCCCATATGATAGTGCCGCGCCCTGTGCCCGCAATATTATTAAGTAACGGTTTAATTATCTCAGCTAAGGATGCTTCTGATAAAAGACTTGCAATTTCTTTGTTATCCGCAATAACCTCTGGTTCATATTCAGCTAAAGAAGCGCCTTCATGATCAGCAGCCGTCATTTTTTGGTAATCAAATTTAAGCCATGTCGCTTTATTATTTTGTACTGTAATTAGTTCAACAATTTGAGCAACACCAAATGGTGCGAGTTTGCCAATCCCTTTTCTGCCCATTAGCATACGGCCATCGATACTAGTTTCGTTAGGGTTCCCTTTAGCTCTTTTTGCTTTTCCTACAACTAGATATTTTTGAACGAGAGCCGTTTGATCCATTCCCCTTCCATCATCAGCAACAATAATACTTTTTGGGCTTCCATCGGTGTTTGTAATAAGATTTATCCAGATATTGTTTGCATCCGCATCCCATGAGTTCGAAACTAATTCAGCTATAACATTCGTAGGTTTGTTTTGATAAAGTTTTAATCCTAAATGCTCAATTATATTATGTGAGAAGCGGAGGACATATTTGGGTTGTTGGCTACTTGCTGACTCATTTGTATTACTCATATCTTCCCCTTTAAAGTTCTTCCGAAGATTTAAATTGTTAAATACATTATGTAATTATTTTATTGGAGATAATGTAGTGAATCGAATAATAACCTTTGGGTTTAAAGATGGGTATAAATATAGAAGTATGAGAATTTTTTAGATCACTCTTCTTTAATCTAGTCATGGTGCTGCCCTTTTCTGTAAGCGTGTCAGGAAATACTAATAACGGAGCGATACTATTATCACTTATTGCTTTGCAGTGGGACTAAGGGCGAGGGGCTTTACTGTACGACAGCGATGATCTAGTTGATGGGCAATTTGCTTAATGAGCTTATCTGGTAACAGATTGCTGTTAGTTTTAAATAGTATTTGAGCCGCGTTCTTGCCATTAAACACAGTTATGCCATTGCGCCCCGTACGTTTGATAAACCAACCAGGTAAAGCAAGCCCGGGAATTACACTAACACTTTCCCCAACAGCACCCGACAGATATTGCTGTAGCCATTTGGCTTGGCGCTGTGCCTGCTCGATAGGCTTGGTTTCTTGCCACCCAGGAAAATTCAATGTTTTGCCATCATAATTGACGTTCCAGTCGGCTTTACCATCTTTCATTATTGGTTTGGCCCGGCCTTTCGTTTCAATAGCATATATACCTGAAGGGCCAACCAGCACATGGTCAATATTAAAACCTTCGGCAGGGATGTCGTGAAACACCCAATAACTATGATGTGCTAGCAAATTCAACTCCTGGGCAACCGCTAATTCAGCATCGAGTCCTAATGAGAGCTTGTTCTTCTTGTTTGCTAGTTGATACATTTTGCGGCCCGAATACAAAGTGGCGCCTAATCCGACTAACGTATAAAAAACGATGGAAAATAAATCGCCCCATTTGATGTTACCGAACACGACATTACTTAAGTATCCGCTATAAAGAATTAAGGGGATAAGCGGTGTCACAGCCATATTTAACATCAAATCAACGGACACATCATCTAATTCGATGCGAAGGGATTCACCAGGGCTTCTTAACAAGTCCCTTGTGATTGGATTGCGTCGTTTTGCTACATTACGTTTCTTAAAGAATACCAGTCCATAGACAATAGCAATCATTGGCACAAGGCAAAGCAAGGGAATTAGGCTAATCAACATCGCAAAATTTCTAATATTCACATAGAGGGAAGCATGCAACAAAAATGCTGATAGAGCAAAATATACCACTTCTGTAAGAGTGATTTTCAAGTACAGAGTTGATATTAAAAACGTGACAATTTTAAGATGCGATAATCGGAAGCATAAAATTGCTGTAGCAAATCGGAAGCATATAACTGTCTTTGGGACATAGTTATGCTTCCTCTGACAAATACGTCTTGCGAAGTAAAATTCTGTGGCGCGCCCGACAGGAGTCGAACCTGTGACCTTTGGCTTCGGAAACCAACACTCTATCCAACTGAGCTACGGGCGCGTGTGTGGCGTGGAAGCACGATTATAGCAAATGGGTACTAGCTTGTCCTTTTAAGCCGCGCCGCTTATCAGTATAATCAACATCTTTACCTACGCTTTTAGGATTTAACGGTCATGAGCGATTCAGATCACGATTTCCCCAAAACCACAGCGAAGCAAGTCATCCTTGCAACATTAGGTGGATTAATCCCGCCTCTGTTGGTTATTTTTCTGGTTGTTAAATTATTGATGGGGATTCAGGCATCGCATATTCCTGATGCTGATCCGGCTATAGAAAGCGCTTTGGTTGCAGAGCGCATCAAGCCTGTAGCCACGATTGATCTGGCAGTAGTGGAGTCAGGTCCACACGTTGATAAAACAGGCGAGGCCGTTGTTGGCGCAGTCTGTTCTGCCTGTCATGCCGTTGGCGCTTTAGGCTCACCTAAGATTGGCGATGCTGCTGCTTGGGGTCCACGTATCAAGCAGGGTTATGAAACACTGATTTCGCATGCGATCAATGGTATTCGCCAAATGCCCGCACGTGGTGGTAACCCAGATTTAACAGATAATGAAATTGCTAACGCGGTCGCTTATATGGCAAATAAAGGTGGCGCGAGCTTCAAAGCGCCTGAAGCTGGTGGGGCAGTTGGTGGTGCTTCTGCACCAGCCGCCGCTGCAACTCCAGCGCCTGTGGCTGAAGCCCCTGTAGCGCAAGCAAAGCCTGCTACTCCAGCAGAGCCGAAAAAGGTTGCAGCAGCACCTGCCGCTAAACCTGAAGCTACAGAAAAACCTGCAGCGCCTCCTGCGGCATCTGAAGTAGTTGCCACTAAAGAAGCCGCACCTGCTGGTAAGAGCGGTGAGCAGGTATATAACAGTGTATGTACCATGTGCCATTCTGTAGGTTTGATGGGCGCCCCAAAGTTTGGTGATAAAGATGCCTGGGCTCCACGCATTGCGCAGGGCTATGACACCTTGGTGCAGCATGCACTTAAAGGCATACGTATGATGCCAGCCAAAGGCGGTAATCCAGCGTTAAGCGATACTGAAGTCGCTGGCGCTGTGGCTTATATGGCCAATAACGGTGGTGCAAATTTCAAGTAATGATTCTACTCACAGCACGATTTTCTGATCGGGCGTAACTGATGGCAACCTACGCAATTGGCGATATTCAAGGTTGCCATTTTTCTTTTCAGCATCTGCTGTCTGAAATTCAATTCAATCCAAGTAGAGACCGCCTCTGGCTAGTGGGCGATATCGTCAATCGCGGTGCAGGTTCGCTTGAAGTCTTGCGCTGGGTTTACCAACATAGGGCTGTAATCAACTTGGTGCTCGGTAATCATGATTTGCATGCGATCACGGTGGCTGAAGGTTTTGCCAAGGCACACCGAGGCGATACCCTGCAAGCCATACTGGATGCGCCTGACAGAGATGTGCTGCTTGGCTGGTTGCGCTGCCAGCCATTGATACATGATGGCGGCGAATATGTGATGGTGCATGCTGGCCTGTTACCACAATGGACTATTCAGGCTGCAACCAGCCTTGCCGCTGAAGTATCACAGGCATTATGCAGTGATGATTATCGTGACTTTCTCGCCCAGATGTATGGCAACCAACCAGCCACCTGGAGTGATGAGCTTGAGGGAATGGATCGCTTGCGCGTCATCACCAACGCGTTTACGCGTTTACGAATTTGTAATGATGCTGGTGAGATGGATTTCAAGTTCAAAGGCGAATTATCTGATATTCCCCAAGGCTACCAACCCTGGTTTGATATTGCAGGCCGCCAATCTAAAGACGCAACAATCATCTTTGGTCATTGGTCAGCACTGGGTTTGCAGCAGCGTGACAAGCTTTTTGCGTTGGATACAGGTTGCTTGTGGGGTGGGCAGCTCACAGCGCTAAGGCTTGAAGATCGCGCCTTATTTCAGGTGCCTTGCAGTCTGGAAGACGCACCGCAGCTTATTACACCAGACTAAGTAGCCAGATTAAACTAAGCGGCTAAGTTAAGTTTTTCGGCAATTTCCTGGCGCGTGAGATTGGCTAAATCTCTGCGGTCATGCTCTTGTGGATTGATCGGCGTCAGAAAATCCATCACGACCACTGGCGTGCGTTGCGCGATGATCATTTTCATTGATTCAAAAAAACTGATGTCTCCCCAGTACGCCATTTCAAGATTTGGTTTGCCGTCAGGCAAAGGATAGCTAATGGCAAATGGCCATACTTGTGAATTCGCATTGATCGCTGCTTGAATCAGGCTGCTTTTGAATGGCTTGATTTCAGTACCATCCGTGGTCGTGCCTTCAGGGAAGTAACACAGGCAATCATTTGATTTAAGGCTTTCCGTTGCTACCTTGACCATGCGCCCAGCATCTTGTTTGCGTTCACGTTCAGTGAATAAAGTATTCACCTTCATTGCAAACCAGCCGATTAAAGGCCAGTGCCTGATCTCTGATTTGGCAACGAAACGTACGGTACGCACGCTGTTTAACGCGTGAATATCAACCCATGAGATATGGTTAGCGATAAACATCACATTGGTCACGTCATTGGCAGGCACTTTGCCCGTGACGACAATCTTGATATTGAGTACACCCAGTAATTTGCGCGACCAGCGGCTGATGATCAATTCACGGTTTCTGGCACTTACTCTAGGCAAGACAGTACTCGCCACCACCACACCGTACAGGGTGTGGATGATGAGGCGAATGCTGCGGTAGATGCGCGTGACGAGTGAAGAGTGTTGCGGCAAAATGGTGGGTGCAAAACTACCTAAAGTGATTGAAGACATATTAGCCAGTAATCATATTACTTGAAGAAATGCGCGGCGTAACGTCTGTTAATTCTTGATAAAGGTAGCATAACTAGCATGTCTGCGGTATTAAAATCAGGGTCCCATGCTGGCTCGCCGCATATATAAGCACCTAAACGCAAATAGCCTTTGATGAGTGCCGGGGTTTGAACTTCAATGTCTTTTTTCAGGGTTTCCATCGGTAACGGGCAGCGTGGGAATACGCGGTACTCAGGCGGCGATAGGTAGTCATTTTGCAGCTTGTGATACAAGCTTGCTGCAACATGGCCGCCGTCTGCCATACCAACACTGCCGCAACCGATCATGAATTCATAACGATTGGCTTGCATGTATTTAGCTAACCCAGCCCACAGCATGGTGATGGTGGCACCACTTCTGAAATCAGGATGTACGCAAGCACGGCCGACTTCAACGGTACGATCTGACAAGTGGCTCAAGCGGCTAAGGTCAAATTCGCCAGCTGAATAATAACCACCAGCTTCACTGACCATCATTGGGCTAAGGATGCGGTAAGTGCCTACTACCTTGCCAGTATTGTTATCACGCACCAGCAAATGTTCGCAGAAGTCATCAAAGCCATCACGGTCTAAACCATCTTTACTGGCTAGGTTGGCGCCCATTTCTTCGGCAAATATTTTATACCGTAAGCGCTGTGCTTCTTCGATGTCAGAAGCATTACGGGCAAAGCTGACGGTTAAATTCTGAGGTTCTTGCTGTAAGACTCGTCCAGAGTGCTTTTCGAGCATTTGTCATCCCTTAATTGGTTTTAAACAATTAGGAATTTACGAATTTTAGATGACAGAACGGTGACTGAATATTTAAGGTTGTGTGAATCAGGTGACATTAAAAAATAAAGCGCTGGATGAGTCTTGCTCATCCAGCGCTTATTGTGAAATCTAAACTTAGTTACACATAAATCTGGTTTAGTGGCTAACGCGAGTGGTGCTGCCGCTTTCAACCAGGCGTACTCTTTCGCCAGGTTGAAACGCTTCATCGGCTTCTTGCACAATGGCAACCAAGGCGCCGCTATCCAGTTTAACGGTAATCTCCAGGCCATTTTTGCGCGTTACGCCTTCTTCAAGCGCGCTACCTGCAACACCGCCAGCAATTGCACCAATTACCGCCGCAATGGCTGAACCTTTGCCGCCGCCGATAGTGCTACCGGCGACACCACCAACAACTGCGCCGCCTACAGTACCTACTGGAGATTTTGTGCCTTCAAGTTTTACCTGACGCACGCTTTCAACCACACCCATTTTGATCGTTTGCACTTTACGTGCTTCATCCCGGCTGTATACGTCGCCTGAGTTTGAGCTGGCACAAGCAGCCAATAATACTGAAATCATTAAAACGGCTAATATTTTTACGCTACGCATATTGCACTCCTTCGTTAATTAATCTTCTTAAACTCAATTCAGTTGAATACTACTACCAAACGCATCTTGGTATAAATCTGCAATCGCAGACTTGCTCGGCTTATGATTCTGTCCGCCACGGCTAGCGATTTTGATTGCACCCATTACCGCAGCCAGTTGACCAGATTCTTTCCAGCCCCAACCTTGGTTGATGCCATACAACAAACCTGCGCGGTAGGCATCGCCACAGCCAGTGGGGTCCAGTATCTCAGTAGCTTTAACGCAGGGTATTTCTATGCGTTGACCATCGACCATAATCACAGAGCCATCAGCGCCTTTGGTCACGATGAGGGCTTTTACTTTTAACGCGATGTCTTCCAGTGATAGACCCGTTTTCTCTTGTAAAAGTTGCCCTTCGTAATCGTTGACGGCAACGTAGTCAGCCATCTCAATAAAGTACAGCAGCTCTTCACCATTGAACATCGGCAAGCCTTGGCCTGGGTCAAACAAATAGGGGATGCCTGCTTCATGGCATTCACGCGCATGCTGGAACATGCCGTCACGGCCATCTGGGGCGATAATCGCCACGCTGACATCTTTAGTATGGTTCACGCTATTTTCATGCGAGTGATTCATGGCGCCTGGGTGAAACGCGGTGATCTGGTTATCACTCATATCCGTGGTGATGAACGCTTGTGCGGTAAAGCTATTGCTGATGGGTTTGATGTGAGTCTGCTTGATTTCATTGCTATCCAGCCAAGTGCGATAACTGGCAAAATCAACGCCGACCGTGGCCATGATCAAGGGGTTACCACCCAATAACTGCAGGTTGTAAGCGATATTGCCAGCCGTACCGCCAAATTCACGCCGCATTTCTGGTACCAGAAATGCAACATTCAGCATGTGGATTTTGTCGGGTAGGATGTGGTTTTTGAAATGGTCAGGGAAGACCATAATGGTGTCGTAAGCGAGTGAGCCAGAGATGAGCGTATGCATGAGGATTTCTTAAGTGGGTAAACCACTTATTATCCTAAGCCCCGCGCACTGTCGCAAGCGAAAATTAAGCTTTCAGGCTGATATCAATCAATTGTTTGGCGGCTTTTTTGGCGTATTTAATCGCACCAGAGCCACGTTTCATTTGCTCTGCCTGCATCGCACCTTCAATCAGCAGTGATAATTGCAGAGAGAGACCTTCGGCATCTTTAACGCCAGCCTCAGCTGCTAGATCAGAAAGATACTGCTTGAACTGGCGTGACTGCTCGGCTGACAAGCGATGGATCGGGTTTTCTTCATTAGGGAATTCAGCCGATGCCTTGATAAATGCCATGCCACGAAAATCAGGTGCGGTCATCCATTCTTCGATGAGATCGAACAGTTTTTGCAGTTTTTCATGCGGCTTTTTGGAAGACGCATCCAGCTTTTCAGTGAGCCAGCTTTGAAAATCGTGATGGCCTTTTTGCAATACTTCCAGAATCAGCTCTTCTTTGCTGTGGAAGTATTTGTACAGCGTCATTTTGGTTGTACCAGCCACGGCCACGATCATGTCCACGCCCGTAGAGTTGATGCCTCGGGTTTGAAAAAGCTCCGTAGCCACATGCAATATTTTAGCTCTTAGTGCAGACATAGCTCGACTTCTCCAAACTGTTATCAACAAACTATCTGATTGTATATCAATCAATCGTCAATATACAACAGGGTATATGGTGATCATTAAGCTATGCTCTGGTCGGCTTGTTTGGTGGGCTTGATTGCGTAGTTTGATGATTGAAAATATACATCACTGTATTTTTTTTGATTTTTACAGCAGAGCGTGGCTTCAAGTTGCTACGGAAGGCTTGTTTGTCTGCTTTAGCCCCTGGAGTTTTTCATTAGCATAGGCGTGTAGTCGCAATCCACTTTACCCATCAGTTCGCGTGCTGTTTTCTGGTCGCTGGCTTTATTAGATACTTGCCCAGCAATCACGTTTTGCAGGTAAACCTCTTGCTGTGCTGTTGGCAGTTGCAGCGCTTCAATGTAACGACAGCGGCCATCGCGCATTTTTTCTATTGCTGAATACATTTCTGCGGTATCGCCCGGGCTGGCCATGCTTGTATCGATGTTTGCGTTTTGTGTCGTGCCTGCCTGAGCTTCTGTTATCGCGACTATCTGGTTGGCCGCATTAGCGTGTTTTGCCTGGTATCCAAGTAAAACACCTGCACCAAGCAGCACAAAAACACTGGCTGCCAAGCCATATTGAAATGGCTTAACGTTTAAATAATGTTGAGTGGTTTGTAGCCAGTCAGGTTTGCGCTGGACTTGCATCAAGGCTGATGCTACCTGTTTTGCATGGCCTAGCGCATTACTGGCTGGGTTGGCTTGTTGCTGAATGAGCGCGTTGTTTGCCATGTGGTAAATCTGTTGTGCGAACAACTCTGGCGCTTGCAAGCCAGCTTTTTTGGCCTGTTGATTCAGGTAAGCCAATAACTCAGTACGTGCTGATAATGCATTTTCTGCTTCTGAATTTTCAACAAAATCCGCTTGCGCTTGCATTTCTGAAAGCACTTCGAAGACTGCAAGCAAGCTCTGCTCAGGCTTGTTTTCATTAGCCTTTAGCTTATTTAAAAACCAGCTTGTATCAATCATCGACATTTGATTCTAAATATCCGCTTAAAAAGGCTGAACCACAACCAATATCACAATGGCGATCAATGCTATGACTGGAATCTCATTAAACCAGCGGTAATACACATGGCTATGCTTGTTGCGATCATGTTTGAAATCCAATAGCAGTTTGCCGCAGTAGATATGGTAGATGACCAATAAAGCCACTAGCGTCACTTTGGCATGTATCCATGCGCCGCTCGCCCCATAGCCGAGCCAAAGCCACATGCCGAAAAATATCGTCAGCACAGCGCCCGGTGTCATGATGCCGAAAAACAGTTTGCGCTCCATAATCTTGAAGCGGGCGATGCTCGCAGCGTCTTCAGACATGCTGTGGTAAACAAACAGGCGTGGCAGATAAAACAGCCCAGCGAACCACGTCACCATAAAAATAATGTGCCAAGCTTTAATCCAGAGCATTGTTTTTCCTTAACTGCCTTTTGCTGAGTTTGCCAATTGTGCATCCAGTAATTGATGCAAAGCGGCGAAGTTAATCTCACCTACGATTTTACTAATGACACGCCCTTGCTGATCCAGAATAAAACTGGTCGGTGTGACACGAACATCTTGAAATTTGCTGGAAAGCGCGCCGCTGTCGTCATGCGTAATGATGAAGGGCAGATTGTTTTTCTTGCTGTAGTTTTTGACTTGATCGATTGGATCATAAGGCATGGAGACTGCCAACACCTCAAACCCTTGTGCCTGATATTTTTCATGGGTTTTGATCAATTCAGGCATCTCGGCAATACAGCCAGGGCAGTCTGTTGCCCAGAAATTGACCAATACAATTTTGCCATCCAGAGCGGCGGTATTCATCTTTTTGCCATCTATCGTAGTAAAGCTGATGTCAGGCATTTTGGCTTTTTGCGTGAGAGAAAAAGCCAATGCCCCAATCAATATGATGATCGCAACAGGCACGATAAACTTTTTCAAGCGGCTGTTAAAGGTTGTAGTAGTTGAATTCATGTGAGGCTGGGCTCTAAAAAAGGCAGAAATCTAAAATGGGCTGAAAATCGGCTCAAGCAAATGAATCAGGCAAGTAAATATTGTGGTGCTTTTCAAGGGCTTTGTCATGCAAATAATGCGCTTTCAATATAGAACTTAAGCTTCTTGGGCCAACTCTTACTGGCACACGAAATAAGTTGTGATAAAAATTACAAATCTTCATATCAATAGCCACATCTGCAAAGGCGTTTTTAGTGCCTCATCAACATGATAGAATTACACTTTTAGCCCCGCAGTCTATTCATGATCGCTCAGCCAATGACTCTTGAAACCGCAACGCCTCGCTTACGCGAAATACCTTATAACTACACTTCATTCTCAGACCGCGAAATCGTCATAAGATTCCTCGGCGAAGAAGTCTGGCATGTGTTGAATGAGTTACGTGGTGAGCGTAAAACAGGCCGTTCTGCCCGCATGCTGTTTGAGGTGCTGGGTGATCTGTGGGTGGTGAGCCGCAATCCTTACTTGCAGGATGATTTGCTGCAGAACAAAAAACGCCGCAAAGCGTTGATTGATGCGCTTTACCACCGCATTAAGGCGATTGAAGAGCGTAGCAGCGGCAACCCCAAAGTATTGAAAATGGTGATTGCAGCGCGTCAGGCCGTCAACGAGTTTGAAAACGACTTCCGCCTTACCGAAAACCTGCGCAAAAAAGCGCTGACCAAACTCGGCAAATATACCCGTAAAGACAATATCCAGTTTGATGGTCTGGCACGTGTGTCTCATGTGACCGACGCTACCGACTGGCGTGTTGAATACCCATTTGTGGTGATTAACCCGGACACCGAGCAAGAGATTGCGGCACTGGTGCGCATTTGTATCGAGTTGGGGCTTACTATCATCCCGCGTGGCGGTGGTACTGGATATACAGGCGGTGCGATTCCGTTGACCAAGCTGTCAGCCGTCATCAATACCGAGAAGCTGGACAGATATAGCGAAGTGGAAATGACTGCTTTGCCTGGCCTCGAGAAAAAAGTACCAACCATCCATTGTGGCGCTGGTGTCGTGACGCGCCGCGTGATGGAGGCCGCCACATCTGCTGGTCTTGAATTCGCCGTTGACCCGACCTCAGCTGATGCTTCATGCATAGGCGGTAATGTCGCCATGAATGCAGGTGGCAAAAAGGCTGTGCTCTGGGGCACGGCTCTGGATAATCTTGCCTCATGGAGAATGGTCACGCCAGATGCCACTTGGCTTGAAGTTGAGCGACTAGACCACAACTTGGGCAAAATCCACGATATCGCCATGGCGCGTTTCCGTATTACGCGTTACGAAGAAGATGGCAAAACCTTGCAAGGTGAGCCTGAAATCCTTGAGATTCCAGGCCCCAGCTTTCGCACAGTTGGCCTTGGTAAAGACGTCACCGATAAATTCCTTTCTGGTTTGCCTGGCATCCAGAAAGAGGGTTGTGATGGCCTGATTACGTCAGCGCGCTTCATCCTGCATCGCATGCCCAAGCATGTGCGTACTGTCTGTCTAGAGTTCTTTGGCCACGTTGCGCTGGCTGTACCTGCAATTGTTGAGGTGAAAGATTATCTGGATGGTAACCCCAAGGTGATTCTTGCGGGTCTGGAGCACATGGATGAACGCTATGTGAAAGCCGTTGGTTATGCCACCAAGGCCAACCGTTCAGAGCGCCCAAAGATGGTGCTGATCGCCGACATCGCCAGTGATGATGAAAACGCAGTGGGCGATGCCGCCTCGCAGATCGTGCGCCTGTGTAATGCGCGCGGTGGAGAAGGGTTCACTGCCGTTTCATCTGAAGCGCGCAAAAAATTCTGGCTTGATCGTGGCCGCACAGCCGCGATTGCCAAGCACACCAATGCCTTTAAGATTAACGAGGATGTGGTGATTCCATTGCCACGCCTGGGCGATTACTCAGACGGGATCGAGCGCATCAATATCGAGCTTTCAATCGATAACAAACTCAAGCTGGTGGATGCGCTGAATGCGTTTATCTCTGGCAATTTGCCCTTGCTGGAAGACGACGATACGCAAGCCGACCCAGAAATGCTGCTAAACAAGCAAAAAATGGCGATGGAGTTATTGAACGAAAAGCACCGCTTCTGGACCAGCGTGCTGGAAAATCTGGATGCACCTATTGCTTCAATTGGTGCTGAGTATGCTGATCTGGCTGCTGAAAATGTGTTCCGCGCCGTGCAATCGCATCAGGTGCGTATCTCATGGAAGCGCGATATCAAGAAAGCGCTGCACCAGATTTTCACTGGCCGTGAATATACGAAGATTCTTGAGCGTTGCGATGAAATCCACAAGCAGGTGCTTAAAGGCCGCGTATTTGTTGCTTTGCACATGCACGCGGGTGATGGCAATGTGCACACCAACATCCCCGTCAATTCTGACGACTATGTGATGATGCAGGCTGCGCATACCGCGGTTGCCCGCATCATGAAACTGGCTGTTGGCCTGGGCGGCGTGATTTCTGGGGAGCATGGTATCGGCATCACCAAGATGGAGTTTCTGGAAGATAAAGCCATTGAGACATTTGCCAAGTACAAGCAGAAAGTTGATCCTGAAGGCCGTTTTAACAAGGGCAAGTTGATGGCGGGTGGCGATTTACGCCATGCCTACACGCCTTCATTCTCGCTGATGGAAGCCGAATCCATCATCATGGAGCAATCTGCGATAGGCGAGATTGCTGATTCAATCAGCGATTGCCTGCGTTGTGGTAAATGCAAACCAGTTTGCACGACCCATGTGCCGCGTGCCAATCTGCTGTATTCACCGCGTAACAAAATTCTCGGTACTTCGCTGCTGATTGAGGCTTTCCTCTATGAAGAGCAAACCCGACGCGGTATTTCGCTCAAACACTTTGATGAGTTCAACGATGTGGCCGACCATTGCACGGTTTGCCATAAGTGCCTGAATCCGTGCCCGGTGGATATTGATTTCGGTGATGTGTCGGTGGCCATGCGCAACTTCCTGCGTGAGCAGGGCAAAAAGCACTTTAACCCTGGCACAGCCGCATCCATGGCATTCCTGAATGCCAAAGACCCTGCAACCATCAAGATGCTGCGCACGGGTATGCTGCAGTTTGGTTTTAAAGCACAGCGATTCGCGCATCAGATTGCCAAAAAGTTAGGCCTGCTCGCCAGCTTCAAAAAGCATCCGCCAGCGACAGTTGGCAAGCCTGAAGTCAAAGCGCAGGTGATTCACTTCCTGAATCGACCTATGCCTAAAGCCCTGCCGACCAAGACTTCACGGGCTTTGCTTGGGGTTGAAGATGACACCATGATCCCGGTGATCCGCAATCCGCAAAAGACCACGGAAGATTCAGATGCCGTGTTCTATTTCCCTGGATGCGGATCTGAGCGCCTGTTTTCGAATGTGGGCTTGGCAACGCAAGCCATGCTGTATGAGATTGGTGCGATTACCGTCTTGCCACCGGGCTATCTCTGCTGCGGCTATCCGCAGACTTCCAGCGGTAACCACGACAAAGGCCAGGAGATCATCACCGATAACCGCGTGCAGTTCCATCGCATCGCCAATACGCTAAATTATCTCGACATCAAGACCGTGATCGTCTCGTGCGGAACGTGTATGGATCAGCTCCAAAAATACGAGTTCGAGAAAATATTCCCAGGTTGCCGCCTGCTGGACATCCACGAATATCTCATGGAAAAAGGGCTCAAGCTCGAGGGCGTCTCAGGTACCCGCTATATGTATCACGACCCTTGCCATAGCCCTATGAAGACCTATGCGCCGCTCAAGGTGACGAACGCCCTGATGGGTCAGGATGTCGCCCTGAATGATCGTTGCTGCGGTGAGTCTGGTACCTTTGCTGTGGCTCGCCCTGACATTGCCACCCAAGTCAAAATGCGCAAGCAAGAAGAACTGGAAAAAGGCATGCGCAAGCTTGGCCTCACACCAGGTAAGCCGGAGCAGGATGTGAAGATTCTGACTTCTTGCCCATCATGCTTGCAAGGGTTGTCACGTTATGGGGAAGATACGGGCATCACGGCGGATTACATTGTGGTTGAGATGGCGAAGCATCTGCTGGGTGAGGGGTGGATGGAGGATTATGTGGAGAAGGCGAATAATGGTGGGATAGAGAAGGTATTGCTCTAAATGCAATTATCTGAGTTACCTTTTGAAAGTTAATACAACTTTCAGGAGTAATGATGATTAGTCTTTATCAAGAAAATTGCCCTCTTTGTAGCGAACCATCTGAATATGAGCAATGCGATAGAAAAAAGAGGCAACTTTTTTATTGCAAGAAATGCAAGCAGCTACTCATTACTGATAGAGCCAAAAGAGAGTTAGTTGGTAAAAATATCAGGCATCAGAGCTTATCTGACCTTTCTGGAAGCTTGACCAGTAATGAAATTCTTCACATTTCTTTTGAAGAGCGCGAATTGAAATGTGTTGTGGAAGATTACACCTTTTGGCGATAAATCTGTTCTAAAAGAAGTGGCGATTGAGGGGCAATAACTAAAAGGTATTGCGCAGTATTCATCATTTCTTTTCGCCTCTAGGCGAGTTTCTTTCTTTTGCTCAGCCAAAAGAAAGAAACCAAAGAAAAAGCTGCCCCACTACCGCTTATTCCCTGTGCTGCTCGTCCTTATGGGCGGCTTGCGCAACTCGCCCTAACAAGCCACACAACCCGTGGCTTGTCGCGGAACTCAAACAGTGCGCGCCGAAAACTCCCATGACGACTGCGCTGCTCGGCGCGATAGAGGGGGAGTTAAGGTCAACTTCAAAATCCAAACTACCTTGAGTTCGTCATTCCCGTGGAAACGGGAATCCATTTTAAGTATCGTTAGGCGGGATTTAGTTAAATCTAGACAAAGTGGATGCTCTGGGAGCCGCATGGATATTGCCTCTCAGGGCATCTGTTTTTGCGTGTGGAGTGACTTAAACTCAAGATCAGAGGCGGTTTGGTGTGCTTTTTCAAGATTGCTGAACTTGAATCAAAAGACTAAGGTAGTGCAATGCGTACTTTATTTATTTTGATGGGATGTCTGGTTTCTTTGTCTGCTTGGGCAGATGACGATGCTGGCTTGGGTTATAGCTCAGGGTTGTCGGGCGATGTGCCGAATACGGCTACTGTGTTGCCAGCGCCCGGTTCTCGGCCTAGCGTGCCGAATGGGGTGCGCATTTATGTGCCGCCTAAAAATCTGGAGCCACGTACTTTGGTGGTGCCTTTGCCTAATGAAAAGTCGCCTGTGGTGATTTATCGTAGTGATTCAGTGGAGACTGTGCCGAGTTTGTATCCGCCATTGCCGCAAAACTCAGTCGCTAAACCTGAGCCTAAGAAGAAAAAAGGTAGTAAGTTAAAAGCTGAAGATGCTGAAACAGAAGCGCCAGCAAATCCTTACATTCTCAAAACCAAGCCACTGGAGCCGATTATCAGCCAGTGAGTTATTGGTTATTAGCTAGCGCAGGGGTTTTTCGGGTTAGTCTTGATTTAGGGAATACTGCGCTGAATGTGCTGCCATTGCCGAGTTCGCTTTCGATCTCAAGTCTAGCCTGGTGGCGGGTGAGGATGTGTTTGATGATGGATAAGCCTAGGCCCGTGCCGCCAGTTTCGCGGCTGCGGCTGCGGTCTACGCGGTAAAAGCGTTCGGTGAGTCTATCAATGTGTTTTTGTTCTATGCCTATGCCTGAGTCGTGCACGCTGAATGCGGCATCGGTGCCGCGCATTTTCCACACCATGTGAATCTCCCCACCTTCTGGCGTGTAGCGCACTGCATTGCTGACCAGGTTACCAAATGCGCTGTGTAGTTCTTCAGCGGCTCCTGTCAGGCCTAACGAGGCATCAGCCTCAAGCGTGATGTGGTGTTTGCCGTTGCTTAGGCTTTGCGCCTCGTGCATGACCATGTTGAGTAGTGAATTCACATCAATCTCGGTGTCTGGCGGAATATTCTGGCCGCTTTCGAGTTGCGATAAGGTCAGCAAATCTTCAATCAGGCGGCGCATGCGGCCAGTTTGCTCCTGCATCATGCCAAAGTAGCCGCGGGTGCTTTCTGGCACGGCACCTTCCATATCCATCAGTGTTTCCAGAAATCCACCAACCACAGTCAGTGGCGTGCGAAGTTCGTGCGATACATTGGCAATAAAGTCGCGGCGCATGTGTTCCAGCTTTTCCAGTTGGCTGACATCGCGGCCAATCAACAATTTCTGGTTATCACCAAATGGTACTAATTGCAGTTCAAGCGTGACTGATGGATCGCGCCAGGAAATGAGTTTGATGGGGTCTGCATAATCTTTCAGCTGCAGATATTCGATAAATTCGGTGTGACGCATCAGGTAATTGATGGGCTGGCCGGAGTCTGATTTTAATGCCAGACCTAGCAATTTTTCAGCGCTGGGGTTGCACCATTCAATAATGTCTCGCGCATCAAGCAACACCACGGCGTCGGGCAGGGCGCTGGCAGCGTGTTGAAAGCGGTCTAGTACTGAGCTGAGTTGGCTTTGGCTACGGTTGTGGCGGCGTTGCTCGTGATAAATGGTGGCGAAAATGTCTTCCCAAGTGCCTGAGCCTGCAGGGATAGAGGCTAAATCTGGTTTTTTGTACCACTCTGAAAGTCGATACAGCCAGTAAAGGTGGCTGGCAAGGTAAGCCAAGGTGCCGAGCGTAAAAATGCCCAAGGCAAGCGTGAAATTTTCAAACGCCCAGATAATCAGGCTGATGAGTAAAAGAGAAAAAAAGAGCCAGAAGGCTCTCCAGCGAATATCTAGCACGCGGCGAAATCCCTAACGTTAAGGGTGCGTATTATGAGCTAGTGCGCAGAGAAACGATAGCCAACACCACGCACTGTTTGCACTAAATCTTCATGACCAGAGTTTGCCAGTGCCAAGCGTAAACGGCGGATGTGAACATCGACGGTGCGATCTTCAACGAATACGCGGTCACCCCACACGCGGTCCAGCACCTGGGTTCTGGAATGTACGCGTTCTGGGTTAGACATGAAGTAGTGCAACAATCTGAATTCGGTCGGGCCTAAGTCCAGCACATCGCCATTGCCAGTGACGCGGTGTGTGACTGGGTCAAGCCGCAGGCCTTTGACTTCAATCGGGTCATCCGTCATTTGTGGCGCGCGGCGGCGCAGCACGGCTTTGATGCGGGCATTTAATTCGCGTGGGCTGAATGGCTTGGTGACGTAGTCATCCGCACCAATTTCCAGGCCGCGCACTTTATCAATTTCTTCACCGCGCGCGGTAAGCATAATGATAGGAATCGTTTTGGTGAGTTCGTCTGATTTTAATTTGCGCGCAAATTCAATACCGCTCATGCCTGGTAACATCCAGTCAAGAATGATCAAATCTGGCAAAGCTTCGCGTATCAGCAATTGTGCTTGCTCAACGCTGAGTGCACGCAGCGGGTTGTGCCCTGCTTGCGTGAGATTGAGCGCAAGTAACTCTTGAATGGCTGGTTCGTCTTCAACGATTAATATATTAGCTGGCATGTTAGTTTCCTCTTTTGCGGATGCAGTTTCAGCCTACTATATGACGTTAATATGACATATTAATGACAAAGCGTAAAAGCTTTTAAGTCATTGCTTTTTTGCCTATTTAAATTGGCAATCCTAAGGTAACATTCTGTTACAAGTGTTCAGTATTAGACCTAAATCTAATATTCTGATTTGAACCGCGAACCCTAAAAAATAAGGCAACTCACCTAATTTGGTTGCCCATAATGGAGAGAGTAATGGCATCATTTTTATCCAAAGAACGCATCACTGCATCCCCCAATTTTAATCGCTGGTTAATTCCCCCCGCTGCATTGGCTTTGCACCTATGTATCGGCATGGCCTATGGTTTTTCAGTATTCTGGAAACCGCTGGGCAACGTGCTACTTGGTGCCGATGGTAAAGCTCTGGCTACCTGTGCCGCTGGTGCGAGCACTTTTGGGGACAAGCTTGCGGGAACATTAAGGGCTTTGACCGCCACAGATTGTAACTGGACGCAGTTTGACCTGGGCTGGATGTACACCCTGTTTTTTGTTGTGCTCGGTTGTTCCGCCGCGCTTTGGGGCGGCTGGCTGGAGCGTGCAGGTCCGCGTAAAGCTGGCTTGGTCTCTACTTTGTGCTGGTGTGGCGGTTTGCTGATCTCGGCTTACGGTATATATGTGCATCAGCTATGGATGATGTGGCTGGGCTCGGGCGTGATTGGTGGCATCGGTTTGGGGCTAGGATATATCTCCCCAGTATCTACCCTGATTAAATGGTTTCCAGACAAGCGCGGTATGGCGACTGGTATGGCCATTATGGGTTTTGGCGGTGGTGCGATGATAGGCTCACCGCTCGCTACCAAGCTGATGGCGCACTTTGCTGCGCCAGGTTCTGCTGGCATCTGGCAGACATTTGTATCTCTCGCGGTGATTTATACTGTATTTATGTTGCTGGGCTCACTCAGCTATCGCGTGCCGCCATCTGGCTGGAAACCAGCTAACTGGACGCCACCAGCGACTAGCAGTAACAGCATGATTGCGCAAAACCATGTGCATCTTAAAAACGCGCATCGCACGCCACAGTTCTGGTTGTTATGGCTGGTGTTGTGCATGAATGTATCTGCGAGTATCGGTATTATCGGTGCCGCTGCACCCATGTTGCAGGAGACTTTCGGTGGCGCCTTGATTAATCAGCCAGACGTTGGGTTTGCCGACATTAAGAAAGATGAAGGCATGACAGCGGCTGCAGCTGCAGTGGGAGCAGGGTTTGTCGGGCTGATCTCATTATTCAATATTTTCGGCCGTATCGCCTGGGCATCATCATCTGACAAACTTGGCCGCAAGCAGACTTACTTCATTTTCTTTGTGCTCGGTGCTGTGCTCTACACGGCGCTTGCGTTCGCTGCTGGGGCGAAGTCGCTGGCCTTGTTTGGGGCATGTATCTGCATTATCGCTTCCATGTACGGCGGCGGATTTGCGACGATTCCGGCTTACCTTGCCGACCTGTTCGGTACACAGTTTGTTGGCGCGATTCATGGTCGCCTGCTTACTGCATGGTCAACAGCTGGCGTACTCGGGCCAGTAGTCGTCAACTATATGCATGATGTTCGACTTGAGAAAGGCGTGCCATTCGACCAGGTTTATTCTTCAGTGTTTTATGTGCTCGCAGGCATGCTGGTGGTCGGTTTTATCGCCAACTTGTTAGTCAAGCCTGTTGCTGCTAAATACTTCATGTCAGCGCAAGAACTGGCGGAAGAAAAGAAAATCGCCCATGAGAAAGTGGTCGTCGCTGGTGAAGCTGGGGCAAGTACAGGTGGCGGTAAATCAGTGGCGGTCATCATGTGGCTGCTAGTGCTGATTCCCATAAGCTTTGGTATCTGGAGCACCTTGCAAAAAGCCTGGATACTTTTTCATTAAATGACAACACGTTGTGCATGGCCAAAATCCCCGCTTGATATTGTTTATCACGATACCGAGTGGGGTGTGCCAGTGCATGACGACCGCAAGCTGTTTGAGTTTTTGATTCTTGAAGGCGCACAGGCAGGGTTAAGTTGGTCAACCATCCTTAAAAAGCGCGAACATTATCGGTTGGTGTTTGATGATTTTGAGCCTGCAGTAGTCGCTCAATATACCGATGATAAAAGCCAAGCCTTACTCACGGATGCGGGCATTGTGCGCAATCGCCTGAAGATCGCTTCAACTATTAATAATGCGCAAAAATTTTTGCAAATACAGGCCGAGTTTGGCAGTTTTGATGCCTATCTTTGGCGATTTTTGGATGGCAAGCCAATCCAGAGTCATTGGCAGGCACATACGCAACTACCTGCCAGGACTGTAATTTCAGACCAACTCTCAAAAGACTTGTTAAAGCGTGGATTCAAATTTGTGGGAACGACGATTTGTTATGCTTTTATGCAGGCAGTTGGTATGGTGAACGACCACTCGGTTGATTGTTTTCGCTACAAAGAATTAATGCCGATTTAAGCGCTGAATAATCGCTCAATCACCTCAATAAATCGCTTCATTTCAAAGCAATGCCCAGTCGGCTATAATCTCGCCTTATTCTCGGATTAACAATCCAGTCCCTATGGGCGCATCAAGCAAATAATGGAGTACAAGTGAGAGAAATTCCCCAAGATTTAAATGGTAGTGGTTTGCGCATAGGTATCGTACTTTCGCGCTTTAACAGCGAAATAGGTGAAGGCTTGTTGGCAGCATGTGAGGCCGAATTAATCAAGCTAGGTGTTGCTGAAGAAGATATTACATTGGTAACTGTGCCGGGCGCTCTGGAAACACCTCTTGCGCTGCAGCAATTGGCTGATACTGAAGATTATGATGGCCTGATTGCACTAGGCGCGATTATTCGTGGTGAGACTTATCATTTTGAAGTGGTTTCAAACGAATCTGCGCGGGGCATTTCAGAGGTGCAACTCAATACTGGCGTACCAGTAGCGAATGCAATCTTGACGACCCAAAATGATGAGCAAGCGATCGAACGTATGGCCGTAAAAGGTGCAGAAGCCGCTACAGTGGCGATTGAAATGGTTAACCTGTTGAAACAGCTATGAGTGAACTAGACAAAAAAGCAGCGGACGCAAAGCCGGCAAAGCCCAAACAGGCGAGCAAAAGCCGTCGTAAATCCCGTGAATTGGCGCTCAAAGGCTTGTATCGTAGTTTTCTAAACCAGACGCCAATTCGTCATGTGTTCCTGGATCTGGCAGATGACCCTGACCTGGCAAAAGCTGATGAAGCCTACTTCCATCAATTGTTAGAAGGCGTGACTGAAAAGCTTGCTGAGCTTGATCATCGAGTGTCAGAATTTCTTGATCGTCCGCTGGTTGAGTTAAGCCCGGTTGAACATGCGGTATTGTGTATCTCAGGCTATGAACTGATTTTCGACCCGAGCATTCCCTACCGTGTAGCGATTAATGAAGGTGTTGAGCTTGCCAAAATGTATGGCGGTACAGATGGTCACAAATATGTGAATGGCGTGCTCGATAAATTAGCGGCTGCCGCGCGCCCTGACGAATTTAGGCACAATGGCAGGTAATTGGTATCCTGAAACCTCGTTAATGCTTGAATTACAATAAAATATTGTATCTTTTGGTGCAATATCTTCTTTTTGAAAAAAATCGCGTGTAATATCAGGCATCTAATGAACAGATGCAAAATGAATAAATAAGTAAGAAGCAGAATAACTGTTCAATAGTATTTATCAGCATACGTTTTATATATTTTAGGGCGTACATTTAAGGGGAGCGGGTTTGAAAAAGACCTTCTGGAAATCTGATTGGTTTGCGGGGTTAGTCATCTCCCTGCTGTTCTTATTCGCTGGCGGTACCGCCATTTTACAAAGCTTGGAGCGTAAAGCTTACGACTTGGGTGTTGAGGCCTCATCTCGAAACCCAGGTGACAAAATCGCGATTATTGCGATTGATGATCAGAGCATCGCCAATATCGGTCGTTGGCCTTGGTCACGCGAAGTACATGCCAAAATGATTGATCTGTTGGCAGGTGCGCATGCCAAAGTCATTGGTAATACCGTATTTTTCATAGAACCACAAATCGACCCAGGCTTAAGTTATATCAACAAGCTGGCTGAAGTTGTTGCCAATGCACCTGAGATATCAGCATTACCACAGTCAGCCGAGCTGAATTCCATCCTCAAAGATGCGCAAGCCAACCTGAATACAGATGCAACGCTCGCTGCCAGTATCAAGGCGGCTGATAGCGTGGTCATTGCTATGCCATTTGTTGTCGGTGAGCCTCGTGGCAACCCAGACAAACCTTTACCTGACTATGTGCTGAAAAATGGCCTCTCGAAGATTATTGATAAGGTCGGCGCAGAAGAGTCGGGATTGTTGCCTTTACCAACCATCAACGCATTATCACCAGTGGCTATCATCGGCGAAAGTGCCGCTGCTATTGGCCACCTTAATGCAAATCCTGATGTTGATGGTGCTATTCGTTCTGAGCCGCTGGTGCTGGCTTACTACGATCAATTTTACCCATCGTTGTCATTGCAGATTGCTGCAAAATATCTGAACCTGAAAGATACTGACATTCAGGTGAAGCTGGGTGAGGGCATTAAACTGGGTAAGCTCAATATTGCTACCGATGGTTTTCTGCAAATGAATACATTTTTCTATGCTAACCATGATGGTCATACCGCTTTCCCTATAGACTCTTTTTATGATGTCATCAGCGGCAAAATCCCCGTTGAAAAATATAAAGACAAAATTGTTTTAATCGGCGCAACAGCAGGTGGCATCGGCGATAGCCAAGTAACACCGATTTCATCTAGCATGACCCCAATTGAGACGCTTGCCCACTCGGTTGCAAGCATCTTGAACGAAGATTTTTTCGTTGCGCCAAGCTGGGCATTTTGGGTCGAGAAGACTGCATGGTTACTCATCAGCCTTTATCTGATTTTACTTCTGCCGCGACTAAAAGCTGGTATGGCGGCTGGCATTACTGCGGCATTATTTGCCTTGTTAGTCGCTACACATTTCTACCTGATGACTCAGCAAGCCCTCTGGCTGCAGTTGATGATCCCTGCAACACTGCTTGTAGTTGGCCACGCATTGTTAACTACTAAACGCTTCCTCATGACCGAGCGCGGCAAAGAGAAATCTGAAGCGGATTCTGCCGAAAGCAATCGCAATCTCGCACTGATGTTCCAGAGCCAAGGTCAGCTGGATATGGCGTTTGATCGCCTGCGCAAATGCCCGATGGAAGAAAGCGTAATGGATGCCTTGTATAGCTTGGCGCTAGATTTTGAGCGCAAGCGCCAGTTCAATAAGGCTGAAAATGTGTTCGCCTATATGGCTGAGTACAACCCCAAATACAAAGACCTTGAACAGCGTTTGTCACGTTCACGGGCGATGGCGGAAACAGTTATTCTGGGCGGCACTGGTGGCGGTCGTACCAACACAAGTATCTTGCAAGATGGCAGTGTAGAGAAACCTATGCTTGGTCGTTACCAGATCGAGAAAGAGCTGGGCAAGGGCGCAATGGGCGTGGTGTATTTGGGTAAAGACCCGAAAATTGGCCGTGTAGTCGCAATCAAAACTATGGCGCTTGCAGAAGAGTTTGAGCCAGATGAGCTGGAGGAAGTAAAAGAGCGCTTCTTCCGCGAAGCTGAGACGGCTGGTCGTCTGAATCACCCGAACATTGTCACTATGTACGATGCAGGTGAAGAGCATGACCTAGCGTTTATCGCCATGGAATTCCTCAAAGGTAAAGACCTTGCCCCTTATACCAAGCCAGATAATTTGCTGCCTTTGTTGAAGGTGATGGATATCGTCGCTAAAACCGCAGATGCGCTGGATTATGCGCATACGCAAAACGTGGTGCATCGCGATATCAAGCCCGCCAACATCATGTATGAGCTTGAAACCAGTAGCGTAAAAGTGACCGACTTTGGTATTGCCCGCATTACCGATTCATCCAAAACCAAAACTGGCATGGTGCTCGGTACGCCCAGCTATATGTCTCCAGAGCAATTGGCAGGTAAAAAAGTGGATGGTCGTTCAGACTTGTTCTCGCTTGGCGTGATGCTCTATCAAATGGCTACTGGGCAACTGCCGTTCAAGGGTGATTCCATGGCTGCCTTGATGTATAAAATTGCCAATGAACCACATGAAAGCGTTAAAACGCTTAATCCCGAATTACCACAATGTCTGAGTGACATCATTGACAAGATGTTAGATAAGGATATGGATAAACGCTATCCACGCGGTGCTGAGATTGCAGCAGAGATTCGTCAGTGCATGAATGAGGCAGGTTAAATCATGAATATGACGGAGTTTTTAGAGATTGTGCGCCTCACCGACGTGGGTCAACGACGCGACCATAATGAAGATACCATTGCCAGCGATATCGAGCTTGGCCTGGTGGTCTTGGCTGATGGTATGGGCGGCTATAAAGCAGGTGAAGTGGCCAGTGAAATTGCCACGCTAACGATTGTTGCCGAGCTAAAAGAGAGCATGCTCTCTTTGGAGCCTGGTCTAGTAGATGCGGTTTCAGAAATGCAGGCTGAAAGCCAGTTGGTGATTGATGCCGTTGCTAAAGCCAACGAGTCTATCTATAGCGTTTCGCAAAGCCAACCGCAATGTGCTGGTATGGGTACTACCTTAGTGGTTGGTTTGTTTACCAATAACAAACTGCTTGCAGGCCATATTGGTGATTCACGCATGTATCGTTTGCGTCAGGGTGAGCTTGTGCAAATCACTGAGGATCATTCCCTGCTGCAAGAGCAACTGAACTCAGGGCTGATTACACCTGAGCAGGCGAAGTTTTCGAATAACAAAAATCTGGTGACGCGTGCCTTAGGCATAGATCCAGAGGTTGAGCTCGAATTACATGAGCATGATGTGCTGCCAGACGATATTTACCTGCTGTGCTCTGATGGTTTGAGCGATTTAGTCCCAGATGAAGAAATTAGTGAAACGCTTGGCACGTTAAGTGCTAATCTCGAACTGGCGGCTAATCAATTGATTCAGATGGCAAATGATAACGGCGGTAAAGACAACATATCAGTCATACTGGTAAAAGTGCTGAAGCCTTTTCCCGTTGAGCGCACATGGTATAACAACTTTTTTAATTGGTTAAAATAGTAAGGTAAAACATGGCAAAGCTGATTTTTTCACTGGACGGGGCTTTTCTGGGTGAATTTCCTCTAGACAAGGACAAAATCACCGTGGGGAGGCGTGCGACTAACGATATTCATATTGATAACCTCGCGGTTAGCGGTGAGCATGCAACCATTGTCACAATAGGGAACGACTCTTTCCTTGAAGATTTGGGTAGTACCAACGGTACCTTGGTGAATGGAAAAACAATCAAAAAGCATGTGTTACAGCATGCAGACCTGATTGAGTTCGGTAAATATCAGCTCAAATACATTAATGAATCAGCTATTCCCACAGGGTTGGGCGGTTCAGATGATTTTGAAAAAACCATGATCATCAGGCCAATGAAAGCAGCTGCACTGCAAGAGGCTGCCAAACCTCAGGCCGCACCTGCTGCTCCAGCCCCGGCAGCGCCTATCGTCCCTCCTCCTGTAGCTGAACCAACCATTGTTGGTCGCGTACAGGTATTGAATGGGCCGAGCCAAGGTAAAGAACTGGTGCTTAACAAGGCGCTGACTACTTTGGGCAAGCCTGGCGTACAGGTGGCAGTGATTACCAAGCGTCCTCAAGGCTACTTTATTACCCATGTGGAAGGTGCAACACATCCTGTGGTTAATGGGCAATCAGTAGGGGCGCAGGCCCACTCTTTGAGTGATCATGATGTGATTGAGATTGCCAGTGTGAAAATGGAATTCTATCTAGGCGCAGCTTGATAGCAGCTTGAATTTGATATTTAAGTTTTAATTAAGGTTGCTTGTCTTTACCTTAGAGTCTTCACCCTAAAATAAGACAATAGTAATTTCACAGTTATTCTGGAAATCTAATGACTGAGCAGCAAGAGCTACTTAAGCGATTAGAGCGACTCAACGCTATTGGAATCGCACTATCTGCTGAACGCAATAATAAGCGTTTGCTTGAGATGATATTGCTCGGCGCTAAAGAAATTACCAACGCAGATGGCGGTACGCTCTATACCGTCACTGATGATCGCCGACTCAAATTTGAGATTATGCGCACCATGACATTAGGTATCGTCATGGGCGGCACTACAGGCAACGATATCCCATTTCCGCCATTGCCACTATATCTTGAGGACGGCATCCCCAATCTGAATATGGTTGCGGCCTATACGGTGCTCAATGACCGTACCGTGAATATTGAAGATGCTTATGAAGCCGACGGCTTCGACTTTTCTGGCACACGTAAATTTGACCAGAGTATGGGCTACCGTTCTAAATCATTCCTCACTATCCCGATGAAGAATCACGAGAACGAGATCATCGGTGTACTTCAATTGATCAATGCGATTGACCCTGTGACTAGCGAAATAGTACCGTTTTCTGCTGAAAATCAGCAGTTAGTGGAGTCTCTTGCTTCTCAAGCCGCTGTGGCGCTCACCAATCATAATTTGATCGAAGGCTTGAAAAACCTGTTTGAGTCTTTCATTGAGCTGATTGCAGATGCCATTGATGAAAAATCCCCTTATACAGGTGGACATTGCCAGCGCGTGCCTGAATTGACCATGATGCTGGCCAACGCAGCTTGCAAAACCCAAGTGGGTCCGTTACGTGAATTCAACCTGACGGAAAAAGAAATCTACGAGTTACGCATTGCCGCTTGGCTGCATGACTGCGGTAAAGTGACTACGCCTGAATCGGTCATGGATAAACCTACCAAACTTTCTTGCATATTTGACCGTATCAATTTGGTCGATCAGCGTTTTGAGTTATTGAAAAAGCAAGCCGAAACCGAAATGCTGCGTAAACAGCTAGCGCTATTGAAAGCTGGTGCTGCAGCTGACTTTGATATTCTAGAGTCTGAACTAAATGCATTTAAGAAAAGCTTGGATGAAGATAAAGAGTTTCTGCATAACGCCAATCTAGGCGGCGAATTCATGACGCCTGAAGACCAGCAGCGCGTCATCAATATTGGTGCTTACGAACTTTATTCTGCAGAAGGCGAGCGTATTCCGTTCCTGAATGAAGACGAAATATATAACCTGAATATCGCACGCGGCACTTTGACCAATGAAGAGCGTACTGTGATCAATAACCATATTGATGTCACCATCAATATGCTTGAATCATTGCCATACCCCAAAGACTTGCAACGCGTTCCAGAGTACGCAGGCGGCCATCATGAGCGTATGGATGGTAAAGGCTATCCACGTGGCTTGAAGCGTGAACAAATGTCGGTACCCGCCCGCATTATGGGCATTGCTGACATTTTCGAGGCGCTGACTTCACGTGACCGCCCCTACAAGAAAATCAAAACGCTTTCCGAATCACTGTTTATTCTTGGCAAGATGAAGCTTGATAATCATATAGACCCCGATTTATTTGATCTTTTCATACGCGATAAAATCTATCTGCAATATGCACAGCAGTTTCTGGAGCCAGACCAGATTGACGAGGTAAATGAGCAGACAATCCCCGGTTATGCAGTCCCTGCCTGAACCATCACCATATCTAGGTCATCGTTGTAATTCATGAGTAAAACACAAAAGATATTAGTCGCACTGTCCGCCATTAATCTTGTGATTGTGTTTTTGTTTCCACCCTATGACGATCACTCGGTGAGTAGTCATGGAGCATCCATTTTCGCTGGATTTTTGTTCGCGTTATCTCACAAAACATTGAATCTGGTGGTTAACGATAATCTGCTCTATCTAGAAGTCACCGTTGTATTGGTGAATTTAGGCGTGTTGTGGTTGCTGACGCTTGAGAACGAAAGGCGTAACGCCAAAAAGAAATTCAGCTTCCGTAAAGCCGCTATGATCTTAGTTGTGGTCAATCTACTAGGTGTTTTTCTGTTTCCGCCATTTGAGTATATTTCCAACATGACCAATGCAGTGATCCCTACTTTCGAAGGGTTCTACTGTATTTTTTCACCACCACCATATCGCGCGATTGTGACCCCAATACTGTATTTAGAAGTGATGTTTATATTGATGAATGGTGGGCTCATGTTGCTGGCATTCAAGCAGCCCAAGGATGAAACCTACAGCGCAGAGCAGACTATCGCCTACATGGCTAAACAACAAAGTGCGCGCAGGCGATAACTGAATGGTTTTTGGTATTAGTGAGCTGGATTCGCAAAGTTTTCCAAGGCTATTGCAAGCTCATCCAGATTTTCCAGCGTCAAGCCATGCAAAAATGGCCCCTCAGGCACTAGCTTGATATTGATGCCTTGATCACAACATCCTAAGCATTTAAAGCGCTCTACACTCAGCATTAAGCCCTTTGCTATAATCATCTGTTCGATCTGTTTCGCCAAGGCCTCGCTGCCTTTTGCTGCGCAAGAGGGCTGGTGAGCACTGGTTCTATGCTTGATGCAGACAATCACTTTTTTATCTAACGCCATCATCAGCCTATTTTTGAGCTACTGGAGATGTAGGATCACATTGCTGCATCCTGCCGCATCAAGTCTTAAACAGCTACCTTGATCGTACCAGTCACCCAGTACCCAGCGCTCACAATGATGGCTATCTATCTCCAGTACATGTTTAGCTGGGCGATGGGTATGGCCATGTATGAGTAAATCTGGGTAGGCATATGCTTTAAACAATGCTTGCACAGCGCCATCATTCACATCCATGATGGCTTCGCTTTTTTGCGATTTTTCTGTTTCGCTGCGCATTCTCAAAGCTTCTATCTGCGACTTTCTGGATGATAGTGGTTGAGCCATAAATTGTTGCTGCCATGCAGGGTTTCTTACCTGAGTACGAAATGCCTGATAGGCCAAGTCATCCGTGCATAGCTCATCGCCATGGCTGATTAGTAGGCGTTTTCCATAAACTTCTAGCAAAGTTGGGTCAGCTAATAATGTAATATTGGAGGCATTGGCAAAGCCATGGCTGATTAAAAAATCACGGTTGCCGTGAATGAAATAGACAGGAGTTGTGGCGGCTAATACCTTGATCGCACCAATTACTTGCTGATGATGTGGGTCGTCAATATCGTCGTCACCTGCCCAATACTCAAACAGGTCACCAAGGATATAGAGTGACTTTGCCTGTGTTGCCTGAGATTGCAGAAACTCAATAAATAAAGCGGTAATAGCAGGGCGTGTATGACACAAATGCAAATCGGAGATGAACAAACTAAAGTCTGCCTCATCTCCGATGATGTTCATGCTAAACGAAATCGCCTAAACGACTTCGGCGCGTTCAATAATCACGGGCTCAACGGGTACATCCTGATGCCCGTTTTTGCTGCCTGTTTTCACTTTCCTGATTTGATCTACTACTTCAATACCTGCAGATACTTTACCAAACACGGCATAGCCCCAGCCTTGTGAAGTAGGGGCAGTAAAATTGAGGAAATCGTTGTCAGCAATGTTGATAAAGAACTGGCTGCTGGCTGAATCAGGGCTTGGTGTACGCGCCATGGCAACCGTATATTTTTTATTCAGCAGACCGTTATTAGCCTCATTTTTAATGACTGCATTAGTTGGTTTCTGTGACATGTTAGGCTCAAAACCACCGCCTTGAATCATGAAGCCATCAATCACACGGTGAAATATGGTATTGCTATAGAAACCACTTTCAACGTATTCAAGAAAATTAGCGACGGTAATAGGTGCTTTTTCAGCATCTAGTTCAAGCGTAATTTCGCCATAATTTGTATGTAGTTTAACCACGTTTTTTTCCTTTAGCTTTTGGTTTAGTTATCTCAGTTGGAGTCGGTTTGCTGCTTTGGGATTCTGGCATTACAGGCATATCTAAAAGCCTTGTATGTTCCACAATCACTGGGTCAATTGGTACATTTTTGTTAAGACCAATGACTTGGGTCGGTGTTGCAGAGATAGCTTGCAATACATCTAGCCCCTTAATCACTTTGCCAAATACTGCATAACCGATGTAATGCGGATCTGGTTTATAAAAGTTCAGGTACTTGTTGTCTGTCAGATTAATAAAAAACTGTGACGTTGCAGAGTCAGGGTCAAAAGCGCGTGCCATGGCAATCGTGCCAGGCTCATTCTTCAAGCCATTATTCGACTCATTCACAATCGGTGAATAGGTGGATTTTTGCAGCATATCTGCGGTTAATCCACCACCTTGAACGACGAAATTCTTAATGGTGCGGTGAAATATCGTGCCGTCGTAAAAGCCAAGCTCGATGTATTTCAAGAAATTAGCCACACTGGCAGGGGCTTTATCTGGATACAGCTCAACGACAAAAATGCCACGATTGGTTTGAAACTCAACCTGTGGTTTGCCTGAAATGACTTCTTCCGCGCTAGCGACTGATGCAAATAACATCGCGCTAATAAATGCGGAAAATAAAAAACTACGTATTAACAATCGGCTTGAGAGCATTACTTTCTCCGGTCAGTCTTTGGACTGTAGAGGCGCTTAACTTGATGGGATATTTAAATCGCCAGCTTAAGCCGCGCCCTCATATAGTATTTTCCAGCGTTGGTTTTCAAATATCCAATATTGGCGTTTACGCATCTTGCTGTCGAGATTATCGCTCTTGTAATCCTGGTCAAAATTCACGACAGCCATTTGTTGCTGGCTATTAGGATAGCGGAACATGCTGACATTGGATAGTTGGATTTCCACATGCATTTTATACGCTTGAATGCGGCGCTTTTCTTTAGACCAACCATCGAGGTTGGTTGATTGCGTGAAAAACTGATTTGAATAATGGGATAAATAAGCTTCTGTATCCTGCGATTCCCAGTCTTTACGCCAATCTTCAACCGCCTTTGTTAACCCCATTTTTTGTGTGGCTGCTTGATCTGGGCTTACCCATTGCATATTGTTGGCCACAATAAAAAGCGTCTTGCCTTTTTGCATGATGGGGCCGATGGCTTTTAAATCTGGGTTAGACAACACCACACAGCCATCACTAGCACGGGGAGGGCGGCTATAGGTGTCACTGGGCGTGCCATGTAGCCAGATGCCATGGCCGTTCTTTCCTTGATGCCTGTCCCACTCGTTCGGGTAGTTAAGCGGGTAAGCAGCGTTACCATAGAAGTCAGGTAATTTTTTGATCAACTGGCTATCTGCGTAATACACCCCCACAGGTGTACGTTTGTCACCCTCGCTGCTTTTTTCACTGCCATTTCGGCCCACCGTTACGTAATAATCTGCTACATATTGTGGTTGGTTATTCACGTTGCGATACAGATACAATCTTGATTTATCGGCATCCACCACAATCACGTATTGCTGGCTGGCATCAATTTGCCACAATGGCTCAGGGATGCTGCTGGGTGCTTGTTTGGCCAGGTAATGCTCTAGCCGCATGCGTGCTTCAGCACGAAAGTCTGAAACCTTGTCTGGATTACTTTCAGGGGCGCTACCAAATGATTGCAGTTGCTGCGCGCGTGCCATGAGTAAATCCCCACGCACCAAATAAGCAAGCTTGAAATTGGGAGCGGTTTGTATCACTTGGTCTATGGTCTGCGATGCCTGCTGTAATTGGCCTTGGGTGATCTGCAGCAGGCTCCTGACAAGCAGGCTCTCGGTGTAGTTGGCGGCAAAGTTGTTATTGCCATTGAATTTCACCTGTTCAAGGTGATCAATGGCGGTGGCATTCCACGGCAGCAGAGCGCTGCCTATGAGTAGGGAAACAGATAATACTTTTAAGATTTGCATGAGCGATTAATTGTCCGGCGCTCAGCGATCGGTCAGCTCCTGCTGAATCAACCAGGTGTTGCGCACTTTTTGTAAGACTAAGGTTTTAGATGTTCTTTTGGTGACAGCGCCAGCGCGATAATTCTGCTTAAAGCTCACTTTGGCTTTGTTGGCACTTTCAAAGCTAACGCGAGGATTGAGAACCTCAACGTTAATAGCCGCGGCCTTGCCGATGATGCCACGGCGGCTGGCTTCCCACTCTTTGCGAGATTGACCCGCTGGTGTTTGAAACGAATCAGCATAACTTGCCAGATACTGATCAACATTTTTGTTTGACCAAGCCTTTGCCCATAGCTTCACCGCGTTCATCACGTTGTTTTCGTCATTGCCATCTTTTTCTGCAGGCTTGGCAATTTCTGCGTTTGGTTTTTCCACCACCACTGGTTTTGCAGGTTCAGCAGGTTTAATGATCTCTGCTGGTTTTACTTCAATAGGTTTAACGGGCTCAGCAGGCTTGACTGGTTCGGTTGGTTTGATTGGCTCTACTGGTTTAACTGATTCAACTGGCTTTGCAACATCTGCAGGTTTGACCACGGGCTTGGTATTGTCAGCAGGTTTGCTGTTATCTGCCAGCATGGTTGGTTTGCCAGTAGTGCTGAATAACTCTTTAATCAACGACAGCTTGTTTTGCGCGCGCGCATTGCTGTTATCAAGCTGCAGGGCTTTGTCATAGGCTTCAGAGGCCATTCTGGCGTAGATGTCACCCAGGTTCTCATGCGCAGTTGCATAGCTGGGGTGGGTTTTAATCGCAGTTTCAAGTGCGATTCTGGCTTTATCGTATTGACCCTGATCCGCATACAACACAGCGAGATTGTTGTATGGTTCGGGCAGGTTAGGGTATTTGGCTGTAATGTCAGTAAATGTCTTGATAGCGTCATCACGCTTATTCAACTCTGCCAGCAATACGCCTTTAATGAAGAGCGCCTGTACGTCTTTTGGGTTATCGCTCAGATAACTGTTCACTTTAGTTAAAGCAGCAGCTTGTTGCCCCTGATTCGCTAGCTGGGTGATTTCTTTAAGGTCGTCAGCAGGGGCAGCACTAGCTGATGTTGAAAATGCGGCAGAAAGTGGAAGAGATAGTAGGAGGGCGGTCAGGACAACGCGCAATACAGGCATTATGATATACTTTTCTGCAATTAATTTTATCAACGCAATTCTATCAACAAGCCTATGTAACCTCCAATAGCCGATGCTGTTTTTAGGGGATTTATTTGGTCGAGTTGGTCAATAAAATCAAATAGCGCTGTAAATCCAACATATTTCCCAAAATCAGACCTCTGACGACCAGGCAACCTTCATCATTTTCCATGCTTAAAATCTACAATACCCTCGCGCGCGAAAAACAACTGTTTGTCCCTATTGTTGCTGGCAAAGTCAGTATGTATGTATGCGGGATGACAGTCTATGACTATTGCCATTTGGGCCATGGCCGCGTGATGGTGGTATTTGACATGGTCAATCGCTGGTTACGCGCTTCAGGGTTTGATGTTACCTATGTGCGCAACATTACTGATATTGATGACAAGATCATCAAGCGTGCGAACGAGAATAACGAAACCATTGGCGAGTTAACCGCTAGATTTATTACGGCAATGGATGAAGACGCAGCCAAACTTGGCGTAATGCGCCCAGATATCGAGCCGCGTGCAACAGATTATATCGGTGGCATGGTGAGCATGATCGTAGCCTTGATTGCCAACGGCAATGCCTACGCAGCAGACAATGGCGATGTATTTTATTCGGTGAATAGCTTTGCCAACTACGGCAAGTTATCAGGTAAATCTCTTGAAGACTTGCGTGCGGGCGAACGTGTAGAGATTGATGCCTTCAAGCGTGACCCCATGGATTTTGTATTGTGGAAGTCCGCCAAGCCTAACGAACCAAGCTGGGATTCACCTTGGGGTAAAGGCCGTCCAGGCTGGCATATCGAATGCTCAGTGATGGGCGAACATCATTTAGGCAAGCATTTTGATATTCACGGCGGCGGCCAGGATTTGCAGTTCCCGCATCATGAAAACGAGATCGCCCAATCTGAGGCAGCCCATCACTGCACCTTTGTGAACTACTGGATGCACAACGGTTTTATCCGTGTGGTGAATGAAAAAGATGGGCTGGATGAAAAGATGTCCAAGTCCCTCGGTAATTTTTTCACTATTCGTGATGTACTGAAAAAATATGATGCCGAGACAGTACGCTTTTTCATATTACGCGCCCAATATCGTAGCCCGCTCAATTACTCGAGTGTCCATCTTGATGACGCTAAAGCAGCATTATCGCGCCTATATACCTCGTTACGAGGTTTGGATGTTGCAGATATTGAAATTGATTGGCATCAACCAGCCGCCGCGACCTTTAAAACTGCAATGGATGATGACTTTAATACGCCAGAAGCTATCGCAGTATTATTCGATCTAGCGAACCAAGTAAATAAGGCAGGGTCATTAAAAGAAGCTGGCTTGCTTAAAAAATTGGCCAGCATTTTAGGCTTGTTACAGAGAAATCCTGAAAGCTATCTACAAGGCGAAGTCGAAGTTGGCGGTATATCTCAAGAGCTGATTTGGATGCTTATCAATCAACGGCTAGATGCAAAAAAAAATAAGGACTTTGCTTTGGCTGACAGTATTCGTAAGGAATTGCTTGAAGCGGGTATTGTGCTTGAGGATCATTCATCTGGTACTAGCTGGCGTAGAGTTTAATATTCCATCATTTAATATTTATGCATGTGATTCCTGACTTTTTTGGCTATACTCAATCTATGCTTATCAATTCATGTTTATGTAAGCGCAATTAAATAATCATGCTGCTTAAAAAATCCTTTGTTGTTTTATTGAGCTTAGTTCTGTATTTCAGCCTGCTTGCCCAGCAGACGCATCAGACCTATGCCGAGGATTTTGACGTGCCTACATTGATGGATATTCCGCATGTTGAGGCGGATAGCAAGGTGGATAGTAATGAGCCTATGCTGTTCTCGCAGTCCTTGACTCCATCCAAAAGCATTCCTCGTAACGCTGATAGTCTTTTCCATACCCAATATCACCAGCCTGAATTCGCCCTGATTTTACGGCCTCCCAAAGCTATTTCTATCTAGTTTTAATCAGGTTGGCCTAACACTTGCTACGCTTTATACCGTTTGCTTGTTAATGTGTTTGAGCCAACTTGTATTGATTCCTTCTGGCTTACCCATGCTTTGTCATGCACGGCAGCAAGCCAGTTTCATTAAATCAATGAATAGAGTGAGAATGAATAGTCTTGTTAAGTGGTACTCAGGCTCAAATGAGCTTGATCCTGGCGTCAGTCATATTAGATTTCCCCGAATGCTGTTGATGCACTGTAAGCGACTAATAGCAGCGATGCTGTCAGTTTTCGCGCTTTCAGTTTCTCCTGCACAAGCCGCCCCTGTCTTTACGCTGCAACAAGTGCTGGATAGCGCCATGCAGCAAAACCCTGCAATCGCCATTATCCGCGCACAAGAAGATGCAGCACAGGCTACAGTCACGACGGCTAAATCTTTTGCCAACCCAGAGATAGATGCAGGTATGGGACCAACCCGCTTTCGCACCACCAACCAATCCGATAGCAGAAACTGGGGTGTTGGATTATCCCAGCCACTGGAGTTTTCTGATGTTAGAACTGCACGTCGCGAAATTGCTGAGTCGAATGTGAAGGCTGTGGGATTCAACTCTGAATTAACGCGGATTGAATTGCGCAGTCGAGTAAAAAGTGTCTTTTACGAAGTATTACAACGGCAAGCCGTATTAAAGCTGGTGGAAGACGACCGCAATTCGCTCAAGCAGATTCGTGAGCGTGTGAAACTGCGTACTGATGTAGGTGAATCGCCACGCTATGAGCTGATTAAGGCCGATACAGAAGCTTTAGCAGCTGAGCGCGACTATCAGTCTGCGATTGTGCGGGTGACAGAAGCCAAGGCTTATTTGCGCGGTTTGATAGGCAATTCAATGCCAGCCGATTATGAGTTGGCAGGCGAGTTGCCGCTGGTGGATACCTTGCCAGACCTCATCACACTGCGCGACAAAATTGATCAAAGCCCATTGTTGCAGCAAATCCGTGCACAGAAAGAAACCGCAGAAGCCAAGCTCAGGCTGGAAGAAAGCTTGCGCAACCCTGGGCTCACGCTCAAAGCTGGCATAGATCAAGACCCAGACCTGACAAGCCTGCGTTTTGGCCTAGCAATTCCTTTACCTTTATGGAACCAGCGTCAGGGCCAGATTGCGGAGGCTTCTGCTAATGTCATGCAAGCACAGGCACATGTCAGTGATCGTGAGCTGGCCTTACAGCGTGATATTGAGTCTTCGTATCAACGCTATTTGATTGCGCAAGGGCAAGTCGCTGCTTTTGAAAATGGCTTACTGAGCCAGGCTGAATCAGTGTTGAAAGTTGCAGAATCAGCTTATCGATTTGGTGAGCGCGGCATACTGGATTATCTAGATGCGCAACGTACCTATCGCAGTGTAAGAAAAGACTATCTCGCAGCACGCTATGACTATATCAACGCGATGCTGGAAATTGAGCGCTTGCTCGGTACCGAACTTTTGGAGGTTAAATCGTAATGGCTGTTTATTTAAATACTAACAACATGATGTTGAACAAATCGAATGTCATCAAACCACTCTTAATTAGCCTTTTAATTGCATTCTGTCTCGTTGGCTGTAAAGCCAAAGAAGAGGCAAAGCCAAAACAAGAAGCGGTTGATCCCAATATTGTCCAATTGACGCCATTACTCGAAAATGAAGTCAAATTGGTGACAGCCAGCATGTCTGATGTTCGCGAAGTATTGCGAATTCCTGGCAGCATACAGGTGGAAGATCGTCGTATGGCTCGGATTGGCGCATCGGTCACTGGGCGTATTACAGATATTGATGTGGTGCTGGGCCAAGAAGTAAAACAGGGGCAAGTTTTGGCAACGCTCAACAGTACAGAACTCGGACAAAATCAGCTGGTTTACATCAAGGCACAACAGCAGATTAGCTTGCAGAGTCGTGCTGTAGATCGAGCAAAGCTGCTGCTGGAGTCCGACGTCATTGGTGCTGCAGAATTGCAACGCCGCGAAGCTGAATTAAGCGCAGCGCAAGCTGATCTGAATGCGGCAGGTGACCAACTAGAAGTATTAGGCATGTCTAAAACGGCAATTGCTCAGCTTGCAAAAAGTTCGCAAATCCATTCTTTCAGCAGCGTATCAGCACGACTTGCAGGCACAGTTATTGAACGTAAGGTGAACCTTGGGCAAGTTGTTCAGCCTGCTGAGCAACTCTTTACAGTAGCTGATTTGTCGCATGTATGGGCAGTGGCAGAAGTGCCCGAACAGCAGGCTGAGCTGATTCAAGAGGGTGAGGAAGTGAATATAGAAATTCCTGCGCTTAGTAACAAACAGTTTACTGGCAAGCTCATCTATGTAGCGGATGTGGTGAATCCGCAAACACGTACAGTGACAGTGCGAACCGATATGGAAAATCATGAGCGCGCTATCAAGCCAGAGATGTTAGTTTCAATGCTGGTGCAGTCTAAACCAGTACCCAAACTCACAGTGCCTATGCAATCGATTGTGCGTGAGGATAATAAAGACCATGTGTTCGTGCAAATCGCACCCAGAAAATTCCGCCTGCGCGAAGTAACGCTAGGTTCGGAATATGAAGGGATGGTCACTATCGAGAGCGGTGTCAGTGAAGGCGAGATTCTAGTCGGCGAAGGCGCATTTCATGTCAATAACGAGCGCAAACGCAAAGAATTGGAGTAGGCCATGATTGAGTCACTGATTCGCGCTGCGCTCAAGCAGCGCTTGATTGTTGTCGTCCTCGCCATTGCATTGATGGCGGCTGGTTTGTTCGCAGTAAAAAAACTGTCGGTAGATGCATTTCCTGATGTCACCAACGTACAGGTATTAATTGCCACACAGGCGACTGGTAAATCACCAGAAGAAGTCGAGCGCTTCATCACGGTACCGCTGGAAATTTCCATGACGGGTTTGCCTGGCTTGACTGAGATGCGCTCGCTCAATAAAAACGGCTTGTCGCTGATCACCTTGGTGTTTACTGACGATACCGATGTGTTCTTTTCGCGCCAACTGGTGATGGAGCGCCTAATGGAGGTGATGGACCGCATGCCAGCGGGGGTTACGCCTATTCTTGGCCCAGTATCTACGGGCCTAGGTGAGGTTTACCAGTACACGCTGGATAAACCTACAGATGGAAGTAGCGAACTTAGCCAAGCTGACCTTACCGAGCGTCGGTCTATTCAGGATTGGGTGGTTCGCCCAATGCTGCGTGGTATTCCCGGTGTGGCTGAAATCAATTCACAGGGTGGCTATGTCAAGCAGTATCAGGCGCTTGTGAACCCTGATCGTATGAATCACTACGGACTTAAACTGCAAGATGTTTATACCGCACTTGCCCGTAATAATGCCAACAGTGGCGGTGGAGTGTTGCCGCACTATGCCGAGCAATACCTGATTCGTGGCGTGGGCTTGATTCAAAACGTGGAAGACATTCGCGCCATTGTGCTTAAAGAGCAAAACGGTGTGCCTGTTTATATGCGCGATGTCGCTGAAGTGCAGATTGGTAACGAGGTGCGTGTAGGTACTGTGGTCAAAAATGGCTATACCGAGTCAGTCGGCGGTGTGGTTATCATGATGCGTGGTGGTAACGCCAAAGAGGTGGTCAGCCGCGTTAAAGAGCGGGTACAAGAGATTAATGACAAAGGGATGCTGCCAGAAAAGCTGCAGATCATTCCATATTATGATCGAAGCGAACTGGTGGATGCTGCGCTACATACAGTAGTAAAAGTGCTGATTGAAGGCATTATTCTTGTCGTCATTATCTTGTTCTTATTCTTGGGTGACGTGCGTTCCAGCTTGATTGTGGTCACTACCTTGGTGCTCACTCCACTTATTACTTTTATCGCGATGAATTATCTCGGTATTTCTGCGAATCTGATGTCGCTCGGTGGTTTGGCGATTGCGATTGGTTTGATGGTAGATGGCTCGGTGGTGGTGGTAGAAAATACTTTTCACCAATTAGGCCATAGACCTGGTGAGAGCAAGATACGCGTGGTACTGGAAGCAGCTTCAGAAGTAGGTACGCCTGTATTGTTTGGTGTCGGTATCATCGTGCTGGTATTCCTGCCCTTGATGACACTCGAAGGCATGGAGGGCAAGATGTTTGCACCTCTTGCCATGACAATTGCGATTGCCTTACTGGTATCGCTAGTGTTGTCTCTCACTTTGTCGCCAGTGCTTTGTTCTTATATGCTCAAAGGCGGTAGCGGTGAAGATACCAGGATGATCCAGGCCATCAAACGGCCTTATTTGTCTATGCTCAACTGGGCATTGAATAATGACAAAAAAACGATCGGCCTGGCAACGGCGGTATTTGTGGTATCCGTTATGATTGTGCCGTTATTGGGGACATCATTTATTCCCGAAATGAAAGAAGGCTCAATCGTTCCAGGCATTAACCGTGTGCCTAATATCTCGCTTGAAGAATCAACCAAGATGGAAATGAAGGCCATGAAGTTGATCATGGAGCAAGTACCAGGTGTGAAATCAGCAGTCTCAGGTGTTGGTCGTGGCGAAAGCCCTGCTGATCCGCAAAGCCAGAATGAGTCCACGCCTATTATCAGTTTGAAACCGCGTAGCGAGTGGCCTAAAGGTTGGACGCAGGATGACATTGCCGCCAAGATGAGCCAAGTGTTGGAAGATGGTTTGCCAGGTATTCAAGTGGTGATGGCGCAGCCGATTTCAGACCGTGTGGATGAGTTGCTGACTGGTGTACGTTCTGATGTGGCAGTGAAAATATTTGGTGATGATATGGGCTTGCTCAAGGCAAAAGCCGATGAAATTGCCAAAATTGCAGGCACTGTTCGCGGCGCAGTTGATCTACGTGTAGAGAAGGTTTCGGGTCAGCAATATCTCAATATTGTGATTGATAGGCAAGCTATTGCCCGTCAGGGTATCAATGCCTCAGACATTCACGACATCATTGAAACGGCAGTAGGCGGCAAGGTGGCGACTGACATTTACGAAGGTCAACGTCGCTTTAGTGCTGCGGTGCGTTACCCAGAAAGCTTCCGCGATAATGTGACTGCGATAGGCAATATTCTGGTGACTTCGCCCAATGGCTCGCGCGTAGCTTTGCATGATCTGGCAAAAATCGAGATTCGTGATGGTCCTGCGCAAATCAGTCGTGAGTTGGCTAAACGCCGTATTGTGATTGGTGTTAACGTAAAAGACCGCGATCTGGGTGGTTTTGTGGCTGAGTTGAAACAGGTGCTAGATAAGCAGCTAAAATTACCAGATGGCTATTATCTTGAGTACGGTGGCCAGTTCCAGAATATGGAGCGTGCACTGGGTCATTTGATGGTGATTATCCCGATTACGATCGCGGCAATCTTCTTCCTGCTATTCCTGCTGTTTAATTCGGTACGCTATGCCACCATGATTATCATGGTGCTGCCGTTTGCCTCGATTGGCGGCATCTTCGGCCTGTTTGTGACGGGTGAATACCTATCTGTACCCGCATCGGTGGGCTTTATCGCGCTGTGGGGTATTGCCGTATTGAATGGTGTGGTGCTGGTGTCATACATCCGCACCCTACGAGATGAAGGCATGAGTCAGGCAGAAGCCATCATTCATGGCTGTAAACAGCGGTTCAGGCCGGTGATGATGACAGCAACGGTGGCCATGCTGGCACTCGTTCCTTTCCTGTTTGCGACCGGCCCAGGCTCGGAAATTCAGCGGCCATTAGCGATTGTGGTGATCGGGGGCTTGATCACTTCAACCTTGCTAACGCTAGTCGTGGTGCCTACGCTGTATCGTAAATTTGAAGAATCAAGAATCGAGGCTTGAGATGAATAATCGTGACATATCAAGACTATGTTTAAGGAGTGATAGATGAAAGAAATCAAAGCAGTTGTACAGCCGCATCGGCTAGCCAAAATTCGCTCTGCGTTGCGCAATATCAAGGGTTTTCCTGGCATGACTGTGAGCAAGGTGGACGGTTGTGGCCACCACCTTGCCAAGCCATCACACGGCATAAGGGAAGAGCTGACTGACTACAGTCCCAAAGTGCATATAGAAATGGTCGCTCCCGATGACTTAGTTGAGGGCATCTTGCAGATACTGGTAGAAGTAGGACACACAGGCCAGGCAGGTGATGGCATTGTCTGGGTGACGCCAGTAGAACGCATGATCAGGCTTTCTGAGCAGATCACGGTGCTTGATTGCTAGCATTTTAATAACAAGATTTGTTCTTAAAACAGGCGCTTTTAGCGCCTGTTTTTTATTTGGCTTTTACTCGCATTCTTGAATTCTTAATTGAAGCATCACAGATGTTTCATATTTCAAATCAAGAATCGCATCATGAATACTCTCCATACGCATGTCGATCCGCAACCTGATTCTTCATTCACGCACTACATGGCCTTGGTCACTGAAACTTGGCCGCCAGAGATCAATGGTGTGGCCATGACTTTGCAGCGCTTGATCCATGGCATGCTGGCTAAGGGCTGGCAAGTCCAAGTAGTCAGGCCAAGGCAAAAAAGTGATGGCCGTAAGTCTGATGTGCATGTTGAGCTGCAACATGGCATAAGGCATGTTTTGGTGCCTGGCTTGCCGATTCCTGGATATAACGGTTTGCGCTTTGGTATGCCGATGCTAGCTAAATTGCGCGAGCAGTGGAAAAGGAACAGGCCAGATGTTGTGCACATTGCTACAGAAGGCCCACTCGGCTGGGCGGCGCTCAAAGTGGCGAAAAATCTGGGCATTCCAGTCACCAGTAGTTTCCATACGAATTTTCATAGTTACTGTAAGTATTACCGCATGGGCTGGCTGCGCGGCATGGTCATGCGTCATTTGCGCGTGTTTCATAATCAATCCAGCCTCACCATGGTACCTAATGCCATATTGAGCGATATGTTACTTGAGGAAAATTATCGTAATGTCGTGGTGCTGGGCCGCGGGGTTGATAGCGGATTATTCTCTGCGCATAGACGAAGTGCTGCGTTAAGGGCTGAATGGGGTGTTGAAGACGATGCTCTCGCAGTCATTTATGTAGGCCGGATGGCAGCGGAAAAGAACCTGCATGTAGTGGTAAAAGCTTTCACGGCTATTCAGCAAAATAACCCAAAAGCTCGCATGATCTGGGTTGGCGATGGCCCCGCTTTGAAGAAGTTACTCAAGAAACACCCTGACCACATATTCTGCGGCGCACAGTTGGGTGAATCGCTGGCCGAGCATTACGCCTCTGGCGACTTATTCCTGTTCCCCAGCATGACAGAGACTTTTGGCAATGTGGTCACAGAGGCAATGGCAAGCGGCTTGGCGGTGGTTGCTTATGACTATGCTGCGGCTGAGATTTTTATCAAGCACAACAAGAATGGGTTGATTATGCCTTTCGGCGATCAAACTGGCTTTATTCAGGCCGCGATTGATATTGCTAATGACATACCGCAATTAAAAAAACTCGGCCAATCTGCGCATCTGGCTGTGGCTGATTACTCATGGGATAAAATCTTCAACCATTTTGATGCTTATCTCAAGCATGCGGTGGCACAGAAATCGGCGATTGAGCCTAGTGAATTAATCACAGAAGAAGTTTAATCCATCGCAAACAGGGCAACATTGCCTGTTTGGTTTTACGGTAAAATCCAACTATGGATATCTACCAACTCGCAAAACCATTGCTGTTCAAGCTTGATGCCGAAAAGGCACATGACCTCACGTTAAAGTCTCTGAACTTAGCCGAAAAATCAGGCTTGTTGGGCTTGTTGCCCAAGCCACCAGCTTGCCAGCCAAGAACCGTGATGGGCGTTACATTCCCTAATCCAGTGGGGTTAGCCGCAGGGCTGGATAAAAATGCCGCCTACATTGACGGCCTCGCCGCATTGGGTTTTGGTTTTATAGAAGTAGGTACCGTCACGCCGCGCCCGCAGCCTGGCAATCCCAAGCCCAGATTGTTCCGGGTGACGGAAGCAGAAGGCATCATCAACCGTTTTGGCTTTAACAATGCAGGGGTAGATGCGCTGGTCGAGAAGGTGCAAGCTGCAAAACTCAAGGGAGTGCTAGGCATCAATATCGGTAAGAACTTTGATACGCCGAATGAACGAGCTGTCAATGATTACCTGTACTGCATGGCCAAAGTCTATGCCCATGCGACCTATATAACCGTCAATATCTCTTCACCCAACACCAAGAATTTACGCCAGTTACAGGAAAAAGAAGCCTTGTCGGCTTTACTTGGCACGCTCAAGCAAGAGCAATTACGGCTAGCTGAGCAACACGGACGCTATGTGCCAATCGCCCTGAAAATCGCGCCAGATTTAGAGGCTGAGCAGGTGAAAGAAATCGCTGATTTATTGCTGGCACACAAAATTGATGGCGTTATCGCCACTAATACGACTTTAGCTCGAGATCCTGTTGTCGGCCTTAAAAATGCCGAAGAGACAGGTGGGCTTTCAGGCGCACCTGTGCGCGATAAATCGACATTGGTCATCAAGCAACTTGCCCAACGCCTACAAGGCCAGATACCGATTATCGGTGTGGGCGGCATACTCAGTGGGCAAGATGCGCTTGATAAAATCAAGGCAGGTGCTAGCTTGGTTCAAGTCTATAGCGGGCTGATCTATCGCGGTACAGGGCTTGTGCGAGACATTTGTTATCGCCTTGGCTGATTAAGCTAGCTTTATATCAACTACGTAGGCTGATAATCGGCCATCCCTGCGTTTTCGCGTAATCTTCCAATACGGGGTCAGGATCTACTGCGATCGGTTTATCTACCAGTTTCATCAGCGGCAGATCATTGTGTGAATCGCTGTAAAACCACGTAGTTTCAAAATCAGCTAGTGTTTTGCCTTGCTCTGCCAGCCAAGCGTGCAGGCGTGTGACTTTGCCTTCTTGAAAACTAGGGATGCCAGTTGCTTTGCCAGTGAATTTCCCATCGATTTCTTCTGGCGTGGTGCCAATCAGATTATCGATACCAAAGGCCGTTGCGATGGGCTTGGTGACAAAGCTGTTGGTGGCGGTGATGATCATGAGTAAGTCACCATTCTGGCGGTGCTTTTCCACGAGTGCTTTGGATTTCTTCGTCATCATTGGCAGGATCTTTTTCTGCATGTATTGCGCATGCCATGTATCCAGTTGTTCGCGGGAGTGCAGGCTTAATACCTTGAGTTGGAATTCGAGGAAGGCGTAGATATCGAGTTTGCCATCTTTGTAATCCTGATAGAACTGGTCGTTAACGGTTTGCTGTATCGCGCGGTCTAGCACGCCGATTTCTATAAGGAATTGCCCCCACTGGTAATCGCTGTCGCCAGCAAGCAGGGTGTTGTCTAAGTCAAATAACGCAAGCTGCAAAATACTCTCCGAAATTTAAAGATGTTGAAGTCGATGGAATGCTGTGCGAACCTAAAGTGCATATTCAAGGTCATTTTAACTATGAACTTCCCTGATGGTTTACTTCCTGCAACTTTATTATGGACAGCCAATATTCTGGCGGTGTTCATTCTTTACCTCGCGGTCAGAACAGCCGATTGGCGATTGCTCAAAAATGAAACTTGGCAACATGTGTTTTTGGGGTCATCGGCCACACTTATTCTCTTATGGAGCATTAAAGCAGGTATCAAGCCCGCGCTGGATTTCCACATGTTGGGTGCAACTTTACTTAGCCTGATGTTCGGCTGGCAGTTTGCCTTGATGGCTTTATCGCTGGTGTTGCTCGGTATCACGGTTTTTGGCATGGCAGGCTGGGAATCTTTAGGCCTTAATTTTATGCTGATGGGCATCATCCCCGCGCTATTCAGCTATAACTTTTTCCGTTGGGTAGATCGTAAACTGCCTAACCATTTTTTTATCTATGTGTACGTCACCAGCTTTGCTTCGGCCGCCTTGGCGATCACGCTGTGTGGAATAGCTGCAATATTGGTGCTTAGTCTATTTGGTGTTTATACAGACCATTATTTGACACAAAACTATCTGCCATATTTCATCTTAATGGCATGGTCTGAAGCCTTGCTGACAGGTATGGCGGTCACCATGATGGCCGTTTACAGGCCAGAGTGGCTGGTCACATTTAGCGATAAACGCTATCTGGATAACGAAGATTGAATATGGCATCACGAGTTAAAAAGCCGCCAAATTCATGGCGGCTTTTTAACTACTATACAAGTTGCGGGTGTGCCCGCTCTTTGGTATGAAGCTTGTTCAAGCCGTTGAGGTAAGCTTTTGCCGAGGCAATCACAATATCAGTATCAGCACCCTGGCCATTCACAATGCGCCCGCCTTTTGCCAAACGTACAGTGACTTCGCCTTGTGCATCCGTACCGCTAGTGATGTTATTCACTGAATACAAAAGCAACTCTGTTCCGCTGGAGACTATGTTCTCAATCGCCTTGAAAGAGGCATCCACTGGGCCGCCGCCATCAGATTCAGCACGTTTTTCAACGCCATTATCCAAAATAGTAATGATGGCATGCGGTGTTTCACCCGTTTGTGAGCAAACTTGCAAATAGGCGAGTTTGTAATTTTCGGTGGCTTCATTCAAGACTTCATCGCTAACCAAAGCCTGTAAATCTTCATCAAAAATCTCAGACTTTTTATCAGCCAAGGTTTTGAAGCGTGCAAACGCTGCATTTAATGCATCTTCGCTATCCAAGGTAATACCGATCTCGGTCAAGCGTGTGCGGAAAGCGTTACGACCAGACAATTTACCTAATGTGAGCTTGTTTGCGCCCCAGCCGACATCTTCGGCACGCATGATTTCATAGGTCTCGCGGTGTTTGAGTACGCCATCTTGGTGGATGCCAGACTCGTGGGAGAAGGCGTTAGCGCCAACAATCGCCTTGTTTGGCTGTACCGGGTAACCCGTAATGCTGGAGACAAGTTTCGATGTCGCCACAATCTGCGTGGTATCGATGCTGGTTTCTAATTGGAATATATCTCGGCGGGTTTTCACCGACATGACTATCTCTTCTAAACTAGCGTTGCCAGCACGTTCGCCTAAGCCATTGATCGTACATTCCACTTGGCGGGCACCATTCATAACTGCTGCAAGGCTATTGGCGACTGCCATCCCGAGATCGTTATGGCAGTGCGTTGCCCAGACGACTTTGTCTGAGTTCGGCACGCGTTCGATCAATTGCTTCATGCGCTCACCCCAGTGGGCAGGAATCGAGTAGCCGACGGTGTCAGGCACGTTCAGTGTGGTAGCGCCTGCCTGAATAACTGCATCGTAAATTCGGACAAGAAAATCCATGTCTGAACGCACGGCATCTTCGGCTGAAAACTCTACGTCATCGGTATATTCTAAAGCCCATTTCACGGCCTGCACGGCACGTTCCAAAACTTGGTCCGGCGTCATGCGTAACTTGTTTTCCATATGGATGGGCGAGGTCGCAATAAAAGTATGAATGCGTCCTTTTTTTGCTGGCTTGATCGCTTCACCAGCACGACGGATATCATTTTCATTAGCACGTGCAAGTGAGCAGACCGTAGAGTTTGTAATCACTTCTGCAATCGAGTGAATCGCATCAAAATCACCTGGGCTCGCAGCGGCAAAGCCAGCCTCAATGACATTCACGCCTAATTTCTCAAGCTGGCGTGCAATGCGGATTTTCTCTTCTTTAGTCATCGATGCGCCAGGGCTTTGCTCACCATCGCGCAATGTCGTATCAAAAATAATTAATTGATTGTTTTTGGTTGCGGTATTCATTTTATTTGTTCCTAAATTCTGCCTTCGGATTGTATGTCAAATTAGCACAAGTTTTCCGCAGGTCTTTATTCGGTATGCTGATTTTTAAGCATACATTCACTCGTCATAAGCTGCTATGGCGAACATGGGTACTACCAGATTGTGTGTGGGATATTTAGCGCGCGCAGCGCAGCAGACGGTCAGCCAAGAGTAGGCTGGTCTGTGAAGATGAAACTGAAATGTAGTGTTTTGAGCACATAGTGACGTGAATATAATATTTTTTATCTTGCTACGCAAGCCATCTTGGTGAGAATCATGGATTTGCGTAGCTGCTAATCTTTAGACTTCTTGTGATGCTGAAGCTGCTTTTTTGCCTAATCGCCCAATTGACCATAGTGCATAGGCAGACAAGCCATAAGCCACCGAGACCATAAACAGGACTTCTGGTGGGCTATATGAGATCAACACAAAACCAAGCACGATAAGTAGTATCACCACAAATGGCACGCTGCTGCGTAAATTGATGTCTTTGCCACTGTAATAGCGCAAATCGCTCACCATGGAGAGCCCCGCAAATACGGTAATGCCCCAGGCCAGCCATTTCATTTTTATCCAGCCAAAGAATATTTCATCGCCGACAATGCCGTTATCAAATGATACCCAGACTAAGCCTGCCAATAGAGCCGCTGCGGCGGGGCTGGGCAAGCCCTGAAAATAGCGTTTATCGCTCTCGTCCAGCTTGGTATTAAACCGAGCGAGCCGTAATGCCGCACAAGCACAATAGATGAATGCTGCAATCCAGCCTAATTTACCCATGGGTTTTAATGCCCATACATAGAGTATCAGTGCTGGCGCAACACCAAACGACACCATATCTGACAGGCTGTCATATTCAGCACCGAATGCGCTTTGGGTATTGGTGAGGCGAGCTACACGACCATCCAGGCCATCCATCACCATGGCAATAAAGATGGCGATGGCTGAGCGCTCAAATTCACCACTCATGGCCTGTACAATTGCATAAAACCCTGCGAACAAAGCCGCGGTAGTAAAGAGGTTAGGCAACAGATAAATGCTGCGCTCACGCAAGCCTGATTGTATGAGTGGTTTTTTGCGACGCGGGCGCGGTGTGGCTTCAGCCATATCGAACATCTCTTTAAGTTTATTGTTTGAATGTAGCAAGTTTGATTTTGCTTAGTATATCAAAGCTGGATAGATTGACTATGGTAGTATCGCGGCTTAATTTTTAGTCTTAATTTTAAACAAAAGTGCGTCACTAATATTTTGATTAAGTCACGCTTTAATAAGTAACCTTAACACGTATGAAATTTAATCTAATCAAACAAGATGGTGCTGCCAGGCGAGGCCTTGTGAGCTTGGCGCATGGCGATGTGCAGACGCCTGCCTTTATGCCAGTCGGCACTTATGGCTCAGTGAAATCACTCTCGCCTATAGAAGTAAAAGAAATCGGTGCGCACATCTTGCTCGGCAATACTTTCCATTTGTGGTTACGGCCAGGGTTGGATGTGATTGAGGCGCATGGCGGCTTGCATCAGTTTATGGGCTGGGATGGCCCCATACTAACCGACTCTGGCGGTTTTCAGGTGTGGAGTCTGGGCGCGCTACGTAAAATTTCTGAAGAAGGCGTTAAGTTTCGTTCCCCCATCAATGGTGACAGCTGTTTCCTGACGCCTGAAGAATCCATGCGCATCCAGCGTGTATTGAACTCCGACATCGTGATGGTGTTTGATGAATGCACGCCTTACCCCGCTACGCATCAGGAAGCCAATGACTCGATGCAGCTTAGCCTGCGCTGGGCCAAGCGTAGCAAGGCCGCACATGAAGGTAACGCTAACGCCCTGTTTGGCATTATCCAGGGCGGCATGCATGAAGATTTGCGTAATGAATCTCTCGCAGGTCTTGAAGAGATTGGGTTTGATGGTTACGCGATTGGCGGCTTGTCGGTCGGCGAGCCGAAAGAAGATATGTTGCGCATTCTTACCCATACCGCGCCGCAGATGCCGAAAAATAAGCCGCGTTATCTAATGGGGGTGGGCACGCCAGAAGATTTAGTGGCTGCCGTTTCGCAAGGCATTGATATGTTTGACTGCGTGATGCCAACACGCAATGCACGCAATGGATGGCTATTCACGCGACACGGCGACATCAAGCTCAAAAATGCGCGCTATAAATTAGATACTAGCCCGTTGGATGCTGAGTGCACTTGCTACACCTGCCGTAATTTCAGCCGCGCCTACTTGCATCATCTGCACAGGCTTGGCGAAATATTGGGTTCACGCCTTAATACCATCCACAATCTACATTATTACCAAGAGCTCATGGCTGGCATGCGCAAGGCGATTGAAGAAGGTAACTTTGCCAGTTTTAAAGAAGAATTCGCTAGAAACCGGGCAATTCACGTTAAGGCTTAGTAGTGTATGGGCACTCTATGCTAAAATTTTTCGTTTTACTCTAACCAACTTAAGCAATATTAAAGTTACAGAAAAGGTCACTCATGTTTATTAGTAACGCATATGCAGCCACAGGTGGCGCTCCAGAATATACCCAATTCCTTTTTCCAATCGCGATTGTAGTATTGTTTTATTTCATGCTGATTCGTCCACAGATGAAACAGGCGAAAGAACAACGCAAGATGATTGAAGCTTTGCAAAAAGGTGATGAAGTCAGCACATCAGGCGGCATCATCGGTACAGTAAGTAAAGTGGGTGATAGTTTTGTCGCGATTGAAATCGCCGCTGGCGTGATTATTAATGTACAAAAACCGACCATCCAGACTTTGCTGCCTAAAGGCACCATTAAGTCTATTTAGCCAAGTCTTTTTAATCAGTCAGTTCAAACCATAAATCAACTTCTAATCTCTTAGACACATCATTTGCGAGCCGCATCATGAACCGCTATCCATTATGGAAAAACCTGCTAGTGATATTTGCCTTGGTATTCGGCATTGTGTATTCCTTGCCAAATATCTTCGGTGAATCGCCTGCAGTCCAAATCTCGCCGAATAAAAATACGGTCAAAATTGAGCCGGCATTGCTGGATCAGGTGGAGAATGCTTTAAAAGCGCAAAACATCAAGTTTGACCATTTGACGCTGGAGCCAAGTGGCATCAAGGTGCGCTTTGATGATACGGATACCCAACTTAAAGCTAAAGATGTATTGCAGAAGAGTCTGGGTGATGATTACGTCGTAGCACTCAACCTACTGACGCGTTCGCCGTCATGGCTGGCCAGCATTGGCGCATTGCCGATGTACCTTGGTCTGGATTTGCGCGGTGGTGTGCATTTCTTGCTGCAAGTGGACATGAAAGCCGCGCTGGATAAAGCGACTGATCGTTATGTGGGTGATTTCCGCTCTTCACTACGCAATGAACGTGTGGCTTATCTTGGGATATCACGCGAGGGTCAATCTGTGCAGATTCGTTTCAGTCAGTCGGCTGAACTTGAGAAAGCCAGAAAAATCATTGCCAAGGATTCCCCAGATTTAACGCTCAAAGACAGCGATACTGGCACTGAAAAACTGTTGATTGCAACGCTCAATCCCCAAGCACAAAAACGCATTCAGGATTTTGCGCTCAAGCAAAACATTCAAACCCTGCACAACCGTATTAACGAGCTGGGTGTTGCCGAGCCGATTATCCAGCAACAAGGCTCAGATCGCGTAGTCGTGCAGTTGCCAGGTGTGCAGGACACGGCCAAGGCGAAAGAGATACTTGGTCGCACAGCAACGCTTGAGATACGCCTTGTAGATGAGGAAAAGAGTGATGCCAGTACATTGGATGCTGCGAGCAAAGGTCAAGTGCCTTTTGGCGACGAATATTATGTTGGCCGAAATGGACAGCCCATTCTGGTGAAAAAGAGTGTGGTGCTCACTGGGGAATATATTACTGATGCTGGTCCAGGCTTAGATTCGCAGAATGGCGAATCTGTGGTGCATGTCACATTTGATGGCCGTGGTGCGCGTATTTTCAAGCAAGTGACCAAAGATAACGTTGGCAAGCGCATGGCTATTCTACTGGTTGAAAAAGGTAAGGCAGAAGTGATTACTGCCCCAGTGATTCGTGAGGAAATCGGCGGCGGCCGCGTGCAAATCTCAGGTATGGCCAGCGTACAAGAAGCTACGGATGTTTCGCTGCTGTTAAGGGCTGGTGCTCTTGCCGCGCCTATGGAGATTGTTGAAGAACGCACCGTTGGGCCAAGTATGGGTGAAGAAAACATTAAGCGCGGTGTGCATTCTACGTTATGGGGTTTCCTTGCAATTGCGGTATTCATGGCTATTTACTATATGGCCTTTGGCACAGTCTCAGTGCTTGCCTTGGCAATCAATCTATTGTTCCTGTTGGCATTACTTTCAATCCTGCAAGCGACCTTGACCTTGCCAGGCCTTGCCGCGATTGCGCTTACACTCGGTATGGCGATTGACGCCAACGTGCTGATCAACGAACGTATCCGTGAAGAGTTGCGCAATGGCAATACGCCACAGGCTTCTATACACGCAGGCTATGACCGCGCATTTGATACCATTTTGGACTCAAACGTGACGACGTTTATTGTGGGTTTGATGCTGTTCAGTTTTGGCTCAGGCCCAATTAAAGGGTTTGCCGTCGTGCATATGCTGGGGATTTTGACCTCAATGTTTAGCGCTGTGGTGGTATCAAGAGCCATCGTGAATCTGCTTTACGGCTATCGCCGCAAAGTTACTAAACTCGCAATTGGTTAATTGGCTCCAGTGCATACAAACCAGACGCTTTATCAAGAATGATGCGTTACTAAAATAAACGAGATGAATTAAAGATTATGGAAATTTTCAAGATCAAAAAAGATATTCCCTTCATGAGTTATGGCCGTCTCACAACGGCTATTTCTCTGATCACCTTTATTCTGGCGATATTCTTTCTAGCGCACCGCGGCCTGAATCTGGGAGTAGATTTCACTGGCGGTACGATCATCGAGGTGAGCTATCCAGAAACGGCTGATCTGGGCAAGATTCGTGAAGTGGTTGATACCTTGGGGCACAAAGAAGCAACCGTGCAGAACTTCGGTAGCAGTCACGATGTGTTGATTCGGTTGCCACTAAAAGAAGGTGTGACCAAAGCCCAATTGTCAGAGCAAGTATTGGCCGCATTGACCGAGAAAACGCCTGGTGTAGAAATGCGCCGCGTGGAGTTGGTGGGTTCGCAAGTTGGCCAAGAGCTCTATGAAAACGGCGCACTGGCCTTGTTATTGGTTTCAGTCGGTATCGTTGCCTACTTGGCTTTACGTTTTGAGTGGCGTTTTGCGGTAGCCGCGATTGTTGCCAATATGCATGACGTGGTGATCATTCTTGGCTTCTTCGCATTCTTTCAGTGGGAATTTAATTTGACCGTGCTTGCGGCGATTCTGGCCGTGCTAGGTTACTCGGTGAATGAGTCTGTGGTGGTGTTTGACCGTGTGCGTGAAAACTTCCGCAAGATGCGTAAGGCTAGCGTGCCAGATGTCATCAATAATGCAATCACAGCTACCATGTCACGTACCGTGATTACGCACGCCATGACGCAAACAATGGTCTGCTCAATGCTACTATTTGGTGGCGAAGTGCTGCACAATTTTGCGCTGGCACTGACTATTGGTATTTTGTTCGGTATCTATTCTTCAGTGCTGGTGGCGAGCCCTGTTGCTATGTGGTTAGGTGTTTCGCGTGCAAACTTGATGGGCAATACTGAAAAGAAATCTGACGTAGAAGCAATGCCTTGACACTATTACCGCCCAGCGCGGTAAACTAGTGTTCACCCACTACATTTTCAAACCTCTTTGGACGTTATCTCCCTGCCCATGCAGTATGGCGTACTTGCCATACTGCTCATGATTTCTGGCCTGTTTTCAATCGCTGAAACCAGTTTGATGTCGCTCAACCGTTATCGCCTGCGTAAGCTAGTGGACGAAGGCCATCGTGGCGCTCGGCTCGCCACAAAATTACTCAATAAAACAGATAAATTATTAGGCGTCATTCTGCTTGGCAATAACTTCGCCAATGCTTGCTCAGTGACACTAGTTGCCGTGATTAGCGTTGAGTTATATGGTGAAGATAAGTCTGCCTTGATGGTCGGCACTATCCTCATTACCGTGGCTACGCTCATTTTTAGCGAAATGTTACCTCGAGTATTTGCAGCCCGTTTTCCCGAAAGAATAGCCTTCGCCAGTAGTTATGTGCTGACACCATTACTTAAACTTCTCTATCCCATCGTCTGGCTAATCAATGCGTTGGTCAACGTCATTGCGCGATTATTTGGCATCAAAGTGAATTTTACTGAAAATGGCCATGCGCTTTCCATGGATGAACTACGCCATATCGTGCTGGATGCGGGCAGCTATATCCCCAAAAAACACCGTGCCATCTTGTTGAATCTTTTTGATCTTGAAAAGAGCACGGTGGATGACGTGATGACGGCACACACCAATATTGAAGTGATTGATTTTGATGAGCCGATTGAAGAGATCATCAAGCAATTATCGTCCAGTCAGCACACACGGTTGCCGGTGCGCCAAGGCGCGAATGAAGAAATCGTCGGCATATTGCATATACGCAAAGTGATGAACCATTTGCGTGATGGCGAACTGGATCTTGAGATACTGCGGGAAATCATCTCTGACCCTTACTTTATCCCTTCTGGAACTCCGCTCTATATGCAGATGCAGCAGTTCCAGGAGAACAAGCAGCGTATTGCGCTGGTGGTTGATGAATACGGTGAACTCAAAGGCTTGGTGACACTCGAAGATATACTTGAGGAAATCATCGGCGATTTCACTACCCAATCACCTTCGCTTTCTGGGGCATATCATCAGGATGAAGATGGCAGTTGGTTAGTGGATGGTATTAGTCCATTGCGTGATCTCAATAAAAAACTTGCGCTATCATTACCATTAGATGGTCCGCGCACACTGAATGGCTTGGTGCTGGAGCATTTTGAGGATATTCCGGAGCCTGGCACCAGTTTCAAGATTGCAGGGCATACCCTTGAGATTGTCCAGACGCAGGACAAAGTCGTTAAAAGCGTACGCATTTTTCCCTGAAAATCCGCGCTGAATCAGCGATCTTGCAAGTGTAGGCGCCAAGATTGGAACAAAGATGATTAACCACACTTGTTTCAGGCTTGAATTATTCTAAATTCGGTTCAATATAGGTACCACGATGGCAAGTATTAAAAATCAGGAAAATACTGTCCTAGAGAAAAAGGCGGTTAAAACTAAACCGCCAGCGATGTATAAAGTATTACTGTTAAATGACGATTACACTCCTATGGAGTTTGTGGTTGATGTGATACAGCGGTTTTTTAGTAAAAGTCGTGAACAAGCAACGCAAATCATGCTCAAAGTACATACCGAGGGCGCTGGAGTGTGTGGGGTTTACCCACACGGCATTGCAGAAACAAAAGTAAACCAGGTTTTAGAATACGCTCGCGAACATCAACACCCATTGCAATGCGCAATGGAAGAAGTCTGAGGAAACGCAAATTATGATAGCCCAGGAATTAGAAGTCTCCCTACACATGGCATTTATGGATGCTCGGCAGAAACGCCATGAGCTGATCACGGTTGAGCATCTATTGCTCGCCATGATTGATAATCCAACTGCGGCTGAAGTACTTAGGTCATGCGGCGCTAATCTCGATAATCTGCGTAGCGAACTTAATCACTACATTGAAGAACACACCCCAACTGTAGAAGGCGATGAAGAGGTCGATACACAGCCAACGTTAGGCTTTCAACGCGTAATTCAGCGTGCGATTTTGCATGTGCAATCATCAGGTAAAAAAGAAGTGACAGGCGCTAACGTACTTGTTGCGATTTATGGTGAAAAAGATTCGCATGCTGTGTTCTTCTTGCATCAGCAATCTGTGACTCGCCTTGATGTTGTTAACTTCATCTCACATGGCGTTGCTAAGGTGGCTGATGGCGCTAACAAACGTGCCGAAACAGAGCAAGAGGCTGAAACAGAAGCCGCACCTGCTGGCGCGCTTGAAAACTACACACTGAATTTAAACCAGCAAGTATTGGCTGGAAAGATAGATCCACTTATTGGCCGCGATAGCGAAATTGAACGTGTCATCCAAACCCTTTGCCGCCGTCGTAAAAACAACCCATTATTGGTGGGTGAGGCAGGAGTTGGTAAAACTGCTATTGCAGAAGGATTAGCACGCCGTATCGTTGAAGGTAACGTGCCTGAAGTCTTATCCAAGGCTGTAATCTATTCGCTAGATATGGGCGCGCTGTTAGCTGGTACGAAATACCGTGGTGATTTTGAGCAACGCCTAAAAGCCGTCATGAAGAAACTTGCTGAAAGCCCAAACTCAGTCTTGTTTGTGGATGAAATCCATACCTTGATTGGTGCTGGCGCTGCCAGTGGTGGCACATTGGATGCCTCTAATTTGCTCAAGCCTGCGCTTTCAAACGGCTCGCTCAAATGCATAGGCGCAACTACTTATCAGGAATATCGTGGCATCTTTGAAAAAGACCACGCACTTTCACGTCGCTTCCAGAAAGTGGATGTTTCTGAGCCTAGCGTTTCTGAAACCATTGAAATACTTAAGGGCTTGAAATCACGTTTTGAACAGCATCATGGCGTGAAATACAGCGCATCTGCTTTGAGCACTGCGGCTGAGCTTTCTGCTAAATACATCAACGATCGCCATTTGCCAGACAAGGCGATTGACGTGATTGATGAGGCTGGCGCTGCGCAACGTATCTTGCCTAAATCCAAGCAGAAGAAAGTGATCAGCAACAAGGAGATTGAAGACATCATCGCCAAGATTGCGCGGATTCCGCCCAAGAATATTTCAAGTGACGATCGCAATGCGCTTAAAACGCTGGATCGTGATTTGAAGGCGACTGTGTTTGGTCAAGATAAGGCCATAGAATCGCTGTCAGCCGCCATTAAAATGGCGCGTAGTGGTTTGGGTAGCCAAGATAAACCAATCGGCTCATTCCTGTTCTCTGGCCCTACTGGGGTTGGTAAAACAGAAGTGGCAAAACAGTTGGCTTACACATTGGGTATCGAGCTGATTCGTTTTGATATGTCTGAATACATGGAGCGTCATGCGGTGTCTCGCTTGATTGGCGCACCTCCAGGCTATGTTGGTTTTGAGCAGGGTGGGTTGATGACAGAAGCCATCACCAAGCATCCATATTGCGTATTGTTGTTAGATGAGATTGAAAAAGCCCATCCAGACATTTTCAATATCTTGCTACAGGTAATGGATCACGGCACACTGACTGATAACAATGGTCGTAAGGCTGATTTCCGCAATGTCACGATTATCATGACTACCAATGCTGGTGCTGAAGCCATATCTAAAACAGGTATCGGCTTCAATCTGCCTAGCAAGGTGAATGATGACTTGGCTGAAATCAAGCGTATGTTCAGCCCTGAGTTCCGCAATCGTCTTGATGCGACTGTGTCGTTTGCACCATTGACGCAAGAGATCATCATGCGCGTAGTGGATAAATTCTTGATGCAGCTTGAAGATCAGTTGCACGAGAAAAAGGTTGAAGTCAGCTTCAGTGATGAACTAAAAGCTTATCTCGGCAAGAATGGCTTTGATCCATTGATGGGCGCAAGGCCGATGTCGCGATTGATCCAAGACACTATCCGCAGAGCCTTGGCAGACGAGTTATTGTTCGGTCGCTTGGCGAATGGTGGTAGCGTTAAAGTGGATATTGACGATAAAGACCAAGTCAAACTGGTATTTGATGAAGAGCCAACCAGCAAGCCAAGCAAACCATCAAAACTGGAAGTTGATCTAGCTTAAGCAATCGTTATTAGTTATTGCTTCCCCGTGGGTTGATGCGCTAGTCGTGTCAGCCCATTTTTTATTTTTGCATAATGCTAATAAAGAGCGGTGAATTAACCCATTCATTCAGCCATGCGCGGACTTTTGGGTAGGGCGCTTGTGAGAACCATGGCTCATCTACGCCCGCAAATTGGCGAACAAATGGAAAGATGGCGATGTCTGCAATCGAACAATTGCTACCTAACAAATAATGATGTTGGACGAGTAGCGCTTCTAGCTTGCTGACAAATACCTCACATTGTTGTCGATACTCTTCTTGTGAGTGCTCGGGAAAGCGCACGGCATATTTATAGCGGTCTAGCGCCTGTTTGAATGTGCCATCATTTTCTGAAATCAGCCGATTAGCATCAATTGCCAGTTCACTTGCGCTGTTTGATAGCCAATCGTCTTTATCTTGCTGCAACAACGCCCATTGCATGATCTCCAGGCTTTGTTCAATCACCTTGCCATCTGGTAACGCAAGTACAGGCACCGTGGCTTTGGGCGAGACTTCTAATAGATGCTGCGGTTTATCTCTAAGTGAAATCTCGATAATTTCAACCGTAATGTCGCTATATCGCAACGCCATACGGGCGCGCATGGCATAAGGGCAACGACGATAAGAGTAGAGGATGGGAATGCTCATTGATGATACGTGCCGCTAGAAATTCAGCGTTATCTGTGCAACAAAATCTCTAATACGAATTTGCTGCCAATATAGGCGAGAAACAATAGGGCAAAGCCGCTCAGTGTCCAGCGGATAGCTTTGCGGCCACGCCAGCCATACTGAAACCTACCTAGCAATAATCCACCAAACACCAGCCATGAAACGATGGTGAATATATTTTTATGGTTAAACCTGAGTGCCTGGTGGAACATGGCTTCGGAGAACAGCATGCCGCTGATCAAAGTCAACGTGAGCAATATGAAGCCTAGGCCTATCATTCTGAACAGCAATGTTTCCATCACCATCAGCGGCGGGAAATCTGGCAGTTTGATGAGTGTAGGTTTTTGGTGCAGGCTGCGCTCCGCAGCCATCATCAATAAAGCATGCAGCGCCGCAAAGGTGAAGAGGCTATAGGCCAGCATGGAGATAACCAGGTGGGTCATGAATAAGGGCTGCTTGGCATAAGGCAGCAAATGCGCTTCTGGCAGCAGGTACTGTAACAACACAAAGAAAGCCGCAGGCGGTAATACAAAGGCCTGCAGGCTGTTCAAATGATGCTTGAGGTCAGTCAGCCAGTAAATCAGTACAGTCAGCCAGAATATGGCAGAGAGTGCGTTTGAAAGCCCTAAGTTAAGCCCGCCTGTGAACAGTGATTTGTATAACAAGCATGCATGCAATATCAATCCAACCGCAATCAGGTGTGGATGCCAGCGCGAGATTTTGAGCGAAGGTTTTGCTGAGGCATCTAGCCAAAAATCAGCAGCCACTAAAGCGTAAATCAAAGCCGTGATGAAATAGGGAGCAAACTCAATCATGTGTATGTGTATAGGTGACTTGGGTTAAAATTAGTATTTATTCAATACTATAACATGGTGTAAATCAGGCGCTAACGCCTGCGCCTTTACAAAAACCCATGGTGATAGGTTTAAGCAACGCTGGAAAATATAAAATGTTTGAAAACTTAAGTGGAAGACTGCAAGGCGTCATCAAGAATCTACGTGGCCAAGCACGGCTGACGGAAGATAACATTGCCGATGCCTTGCGCGAAGTGCGTATGGCGCTGCTAGAGGCCGATGTTGCTTTGCCAGTCGTTAAAGACTTTATCGCCCAAGTAAAAGAACGTGCACAAGGCCGTGAAGTGCTGCAAAGCCTCACGCCAGGCCAAGCCGTCATTCAGGTGGTGCATGAAGAGCTCACCAAGCTGATGGGCACAGATAATGCGGCGCTTAACTTGGCCGCCGTACCGCCCGCAATTATCCTCATGGCAGGTTTGCAGGGCTCTGGTAAAACCACCACTTCAGCCAAACTCGCGCGCTTGCTCAAAGCACAGAAAAAGAAAGTGTTGCTGACCAGCGCGGATATTTATCGCCCAGCGGCTATCGAGCAATTAAGAACTCTGGCCAAAAGTCTGGATGTCGATTTCTTTGAATCCGATATTTCGCAAAAACCAGAAACAATCGCCACCAATGTACTAGACCACGCCAAACGCCATTTCTACGATGTGGTGATCTTCGATACCGCAGGTCGCCTGGGTATTGATGAAGCCATGATGGCCGAGATCAAGGCGCTGCACACGCTGTTAAACCCAATCGAAACCTTGTTTGTGGTTGATGCCATGCAGGGCCAAGATGCCATCAACACTGCGCGTGCCTTTGGCGAAACTTTACCGTTAACGGGCGTTGTACTCACCAAGCTAGATGGCGATGCACGTGGCGGTGCTGCACTCTCAGTGCGCCACATTACTGGCAAGCCCATCAAGTTTATCGGTGTCAGCGAAAAGGTCGATGGCCTCGAACCCTTCCACCCAGAGCGCATGGCCTCACGCATACTCGGCATGGGCGATGTGCTCTCGCTCATTGAGCATGCTCAAAAGAATGTCGATCTGGACGAAGCCAAAAAACTGGCCGACAAAGTTAAATCAGGCAAAAACTTTGACCTTGAAGACTACAAATCCCAGATACAGCAAATGCGTAACATGGGCGGCATGGGTGCGCTCATGGATAAGCTCCCCGCACAAATGGCGGGCATGGCAGGCCAGATGAGCGGAGAAGCAGGCGATAAAGCCGTGCGCCGTATGGAAGGCATCATCAACTCCATGACGCCATTAGAGCGCCGCAAGCCAGAGCTCATCAAAGCCACCCGCAAGCGCCGTATCGCACTCGGCGCAGGCGTGCAGGTGCAAGAGGTCAATCGACTGCTCAACCAGTTTGAAGACGTGCAAAAAATGATGAAGATGTTCGCCAAAGGCGGCATGACCAAAATGATGCGCGCCATGCAAGGCAGATTCCCAGGATTAAAGTAAACCCAGCCAATCAGCCATTTAATTTGCGCCAAGCGTGATTTAAAGCGTATTTCAGGTTGACGGCATAGGCGCTTTTCGGGATAATTGCGCCCTTTCCGATGTAACTAAAAATACATCATGGGTTGTTAGCTCAGCTGGTAGAGCAGCGGACTTTTAATCCGTTTGTCGTGGGTTCGATCCCCGCACAGCCCACCAATAAAAACAAGGGGTTACGAGCAATCGTGACCCCTTTGTTATTCAAAAGTGTCAACCGAATAAATCTCTTCAGCAACACAGTAGTTTGCCATCGTAAGTACTTTCGCAGTAATCACTAGAAAAGGAACGGATAAGATGGAAATTTACAATGACATTGGCTCGGATTCAGGCGTGGTCTCTTTTCAAACAGCGGCTGATTCAATCAGTATTAAATTCAAGAAGTCAGACCAAGTCTATAAATATACCTATGCATCTGCTGGGGCCAAGAACATTGAAGCCATGAAGCTACGGGCAATATCTGGGGATGGTTTGAATAGTTATATTCTAAGAAACGTACAGAACAAGTTCGTAAAGTAATTTATCCGAGCTTTTTCAGAGGATTCAAGGTTCGTGCTTCCTGAAGGTGGTCTGGTGACAGATGTGCATAATACATCGTCAGATTGCTATGACCCAATAATCTCTGCAGCACCAATATATTTATTTGCTGCTTTTATTCGCATGCTGCAGTATGTCTTTTGCTTTAACCAAAACGTAACCAGGCTTCGAAATGGCTTTATTTACTTCACTGTGATCTTTTTTAAGATTTGTGTGGATGAGTCCTAGCGTAGCCATTAATGTTGTTAAGCCTAATGCTGGATTGCCAGTTGCAGCACTATAAATTGATATAGTCATCCCAAGAATGCCACCCATATTATGGAAGTTTTTTTCTGAATTAATGTCTATAGAGCTAAGCTCAGCTCTAACTTCTTCAGCCTGCGTTCTCATCTCAGTTAATAGCTCAGAAGATTTTGATTCGTTATCTGACATAGACAAATTCTCTTGCGTAAGACTTTTAAGCATAAGTTCTCTAAATTGAGGCAAAGCTTTATCAGCAGAATTTCTGAGCTCGACTACTTGCTGAGGTGTTAAATCTTTAATCCATGGCAGATTTGTGTCTCTGGAATTTTCCCAATTTAGATGGTTGTATACATTTCGATCGTTACCTTCCAGTTTCTTCAAAGTTTTTAACCCAATTCTTGAATTGGAAAAAATGGTTGAATTCATCGATTCTGTAGTATTCATTGTGAACAATAATTCGTGAATTTCTTCCCATATAATTTCCCCAAACATCTGTCTTGCCATAGTTTTCATTGTTTTTCTATTTTTCAAAGCTGGATCTATAAATTTACTAAGCATCAATGAAGGAACATGCAAGTTATTGGTATCCAGTACAAGATGGTCATTAGATTTATGGTGCGAAACCCCATGCCAAAACTCCTGAATTGCCTCATCGGTAAAATTATCTACATTGTCATATAATTTTTCTAAACAACCTGCGCAATAACTTCTAACTGGGCTCGTGAATTGAATTATTCCTGCTTCTATTAAAGGACGAAGAACTTGAAGCACAGTAGCTTCTTTGATGAGTTCTAGAACTTGATCATCTGTCCAACTCAAATCTTTATTGCCATCGTCAATAAATTTTGTTGTAAAAGGATCAGGGAGGTAGATTACTTCACTGTACAAACCGATTGTTCTTGAAAAATTCAAAGCCATGCTAATTCGGCAGTCGAAACCCGAACATTTGCCGAAGTCTCCAAACGGATTCATACCGCTAACAGGACTTACGTTGAATTTTGTAAGATCGTTAGGCTGATTATCAACATACGTATGATTTGACAATGTCCATTCTGCTTGCTGTGTTATATCGGGGATTAATTTTTTAGCTGACTTCAAAATCCCCTTAATATCCTTGTCGATAAAATTTACGCTGTTTAGTAATTCTAAGACAGGGGGTAGATTACTCATCTCTTTATGCCTTTTAATTTCATGCCAAAATTGATCACGAAATGATTACGCTTCATAAATAATCTCCTTCTTGCCAAACCAGATATTCGACTCTCTTGTGAGTAACCAATAAATTTCAAGTGCTGGGAGGAAGATTGTTACCCATGAAGCGATGTCTACATACCGTTTGGTAGTAGGAGGGCTCCAAAAGAAACTTAAAAGACTCAATGAGCTGAGTGCTAGCCAGGTATATCTGGAAGGGTTGCTACGTCTGTACAACTTGTAGGGGAGAATGGCTAAGACAATGTAGATAATTAATTCTATTGCGAATTGTCTGGATGGAATCTTGCCCGTGGACCAATCTATTATTGTCAGTACAAGACCCACAGATAATTCCGCAAATATCGCTATCAAGGCATAGCGCACTGATTTCGGCATAAATACTTCCCCTATTTAAACCATTTGAATTACTTCTCGAGAGATTAACTCACCATTTCTATTCTATCAATTGACTAACCATTCAAACTTTTACTTACCACCTCAAACACATCACTGGAAAGATTGCCTGAATCCATAATCGCTTGCAGCGCATCTTTCATCTTGGCTTGTAGCTCTGGTGTATAGCGTTTCCATTCCCGAAATGGTGTGACCTGACGAGCGGCAATTTGTGGGTTAATCGCGTTCAATTCAATAATCGCATCTCTTAATATTGCATAGCCTTGGCCGCTTGGGTCATGGAACTTCACGGGGTTATTGATTGCAAATGCGGAATAGAGCGAGCGCACGCGATTTGGGTTTTTGATATTGAATTCCGCATGGTTTCGTAGCTTTGCGAAATCATCGAATATCTCATCCCGGTTGGCGATAGCTTGCAGCGAAAACCATTTATCAACGACCAATTGATAGTCTTTAAATCGGTGATAGAAATCGGTGAATACTTCTTCACGCTCTGGTTGTGTGCTGTCGGATAAGCAGGCTAATGCAGCGACACGGTCGGTCATATTATCGGCATGGTCATAATGTGCCTTGGCCAGAGCCGCGCATCCGCTGCCATTAGTCACGGTCAATAATTCAAGCACGGTGTTTTTTAGTGACCTCCGCCCCATTGCTTCAGGGGAGATAGAGAACTCGCCCATGCTGAGATTATCTTTATATAGACGTAGCAAGGCATCTTTGTGCGTGCGTTTAATGGCTTTGAGTATATGCGTGCGGGCACTGTCAATGGCCGCTGGGTCAATCACATCCTGCGTTTGTGCAATTACTGCGATGGCGGGCAGGGATAGGGCTCTCGCCAGAAGGGCTTTATCGCCTTTATTGTTAAGGCCTTGCTGAATCATGATCCCAATATCATCAATAAATTGAGATATATCGACTTCGCTGTCAGCCATTACCCGTTCAATAGTGCGCAGTGCGATGGTTTGGCCCGCCTCCCATTTGTTGAAGCCGTCAGTATCGCTGAGTTGTAGCAGACGAAGGTTATCGTCACTCAAGTCAGTGGTTAATTTCACAGGTGCAGAAAAGCCGCGCAAGATTGATGGTACAGGGCGTGTTTTGACGTTATCGAAGGTGAAGCTTTGTTCACGTTCGGTCATTTCAAGCACTTGTGTTGGGTGCGTCTCAATGCCTTGCTCGTTGAGTAAGCCAACTGCCACAGGGATAAGCAGTGGCTTTTTATTTGTTTGGCCTGGTGTATCAGCTTGCGATTGTTTTAGGGTGAGGGTGAATTGCTTTTGTTCTTCATCATATTGGCTGGAAGCGATTAAGGACGGTGTGCCAGCCTGTTTGTACCATAAGAAGAATTGCGACATATCGCGACCAGAGGCATCTGCCATGCATTGCACAAAATCATCGCAGGTGACGGCATGGCCATCGTAGCGATCAAAGTAAAGGTCAGTTGCTTTACGGTAGGTGTCTTCGCCCAGCAGGGTCTGTTGCATGCGAATGAGCTCTGAGCCTTTTTCATACACGGTCATGGTGTAGAAATTGCTGATCTCGATGAAATTATCGGGTTGCACCGCATGGGCAAGTGGGCTGGCATCTTCCGAGAATTGAAAGCGACGCAAGTGATCAACGTCATCAATACGCTGCACGGAACGAGAGTTCATGTCAGCGCTGAATTCGTGATCCCTGAACACGGTCAGGCCTTCTTTGAGTGACAGTTGGAACCAATCGCGGCAAGTCACGCGGTTGCCAGTCCAGTTGTGGAAGTATTCGTGGGCGATCACACCTTCAACACTCATGAAGTCAGTATCGGTGGCCGTTTCTTGGTGAGCGAGTACTAGCTTGGTGTTAAAGATGTTGAGCGAGGTGTTTTCCATCGCGCCCATATTGAAGTCACTCACGGCCACGATGTTGAACAGATCAAGCTCGTATTCACGGCCGTATTTCTCTTCGTCCCATTGCATGGATTTTTTGAGGGATTGCATGGCGTGGTCACATTGGCCTTCATCACCAGAACGAACGTAGATATGCAGGTCTACATTGCGGCCCGACATAGTTTTAAAGGTATCTTCAATGCGGACAAGGTCGCCAGCCACCAATGCGAAAAGGTAGCAAGGCTTAGGAAATGGGTCATTCCATGCGGTGAAATGGCGCCCGTTAGCTAATTCTCCAGATTCCACCAAGTTGCCGTTAGAGAGCAGCACTGGATACTTGCTTTTATCTGCCTCAATACGGACAGAGAAGATGCTCAGTACATCCGGCCTATCCTGGAAGTAGGTAATGCGGCGAAAACCTTCGGCCTCGCACTGTGTGCAATAGGTGCCTTGAGATTTATACAGTCCTTCGAGCGCCGTGTTGGTTTCGGGGTGAATTTCAGAGGTGATAGTGAGCGTGAATTTTTCGCCTGCCTCATTGATGGTTATTTGATTATCAGCCAGCATGTAGCCAGTGAAGGCTACGCCGTCGATCTCAACGGAGAGGATGGTTTGATCCTGCCCATTTAAGATCAGCGTACTTGAATTGCCATCAGGGTTCTTAATGTATAAAACCTCTGACCTAACGATTGTCTTGTCTTCAAATAACTCAAAGACGAGATTGATATGCGAGGCCTTGTATGGAGCCGGGGCATAGTCTTTCAGGTAAATCGTCTTAGGTTTGATTATATTGGACCCAACTTCAGTATCTGGTGACATGAGCAATAATTTCTTTAGTTTGTATTGTTAAACAGTATAAGAGAGATTTTGTTAGCTGCTTTTATGAATTTTCAACACACGTGTTAGCAATTCAGTCAGCCTGCCTTGGATTGTCTGTTCCCAATACTTAAAGCCTTAACGATGCATAAGGAGAATTTACATTATTAATCAATTAGATATTAGATATTTGGAATTGCCCATTTCTATATTTCCCATATTGGCACTTAAGTTGCTGATATAGAGACAGAAATCTTAAATGGGAGTTTTAAATGAATTTTGTGAATATTTTCAAGAAGACTGCGTTAGTGGCTTCATTAACGATGTTGGTGAGTTTCTCAGCATCCGCGAATACATTGCTTTGGAATACAGGCGTTACCGATAGTGGCAAAGGCGCTGAAGGTAGCGTTGATCAACACTACACTTTAGGTGGCGGTGCTGCTTCATATGTTGGAATTGGTGTTAATGGCGCATGGTTGGCTGATAGTGCTAGCAATGCTTCTGCCTGGATTACCCCAACTGCAAATGCTAATGATGGCAGTCTGGATCCATTTACTAACGGTACTTATACATTCAGCCAAACTTTTGACTTGTCTGGCTACGATGCAAGCAAGACCAGCTTTAGCGCAATGTGGGCTGCAGACAATAATGCATCTGTGTATTTGAACGGTAGTTTGCTCTCTAGCATTACAGGCGGTACTTATTCTAACTTCAATAGCTTTAGCTCTTTCTCTGCCAATAGTGGTTTTGTGAGTGGTTTGAACACCTTGAGTTTTGTGGTGACTAATTTGGCGCAAAACGGCGGCAACCCAAGTGGTTTAAGGGTTGAGTTCTCTAACGTTAATGTAGCTGCAGTGCCAGAGCCTAAAACTAATGCGATGCTGCTTTCAGGTTTAGCATTGATGGGTTTGGTAGTTAGACGTCGTAAGGCACTTGAGTCTTAATCTGAAATAACAATATTTAGTCGGCCTTGTATCTTCAGGCCGTCAATAAAAAGCCCCTTACTCTGAATAGAGAAGGGGCTTTTTATTGCGTATTGGTCATTAATGAGATTGTATGTAATCTGCATGGTATTGATTAAGTGGCCTCAAGCCTTATATTTGAATTTAATCAGTAAACGCTGGTCATTATCATTGATACATAAAATCTATTGAAACAATAAAAACAATTCATTTAACAAATCGATGGCAACGCTTTAACATGCAGTTGTGCTTAACAAGCAGCAGTTTTTAACTTTTCACTAACACACAATGAAGGAATGAAAATGGTCACTACAGTGCCTAATATTGTATTTAAAACACGAGTTCGCGATGAGAGCGTTGGCGGAGAAAACCCTTTCCGTTGGCAAGATGTAACAACCGCAGATATTTTCAAGGGTAAAAAAATCGTCATCGTGGCCTTGCCAGGTGCTTTCACCCCAACTTGCTCTAGCACTCACTTGCCAGGCTTTGATGCGAAGTACCAAGAGTTTATTGCTCAAGGTATTGATGAAATCTACTGTCTGAGCGTGAACGATGCATTCACCATGTTCCAATGGGGTAAGAACCTTGGCGTGAAGCATGTAAAAATGTTGCCTGATGGTAATGGCGATTTCACCCGCATGATGGGTATGTTGGTGAAGAAAGAGAATTTGGGCTTTGGTGATCGTTCATGGCGTTACTCAATGTTGGTGGATGACCAAAAAATCGTGAAGATTTTTGAAGAACCAGGTAAGGCTGATAACTTCGGTGCAGACCCATTTGAAGTGAGTGATGCTGATACCATTCTCAATTTCATTAAACAAAAGTAATCTAACAGGCATTAAATAGTTAGCAATAGGAGGGCGATGCTAACGTTGCATCGCCCTTTGTTTTTCTGATTGATCCATATTTAAAAGCGAGAACTGAATTGACTACCTACGACTATGACTTATTTGTAATTGGCGCTGGCTCTGGTGGCGTACGTGCGGCACGCATGGCGGCGGGTCTTGGTGTGCGCGTGGCGATTGCTGAAGATCGTTATTTTGGCGGCACTTGCGTTAACGTGGGCTGTGTACCGAAAAAGTTGTACGTGTACGCATCTCAATTCAGTGAGAGCTTTACTGGCTCGGTCGGATTTGGCTGGAAAGGCCAGACGCCTGACTTTGACTGGCCAACATTGGTCGCTAACAAATCCAAAGAAATCGACAGATTGCAGGGCGTGTATGACCGCTTGTTGCAAGAGAGTGGCGTGTCTATCTTTAATGGCAGAGCCGAATTGCAAGATGCCCATACCGTGGTGGTCAATGGTAAAAGCTACACCGCTGAGCGCATTCTGGTCGCCACAGGCGGCTGGCCTTATGTGCCAGAAGTCATCGGCAAAGAATTTATTGTGACCTCTAACGAGATATTTAATCTCCCCGCTTTGCCTAAGCGCTTACTGATTGTCGGTGGTGGTTATATTGCCGTTGAATTCGCAGGCATCATGCATGGGTTGGGCGTAGAAGTCAGCATTCTTGAACGTGGCAACAAAGTGTTAAAAGGCTTTGATGAAGACATCCGCGACTTTTTGATTGAGCAAATGACCAATAAAGGCATCAAGTTCTATTTCAATACCAGCGTAGATCGCATCAAGCAGCATGAAGGCGCTTATGCGGTGCATACCATGGATGGTAATTTGATCGATGCTGATCTGGTGATGTATGCCACTGGTCGCGTACCCAATACCAAAGACATTGGGCTTGAGGCCTTGGGTGTGGAGTTGGATGGTGTTGGCGCGATCAAGGTGAATGATGATTACCAGACCAATGTGGCTTCTATCTATGCTTTGGGGGATGTAACCAATCGTGTGAACCTCACGCCTGTTGCAACGGCTGAGGGTATGGCCTTGGTGAATAAGTTGTATGCCAACAAAACAGGCAAGGTGGATTACGACAATATTCCGACTGCCGTATTCAGTCAGCCGAATATCGCAACGGTTGGGCTTACCGAGGCGCAGGCGCGAGAAAAGTACCCAGACATTGATATTTATAAATCAGTGTTCAAGCCCATGAAAAATACATTGTCTGGCATCAATGAAAGAACCTTGATGAAGATGATTGTTGTCCGCAGCTCAGACAAAGTGGTCGGTATGCACATGGTAGGGCCAGATGCGGGTGAGATTATCCAGGGCATGGCCGTGGCGATTCGCGCGGGTGCAACCAAAGCTATTTTTGATAGCACCATCGGCATACACCCGACTGCGGCTGAAGAGTTTGTGACGATGCGCAAGCCTGTGGCCTAATATCGCCAAAGATTGATGCAAAGACTCATGAAAATCATTAGGCCTCAATCATGAACATGCACACGGGTTTTGACGAACATGTGTCTATTATGATGAGTCATACATTCAAGCAACACAAATTGCTGAATTCCTAAATAACTTAATAAAGGACATACATCATGTGGACAAAACCAGAAGTTACAGAAATGCGTTTCGGCTTTGAAGTAACAATGTACGTTTGCAATCGTTAATATTGCAAACGCAATTTAAGGTCAATCGTTAAGATTGTAATTAATAAAAAAGGCACCTCAGGGTGCCTTTTTATTGTCTGGATTTTAGGGTTATCGCAGGGTGGTTCTTGATTGCAACAGGTCACTATTTGCAAATAGCTCAGCCACCCAATCCACAAATGCGCGCACTTTAGATGATAGATGTCGGTTTTGCGGATACATCACGAATATCGGCACATCTTCAGACAGATATTCACCAAGCACTATTTCTAATTTACCAGTAGCGATTAAATCCTGTACCAGAAAACTAGCAGTTTGCATGATACCCACCCCTGCAAGCCCCGCTGCAAGACTGGCATCAGTGTCATTGATAGCAATGCTACGCTGGCCTGTCACCAAGCTGGTGATGCCATCTTTACTGTAATCAAATTCATAAATCTTGCCAGTTTTGGATGACATGTAGTTGATGGTGGAGTGGCGCTCAATATCCTCGGGCGTTTGCGGAATACCTGCTTTGCGCAGGTAGTCTGGTGTCGCGCAAGACACTATACGAATAGAGCCTATACGGCGCGCTACCATGGATTGATCTAACAACTCGCCGCCACGAATCACGCAATCCACACCTTCTTGCAGTAAATCTACAGGGCGGTCGCTGCAACCTATCTCAAGCTCGATTTCAGGATAACGGTCAAAGAACTCTTTAATTGCGGGCATCACAACTTGCCTGCCAAGCGAGGCGGGGAGATCGATGCGCAACCTGCCTTTGGGTTTTGTGGTGAACTGGCGTACGGAGGCTTCGGTATCATCAAGCTCATTAAGCAATCTGATCGCCCGCTCATAATAAGCCGCACCGTCAGTGGTCACGCTGACATGCCGCGTAGTGCGATTCAGTAGTTTGACCGCCAGTCTTTTTTCTAGCGCGACGACCTGTGCCGATACGGTGGTTTTAGGCAGGTTGAGTGAGTGCGCGGCCTTAGTGAAGCTGGCTAGCTCTACTACCCGCGTGAATGCAAGCATTGTATCGAAGCGATCCATTCCTAATTCAACCTCTCGTTTGAGTTCTATTTCTTAGATTCACTCTATATTGTGCAATAAAACAATACAGTGATTCCTATTTTAATCCATTTATCTTGTATTTAACTCACTATAAAGTGCATTCAACGGTAACACAACGTTGCTTATTTGAATGTTTACTCTAAGGAGAACGATCATGGCTAAGAAATTAGAAGGTAAAGTTGCAGTAGTCACAGGTGCATCAAAAGGTATCGGCGCTTCAATCGCCAAGCATTACGCAGCAGAAGGTGCTTCAGTTGTCGTTAACTACTCCTCAAGCAAAGAGGGCGCAGAAAAAGTCGTTGTCGAGATCGTGGCTGCAGGCGGCAAGGCAGTAGCAGTGCATGCTAACGTTGCCAAACAGGCTGACATTGAGCGCTTATTCGCTGAAACGCTAAAGGCCTACGGCAAGCTGGATATTCTGGTGAATAATGCAGGTATCTACGAATTCTCACCACTTGAAAGTATCACCGAGGAGCATTTCCACAAGCAGTTCAACCTGAATGTGCTGGGCTTGATCCTCACCACGCAAGAAGGCGTTAAGCACTTTGGCGCAGAGGGCGGAAGCATCATCAATCTCAGCTCGATTGTTTCCAGCACTTTTGCTCCAGCCAATGCGGCTGTGTACAGCGCGACTAAAGGTGCAGTCGATGCACTTACCCACTCATTATCCAAAGAACTTGGCCCACGTAATATCCGTGTGAATGCGATTAACCCAGGAATGGTAGAAACCGAAGGCGTTCACACTGCAGGCATGGCCGAGAGTGATATGCGTAAATTCATTGAGGCGCAGACTCCACTAGGCCGTATCGGTCAGCCACAAGATATCGCTCCAGCTGCGGTATTCCTGGCATCTGCTGATTCTTCATGGATCAGTGGTGAAACCTTGTTTATCGCTGGTGGCTTGCGCTAATCGCGTTCAAATTAAGAAAGAAGCAAAAGGAACATCATGATCAACTTATACACATGGGCTACACCCAACGGCCGCAAGGTCGCCATCATGCTGGAAGAGCTTGGTGTTCCTTATGCAGTTCATCCCGTTAATCTCCGCAAGAATGAACAGTTTTCAGCAGAGTTTCTTGCTATCTCGCCTAACAACAAAATCCCTGCGATCGTTGATGACGAAGCTGAGGGTGGCCCGCTGACAATTTTTGAAAGCGGCGCCATTCTTACTTATCTGGCCGAAAAGAGTGGTCAGTTCCTGGCAGTATCAGGCCATGAGCGCTACAAGGCGCTGGAGTGGTTGCATTGGCAGATTGGCGGTCTCGGCCCGATGTTTGGGCAGTTGAGTTATTTTGCCATTCGCGCAGAGCAAAAATGCCCCGAAGCTATTGAGCGCTTTAAACAAGAGTCCGAGCGCTTATTAGGTGTCCTGGAGCGGCGCTTGACCGCAACGCCTTATCTTGCTGGAGAGCATTATTCCATCGCGGATATGGCGGCCTATCCCTGGACAGTAAGCGCGACTAGCTTCATGAAAGATGTACTGGGTGAATATCTATCGACGACACCTGCCATCCATGACTGGCTCAAACGCATAGCAGCAAGGCCAGGTGTGCAGCGTGGCATGGCTGTACCCAACATTTAACAGGTATCACAACACACTATGAGTACCTTAAATACCAATCACCACTTTCAGGAGGCTTCGTTTCATAGCGAAGCCAGTGCTGGCGATATCGCTCTGCGAGTCTATGACAAGCGCGCCACGAGCTCTGCAACCCCGCTAGTTCTGTATTTCCATGGAGGTTTGTTTAACTGTGGAAAGATGGATGATGCCGATGCTATAGCTTCAGTGCTTGCAGAGAATACTGTGGTGGTTTGTGTAGACTATCCATTGGCCCCGAAATTACATTTCCCCACTACGGTGGAAGTGGCTTTTGAAGCTTTATTGTGGGCTGGCAAGCATGCAACTAAATATGGTGCGCAAGCCAGCAAGCTCATCGTAGCGGGGGATCAAGCAGGGGGCAATCTGGCGGCAGCCGTTGCCATGATGGCTCGTGACCGCGGTTTGGCTGGCAAAGCTAAACTGATTGCCCAGGTATTGATCAACCCTATGCTGGATCCCAATCAGTCAACACTTTCCATGCAGCTGGCTGAAGACTGCCCGTGTCGTAAAGCTTGGGCTGATTACCTGCCAGTATCAAGCGATGCGATGCATCCATATGCAGCACCGTTACTCTCTCGTCGATTACAGAGTCTAGCTTCGGCATTGATTATCACGGCAGATCAGGACCCACTGCGCGATGAGGCTGAGCAATATGCCGCCAAGCTCATTACCTCGGGTGTGCCTGTGCAAATGCGCAGATTGCGTGCAGCAAAAACTAGTCTAGCTAATCCCGCTTGTGTTTCTTTCCAAGAAGCTGCAGGCATCGTGAGCCAGTTCATTACCGATTTTTCTTAACTATATTTTTCACTATTTCGATTTTTACTACTTCGTTTAAAGGGGCTTTTACCATGAAGACTGCATCACAGATATTCAGCCGTAAATTCATACTGATCGCACTGGGCATAGGCCTGATAGGCGGCGGTGTCATTTCACATAACAGCCAGGTCAAAGCTGCAGCAGTCGCGGCAATGCCGCCTGCAGCAGTGACGGTTGAATCCGTCATAGAGAAACCAGTGATCGAGTGGGATGATTTTTCCGGTCGTGTAGAGGCTGTGGAATATGTTGAGATTCGGCCACGTGTCTCCGGCACCATCGATGTCATTCATTTCAGCGAAGGTCAACTGGTGAAAAAGGGTGACCTGCTATTCACCATCGACCCACGTCCATTCCAGGCTGAAGTCGCGCGTGCTGATGCGCAAAAATCGGCTGCCGCAGCTGCCGTTGAGTTGGCGAAAACTGAGCTTGAACGTACCCGTCATCTACTTGAAGACCATGCGGTTGCGCAACGTGAGCTGGATGAACGCAACAATACTTACCTCAATGCCAATGCCCAGTTAAAAGCAGCCGAAGCTGCCTTGATGACGGCGCAGCTTAACCTGCAATACACCGCTATTACCGCGCCAGTCAGTGGCCGTGTATCACGTGCTGAGATTACTGTCGGCAATCTGGTAGGTGTTGGCACTAATACTCCAGCGTTGACTACATTGGTTTCTGTATCTCCTGTTTATGTCAATTTTGAACTGGATGAGCAGACCTATGGCCGTTATCTGGCAAATGGAGCGGCTGGCAATACCAATGTTGACCATATTCCAGTATCTATCGGCTTGACCAGTGAAGAGGGCTATCCGCATCAGGGTTATATCAAGTCTTTTGATAACCGCATGGACACTGCCTCTGGCACGATCCGCGTGAGAGCTGTGTTTGACAACAAGGACAACAGCCTGACACCGGGCATGTATGCCAAGGTGCGCACAGGTGGCGGCGGTATGAAGCCTGCCTTGCTGATTGATGATAAAGCCGTAGGAACTGACCAAGACAAGAAATTCGTCATGGTGGTGGGTGCTGACAACAAGGCAACCTATCGCGTGATCGTGCTTGGTCCTATGGTTGATGGCATGCGCATCGTGCGTTCAGGGCTGGAAAAAGGTGAGCAGATCATCGTCGATGGTTTACAGCGTGTAAGGCCAAATGATGTCGTAGCGCCAAGCGTGGTTGCAAATCCGGCAGAGGCAACGAGCGCAACAGAGCGCACCGAGAAGACCGCCTCGAATATCCAGCAGAACCTAAAATACCACAAGAAAACCGTGATCTGAGCCAGTCTTGATCACCATCTGCGGGAGCAAACAATATGAATATATCTAAGTTTTTCGTCGATCGCCCGATCTTTGCGGGCGTTCTTTCTGTCATCATTTTTATCGGTGGGCTGATCTCCATGTTCAACCTGCCGATCTCCGAATATCCAGAGGTCGTACCACCTTCTGTGATCGTCAAGGCACAATTTCCTGGAGCTAATCCACAGACCATCGCTGAGACAGTCGCCACCCCGATTGAGGAACAGATCAACGGTGTGGAAGGCATGCTGTATATGGCATCGCAGGCGACATCAGATGGCCTGATGACACTGACCATCACTTTCAAACTAGGTACTCCGCCTGATCTGGCGCAGCAATTAGTGCAAAACCGTGTGAATCAGGCTCTTCCACGCTTGCCAGAAGAAGTGCAACGCCTGGGTGTGACCACGGTGAAAAGCTCACCTGACCTGACCATGGTCGTGCACTTGCTGTCACCTAACGGTCGTTATGACATGACTTATCTGCGTAACTACGCCTTGCTCAACGTAAAAGATCGTTTGGCACGTATCGAAGGTGTTGGTCAGGTTGAGTTGTTTGGCGCTGGTGATTATTCCATGCGCATCTGGCTAGATCCACGCAAGGTAGCTGAGCGTAAGCTTACCGCCAATGATGTGGTCACTGCGATACGCCAGCAAAACGTCGATGTGGCAGCTGGTGTGATCGGTTCCTCACCTTCAGTGCCGGGCACGGATTACCAGATCTCGGTCAATGCCCGCGGTCGTCTGGTATCTGTAGAAGAGTTTGAAAATGTGGTCATTCGCACCTCCAGTGATGGCGTGGTTACTCGCTTGAAGGACGTTGCCCGTGTTGAGCTGGGGGCAAGTGAGTATGCACTCCGTTCATTGCTGGATAACAAATCAGCAGTGGCCATCCCGATCTTCCAGGCGCCTGGTTCTAACGCTTTGCAGATTTCGGACAACGTACGCAAGACCATGGCTGAGCTGCAAAAAGACATGCCTGAAGGTCTGGAATATCACATCGTCTATGACCCAACCCAGTTCGTAAAATCGTCTATCCATGCCGTGATTCATACCCTGTTGATCGCCGTTCTGCTGGTGGTGTTGGTCGTGATCGTATTCCTGCAAACCTGGCGTGCTTCCATCATTCCATTACTGGCAGTGCCTGTATCAGTCATTGGTACCTTTGCTGTGATGATGGGTCTGGGCTTTTCAATCAACACGCTCAGCTTGTTCGGTCTGGTACTCGCCATTGGTATCGTGGTCGATGATGCCATCGTGGTAGTGGAGAACGTAGAACGTAATATCGAGAACGGACTTACGCCGAAAGAGGCAACTTATAAAGCCATGCGTGAAGTGTCGGGCCCGATTGTAGCGATTGCCCTTACCTTGTCAGCGGTGTTTGTGCCGTTGGCATTCGTCAGTGGCCTCACTGGTGAGTTCTTTAAGCAGTTTGCGCTTACTATCGCTATTTCTACGGTGATCTCTGCTTTCAATTCACTGACATTGTCTCCTGCGCTTGCATCCATACTGCTAAAGAGCCATGGCGCTAAAAAGGATATTTTCCAGCGCACCATTGATCGTTTATTTGGCTGGTTCTTCAAACGCTTTAACCAGGTATTTCGTCGTGGCTCCAACTCTTATGGCGCTGGCGTGACTGGGGTACTGAAGCGTAAGAGCCTGATGCTGGTGATCTATGCAGTCTTGATCGCCGCGATCGTTGCATTGATCCATATCGTACCTAGTGGCTTTATTCCTGGGCAGGATAAACAGTACCTGGTGAGCTTTGCCCAGTTGCCAGATGCTGCGTCATTGGATCGTACTGAAGGTGTGATCCGTGAGATGAGTGATATCGCGCTTAAACATCCAGGCGTGGAATCAGCGGTGGCGTTCCCTGGTCTTTCGATCAACGGGTTCACCAATAGTCCAAACTCCGGCATTGTGTTCGTCACCCTGAAACCGTTCGAAGAACGTACTGGTAAAGACCAGACTGGCTTTGCCATCGCCCAGCAACTGAACCAGAAATACGGCAGCATCAAGGGCGCATTCATCGCTGTGTTCCCGCCGCCGCCAGTGCAGGGCTTGGGTACTATCGGTGGCTTCAAGTTCCAGATACAGGATAGAGCCGCCCTTGGTAATGTGGCGCTGAACGATGCACTGCAAGCCTTTATGGCAAAAGCACGTGCAGCACCTGAACTAGCTGGCATGTTTTCAAGCTACCAGATCAATGTGCCGCAACTATATGCCGATGTTGATCGTACCCATGCACAGCAGTTGGGTGTGTCGATCCCTGATGTATTCGATACCTTGCAGATTTACCTGGGCTCGCTCTACGTCAACGACTTCAACAAGTTCGGTCGAACATACCAAGTACGTGTGCAGGCAGATGCGCAGTTCCGCGCGCATGCTGAAGACATCGGCTTGTTGAAAACGCGCAATAACAAAGGCGATATGGTGCCGCTGTCATCTATGTTGAAAATGACCCAGAGCTATGGTCCTGACCGTGCGATGCGCTATAACGGCTTCCCAGCTGCTGACGTCAATGGTGGTGCAGCGCCTGGCTACAGCACAGGCGAGGCGCAGGCTGCCGTGGAGCGTATCGCGGCAGAGACCCTGCCACGTGGCATCGGCTACGAATGGACTGAGCTGACCTATCAGGAAAAGATCGCTGGCAATACCTTGTTCATCATCTTGCCACTGTCAGTGCTACTGGTGTTCCTAGTGCTTGCTGCGCAGTATGAAAGCCTGACCCTACCACTGGCCGTGCTATTGATCGTGCCTATGGGCTTGATGTCAGCGCTGGCTGGTGTATGGCTCACTGGTGGCGATAACAACATCTTTACCCAGGTCAGTCTGGTGGTGTTGATCGGGCTAGCGTGCAAAAACGCGATTCTGATTGTCGAGTTTGCCCGTGAGCTGGAGTTTGAAGGCCGCAAGATCTATGAGGCCGCGATTGAAGCTGCGCGTATGCGGTTACGTCCTATCCTCATGACCTCAATCGCCTTTATTGCAGGTGTGGTGCCATTGGTGCTTTCAACTGGGGCTGGGTCTGAGATGCGTCATGCGATGGGTATCGCGGTATTCGCCGGCATGATAGGCGTGACCATATTTGGCTTGTTCCTTACACCGGTCTTCTACGTGCTGATCCGCACCATGGCCAGCAAGTTTGGGAATTCAGTGCTGAAAGATCATGCGCACCCAGGCACTGCAGCGCATGCCGCGCCTGAAATAAAGGAAGGAATTTAATCATGAAAACACTAAACCTTAGTTTGACTACATTAGCGGCAGCCATGCTGCTGGTGGGTTGCTCTACCACCAAGCCGCCAGAGCGCGTTGATCTGCAGTTGCCTAGCCAGTATCGCGAAGCAGCTAGTCTGGATGGTGCGTGGCAGGTTGCCAAACCATCCGATGATGCAGATCGCGGCCAATGGTGGAAGGTGTTCAACGAGCCAGAACTGAGTAACCTGATTGATGCTGCTACCGATAACAGCCCCAATCTGGCAATCGCACTGGCAAGAGTAAAAGAAGCCCGCGCCAATGCTGGTGTCGTGGATGCAGCTCGCAAGTTTCAGCTGAATGGGGGCTTTGGGCCAACCCGCCAGCGTGACAACAATACTGAACTTAATACGCAATGGCGCGCGCAGGTGAATGCCTCATATGAAGTTGACTTAATTGGTCGGCTGTCAGACCAGAGCCGCGCTGCCAGGCTAGATGCACAGGCCCAAGAAGCCGCTTACCGATCAGTGTTGCTGGCGTTGCAGGCCGATGTTGCGCAGCAGTATTTCACGATTCGTTCGCTAGATTCCGAACAGGAAATTCTGCAAAAGACCATCGCCTTGCGCAAGGACGAATTGCGCTTGGTGCAGCATCGCTATGATGTGGGTGATACCAGTGAGCTTGATCTGGCGAAGGCGCGTACGGAGCTATCGGTAGTGCAAGCAGAAGAAGAGGGCGTCAAGCGCTCTCGCGCGCAGCAAGACCATGCGCTGGCGATATTGCTAGGTAAGGCGCCTGCCGAGTTCACCTTGGCGCCTGCCCCATTGCGAGCCACTACGGTGATCGTGCCCGCAGGTCTGCCATCTGATTTGCTGGAGCGTCGCCCTGACATTGCACAGGCACAGCGCCAATTAGCTGCTGCCAGTGCGCGTGTTGGTGCTGCTAAGGCTGCTTTCTTTCCTAAGTTGGTGCTTACTGGCACCGCAGGCTACCAGTCGAATCAGTTAGAAGATTTATTCAAATGGTCGAGCCGTAGCTGGCTATTGGGCCCGTTGGTCGGCACAGCATTGACCTTGCCGATATTTGATGGCGGTCTGAATAAATCAAATCTGGCGCGTGCGGATGCTGGCTACGAGTTGCAAGTGGCTAATTACAGGCAGCAGGTACTCGTCGGCTTTCAGGAAGTCGAAAATAACTTGAGCGCCTTGCGCACGCTGGATAGCCAGATCGGGTTCTTGAATGCTGGGATAGATTCTTCAAAAGTTGCAGAGCACTTGGCGGATGTGCGCTACAAAAATGGATCGGCAAGCTATTTTGAGGTGATAGATGCCCAACGTACCCGTCTCTCAGCTGAACGCTCACAGATACAAAGTGCTGGTGAACGTTCTGTAGCCTCAGTCGGATTGATTCGTGCTCTGGGCGGTGGTTGGCAGTAAATAATATTTGTTGTTAAAGCTCGTGCAATAACCCCCAACGATGGCTGCTTATCGTTGGGGGGTTATTGCATTCCACGATTGCTTTATCAGTCATGGAATGCACCGTTTTAAGACAAAAATATCAAATCTGCACGCATTTAGCGTGAGTAAAAAAAGCTGTAGCTGAAGTGCAATTCGGGATAAAGTAGAGGCATATTTACTCACCGAAAATTTGCTAGTTTTCATGCGCCTATTACAGACCATCGCTCTAACTTCTTCTCTACTGTTTTTGCTTGCCGGCTGCTCCGGCCACTACCATCCCTTAGCCCTTGATAAAAAAGTAAAACTGGTCGCTGAACTGATTGATCATGCACCAGAGTGCCAGGCATTTAAAGATCGCCTGGCCGACCCATCGATTGATGATGATGGTGTTGATGCTGTTTTTGCCGAAGCTACCAAGGCACATTGCATTCAAAAGCATGTATAGGCTTAACAGCCGCTATTTAAGTTGTGCCCGATTCTTGCTAGCTTTTATTGAGCGCAATGCTTAATTGGTTAAATAGAACAATAAAACGTGTCTTTTTCAGGTGTTGGCCACTAATGGTTAGCGCTTACTATAAAACTGGGAATTTAAAAATAACCGTCAATATCCATCAAATCATCACTGGGGTCTTACTATGACTGCTCATGCGAATAAAGACATCACCAGGCCGAACGTCTATTTTGATAGCCGATTTGGTCTTGATGCCGCCAAAATTCTGCCAGGCCAGTATTACGCCACCCAGAGAAATATGTTGTTGGTCACCGTGACAGGGGCATGTATCACCGCCTGTATTCGAGATAAAGTAAGTGGAATAGGGGGCATGAACAATTACATGCTGCCTGATGAAGATACCGTGAATTTTAAGAGTGAGGTCTATGGCATCAAGGCCATGGATACACTGATTAATGATCTTATTCAGATGGGCGCAGCCCCAGAAAACCTTGAAGCCAAGGTGTTTGGTGCAAGCAACATGCTGAATGATGCCCAATCCATTGCCGCCGCCGCGCGCAATACCCAGTTTGTATTTGATTACCTCAAAACCAGAAACATCCAGGTGGTTGCTACAGATGTGCAGGATGTATATCCCCGCAAGATCTATTTCTTTGTTAATACGGGCAAGGTCATGGTTAAGAAACTGCGCAACATGCATAACGAAACTATTATCAACCGTGAATCTGAATACACACAGCGCTTTGCCTTAGCGCAATTTAATCGTGCTGAGCATCTGCTTGCGCACACTCCGTCACAGCATGAGGTTTTTGATATCCAATTTGATACCATTGACGCAGAAGTCATGTAAAGTCTTGTTTTGTTGAGCTGAACTATTGTTACCAAGCGATTTGAATGAGTAGAGCAACACTCTGGCTTTGAAGTCATTAAATCATCCATCGTAACGTGAGATCACAGGCTGAATGAAATTCCCAGATATCCCAAGTAACGAAGTGGAAAGACTAGCAGCGCTAAAAAGAATGGATATTCTTGATAGTGCGTCAGAGGTTGGCTTTGACTTGTTGACAGAAATGGCAGCAGAACTGCTTCAGTTGCCTATTGCGCTCGTTACCATCGTTGATAGCAAACGTAACTGGTTTAAGTCTCGAGTCGGCATAGAAGGTTCGGAAGCGCCGCGTGATGTCTCTTTTTGCGCCCATGCTATCTTACAGACATCCCCCATGATTATTGAAGATGCTTTGCTCGACGAGCGGTTTTCAGATAATCCATCAGTGACAGCAGCACCGCATGTCCGGTTTTATGCTGGATTTCCTCTGGCCTCAGTTGAAGGCCATAACGTCGGGACGTTCTGTGTTGTTGATAATCACCCGCGCACTTTAAGTGCATCAGAGCTCCGCCAGATGGTCCGATTAGCGCAACTTGCTCAAGTTGCCTTGCAAACACGTGAGCTTGCCAGCAAAAATCTAGCTTTGAACACGTCTATATTAGAAACCTTCTCTCTGTTTGAGAATACTTTTAATCTCGCTGCGGTAGGTTTGATTCATACCGCACCTACAGGCCAGTTACTTCGTGTTAACCCTAAAGCTTGTGAAATATTGGGCTATGACTCCGACACTCTCACGCATATTAACTTTCAGGACATCACCCATCCCGACGATTTGGATAAAGATTTGGAGTTGTTCGAACGCACATTGAATGGCGAAATTCCTGGCTACCACATGGAAAAGCGATACCTCCATGCAGCAGGCCATTATCTATGGGCGAGTCTTTCTGTGAGGCTGAATCGCGATGCATCTGGTGAACCGCTCTACTTCGTTGCATCCATCGAAGATATTTCACATGTTAAGCGGCTTGAGGCGCGGATTATCGAAGAGCGTGATGCGCTACAGGATGAGGTCAAAATCCAGATTAAAGGCTTGCAGGAAGCTAATCGCCAATTAGTGCAAGATGCAAAGTTGCTGACTGCTGCAAAAGAATTGATTGATCTCAGTGAGCAACGCATCAAACTGATTATTGATAATGTGCCTGCCAGGATTGGATTTTGGGATAAAAAACTGATTAATCAGTTTGCCAACAAGGTCTATGAAGACTGGTTTAATTTGCCCGCCCCCGATATTTATGGCAAACACCTGCGTGACTTTATGGATGAAGATACTTACAAGCAGAGGCAGCCCTATATCAAGGCGGTGCTTAAAGGTAAGCCGCAGCACTTTGATGATGCCACTCCAGGTCGAGATGGCAATCTACTCTATAGCGAAATTTCCTATATTCCGGCACTTGAGAAGGGTGAAGTCACAGGTTTCTTTCTCTTTGGGCAGGATGTAACCGCACGTAAACGTGCTGAAGAAGCCATGCGGCAAAGTGAGCAGCATTATCGCCAGCTCTTTCAGAACATGCTTGGCGGCTACGCCTATTGCCAGATGTTATTTGAAGACGGTAAGCCCGTCGATTTCGTCTATATCAATATCAACGATAAATTTGAGCCGCTCACAGGCTTAAAGGATGTAGTCGGGCGCAAAGTAAGTGAGTTGGTGCCTGGCATCCGCGAATCAAGCCCCGAAATATTCGAGACTTATGGTCGTGTTATCAAAACTAAAGTTGCTGAGCGTTTCGATGTATATATTGATGCGATGGACATGTGGTTCTCAGTGTCAGTCCATAGTACGGAAGGCGATTACTTTGTCACAGTCTTCGAGAACATTACCGAACGAAAAATACTTGATGAGAAGCTGCGACATCAAGCCAACGTTGATTACCTGACCAATATAGCGAATCGTCGTGCCTTTATCAGGCAAGGTGAGGTAGAGGTTGCCCGTGCCTTGCGCTATGGCAACCCACTTTCTGTCGCCATGCTGGATATCGATTACTTTAAAAAAGTGAACGATACCTACGGCCACAAAACAGGCGATCTGGTATTACAAGAGTTGAGTCGGATATGTGTAGAAACCTTGCGAGAAACCGATATGGTTGCGCGCATGGGTGGGGAAGAGTTTGCGATTCTGTTCCCTGAAACCGATGCACAACATGCTTTTGAAGTGGCCGAACGATTGCGCGATAAAATCGAAAAGAATGAGCTATCGCTTGAATCAGGCATGCCACTCACGTTTACAATATCGATTGGTGTCATCACGCTGACCAAGAAAAACGTGAATATCGACATGCTGCTACACCTTGCAGACAAGGCACTGTATGAGGCTAAAAATACTGGGCGAAATAAAGTCTGTACGCTCTGACCTCAAGGCCTTTGCTTGAGGTCTTTACTGGGCGTTGGGTTATTCCAGATAGTTTTTTCTGATTTTCTGTTTGATCAAATCTCTGATCGTTTGCAGATAGTTTTCATAACTACCAAAAAAGCGGGAAACCATGCTTTTGCAACTTGGGCAGGTGACCATTTTTTCAGGGTATTCGCCATCCACCACTTTTAAGTCGTGCTTGCAGTTGACACAATGCGGTTGCAAATCCGTAATCTGATCAAAGGCTTCCTGATATTTCCAGGTCCAGCGCGCGCCATGAAATTCATCAGTGAGATAACTCATCCATTTAGGGGTGTCATCGCCCAAGTAATTCAATAACAGCTTGGCAAGCACACCTACTAAAATCACGCTATCAATCACCAACAACGTGAATAAGGCATTGCTGTAATCGCCCTTTGATATCAGCCAATGACCAGCTTCAGTGAAAGTCACCAGTAAACCGATGATGATCAAAAGCACGGGTAAAATCAGCTTCCAGTATTGTAAAAACAATACCTGTAGTTTTTCAGGATATTTAGATAGGGAAGCGTAATCTGAGCGTTTCATAGGCTCACCATTCTTTTGAAGTTCTCAAGCATTTAATTCTCCATTGAATTCATCATAAATAATGAATTTCTTATATTATTCGGCAAAGATGTCACCATAAAAATCAGCTAAATAGAGAGTGTTTGCTGTATTTCATGGATTTTACTTGGCGCATGATTTATTATTTCGTACTTACAACTTGCATACACTTACTAACCAATCAGTTTACCAAAAATTGGCCTTAAATAACAAATACTTGCTTGTCTTGTTCCAACTTCGGGGTAATTCATTATTACAACATTCACAATCCAGTCCATTCGGACTATGTGAAACTATTTAAGTTGCCTGCATAGTCTTGTGCTTAAGGCTATGATTGGCTGAATTTAGACGATTTAAAATTAAAGGTTTGCGCATTTTGCGCAAATGAACGAGGAAGATATGTCCGACTACGTCATTGCTTTTGAGAAACTTCGTATTGATGATGTGCCAGCCGTTGGCGGCAAAAATGCATCACTAGGTGAGATGATCAGCCAGTTAACTGCCAAGGGTGTGCGCGTGCCTACAGGCTTTGCTACTACAGCACATGCCTATCGTGAGTTTCTGGCGCAAGATGGGCTTGATGATCGTATCAATGCAGAGCTTGATCGTTTGGATGTAGAAGATGTCACGGCATTAGCTGTTTGTGGCAATAAAATCCGTGAGTGGATTATGACAGCCAACTTCCCTAAAGCTTTATTAGATGGTATTGCTGAGCATTATCAAACCCTGACGACACAAATGGGCGATAGCGTGAGTTTCGCTGTGCGTTCATCTGCCACAGCGGAAGATTTGCCTGATGCCTCATTCGCAGGTCAGCAAGAGAGTTTTCTGAATATTCGTGGTCTCGACAATATCTTGCACGCCATCAAAGAAGTATTCGCTTCACTGTATAACGACCGTGCGATTTCATACCGAGTGCACAAAGGCTTTATCCATGCGGACGTTGCTTTATCGGCAGGTGTTCAGCGCATGGTGCGCAGTGATATAGGTAGCTCAGGTGTGATGTTCACTATGGATACCGAATCTGGTTTTGATGAAGTCGTATTTATTACCTCAGCCTATGGCTTGGGCGAAACCGTGGTGCAGGGTGCCGTTAACCCAGATGAGTTCTATGTGCACAAACCATTGTTGGCTGAGGGCTTCCCAGCGATTATCCGTCGTTCACTTGGCTCAAAAATGATCAAAATGGTATTTACCGATGCCAATCAAGCGGGTAAAAGCACCATCACAGTGCCTGTTGATACAGTCCAAAGCACACAGTTCTCGCTGACAAATGAAGAGATTCTTGAGCTTGCACGCTATGCCATGATTATTGAAAAACACTATGAACGCCCGATGGATATCGAGTGGGGTAAAGATGGCGTTGATGGTAAGTTGTACATCTTGCAGGCTCGTCCAGAGACAGTTAAGTCTCAGGCTGGCAACTCGGTAGAGAAGTTCCAGCTGATTGGCACAGGTACTCCATTAGTCACTGGCCGTGCTGTGACACAAAAGATTGGTGTAGGTCCTGTACGTATCGTTAAAGACGCGTCAGAAATGCATACTGTGCAACCTGGCGATGTGCTTGTGGCCGACATGACGGACCCGAACTGGGAACCAGTCATGAAGCGCGCCTCAGCATTGGTGACTAACCGTGGTGGTCGTACCTGTCATGCTGCCATTATTGCGCGTGAATTGGGCATCCCTGCGATTGTTGGCTGTGTGAATGCCACTGAGCTTCTAAAAGAAGGCGACATTGTGACCGTATCGTGTGCCGAAGGTGAAACAGGCCACGTATATGCGGGTGCTTTGGACTATAAACAGACCACAGAGACCGCTACCGCGTTGAAAATGGCTCCTGTCAAAATCATGATGAACGTTGGTAATCCAGATATGGCGTTTAGCTTTGCCCAGATTCCTAATCATGGCGTAGGCCTTGCCCGCCTAGAATTTGTGATCAATAACATGATCGGCATACACCCTAAGGCCATTCTCAACTTCGACAAAGTGCCAGCCGACATGCAGGCTGAGATTACTCGTCGTGCCAATGGCTACGCCAGCCCACGTCAGTTCTATATTGATAAACTGGCTGAAGGTGTTGCAACCATTGCAGCTTCTTTCTGGGGCAAGCCAGTGATTGTGCGTTTGTCTGATTTCAAGTCAAACGAATACAAGAAACTGGTCGGTGGTGATATTTATGAGCCAGATGAAGAAAACCCGATGCTTGGTTTCCGCGGTGCAGCGCGCTACATTGCAAAAGATTTCAGAGATTGTTTCGAGCTTGAATGCCTGGCGATGCGCAAGGTACGTGAAGAGTTAGGCCTGACTAACGTTGAATTGATGATTCCGTTTGTACGCACCTTGGAAGAAGCACGCCAAGTCGAAGAAATTCTTGCTGAATATGGACTCAAGCGCGGCGTAAATGGCTTGCGTTTAATCATGATGTGCGAGATTCCATCGAATGCGCTATTGGCGGAAGAGTTCCTCAAATACTTTGATGGTTTCTCAATCGGCTCTAACGATTTGACACAACTGACTTTAGGGATGGATCGTGACTCAGGTTTGATGGCACATGGTTTTGACGAGCGCGACGCTGCGGTCAAGGTATTATTGAAGATGGCGATTGATACCTGTAACCGACTAAATAAATATGTGGGTATTTGCGGTCAAGGCCCATCAGACCATCCTGACTTTGCTGAGTGGCTGGTTGAAAAGGGCATACAGTCTGTTTCGTTGAATCCTGATACGGTTGTGAGCACCTGGCAACGACTGACAAAGTAAATATAGACACAAAATAAGCTTGGCTTTATATACACTGACCACATCATTTGTTGATAACATCTGATGTGGTTTTTTATTTTAAGCGCTGCATTCAGGTGCAAAAATAGGTTGAACGGGGAGAGTAAGCATGCAACAACGTACGGTTTTCTTTGTGTCAGACAGCACAGGCATCACAGCTGAGTCTTTAGGGCATTTGCTCGCACACTTCCCTGAAGTGAAGTTTCGCCAGTTTCGTTATCCATTTATCGACTCAATTCAAAAGATTGAGGGAGTACTGCAACGCATAGCTCAGGCAAGGGAGGAGGATGGCGTCCGCCCAGTGATTATGATGACCCTGGTTGACCCTGATTACCGTGCGCTCGTAAAGCAGGCAGATGCATTATGTCTGGATATGTTTGGCGCAATCATTGATCCACTCTCGGCCGAATTAAATATGCAACCATCGCTTGGTGTGGGTATCAGCCACGGCGTGCTTGGGCATAGCTACCATGAACGTATGGATGCCATTAATTTTTCGCTCGGGCATGATGATGGGCAGACCAATCATGGTCTGGATGAAGCGCAGGTGATTTTGATTGGTGTTTCTCGTTGCGGCAAAACACCTACCAGTCTTTACCTTGCTATGCAGTTTGGTATTAAAGCGGCCAATTATCCGTTGATCCCTGAAGACTTTGAACGTATGACTTTGCCTTCTATATTGGATAAATATCCAGAAAAGCTTTATGGCCTGACAATTCAGCCAGAGCGTCTGCATTCAGTTCGTAGCGAGCGTCGCCCAGATAGCTTTTATGCTTCATTGGCCAATTGCAAAGAAGAAGTACGTCTGGCGGAGTCATTGATGGAGCGCGCACATGTGCCTTGGATTGATTCAACCAGCCGCTCTATTGAAGAGCTATCAACGACTATTTTGCAAAAGATTAAAGTTAAGCAGTATGCTTAATTTGTGCTGGAAACTGAGGCCAGCATAGGAAAATTGCATAAGTCTATACCATCGGATAGAGCGCTGATCTTAGTTTGCTAATGATTGGTAATGCCGCTAATCCTCCGATTAAATCGGCACTTAGGTCGTCTAGCCCAGCATGTCTGCCAGGGATGTATATTTGGTGAAATTCATCTGCAGCCCCAATGAGCACTACGAGTATTAAGATCAAAGCCAAGGGTTTGGATTTTAATATCATCCCCAGAAAGATGCCGATACTGCCGTAGGCGATGAAGTGCACCAGCTTATCCCATGGCGATGGGAACAGGCTCCCTGCACCAGATGCTTCACCGCCAATGAATATGCCCAATAGCATGACAACTAAGCAAATGAGTGCCAACTGCTGAATAGCCACTGCTCTATAGCGGGAAGCTTTAATAGGCACCGCTTTCCTTTTTAAGAACAACAAGTATCGTTTTTACTACAATATACATATCTAATTTAGGGCTCCAATTACGCAGATAATCAATGTCGTAATCAATACGCTCTTTCATTTTATCCAGTGTTTCGGTTTCGCCTCTCAAACCATTCACTTGCGCCCAGCCTGTGATGCCTGGTTTTACTTTATGCCTGATCATATAGCCAGTAATCATTTTCCTGTACATTTCATTATGTACCACGGCATGGGGGCGAGGGCCGACTATACTCATGCGCCCCTGCAGTACGTTGATGAACTGAGGCAACTCATCCAGAGATGTTTTGCGCAGAAATGCGCCTAAGGGTGTGATGCGGCTATCAGTCTTTGTAGCCTGTTTTACCTCTGTACCATCTTCGCAAACGGTCATTGACCTGAATTTATATACGGTAATTTCATCGCCATATAAACCGTATCGGCGTTGCTTGAATATAACAGGTCCAGGCGAGGTGGATTTTATAGCAATGGCGATGCAAGCCAATACTGGCGAAATCAATATTAATGTGACTAGCGAGAATAAGATGTCTGCAACTCGCTTAATCATCCCGTTAAACCCAGTGAATGGTGTTTCAATTAGCGCGACTAAAGGTATGCCATTCATTTCACCAATGCTGCCTTGTATCAATTCCGTCTGAAATATGTCTGGGACAAAATAAACTGACACTGTCGTGTCTTTTAGCTTGTTCAGGAGTTTGACCATGCGCGACTGGTCTGCGACTGGTAAGCATAGATAAATACTGTCTATTCGATTTTCTTTAACGTAACTAGCGACAGAGCTGATCGCACCAAGATGACTAGTGTTGCTAGGTAATTTCGGTACGCGATCTAATTCTCGGTCTTCAAAAAAGCCTATTAGCTTGGTGGTGCTGTATTGATCTTTTGCGATGCTCGCTGCAAGGGCTAAGCCCTGTTCGTTAATGCCAACAATTACACTGCGTTTTGCAGGCCCTTGTAGCTTGATAATGATTGGAGCCGCGAGTCTTAGCAGTAGGATTGCAAACAGTTGGAACACTGGGGTCACCAATAGCCAGCAGACAATTGCTTTGACTGAGAACAGTCCTATGTACTCAGTGAACCATCCAAACACTAATATAAATCCAGCAATGCTGAACCAACTGATCAATACATTGCTGATGGACTCTAAATCGGGGTCATGAATATTGGAGTGCGCAGGAAAATTCAGTAAGAAAAGAATAAGTGATAAGGTCAGGCACAAGGGAGTTAATTCACCATAAAAGTGATAATAGAGCCCCCATAGTGCAAGCACGATAGTGACTGGCTGCAAGAACGCCTCAATGATAAAGAGTATATTATCTCGGGCAATCGATATGCCCAATTTATCCCCTATGATTGACTGTGCGCGTGATTGCTTCATTAATCTTTAAACCCTCTGTCTGTTGTGATTGTCAAAAATGCTTTATGGAGACAGTTCATCGACAGTTGCTTCCAATAAGCTAAGTGAATATAGGCAAAGAATATGCCATGGGAAGTAAGTAACCGATCGATACAGCGCCTAAAACTTATGAATATCATGGTAAGGAAAAGACATTGTTGTTTAATTTCGTCTTGATAAAGATGCCGAGATTAGATGCGCTCAACGATTTAATCTATTTAAGAAATAATTGTCTCTTAAAGGAGACAGTGACATATCTAATATAATCAGGACCTTCAGGTGGGACTGATTTGCTGAGTCGCTATGTCACGACAACTTTGACTATTTTATTCTGGATTTTCTAGTATTCATTGGCTTTGATGAAAACATCAGTCTACATTCTATTGCTAGTAGCCAATAAAAAAGCCCAACAGCAATTAAGCGATGGGCTTTTAAACAAATTGCTCTAATTACTTAGCGCAATTTATAACATGTTTATTAAATCAAAGACTTTCTACGGCTAGCAATGAAACCAATAATACCTAAACCAGCTAAGAACATGCCACTTGTCTTAGGTTCTGGTACAGCAGAAACTGTATATTCTGCACCAATCAGTGCCGTTCCAAACTTATTACCAACTTTGCTAGTAATGCCACTAATTAGCAACTCGTAGTCACCAGCGACTACATTTTTGAAACTAAAGGTATCGCCAGAAAAAGTGCTCGATCCGAAACTACCGCCTGAAAATGTTGCGGGAACAAGGCTATAAACTTTATTGAATAGAGTTGCAGATCCAGTGCCGTAAAGAATACTTCCAGTAATATCAGAAAGACTTGATATTGAAATAGTGCCCAAAGATAAATCAGTGAAACTACCTTTGACAATTACTGGATCAGTTGTATCCGCAAATGAAGCCATCGAACATATTGATAAAACAAATGCTAGTAGAAACATCTTAATCTTCATTTGGTGCCCCTAAGTTTAAATACATAAAATACAGTTTTGCTTAATTATCAAATAGTACTTCTTCTCTTCGGTTTCGATTATCCTTTTTCTCGCAATATCCTCAATAGCCCGAATGGTCTAATAGGCTGAATTCTGACCTTTAAATATGACAGAAATTGTTTTTATAACAATATACATATCCAGTTTCGGGCTGTAATTCCTGAGGTAGTCGATATCATAGTCGATGCGTGCCTGCATTTTTTCCAAAGTATCGGTTTCTCCCCTAAATCCATTTACTTGTGCCCAGCCTGTAATGCCGGGTTTGACCTTGTGGCGAATCATGTAACCTTTAATAAGCTTCCTATACATTTCATTGTGTGAGATCGCATGCGGACGTGGTCCTACTACGCTCATCCGACCCTGCAGTACATTGATGAATTGAGGAAGTTCATCCAGTGAAGTCCTTCTGAGAAACGCACCTAGTTTAGTAATTCTTTGATCACCTAGTTTTGCTTGAGTTAGGTCGTGGCCATCTTCACATACCGACATAGACCTAAATTTGTAGACGAGTATTTCTTTACCATCTAACCCGTACCTCCTTTGTTTAAAGATGATAGGGCCAGGCGTGCTTAGCTTTACGGCAATTGCAATTAAAATAAGTAGTGGCGATATGAATACAAGTGCAAACATGGCAAAAAGAAAATCTGCAGCCCTTTTTATTATTCCGTCGTAGCCAGTAAAGGGAGATTCGCGAACTGCGACTACGGGTATTCCATCTACTGCATTCATGCGGCCCTGAATGAGGTCTGTAATAAAAATATCTGGTACAAAATAGATAGATGCTGTGGTGTCTTTAAGATCGTCGAGTAAAGCGACTATTCTTGGCTGTCGAGCCATAGGGAGGGACAGATAAATGGTATTGACGTCATTTTCTTGAACGAAATTGGTTAATTCGGATAACTTTCCTAAGATTGGATATTCTTTTTGGCCCTCTAAACGTTCAATTTGACGATCTTCGAAAAACCCCAATAAGTTCATCGAATGATAGTTGCTATTAATTAACCGGTCAGCGATTGCTAACCCCTGAGAATTCATCCCTGCAATCACAGCAATCTTTGTGGGGCCTTGTATTTTGATGATTAAGTCAGAAAGAAATCTTAATCCAAGTGTAGAAAGAATTAAAACGATAGGGGTAATCATGACCCACAAATACAAGGTTTTCTCATTAAACGCACTTATGAAGTCGGTAGTGATAACAAAAGTCAGTAATAGACTTATTAATACCAGCCAAGACACAATTACATTCGTGATTATTTTTAGAGTTGAAAATCCGAGTTTTGGGCTGCTAGGGAATGTGACCGAAAACAGAATCACGCATACGATGATATATATAGAATCTATATCCCCCTCATTAAAATAACAAACAGCCAGTAAGCTAACTATGATGAGTAATGGGTCAAGGAAGGCTTCAATCAGGTAAAGTATATTGTCTCGAGCAAAAGTAATTCCAGTAACTTTTCTCCCGATGGTGTTCCCGATCAGTTCTTTCATTTATTCGGATACATTTCTTTGAAATTAGTCACAGCTTGAGCACGATTCAAGACATCCAGTTTTTTGAATATTCTTTGCAGATGATTTTTAACGGTAAAGAAGCTGATATCTAATATCATGGCAATCTCTTGATTTGTCTTCCCGCTTCTTACCCATTTCATGATTTCAATTTCTCGTTCAGAGAGGCTACCAGTAAACTCTTCAGGCATTTCTTCTTCGATGGGAGCAGGTTCTTTTAGTTGTGCGGGCAAGTGTTCTAGTTGACGCAATGAAAAGTCGATGTAAGGTAATACGGATTCAAGCATTTTTCGCGATGATTTTTGCGTGCTGGTGGATTCACTGAGAAACACATACAAACAATCATGGTGACCACGATAGTCTTTTATGGCATGTACCAGAGCAGACTTCATTTTATCAAAACTTTTACTGACGTCGCTTAATTCAATATTATCCTCTTTAAAAATACCTTCCTGAATATTAAGCGTAAAAGGGCCTTTTCCATGTTGTAGCCAGTAACTGAATAGCCTTTTAAGCAAAGGCGTCAAGTTACTATTAGGTATTTTTGTGGTCCTTACTCCAGGAATTGCGGATACTACATCAAAATAGATCAGCCCTAAAGAAAAGTCTCCCCATGCTGCAATCATGATGTCATGAGGGATAAATCTTTGTAGGTTACCTTGAAACCACATAAAAAACTCAAAGTGTGTTTTTACGCGTAATGATTCATGTATTAACTCAACAAAGTGAGCAAGATCATTCTTATCAAGGTTTGAATTTAACGACATAGTTATGCTTTGTTTTTTCTTGGTGAGTTAACTATTCAAATTACTTATTTGTTGAAAATTCAACATTTCTATTCTTTTTAAAGCAAGAATTCGTCACTTAAAGTTAAGACCTGATTTTTCTTTGGACCATGCAATTTACGCTGCTTGTAGTACTTATGGCTCATTGCGCAAGGGTATTGAGCCTTTTAAGTTCTGATTTGAAATGATTGAAATCAGACCGTTAATTATAGAATCAGCAGAAATTGTGCCAAACGATAAATTGGCATTCGGATGTTAAATAGCGGAGGCGGCGAAATTTGAGTGAGGATCATAATGCTTAATTGTTGAGCCTAAATGGTAATTCCTGAAGTGAGAACAAAGCATGATGTATACTTTTCAGTTAAGTGATACATAAGAGTGCAACTAAATGTATGAAAACATAACGAATCTAGGTAAGGCTGAGGCTTTTGTAGACGAGATATTGGAAATAATTGATCACATCAAACTACTGGATCATTTCAGTGTTGATGAGATAAAAATTCTTTGTCATTACATGCAATGTTTTGCTGCGCCAAGAGATTACACCCTCATTCAAGAGGGTGATAAAGGAGATTTCCTTATTTTGGTTTTAAGTGGCGCGGTAGATGTCCAGAAAGATATTCCCAAAATTGGGATCAAAAAAATTGCAGAAGTGGGTGCAGGTGTTACCCTTGGAGAGATGTCGTTAATAGACTCTCAAACGCGTTTTGCTAGTTGTGTTACTTCAGCCCCAACAGATTTTGCTGTTTTCACGAGAGAATCACTAAATGAGGTATTAATTGAAATGCCAAGACTTGGAAACAAATTTCTTTTAGTTTTGCTTCAGTTGATGGCACAAAGATTGCGTGATACTTGCGACAGATTCCTGCCTAGCGTTTTTGGTGTTCCAATTTAGAGTCGCATATAAATAATATTTGATGGTAAATACTAAAAAAAAACTTTTCCAGACAATTAGGTTCGGATTTGCTGTTGTACTTACTTTTCTAAATGCATCTGTTGCCTGTGCTGATGATGAGGATGTTTTTAATCTGGTTGTTGGGACAAATTATTATTACGATAGTAACCTTTTTAAACTTCCGTCCGGTACGACACCAATTCTATCAACTGGGAAATCTAATCGCTCCGACATACTAACTAGTACGGATGCTCTATTAAGTATTGATAAACATTATTCTTTGCAGGAATTTAGCTTAACGTATCAATTGACGTCAAATAAGTATCAGACTTTTAATTTTCTAGATTTTGTTTCTAATGAGTATAAATTAAACTGGCTTTGGGCAATCAGTCCGGATTTGACAGGGACTTTATATACTGAGAAAAAGGAGACGTTGGCCAGTTTTGTAGATTTTAGAGCGCTAGGTAAGCAAAATATTATCACAGTAGAAACCAAGAATTTTGATTTTGATTATTCACCTTATATGAACTGGCATCTGATCGGTGGCTACTCTAAGGTGACTTCGCAAAATAGCCAAGTATTTATTCAACAAACCAGTTTTGAAAGTGATAGGTTCAATGCAGGTCTGAAATATGTTTTTAATTCGTTAAGTAGCCTTTCGTTCATAGCTCGGGATAGCACAGGTACTTATCTGAACCAACCTTTGGATGCAGTAAATCTGTTAGATACTGGCTTTAATGACAAATCGGAAGAACTAAGAGGTATTTGGCTTATTTCAGGAAAGTCAAAATTAGATTTAAAAATAGGATATCTCGAAAGGCAAAGTAACAATTTCTCTCAGCGCAGCTTTTCAGGAAATACTGGTACCTTGGTTTATCAGTGGGATGCACTTCCTAAAACTTCGCTAATATTTAAACTGAGTAGAAGATTAGACGGGTACACCGACAGTACTTCAAGTTATGCAGTTCTGGATTCCTTTGATTTTGAACCGACTTGGACCATTTCGCCGAAGCTGATGGTTAAGGGGAATGCTGAGATTAGTCGTAGAAGTTTTTTGGGGGATGGCCCGCAAATTGCGTCAAGCAGAAGAGAGGATCAGTCTTCAAGTTATGGTGTGAGTGCAACATGGACTCCTCGGGACTCAATAAAGACCATCATTCAGATAGGACATGAGAATAGAAATTCTACTAATAATAGTTTTGACTACGTAAGTGATAGTGCATCAATAAGTGCTCAGTTAGACTTTTAGTGTATTTTGCAAGTCACAATATGCCGTAACCAAGAATGCTCTGGGAATTAATTGCTCCAGTATTACATAATTCAAAATATAGGAATTTACAGAATAAATTATGCTTAAACGTAATGTTTCCACTACAGTTTCACTATTAACAATGTTGAGTTGTGCTTTATTGCTGGGATGCAGTAAAAGCGAAAATAACCAAACGTCCACTCAGGTGGCAGCCCGAGTTAATGGCGCAGAAATATCAATTCACCAAGTGAACCAATTTCTTAAAAATAGCCCTGGGATAACGGCTGATAATCTTTCTGCGGCCCGTAAACAAATATTGGATAAGCTGATTGATGAACAACTTGCCGTTGAGCAGGCAGGCAAAGACAATATTGACCGAACCCCTGATGTGCAAATGCAAATTGAAGCAGCAAAGCGTCAAATTATAGCGAGTGCATACATTAAGAAAGTCACTCTGGAATCAGTCAAAATATCCGATGAAGATACAAAAACGTATTATCAAGAACATCCAGCTTTATTCTCTGATCGCAAAATATATACCTTGCAAGACATAGGTGTACAAAGAAGTGATGATATCAATTCTATTCTGACGGATGATTTTATCAAACAGAAATCCAAACAGGATCTAGAAGATTGGCTTAAATCCCACCATGCTAATTTTTCTATCGAGAGTTACGTAAGGCCCGCCGAGCAGGTGCCGCTAGATATGTTGACCAAGCTTGCTAAGTTGAATGCTGGGGATGTAACAATTCTGGATTTGAATGATATAAAACATGTCATTTTTGTCATCAATACTAAGCAGGCTCCAGTAGCATATAGTGACTCAGCAGCTCTAATTAAGACTTTTTTATTCAACACAAAAGCTAAACCAGCTGCAATCGATAATTTAAAAAAATTGCGTGAACAATCCAATATTCAGTATTTCGGTGAGTTTGATCCTAAGTCTGCCTCTGATAGCAAGCTCGATATCAGTAAGGGTGTTGCCGGATTAAAATAGATAGTTCGAGAAATTAGCTAGTTTTAAAATAAGGAAATTAACTATGCCCGTGTTCAGATTTAAATTTCTATTAATGATTTATTTTTTGATTCATGCATGTATATCATTTGCAGAGGATAAAAATGATTTTGTATTGGGCGCTGGCGACTCGATTCATATTACTGTATTCCAGAATCCTGATTTAACCTTGGATACTCGAATGCCAGAGAGCGGCAATATAACTTACCCCCTGATAGGGCTAGTTAATATAGGCGGCTTAACGATTGCGGATGCTGAACGGAAAATTGCTCGTGCTTTGAAGGATGGGGGATTTTTTCAGCAGCCTCAAGTCAATATTGTCTTGGTTACACCAGGAAACCAGATATCAATACTTGGACAAGTAAGTCGCCCAGGCCGTTATGCCTTAGATACCCCTAAAATGAGAATTTCTGATGCACTGGCGCTGGCAGGTGGTGCATCTCCCACAGGTTCAGATACCGCAGTAGTCATTGGCACTCGTGAAAATAAACCATTTAGAAAAGTGATTGATATTGCATCTATATTTCTTGATGACAAACAGGATGACAATATTCAGGTGATAGCAGGAGACGAGATATATGTTCATCGTCCCCCAGTATTTTATATTTATGGAGAAGTGCAACGCCCAGGGTCTTATCGGGTTGAGAGAAGCATGACCGTGATTCAAGCATTGGCAGAAGGCGGTGGCCCGACAACGCGAGGAACGCAAAGAAGTATTAAATTATACCGCAGAAATTCAGCAGGGGAAGTTGTTGAGTCAACACCTAGCATAACTCAACCGATTCAAGCGGATGACGTACTTTACGTTCGCGAAAGTCTTTTCTAATTAAGTATTAATAAAGGAAGACTTATGAATTTCTCTCAATTTTTAATTATATTAAAAGTTCGTATTAAGATTTTTATTATTGCCATATTTGTTACCGTTTTGACGGCTACTGTTGTGAGTTTTTTATTGCCTAAAACTTACACAGCGACAGCTACACTTGTGCTTAATTATAAAGGTACAGATCCGGTTACTGGAGTTGTTGTGCCTGGGCAGCTAATGCCTGGATACCTGGCAACCCAAGTAGACATTGTACAAAGTGAAAATGTGGCACTTAAAGTGGTTGATATGCTTAAGCTTGCCGAAAGTGAAGATGCTAAACAAAATTTTTATAATGCCACTGCAGGTCGTGGAGATATACATGACTGGTTAGCTGCATTGTTGTTAAAAAAACTCGCGGTTACTCCTTCCAAAGAGAGTAGTGTTTTAGAAATAACCTTCAAAGGACAGGAGCCTAACTTTGTAGCTGCTGTAGCTAATGCATTTGCTGAGGCTTACCAACAAACTAGTATTCAATTGAGAGTAGAACCTGCACAAAAGGGTGCAATTTACTTTGGACAGCAAACAAAAATATTCAGAGATCGATTAGAAGAGGCGCAAGCCAAAGTTTCTAAATTTCAACAAGAAAATGCAATTACAAATGCAGACGGCCAGTTAGACGTTGAGACAAATCGCTTGAATGAGCTGACTACTCAACTGGTTTCTGTTCAATCACAAGCGATAGAATCTAATTCACGTCAGCAAAATACGCTTGGAAGTGCTGAGAACTCACCTGATGTAGCATTGAACCCAGTCATACAGAGTTTAAAAGTAGATGCATCGCGTTCCGAGGCCAAGCTCGCGGACATTGCTCAGCGCGTTGGTAAGAATCATCCTGATTATCAGTCAGGCTTGGCTGAGCTAAATAAAATTAATGCGCAGATACAGAATGAAACCAGAAGGACGGCGCTAAGTGTTGGCGGGACAGCAAGTATTAACCGGCAACGTGAAGCAGAGCTTAGAACCGAAGTCGCGAGCCAAAAATTAAAGGTACTTCAGTTAAACCACTTAAGAGACCAACTTGCTTTGCTTAAACAAGATGTGGATACTGCAGGACGTGATCTCGGTGTTGTTACTCAGCGCTTTAGCGAAACTAACATTGATGCTCAATCCAATCAGAGCGATATAGCTATTCTAAATTTGGCCAAACCGCCGATTTCTCCTGCAGGGCCCAAAATTTTACTGAATATTCTTTTATCAATATTTGTTGGTGGTATGGTGGGAGTAGGTTGTTCTTTAATGGCGGAAATATTAGATCGTAGAATTCGATCTAGTGAAGATATTATGAATATACTGGACACCAAAGTTCTTGCAGTGATCAGTCCGAAATATGGGAATAAAAAATCAAAGCCTGTAATAGGTGTGGCTGGTACTTTTAATCGGCTACTTAAGGATTAACATGCAGAATAGCCCTATAAATCCTGGTTCTCAACCAATCAGTCATGATGCTAAATTAGAGCCCAGCATTGGCAAGCTATTACTCGACTTAGGAAAGTTAAATCCTGACCAAGCTGAGAAAGTACTTAGGCTCCAAAAACTGGAGAGTATCCGGTTTGGGGATGCAGCAATAAAACTCGGCTTCATTACAGATGCTGATGTACAGCAAGCCTTGTCAGTTCAATTTGACTACCCTTATTTGCAGCCTAATCAAGGTAATTTCCGCAAAGACTTGGTTTCAGCATATGAGCCGTTCTCAGCGCAGGTAGAGGCATTAAGAGCACTGCGTAGCCAGTTAATACTGCGCTGGTTTAATGAAGGCAACAAAGCATTGGCATTAGTTGCAGCCAACTCAGGAGAGGGCTGTAGTTACCTTGCATCAAATTTGGCAATCGTGTTTTCTCAGCTCGGCGAGCAAACATTGCTAGTAGATGCCAATCTTAGAAATCCTGTTCAACATAAGAACTTCAATCTAACTGAGACAAGAGGCTTATCTGACATACTGATAGGCAGAGCAGGGGTTGAAATTATTACTAAAGTTGATTCATTTATGGATCTTTCCATACTCGGAGCAGGAACGGTTCCACCAAACCCGCAAGAATTATTGAGCAAGTTGAGTTTTGTTGAACTGATGAATGATTTAACACATCAATACGATGTGGTTATTATTGACACTGCACCAGCTTCTCAAACCTTTGATGCACAGTCTGTTGCAGGCTTATGTGGTGGGGCACTAGTTATATCTCGGCTTAATGAAACCAGTCACAAAGATATACAGAACTTGAAAGAGCAGCTAAATGGGGTAGGTGCTCAAATAGTTGGTGCCGTGATAAATGATTTCTGAGTGAATATTAACAACGTTGTTTTACTACTAAAGTTTTACCTAAATCCTAGTTTATTAAATCTCAAATACCGATGAAAACGGCTTCATTTAAGAACATGATGGAGTTTATTCATCAAAAAACGATCATCCCATGGCTAATTCTCGCTGCCGGGCTATCTTTGATGTATGTGCCCAGTTTCATCAATATATTCAAAAATGTATGGAATACTGATCGCCAAGCTCATGGCCCCATAGTACTTTTAATTACTTTATGGTTTTTCTATTTCAAGATAAAGCAGATCAAAGACCAGGATATTGAATATAAGCCTTCGGGATTTTCTGGCTGGATTATGCTGTTTTTGGGTTTGATACTCTATATTCTCGGTAGGTCGCAAAATATCCTCATGTTTGATATAGGGTCATTAATACTCGTACTTATCAGTCTAATACTTATACTGCTTGGAAGAAAAATTGTTCAGTATTTATGGTTTGCTTTCTTTTTCATGATGTTCATTATTCCATTGCCAGCTTCGTGGGTCGATGTGGTAACCCAGCCTATGAAAATAGCGGTGTCTTATTCTGTGGAACACATTCTTTATTCCTTTAATTATCCGGTAGCGAGATCAGGCGTCATTCTTTTTGTTGGTCAATATCAATTGCTGGTAGCAGATGCGTGTGCTGGATTAAACTCACTTTTTACGCTTGAAGCACTAGGGCTACTTTATCTAAATGTTACCCGACATGAGTCACCTCTGCGCAATATTGTCTTGGCTATCCTGATCGTGCCTATTTCATTTGCATCCAACATCACTCGCGTGATCATATTGTCTTTAATTACATATTATTTTGGAGATGCAGCAGGCCAAGGTTTTGTTCATGAGTTTTCCGGCGTTGTACTGTTCATGACAGCGTTGCTGTTAATTATCGGAACAGATTCATTGTTAAGAATGATCTCTTCAATATCTATTCGGCATTCCCAATTAAAATCTAAGAAACCTGTTTAATGGAAACAATCTTTAACGGGTTCCCAAGAATATCGCTTATCAGAAGCTGCATAATCCTCGGATTATTTATACTTGCGTTTACTACCGCATTATTACTAACTCCAAAACTCCAATCTAACGATTCGGCACCAGAGTTTGATCAAACTATTCCCAGCGAGTTTGGTGGTTGGAAAGCTATCCCTGATCCATTTATACAAGTCAGTCTGACAACCGATAAAAATTACTCGGTTAATCTTCTATATGATCAAGTCTTAATGCGAACCTACGTTAACCAAGAAGGCGGCCGCATCATGCTGGCAATAGCATATGCCCGCGAACAGAGACAGGATGTAAAAATTCATAGACCAGAGGTCTGCTATGTCGCACAGGGTTTCCAGCTGATTAGCCATAACGATAAAGTGCTCAATCTGCCGAGTTCAAAAAAGCCAGTGATGGCACACCAGTTGCTTATGCAGAACGATAGTCGCTATGAAGCCATAAGCTATTGGATAAGAATTGGCGATGAATATCCAAGTAATGGTATCCAGGCAAGGCTCAAAATATTCAAGGATGGTTTGCACGGGAAAGTTTTGGATGGCGTTCTTGTAAGAGTCTCCACCTCGCTAAATGATCAAAGTAGCCTCACGGAAGCCTACCAAAAACAAGAAAAATTTATTTTAGATTTGACCAGCGCACTTAATAAACCGACTGAAGCATTGCTTGTAGCTCATTAGATCACAACACCCTAATAAATCTGTAATGAGAAGGTACTGATATTTTGCAAATGAATGCAGCATCCAATGCCAAATGGGTAGCGGTTGGACAATCCGCAAGGATTATTTCCCAATTAGGCAATATGTTCATTCTGGCACGCATACTTCCACCATCAGATTATGGTTTGATGGCGATGGCTGGGGTTGCGACGAATCTGGCAATACTTTTGCGTGATATGGGAACTGCTGCCGCAGTCATTCAAAAACATGAGCTCAGCCATGAGATAACAAATGCAGTGTTTTGGTTGAATGTCTGTATGGGGCTAGCAATTGGCCTTGTTCTATTGGCTACATCTCCATTGATAGCTAAAGCTTTCAGAACGCCTGAGTTGATGGGTGTTTTATGTTTTCTTTCTATGACATATCCGATATCAAGCACCTCGGCAGTGCATCAGGCATTACATGAGCGAAAATCAAGATTCAGACGCATAGCAATGATTGATATTAGCTGTACAGTTATTTCCTTAGCTTCAGCAATCATTGCTGCTATCAATGGAATGGGTGTTTATAGTCTCGTGATTCAAACCATTGTAACTACAACCCTAAGTACTGTACTTTTGTGGATTTCGTCAGATTGGCGGCCAACTCGATCTGTTGATTTTTCTAGCCTTAAAGAACTGTTCAGATTCAGTAGCAATATGGCTGGCTACCAGCTAGTCAGTTATTTTTTCAGAAATGCTGACAGTATGGTTATTGGTCGCATATTGGGCTCTACCCTTCTGGGTTTGTATTCCATGGCATCAAAAATAATGATGATTCCCGTGCAGAATATCACTTGGGTCTCGGCACGAGCGCTCTTCCCAGTGATGAGCAGACTGCAACATGATATTCCAGAGATGGCAAAACTTTACCTGAATTCAATAAAAACAATTTCATTCTTAACTGCGCCAATTATGACGGGCTTATTTATTATGCGTTATGAGTTCATAGACTTTTCACTTGGAAGCCGATGGACTTTAGTTGCAACTTTGCTAGGTATTCTTGCTCCTGTAGGTTTTATGCAAGCTATCGGCGGAGCTACGGGTCCAGTTTTTATGGCACAGGGTAAAACTTCTTTACTACTAAAATTTGGTATTTTCAGCACCGTTATATATGTCCTCGCATTTATTTTGGGTAGCAGTTGGGGAGTTGTCGGAGTGGCAATTGGTTATTTAATTGCATGCGTCTTTGTAACTATTCCAACTATTTACCTTGCACAAAAGTCACTCGGGCTTGCATATCTTGCTACGTATAAAAGTATTTTTCCGTCTGTATTATGGGCATTACTGGCCGCAGCTTTTGTAAGCCTGATTAAGGAATACTTTTTGCTATCAAAGGTTATGTTCATTGATTTGACACTGCAAACTTTAATAGGCGGCAGCGTATATTTGATTGCTATGTTTTATCTGGCCAAGCCTTACTTTATTAATATTATGAAACGTTAGTCGATCATGCGGACCAATGTACTGTATTTTGTAATTACTGAAGTTTTCTCCCCTTTCTTTTTAAACATATCGAGAGCTCTTGAGCAGAATTATGCATACAAACCATATTTGGTTTCTTTTCTCCCTACTGACCATGCATTTCTAAAGAAGAATAGTCAGCATATTTATCCAAAATCCCTAGATGAAATTGAAAATCAAGTTATAGATGACCACATTTATTCCGATACGGAGATATTGGAAATGTGCAGCTTCATTAAAAATAAATTTGGTGGAGATTTAAAAGATTGGCGTATTCGGTTGCTTAAAATTACTGCATACGTGATTCGCTTAATAGAAGAAAAAGAAATTAATTTAATTGTGATGTGGAATGGGCAAGATTTTGTCGCGCGCACTATTAGTGAAATTGCCAGAAAAAGAAACATCAAATGTATTTATATGGAAAACGGATATTTTCCAGGCACACTGCAAGCAGATACTGAGGGCGTAAATTCTGCAGCGTCGGTTGCCAAGCTTGATTTTGATGAGATCAAAGAGATTCAAAATACAGCAGCTAGTGCGGTAAGTAATGATTTGAAGGTGGAATTGATCCGCAGTACCCCTCTTACTAAGAGTGAGTTAGTGCCAAACTCACTTAGGCGGATATTAAATCCTAATTTTTATAAGACTTACCCGGAGTTAAGAGGATCTTCATTGTTATGGGGAAAATTTCTGAATGAACGCAGAAAACGTATACCCTTTGATCAAATAGAACTACCACAACAATTTGCTTTTATACCGCTACAGGTGCATGACGATACTCAGATACTCCTGAACTCCCCCCTGTTTGATAACCCCAAAGATTTTATTATTCATTGCTATACCGCTATTCGTGAGGCTTTAGGTAGTGACTATCCAATCGTTGTTAAAGAGCATCCTGAAGATATATTTAGGTATTCATATGATGATATTAGGCAAAAATTTCCAGATATTATTTGGATAAAAAATTTTCCTATAGACGATATCGTAAGTAAGTCTACATTCATTATGGTTGTGAATTCTTCAGTGGGTTTGCAAGCAATTAAATTACTTAAGCCAACAATAGTATTTGGCGAATCAATCTACTCTAAACCAGAAATTTGTTATTACATCTCAGATAAATCAGAAACCAAAGAAAAAATACTAAAAGCAGTTTCTAGGATGGATGATGAAATGGAAAGCAATATTAAGCTATACATTAATTTCATTGAGAATAAGTTCTTTTTCAGAGGGTCTTGGAAATTGTTATCACACGATAATCTTGTCTCATGCATCAATAAGATACATAACTTATCTTTGTAATCCATTCGAAGCTTGTCAATATTGTTTAACTAAATTATTAAGGAATAAGATGAATATCTATAAAGGCATCGATCTAGACAACCAAAAAAGCTTTGTACTTTTTGGTGGTATTAATGTGCTTGAGGATTTAGACAGTACGCTTCGCGCATGTGAAGAGTATGTAAAAGTGACTACAAAACTCAAAATACCCTTTGTTTTTAAGGCCTCATTTGATAAAGCAAACCGCTCATCTATTCATTCTCATCGCGGCCCTGGTCTTGAAGAGGGGCTCCGTTTATTTGAAAAAGTAAAAGCAGCTTTTGGCGTGCCATTAATTACTGATGTTCATGAACCATGGCAGGCTGCCCCAGTTGCTGAAGTGATTGATATTTTGCAACTGCCGGCATTTTTAGCTAGACAGACTGATTTGGTTGTGGCCTTGGCAAAAACAGGTAAACCTGTAAATGTGAAAAAACCACAGTTTTTAAGCCCACATCAAATGCTTAATATTGTTGATAAATTCAAAGAAGCTGGTAATGACCGCGCGATCCTTTGCGAACGTGGGTCATCCTTTGGCTATGACAATCTCGTCGTAGACATGCTTGGCTTCGGTGTAATGAAGAAGGTATGTAAAGGCGTCCCAATTATTTTTGATGTTACGCATGCTTTGCAGCAGCGAGAAGCACTTGGTGCTGCATCTGGAGGTAGGCGTGAGCAAGTTGTAGATCTTGCTCGGGCAGGTATGGCTGTTGGTCTGGCTGGGTTGTTCCTTGAGTCTCACCCTAATCCTAAAGAAGCTAAATGTGATGGCCCAAGTGCCTTACCACTTGATCAACTAGAGCCATTTCTAACCCAGATAAAAGCCATTGATGATTTAGTTAAATCATTCTCACCACTTGAAATTGCATAGGGATATGACAATGGCTCGTGTTGTAATAGTGATTCCAGCACGCTATGCATCCACTAGGCTGCCAGGGAAACCTCTGCTTGATATCGTTGGTAAACCCATGATTCAACATGTAGTAGAGCGTGCGCTTGAAGTAAAAGGTGTGGATGCAGTCGTTGTGGCTACTGATGATCAACGTGTGGCAGATGTTGTTAAAGCCTTTGGAGGCAAAGCGCTAATGACGTCTCCAGATCATCAATCGGGAACGGATCGCCTTGTAGAAGTGATGCATCAATTCCCTGCTGATATTTATTTGAATTTGCAGGGTGATGAGCCATTGGTAAGGCCTGAAGATCTTTCAGCATTAGTTGAGGCCATGAAAGATAAAAGCACACAGGTAAGCACGCTTTGCCATAAGATCGATATTCATGAGGCAACCAATCCTAATTGCGTTAAGGTAATTCTTGATAGTAAGCAACAAGCCATATACTTCAGCCGTTCACCTATCCCATATCCACGCGAAAGCAGTGCAGCCAAATACTTTAAGCACATTGGTGTATATGCCTACGCACGCGAGGTGTTAGAAAAATATTCAGAACTACCAAGGCCAATGATTGAAATATCAGAATCGCTGGAGCAGCTAAGGCTATTAAACGCTGATATTGCCATTAAAGTAATAGAGGTTGAGCCTACGGGCCCAGGTGTGGATACGCCAGCCGATCTTGAGTTGGTACGTGCAATTTTAGGTGGTATCAATATCCCTCCAGCACTTACAGAAACTGAATTATTAGCAAATATTAAACTGGTCATTACCGATGTAGATGGTGTGCTTACCGATGGCGGCATCTACTATGACGCAACAGGCGAATGCCTCAAGCGTTTCCATGTGCGAGATGGCTTAGGTATCAAAATGTTAGAAGAATGTGGAGTTCGTGTAGCCATACTATCAGGGCGAGATTCCCCTACTCTCCGCAAGCGTGTATCGGATTTAGGGGTTACCCTGTCGAGTTTTGGCGTTAAAGACAAAGCCGCAGCCTGCAAGGCAATCATGGCTGAGGTGAATGTAAGTCCAGAGCAAACTGCTTGTATTGGTGACGATAGTATTGATTTGCCAGCTTTCGAAGTCTGCGGCTTAGCCTATGCGGTTGCAGACGCTGCGGATTACGTAAAGCAACAGGCTTATAAAACGCTCTCTTTACCTGGTGGAAGTGGGGCGTTTCGAGAGCTATCAGATGCAATATTAAAAGCGCAAGGAAATGCTGCAGTTTTGGACTCTGCAAAAGGCTTCTCTAGTGTGATGGATCGGATGGTTCAGTAACAGTATCTAAATAAAATTTATGGGGAAACTGAAAAAGTATACAGAGAGATTAATGTGACAAATAGAGTCAACGAAATTGACATTTTAAGATTTATTGCTGCTATGGCGGTGATGATTTTTCACTATAGCTTCAGAGGATTTTCTGAAGGTAATATGACAGTTATGTCTTATGGCTATATAACGGCATTCTCAAAATATGGCTTTCTTGGGGTAGAGCTTTTCTTCATGATTAGCGGTTTTGTGATTCTGCTTAGTGCGAAAAGTGAGAATCTGAGTAAGTTTTTAATTTCCAGAGTTATCAGACTTTACCCTGCATTTTGGATATGTTGCACACTTACTTTCATAATTACAGTTGCTATTGGAGCACCACGCTATCATGCGACATTTATGCAATATTTAGCGAATATGACAATGATAAGTGGCTTTTCTCATGTGCCATACATTGATGGTGTGTACTGGTCTTTACTTGTGGAAATTAAGTTTTATGTATTAATAGCTTTGATTTTAGCCTTAAAGAAGCTCAGACATATTCAGCTTTATATAACATGCTGGTTCATATTGACTGTAATCCTTCAATTTTTTTCTTTTGGTAAAATTCATAATCTGTTGATATCTGATTACGCCACATACTTTATCGCTGGATCGACTTTTTATTTAATTTATAGAGACGGCATATCCGAAAGCAAAATAATTTTGCTTATTTCTTCATGGGTCCTAGCCCTATTTCAAAGTTATAAGTTAAGCCATTTATTACAGATAACGTATAAAACGGAATTCGATTTTTTAGTTATTTCAGCTGTGCTAACAGTTTTTTATATCATTATGCTTATGGTATCGCTTAGAAAAACTGGCTCTATAGCCAGCCACAGTTGGGTAACAATTGGTGCGATAACCTATCCTTTATATCTTATTCATCAAAATATTGGATATATGATATTTAATCTAGCTTATCCATATATTAACTTGCATGTTCTTTTTTGGACTGTAGTGATAACTATTACATTTTTTTCTTACCTAATAAATCGGTTCTTGGAAAGCAAGCTTCAAAATTTTTTATATAGATTAAATTCACATATTCAAAGTAAATTTACTTCCAATAATCAGCTTAATAAAGTCACTGAGTCGTAATTTATGCAGAGTATTAAATATATTTAGATACTAGGACAAAAATATGCGAAATATCTTTCTCCGAATTTTCTTAGTCATTAGCTTAGCAAGCCCAATAATAGACGCACTTGCTGACGATAACTTTTTAATAGGAGATACGCATGTCGCATATTGGAAAGATAATAAGTCCGCAGCATTTTTATTAATGTTCGATGATAGTTGGCCAAGCCATTGGCAAGTGGTTGCCCCTGAATTGCTAAAACGCGGCATGATTGCTACGTTTTATATTAATCCTGGCAAAGGGGAATATCAAAAGTTTTCTGATGAGTGGGAAAATAAGCTCTGGCGGCAGGGCATGGTGTATGGAGACCATACCATGACGCATACTGGCGTTAAAGATATGCAGAATGCTGAATGGGAAATAGGTGAGTGCGCTCGAATTATCAGACAGATAAGCCCAGGAAAAGAAAACCGGTTGGTTTCTTATGGACAACCTGGAGGCACAGGTAACTGGCACATTAGTCAAGACCAATTGGATGCGTTGTTGCAAGAGCATCACCTAATAAATCGTCCAACATTTGATAAGCATGGTGCTGTCTATTTCTTTAAAACAACTGAAGATATGCTTGCCCTTGCAGACAAAGCGATCGCCCAAAAAGGCATGGAATACTTAATCATTCATGGTGTTGAGCGTATAGGCCCCAATGTTACTTATCAGGATATGTGGGCGCTAAAGCAGGATATATTTCTCCCGCTTCTTGATGGCCTTAAAGCGCGAAGCGACAAAGGGAATCTATGGATTACGGATCATATATCAGAGCACCAATACCAAACCGAACGAGATAATGCTGAAGTACGCAAACTCAGTGTGGATCAAAACTTGATTCGGCTGGAATTAGCTGCCCATGTAGATGCTAATTTGTATGATTACCCTCTTACCCTTATGACCAACGTTCCAGCTAGCTGGAGCACAGCACTTGTTACGCAAGGCGATATTTTAAAAGTATCGCCCGTTAAAAATGGGATTATCCAATTTGATGCCATCCCCAATGCGGGCCTTATAAATATCAGGGAAGCTCAGTAATTATCGCTCTGATAGCCTTCAATTAGCTCTTGTCGCTTACAAAGTCTGCAAGCTAGCTATTGTAAATTTGTAAAATACCGACTACTTTTCTCTCTTCCCCAAGTACTACCATTGAATTGATTCTGGATGCCAGCATTTGTGCTTCGGCGGTCGCAAACATTTCATTTTGATCAATTGTTTTGGGTGATTTTGTCATGAACTCATATGCTTGAAGTGTTGTTGGGTTTTGATGTGCATTAAGTGCTCTACGTAAATCGCCATCTGTAATGATTCCTTGTAATTGATCTTCATCTATTACCAGGGCTAATCCTAACCTGCCAGTATTCATGGTTGATACCACCTCACGGAAGTTTGATTCAGGTTCACAAAATGGCAGATTTTTTGTTTGCATGACTTCATGAACGCGGGTTAGTAGTTTTTTGCCTAAGCTTCCGCCAGGATGAAACCTAGCAAAGTCTTCTGGTTGAAAATCTTTAAGTGTAGACAAGCTAATGGCAAAAGCATCCCCCATGACTAAGGCCGCAGTGGTTGAGTTTGTTGGGGCAAGATTATTGTTACAAGCTTCACGATCTACGGATATATCCAAAACTGCATCAGCATGTTTAGCCAATGATGAATTTAGATTGCCCGTCATTGCGATAATTTTATTTTTTTGCCAGTGTAGAAATGGAATGATTCTAATGATCTCTTCAGTTTCTCCACTATTTGAAATTAAGAGGGCTACATCTTTAGGTTCTATCATTCCCAAATCACCGTGAAACGCTTCTCCAGGATGAACAAAAAATGCAGGGGTGCCTGTTGAGGCAAGCGTCGCAGCTATTTTTCTGCCAATTATTCCTGATTTACCCATTCCGATCATAACAACTCGGCCTTCATTATTCTGGACAATAGCAATTGCTTTAAGAAATTCGTTATCCAGCCTTTCTGACATACTTAACAAGCTTGAAATTTCAGATGTAATCACTTGTTTTGCAATTGTGAGTATTTCTCCGCGATCAGGCATTTTTTTCAGAAACTCCGGCAATATTTAGGTGGTGTAGATAAAGAGTCTATCTTCATGAAACAGATACATATTTGAAATGAATCCTTAAATCAATTTATGGCTAAAAACAAATTAAATTTAGGTAAAAGCCATAAAACTAAAGCAATAATATATTTATACTATCTGTAATTAAATGGTTAACTATTTAATTTATCTGGAAAAGTACTATGTATGCATACAAAGCAATTTAAATGCCTGGCTCGATTTTTGCACGTGAGTAATGATTAGTCAGGGCAGATACAGCGTAGAATCAAATGGTAGCTTTTAATAATTGAATCCAAGTATTCCAGACCCTTATGAATTTAAAATTAATGTTGTACGGCTTAGGCTTGATCGGAGTTTCGTTCATAGCTGGATTATTCGCCGTTGTATATTCCTCGCTTGCCGGAGAAAAGATTCTACTTTTAGCTGGTTTGCCTGCATTGTTGGCTCTAGGGGTATTTCTTGCCTTAGATAAGACTAAATTGTTCATTTTGATTCTTTTCTTCAGGTCGGCAGCCGACATCATATTTGCAACTGCTTCATTTGGTTCATTTGGTATAGGCGGGCTAATCAATCTGCTGGTAATTGTAATTGCACTGATGTTTGTATTAGAGCGCCCCAGCGGGTTTACTAAGCTAATGGCTTCTATATGGCTGCCATTGTTGTTTATTGCTATTCTTTCAATTAGTTACACGCCTGATATTGGGGGCGCGCTTAAAACATTGAATGCGCTCTTGACCTATTTTTCCGTTTTTGTGATTGCTTTTTATTTGGTAAAAGATAAATCTGATTACAAATACTTTATTAATCTGATTTTGCTTTCTTCGATATTACCTGTACTTTATGCCTTTGTTGATATCGGCCTGCATTTTGGCCATATGGGTAATGGCGATAATCGATTAAAAAGCACATTTGGGCATGCGAATATTTTTGCTTTTTACTTAGTGCTAGTGATATCACTTCTGTTTTACAAGATAAAAAGCACTGCGATGGAATTGAGCCAATTTATTAAAATTGGTTTTTTCTTTTATATGTTAGTTTTAATGGGTCTTCTATTACTTACCCAAACACGCAGTGCTTGGGGAGCCTGTCTATTCACATTCGCGATCTATGGCCTAATTTTTGAGCGTAGATATCTGGTTTATTTAATGTTAAGTGGTTTTTTTGCGCTATTGATTCCCAGTGTCAGGGATCGCGTATTGGATTTGGGCGCCGGAAATGAATATGTGCAATACGCCAAACTAAATTCATTTGCTTGGCGCAAACTGCTCTGGCAATCAGCACTTGATTGGATGGAGCCTGTGCGATATGTGTTCGGTTATGGATTGGAATCATTTAAGTACCGATGTACTGATTTTTTCCCTGGCGGTATAAGCTTTGGGGCGCATAGTATTTTTATTCAATGGTTTTTCGAAACTGGCATAGTTGGTATTCTGACTGCGGTTTGGATGTACTTCAAAATGATATTTACTCTTAAAGATGGATTGAAGTCTGATCGCGTTGGGACAGTGATTACACTTCTGATTATTGCTGGCTATATGATGGAAGCATACTCAGACAATATATTGGTTTATCTTTCTTTCAATTGGTACTTCTGGTTTTTTATGGGTGCTAGCTGCGCTTTAGTTATATCAGAACGAAATAAAATTGCTCCTACTAACGATGACTCAGGCGTTTCAGACTCTGCGGCACCTGAGAAAAAGAATAGATTTTCAACGCGTGGGTTGGCACGATGATTCAGGATATGGACTGGGAAGCTGATTTAGCCCGTTACTCTTCTTCAAAACCTTTTTCTCACGAGCAATCTATCTGGGCTATCTGGGTCTATCGCTTTGGCCGTCGTACTGGTGAATTGCAGCCGGGCTTGCGCCAACGCTGCTATACCAAAATATATTGGTTATTGTTCAGAATAGTAGAGACTATCACTGGTATCAGTTTACCAAAGTCATGCAAAATTGGGCCCGGTCTTCGCATCTGGCATTTTGGCAATATTTTCATACATCCAGAATCTGTTATTGGAGCAAACTGCACATTGAGGCAGGGTGTGACAATTGGTAACCGTGTTGAAAATGGTGCGGCACCAGTCATTGGCAATAATGTTGATTTCGGGGCTTATGCGCAGATACTGGGTGGTATCACGATAGGCAATAATTGCAAAATTGGTGCAATGTCTGTGGTCTTATGTGATGTACCTGATGGAGCAACAGCAGTAGGGGCACCTGCTCGTATCATTCATGCCAAGTCCGAGAGTATTTAATTAGCTGCACTTGGCGGCATTCAAATTTCAAAAGTTCTCAGAAAGGCTAGTGCAGTGAGCCAGTATCCAATCGCTTATTTTATTAACCAGTATCCCAAGGTAAGTCATAGTTTTATTCGAAGAGAAATATTGGCCTTAGAAAAGCAGGGGTTTAATATTTTAAGAATATCTCTGCGCGGTTGGGATACCGAGGTGGTAGATCCGGAAGACAAGCTAGAGCGCGAGCGTACAAAGTACGTATTGCAATCAGGATTGTTAGGTTTAATAGTCCCTGTGATAAGAACGTTTTTTCAACATCCGTTTAAATTTATATCAACGCTTAAACTGGCTATCAAAATGGGTTTACATGCAGATCGTGCATGGCCATTTCACCTTATTTATTTTGCAGAGGCTTGTAAACTTTTGCCTTGGTTGCAGGATTTTAATGCCAAGCATGTGCATGTGCATTTTGGCAGTAACTCAACTGAAGTCATCATGTTGGCACATGAGCTTGGTGGTCCTCCGTATAGTTTTACCGTGCACGGCCCAGAAGAGTTCGATAAACCTGAATTTTTGAAACTTGGCGAGAAAATTAAACGTTCTGTATTTGTGGTGGCAATTACTTCTTACTGTCGTAGCCAATTATATCGATGGGCGGATTATAAGGATTGGTACAAAGTGAAAGTAGTGCATTGTGGTTTAGAAGAGGCTTTTTATAATGTATCTGCCCCCCTTATTCCAGAAGCCCCTCGTCTGGTTTGTGTCGGACGCCTTTGCGAGCAAAAGGGGCAACTTTTATTGATTGATGCATGTAGGTTGATTGCAGATAAAGGAATAGATTTTGAATTGGTATTAGCGGGCGATGGAGAGATGCGTAAAGAAATTGAAGCGCTGATTGCCAAATACGATTTGCAATCCAAGGTAAGAATTACAGGCTGGATTAGTAGCAATCAAGTTCGTGATGAAATTCTTGCAGCTCGAGCACTTATATTGCCGAGTTTTGCTGAGGGCTTGCCGGTTGTGATCATGGAAGCAATGGCTTTAAAACGTCCTGTATTAACTACCTATGTAGCGGGAATACCTGAGCTAGTGATTGCTGATGATACAGGATGGTTATTCCCCGCTGGCGATGTGGATGGATTGGTCACGGTGTTGGAGGATTTCTTGAACACCTCAAAAGAGAGACTTGCTGCAATGGGCGAGGCTGGATATAAGCGCGTTTTAGAGCGACATTCCGTAGATGTCGAGGCTGGAAAGTTGGCAAAGTATTTTAAAGCCTTGCCAACTCATGACTCAAATAAGTGATGGCATATTTATGTATCTAATCCAGTGTCTTTTTTCTTTGATCATCATCATTCTGGCCATTCCCGTTTTGTTGTTTTTTGTACAAATCTTATTCTCTTTATTCCCGTTGAGCAGTCGCCAAATAACAACCAATCGCAGTTCAATCGCAGTTTTGGTACCTGCACACAATGAGTCGAATGGAATAATTGCGACAATTACGTCAATAAAGGCACAACTCAATACAGGAGATCGATTGTTGGTCGTTGCTGATAACTGTGATGACGATACTGCAGAAATCGCAAAAGCGAACGGTGTGGAGGTTATTCAGCGCACAAGTGAGAATCAGCGTGGAAAAGGCTATGCCTTAGATTTCGGTGTGCGATATCTGGAGGCTGATCCTCCTGATATCGTTATTATTGTGGATGCTGATTGTATCGTTCATGATGATGCATTAAATCGGTTAGCATTTGAGTGTATAAGCCTAGGAAGGCCCATACAGGCTTTGTATTTGATGAACTCTCCTGGAAATGATGGTTTGAAAACAAAGGTGGCAGAGTTTGCCTGGGTGGTAAAAAACTGGGTAAGGCCATTAGGTTTTCTGAGGCTGAATTTGCCATGCCAGCTGATGGGTACGGGTATGGCTTTCCCTTGGCTGTTATTGAAAGAGGCTGACTTATCCAGCGGGCACATCGTCGAAGACATGAAGTTGGGTATTGATTTTGCAAGATTATCTAAAGCGCCCCATTTCTGTCCCGATGCGTTGGTCACTAGTACTTTCCCAATAAATGCGGAAGGCGTTAAATCTCAACGTACACGCTGGGAGCACGGTCACTTGGGTATGATTGTTAAGGAAGGCCCTGCATTATTGCGAGAAAGTTTGGTGAAGGCTAATCTAGAACAGCTCTTTATGACTTTAGATATGTGCGTGCCGCCTTTGGCAATGCTCATTATTCTAATATTCGCCATGTCACTACTAGGCGCAGTTCTTGCTCTATTTAATCATCAGTTATATCCGTGGTTATACGTCTGGAGTTTGCTAGTAACTATGGCGATTTCAGTGATATTAGCTTGGCTCAAATATGGGCGAAATATTTTGTCGATTAGCCATTTAATTTATATACCCTTTTATGTGCTCAGCAAAATACCTTTGTATGTGAAGTTTGTGGTGAAAAGACAGGTTGAGTGGGTGCGTTCACGTCGAGACTAATGTTTTCTGATGAGTTGTTCCTAAGTCGTAATATCTAGAAATAATAAATATGATTAATAAGAGGTTTGGCGTATTAGATGGATGGAGGGGTATCGCCATTATCCTTGTTCTATTGGCCCATTTATTTCCACTAGGGCCAAGTAATGGTCATTTGAATGTAGCATCTGGTATCGCAGGCATGGCCATTTTTTTCTGTCTATCTGGCTTCTTGATGACCCATCATTTGATTAATCGGCCAAATGTTGTTGATTTTCTTATACGTAGATTTTTCAGAATTTTGCCATTAGCTTGGCTATATATGGGCTTTGTCTTGTGGTTACACCCAGTAACTTATGACGTGTGGCTAGCTCACATATTTTTATATGCAAATTACCCTCCAAAGCCATTAATTTCTACTACAGATCATATGTGGAGTTTATGTGTAGAAATGCATTTTTATCTTGGGATTGCATTACTAGCAGGCTTGTTGAAGAGGAATGGGTTACTGATGATTCCTATTCTCTGTGTTCTATTTACATTGCTAAGAGTTTTTTATGGCATGCATCATTCTGTGATTTCTCACTTTCGTGTGGATGAAATTCTGGTAGGTGGAATATTGGCACTGATTTTTAATAATCAATTTATTAATACTGACATCAGTAATTACTTAAAAACGTTTTTATCAAAAATTAATCTGCTGCTGATTCTTATTATGTTTTTAATTAGTTGCCACCCAGCTATCGGATGGATGGAGTATGTAAGACCATATCTTGCAGCTTTGCTAGTTGGATCTACATTATTTAATCTGGATAGTGGTTTGAAGAAGCTATTGAACCACCGTGTTTTGGGCTACATCGCAACAATCTCATTTGCTTTGTATGTGTTGCATCCGTTGCTGGCGAGTACATGGCTAGGAAGCGGTGATTTAATCGAAAAATATGCAAAAAGGCCCTTGCTTCTTGCCGCTGTATTGATAGCAGCACATGTTTCTACTTTTTATTATGAAAAGCGATGGATAAATTTTGGCAAATATATTTCTGAACTTATCTCACACAGAACGCAGTAATAAACCTTTCATAAGTTAAGTTGAATATTCAGCCATATAACAAAGGGACTATGATGCGTGCCAATCCGCGGATTTATATTGTAGTTTTTCTATTACTGCTTTCGACAGAGTCTGCTTATTCAGCAGACTTTCACTGTGTTGATGGTTCAGGCCAGGAAATATATATAAGCGACTCATCACTTTGCGGTAATAAAAAAAATAAAAAAGTGGTATCTCCATCTCCATTAACTGGAAATAATTCAAATTATGGCACGTATCTGAAGCCATTTTCTGCAAGAAGCCCTTGGAATTCTAGGCCACATATCTATACCTTAGGTGGTGATGTGATTCCTCCAGATGCATACGAAGCGGCAATTGCCTCAGGTTCTTTTTCGACCTCATTTTTTACAGCATCAGCCAGTGATGCCCCCGTTACTATTTACGGAGTTTACGATCAGGACTCAGAAATGGTTAGGGATCTGGTTTTACCACACTGGCCCGATAATGTTAGCTCAGCAAATGGTTCTGATGGCCATATTGACGTTTTAGATACTACGACAGGAATAATACATAGCTTCTGGATCGCTAGGCTGAATGATGGTAAATGGAGTGCGAAGCTATATGCATGGTCAAGGATTGATGATTCTGGTTTCGGTGACCCCGCCCATTATTATAAAGGGGCGAGGGCTGCAGCTGTGCCAACCAGTGCAGGTATTATTCGTGTGAATGAGATTGATGACGGTAAAGATCAGTATGATCATGCATTGGCTATGTCGCTCACCTACTCAGCATTATCACCTGTACCTCCTGGGTATATTTATCCTGCAACTTCGGCAGACTCGAGCTATCAGGCTAACAGAGGCACTATTCCAGAAGGCGCATTAATGATGCTGCCTAGCAATTTTGATTTATCAAAAATTGCTAGCTCAGCGATCCGTAAGATCGCTAAAACTTTAATGAGTTATGGTGCATATGTTGTAGATCGTAATACAGGTACGCCATTTGTAATTTATCAGGAGATTGGCACTGCTCCAATTGCTCAGTGGCGGCAAAGTGCTGATACTAGATTGATTCGGACTGCATTGAGGCAAGCAACTGTCTCTGAGTATTTAGACGCTAATGGAATCCCATACGCACCAACTACCAAGCAAAATATTTTATCAATGCGAGGTATATATCAGTTGCAAATGGGTAAAGTAAAAAGTACTTATGATACCTATAATCAGAAACGTACATGGAGCAAAACATCTGAGGTGTCTAGAGAGTTTATATATCCATTTAGTAAAGTTGAGTGGTCAAAACCTGTAGCAGGTGATACATATGAAGTCGTTGCTAATACTGAGGGTGGAGCTAAGTTAGAGTTGCAAGTTAAAGGAGATCAGAATTTTGATTCTGGTCCTCTGAAAGATGGGGAAAGCAAGACCTTTCAATGGCCAGAGGAAGGCCATATGGTCATTATTATATATAGTGGGATTGCTGAGAGCTCTAGCGTGTCAGGCACGCTAATTAAGAAGTAGTAGGTATCTTTTTCATATTTTTATTTAGATTATTATGAGCCGATTGAAAAGTATAAATTCACTTACACTAAGTTTGAAAGCACCCAAATGCGTTGGATAGTACTATCCCCGTTTACACATTCAGAAGATCCAAAATGGATATTTGAATATATTGACCCAAAACTTCATACCGTTGAAGCTGTGCCATCAACCTACTATCATGATCGATCAAGAAAAAGCTCATCCGCGTCTGACTGGCTAGATTATTTTGTGCATGGTTTTAAGGGGTTTTTAGCGTCGTTTGGGAGATCAAATTCCACTGGAATTATTACAGCATTTCCACAACTAGCACTCGTTATTGCTTTATTAAAAAAATTATCTGGACGTAAGAGTCTTCCCCTAATAGCCTGGTGCTTTAACTTGGGGCGACCATATCAGGGAATAAAAGGTAAAGTCGCGAGATTTTGTCTTTCCTCAGTCGATATTTTTGTGGTTCACTCAACTGCGGAAATTGAGATTTATAGTAAGTGGCTCAATTTGCCTTCTTCAAGATTTTTTTTCGTACACTTGAGTGCAGAGCCTCCCAAGAGTGAGCCTTGGCTCGAGGAGGGTGAGCCTTATGTTGTGGCTCTTGGTACAGCAAACAGAGATTATTCTCTACTTACAGAAGCCTTGGTTCAGTTAGGTTACAAGGCGGTTATAGTTTCTGGAAAGTATGCCATTGAACATTTGAATGCCCCTGAGGCCATCAGTTTTAAATCCGATTTATCCTTAGATGAATGCCATCGCCTAGCAATACATTCTCGTATCAATGTGATTCCGATTGCAGATATTGATTCTCCATCTGGCCAAGTTACTGTTATTGAATCAATGATGTTAGGCGTTCCGCTTATTGCAACCGAATGTGCAGGAACAACGGATTACATTGAGAATGATGTTGACGGCATATTGGTAAAGCCAAAAGATGTCGAGTCGATGAGGAATGCGCTGGAGAAGTTATGGAATGACAAGGCGTTGAGATTAAATCTTGCATTGAATGCGAAAAAAACTGCAACGGAAAAATTTACTTTTAAGGCAGCATCTAAAAGCCTTCTGATAGTTATGAACCAACTAGAAATAATATATATGAAGTCAAATACTAAATAAACATGAGCTTTTATATACTCAATTTAAATTTCAGTCGATCAATAGACTACTCTTAGCCTGTAAATATGATGCTGGTTTCTGGCACTAAACTTGCTCACTTCATATGTACATTATTCCAATATAGTTTTTCATCTAATTCGCGCTATGCAAATTCAAACATGCATAACAGACAAGAAGTGAAATTAAAAATCTAAAAAGTTAAATTAAGAAAATATACTGACCTATTAATGAAAAACAAACGAGTCAAACTTTTTGGCATATTAATCGATGCGCTTGATATGCATGATACGGTTGGCGTTCTGAAGGATTGGCTGATCAGCGATTCAAGGCAGTGTCGTTATGTTGTAACACCCAACGTCGATCATCTGGTAAAGCTTGATAAAAATGAGATATTTAGAGTGGCATATCAAAATGCTTCGCTTGTTGTGGCAGATGGGAGGCCTGTAGTGGCAGTTGCTTCAATGTTTGGAGATCCTTTACCGGGGACTGTTCCTGGCAGTGATTTGGTGCCTGAAATCTTTGAACGCTTCCAAAAAGAAAAAACGCCATTGAAGGTTTTTTTGCTTGGTGCAATGCCAGGTGTAGCAGATAGCGCAGCTAAATTAATTGAGTCAAAATGGCCTATGGTGAGTATTGTTGGAACTTTGAGTCCTGTATTTGGCTTTGAAAAAGATGTTGATGCCTGCATAAAAATTTGCCAATCCATCAATGCTAGTAATGCTGAATTGCTAGTTTTAGGGCTGGGAGCTCCTAAGCAGGAATTGTGGGTCTATCAATATGCTAGCCAATTATCGGTGAAAGTTGCGCTTTGTGTAGGTGCGACCATTGATTTTCTAGCTGGAGAAAAGCCTCGTGCGCCAGCTTGGATGCGAAAATTTGCGATTGAATGGTTGCACCGCATGGCATCAGAGCCAAAGCGGCTAGCTGGGCGTTATTTTAATGATGCACTGGTATTCCCAAGACTAATAATTAAAGAATGGTTATCAAGAAGATGAGAGCGTTATTTTCAAAAAGCTGGGGTTGCTATGACTAGTATTATTCCGGTGGTTCTTTCGGGCGGTTCTGGTACACGTTTATGGCCATTGTCTAGAGCTTTATTACCTAAGCAGCTACTTCCTTTGGTATCAGAAAAATCAATGTTGCAAGAGACTCTCGCTCGCTTGTCATCATGGACAGCAGTTGAGGTGTTATCGCCAATCATTGTGTGCGGTAACGATCATCGATTTTTGGTGGCAGAGCAATTGCGTGAAATGGATATAAAGCCAAGATCTATCATGCTTGAGCCTGTCGGACGAAATACGGCTCCGGCTATTGCAGCAGCGGCAAATAGCCTAAGTGATATGAATGGCGCACTCATACTAGTTTTGCCAGCAGATCATGTCATTCGTGATATTAATGCTTTTGAAGCTGCAGTCAAAACCGCAGCTATTGCAGCTGAGGCAGGTCGACTTGTGACTTTCGGTATTCGTCCAGACAGCCCTGAAACTGGTTACGGATATATTAAGTTGGGCGATACTTTGAGCCTTGCGGATGGGTGTTTCGAAGTGGGTGAATTTGTTGAAAAGCCTGATCTGGCCACTGCAAAAAGCTATCTAGAATCTGATGATTATTTCTGGAATAGCGGTATGTTTTTATTTAAAGCTGCCGTCTATCTAGATGAACTCAAGAAATTTAAACCGGAGATTGCAGAACAAGTACGTTTGTCTTTTGACGGAAGTTATAAAGATCTGGATTTCTGTCGTTTGGAAGAAAATTCATTTGCGGCATCGCCATCTGATTCTATTGATTATGCGGTGATGGAACAGACGACACTAGCTGCTATGGTTCCTGTTAATATGGGCTGGAATGACGTTGGTTCATGGACTGCCTTATGGGACGTCCAAAGTAAGGATGCGGATGGAAATGTGGTTCGCGGAGATACGTACATTCATGATGTAAGTAATTCACTTATTCGCAGTGAAAGTCGCTTAGTTGCAGTAGTCGGAGTTGAAAATCTGCTGGTCATTGAAACATCGGATGCCGTATTGGTTACTCACAAAGACCGCGCCCAAGACGTCAAGAAAATCGTTGATCACCTCAAGTCAGAGAAAAGAAAAGAACATGAAGTTCATGCACGCGCTTATAGGCCTTGGGGCTGGTATGAAGGTATTGATGCGGGCGAGCGTTTTCAGGTAAAGCGAATCATGGTGAAGCCCGGAGAAAAATTATCTTTGCAGATGCATCATCATCGTGCAGAGCATTGGGTAGTGGTCAGCGGCTCTGCCATGATTACGGTTGATGACAAGACAAATCTTTTCAGTGAAAACGAATCTGCCTATATACCAATAGGCTCAACCCATAGACTTGAAAACCCAGGTAAGTTGCCTTTGCATTTAATAGAAGTGCAATCGGGAAGTTATCTGGGTGAAGACGATATCGTCAGATTTAATGATTCTTATGGGCGTACATAAAGCTTGCAGTTTTGTTGTGTTCGACTTGATTGATTTGGAGTGAAATGTTGAGCAATGTGATTTTAGTGACAGGTGGTGCTGGATTTATCGGATCTAACTTCGTCCTTGATTGGGTGCAAGGTGGTTTTGGCAAAGTAATTAATCTAGATGCACTTACCTACGCGGGTAATCTCGAGAATCTTGCAGCTATTGAGAATGATGCTAACCATGTATTTGTTAAAGGGGATATTGGCGATCGAGCTTTAGTGGCCAAACTATTAATGGAGTATCAGCCTGATGCTATATTGAACTTTGCCGCTGAAAGTCACGTAGATCGATCCATTCATAGCCCTGGGGACTTTATTCAGACAAATGTTGTGGGGACTTTTCATTTGCTTGAAGAAGTACGCAGCTATTGGAGCAACTTGGCTGATGAAGAGAAGCTGAAATTCAGATTTTTGCATGTTTCAACGGATGAGGTATACGGCACTTTAAGCCTGACAGACCCTGCCTTTACTGAAAATAATCCTTACGCACCCAATAGTCCTTATTCTGCTTCTAAGGCAGCTTCAGACCATCTGGTTCGTGCATATCGCCATACATATGGTTTGCCTGTCTTAACCACGAATTGTTCTAATAATTACGGCCCATATCATTTCCCGGAAAAACTGATTCCTTTATGTTTACTTAATGCCATTGCAGCGAAACCATTGCCCATTTATGGAGATGGCCAGCAAATCAGGGACTGGTTGTATGTAAAAGACCATTGCAGTGCTATACGTCGCGTTCTTGAAGCAGGCCAGTTGGGTGAAACCTACAATGTAGGTGGATGGAATGAAAAATCTAATTTGGATGTGGTCAACATACTGTGTGAGATTCTTGATGAATTAAAACCTCGCACTGATAGTGCTAGCTACAAGACTCAGATTACCTTTGTTAAAGATAGGCCTGGGCATGACAGGCGTTATGCCATTGATGCTACCAAACTGGGGAGAGAGTTGGGTTGGAAGCCTAAGGAAACATTTGAAACTGGGATTCGCAAGACAGTCCAATGGTATCTGGAAAATCAGGTATGGGTTAAGAATGTGACCAGTGGCGAATATCGAAACTGGGTAACCAAACAATATACATAGATTAGGTCTGGCAGCTATCGAATGAAAAAAATATTATTAATTGGTAAAGATGGTCAAGTTGGCTGGGAATTGCAGCGTGCATTAATTCTTTTGGGTGAAATCAAGGCTGTAGATGTTGCTGATTGTGATTTAACCAATCCAGATCAACTTAAGTCATTGATTCGCACATATAACCCAAATGTCATTGTAAACGCAGCAGCCTATACAGCGGTCGACAAAGCTGAGTCAGATGAGCAAGTAGCAAATGCTGTCAATGCTATAGCCCCCCAAATCATGGCTGAAGAGGCTGCTTTGTCAGGTGCTTTGCTTATTCATTATTCAACGGACTATGTTTTTGATGGGACTAAGGCGGGGTTTTATGCTGAAGATGATGTTACTCATCCCCTTAGTGTTTATGGCGCAACCAAACTAGCTGGTGAAATTGCAATCCAAAAATCAGGTTGTGAGCATTTAATATTCAGAACCAGTTGGGTATTTGCTGCTCGAGGTGCTAATTTTGCAAAGACCATGCTAAAACTGGCAAAACAACGTGAAGAATTAAAGGTTGTCGGGGATCAATTTGGAGCACCCACCTCCGCTGAATTATTAGCAGATGTTACCGCTCTCTGTATAAGGCAAAAATTACAGGCGCCTTCAGAGTCTCCGGATGGTGTCTATCATTTGGTGGCGAACGGAGAAACAACATGGCATGCCTATGCACGATATGTCATTAAAACGGCGATTGATATCGGGCAGGATTTGAAATGTCTCCCTGAGAACGTCATTTCTATACCAGCTTCTGATTACCCCGTACCAGCAAAGCGACCGCAAAATTCAAAGTTGAATACCAGTAAGATCAGAATAACTTTCGGAATTAACCTGCCAGATTGGCAATATCATGCACACCGTATGCTCAGCGAAATTCTAGCAAATTAAGTAAACCGATAATAATCATAATCAGGACTATATATGACCTACTCCCCAGAGATTAAAAGAAAAGGCATTATTCTTGCCGGAGGCTCCGGTACTAGGCTTTACCCAGTGACACAAGTTGTGTCAAAACAATTATTGCCTGTGTATGACAAACCAATGGTTTACTACCCTCTTTCAACATTGATGTTAGCGGGCATAACAGAAATATTACTGATCTCCACTCCACAAGATATTCCAAGATTTGAACAATTGTTAGGAGATGGCCATCAGTGGGGATTGAGCATATCTTATGCAGTTCAGCCATCACCTGATGGGCTAGCGCAGGCTTTTATTATTGGCAAAGACTTTATTGGCAATGACCCCAGTGCATTAGTCCTCGGGGATAACATTTTTTATGGACATGATCTAACTGCTGGCCTGGATCAGGCCTCAGCAGAAAATGGTGGGGCCACTGTATTTGCTTATCCAGTAAATGATCCTGAGCGCTATGGGGTGGTCGAATTTGATGATACTGGACGAGCAATCAGTCTGGAAGAAAAACCAGAAAACCCGAAGTCTCGATATGCTGTGACAGGCCTATATTTTTATGACAATCAGGTACTAGACATTGCGAAAAATCTGAAGCCTTCGCCTCGTGGTGAACTCGAGATTACAGATGTAAATAAGTTTTATCTCGAACAAGGTAATTTACATGTAGAGGTGATGGGACGCGGCCATGCATGGCTTGATACAGGTACGCACGAATCTTTGTTAGAGGCATCCTTATTTATCCAAACAATTGAAAAAAGGCAGGGCTTGAAAATTGCATGCCCTGAAGAAATTGCCTATCGTAAGGGTTACATTACGGCAGAACAATTGCGCATATTCTCAAAGAAATATGCAAAAAATGGGTATGGCCAATACCTTAAACAAATATTGGAAGAGAGAATATTTTAATGAATATAATCAAGACAGATATTCCTGATGTGCTTATTTTTGAGCCCAAAGTATTTGGTGATGCACGCGGTTTTTTCTTTGAGAGCTTCAATGAGAACGTATTTGCTGAAGCTATTGGCAGCCGTCCAAGATTCGTACAAGATAACCATTCTAAATCATCTAAAAATGTATTACGTGGACTGCATTACCAGATCAAGCAACCGCAAGGGAAGCTGGTTCGAGTGACTGCTGGTGAAGTATTTGATGTTGCCGTTGATCTAAGAAAGTCATCACCTACATTTGGGCAATGGGTAGGTGAGTTTTTGTCAGTGGAGAACAGGCGTATTTTGTGGGTGCCTCCAGGATTTGGTCATGGGTTTGTAACGCTGTCAGAAACAGCAGAGTTCTTGTATAAAACAACCGACTTCTATGCGCCTGAGCACGAGCGATGTGTGATGTGGAATGATCCCGATTTGAATGTTGATTGGCATATCCAGGATGAGCCGGCATTATCAGCTAAAGATAAATTGGGCTTACTGCTGAAAGATGCAGATCTGTTTGACTAATAGCCTGAGGCAATCTGAGGGTTCATTTAAGTATTTATTTGTTTGAGTTCCCACTGCCATGCATGAGTCATAATGGTTTCCAAATCTACATACTTCGGTGACCAAGCTAGATATTGCTTGGCGAGTGATGCATCAGCAACCAACCTTGCAGGATCGCCTTCCCGTTTTGGCCCTTCAATAACAGTCACTTTTTTCTTGGTTACCTGCTCTGCCACCGAAATTACCTCTTGAACTGAAAAGCCAGCACCGTTACCAAGATTGAAACGCATGCTTTGCTTGTCTTTTAACAACTTATTGAGAGCGAGTAAATGAGCTGAGCATAAATCCACAATATGGATATAGTCGCGAATACAGGTGCCATCAGGCGTATCATAGTTTCTACCAAAAACGGTAATATCTTTTTTTCTACCGGAGATCGCTTGTAATACTAATGGAATTAAATGGGTTTCTGGGTAGTGTCTTTCCCCTAGTAAGCCTGATGGATCAGCGCCTGCCGCATTGAAATATCTAAGGCAAATTGATTGAAGCCCATAAGCACGTTCATAATCCAGCAAGACTTCTTCTACCATCCATTTAGATCTTCCATACGGATTTAATGGAATTCTTGGATGGGCTTCATCAATAGGTATATAGACTGGCTCACCAAAAACAGCTGCAGTAGAAGAAAAAATGAAATTCTTTACATCACATCGAATCATTGAGTTCAGCAGATTCATGGTGTTTGTGAAATTATTTAAATAGTATTTATCGGGATGTTTTACTGATTCACCAACCTGGATATAAGATGCAAAGTGCATGACAGCATCCGGTTGGTATTTTGTTAATGCCATATCAATGGCAGCGATATCAGCAAGATCGCCTAATATGAACTCACCCCCTAATACTGCATCTTGGTAGCCTGAGGAAAGGTTGTCGAACGTGATTGCATCATGGCCAGAGTCGATTAACATCTTGACCATGTGAGAGCCAATATAACCAGCCCCACCTACTACCAATATTTTCAATCTGAGCTCCATTAATAAGGTGTTACAACTGATAGTTGCAGAACTGCAAACCAATACTTAGATATCAAAAAATCTTAGGGTTTTAGTTTAGATTAGAATTGTTTTAATTCAAGCACAGCAGACTAATTATATATAGTTTATAAATTGGTGAGTAATGTGTGGTTTAGTTACTGAAAATGAAATTTATTTAAATCGGATTAACGAAGTGAAATTAAACACACTAAAACATTATGTCGAAAAAAGCGGTGTTGGCTTTGGTACCAGCGGCGCTCGTGGTTTGGTTACTGCCTTAACAGAAGAGATATGTGTTGCTTATACTTCTGCTTTTTTGAAGATTGTTGCAAAGTTGTTTGATTTCGAGCGAGTTGCTATTGGTGTTGACCTCAGGCCAAGCAGCATAGATATCGCTGGCAGTTGTGCTAAAGCGATTCAAAATATGGGCTATCAGGTTGATTTTTGTGGTGATGTTTCTACCCCCACGTTGGCTTTGTATGCGCAACAGAAAAGCATGCCTGCCATTATGGTTACGGGCAGTCACATCCCCTTTGACCGGAATGGATTGAAGTTCTACCGACCAGATGGAGAAATAACTAAAGCTGATGAACTGGCGATGCTGGCAGCAGAAATCGAGCCTTTGAATGATATTGATTATTTAGGATTACCTTCAGTTAATCCTGATGCGGTTTTAGCCTATGAACAGCGATATCTAGAATTTTTCCCTAAAGATGTTTTACAGGGACTTAACTTGGGATTGTACGAACACTCGAGCGTTGCAAGGGATAGTCTAAAACGAATTCTTGAGCGATTAGGTGCGCAAGTGACAAGCTTGGGTCGTACGGATATATTTGTGCCTATTGATACAGAAGCCGTATCTGCAGAAGATGTAGTGCGTGGGCAGAACTGGTCGAGGCAATACGGGTTCGATTCGATTATCTCAACTGATGGAGATGGTGATCGTCCGTTAATGAGTGATGAGTTTGGTAATTGGTTAAGAGGGGATATTGTCGGCCTGTTAACTGCCCGATATCTAGGCGCCAAAAACCTTGCGGTACCTGTGAGCTGTAACACGGCTATTGAATTATCTGGTGCTTTTGATCAAGTAGTGAGAACCAGAATTGGATCTCCCTACGTGATTGCAGCTATGCAGAAACTTGAAAATGAAACCAACGATATTGCAGGGTTTGAAGCAAATGGTGGATTTTTGCTTGGCTCAAAATTGATTATGAATCATAGGGCTATATCAGCTTTGCCGACTCGCGATTGTGTCTTACCTATATTAGCCGTACTAGCTGCATCACGGCAATCGGAAAACAAGATTTCGTATTTAGTCAGGGATATTCCTCAACGTTATACAGCTAGCGATAGAATCCAAGAATTTTCTACCGAAACTAGTCGATTGTTCATCGGAAAATGGGCAAAAAATCCTGCTCTGTTTATGGCAGAAGTACTTGATGATTATGGATTGCCAGTGAATCAAGACGAAACAGATGGATTAAGATTTACTTTTGCCAATGGCTTAGTTATACATCTGCGACCCTCTGGTAATGCTCCGGAATTAAGGTGCTATTGTGAATCGTCCACTGCGCAAGAAGTAGAGAGTGTTACCCAAATAGTGTTATTAAAAATCAAAGAACTTCAATAACCTTAGGCAATATTTTATATTCTGAATCGTAATATTTATGTTTGAATTAAATTCCAAAACTCAAGGTTTAGTTAAATGAACAAAAAAAAAATGGGGGTAGCAGGCACTGGCTATGTCGGACTATCTCTTTCGGTATTGTTGGCAGGCAAACACGAGGTGGTTGCATTAGATATCGTCCCTGAAAAAGTAGAGATGCTGAACAAAAGGCAATCACCTATTGCTGACCATGAAATCGAGGAGTACCTAGCAACAAAAGAACTTAATTTCAGGGCAACGCTTGATAAGCACGATGCCTACAAAGACGCTGATTTTGTGGTGATTGCAACGCCAACTGACTACGATGTACAAACCAACTACTTTAATACGCGCTCAGTTGAGGCAGTGATTCAGGATGTGATCGCTATCAATCCCAATGCCACTATGGTGATTAAATCTACGGTGCCTGTGGGTTTTACTCAAAGCGTGCGAGAAAAATACCAGACTGAAAACATTATGTTCTCGCCAGAGTTCTTACGCGAAGGCAAGGCACTTTACGATAACCTTTATCCCTCACGTATTGTGGTGGGCGAGAAGTCCGAGCGTGCTCAGGCATTTGCAGATTTGCTGAAGGAGGGCGCCATCAAGCAGGATATCCCTGTCTTGCTCACCGATAGCACTGAGGCTGAAGCCATCAAGCTATTCTCAAATACTTATCTTGCGATGCGAGTTGCATATTTCAATGAATTAGATACATATTCTGCATCCCATGGCCTTGATACCAGACAGATCATTGATGGCGTCTGTTTAGACCCTCGTATCGGGCAACACTACAATAATCCTTCATTCGGTTACGGTGGTTATTGTCTGCCAAAGGATACTAAGCAGTTGCTGGCTAACTATGAGAACGTGCCGCAAACCTTGATTCGCGCAATTGTGGATGCCAATTCAACGCGCAAGGATTTTATCGCGCAGGATGTGGTCAAACATAATCCAACCGTGGTCGGTATTTATCGACTGATCATGAAGGCTGGTTCAGATAATTTCAGGGCATCAAGTATTCAGGGCATCATGAAGCGGATTAAAGCCAAGGGCATACAGGTGATTGTCTATGAGCCAGAGATCAAAGAGGCGGATTTTTTCAAATCACCAGTGGTGAATGATCTTGCGGAATTTAAAAAGCGTTCGGAGATTATTATCGCTAATCGTATCACCGAGGATTTGAGTGACGTGTTGGACAAGATTTACACTCGAGACCTGTTCTCAAAAGATTAAATCGTATGTTTTTGTATTAGTTTTGCTTAAATATTTGTCTGTTAGTGTCGTCAAAAATAGACAATTAATTCAATGCTGCAATAACTCATTGAATATTAAAATCTATTGTTGTCATTAAGGCACGACAAACGTCCTTTAGCCGTTTTATCCTCAGTATTATCTCTGCATGACGGTGTTTCAATGCAATCACCGTCATCTATCTAGTTAGTTTTTTAAAAACCACCATCACACTCAGACGTCCCATGGCTATTGGCATTGGGGCACGTTTGTTTGTCGCTGTCGATTTTGTCTCATAGCGATACCAGCTAGCTTCACTTGGTGCGAAATTTGCTCATTATTAAATATATCAATTTGCTAACCAAGAGAAATCCACATATGAGAAAAGTAACCAAAGCAGTTTTCCCTGTAGCAGGTTTAGGCACCAGATTTTTGCCAGCTACCAAAGCTAACCCTAAAGAAATGCTACCTATTGTTGATAAACCATTAATTCAATATGCGGTAGAGGAGGCTGTTGCTGCAGGCATTACCGACTTGATTTTTATCACAGGCCGAAACAAGCGTTCGATCTCAGACCATTTTGATATGGCGTATGAGTTAGAGAATGAACTGGAGCGCAAAGGCAATAAGGCGCTGCTGGCCTTGGTGCAGAACATCGTGCCTAAACATGTGAATTGTATTTATATACGTCAGACCAGCGCTCTAGGATTAGGTCACGCCATTCTGTTGGCGAAACCAGTCATCAATGATGATGCATTCGCAGTGCTGCTGGCAGATGACTTACTTGATGGCGATGTGCCTATCATGAAACAAATGGTCGATGCCTATGATTATTACCGTTGCTCATTGCTGGGCGTGCAGGAAGTCCCACGTGCACAGACTAAAAGTTACGGCATTGTTGCTACTCGCCCTGTTAGCGAGAGTATTGAACAAGTATCTGCCATAGTGGAAAAGCCAAAGCCTGAAGATGCACCTTCTACTTTAGGCGTTGTTGGTCGTTATATCCTGACACCGCGAATTTTTCACCATTTGCAGAATATAAAGCCAGGTTCTGGCGGCGAGATTCAACTCACCGACGGCATCTCACAATTGCTGAGTGAAGAGCAGGTACTTGCTTATCGCTTTAACGGCGTGCGTTATGACTGCGGCTCAAAAGCTGGTTATCTGGAAGCAACAGTAAAATTAGGGCTCAAGCATCAGGAATGTGGCGCGGAATTCCGTGCCTTGCTTGAATCCATGTTTGCCCAGCCAGCAATAAAAGTGGAAGAACGGCTTTTAGAAAAACATCCTGAACTTGTTGTGGTAGGTGCCAAGAAATAGCGGATAGCTTACTGAGGCTTGGTTACTTTTACAGCGGGTCACTGAGCAAGGGCTTATGGGCATTCTTTCTTTGACTCCATGCCATAATCAGTCCGCTGATGCAGATGATCGTGATGCCAAGTAGGGCATATCTGTCAGGGATATGCCCAAATAACAGATAGCCAATCAATCCAGCAAAAATCAGCTGACCATAAGTGAATGGTGCCAGTGTCGAGGGCTGGGCATAATCATAGGCGCGGGTCATGAATAGATGGCTGGCCAGCGCTGAAATGCCTAACCCGACCATCAATATGCCATGCCAAAGATCGGCGGGCATTTTCCAGTAGAACGGCAATATCGCCGTGGTCACCAGACTACTAATCACACCACTGATGAAGTTGCTGGTGGTGGAGCTATCGACACCACTGAGTTTTCGTGTCACCAATTGATACAGGCTGAAGCTGAGTGCTGCACCCAGCGCTAGCAAAGCCACTGGTGTAAATAATACGCCGCCTGGCCGCACTATAATGAGCACCCCCACAAACCCAATCCATACAGCAATCCATTGTGCCTGGCTTACCCTTTCACCAAGAAATGGCCAAGATAAGGCAGTGACGACCAGAGGTGCGATGTAGATAATCGCTGTACCTTCTGCCAGCGGAATGAAGTGCAGTGCCGAGATGAATAGCAGGTTGGTACTGACCATACATATGCCGCGAATGATTTGTAAATCCAGTCGTTTAGTCTTAATCAGCGAAAACCCAGACTTTGGTACAAATGCTGTCATCATCAGGCCGCTATGAACTACATAGCGTACCCAAAGCACCATGACCACTGGGTAGAATTGGGTGAGGTATTTTGAGAGTGCGTCACTGCCTGCGAATAAAAATACAGCGCAGCAAATGAGACCTATGCCTTTGAATGGGTGATCCGAATTCATTTAGATGAAAAATTGAAGTTAAGGGTAGATGTTGGCGTGTTCAGGTTTACGATAAATATCACATATTTGAGTCATGCCGATGCTGTTGTGACAGGTAGATTTTCTCATGTAAATGGATTTACGTATAATCTACTTCAATGAATATTCAGCCACATCAATTAACACCACATTTCCATTCTCAGGCATTTCAAGAGAATCTATACACTAATTATCGACAGTACCTTGAATTTACTCCTGTTTTCAGAAGTGCCGAGAATGTCATCTATTTAACACGTTATGAAGACTGCATTAAGTTATTAAGCAGTGAAAATTTTAAGCGCATAGCACCTTCAGGAGGTAGTAACCCTCTCAATCAACTATCTAATGAACAGACTCCTCTCGAGATGATGATAACAAGTTGGATGCTATTTATGGATCCGCCACGTCATGATTTAGTGAGGAAGGCCTTCAGCCCCCCATTCTTGGTGGGTGCACTTAAGCAGCTTGAACCATTTATACGCGAACAGCTACAAAGCTTATTTGCGAGTATGCCTCGTAGTGGTGAAGTTGAGATACTGGATGCTTTGGCATTCCCTCTTCCTGTTATTGTGATAACTGAAATTCTTGGAGTACCAAAAAGTGACATTGAAATGTTTCGCCTATGGTCTTTAGAGCTGACGAAGGCACTGGATAGCGGAAATGACTTGGAGATACGAAATGGCACTGCAGCTGCCTTGCAGCTAAAAGCATATTTTACTGATTTGCTAAAACGCCCCAAATTTCTATTAGGCCATGGGTTGATCAATACTATTCTTAATAGTAATGAATATTCACTTACCGTTGATGAGCTGTTATATGGGGCGATTTTCATACTCTGGGCTGGGCATGAAACAACAAAAAACTTGATTTCAAGCGGATTTCATACACTTTCGCAATATCCTGAAGTGGTTAGAGATTTACAAGCCCATCCTGTACTAATCGAGGCGGCTATAGAGGAAATGTTGCGGTACGAAACCCCGGTTCAGAAAATTAGCCGATGGGCACATTCACATGAACAATTTGGAGAGTATGTTGTTCCCAAGTCCACCTTGGTGACAGCTTTGCTAGGTGCTGCCAATAGAGATGGCGCAATTTTCGAGCAGCCTGATGTATTTGATTTAAGGCGCAAGAAGAACCGGCATATTGCATTTGGTACTGGTATTCATCATTGCCTGGGAGCCTTGCTTGCAAGGATGGAGGGGCGCATTGTTTTTGGTGAGCTTATTCCACAATTGGTTAAGCTGGAGCCCGTAAGCCATGAGTGGCGAATTTACTCTGCATTTCGCAGCCTTGACTCATTGCGTCTAGATGTGAAATTTAAATGAAGTTGAATATACCCTTCATTCAAACTCCAAAATCAAGAGTGGATGGACTGGTTTTTCCTGCCATCCCCGACCAACAAGCGTGTTTGCAACTGGCAATCCAGTATCAGTTGGAGCACTCGCAATGGTGGACACCTGAACAAATCAGTAATAGTCAATTGAGGCAATTGCAGGTGGCTCTCAGGCATGCTTTTACGACTGTGCCGTATTATCAGGAGCTATTGAAAAAGCATGAAATTGGCTTACCTGAACAAATTACACATGAATTTATTCAGAAAATACCAATATCAACTAGATTGGATGTTCAGGCCGCAGAGGTGGATTTCGCAAGCATCAATATTCCCAATGACCACGGTAGGCCTGAATATGCAAAGACTTCTGGATCAACAGGGCGCCCCATTAAATTTGCTAGAACAATGCTGACACATACCTTCTGGTTGGCTATGGCCTTGCGTGATCATCTTTGGCATGCCAGAGACTTCAGCGGAAAGTTATGCGCAATACGCTGGTTCCCGCGAGGGGTAGCAGAAAGTCCTGCTGGAGCTCATCAGCCTACGTGGGGTAATATCACCGCCCCAATTTTTCAGACAGGGCCTTCTGCAACTCTTAACGTGGTAGCGCCATTGGCTGAGCAAATTGATTGGTTGATACATGAGAAGCCAGACTATTTAATCTCGTTGCCATCCAATTTGATTGCTTTAGTGCAATATGCAAAAGAACACGAGATAGTACTGCCTAAAGTAAAAGAAATTCGTACGGTTGGTGAGACCGTTACGAGTGCTAGCAGGAATTTTATAGAGACTTACTGGCAGACTAAAGTAGTCGACATCTATACCTGTGAAGAAGCTGGCTACCTTGCGCTACAGTGCCCTGAAACAGGCAATTATCATGTGCAGTCAGAAAGCATATTTCTTGAAATCGTTAATAAGGATGGTAATCCCTGTGCCGTTGGTGAGGTTGGGCAAGTGTTGATTACAACTTTACATAATTTTGTGACGCCACTGATTCGATATGAAGTGGGAGATATGGCTGAATTTGGAGAGCTATGCAGTTGTGGCAGAGGCTTATCCGTTATCCGCAAGATTCATGGCCGAAAACGGAATCGATTGATGTTACCAGACGGTCAAAGTTTGTTTCCATACCTGGGTGAACATGGTGATATAGCCAGACTTACAGGCGTTAAAGTCCGGCAGTTTCAGTGCATCCAGCATACCTTGGAAGATATTGAACTCAAGCTAGTCGTGGAACGTGACTTGAACAGCAAAGAACAGGCTGCAGTGACAAAAAAGATGCAAAATAATCTTGGTTATCCGTTTAATATCCGATTCAGTTTTCATGATGACATACCACGTGGGCCAACAGGTAAGTTTGAAGAGTTCATGAGTAACATTAGTTAATGTCTAGAGAGGTTTTAGTAAGTCTCTGACCACAAGTGCGGCAAAATTTCTACTGGCATCGTCGGGATAATACTCAGCAATTACATGGCTCTCATCGGGCACCGAGAAACCAATCGCTTCATACATAGAAAGCAGGGGGTCAACAAGGTGTTTGCCCCGCCTTCTTCTACAGTAGTCGAAGGCAGATATTTCAGTAATTGCATCGTAGAATTTTTTATAACCAGGAATCACTGCACCTGCTAACACGTAGCGTTTACCTAGCGATTCTGCTAAAGCAACTTCACTTAATATCATAGGCGAAAAAATATTTCCTCCACGGTATTCGCTATCAATTACACCAGAAACGATATATATCGCATTGCAGTCATTTAGATTAAAAGTGGGGATATAGCCATTTTGTGTTACTGCATCCCAGCTTTTAAATTCCATCATGGCTGATGGATTGTAGTGTAGTGGCATGGCTGTAACCGTCGCAATAATTCTTTCTATACCACTTTCATTCGGTATACATGCAAGGAAAAACCCTTGGGGGAATTTTTTGAGGCGTGCGATAAATTTATCTTCGCTTGCACGGCCACCCTCAGGCCAGCTTTGTTCAACCTGCAATATGCCTGCTAGATCATCTTCTGTAGCTTGTCTGATTGAAATCATGGTGTTATTTTGAATTCGCTTAATTTTTAAGAAACTCTACTCAGGAAGTTAGCAGATTAAAATGTATTTTACTTTATGTATTTCTTTGTGTGCCCGAAAGAGCTTGCTGATCATATTAGTCATATGTTTAATTTCTGCTTGTGCTTTGAATAGTCCTGAGTTGCGCCGCGAACAATCTACAAAATTGGCTATTGATGCTGGCTGGCAAAGCGTCACACTAAATACAGGCAGTTTTTATCTTGCGGCTTTTGTACCTCCGACTCTCCAGCATGCAGAAACATTGACGATTTACATTGAAGGAGATGGTATGGCCTGGGTCGATCGCTCTACACCTTCATTTGACCCTACCCCGCGAGACCCATTGGCTTTAAAACTGGCCTTGAGTGACCCCATAAAGAATGCCGTCTATCTCGCTCGGCCATGCCAGTATGTGATCGGGGCAGATCAACAGAACTGTGGGCAAAAATATTGGACGGACAGTAGGTTTGCGCCAGAAGTGATTGCAGCCAGTAATCAGGCGATCAGCCAATTGAAGTCACGCTATCAAGCCAAGCATATAAGACTGGTTGGCTATTCTGGCGGAGCTGCCGTGGCGACATTGGTGGCTGCGCAACGAGATGATATTGAGATGCTGGTGACGGTAGCAGGTAACCTGGATACAGCATTTTGGACTGAGGCTAATCACCTTTCTCCATTAACAGGCTCGCTCAATCCAGCGGACGCTTGGCAAAGCCTGCAAGTCATCAAACAGCGCCATTATGTGGGTGGTCAAGATAAAGTGATTGGTGTGTCTGTTGCCCGTAGCTATACAGATCGATTCGATAGTGGACACCAGCCACCAATTACCGTGATTGCTGATTTCGACCACCATTGTTGCTGGGTTGATAGATGGCCGCAAATTGTTAAGAGTAATTTCTCAGACGCACATTAAAGCGCGTTTATCGACAGGCCTATTTAGCCGTTAGTGCGCGACTACGTCTTTGGATGACGATATTATCTTCTCAGGCCTTGCCAACCATAGAATGCCTATCATCACCAAGCAGATAAACGACGAAACATAAAAGATATCATCCGCTGAAAAGGTGAAGGCTTGTTGATTGATGAGCTGATTGATCTGGGTCTTGGCCTGTTCGAATGAAAGCCCACTCTGCTGCATTTTATTGATGGTATCCGTCGCAACTGCATCATAAGGGGTGATGTGCTCAATCAGTTGTGCATGGTGCAGCGTCGCGCGGTTATCCCATACAGTGGTCGCGATTGAAGTGCCGAATGCACCTGCGGTAATCCGCACGAAATTGGATAAGCCTGAAGCTGCAGGTATCTGGTCTGGGCGTAAGCCAGATAGCGTTAAACTGACCAGCGGGATGAAGAAAAATGCCATTGCAATTCCCTGGATAATCGTGGGCGTGAGCATGGCATATACATCAGTTTGCGTAGTGAAGTTTGAGCGCATCCAGAACACCAGTGCAAATACCAAAAAGGCTACGCTTGCCAATATTCGCGGGTCTACTTTCCCCACGCTTTTACCAACAATAGGCGAGAATACAATGGCAAGAATACCTACTGGCGCAGTGACCAAACCAGCCCATGTGGCGGTGTAGCCCATGTATTGTTGCAGCCAGAGCGGCAGCAGCACGACATTGCCGAAGAACACGCCATAACCTAACGACAGCGTAATCACGCCAATACTGAAATTGCGTTTTTGAAACAGACGCAGGTTGACTACTGGGTGTTTGTCCGTCAATTCCCAGATCAAAAATAATATAAATCCAACCACTGCTGTGGCACTTAATCCAATAATTAGCGGAGAAGTGAACCAGTCCAGTTCTTTGCCCTTATCCAGCGCGACTTGCAGTGAGCCTACCCAGATCACCAATAAGCTTAGGCCGACAAAGTCGACGGGTAATTTACGTATCGGCGTTTCGCGTTTGCGGTAAATGATCCACGTCACCCATGCCGAGGCGATGCCAATCGGTATGTTGATGTAAAAAATCCAGGGCCAGGAGAAGTTGTCGGTAATGTAGCCGCCAAGCAAAGGCCCCATGATAGGGGCAACCAATGTCGTCAGCGACCACATGGCGAGTGCGGTGCCAGACTTGCTAGACGGATAGCTGGATAACAACAGCGATTGAGAGAGCGGAATCATCGGCCCAGCGACAGCACCTTGAATGATTCGAAAGAAAATCAGCATGCCGATAGACGGCGCAAATCCACATAACAACGAGGCCAGCGAGAATAAGAGCACCGACCATGTGAATAGCTTAACTGCCCCAAACCGCATGGTGAGCCAGCCTGTGAGCGGAATCGAAATGGCATTGGCGACAGCAAACGAGGTGATCACCCATGTCGCTTGGTTGGGTGAAACACCCAAGTTACCTGCAATCGCAGGCAGCGACACATTGGCGATGGAGGTATCCAGCACATTCATGAACGTCGCCAGTGAAAGTACCAGCGTGCCAAGTGCTAGCTGCCCACCCTTTAATGGGGCGGGTTGGCTGGTTGCCAGATTGCTATCTTGAGCCATTTGATTATCTACAGACTGCTATGACTTTGTGCCGTGATGAGTACGTGAAACTGATTTTTCAATCGCGCCAGTTTCAGAAGCGTTGCCGCTATTCTTGCTGATGATGTTTTTCACCAATGCATCAGCGGCAGCTACCTGTGCATTCATCTGAACTGTCGTCGATACTGGTGTGGTTCTTGATACATCAGCGAGCAGTTTGCCACTGCTATCACTAGTGTCTACTTTTGCATCAATTGATAGCCCGATGCGTAAAGGATGCGTTTTCAGTTGATCCTTATCCAGCTCGATACGCACAGGGATACGTTGCACGATTTTGATCCAGTTACCTGTGGCATTCTGTGCTGGCAGCAATGAAAAGGCAGCGCCAGTGCCAGCGCCCAAGCCAGCGATATGGCCTGTGTATTCCACCTTACTGCCATAAATGTCCGCATAGACTTCTACAGGCTGGCCGATGCGCATGCCTTTTAGCTGGCCTTCCTTAAAATTGGCATCCACCCAAAGTTGATCGAGTGGGATGATTGCCATCAGTGGCGAGCCTGTCTGTATATGTTGCCCGATTTGTACGCTGCGTTTTGCTAACTGGCCAGCGGCGGGGGCAGTAATATCGCACCGTTCTCTTGCTAGATAAGCTTCGCGCACATGTGCTGCTGCAGCCTCTACATTCGGGTGGGTTTCAACGGTTGTGCCTTCAGTTTGCGCATGGCTTGAAGTGAGTTGTTCTTGCGCGCCGATCAGGCTGGACTGGGCTGATGACATAGCGCTGAGTGCATTATTCAGTGTGGTTTGCGCGTGTTCGACTTCTTCTTTAGAAACCGCTCCTGTGGATACGACCGCCTGCCGGCGTTGTAAGTCTTCTCTCGCTTTATCTACATCTGTTTTGGTTCTGGCCAGGTCGGCTTTACGCTCATTCAGGCTCGCAGAAACAATCGCGTTATTAGCATACAGAGTGCGAGCTTGGCGCACCGCTTGTGCAAGCTCGGCTTCTGATTGTTTTAGTGCTACTTCTGCGTCATTAGGGTCAAGTCTGAGCAATACTTTGCCTGCAGTCACATAATCGGTATCGTCGGCATTGATCTCCACCACCGTGCCATTCACTTGCGGCGTGATCTGGATCACATTACCTGCCACATAGGCATCATCTGTCGATTGGTAATGGCTTGCGACCAAATACCAGTAGAAGCCCCAGATGGTTACTGCAACTAGCGCGATGATCGCAACGACAATCAGCATCAGCTTTCTTTTGCCATTGCCGTTTGTTTCTGAAGGAATTGTTTGATTAGACTCACTCATGTTGGAAGTCGCCTTGAAGATATTAAAAGATTAAGAAGTTGGCTAAATGTCGTTCTATGACGGGTGATTGCTATCAGTCGTTACTGTGTTGGGCTTGCTATAACCGCCACCCAGACTTCTGATAAGGGCGATATTGAGGTTCAGTGTACGAGCCTGTAGATTCACCGAGCGGCTACGCTCACGTATCAATGCGTCTTCTGCAGTCAATACTGTGAGGTAATTGGTCAGGCCTGCCTCATAGCGTATGGTCGATAGTTTGTAGGCAGACTCAGTAGCATTGAGCGCAGCTTGCTGGTCTGCGGATTGCAGGCGAATATTCTGGATGGATGTCATCTGGTCTGCAATATCATGGATTGCTTCTACCAGTACCTGGTTGTAGCTGGCGATGGCAATATCAAGGTCAGTGTTCTTGATTTGCAACTGGGCACGTAACTTACCTGCGTCAAATATAGGCAGATGGATGGCAGGGCCAACACCCAAAACTGTACTGCCTGATTCAAGGAACTTGGATAAGCCAAATGATGAAAGACCGATCATGGCTGACAGACTCACATTCGGATAAAAATCGGCATGTGTTACTGCAATATCAGCTGTAGCGGCGTTGACTCGGGCATTTGCTGCAGCCAGATCTGGGCGGCGAGCGATCAGGTCTATAGGGATGTCATCAGGGAATGCTTGTAGAGTAATGGCAGGTAGTGCTGGCTCAAGTGTATTCAGGGTTTGTGGTGCCTGAAGTGTCAATGCAGCCAGAGCGTTACGGCTTAGTTCAACAGATTCAGTGGCAGTCTGAACATCAACGCGCGCTGAAGCTAGGTTACCTTTGCCTTGTTGCAGTTCAACATTGGTATCTAGTCCAGTCTTGATTCTTGCGTTGACCAGACTTAACTCTTGCTCGCGCTGCTTGAGTGTTTGTATGGCAAGTTTTTGCTGTTCCACTTGCTGCGCAAGCTGATAATAGGTTTGTGCGACGGCCGTTGATATCATCAATTTTGCAGCAGCAATCTCAGCTTGTGCGGCTTCAGTCTGCGACAGTGCAGATTGTAGTGCGCTGCGATTCTTGCCCCAGAAATCCAGATCCCATGAGGCGTTGAGCGAGCCGTTGGCGATGTTCTGATAAGAACCGCCGTAAGGTGGTGGGTAGAAAGAGTTCTCAGAAAGGCGTTGGCGGCTAATATCAACACTACCATTCACTTGTGGGTAGATCGCAGATCTAGCAGCATTCGCATATGCACTCGCGCTTTCCATGCGTTTGGCGGCAATCACCACGTTAGGGTTATCGCGCAGCGCTTGTTCGATCAGTTGATTAAGCATGGGGTCATTGAAGCTTTGCCACCATTCAGTGACTGGCCATTGATTAAACTTTCCCTGCGCCCCAAGCGTTTTTGCCTCACGCTGCGATTGGTCATGCTGTATGCCCTGTGTGCTGATACAGCCCGTCATAACGCTGAGTATCAGAGCTGAGGCCAGTATTTTTCTGCTCAGGCCATACTGCTTATATGTATGAATATTAGTCGGCATATTGACCTAACTTTCTTCGTTCGCTTTGATGCGCCTGAGTAGCGACTTCAGTGTATTCACTTCCTCATTGGTGAAGCCGCGTAAATGATGGTTAAAGCTTTCCGCAATCACATAAGGGACTTTGGCTGCGAATTCTTTACCAGTGTCAGTGAGTTCGAGATAGATGATTCGTCTGTCTTTCTCGCAGCGGTTGCGGCAGATCAAGCCTTTGGATTCAAGCCTGTCTAGCATGCGTGTCATAGTGCTGGTATCTACACCAGAGCATCTTGAAAGCTCAGCTGCTGTGCGCCCTTTACCATGGGCAATCAGTAAGAGCGGGGCCCACTGCAAGGCAGTTAAATCGATACCTGCCATTTTTGTATCAATGGTGCGATTCAGTGCCAGCTGTGCATGCTTGATCAAATAGCCGATCGATTCCTCAATTACGTAGTTGTGTCCGTTGTAGAACTCTAGTGGGCCGACAGCAGCTAAGCCAGCATCATTGACCTCGACATCACTTGAATTCAGATCAGAATCAAAAGGTGTTGTTTTATTAATCATCATGGGTATATAATACTGCATATGCAGCAATTGTCAATGCAGTAATTGGTGGAGCAGTGATTAACAATAAGTTCTGTATCAATCGTATGTAGTAACAATATGTAGCAGTCATTGTTTTGCAAATCATTCGTGGCATATTAGAAACAGAATAAGACGCGCATACATCAGCTACAACAAATAAATTTTTGACTAGATTTACTCAACCTTAGATTCACGAAATACAGGGAAATTTGCATGATCGGTATCGTCAGCATTGCCTTAAAACGGCCTTATACCTTTGTGGTGATGGCTTTGCTCATGTTGATTGTGGGTGTGTTATCGGCACTGCGTACGCCCGTTGATATTTTCCCTGAGATCAGAATCCCCGTCATTGCCGTAGTTTGGCAATACACAGGCTTACCACCAGATGAGATGGCTGGCCGCATTACCACCTTATACGAGCGCGTACTCACGACCACGGTCAATGATATTGAGCATATCGAAGCTAATTCCTATACAGGTTTTGGTATCGTCAAAATCTATTTCCAGCCTGGGGTCAATATCGCAACAGCGAATGCCCAAGTGACTGCTGTTTCACAAGTGGTCACAAGGCAGATGCCGACTGGCACTACGCCTCCACTGATTCTTAACTACAGTGCTTCTACGGTGCCGATTCTGCAGATAGCATTGTCAGGTAAGGGCTTGTCAGAACAGGCGCTAGGCGATCTAGGCTTAAATACCATACGTACACGGCTGGTAACAGTGCCTGGGGCTGCTGTTCCTTACCCATTTGGAGGGAAAACCCGCCAAGTGCAAATCGACCTGAACCCGCAAGCGATGCAGGCGCGTGGGCTTTCTGCGCAGGATATTTCTTCTGCTTTGGCAGCACAGAATCTTATCCTGCCTGTTGGTACGCAGAAGATTGGCAGTTACGAGTACAGCATGCGACTCAATAATTCTGCCAAAGATATTGAGCAACTCAATAACCTGCCGATTAAGACGGTGAATGGCGCAACGATCTATATGCGTGACGTTGCTACCGTGCGTGATGGTAACCCTCCACAAACCAATATCGTGCATGTGGATGGCGGTCGTTCTGTATTGATGTCTGTGTTGAAAAATGGTGCTACTTCAACGCTGGATATTGTTTCTGGTATCAAGGCCAAGTTGGATGAGATCAAGCCTACCTTGCCTGAAGCCTTAGTGGTTTCGCCGATAAACGATCAGTCTTTATTCGTCCGTGCTGCCATTACTGGCGTAGGGGTTGAGGGTGTGATTGCTGCGGCCTTAACTAGCCTGATGATCTTGTTGTTCCTTGGTAGCTGGCGCTCTACAGTCATTATTGCAATTTCCATCCCGCTTTCTATTCTCGGCGCAATCATCGGCTTGTCTATGATAGGCGAGACCCTGAATATCATGACCTTGGGCGGCCTTGCGCTTGCAGTAGGTATTTTGGTGGATGATGCGACAGTGACAATCGAGAGTATTGAATGGCATCTGGAGCATGGTAAAGAGGTGGAGACAGCCATCATGGATGGTGCAGCTCAGATCGTTACCCCAGCCTTCGTCTCGCTGCTTTGTATCTGTATCGTGTTTGTGCCGATGTTCTTCCTGGATGGTATCGCCCGCTTTTTATTCGTGCCGATGGCCGAAGCGGTGATGTTTGCCATGGTGACCTCGTTTATCCTATCACGTACTCTAGTGCCTACCATGGCGAAATATCTGCTCAAGAAGCATGATCAATCACATGGTGATGGCGAAAAAGCTGCTTCAAGCAATCCGTTTGTAAATTTTCAGCGTGGCTTTGAGAGGCACTTTGAGCATGTGCGTGCTGGCTACAGAGAACTGCTTGAGATGGCGATTGATCATCGCAGGATTTTTGTGTTCTTATTTATGGCATTCGTTTTGCTGTCGTCGGCGCTCATTCCATTCCTTGGTCGTAACTTTTTCCCTGCCGTAGACAGTGGGCAGATACTGATGCATGCACGGGTGCCTGTTGGTACCCGTGTTGAAGAAACTGCCTCAAGGTTCGCTGCGATACAAGATGCGATCAAGCAGGTGATTCCCGCGGACCAAATTACCACCATGGTTGATAATATTGGTATGCCAGTCAGTGGTATCAACATGACTTACAACAACACTGGTCTGATCGGTTCGCAGGACGGCGATATACAGATCGCGCTGAAAGAGGGGCATAGACCAACGGCTGAGTACGTTAAAGAGTTGCGTGAGCGTTTGCCGCGCGAATTCCCAGGCACTACTTTTTCATTCCCGCCAGCTGATATTGTCAGCCAGATTCTGAATTTTGGCTCACCTGCACCGATTGATCTGCAGATTCGTGGCGGTAAGCTGGATGCTGATTTTGATTATGCCAATAAGCTCATTGGCAAGATTCGGCTGGTACCAGGTGTGGCTGATGTACGTATTCAGCAGTCGCGCAAAAGCCCGCTGTTTGAGATCAATGTTGACCGCACACGCGCCCAACAAGTGGGCGTTTCTACCCGTGATGTGACGAACAATTTGGTGGTGAATCTGGCGGGTAGCTCACAAGTCTCGCCTACCTTCTGGCTCAACCCGACCAACGGCGTGTCTTACCCTATCGTGATACAAACGCCACAATATCGTATGGATACGCTGTCTGCCTTATCAAGCTTACCAATCAGTGGCACCAATGCTAGTGGCGACGATATCAGCAGCCCGCAAACACTTGGTGGAATCGCCAGCTTTAAGCGCGGCATCACCAATGCTGTGGTGAGCCAATACGATATTCAATCGATGGTGCAGATTAATGCCACTACGCAAGGGCGAGATCTTGGCGCAGTCGCAAAAGACATTAGGCAGATTATCGATGACACTGCTGACCAAGTGCCTAAAGGCGCTAAAGTCGAGTTGCTCGGCCAGGTAAAAACCATGAATAGTGCTTTCTCTGGGCTGCTGTTTGGCCTGCTAGGCGCGATCGTATTGATTTACCTCTTGATCGTTGTCAACTTCCAGTCATGGAGTGATCCATTCGTCATCATCACGGCATTGCCGGCGGCATTGGCAGGTATTGTTTGGATGTTGTTTATCACTTACACACCGCTTTCAGTACCCGCATTAACTGGGGCGATCATGTGTATGGGCGTAGCCACAGCCAATAGTGTGCTGGTGATTAGCTTTGCCCGCGAAAAACTGGATGAACTTGGCGATGCCACCAAAGCAGCACTTGAGGCAGGTTTTGTGCGCTTCCGTCCAGTATTGATGACAGCACTCGCCATGATGATTGGTATGGGCCCAATGGCCCTAGGCCTAGGCGATGGTGGTGAGCAAAATGCACCGCTTGGTCGTGCCGTGATTGGTGGTTTGCTGTTTGCGACTATCGCCACCCTGATTTTTGTACCCGTTGTGTTCAGCATTGTGCATCGCAACTATAAGAAACCTATTGCAACACCGAATACTCTTGGAGAGCCACATGCCATCTAATCAAACTCATTTAAGTCCGCATCGTACGTTACGTATCAGCGCCATCGTCGCTGTACTGGTCGCAGCAGGGCTCGTTGCATTTGGGATAGCCAGCCGCGCCAATAGCGATGAAAAGCTCAAACAATGGACCAATGAGCGCGCGGTTCCATCTGTGAGCTTGGTGAGCCCTGACAATCAAGGGGCATTATCTACGCTGGATCTTCCAGGCCGTTTTGTGGCCTATGCCCATGCGCCTATCTATGCACGTGTCAGCGGGTATCTCAAAAGCTGGAATGTCGATATTGGCGGCCAAGTGAAAGCAGGGCAGCTGCTGGCAGAAATTGAAACCCCAGACCTTGACCAGCAATTGCTGCAAGCCCGTGCCGATTTAGCAAGCGCCGAGGCCAATGTGGCGCTTGCTCGCACCACTGCAAAGCGCTGGCAGGGCATGCTTGAGAGCGACTCTGTTTCACGTCAGGAAGTAGACGATAGAACAGGCGATCTCGCCAGCAAGGAAGCCATGCTCAAAGCGTCACAAGCTAATCTGGATAGGCTCATTGCCACCAAGCGCTTTGCCCGCATTGTTGCGCCATTTAACGGCACAGTGACTGCACGTACTACCGATAACGGTGCACTCATTACTGAAGGCGGCTCTGGTTCGGCGCTGTTTGAGGTTTCAGATACGCACAAGCTCAGGCTGTATGTGAATGTACCGCAAAATTTCGTCAACAATATCAAGCCTGGTACCAAGGCTGATATCAATGTGCCTGAACGTCCAGATAAGACCTACACAGCCATAGTTGAATCAACTTCTGGCGCTGTAGATGTCGCTTCAGGCGCAACACTAGTTCAGCTTGTGGTGGATAACACTGCGGGCGAGTTACTGCCTGGCGGTTATGCCAATGTGAGTTTGCATCAGGCGGGTTCCACGGCCACCTTTAGTATTCCAGCCAGCGCGCTGATTTTTGACCAATCTGGTTTGCGTGTGGCAACCGTCAATGCTGATAACAAAGCTAGTTTGAAAACGGTGACGATTGCACGCGATTTAGGTAAGGTCATTCAACTTGCATCAGGGGTTGAAGCCACTGATCGCGTGATTGAAAGCCCACCAGACGGGATTGCCGATGGAGATGTTGTGAATGTCGTCGAAACACCTGCCAAGCCAACAGACAAGAAAAGCTAACATCATGAACCGCCTAAATCAGGCCATTGTAACGGCCTTCGGTATTACCTTGATGCTAGAGGCTTGTTCAATGGCGCCAGCCATGAAAACGCCAGAGGTGCCTGTCGCTGCGAACTACAAAGAAACACCTGCATGGATGGTAGGCACGGATGGCATGGTGGCAAAGCCCGCTGATGAGTTGCCTCGCGGCGCATGGTGGAAAGTGTATGGAGACGCAGAGCTAGATGCGCTTGAAGAGCGTCTGATTGCCAACAACCCAGATTTGGCTGCTGCCGTGGCGCATTATGCGCAGGCCGAGGCATTCAGTCGTCAGTTGCGCTCCAGCTTATTCCCCAGCCTAGATGGCACGGCCAATGCGCAGCGTTTACGCCAATCAGAAAACCGTCCATTGCGCAGTGCAACCAGCCCTAATGAATACAATGATTATTCAATCGGCGTGCAGGCCAGTTATGAAGTTGACCTGTGGGGGCGTGTCAGCAATCTGGTGAAATCAGGCAAAGCCACGGCGCAGGCCGAAAAGGCTGATCTTGAATCTACGCGCCTGAGCTTGCAAGCCCAGCTCGCACAAAACTACATCGCCTTACGCGGTATAGACCAACAAGTTGCATTATTAGGCGATACGGTCGCAGCCTATCGTAAGGCGCTGGATCTCACCAAGGTGCGCCATGATAATGGCATTGCGCCTGGCCTTGATGTCGCCCGCGCTGAAACGCAATACCAAACAGCGCAATCGCAAGTTGAGCAATCCCTTGCCCAGAGAGCGCTTGCAGAGCACGCTATTGCTGCCTTGGTAGGCGCTTCAGTTTCAGAGTTTTCGATTGCCAGTCGAGTGGATGAAATCGCGGTGCCTGCAATACCGCTGGGTGTGCCATCAACACTCTTGCAACGCCGCCCGGACATTGCTTCTGCCCAGCGCCGTGTTGAATCTGCTAATGCCAGTGTTGGTGTCGCGAAAGCTGCATTTTTCCCCAGCCTGACATTAGGTGCTGGACTAGGTTTAGAGAGTGCATCAGCCAGTAACTGGCTGACCGCGCCCAGTACTTTCTGGGCGATAGGCCCGTCAGTGCTACTGAATTTATTTGATGCAGGTAAGCGTAAAGCACAGGTAGTGCAGGCTCAAGCCGTGCTGGATGAGACTGGTGCGAATTATCGAGGTGTTGTTATCGGTGCTTTCCAGCAAGTAGAAGACAACCTTGCCTTGCTCAACCATTACACTAAAGCGGCTGAATCACAGCAATCTGCTGCTGCCGCAGCCAAACAGTCGGAAGACTTCTCCATCAGCCGCTACCGCCAGGGCGCTGCCAGTTATCTCGAAGTTACCGCTTCGCAAACAGCAGCCTTGCAGACACAACGTGATCTGCTTGACCTCAATACACGCAGGCTACAAGCCAGCGTGCAGTTGATACGCGCCTTAGGTGGTGGATGGGCTGATCCATCATGAATTAAGCCTGACTTCGTCGCTATGCTTCGTTACTCACATAAATTTTTTCCTTACATATAAAACATATGCAGCGTCAAAATTTTATGTTCGCGCCTCGCCTAGCTTATCGCACCAATCTTAGTGCTTTAGTGCTTATATTGGTGGTGATACCCCTTGCGAGTAGAATTCAAACTTAATTAGAGTTTCGCAAGGTTAAGTTTGAATCTTAACTAAGGCTAGAAATTATCTGGCTTAGCAGGTGGGTTCTTGAGATCTTTCAGATAAAGCTGTCGCGCCTCTTCTTCCCTGCGTACGCGTTCGATCTCGCGCATCACGGTGCGCACATCAGCTGGCCTATTATCTACTTCAATCTTCCCCGTCAGCGGGGTTTCTGGGGTGAGTTGACCTGCTTTATATAGATTCCAGATTTCTTTGCCATATTGCGTATCAGCTAATTGCGGCGCAAACGTGCTGAAAAATGTCGTCAGGTTATCCACATCACGCTCAAGCATCACTTGCGCGCTATTGTTGCCAGCGGCATCTACGGCTTGGGGCAGGTCGATAATCACAGGGCCATGTTCATCAACAAGAATATTGTATTCAGACAAGTCACCATGAATCATCCCCGCGCATAACATCAGCACTACCTGATGTAGCAGAAAAGCGTGATATTCAAGTGCCAGTTTTTCATCCCACTCTACTTCCTGTAGACGCGGAGCAACATCCCCATTTACATCGGTGACCAAATCCATGAGCAGTACGCCTTCATAGCAACCATAGGCCTGCGGCACACGCACACCTGCTCTGGCCAGCCTGAATAACGCATCAGCTTCAGCTGTTTGCCACACTTCTTCCTGCATTTTGCGGCCGTAGCGTGAACCTTTTTCCATGGCACGCGCTTGGCGGCTATTTTTTACCTTACGGCCTTCTTGGTATACAACTGCATTTCTGAAGTTACGTTGATTCGCTTCTTTATAGACTTTGGCGCAGCGAACCTGATCCCCACAGCGCACGACATACACAGTGGCCTCTTTGCCACTCATGAGTTGGCGGATGACTTCATCCACCAAGCCTTCTTCAACCAGTGGTTGGATTCTTTTTGGTGTTTTCATTCGTGTTGGATTAATTATCTTTAATGTATATTTAAATTGTTGATTTTGCTTATATTCAGGAATACATTGCTAAAAAATAGGTTAAGAAATTATTGCTGATTCATCCCATTAGTCTCTTTATAACCTAAAAATAAGCTGCTAACAGCCTAATAATAAAGTAGTAGAGGGGTGAGTGATGAAAAATGATGAGGTTGATCATTCTGAAGTTGCAAAGTACCTGAAGCCTGTAATAAGTGAACAGGCTCGCCTAGATGCACTCTATCGGTATCGTGTTCTTGATACCGCACCCGAAAAATCTTTCGATCACATCACGCTGTTAGCCACGCAATTATTCAAATTACCTATAGCACTCATCAGTTTTGTCGATCAATCCAGAATTTGGTTCAAGTCCAAACAAGGTGTGGATTTTGACCAGATTGCGATAGACGCGAGTTTCTGTGCAACGGCAATACATAGTGATGAGCCTTACATCCTCAATGATGCGCGCTATGACGTCAGGTCGAAAAGCAATCATTTAGTAACGAGCGAATACGGACTGCGATTTTACGCGGGTATTCCCTTGAAAACGGCAGATGGTCAAAATATTGGGGTTCTCAGTATAGTAGATTTTGAACCTAGGGAATTTTCTCAGCGAGACATCAATCTTTTGCAGGCACTTGCAAAAATTGTCATGGATCAGCTCGAACTTAATCTCTCCATTGTTATTCTTAATGAGGTGCATCAGGCAGATAACAAATTTCGCCTGACATTTGAGAAGCTTGCAGACCCCATGCTTTTGCTTGATCCTAATTCTGGCCATTTTGTTGACTGGAACCCAGCGGCAATCAAGATGCTCGCTTTTCCCAATAAGCATGATCTGCAAATCTTAAGGCCTGCCGATATTTCCCCTCCCTTGCAACCTGATGGCAGGTCTTCAGAGGAAAAAGCGAATGAGATGATGGCAATTGCATTGGCGAATGGCAGCCACCGTTTTGAGTGGGTTCATTGCAGTGAATACCGCAAGCCTTTTCCTGTTGAAGTTTTACTCACTCTGATTCAGATTAATGAGCGCCCCATGTTTATTGCAAGCTGGCGTGATATTACCAAGCAGAAGCAGGCGCAAGAAGAATTACTAGAAAGTGAACTACGCTTGAAATTCGCTCTTGAAGGCGCTGGTGACGGGGTGTGGGATTGGGACATCGCTCATTCTAAGGTGAGCTTTTCACTGGCATGGAAATCCATGCTGGGTTACGAAGAGGAAGATATTGAGGACAGTTTTGATGAATGGAGTCGGCGAGTTCATCCGGATGACATTGAAAAAGCCTTGTGTGATATAGAAAAGCATCTACATGGATTAACTTCTTCATACGTTAGTCAGTATCGGCTTTTATGCAAAGATGGCAGCTATAAATGGATACTCGATCGAGGCAAGTCAGTTAGTTTTGATGAAACAGGAAAGCCTGTGAGAGCCGTTGGTATTCATACTGACATCACGGACCATAAAAATGCATTGGAGGCGCTAAAAGCTGCTGAACAAAATAATAACGCATTGTTATCCGCCATGGTGGATGGTGTCTTTGTTGCACAGAGGCAATGCTTCATTTTTGCCAATGAGGCCATGGCCGCCATGCTTGGCTATACGCATGCGGAATTTATCGGGCTGCATTTTGATAAAGTAGTCGCCCCCGATTTTCTGGATATATGGACAACTCGCTATAAACAACGCTTAGACCCAAGTAAGCAGCCAGCCCGACAATACGAGGTAAGATTCTTGAAAAAAGGGGGTACCGAGGCTCTTTGGGTAGAAGTGATTGCATCCAGGGTAGTTTATAAAGGCGAAAGCAGTGTACTAGGCATTATTCGTAACATTACAGAAAAGAAGCGTGCAGAAAAGATGATCTGGAGTCAGGCCAATTTTGACTTTTTAACTGGGCTGCCTAATCGTCATTTTTTCCTGGATAAATTGGATGTTGAGGTCAAGAAATCAAACCGGCTTAAAGCTAAGATGGCAGTCATGTTTATTGACTTGGATCATTTCAAGGAAATCAATGACAGCCTCGGGCACGATGCTGGTGACGCTGTCTTAAAAGAGGCATCTGTAAGATTGCAACGATGTGTACGAGATACTGACATGGTTTCACGGCTGGGCGGTGATGAATTCACCATTATTTTGACTGACTTGGATGAGTCAAACGTATCTGACCAAAGAGCACAGTCCATATTAAAAGCGATGGAAGAGCCATTTAATTTTAATAATGAACTGGTCTATATTTCTGCATCTATAGGCATTACGGTTTATCCGGATGATACACAGCAGGCTGAGCATTTGCTTAAATTTGCTGACCAGGCAATGTACCACGCCAAAAAACTTGGGCGTAACCGTTTCAGTTATTACGCGCCTTCGATGCAGGAGGCTGCAGTTTCCAAAATGCATATGATTTCGGATATGCATCAAGCCATCAAAAATAAAGAGTTCTACTTGCTGTACCAACCTATTATTGATCTCGAGTCAGGCAAGGCACACAAAGCGGAAAGTCTGATACGCTGGAATCACCCGAAGCTTGGAATAATAAGTCCTGCAGACTTTATTCCTCTCGCTGAAGAGACTGGATTGATTAATGAAATCGGCCAATGGGTACTTAAGGAGAGCGTTCGTTGCGCGCAACATTTAAGAGCAGAGTTTGATAAGACGTTTCAGATTAGTGTTAATACGTCTCCTGTGCAGTATCGTAATGAAGATCGGGCTTACCCCCCATTTGAAAAGCTTATTCAGCCTATGAATGCTGACGGTAGTCTGATCGTCATTGAAATTACTGAAAGTATGTTGATGGATGCTGAAGACTCAATCAACACAAAACTATATGCACTCCGGGATGCTGGGATACAAGTCGCACTGGATGATTTTGGTACTGGTTATTCTTCTTTGTCATATCTCAAAAGATTTGATATTGATTACCTAAAGATTGATCAGTCTTTTGTGAGGGGCATGAAAGGTGGTTCCAGCGACCATGCCCTATGTGAGGCTATTATTGTAATGGCACATAAACTGGGGATGAAAGTGATTGCAGAAGGTGTGGAAACAGAAGAGCAAAAAGCTTTGTTGGTAGCAGCAGGTTGCGATTATGGTCAAGGCTACTTGTTTGCAAAGCCACTTTCAATGGCAGATCTCGAGAATTTTATTCATCATTAAGCTAAAAATTACCAGAAAAATTGAGAGTTAAATTGAACTCCATCCTTTCATGAGGCTCTCTCTCATATGGGTTTTAATCACTTAACCAGTTCTTTTTCCAAAAGCTAGAGGTTATGATGTGCACATCATTTAAAGGCTTTTGCATCTATGCTGTTTCAAAATCAATTGCTTCATTTCTTTAGTATTATTTAATATTTCCCCGATATACAAATTCAAGGTACTTATGAAAGAAATCTCTGTGAAAAAAATCACGATTCTAGTCTTACTCGCGTTTGCTATTATTACACAAGCTGCCACCATGGATTCGGCGGCACAATTCCAGGAACTGAAGCCGACGACTGATCAGGCGCGCGCGGCACACCTTTCAGCTGAAGTCTTAACCCGCTACCACTATAGTGCGATCCCACTGGATGATGAAGCTTCCAAAAAAATATTTGATGCTTATATCAAGTCGCTGGATGGCGAAAAAATGTTTTTTACGCAACAAGATATTGATCAGTTGAGTGAGGCGAGAACACATCTGGATGATGCCATCCTGAATGAGAATCTAAGCATTCCGTTTGCCATCTTCAATTTATATAAACTGCGCTTGAATGATCGCTTGAGCTATGCCAAAACTCTACTCAATAAGGGGTTTGATTTCACCGCTAAAGAGAGCTATCAATATGAGCGTGAGAATGAGCCTTGGGTAAGTAATGAGGCTGATATGCAAGAGCTTTGGCGTAAGCGCGTTAAAAACGATTGGTTGCGTTTAAAACTTGCAGGTAAAGACGATAAGACCATTGTTGATGTATTGACTAAGCGATATGACAGCAATCTTAAAAGCGTGACTAAACTAAAAGGCGAAGACGTATTCCAGTCATTCATGAATGCCTATGCGATGGCGATAGACCCGCACTCCAACTATTTTGGCGTTCGCGCTTCTGAAGACTTTGATATTTCGATGCGGTTGTCGCTTGATGGCATAGGCGCAGTGCTTGAAGACAAGGATGAATACACTACCATTCGTGAGCTGGTGCCAGGCGGGCCTGCAGCGCTCTCAGGCAAGCTGAAAACAGGTGACCGCATTCTTGGCGTAGGCCAGGGCAAGAATGCGCCTGTGGTTGATGTTACAGGCTGGCGTTTAGATGACACCGTGGCGCTTATTCGTGGCGCCACAGACTCTGAAGTGGTGCTTGAGATATTGCCGGCCGAGGCAGGCGCAGATGGTAAGCATACGTTTATTTCACTGATACGCAAAAAAATCAGCCTTGAGAAACAAGACGCCAAAAAATCCGTTATAGAAGTTAAAGATGGCAGCATCACCCGCAAAATAGGCGTGATTACGTTGCCTGTGTTCTATCAGGATTTTGGTGCGCGCGGCAAAGGTGATAAAGACTACAAAAGCGCCTCACGTGACGTAGCTACACTGATCGACAGCCTGAAAAAAGACAACATAGATAGTTTGCTGATTGATTTGCGCAACAACGGCGGCGGTTCACTGGATGAAGCAATCAAGCTCACAGGCCTGTTTATTGACCAAGGCCCTGTTTTGCAAGAGCGCGACTCTAAAGGCAATGTGCAGGTCGATGCAGACAAAGACACGGGTGTGTTATGGGATAAACCGATGGGCGTATTGATTAATCGCTCATCAGCCTCTGCCTCTGAAATTTTCGCGGCTGCTATTCAGGATTATGGTCGTGGCATTATTATTGGCGAGACCAGTTTTGGCAAAGGTACGGTACAGACTGTAGTAAATCTGGACGAAATCGCTAAAAATAAAGATCCACAGTTTGGCGAGCTCAAAATGACCGTGGCGCAGTTCTTCCGCATCAATGGCGGCACTACGCAATTGAAGGGTGTAACGCCTGATATTACCTTGCCTACCATTACTGACCCAGATACTTATGGTGAATCCAGCTTTAAAAACGCGTTGCCATGGACGCAAATCAAACCTGCGGATTACCAAGTATCGACTGAAGCTAAAGCCATCGTGCCTGCATTGATTGCCAGCCATGATGCGCGTATTGCGCAAGACAAAGATTTTCAATATCTCAAGGATGATATTGCTGACCTCAACGTTGAGCGCAAAAAGAATAGCATCTCACTCAATTTGGCTGAACGCCAAAAACAGCGTGATGATAAGAATGCAAAACTGGCTGCGCGTGAAGGCTCAAATGGCCTGGATAAAACAGGCAAAGTCAGGGGCAGAAAAGAGGCCATCATTTCTCAGAATGCTTCTGCCCAAGATGACGGCCTGCAATCTAACGAACGCAATATCAAAGATGATCTGGCAATTGAAAAAGCTCAGAAAGATGCCAAGGATGTATTACTGAGCGAGTCTGCTCATATTTTGAGTGATGAAATTGGCCTGTTGAAAACGAGTAAAAATGCATCTGTCCAAAACTAAGTAAATTATTTTTTTGAGGATGATGGGGGAAAGCTAGTTCAGATAATAACTGAACTGGTTTTTCCCCTGTTTTTTTGATTGGTACATCGCAGTATCCGCCCCCTTGATTAAACTATCAGCATCATCTGCATCTTGCAGATAAAAGATCACGCCAATACTCGCCGAGATATGCATGGTTTCATTGGCAATATAAAACGGCTTGAAGATAGACTCAACCAGCGATTGAGCAATCTTGGCTGCGTCTGATGATTCATTTAACTCGGACAAGATGACCATAAACTCATCTCCACCTAGTCTAGCAACGGTATCTGAAGCACGAACTACGGCAATCAGCCGATTGGCGACTTGTATCAACAACTCGTCACCAACCTGATGCCCGAATTGGTCATTTACTTCCTTGAAGTGATCCAGGTCTATAAATAATAGCGCCAGCGTTTTTTCGGTTCGCTTGATTCTTGCCATGGCTTGGTTCAAGCGGTCATAAAACAGGCGGCGGTTTGGTAATCGCGTTAGGGCGTCATAATTGGCATGCTCCCAAATCTTATCGGCTGCTTGCCTTTTTTTGGTGACATCCGAAAAGAGCGCAACATAGTTTTGCACTTTCCCTATCTCGTCTTTTACTGCACTGATAGATAACCATTCAGCGTAGATTTCACCAGACTTTTTTCTGTTCCAGATATCACCTTCCCAATGCCCGTCTGATTCTATGGTTTTCCACATCTCTGCATAAAAATCCTTGCTTTGCCTGCCTGAAGAGAGCATCTGCGGCGTCTTGTTCATCACCTCTTCAGTGCTGTAACCAGTTAAGGCTGTAAACGCAGGATTGGTGGCTACGATACGATTTTGTACGTCAGTCACCATCATGGCCTGCATGCTTGAGTTATAGACCGTGGCGGCCAAGCGTAATTGATCTTCGAATAACCTGCGCGCAGAGATGTCTTGCACTTGGCCGATGTAGTTGTATGGGTTGCCAGCATCGTCGCGCAAGACCGAAATAGTCAGGCTCGTCCAAACTGATATGCCAGCTTTTGAGAGGTATCTTTTTTCAAGCTGATACCCGTCAACTTTACCTTTTATTAATCTATCCAAATGGAGCAAGCTGACTGCCTTGTCGTCAGGGTGGGTAATGTCCATGGGTGTTAGGCTGCTAAGTTCCCATTTGCTATAGCCGAGCATGTCACAAAACGCCTTATTCACCAGCTCGAATTGATACCCTTTATTTAGCACACACATGCCAATAGGGGCGTGCTCGATGATTGAGAGGAATAGCTTTTCGTCATTTGAAATCAGTTGGTTCGTTGTCATTAAATATCCCATTCGCCACTTCACTTGTATTGCCGATGCTATTTAATGTCGATTCTCAACGGGGCTTTTTGACCTATATCAAGGCCGTCTAAATGAATTGTTCAATCAGCTCGCTATTGTTTGATTTAAGTCAAAGTGCGGCTGAAGTCTAGTTACTAGAATGCACTCAGTATTTTTAATTTGTATGTTTCGTGAATATTGAGAAAGCAGAGAACAACATGAAAAAAACCTTAGTAGCTTTAGCCCTTGCAAGCACAATTACTCCATTGATGGCACATGCAGAAGCGGGCGATTGGGTCGTGCGCGCACGCGTGGTGGATGTATCACCGAATACTGGCAGTGAACTCGGTAAAACAGTCAATGCCAATGTTGCGCCACTGATGTCGCCAGGTGCTCAGCTGGAGGTAGATAGCAATGTGATCCCTGAAGTGGATATTTCTTATTACTTCACCAAACATATCGCTGCAGAGCTTATTTTGGCGATAGGTACACGGCATGATGTCAGTATCAAAGGGGATTCATTAGCCACTGTTGGTAACCAGAATCTGGGCAGTGTGAATGCGTTGCCGCCAACGCTTACACTTCAGTGGCACTTTAACCCTGATCAAACCATCGACCCTTATGTCGGTGCTGGTATCAACTACACCGCCATGCTGGATAGAAAATTACAGTTTAGCAGTGGTGCACTGGCCGGCACTGACATCAAGGTGGATAACAATACTTTTGGCTATGCCTTGCAGGCGGGTGTTGATATCAACCTGAAAGATGGCTGGTTGATCAACGCTGATGTTAAATATGTAGATATGAATACAGATGTGAAAATGAATAATGGCGGTAGCTGGACCAAGATTGATTCGCTGGACATCAACCCTTGGTTATTCGGTGTGGGTGTCGGTAAACGTTTCTAGAAAACTAATCATCTCCGATTATTTTCTCTACTCTGCCAGAAGTCTTGGCAGAGTTTTTTATTGTCAGTTTTTGATGGCTAAGTGGTAGGGCTTAAATAATCTTTGAGAACGTTGCTCGTGTTTTATCTGTTTGCAGATAACGGTCAAATATCATGGCTATACCACGCACAAAGAACCAGCCTAGTGCGGTGACTTGGATGCTGTTTTCGGTTATTTCTACTAAGCCATCATTTTGTAAGAATCTTAGAGACTTGAGCTCTTGAGCGAAATAGGTATTAAAGGTGATGAGGTAGGCGAGTTCAATTGACTCAAATTGCACATTGCCCTGACACATGAGCGCCATAATCACAGCCCGTCTTACCAAGTCATCACGCGACATGGCCAGCCCCCGAGTGATGGGCAAATGGCCTCTATTTAAGTGGTCATAATATTCATCCAATGTCTTGGCATTTTGGCTGTACGAAGCGCCTAAACGGCCAATAGCAGAAATGCCAAGTGCGATCAAATCGCAGTCAGGTTGGGTGCTATAGCCCTGGAAATTGCGGTGCAGTCGCCCCTGACGTTTCGCAATCGCCAAGGCATCATCTGGCAGCGCGAAGTGGTCCATGCCCACATACACATAGCCAGCAGCCAGAAATATCGAGATGGCAGATGACAGCATTTCGAGTTTTGCTTGGGCGGTAGGGAGTTCAGATTCATTGATGTAGCGTTGCGGTTTGAACCTTGCTGGCAGGTGGGCATAGGCATAGAGCGCAATGCGGTCTGGTCTTAATTGTGTGACTTTATTCAGGGTACGCTCAAAGGACTTCAATGTTTGCTTAGGCAAACCATAGATCAGGTCAATGTTGATTGAGGTGAACCCAAGTTGCCGTGACGCTTCCACCAGATTAAATGCCTGGGCCTCATCTTGAATGCGGTGTACTGACTTTTGCACTTCGTGATCAAAGTCCTGCACACCAAAACTGATGCGATTAAAACCAAGCTTGGCCAAGTGTTCCAACCTTGATTGATTGACCGTGCGCGGATCAACTTCAATCGAATACTCCCCGCCAGGTTTTAAAACGAAGTGTCGATGCAATGAAAGCATCAAGTCTGATAGCTCGGTATCACTCAAAAAGGTTGGCGAGCCGCCTCCAAGATGCAACTGCGTGATGCTCTGGCCAGAGCCTATATGGGCTGCATGTAATTCGATCTCACGATTGAGATACCATAAATATTCTGCACCTCGCTGGTGGCGCTTAGTGACCACTTTGTTGCAGGCACAGTAAAAGCACAGCGATTCGCAGAATGGGATATGTATATATACAGATAATGGCAAGGCAAAGCCGCCAACTCGGCGTTGCTCCAAGGTTTGTATATATTCACCCTCCCCAAAGGCCTCTACAAATCGGTCTGCCGTTGGGTAAGAGGTATAACGTGGCCCTGCGATATCAAACCGCTTGAGTATTTCTGGGCTGATTTTGGGATTTAATTCGGCAGTGTCTTTAATCTCTCTGACATTCATGCAATGACGCTCCTGATTTTTGCCTACTTTGCCTGAATCAGCAGTGACCTATCTTGATATACATCAACTATTCATGAGCGCAGCATTAGCGAATAAAAAGCCATCTACTTATGTCCGCATAAAAGCGTTATGCTTGTCTTGATGAAACCGATTGTAAGAATATGACACCAGATGCCATTAAAGTAGCCTGCTCAAACTGCAACCTGCGCGAGTTGTGTATGCCCGTGGGTTTTGACCTGGCTGACTTGGCGCGCCTGGATGAAGTGGTCGCGACCCGTCGTAAGATTAAACAAGGCCAAACCCTATTTAATTCTGGTGAAGTGTTTACTTCTTTATATGCCATTCGTACTGGTTTTTTTAAAACATCGGTATCCACTGAAGATGGCCGTGAGCAAGTCACAGGCTTTCAGATGGCGGGCGAGATTATGGGTTTGGATGGCATCGTCAATGATCACCACAGCTGTAACGCTATTGCGCTTGAAGATGCTGAAGTCTGTGTAATGCCATTCTCGAATATTGAAGATTTATCGCGTGAATTCCCTGTACTGCAAAGGCATGTGCATAAAATCATGAGCCGTGAAATCGTGCGTGAAAACAGTGTGATGTTACTACTCGGCAATATGCGTGCTGAAGAGCGCCTTGCAGCTTTTCTGCTCAATCTTGTCCAGCGTTTGCATGCGCGGGGATTCTCTAAATCCGAGTTTGTCTTGCGCATGACACGAGAAGAAATTGGCAGTTATCTAGGTATGAAGCTAGAGACAGTTAGCCGTACTTTTTCTAAGTTCTCTGAAGAAGGCGTTATTGAGGTCAAACAACGTTATGTGCGCATTCTTGACCCTGATGCATTGCAAAAAATATTTAATCCTCAACCCTGCATTTAAGCTTCTGGATGCTGATTTCATCAGCATTTATCCGTAATTCCCCACAGCATCGATTCTCTGCTTCGCTATTGCTCACCTGTTTGATGTAAATCAAACCGTCTAATTTCTTCTGCTGTTAGATTGATCTCTCCAGTGTTTCCGCATTGCTATGCGTGATGCCTAACAGGTGATGAGGTCAATCTAATGCGTACGATTTCCACAAAGCTATTGAGTATAAGAGCTAGTCTTGCCAAGGGTTTTGCGCCTAGATTGTGGGCAAAGAATCCAAAAGCATTCAAGTGGGAAATCATCGCCATACTCTTGATCAAACTCATCATGCTCTATGGCGTGTGGACTTTATTTTTCGCACATCCACTCTCCAAAAGCGAACGTCTGGAAAACCTCTCTCGTGTCATTTTAAATAAATAGAAAGTCTGGTCATGCTACCTTCCGCCGAAGTTGTTGATCTCTCCCGCTTGCAGTTTGGCGCCACTGCGCTTTATCACTTTTTGTTCGTACCGCTCACGCTCGGCATGTCCTGGATACTGGTCATCATGGAGTCGGTCTATGTAATGACGGGCAAGCAGGTTTATAAGGACATGACGCGGTTCTGGGGCAAGTTGTTTGGTATCAACTTTGCCATGGGCGTTACAACGGGCATCACCATGGAGTTCCAGTTTGGCACTAACTGGGCCTATTACTCACACTATGTGGGCGACATTTTCGGCGCACCGCTTGCCATTGAGGGTTTGATGGCGTTTTTTCTGGAATCTACCTTTGTCGGGCTTTTCTTTTTTGGATGGGATCGCTTATCCAAAGAAAAGCATTTGATGGTCACATTCCTAGTGGCTATAGGTTCAAATCTATCAGCACTCTGGATATTGATTGCCAACGGCTGGATGCAAAATCCAGTAGGTGCTGAATTCAACTATGAAACCATGCGTATGGAGATGACGAATTTCAGTGCCTTGCTGTTTAACCCGGTCGCACAGGTCAAGTTTGTACATACTGTGGCGGCAGGCTATGTCACAGCTTCTATGTTTGTGCTGGGTATTTCGAGTTGGTATTTATTGAAGAAACGTGACACAGGCTTTGCCTTGCGCTCAATCGCCGTGGCATCAGGTTTTGGCTTGGCCTCGGTACTCTCAGTGATTGTACTGGGTGATGAGTCTGGCTATACCACTGGTGAAGTGCAAAAGGTGAAACTTGCTGCCATTGAAGCCGAGTGGCACACGGAGGAGGCACCTGCTGCATTTACGCTCTTTGGCTGGCCTAATCAGGCTGAAGAGCGCACCGACTATGCAATCAAGATTCCATATGCCTTAGGCCTGATTGCTACGCGGTCTACCGATGAGACTGTGACTGGCCTCAGCGATATCAGGCAAGATAATGAGCAACATATTCGCGATGGCATGCTGGCCTACGAGGCACTGATTCGCTTGAAATCTGGCGACCAGAGCGCCAAAGAGACTTTTGATCAGTACAAGAACCAATTGGGATATGGCTTGTTGCTCAAGAAATACACCCCGAACGTGACGGATGCGAGTGAGAGCCAGATCAAGCAGGCCGCGCAAGATACCATACCAAAAGTGTTGCCACTGTTCTGGACATTCAGATTCATGGTGGCGCTGGGCTTCTTGTTCCTGTTCATTTTTGCCAGTGCCTTTTATTACTCAGCACGCCGCAAGATACAAGATAAACCCTGGCTGCTTAAATTGGCGGTGGTGGCGATTCCGTTACCTTGGCTGGCTTGTGAACTCGGCTGGTTTGTCGCTGAATATGGCCGTCAGCCCTGGACGATCTCGGGGATTCTACCGACGCATCTATCCAGTTCATCACTATCTACAGGCGATTTGTATTTCAGCCTGATTGGCTTCATTGGCTTCTACACTGTTCTGCTGGTGACTGAGCTGTACCTAATGTTCAAATACGCCCGCCTCGGGCCATCAAGCCTGTTCAGCGGTAAATATCACTTTGAGCAAGCCAACCAACAGGGAGTAGCATGATATTTGATTATGAAAGCCTTAAATTAATCTGGTGGCTATTTATCGGCGTGCTCCTGATTGGTTTTGCCGTGACCGATGGGTTTGATATGGGAGTGGCTGCGTGGCTGCCATTTCTAGGGAAAAATGATGATGAACGCCGCGTGATTATCAACAGCGTAGGGGCGGTGTGGGAGGGCAACCAGACTTGGCTGATTACCGCTGGGGGCGCGATTTTTGCGGCGTGGCCTTTTGTTTATGCAGCCGCCTTTTCAGGCTTGTATGTCGCTCTGCTGCTTGTGCTTTTCGCCCTCTTTTTTCGACCAGTAGGGTTTGATTACCGCAGTAAGATCGCGGATAAAAGATGGCGTAGTTTCTGGGATTGGGCCTTGTTTGCTGGGGGCGCAGTCCCCGCGCTGGTGTTCGGCGTGGCTTTTGGCAATCTGTTAGAAGGTTTGCCATTTTATTTTGATGATACGTTGCGCGTGTTTTACACAGGTAGTTTCTGGGCGCTGCTCAACCCATTTGCCTTATTGTGCGGCGTGGTCAGCCTCTCCATGTTGATGATGCATGGGGCGATTTATCTGCAGGTGCGCACCGAGGGCATTATCAGGCAGCGTGCAAGCAAAGCTGCTTTGGTGGCAGGTTTTGTCTGTGCGATTACTTTCGCGTTAGCTGGTATTTGGGTGGCGGTGGGCATCGATGGGTATCGCATACTCAGCATGCCTGATGCAAATAGCGTATTTAGCCCACTCTCTAAGATTGCCGATAAATCTACTGGTGCGTGGTTCAGTAATTACCATCAGTATCCATTAACGATGATTGCGCCAGTACTGGGCTTTTTAGGAGTCGCGCTTGCGTTATGGCAGGCAAGTGCAAGACGCGAGTTGCTTGCTTTTTTGTTCAGCTCACTTGCGCTTGCAGGCATTATCTTCACTGCAGGCATTTCCATGTTTCCGTTCATCATGCCTTCATCAATCGATGCAAACAGCAGTTTGACGGTTTGGGATGCAGTTTCCAGCAAGAAAACGCTCGGCATCATGTTTTTCGTGACTATCATTTTTCTACCCATCATCCTGCTTTACACCTCCTGGGTGTACCGCGTGTTGCGCGGAAAAGTGACTGTGCAATCCATTCAAGACAACACGCACACAGCGTATTAGGAGATCATCATGTGGTATTTCAACTGGGTACTGGGTATTGGTCTAGCGTTGGCATTCGGTATTATCAATGCCATGTGGCTGGAAAATGAGATGACTGATATTGAAGACCATTAATCAGCCAAGGTAGAAAAGCAGGCGACTTCCTTTAGCTATGAACGTCCGCTTTCTACACTTGCTGTGTATCTGTATCTGTATCTATGGCGCTAAATCACCAAGCGCCTCCAGTAGTGGCGTTAAATAAGCTTCATATAAGCGCCAGCGCTCAACTGACGAGCTATAAATAGGTTGCCGAACCTGCGCTAGGCTTGCGGTGCGGATGGTGCGGTTTGTGTTGTAGAAACTCAAACAGGCGTCATTCCACTCTAGGCCGCAATAGGCAATCAGGCGGCGTGCCTCTGCCTCTTGATTTGCCACAATGTCTTCATAGTTCACCTCCAGAAAAGCGCCCGCGGGTAGTACCTTGCGCCAATGTTGCATCAGCCGTGCATAGTCGGCATAGTGCTGGCCAAGCTCAGCCAGATCATAAGTGGAATGCTGCTTGCGCTGGAATAACCTGGTAAAGCAGGAGACGCAGGTATCTACTGGATTGCGATTGACGTGGATGATTTTAGCCTGGGGCAGCATAAGGTGTATCAAGCCGACTGCATAAAAATTGGCAGGCATTTTGTCGGTAATGTAACGCGAACTAGGCGCTCGTTTTTCTAGGCGCGATAGATATTCCGCCGCCAACTGGGGAATTCTTTCTGAGGTTAAATTGACTAGATTGTATGGAAAGCCCAAACCTTTACCGTCGGCATCGTGCTGTAAGATTTCCATTAAATCGGGCAATTCACCAGCGCCATATACTTCTGGGTGGCTGGCGATAATCTGCTCGGTGAGCGTTGTACCAGAGCGCGGCATGCCTAGTACAAAAATCGGTGTTGTAGATGAGTTCTGTAATGAATTTCCCACGCTGCGTAAGCGGTCTAAAGTCGATTGATCAAACATCTGCATCAGGTTGATAAACTGCTGGTGATTTTGCGCTGCGTCATACTCAAAGCTTGCACGCTTCAGGCGGCAGCCTTCAATAAAATGGGGAAACGCCTGCTCATAGTTTTTGTTATCTTCATAACATTTACCAAGTGCAAAATGCAGCGAGATGGCTTTGCTATTGGGCAGGCTATCTTCACTTTCTGACATTTTCAATTTTTTTGCAGTTTGAATCAGGGCGGCAAAATTGGCATCGTCAGCACTCACTTTTTTTACTTGCGTGAGATGAAAGCGCGCACCAATATTGTCTGGATCTATGGCGACAGCCTGCCGAAAAAGATTTTCAGCGCGCACCATGTCGCCGTTCTCCATGCACAGATTGCCCAAGCCTACCAAAGCATCTGTGTGTTCAGGCTCAAGCGCCAGGGCTCGTTGATATTGGGCTTCGGCATCACGCCCCATTTCGGTATACAGTGTGCCGAGCAGGCTAAACCCATCCGCATTATCTGGCGCAAGTGCTATGGCCTGCAACGCATGTTGTTCAGCTGCTTCCCACTTTTCCTGTGATTGCAACACTCTCGCCAAGCCGCTATGGGCTTCTGGGTAATCTGGTCGAAAATGTAATGCTTGCTGCAATAGCTCAAACGCCGTGCCGTCATCATCAAGATGGTGCCTTATCAGCCCCAGATTACATAGCGCATCGGCATTTTGTGGGTTGATGTCTAGTGCCTGATTGAGCGGGAAGAGAGCCTCTTCAAAAAGCTCTTCTTCTAGCAACACTGCGCCCAGATTATTCAGCGGCTCAAAGTAGTTCGGATTAGCAACAATTGCTTTGCGATACCAGGCAATCGCTGCTGGAATGTTTTTGCGTGCCCGTTCAATACTGCCTAGATTATTGAGTGAAGGTGCGAATTGGTCAGTAATCGCCAGAGCACGCTGGTGGCAAGTTTCGGCTAGTGCGTAATCCTTGCGGTCAAAGTAGGCAACGCCAAGATTGCCATGGGCTGAAACCATAGTTGTATCTAGCATTACTGCCTGTTCGCCAAACATGATGGCTTCATCCAGCCGTTTTTGCTGGCGCAACATTTCACTCAGATTGGCATGGAATAATGCGACGTTATTGTTAATTTGGATGGCTTTTTCGATCAAGTTAATCGCCAGACTTGATTGCCCCACCAGATGAGCGATTACACCCAGCAAATGCAGCGCAAAAGCGTTATCAGGTTGCGCCTGCAAGATTTGTTGTAGCCATTGTTCTGATTCCTGCAATCTACCCTGTGCTTGTAATTGCGAAGCCAGTTCCAGCATCTGCTCTATTGACATGGCTGGCGCGGCTTTAGAGATTGACGCAGGTATCTTATTTTTGCGTGTTTTTGATGTTGCTGGTTTATCAGGTAATGCCTGCAATGCGGTGGCAACATTAGCTACCACACTTGCCCAGTCTCCCAGTGCTGGCTGCCTGAAAATGCGCATGGATGGATACCACACACTATCTTCGCGGTTACGCATCCAGCGCCATTCGTTGTCAAAGCGGTTCATCATCCACACGGGTTTGTTCAGGGCACCTGCCAGATGTGCCATTGCTGAATCAATCGTAATCACGTAATCCAGCGCAGTAATCAATGCTGCACTATCGGCAAAATCATTCAGCTCGTTAGTCCAGTCTAGCCAGCGGTCATTATCTGGCGGAACAACATTAGTTTTATCCCACTTTTGCAAGCTGACCCAGATAAAACGGTCGTCTTCAAATAGGGGGGGCAATTGAGCTAGCGACATGCTACGGCGGGCATCGTACACATGTGTTTTGCGCCCAGCCCAAGCAAGTCCGATGGTGATTCGGCCGTCGCTGGCATCATCCAGACGTTGTTGCCAGCTGCTTTGTTCTGCCTTGGGTACAGCAAGATAAGGTGTGTGATTCGGCACATTATCAGGGCGGGTAGCAAATGCACGCGGTAAGGACATGAGCGGACATTGTCTATCCCAGTCTGTGCTTGTGGTGGGAATATGCCCAAACAACTTAATCGAGCCACCAAATGACCATTCCATCAAGCGGCGCACTGGCGCGCTACATACCAGCCCAACACGGGCAAAACGCTTGGTAGCTAAAGCCAGATAGCGTGCCATCAGAAAGAGATCCCCGAACCCTTGTTCACAGATCACCAATAGCCCAAGCTGGGCTGTGTCGGATTCAGTCTCGGTTTCGCTCGACCATGATGGCAAAGCACATTGAATCGGCTGAAACACGCCAGCCGCAGACTCTGCCGAGCCAATCCAGCGTGCTTCGTAATGCTCCCAGCCTTCTGTCCAATTGCCTAATTTGAGCTGCACCATGCCAAGATTAAGCCGCGCCATGGCGTAATCGGGTGCGAGCTTTAGCGCCAACTCATAGCAGCTACGCGCCTCTTCCAGCTTATCCAGGTCTTGCAAGGCATAGCCCAGACTGTTGAGCGCAATTGCAAAGCCGGGTTTAAGTGCCAGCGCTTGTCGATAGAGAACAACAGCAGCCTCAACCTGTCCGCTCTGATAAAGACTGACTCCCTGTAGATGCAACTCTTCGGCGCTGTTGCTAAAAAGGGGCGCAGCTGATGGCGGCAGTGTCGTCGTGTCTGGGTTGGCATAATCGGTGGCCTGCACCATTTGCAGCAGCGGCTGCAAATGGGCCTCAAAGCGCTGCCAACGTGCAACAGATGTTTTGTAGATTGGCTTGCGTACCTGCGCCACACTGGCGGTTTTAACATGGCGCTTGTTCTGGTGAAACGCCAGGCAGTTGTCATCCCACGGCAAGCCCACAAAGTCTAGTATTCTTCTTGCCTGGCCTTCAGTATCCGCCACCAGTTCTTCATAACGTAAATCGAGAATACGGCCTTTTGGCAACACGGCATGCCAGTGTCGCATCAGCTCCATATAGCGTACATAGTAGCGTCCCAGTGTGCCTTGGTCGTAGGCGAATTCCATGGTGTCATTGAAAAGCCGTGAGTAGCATGAAAAGCACGAGTCCATCGGGTCGCGCATGGCATGAATAATCCTGGCGTTTGGCAGCATCAGGTGGATCATGCCCAGGTAGAAAAAATTGGCAGGCATTTTATCGGTGATATGTTTGGCGTCGGGCGCCAGTTTCCATACACGCTCTGCATACTCCGCACCCAGTCTGGCGAAGTCTTGTGGATGCATGTTGGGAACCAGGCTAGGGAAGCGCTGTTCAGCTTTGTTCATATTGCCGCCAGCACGCATCAATACCTCGTGCATATCCAGCAGCTCACCTGCGCCATGCACAGCGGGGTGGCTGGATAAAATCTGCTCAAGTAGCGTAGTGCCAGAGCGTGGCATGCCAACGATGAAGATGGGTGCTTGATCACTACCGGGCACTTGGGCATGCGTCTCAAAAAACACGGAGTTAAACACGGCCTTAATCTCTGCCACCATTTCATCTGCGCGCGCCTCATCGCAAGGCAGTAAGCTATGTTGCAGTCTGTTGCCCGCCTCATATGCGGCAAATGCTTCATCGAACCGCGCGACATCCTCATAGGCTTTACCAAGCGCAAACCAGTAGCGTATCTGCGCCTGGGTTTTCATGGACGGCACCTGTGAGCGATGGCGTTCCAGCATGGTGAGATGCGGGTCAGTTTCGGTATAGGTTTTGAGTGAGCTCAGGTTGAAATGCGGCTCAATGAAATCGGGCGCGGCCTCAATGGATGCATCAAAACATCGACAGGCATCTTCCAGCCGCCCTTGCTCGCTGTAGAGCGCGCCCAGGTTATTTTGTGCCTCGCTATGTCCGGGATTAATCGCCACCGCCTTGGCATAGGCGACCTCGGCTTCAGCCAGGTTTCCCTGTTTTTCCAGCGCGGCGCCCAGGTTATTCCATGACAATCCATGCTGTGGATTCAGCGCCAGCGCCTGGCGGTATGCAGTGATGGATTCCGCCCAGGCACATTGGTCGGTGAGTGCCAGGCCCAGGTTGTAATGCGCATCTAGCTCTTTTGGGGTCAATGTTGAGGCGCGTTTCCCTGCCGCTACTGCTTCATCCAGCCGCCCTAGTCGACGGCACATTTCGCCCATATCGCGGTAATAAAGGCCGATATTCGGGTCAATCGCAATAGCCTGCGCAATCAGTTCCACCGCTAGCGGTAGTTTGCCAACTTCATACGCAATCAACCCCAGCGTATGGTAAGCGGGGGGGAACTGCGGCGCGATGGCAAGAATCTGGCGCAATACATGTTCCGCCTCATTCAGGCGTCCAGCGGCCTTGTGGTTTTCCGCAATCATGTGCGCTTCAATCGGGGTTAGCGGTGAGCGCGCCTCTGGTTCAAATACATTCACAATATGGCCTTCTGGTTTAAAGCTGTTCTAAAGAGAATGGGTGGGGTGACTCAGCTTTAAGAGGCTGAGTCAAAAGTATCAATATCCAGCGCAAGTGCCCGAAAATCCAGTGGCGTCATGCCGTATGCGCGGCGAAAAGCGCGCGTAAAATCCGAAGCACTGTTGAAGGATAGCCCGTAAGCAATCTCAATGATGGCCATCTGCGGAAACCTGACCAGATCATGGGCAGCTTCGCGTAGCCGACAGTTGCGTATGTATGTCCCGAGCCCGCCTTCGTGCTCGAACATCCGATACAAGGTAGCACGCGGCAATTGAAATACCTGCTGAACAGCCTCAGGCGAAAGATCATTTCGATAAAGATTGGCCTGTATATAGCGTTGAACTTCTGCACGTATGGCGACATGGGCAGTCGTACGTGCACTGTCGCTCAGGCGAGCCTGTTTGCTGAAAGCCGCGATGATCAGATGGGCGCAGGTCTGGATCGTATTCTCCGCTTTTACTTCATCCATCATCGGCAACTGATGACAGAGCGTAAGTAGATGATTGAGGATCAGGCGAGTCAGGGGAGATGTATAAGCCACCATGCGTCCATGAATCGACTCTGCATCCGGGATCGCTGATTCCACCATAGTCCGCGGTAAAAAAAAGGCAAGTACCCTAGCGTAGGCAGGCCGCACCATATGCATGGTCTGGTTCATGTCCAGCGCCAGAATGCCTGGCACAAACTGGGCTGATTTTCGCTTTGAAAACGAGCCTGTCACGGTTTCGATGATGCCCTCTACCGCCACATGGAAAACGTAATCCCGCACGCCATCCCTGGAAATGCGCGCTGCCGTACGTGTTTGAGTAACGGGGTCGGTGCGGCTATCCAGATAAATCATATCTTTGAGCACATAGGTATCGATTTCGCCCAAGAATCCATTGGCAAGCTGTGTGCGCGAAACCGAAACGTCGAGTATGCGGCCAACGTAATCCCTCCAGGCTTGGGCCTGCAAGGCGACTGCTTCGTTCGTCACCGTGAAATTCTGATGAATGATGCGGGGTTGGGCGGAGGGGGCAGCAGTATCCTCAGCTGGATAGGCATAGCGTTGCTCTTGCGCGGCAATGATCTGGCTGACAGTTTTTGAATAGGCTTTAGGCATGCTTGATATGCGCCATGAAATGTTTCTGAATGCTCACTTTTTGCCATGTGAACAAAGCACATAAGGGCAATTAATTACATCGTTTACTGGCTATCTTATCCCAAAAATAAGGTCAAAAAACATTTTGAAAAAGTGAGACATACGGTCAAGAGTCATCAACTTTCTCTAGGAAAATAACAGGAGATTCGGTCTTTGAGAGTCAAAGAATAAGTGCTTGGTACTGCACTTTAGCTTGGCCGTCAGAGCAATCAGATGCTTATAAAACTCAAGACTCAGGCATAGACAAAAACAGGGAATGAAAAACAATGAACCGTAGCCACCGCATTATCTGGAATGAAACCCGCAAAGCCTTTGTGGTTGCCTCAGAAGGCGCAAAAGCCAAAGGTAAACCATCATCCACCCGTAAAGCGATCACTGTTGCAGTGGTGGGTGCGTTGGGCGCACTTGCTGGCATGCCTGCGTTGGCGGCTTCGAGTTGCCCGGGCGGTGGATCATTAGTGACGATTAGCACGGCAGAAACATCAACTTGCCAATTGAATGCAGGCGACAGCCTTACCGTAACCAATGCTGGGTCGATCACTTCAACTTTTAATGGCATCCTGGTTCAAAGTGTCGCTGGAGTAGGTAGCATCAGCAACAGCGGCAGTATTTCTGGCAATAACAATGGCATCCTGCTCATGGCTCAGAGCACCATTGCTGGCAATATCACTAACAATACAGGCGGTACGATTTCAGGCGGCACTGATGGTATACAGCTCAGCCTCACTAGCGTCAGTGGCAGCATCATCAACAGCGGCAGCATTGCTGCCACTGTTGGAGGTCGTTCTGCTATCTATGTTGGCGATAGTACTGTCAGCGGCAGCATTACCAACAATACAGGCGGTACGATTTCAGGCGGCAATGAGGGTGTTTGGCTCAACCATGCTACCGTCAGTGGTGGTATCACCAACAGCGGCAGTATTTCTGGTGTCAACCACGGCATCATCTCTTTCAGCGGCAGCGAGGCTGGCAGTATCACTAACAATACAAATGGTGCGATTTCTGGTGGCAATACTGGCATCTCGCTCAGCCATAGTACCGTCAGCGGTAGCATTAGCAATAGCGGCAGTATTTCTGGTACAGGCCAGTCGGGCATTTGGATTAACGGCAGTACTCTGGGGAGTATCATCAACAGCGGCAATGTTTCTGGAGGCAATGTTGGTTTTGGAATCGCTGGAAGTACCATAAGTGGTATCACCAATAATGCGGGAGCTAGTATTTCAGGGGCGGGCTCTCATGGCATTTTTCTAAGTCAGAGCATCGTCAGTGGTGGAATCCTCAACAGCGGCAGTATTTCTGGTGGCAATAATGGCATATTGCTCACCAACAGCACCATCAGCGGTAGCATCACTAACAATGCAGGCGGCACGATATCTGGTGACAATGGTAATGGCATCATGGTCAACTACAGCACCGTCAGTGGTGGTATCAGCAACAGTGGAAGTATTTCTGGCCACAACTTTGGCATTGATCTCAATTACAGCAGTGCTAGCAACATCAGCAACAGCGGCAGTATTTCTGGTGCGGGTCAGGCTGGTATGATCATCTACGCCAGTAGTGTTGGGGATTTCAGCAACAGCGGTACGATTTCTGGTGGCAATGCTGGTTTTGGGATATTGAGCGCTTTAGTCAGTAGTATCACCAACAACGCTGGTGGCACGATTTCTGGCGGGACGTATGGCATTGCCCTCACCTACGGCAGCGTCAGCGGTAGCATCACCAATAGTGGAAATATTTCTGGTGGCAATGTGGGCGCGATAGGCATTAGTCTTAGCCATATGAACGTCGGTAGCATTACCAACAACGCTGGTGGCACGATTTCTGGCGGGACGTATGGCATCAAGCTCGATAACAGCAGTGTCGGCAGCATCAGCAACAGCAGCACTATTTCTGGGGGGAGCTATGTTGGTATCTACGCCACTAACAGCACAATCAGCGGTAACATCACCAACAATGCAGGCGGTTTGATTTCTGGCGGCAGTGCTGGCATATACCTCATCAACGGTAGCGTCAGCGGTAGCATCACCAATAGTGGAAATATTTTTGGTGGCAATTCGGGCTCGGGCATTAGTCTTAGCCATATCAGCGTCGGTAGCATCACCAACAACGCTGGTGGCAGTATTTCTGGCGGCTATGTTGGTATCAATCTCAGCAACACCACTATCAGTGGCAGTATCACCAACCATGCTGGTGGCCTTATATCTGGAGGCGTTACTGGCATATACCTCAGCAACAGCAGTGTCGGCAGCCTGATCAACAGCGGCACAATTTCTGGTGGTAATTACGCCGTTTATTTGGAGTCCAACAGCACGCTCCCCACCATCGACATCACAGGTAACAACACTGCCCGCTTTATTGGCGATGTGAAGGCATGGACTACCGATGTGAATGTTAAAGCGGGTGCCACCTTCACCAACGACAATGCCTTTAGTGTGCTAAGTTTTACCATTGAACATGGTGGCATCTTCAATATGGGTGCTGGCACAAGCACTAGCGGCATGGCAAATGGAGTTGAGACTGGCTCTGGCTTTACCAACGCTGGTAGGCTTAATGTTGCTGAAGGCGTCACTGCAACGATTACGGGCGACTACTCCCAGACCGCTGCTGGTATCTTCCAGACCGCCGCCAGCAGCGATACCAGCTATGGAAAACTGGTGGTGAGTGGCACTGCAACACTGGCGGCTGGCACTGGTATTAATGTCAATGTTGCCAGTGTCAATACGCTGGCCAATGGCAACATCCTGAGCAGTGTGATCAGTGCTGGTACGCTCTCAGCCAGCACTTTCAGTATCACCGACAACAGTGCCTTATTTGACTTTAGCGCCGTACTCAACGGCAATGCCGTTGACCTGCTCACCAATAAAGCTGCGGCTGGTGTGCTTACCAGCGTCGTTGCTACTGGCTTCACCCCAGGCGTGGGCGCTGCTAACGTACTAGACGGCTTTGTCGGCGGCGGTACCACTGGCACCGACACCGACAACATTGTCACCGCGCTGGGCCAACTAGGTACGCAGAAACAAGTCACCGATGCCGTGCAACAAACCTTACCCCTCATGACTGGCAGCATGGCGGAATCGACGAAGTCCACCCTCGCCAGCATCAACCGCGTGATCGAATCCCGTCAGCATGCCAACCGTGGCTCCTCATCGGGTGACGATTTCTATGGCGATAAACAAGTCTGGATCAAACCCCTCGGAGCCTGGACCAATCAGGATGACCGTAAAGGGGTGACTGGCTATAGCGCCAACACCTACGGACTCGTTGGCGGTATTGATGGCGAGATCTCCGACACCACCCGTGTCGGTGTGGCACTGGCTTACGCCCACACCAATGTCGACAGTAATTCATCCGCCGCACCACAAAGTGCAGACATCGACAACTACCAAGCTATTCTCTACGGTAGCCATAGCCTAGATGAACGTACCACGCTCAGCCTGCAAGGTAACCTTGGCACAAACACGACCAAAGGCGACCGTGTCATCAACTTTGGTGGTCTTAACCGAATCGCCAGTAGCGAATACGACAGCTGGAGCGGTCACATCGGCGCAGGCTTAAGTCGCAGCTATGCCATTAACCCGCAAACCACGCTCGCCCCAGGTATCCGCATTGACTACACCAAGCTACATGCACAGGGATACACCGAGACTGGGGCTGGGGCTTTGAACCTCAACGTAGGCAGCAGCAACGCTGAAGAACTCATCCTGCTCGCAGAAAGCCGCGTGGCCTATCAAGTGACTGACCATGCCACCTTGATCGGCAACCTTGGTCTTGGCTATGACGCACTGGCTAGCCGTAACTCCATTACGGCGGCATACACTGGCGGTGGTGCTTCATTCATCACCCAAGGCATAGACCCTTCACCATTCCTCATGCGTGGTGGTGCGGGTTATGTGGTGACTAACAGTAATGCAATAGAAGTCACGGCACGGCTAGACTTTGAAGTAAGGGAGCACTTTGATAATGAGACGGCTTCAGTCAAGGTCAAAGTACCATTCTAATAAAGTGCGATTCTAAAGAGTATTGATTCGGGCTAAGCTACGCTTGCCTTGACTTGAAAGCCCACTTAAACCTAGCCCTGTAACTGGGGCTAGGTTTAAGTATTTTTACATCTAATATAATCAGAATAAATGTAGATTAAGAATTCATCATGGCAGAAAACAACATCCATTGGCATCAAGCCCTGATCAGCCGTTCAGACCGTGAACTACGGCATGGACACAAAAGCGTTATTCTCTGGTTTACTGGGCTTTCTGGCGCAGGTAAATCGACGTTGGCCCACGCGATTGAGCGACGACTATTTGAAAAGCATTGTGCAACTTTTGTATTCGATGGCGACAATGTACGCCACGGTTTATGTTCTGATCTTGGCTTTACACAGGGAGACCGGGAAGAAAATATCCGCCGCGTCGGTGAAATGGCCAAGCTGTTTACTGAGGCTGGCGTAATCGCGATTACTGCATTTATCTCTCCTTTTAGCGCTGACAGAGAGCGGGTGCGCTCACTTGTGGCTACAAATGATTTTATCGAAATATACTGCCGTTGCACGATAGATGTTTGTGAACAACGGGATGTTAAGGGTCTGTACGCCAAAGCAAGGCAAGGGCTTATCCCTAACTTCACTGGTATTTCTTCCCCTTACGAAATCCCCCAGAACCCTGAGTTAACTGTTGATACAGGCAAACTCAGCCTGGATGAGTGCGTTGAGCAGGTGTTAGCCTATTTGAAGTTGCAACGGGTGATTGTCTATTAGTGATAGGTGCTGGAGCAGGAAAGGGTAATTCGGCAGTTTTGAAATGTAACTCTCAAGGAACAAGGTTCCTTGAGAGTTCATGCAACTAATATCAACAACAAGTTTGAACAACTCGCACTTGAAGTGAGCCTTTTGTTTTTTACTAGAATATCTTAGAAGGTTCCGAGTACGTTCACAAACCAGCCATTGCTGCGGTATGAGAGGTTGGTCAGGTCGTCTGAGTAATTGGTGAAATTGTAGCCCACGCCAGCTTTTACTCCCTTCGCCATGTGGCGATAAATCGCGAGCAAGGTTCCAGCTCTTGAATCTTGTGCTTCTGTAGCACGTAGATTGCGCAATTCGGCTACTGCATCCCACTCTTTTACAAAATGCCAGTCTGCGCGCAGTATCAGCAAATCTGCCTGGCTGGAGAACCACTCGCCATTGACCTTGTTGTCTTTGAGCTCGCCAATACGGAATGCGTACTTGGCGCCCAACGATAGCCATGGGCGTACATCGTAAATGGTATCGACAGAGAATACTTGGCTGCGCTGTGCGTAATCTGCAGTGATGCCGCTAGGCGATAATTGCCCAGGTGAGGGCAGGTTATAGAAATTGGTGTACTTGAATAGCGTATTCCAACGGTCATTGGTCACTGGGCGATAAGCTGCGCCACTTACAATCTCGTGGTAATCGCCGTCATAAAATGCACCTTGCGTATTATTGGACACAGACCAGTTAAGCTTACCTAACAGACGCCATTCCTTAGTAGCTTGATAGCCCAGCGTGTTACGCAATAACCAGGTGGTACGTTCACCGGATATATTGCTTTTTTCATCGCGCAATTCAATATTGCCGCTGTACTTGGTGGTGTCCTTTTTATACGCGGCAGAGAAGCTGCCTGCGGTGCGTTTCAGGTCGCCAGCAAGTGGGTCGGATACTGTGCCCATCTCGCCTTTAGCTCCCAAATTCCAGTAATCATTGGCCGCAAAATCCAGACCAAAAGCGTTGATCAGGCTTTGTGGCCCAGCGCCTTGTGTGGAGCGGGTTTCGCCGAACACACGCATTTCATCTGTTACGCGGTAGGAAGAACCAGAGACCCATGTGCCTTGTCTGCCTACATAGGCGCTATCTGGACGTTCACTTTCAATGATGTAGCTGGCATATGCATTGTGGCGGTCTGACAGGCGGTAATCTGTACCCAGTTTTACCCCTGGGCCCATATTGCCTTCAGAAGCTTCAGCCAGCATCTTGATGCGGTCAGTGATGCGCCAGCTCATGCCTAGACCAGCACGATTGTTTTCATTCCGTGTACCATCTGCGGCCAGTGTGCCCTGAACATAACCATAGCCATTCCAGTCTTTTTTCTCGCCCGGCATGCCGTCATCTTTTAGCGGCGTGTAATCCAGCCTGATCTGTGCATCGGTGCGGTTACCTGTTTGCGAAAGTATCTGGCTGGCATTGGGGATATTCACATCGCGATTATCCTGCCGCAAGCCAACGCCTACCTGCCAGGTTGGGTCGAGTTGTTCACGCACCGCGACTTCAGCTACCTGGCTGCTCAGTGAAGTCGCATCACGAATATCAGCCTTGGCTTCAAGTTGGGTTTTATCCGTGATCTGGATGCTGGCTTTCAATCCTTCTTGCGTGACTTGCTCACCATTGGTCGTGATCTGGCCAGGGGCTGAGAATCCAGCCTCGCGTTGTTGCGCATAGGCGCTGATTTTGCCTTTGCTGTCTTTGGTCACTTCTGCCAGGTCAACAGCACCTGTTACGCTGTAGGCTGAAGCCGGCCCACCTGTGGCAGTAAGCGTGCTAAAGCCGAAACCACCATCCAGCGAGGTTTGGGCGCCATCTCCAGCACCGTCTGAGTGTGCGGTTTCCAGTTTGATATAGGTGCCTGGTTTATAGCGCAGCGTGGTATCAATGCCCTGCAGGCTTTGCTTGTTGGTATCTTCTCCCTGCTTGTAACCTGTCAGGCCGATCTGGAAATTGTCATTGACCCACTCGCTGACACGGCCCCCAGTGGAAAAGTTGCTCACTGAAGTCAGCCCGGGGACATATTCGTATGTGGTTACCAGATACAGGGCATTACCATTCAGCGTAGATGTCGTGATCAGACCAGGTGCCGAACCTGTCGAATTGAGTGGCACTTGTAATGTAATGCGACCTTGCAGGTAATTGATTTCGTAGTCCTGCGCGGGTGACAGCAGTTTGCGGTCTATTACCAGGCCAGAGTCACGGTCACGCGTTTCTACCCAGATGCGCTCAGAGCCAAGCGTAATATCCTGGTGGCGCATATAATAGAGCGAGCCGCCTGTGCCACGGAATTCATCGCGTGAACCCAGGGTGCCTGGGTCGGCGGCAAATGCATCCACTTGTGTCTTTTTCTCGCCATAGCTGGTGGTCGTTTCTGAGCGATAACGCGCATTCGCACCATAGAGGCCACGCGAATATTGCAATAGCTCGGTTCCGCTCCATGAGGTCTTGAAATTACCCCACATCACATGAGAGTCACCACGTGCCAGTTTGACGTAGAACTTGCCTTGCGTAGGCGCGTCGTCCACCGTGGTGCTGTCATCGCCATATACTGGATAATACAGGTCAGGGTTGATATTGCGCAGCAGATACTGCGGGTCTTTTGCCGCGAAGTTGGAGAACAAATGCTCTAATGGCTGTTCTCGTGTATCCGCAGAGGCAGTCAGCAGGTACTCGCCCTTGACCTTGCCTTTGAGGTAGAACGCGCCGCGCCCATCAACATAAGTTGAGCCATCGTAATGCTGGGTATCGCCAGTCACCAGTTGTGCAGGGCCGCTCACGCTGTTTTTACCAGCGGTGAGGTCACCCATGGCTACGTAAAACCAGTCGTCTTCGGCTATCGTCAGGTTACGGCGGAAGGTGGTGGATTCACCACTAGGCTCAGTGAGTTTAACTTCTACCGTATTAGGCCCGCCCGGCATGATCTGTTTCATGGCGAACTTGCCTTTTGAATCCACCGGGATATTGAGCCCAAATGCCTCAATGGTTTGGCCTGGTTGCAAGTTCTTGCCATTTACCGTCACCGTACCGCCTTTGACTGGGATGTTGCGCAAACTTAAGCTGTTCTCACCATAGCCAATCAGCGATTCATTTTTGTCTGGACGTAAATCGCTATGTGCGGTTGTGTGCGTCACTAACTCTAGTGGCTTCAGCACGCTTTCATCATAACGGCCTTCATTATCATAAACGCGCAACAGGAACATGACCTGGTCTGGCCCATCAATCGGTGCCTGCCAGCTGGTGACGCCATTCCAGCTGACTGGTAGCACGGCCAGCGGATTTTCCTGCGTGAGTTGCCCTGGTTTAAACAGGCGCAATTCTGCTTTCTTGATCCACGGCAGGTAATTGGCCCAGGCACGGAACTCCACTTTCTCACCGCGAACTACAGCATTCGGTGTTGCCCATGCATTCATCTGTGGCAGGTTGGTCAGGTTGTCGTAACGTACCTGGATATCTGCTTTCTCAAGCGCAACATCGGTACAACGCTGGCGATCGGCTTCCAGTGGTTGGTCATCCAATGCGACAGGTTCGCCATCCACACTGATGCGGAAAGGCGCGTTGCTACGCTTGCTAGCTATGGCCGCACAATCTGCACGTGGTACTGGCGGTACAACCACTACTGGCTCGGGGATGACTTCATCAAACCAAATCTTGATTTCCACACGGCGGTTTTGCAGCATGCCAGCAGGCGTATCATTGCTGGCCAGTGGACGACTTTCACCATAGCCTTTAAGTGCCAGCTGCCCATCTTTAAGGCTCAGCTTGTTCTTGAGGTAACTGGCAACCGCCAAGGCGCGTGCTTCTGACAGGCCCTGGTTGTTACCAAAAATCTTGCGACTGTTAGCAGATAGATGCTGGTTATCGGTGTGCCCAGACACATCAATACGAATGCCAGTCTTGCCTCTGAGCGATTCGGCCAAATTATCCAGGTAAATCTGTGAAGCTGTTGTAAGCTCGGCTTTACCAGAGTTGAATTGGGCATCGCCAGAGTTATCCAGTAGCTTGGTGACGACCTCGGCCTGGCGAGTCGGCAAAGTATCAACTCCAGCTTTCATGGTTGCCAACATCTGGCGGGTGACACCAGACGGTAGCGGATAATCAATCGTACTCTCGACTTCAGCTGGATGTGGCAAGCCGTTCACTTCTACCCGCGCATTATCTACACGTTTACCTGTTTCATTGGCAAAGTCTGGGATGGTCTGGCTGCGCAAGGGCTGATCTGGCGCTGTTGGGTTCTGCATCGTCGGGTCAGCATAAACGCCATGCGCGCAAATAGAGCCGATGAGTGCAATTGCTAGTGGGATGGCACGTGTTTTCATTGTTGTGCCTCCACTGCTGTTTCAATTACAAGTGGGTAGAGCGGCGCGTTCGCCCCCCCTCCTTTTTGTTTATCTTTCCATAACTTATCCATCTTCTTAGCCACTGCTTCCAGGCGTTTTTTGCATAAAGCAGGATCATCACTGCCTGAGTTATACGCGATACGTAAAACAGAAGGGCGGGATGCCAAGCGGTCTGGCATGCCTTCAAGCGCTTGCTGCCACTCGGGTAACAATTCAGTCTGGTTAGGCGCAAATGCTGCACCATTCAAATCCAACCTGACGACACGATGTACGGTAGCGCCAAAGTTCAGCTTGACCATCTTGCCGCGTGTTACGCGTACATCTCTTGGGTTTTCTGTAGTCAGGCGGTAACCAGAAGGCAGGGTGCGTTCATCCAGCTTCATCACGAAATTAGCGCCGTGATCAGCTTGTGGAATATCAGCACAGGCTACATGGAAACGGCCTTCAGGATCTGTCGTCACCAGTAAACCACGCACTGTGACTACACGAACGTTAGCAATACCTGGCTCGCCTTCATCCTGGTAACCATTGGCATTCTGGTCATCAAATACCTTGCCAATGATGTCTGAGCAATCAAAGGTCGGATCTGGAGTGACGCGAACGGTGGCAGCGGCGACATTGGAAAGCAACGTCCCTGTAGCGCCATTCAATGCCCAAGCTTGATTAATGTACTCACCTTCACCCACACCTGTACCCACAATCAAGATCAGCTTGTAAGTTTTGGTTTCACCAGCAGTGAATGACTGGTTGACCCAAGTTAAGTCACGTCCTGCTGCTGTCGGCTCTATCGCCACGCCATTGACTGTAGCTGAGCCAGTACGATACTTAAAGCCAGGCGGAATGCGGTCTTGTACGTTAATGACTGTCGCAAGGCTATTTTTTACAGTGATGGTGTAAGGTACCAGATCGCCTTTAGTGACATTTACCAACGGTGTGGTTTTGGTCACGATGACCGAACCGCCCAAAATTGGATCGATTGGAATGTTGTTATTGACTACATTGCTCGATGCCGAAGTCAGGTTAAATGTGAAGTAGTACCTTGTGGTAACAAGCCCAGAGCCATTTGCGAATGTTGAGTCCGTCGAAACAGCACACGTTGCTGGATTATCAATCACGCTTGTAGTCGGTGGGCTGGCACTCTGTTGAACGAGTGCAACAGATGGAATGCTACCAACATTTAGTGGGACGCTAGTATTACAAACAGGGATGATGGTAGATGGAGCAGCAGCGAACCCAGAAGGCACGCTTGTCACCGTAATTGTATATACACCGTCAGGAGCTCCTTGATCTCCTGGAACGGGTACTTTGGGGATGAGTAGAAAGGTATAACGGCCATCAATACCAGTCGTCTGTGTCTGATTGGCAATGCCGCCAACCAATCCCGTGGCAGCATCGAATCCTGCTGGGCCACTAATTGTAACCACTGCACCGGCCACAGGTAAGCGTGTCACTGAGTTGTAAACGAGACCAGATGGATCTAATGGCAAGCTTTGTTGTACCAAGTCTTGCCCAGGAGCAAGCGTTATATCATTCAGTGTTCCATCTCTAGTATTAGCACTGCCAGGATTGTTACCATTAGCGTCTTCGTTAGTTACTGGACGACCATAAAGAACGCCTGTGTTTGGATTGCGGAAACGTACCTGGTATCCAGTACCTGGGGCAAGTCCTGTGAATGAGTAGGATCCAATATCGTTGCCACTAGTCTCAGTGGTGGTGGACGTTACCAATGTATTGTTAAGCAATAGCTCAACGATCCAGCCACTTTGTGCAGTATCTGTTGATGTATCAAACTTACGATCGTGGTTGTTATCCAGCCATACATGCCCACTAATGCTGGCAAAACCACCAGCGGGTGTGCTTTCACCGAAATTGTAACCACTGCCACTAATTGCGCCCGTCAAAGCGACAATAAAACTGTCAGTACCAGCATTAATGATGGTACCAGCCGTTCTTGTTGGGGTAATACTACCTAAGCTGCCTACTTGGTCTTTACCATCGGTATAGCCACTAGGTTGTGACTCCACCAGTCTATAGCCTGTGGCGTTTGAAGTCGGTAAACCAGTAAATATATAACTACCATCTCCTGCTGTTTGGACTGTACAAGTTATTAACGTACACACATCAACACCAGTTGATGTGGTGCCAGAGAGCGTAATCGTTACTCCAGAAATGCCGACTTCGCCAGTGTTCTGGATGCCATTATCATTAGGGTCGATAAATACTTTGCCTGACAGTGATAAATTATTTGGCGCAATATCACTACGTACTGTTGTGGTTTCGGTTTCCGTGTTGTTGCTGGAGTTGCTATCTGTTTCATTGGCGAACACGGTGGCAATACTGTTCTCAATATCACCACCAGATGCTGGAGTTGAAAGCATGCGTACTGAGAGGTAACGATTTCTGCTCGCACCATTGTCCAGGTTGCTGTCTGTCCCCGTATACACACAACTGATGGTAAGCGTATTAGGGCCAGTCACTTCACTGCCAATATTGTTACAAATGCTTCCCGATGGAGGGCCAGCCACTGCGCTATCGCCAAGGAAACGAACGGTTTTGCCTGTGGCAGGCGTAATGGCGTAGGTGAAGCGTACCCCCGTGGCAAGCGATGGGCCATTGTTGACCGTGTTGATGGTATATATCACGTCATTCTGAGCGTTATTGCCGCTGTTGCTTGCGTCATAACCCAGCGGGTCAACGTTGTCGTTATTATTGATTAACAGATCAACTGACGCTGCTTGCACAGTCAGCAGAGCGGTTTTGCTGTTGTTGCCGCCATCTGTGCCGTTAATGTTTTCAGCAGTGCTAGTGGTAATGCTGGCAGTGTTGGGAATTGTCCAATCTGCACTCTGACCACTTTTCCAGTTAGGTCTAACCACTATCTGTACCGTACGCTGTTCGCCACTATTAAGAGTGGTGCCAGTGCAAGTGAGTGTTGGCGTGCTACCAGCGCCGTAGCTTTGCCCAGCCGTTAAGCCAGTACATGTTGGTGCACCAGAAGTCCAATTGGTTGGGGTGATGGAAATCACTGTAAAACCAGGGTCAGCGGCTGCTACGGTAAAGGTATCTGTTACAGAGACATTGGCTGCTTGTGAGGGGCCGTTATTGCGGAACGTAAGAACGTAGGTAGCATCGGTGCCAGCTTTTGTAGTGGATGGCGTTAATATTTTGGAAACCATTTCTACATCCGCGATTGGGGCAATCTGTACTGCTACGGAAGCGCTATTATTGGAGGTGTTTGTGTCGCCTTGAGTGGTCGAGGTAGCAGTGGCGGTATTAGTAAATGAACCGCTATTGAGATTGCGACTGACGGGGATGGTGAAGGTAACAGTATCTCCGTTTTTTAGTACGCCAGAGTTTTGCGTACATACTAGTACCGTAGTCTGTGATGCGTCCATCGCACAAGTGAATGCAGCAGTGGAGCCTTGGGTGTAATTTGTTGCGATGATGGTTGCAGCAGCTGCGCTAGGTGTATCACTACGGTAACCAGGAATCGGGTCGCGAATCACAATATCCTGTGCATCAACCGTGGTGCTATTGTTTCTTAGCACTACGGTATATGTCATTGTCGATTCGTTAGACTCTAGCGAGGCATTAGTCCCGCCTGTTGTGCTGACTGTTTTAGTTACAGCAAGATCAACGGAGTTGGTTGCTTGAGTTACGCTGACGTTTGCGCTGGTGGTTTGGCCACCAGGGAACCAGCACTGAGAACCAGCAACGCAAGAAACTCCAGCGTTATTAGTTGCTGTATAAGCGGCACCCTTGACCAGCGATTTAGTGATAATAGTAAGGGTGGCATTCGCGCCACTTGCTAAAGGATTCTTATATGTACAAGTAACTGTTGTTGCTGCTGGATTCAGAGTGTTAGGCGGAGTCACTACATTGTCACAACTCCAGTCAGTAGTAGTTGAGAAACTAACAAAATTCTCATCAGCTGTATTGATAGTATCGGTGACTTCAATCGTGTTAGCACTCGCAGGTAATGGCCCCTGATTTCCAACCCGGATTGTGCTGGTAATGTTTTGGCCTTCAGCAACCGGGTTAGGCGTACGTGACTTGTTTAAAGTCAGGCCTGCCCCATTTGGTGAAACATTTAAATTGATGCTGGCTGTGTTGTTGCTGCTGACAGGGTCAGCTGGATTACCAGCATTGTGCGCAATGGTTGCCTGGATATTATTGAATGTCTGGACACTTGTTACAGTGGGCGCTGTGGCTACAATAGAGATACTGTCGGTAAGCCCAACAGTGTAGTTGCCTGTATTTACGCAAGTGACCAGATTGCTGCCAGAAACCGTGCAAGCATTCCAATTGGCGCCAGTTGGCGTAGCTGAGACAAACGTAAATGCTGCGGGTAACTGGTAAGTAACGGTAATGCCATTGGTCGCATCACTAGGCCCCTGATTGGTAGCTTGCACGCTGAAAGTGACATCTGTGTTTGATATAGCAGGTGATTGGCTAGGTGTGCCTTGGGTAATCTGCAAGTCAGCACCAGGGCTAATGGCAACAGAACCAGTTAAACTATTATTGTTTGGGTTGGGGTCAGCCACTGTAGAACTAATGAGTGGAGTAATCGCTGCATTACCTGAGCCTGCGGTTACTTTAGTGACTAGGTTAAGACCACTGAAAGTATCGCCATTCGCCAATACTGGGCCTGTACAAGTAACATCTTGACCTGCTGCTGAACAGCTAAAGCCGCCGCCACTTCCCGAAACAAACGATAGCGAGCCAGGGAGTGTTACTTTGACCGTGGAGTTTGTTGCATCATTAGGCCCTTGATTGCCACCTGCAATCGCCCAGGTAATATTGCTGCCGCCATTCACTGGGTCGGGCGTGCCATTAAGTGAGGTTAAGCGTAAATCAGCCCCATTGTTAATGGTTGTATTTTGGGTGGAGGTGTTATTGCCTGAGTTGCTTTCTGCGGTGGATGTAGCCGCCGTTGCTGACATATTGATGGTATTGCCAGTCGTGGCAGTTGTGGCAACGAGCAAAGAGATATTAGTGTTGCTTCCGCTACCCGCCAGATTGCCAGTGAGTGTACATACGATATCGTTACCCGCTGTTACAGTACCAGCTGCTGGGCATGTACCGCCACTCATGGTGGCACCCTCATAAGTGGTGGTAAGTGGTAGTGGGATCGTAACGGTGACGTTGCTTGCTGGGTCGCTACCATTATTACTGGCAACGATGGTGTAAGTGATGGTGCCGCCGCGTGCCGCGGGGTCTGGTGAATCAGTGAATGTGGAAATTAGTAGGTCAGTTGCTGCGTAAGCAGGTAAAGCAACCAAAGCCAACAAGCCTAATAATATGAATCGACTGGCTTTTATGGTGAGCGATTGTAATAACCATTTTGAACGCGCACGGGTTGATTGATCAACTGAAGGTCGACTTATATTCACTTACATTCCCCTTATCGTATTGCAATATGCAATACGTACTTAAACTAAAAATATGCTAAAAATTGCGGTGTTATGGCATTGAAGCCCACCTTATTATTAATTTACAACCTTCTCCTCGGGCGAGAATTTAACATGAAATAATTTTATCTCATGAAAAATTACATTCACCGCGTCGATATTGCCTTCTAGGCAAGTTACGCATGGATTTTATGGCATCTTTTGCAAATAAATTGTTAACAATTGTCAATTGCGGCATTTTCTTATCGGAATGTGCTAAAAAACAACGCATTATCAGCAAAACGCCTACATACAAGAGGCGCGGTGCCTGCGCAAAATACTCATTGATTTGAATAGAAGGAGATACTCATGCGGATTGCCGCACTAGACGACAATATTGATGAATTGGATTTAGTCAGAAAAACCATGTTGTCTATTGGGCATGAATGCCATGTATTCAGTAAGGGCGAGGCTTTGTTGCGCGCTCTGGGGCGAGAGAGTTTCGACCTTATTTTATTGGATTGGGAGTTGCCTGATATATCTGGTCCAGAAATTGTGGAATGGATCCGCACTAATATTGCCGATCCCATCCCCGTGTTGATGCTCACCAACCGCAGTGAAGAAGTTGATGTGGTGCATGCACTGTCTATTGGCGCAGATGATTTCATGACCAAGCCTATTCGCGCAAAGGAGTTGACGGCGAGGGTACAGGCGATATTACGTCGGCTATATCCACCGCAAGAAAAGGCGGAATACATCTGGGGTAAATATCGTTTTGTGACTTCAAGCCAGCAGTTGGAGTTTGATGGCCAGCCCGTTGTATTAAAAACCAAAGAATATGAGTTGGCATTGTTCCTGTTTAGAAATCTGGGACGATTGCTCTCACGCCAATATTTAAAAGAGCAGCTATGGGGAATAAAAGCTGCTGAATTGAATTCACGCTCGCTAGACACCCACGTATCTTCCGTTCGCAACAAACTTGGACTAAATCCACAAAATGGCTTTCGATTAACTTCAGTCTATGGTTTCGGGTATAGGCTAGAAATCGCCGAATAAAGATATTCATAGTAAGATTGATTGAATTCTTTTTGGTCAGTCTAGCGATGAACACAAACTATCTACTTAGCTCTGCATTATTCATATTAATTACTGGTGTTACACCACCACTTTATGCGGCGACCGATACGCATAAAGTGGTTAAAGGCGATACGCTTTATCAATTATCAAAACAGTATTTAGGCAACTCTAATGCCTGGCATGCATTTTTGCGCGTGAATACTATTAAAAACCCTCGTCAGTTAGTGCCCGGTTCCACGCTGGTTATTCCCACTATTGATACTCAACTCGTGACTATTGTGTATGTGCAAGGAGATGTCGAGCTGCTCTCTAGTGAGGGTGTTGCTGGCAAAGCCTTACAGATGGAAGATGTGCTGGCAGCAGGTGCGCAAGTGAGGGTTGGGAAAAATAGTTATGTCAGCTTTCAGTTTAAAGATGGCTCAATTGCACGCGTCCTTTCCGAGTCTGTCATTCGTTTGAGCCAGTTGCCAGCGGTGAACGCCAAGCTACGCAAAAATACTTTATTGAAGCTGGATAAAGGCGTGGTCGATATCTCAGTCATTCCGCGTATCAATAAAAAAGCTCCTTTTGAAGTGACTACGCCTATGGCTGCGGCAGCAGTCCGGGGCACACGTTTTGGCGTGTCCGTGTCTGAGCAAGACCAGACATCCAGTGATGTCACGCATGGTGTGGTGGCATTTAGCACATTAACTGTCACTAAAAATGCCAAAACGCGCAGTGCGGCCTTGCATGCGGGTGAGGGAGCTGCAGTGAGTGCCGATGGGCGATTGGGACAGGTGCATCCACTACTTGCAGCACCTGATGTCTCTATTTTGCCCGAGGTGATCAGTGATGAAGGTTTTATCCATTTTGATGTGCCACCGTTAAGCGGGGCGAGCATTTATCGTGCGCGCATAGCCAAAGATTCAGCGTTGGAGCAAGTTGTACAGAATGCTGAATTTACGACTTCTGATATTCGTTTTTCAGCCTTGGCAGATGGTGATTACACACTGGGATTGCGTGGGGTAGATGGAGAAGGCATTTTGGGCTATGAGGCGACTCGCCACTTTAAAGTAAAAGCCACGCCTGCTTACCCTTTTTACATCAAACCTTCACTGGGCGAAGTCGTAGCGAGCGATGTGAAATTCAACTGCACCAATGTTGCTGGCGCCAGCAGTTATCATCTGCAAGTGGCCACTGATATGGCATTCAGCACGCTGGAATTAGATGCGCCCAACCTAGAGAGTTGTGCCTATGATGCAAGTGCATTGAAACTAGGGGAATATTTCTGGCGCATTTCATCGACTGTAGTCAATTCAGACAAGCAGACTGAAGAAGGCCCTTTTAGCAGCCCAAGCAGCTTTGTTGTCAGCGACAGCAATTTAACTCAATTACCCACCACCATTTACTGGATAGCAGAACCTGAACTTAGCTATACGTTGCAAATCAGCAAGGATGCACAGTTCGCGGAGATGCTTGATCAAGAGCTGTTAAGTAAGCCTGAATTTGGAATCGAGAATTTACCAGGGGGTAGCTATTTTGTGCGCTTGCAGCCTAAATCTAAAGAGGGATTAACAGGCCCAGTTTCAACGGTAAGAACATTCAATATCAAGCTGCCTGAGCAACCTGCCACCGAGCGTACTTGGATGGATAAAGCGAAATAATGCGTTATTAGCTTAACCACTATTTTGAGCATTACCTCACCAAGCCAGTTACCACATTTTTTGCGCTACCGCATGAGTTGGCTAGCTATCGCCTTTTGCATCGTTCTGATGGTTGGCTGGCTATCTGCGCAAACCACCTTGGTGCAGATGAACCGCCTGATTCAAGACTTTGTCATCGCAATGCAAGGCCATGCACTGCAAGATAAAGTTGTCATTGTAGCTATCGACGACACCAGTATTGCCACGCTTGGTAGATGGCCATGGCGGCGGGCCTTGCATGCCGAACTGTTGCATCGCTTGCATGCCGATCAGGCAAAAGTCGTGGGCCTGGATATACTTTTTACTGAGCCCGACAAGCGATATCCAATAGACGATGCCACACTCGCTGCTGCAATCAAACAAAACTCGCCAGTCGTGCTGCCACTCTTGGTTCAAAGCCAGAATGGCTTTGCCATAGCTACACAGCCACTCAAAGATTACGCCGAAGCTGCTACAGCAATCGGCCATGTCCAATTGAAAGTGGATAGCGATGGCATAGTACGTAGCGTTTCTCTGCAAGAACAAGTGGACAATATTTCCCAGCCTAATTTTGCACTCTCGCTATTAAACGCAGGCGGTGAGACCATCGAACAGGGCAGTGCTATCAATGCCAATACATCTGGCAATCTCCAACATCAAGCCCCCACGCTGATTCCTTATGCTGGTGGAGCGGGGTATTTTCCGCGTATATCTTACCTTGATGTGCTTCAGGGTAATGTGCCCAAGGGTACTTTTTCTGGCAAATATGTCATTGTTGGCGCAACCGCTGCAGGTATAGGCGACCAGTATGCAACGCCAACCACGAATAAAGATCAGTTAATGCCCGGTGTTGAAATCCTCGCCAACATTACCGATGCACTACTGCGCAACACGCCACTCAACTCAGCCACAGCCTTGCAGAATATAGGCTTGAATGTCTGTTTCGTCATACTCGCGTTGATTGGGTTTGCGCTACTAGAGCCACTGCGTGCTTTGTTATTGACGGTAGTGCTTGGTATTCTGCTTGTGGCGACTACGTACTTAGCTGGAAATGCGATTGGAATTCTATTTGCGCCATCTGCTGGCATTCTGGGTTTGGTGTTTGTGTATCCGCTTTGGAGTTGGCATCGTCTGGATGCGGCAACAAGATTTCTCACTGACGAATACAACGCACTGCAGAACGATACAGATAGTTTTTATGCACGCACTGCCCAATTGGGCGCTAAAGACTTTTTAGATAAGCGTATCGCCGCACTCGATGGGGCAACCAGGCAATTGCGCAATCTACACCGCTTTATCAGCGATAGTGTGAACGCCTTGCCAGATGCCACTTTGATTTGTGGTGTGGATGGCAAGGTGCGGATTGCAAACTCTGCTGCTCACCGCCATTTTGCATCATTGAATTTACCTGATTTAGTGGCTTGTGATCTGCATATGCTGGTGAAAGACGTACTTTCTACTGAAAATCACTTGCCTATTATCACGCAGGATATGCTGTATATGCCCAGCCATATTGAAGGCGAAGGCAGAGATGGCCGCGGTCGTGATTTACTGGTGAAATGCGTGCCCTGTTTTAATGCAGAAGAACAACATATCGGCTGGATACTAAGCTTGGTCGATGTCACTCAATTGTGGCAAGCCGAACGTGATCGCGACGAAGCTTTCCGCTTTATCACGCACGACATTCGCTCGCCAATCTCTTCAATCATCTCTTTGCTTGAATTGCAAAGGCTGGATAAAAATGAGCCTGCATCCAAGTCGATATTGGTAGATCACTTACTTGATAAGATTGAACAGCAAGCCACTAATGCACTTGATCTTACCGAGAGCTTTGTCACGTTATCGCGAGCCAAATCCAGCCAATACCAACTGGTGCAACTTGATTTGGTGGACTTGTTAAATGAGGTGGTCGATGACGCTTGGGCACAGGCAAAAATTCGCGCAATCACGATTAAGATTATTGCGTTTCCCGAAGATGCGTGGGTGATGGCGGATCGTGAAATGATGAAACGGTCGCTGATAAATGTGCTGGGTAACGCCATCAAATTTAGCCCAGATAGTGCGCTGGTGACCTGCAGTATTAGTAGTGTTTTCAGGCAAGCTAATCATGAATTTTGGGATATTGCCATTACTGACGAGGGGCTAGGTATTCCATTAGAAAAGCAGGATGATTTGTTTCAACCCTTTAAAAGGTTGCACAACACAAGCCACCCCGAAATCACAGGCACAGGCTTAGGCTTGGCTTTTGCCTATGCCGTAGTGCAGAGGCATGGTGGTGAAATAACCGTGAGCAATGGCGCAACTGCGGGTGCAACTTTTCATATTGTTTTGCCACGGTTGATGGACTTGAACATTTAATTGGCAATAAAATCTTTATCAGGCCGATTGAATGATTGCATATCAGTGATGGCAGCCAAAAATCGTTTTAAGAAATTGGTGTCATTGTCTGATTGTGAAATCACGCCTTCACCAACAAACGCACCGTTGGGCATTTTTGCTGATTGTGCCGCTTTAATCACTAATTTCTCTCCGCCTTCCGAAGAGGCGACGAGCTTGCCGTTTTTATAGGCATTGCGCACAAACGATATGGTATTTTCATCATCGCACAGGTGATCGATGCCGATGCCGCCAGGGATAAATACTCCGTCATAGTTGATTGAGTTTACCTCGGCGAGGTTGCTATCAACTTCTATATTAACGCCTTGTACGCTTCTCACAACACCAGCATTACACCCTACAATTAGGCTAGAAATGCCGCTATCCTTGAGTGCTCTGCGCACCGCCACTATCGCATCCAAATCAACGCCATCAGACGCGAGTATCGCAATATTTAAATTTTTGATGCTGTCCTGCTGGGTGGTTTTCATAATGAGTACCCTTTCGATACAGAGCAAAATAGAGGGGTATTAATATTGATTTGTGTTGGCATATCCAAGGCTCTTTCACAGTAAATTCATATAGAAAATACCTGTTTGCTAGCCAAGTATGGAAAGCATGTTTGCATAATTAAATCACTCCATCTGTCCGTTATCGTACATATGGAGTGATTTATTTTTGGGCTGGTTTGTTGCTTAAGGTTGGCTATATAAGATTAGCTAGATTCGATACTTAAGTCTTCGTAGGAGTGCGCTGACTAAAAGTTAAACCTTATGCCGACTGTGAGCGTGATTGCAAAAGCCTATAGTAAATCATTGATTTTTGATTCGAGGTATAACAAATGGCATACGTATATTCATACAAACTGTACGACGAAGTGACTGATGATTTTGAGACTCAGCCTTTTAAAGCAACGCTGGAGGAGATTCAACGCCAGGTGGGTTTGCCTATCATGCGCACCAAGGAGTTTATCCCTGACTATGCGGTGATAGATGGCAGGTACCATCTACTTGCGGCATGAAATGAACATGCGCTATGAGAGATGGATGCTTATTCTTTTAACAGCGTATCGGTCTCAGATTTGACCACTTGGTAACACTCACACACCTCATTCTCTAGGCCTTTTCGGTCAAGAATCGTCACACAGCCACGGTGGTATTTAATATAAGCCGCATCGGCTAATTTTGCGGAAGCTTCAGATACGCTGGCACGCCTGACTCCCAGTAAATCCGCCACACGCTGGTGGGTAAGGCTGATGCGATTAGAGTTCCAGCGGTCGAGGCAACTCAATAAAAATCGACATAGTTGTTGTTCAATACTGTGATAACGGTTGCATGCTGCAATCTGTATCGATTGGCTCATCAGCAGGTGCACATAACGTAGCGTTAAGTCTCTGAATTCAATATCGCTATCGAAAAGTTTTTTGATCAAATCCGCTTTAATCCTGTAGCCAAACCCAGCGCTTTGCACAATAAACTTGGTGGTTGGTGATTGCACTCCCAAAAGCAGGTTAGTGCCTATCAAGCCGTCATTGCCGATAGCAGCTACTTCAGGTGATGTACCGTCTTGCAGTACATTGACCATGGCAACAATACTGGTGACGGGGAAGTAGATATAATCAATCACGCCAGTGTGGTGATATAAATCGCCGTCGCGAATAAAAGCTACCAACTCCAGATCAGGTAAAAGCTGCTCATAGGTGGCAGTATTTAATTTGGCAAGAAATCGGTTTTTATCTGGGCTGCGGCGGTTGCTCAATCTCGGCTCTCAAAAAGATTACAGGTTCGTGGTTATCATTATGTAGGCGTATTGCTTTCGTAAATACGCAACGACCTAGGGGCTAGCTTAATGGCAGTTTGAGCGGTTGTGTCGGCCTCACTCAAAGTACTGTCAATTAACTGCTTCCACTTATGCTGATCATCATCAGGTAATTTTGCTTCTACTTCAACGTGAGATGCATTGATGCAGACTAACACAGCACATTCATTTTTATCTTTAGACACAAATTTGACCACCACCGCCTTGTTATTGGGGTCGTTCCACTGCTCATCAGACATTGCCTCGCCATTCACATTAAACCAGCTTACATCTGAGTTGCCTTGTTCATTAAGCTTGCCTGTGAGAAATTCGGCTCTGGATATTGCATTGTGTTCTTTGCGCAGTGCAGCGAGGTCACCCACAAAATCAATCAAGCTATCGTCTGCTTTATCCCAATTCACCCAGCCAATCTCGTTATCTTGGCAATAAGTGTTGTTATTGCCAGATTGCGAGTTATTGAGCTCATCGCCCGCCAATAGCATGGGGATACCTTGAGATAGAAATAGCGTCGCAAGAAAATTGCGTTTTTGCTGACTTCTTAAGGCATTGATCTCGGTTGAATCAGTTTCACCTTCGGCTCCACAATTCCAGCTGCGGTTATCGTTAGCGCCATCATTGCTATCTTCACCATTCGCATCGTTGTGTTTTTCGTTATATGAAACCAGGTCGTGCAGGGTGAAGCCATCATGCGCTGTAATAAAGTTAACGCTAGACCAAGGCCTGCGGTGCTGTTCATTAAACAGATCGCTTGATGCAGCAAAGCGGTTGGCAAATTTGGACAATGTGCCTTCTTTACCCGTCCAGAATTCTCGTGTGACATCACGGTAATCACCGTTCCACTCTGAAAATCCAGGCGGGAATGATCCAAGTTGAAAACCACCTGGGCCCACATCCCAAGGTTCAGCAATGAGTTTGCATTTGGTGAGTATCGGGTCTTGTAGCATGGCATGAAATAATGCGTGATCTCTGCTGAAGCCATTTTCATTACGCCCCAGCGTGAGCGCCAAGTCGAACCTGAAGCCATCAATGCCATATACGGTTGCCCACATGCGTAAGCTATCCATCACCATTTGCAGCACTTTAGGGTGGCTGGTATTTAAGGCATTGCCACAGCCCGTCAGGTTGTCGTAATACCTTGGGTTACCTGGCAACTCTCTGTAGTAGCTCAGGTTATCAATGCCTTTGAATGACAAAGTAGGGCCTAGATGATTACCCTCACAGGTATGGTTATAGACCACATCCAAAATCACTTCGATCCCCGCTTGGTGGAGTGTATCTACCGTTTTTGCAATTTCTTCCAATTCGCCTGAGTTCATATAGTCAGGTTCAGGGGCAAAAAAGGAGAGTGTGTTATAGCCCCAGTAGTTGGCTAGATTTTTCTCAAGCAAGTGGCGATCTTGGCTAAAGGCGTGAATGGGTAACAACTCAATCGCAGTAATCCCGATTTTTTGCAGATGGCTGATAAGGGCTGAATCACTAAGCGCTGCAAATGTGCCACGAATATCATGGGGGATCAGCGGATGCTGCATGGTCAAGCCTTTGACATGCGCCTCATAAATGATGGTTTTTGGCCAGCGTATATTAGGCTTTTTGCTTTTAACTAGCGTCGCTGGGTCAATCACGATGGCCTTGGGCATAAAGCTGGCGCTGTCACGCTCATCCATCGTTAAATCAGCATCTGCAGCATCGCTAATGGTATATCCGTATAGTGAATCATCCCATTTAATAGCGCCTGATAGCTTTCTGGCATATGGGTCTAGCAGCAACTTGTTTTGATTGAATCGCTGACCTTCTGTGGGTGCCCATGAGCCATCTACACGGTAACCATATAGTTGGCCAGGCTTGATATCATCCAGATAGCCATGCCATACGCCATTAGTACATTCTTTTAGCTGTATACGCTCGGTCTCTGAGCTACCATCTTTATTGAAAAGACACAAAGTGACGCTGCTTGCATGGTCTGAAAACAATGCAAAATTTGTCCCCTTACCATCAAAACTAGCGCCTCTAGGGTAAGGTGATCCTTCTTTGATTGTTCTCATGGCTCGTCACTCTGTTTTTAAGATTTAGTTGATTAAGTACCCATCAATGAATTTAATAAAAGTGACGACTCTCATCTATAGGTAGAGCGGAGAATTGAATGTAGGGCTATTCCTACGCGGGCTTAATGACTGCCAATGATGCCTGCTGCGATATTGATCAAAAGCCCAATCACTGCCGCATTAAAGAGAAAGCTCAGGATGGACTGCGCTGTGACTGCTTTACGGGCTGAGCTTGTCATCACGCTGACATCAGAGGTTTGCGCGGCTGCTGCAATGGTGAACGCCAAATAGAGAAAATCCCAATAATCGGGGTTGGATTTTTTATCAGGGAACATGAATGCGCGTTTTGTTTTGTCTGACAGATAAAACGTATGCGCATAATGAAACGTAAAAATAATCCCCACCAGCAACCAAGAGCTTAGAACAGTAATGATCGTCAAAATATAGTGGCTAATACGTTCATGCGTTGCAAGATTACTTACTGAAGCCAATTCAAAACCGATGGCGGCCAGGCTGAATACCGCCGAAAGTGACATGATGGCCAATACCGCAATTGCGCCTTTATCTTCTTGCGCCGAGATTCGCTGTATTTGTGCATGGTCTGCTTTGGTGATTAACCAACCCATGAGCGCCAGATAAGACCAAACGCCTGCATTCCACCCGGTTAATATTCGGGTGACTAAACTCCAGTCGTGCGGTAAAACCATCGCAATCATGATGCCTGCCACAAGGGCGATCAGAAGGCGCGGTCGTTTGGGCAGCGAGGTAAGCATGGTTAATTTCATTTAAATTGCAAACTCGCCAGCCGCGCGTAAAGTCCACTTTGTTTTAATAAATCGGCTGGTGTGCCTGTTTCCACGATTTTGCCTTGTTCTAGTACGACTATGCGATCTACCTTTTGTACAGTTGCCAGACGGTGGGCAATCACAATTGTCGTACGGTCTTTGATTGCAGCATTCAGGCCTTCTTGTACTAGCAATTCGGACTCTGCATCTAGCGCGCTAGTTGCTTCATCAAGCAGAAGTAGGGGTGCATTCTTCAAGATGGCTCGCGCGATAGCAATCCGCTGGCGTTGACCGCCCGAGAGCCTAGTGCCACGCTCACCTAAGAATGTCTGATAGCCGTTTGGTAATCTGCTGATGAATTCATCTACCTGAGCGGCTTTTGCCGCTTTTAACACTTCTTCATCACTGGCTTCAGGCCTGCCATAGCGAATGTTTTCAATAGCGTTAGCCGAGAATATGACTGGGTCTTGCGAGACGATGGCGATATACCTGCGGAAATCTTGTAGGGAAAGTTGCCGCAGATCGACGCCGTTCAACAAAATGCTACCTTGTGTGACATCGTAAAATCGCAATATGAGTTGAAAGAATGTGGTTTTCCCTGCGCCAGAAGGGCCGACTAAGGCAATACTCTCACCCGATTTAATCTCTAGGTTGACATGCTCCAGCGCCTGCGATTTCAAGCGAGATGGATAGCTGAAGCTGACATCCTTGAACTCGATGCTCACATTATTTGGGGTGGGAATTAATTCTGGATTTGAAGCTACAATGATGGAGGGCTTTGCATTTAGCAATTCAAGCAGTCGCTCTGTAGCGCCTGCCGCACGCATGATGTCGCCCCATACTTCAGACATGGTGCCCACGCCACCTGCCACCAATAAGGCATAGAGCACAAACGAAGCCAGTTGCCCGCCTGACATGCTGCCATGCCGCACTTCATTTGCTCCAACCCACAGTACAAAGATGATGGCACCCATGACTGCAGTAATAATCAGTGCCGTAAGAGCCGAGCGTACTTTGGTGCGGCGAATAGCCGTGAGAAAGCTTAATTCGGCACGATCAGAAAACCGTTTCTGTTCATGCCGCTCTTGCGTGTAAGACTGCACAGTAGGCACTGCATTTAGAATCTCACCCGCCAATGCAGATGCATCGGCAATTTTGTCTTGTGACTCTTTTGAGAGTTTTTTAACTTTTCTGCCGACAGCAATAATCGGGAGCATCACCATGACTAGCAAACCAAGATTCAGCGAGAACAGATAGAAGCTGGTGACTGCCAACATGACCATTCCACCCAGGAATTGAAACAGGCTACGCAAGCCCATTGAGACGGAGCTACCTACTACAGTCTGAATGAGCGTGGTGTCACCAGTGAGTCGTGATAAGACTTCACCCGTTTGCAAAGTCTCAAAGAATTCTGGTGATTGCGAGAGCACCCTTGAATACACAGCACTACGTAAATCTGCGGTGACGCGTTCACCTACCCATGAAACGGTATAAAACCGTGCTGAAACAGTCAGCCCCCACAGTGCAGCTAGGGCGAACAGAGCAACAAAATGTCCGTTCAAACTCAATGACCCTAGTAAGCCTTTGCCAGTGTTGGTTTGCTGGCCGAAACCAAAATCAATTAAATCCCTGAACGCTAGGGGGACGACCAGAATGGTGGCTGAGCCTAAGCACAGCAGTATAAAAGCCAAAAAAATCCTGAGGCGGTAAGGCTTCAGAAACGGCCATAAATCAGTCAATGAGTTCAATGTTTATCCAATGGATTTTTAGGTGTAAGCGTGGCGATTATGCCACTCGTAAGAAGCTTTATTGAGTATTCGATATCTAGGACAAATAGTCTCATGCTTAGGTTCTGGATTGTAGGGTAATCAATTTATGTCACATATCAACATAATCTCATCATTAGGCCATGACAAATTGATGTGGCAGGTATAAATTAACGACTATGAGTTCTACAAACTTAATACCCACAAATACGCAAATGGTCAGCCAGAAATTTAGCAATAATTCTGGCTACACACCATTGAATAAAGCTGCTGATTCGCAAGCTCGCTCAGCGCTTGCGTTGATTAGTGCGATTCAAAATGTGCAAAACCTGCCATCCCATCTCGGTCAGAACATCAATACAACCGCTTAGTCCGTATATTCGCCAAATAAACTTTGTCTTAATCGTAAATTGAATTAATCCAATGAGCGATACTCTTATCAATCAGATTTAGCTAATAAAGATTGAGGAGGCATTTAAAATGAGAATATTTTTCGCTATATGCAGTCTATTGCTGCTTGGTTCTACATCTATGTCAGCGCAAGCGGCAGAGCCAAACTATTTCAAAGGTACTTCGCTGTATTTGGCAGAGCATCTCAGCAACCTGAATAATCTGGCCAACGAAATGTCAGGCATATCCGTGCTCACAGACAGATTGGCGGTGGATAACCTCATCTACGATTTTAACCAGCTGAATTATGATGTGACCAATTTATATCAGCTCAGTCTGATACGTGCGTCAATGGTGAATACCAAAGACAAAAAAGTGATTGATGAATTTATCGGTATTGCGAAAAATCGATTTAGTAAGGATTGTGATTTTGGGGTGCCTGACATCAACCAACTATTGGCCTCAGTGCAATACCCTGCAGCGCTCGCTGAGAGTAAGCTATTGCGAGATAAGGTTGTTGAAGCTTGTGACTACGTTAAAGCCGCGAAGTAAGATTGGTAGATAAACAAAAACCCTGCTAAGGCAGGGTTTTCTTTTTACTGAATAATTCGTTATGCAGCTGTACGACGTTTTACCTTGAATCCAATCAGACCAATGCCAGCTAACATCATCAGGCCAGTTGCTGGTTCTGGCACAGGGAGTGCGGTAAAGGTAACGAGGTCTTGAGTCGTCGTGCCGCCAGCACCTGTGTAGCTATTATCGTAGAGATAGCTAATGGCATATTTATGTGGGGCTACAGTACTCAGGCCGCTCAAATAAGAGCTAGCAAGACTGCTTACACTTGAGTCTAGGCCAGTAGCGGTGAATGTTCCACTTGCAAAGCTGTAAGTCCCAGCACTTTCGGTGCCATACAGTATGCTCCATGTAGCTACTTGGAATGCAGCAGAGCTGGTGGTGCTATTGACGCTACCATAAAAATTGTCAGCCAAACTCTGAAGGCTATTTACTCTAGACGTACTAAAGCCACCAGCTGATAGCATGTCTGATGTGCCGCCAATGTTATAGGTGAATGCACTTGAGCTGAGCCAATGAAGTGGATCTACACACCATGCAACGAATGAGCCGCCTACGCTGGCGAAATCTGTGCTGGTTGGGGATAAGTTGGTCATCTGAAACCCACCCACGTAGACATAAGCGCTGGTTGATGCGCCATATGGGCTCGGTGTGATATGGCCCGTGCTATAACCATACGCAGAACCAGTTTCTTTTAAGTCAATCGTATCTGCAAACGCAGCATTAACATTTAATAACATTGTGGCTAAAACAAACATCCCCGACAATTTAGCCAACCCCAGTTTAAATTTAGATTTTATTGTTAGCATTGCAAGCTGCCTTTTATGAATTAGAATTTTTAAAATCAACTATTTAGTAGATTTAGATATAACGGTACGCAAGATAACATTCTGTGAAATTTAGACAATAGCCCGTTAGAGCTAGTCCTATGAAGTCAGCTTCAAACTTTGGGCAGCACACAAACAGAAAGGGCTAGCTTAGGCGCTAGCCCTTTCTGTTTTTACTTCGCTGCTATGCATAAGGTAAATACATAAACCCTTTTAACTTAGTAAGGCAGATCAAATAACAAGAATTCTGCATCGCTGGCGTTCTTGAATTCGATATGCGTTACATCGCTTAGCTTTAATGCATCACCAGCGCTCAATTTCTGACCATTAATTTCCACTGTGCCACGAATCACATGCACATATCCCAGGCGTTTTTCTGCCATGGCATATTCAAGGTGATCATCACCATTCATGATTGAGGCATAAATGCTGGCATCTTGATGAATCAATACCGAACCATCTTTACCATCTGGAGATGCAATCAGTCTCAACTTGCCAGTTTTTGAAGCTACTTCGAAATGCTTTTCTTCGTAGCTGGGTGGTATGCCTTTTACATTTGGCTCAATCCAAATTTGTAGGAAGTGCACACGATCATCCTGTGAATGATTAAATTCACTATGACGAACTCCAGTGCCAGCGCTCATCCGTTGTACATCACCGTAGCGAATAACTGAGCCCGTACCCAGGCTGTCTTTATGTTCCAGTGCACCATTCAAGACGTAGGAAATAATTTCCATGTCCTCATGGCCGTGGGTGCCGAAACCTTTACCAGGTTGAACGCGATCTTCATTGATCACGACTAATGGGCCAAACCCCATTTGCTCAGGGTTGTAATAATGACCAAATGAAAATGTATGGTTAGATTGCAGCCAGCCATGGTCTGCAGCACCGCGTTGGTTACTTTTGTGTACTTGTAACATGATCTTTCCTTTCATTCGATTCGGTATCCCCACCGTCACCAAGTTTAATATGCGATAATTTCGAACGGAATTTTTTGCTAAATATTGCCTTCCATCAGGATTAAATGCAGTATGAACCTAAATTATGTAGATGAAAAACGGAAATATTATGAACAAATCATCGAAAAATTCGAATGTTTAAAATTAGCCTAGATGGATTATTGATTCTTGATGCAATCGACAGGCTTGGATCTTTTGCATCGGCAGGCAATGAATTACATAAAGTCCCATCGACGATTTCATATTCTGTCGCCAAGCTCGAGCAAGATTTAGGTGTTCAGCTATATGAGCGCTCAGGCCCAAAAGTTGAGTTGACCATAGCAGGTATGGAATTGCTGAGTGAAGGTCGATATCTTTTAAAAGCAGCAGTAGACCTAGAAAATAGAGTTCGGCGTGTTGCTTCCGGTTGGGAGACCGAACTTACCATTTGCATGGACTCAATTTTCCCGCTTCGATCTCTTACAGGTGATATCCAGGAGTTTTACAAAATTGCTGATAAAACAAGATTACGGATCATCAAGGAGTCGCTGTCTGGCACATGGGAAGCCTTGCTGGATGGGCGCGCGGACATCCTGATAGGCGCTGCTGGTGAAGGCCCATCTGGAGGCGGTTACAATTCTGCTGTTATTGGGTTCATGGAGTTCGTGTTTGCGGTCTCGCCTGGTCATCCCCTCGCAAAAATCGATAAGCTTTTAGGTAAAGAGGACTTGCATCCCTACAAAGCGATTACAGTAAGTGACTCAGTCAGAAAGATGGCACCAAGAACAATTGGATTGCTGTTTGGGCAAGATACGCTCGCGGTGCCTGACATGCACACAAAACTGGATTACCAGATTGCGGGGCTTGGCTTTGGTTTTCTGCCCAAGCCATTCGCAATACAGGCTTTAAATCAGGGTTTGCTTGTTGAGAAGCAGGTTAAAGAACCTCGCCAACCCGAGGCTATTTCTTTAGTTTGGAGGACGAGTGAATCGGGACAGGCCGCAAAATGGTGGATTAAGCAAATGAAGCACCCAGGAATATTTGAGAAAATGTGTGTGGATATTCAATAATTAAATGAATTTTCAATAACAAGTTTTGCATCCAATTATTAAGCGCCTTCGTATAACTATCAATCATTGAATCGGAAAACAGAATGTTAAAAAAATATGTATTGCTAGGTTGGTTGTTGGGGATTATGCAGGTCAATGCAGGTGAAATCGGGGTGGTGGATAATGTGGAGGCGCCAGCATGGCTGCAGCGTGGAAACCTGACCAAGCCTTTGGTATCGGGTCTCCAGCTACAGAATAATGATCGCATTTTAACGGGAAGCCAGGCGCGAGTATCGCTCAAGCTGGCTGAGGGCAGCACTGTTAAACTAGGTCAAAATGCGACTTTCGCATTACAGGACGTCGATGCGGGAATTGATAAAGATAACGTGTATCGTGGAATATTGAATGTGGTCAAAGGTGCATTCCGATTTACCACAAGCGTATTAAGTAAATCCAGTAATCATCGCGAAATCAATGTGAAGTTAGGCACGATTACCGCGGGCATTCGCGGTACCGACATTTGGGGAATAGTGGATGACCAGGAAGACCTGGTAGCGTTACTGGAGGGAACGATTGAAGTCACTCACACCAGCGGGGCAACTGAAGTAATCGCTGAGCCGCTCTCTGTGTATGCAGCCAATATTAACCAACTGCCGTCACCATTAAGCCATCTGACGCAGCCTACAGTGAATGCGCTAGCTAAAGAAACGGACTTGATTGAAAACGCTGGCGCTACAAATCCTGATGGCATTTGGCATGTGAATCTTGGGGCATATAATAGCCGGCAAGCGGCTGAGCGTGCAGGCAGCATGTATCGCGAACAAGGTTACGATATTCAAACGCGTGAATTTACATACAACCACCACAAGCGCTACCAGCTGCATCTTGATCATTTTGTCAGCAAGGCAGAGGCGCGAGGCGCTACAGACTTATTGACACAAAAATATGGGCTAGAAGTGGCACGGGTTACTAAAAACTAAGCAATGAAATTAGAGTGGCACTAAAAAGTAGCAAGAACGTATCGCAAAAAAACGAGTTAAGCCTTTATCAGCTTAACTCGTTTTTTTATATGGTGCGCCCGAAGAGATTCGAACTCCTGACCCCTTGGTTCGTAGCCAAGTCCTCATTAATAAAAAATTATCAATTTATACAATAATTTAGATGTAAAAACTCGTGCTATATAAATACATGATGTTAGCAATTAACCCATTGATTATTAAATGGCTCAACAATATCCATAGCACATATTTTAGCCAATTAATTTCCGTATGAAAGTCCTAATCTGGACAGCTGCGTATTACTGTGAAACCTGACACCTATAACTTTCCAAGCAGGCCACCAACCGTTATTCAAAGTGGTCATCTATAATTATCAAAAGTTGTCAGCTTCCGCTATCGGCCAATAGCGGCCATTCATTCTTACTCTTGATATCTGTTGATTGCCCAGTTTTATTCAGGCAGTTCATTGTTATTGGGCAATTCTTAAAGTTATAACTTACTTTTTTTCTTAATATCAAATTCCTTGATCAGAGTCATCTTGGCTCGCCACTCGTTCAGTTGGTCTTCTTCGATCTCCATCTGAATCCCAATGATTTCTTCAGTAGTAAGGTCTTCTAAACGCTTAAGCGTTTTCTGAGACATTCGGGAAAGTAGCCTTTCAGTCTCTTCCTTACTCAATTTTTGAGCTTTTAATAAGTACTCTTCTTTACAGGATTTAATCTTCATCGCGCTTATTTCCTAGGGTAAGTTTTAGGCAATCTACATTGATTTGTAGGCTGATGCTATTTTTGTGACAATGACAAAATAGAATATGGCTATTTATTGGCACTAATTAGTGAGAAAATGAAGCCGCTTTACCTAACTGATTATTGTCAGGATGAATGCAATATCAGCTCTCACAAATCTGCATGGAGTAGATAAGCTGTTCAGATTCAAATATTTTAAATACTAGGTACGTCAATGCTTGTTCAACAAGGTACTTTGTTTGGGAAATTCAAAGGCTTTCGTAATCAAAGTACCATGTTCTTTTTTGCGGACGGCTCAATCTGGCGTCAGAATGAAAATAAACAGTTTGATCATGTCGCGTACATGCCCTATGCCAGAATAATGAATCAGGAGGGTCGACATTATATCGAGGTGGAAGATGTAGATGTTTCAGTTGAAGTAGTGTGGGTTGGAGTATCTAGGGCTATAGGTAACCTAAGTATTTCACACATCCTTCAGACTAGCGATTCTTAAAAGCAATACCTACTGCCAAAACTGTAAACGTCACGACGATGCCCACGATTGTGATAAAACCATGCGGGCTATCAGCCAGAGGGATACCACCGACATTCATGCCTAGCAAACCTGCAATGATGTTGATAGGCAAAGCTAGCACTGTCACTATGGTCAACGTGAACAAATTGCGATTCGTGTGTTCACTGATCTGCGCGCCCATTTCCTCTTGCAATAATTTGATGCGTTCCTGTAAAGCTGACATGTCACGAATGACCACAGAGAATTCTTCTGTTCCTTGCCTGAGTTCATTGAGATCATCTTCCTTTATCCAGTTTGGTGAATGCTGTAGTAATCGGAATAAGGCTGCTGGCTCTGGTGCTAACAAGCGTTGAAGCCTGACTAGAACGCGTCGCAACTTCCCAAGATCAGCGCGTTGGGTTTTCAAAGTATCTTTCAATAATTCATCTTCTATATCATCCACTTTTTGGGTGGCTTCCCTCGCTATCTTGACGAGAGCATCACCCTGGTCATGCATCAGGTGAATCAGTAATGCCATCGGCGAATTAAATTTCTCTTCATTTTTTACGGCTAATCGCAGTTCATTGATGGAATGCAATGGATGGGTTCGAGCGCTGATGAGTGCCACCCTATTAACGTTCATCCATAAAGTGGCGATTTCTGATGGCTCGAAGGAGAATTTGAATGCGACGTCATTCACTATCGCGATCAGATTTTCTTCTACATCTTCAATACGCGTGGAACGAGACTCATCATTAAGGGTTTCATAAAACTCCACAGGTAACTTAAGGTTAGCGTGCATCCAACGTTCAGCAGTTTGATCGGCTAAATTGAAATGCATCCATATGAATTCTTGGGTATCTATCTGAACGTTATTCAGCCAAGCCATCGCAGTGTCCAGATCAATAGGCTTACCTAGCCCATTACTAGTAAATAGGAATGCACATATCAGGCAATTTTGCTCCTGGAAATAATCGGGTGACTGCATAGGTATATCCAATATCGGAATAAAAAAAAGCCCATGCTTTATTCAAACATGGGCAAATTGCTGAGGAGCAAAACTAGAATAAGCGGGTAAATAACCAATACAGAGAACCCGATAAAAGCATCGCCATAGGCAATGTTAGAACCCAGGCGGTTAACAAACTCTTAATCGTTGACCATTGCAGCCCTGATTTATTGGCAGCCATCGTACCTGCCACGCCAGAAGACAATACGTGTGTTGTCGAGACAGGTAAGCCGTACATATCTGCAGCACCAATCATCGTCATAGCAACTAACTCTGCAGATGCGCCTTGTGCATAGGTTAGATGAGTCTTGCCGATCTTCTCTCCCACAGTCACTACAATGCGCTTCCAGCCAACCATCGTACCTAAACCAAGGGCAATCGCCACTGCGACTTTGACCCATAGCGGAATGAACTTGGTAGATGAGTCGATCTCTTTCTTAAAGGCATCCACATTCTTCTTTGTATCATCATCAAAGCTTACTGCTTTATCTTTACCAATAAGTCGAATGGCTTCTGAAGCAAGGTACATATCGTTACGTACGTTACCTACACTTTCACTAGGAACATGGTCAAATGAACCATACTGTTTTACTTGGCTACCGATCTTCCCAGTAAGTGCTGCCAGAGAGGGCACTACATTAGCGTTATATTCTTTAGTACGAATATAGTCTGAGATAGCTTGTCGTGGTTCTGCAGAGGCAGCACCAGGAACAGACTTCACTAAGGATTGTTGTGTCACTTGTGCCACAGCGACGAACTGAGTCATTTGATCTACAGGCATGGCCCTGTTTAGCGCATAAGCCATGGGTACAGTACCCACTAGTATTAGCATGATTAAGCCCATACCTTTTTGACCGTCATTGGAGCCATGCGCAAACGATACGCCTGTGCAGGTCAGTATCAATAATCCACGAATCCAGATGGGCGGCGCCTTCTTACCTTTTGGCTCTGCATACAGTTCTTTATTCTTTACGAATGCTTTTAATGCCAGTAATAACAGTGCAGCAAATACGAATCCGATCAGTGGGGACAACAGTAGTGAATAACCAACTTTGGTGGCTTGCGCCCAATCGACACCACTTGTTCCTGTGCGGCCATGCATCAATGCATTGGCAACGCCCACACCAATGATAGAACCTATTAATGTGTGTGAAGAAGAAGCTGGCAAACCTAATAACCATGTACCTAGATTCCAAATGATGGCTGCAATAAGAAGCGCAAACACCATTGCAAACCCCGCACCTGAACCGACCTGCAGAATCAGTTCAACTGGCAGCAATGAAATAATGCCGAAGGCTACTGCGCCGCTAGAAAACAGCACACCTAGAAAATTGAAAAATCCTGACCAGAGCACAGCGAAATTAGGCGGAAGAGAGTGCGTATAAATAACGGTGGCTACGGCGTTCGCTGTATCGTGAAAACCGTTTACGAATTCAAAGCCAAGCGCAATTAGCAGCGCAACCCCCAGCAAAATATAAGGCAATATGGTAGTGGCCTTCACGCCTGTATCCGTGACATCGTGCATCAGACTGAATGCTGTAAATGCTAATCCGCCTATCAATAGCGCGATAAATATAATCGCTGTCATTAAGCCCGGTTTTTTATCGAAACTTGGCTTCTCAGAGGAATGGATGCTGATGGCGCTCATATTGATTTCCTGAAGGATGGATTGTTGCCATTCTTCGCCAATTTAGTGTCAATTTGATGACAAAATCCTCCTCATCCCATTGCAGAATACATTACCTCAAGATTCACAGAGCATTCAAATGTCATGACATCCCTCATGAAAGCCAGGGAATAAAAGGTTAGGACTAGATATTTTTACCAAAGGCGGCCTTATTGATAACTCCCCCGCACGGCAAGTAGGGTTGATAAAGACAATTAAAGGTATTGGTATCCAGGTTGGAGACCAAAGAGAACTAGAATACCGTGTTTGAATTCGCGCTCTGAACTGGCACTACTTGCAGTACATCCCAGTGTTCAACTATCTTTCCCATTTCGTCAAAGCGGAAGATGTCGATGCCCGCCCAGTCCTTATTTGCGTCACTGGGCCAGTACTGGTGGCAGTGTAGAACAACCAGACTTCCCTCAGCGATCGAGCGTTTGAAAGAAACGCGCTTACCTGGGTAGTCTTTGGCCATACGCTCAAAATACTCGATAAAGGCTTTCTTCCCATCTGCTACGTGTGGATTGTGCTGGGTATAACTGTCACCTGCATAGCGCTCAATTGCTTCTGCAGGTTTGCACTCATTGAACATCAGTTCATAAAATGCCATCGCGTTTTGTTTGTTCAGTTCCAGAGCTTCACTCATGTTCAAATCTCCAGGATATGACAGCTTATGTGCTTTTTGTGGCTATTCATCATTTAAACCTTCACACCTTCACACCTTCACACCTTCACACCTTACCCTTCTGTTGTTTATCAAACTTTTCTCTTGCCTCCAGAACAGCTGGCACATTAGAGAAAGTCCAGTTTCCAAGTGCCTCTATTGGCACGCGCAGTGAATGCCCGAGTTCGGTTAACTCGTAATCGACGCGCGGCGGAACTGTTGGAGTCACTGTACGCGTAACGACACCGTCACGCTCTAGCCCACGCAACGTAAGCGCGAGCATGCGTTGGGAAATACCACCGATCATCCTTTTGAGTTCATTGAAGCGTTTGGGTCCTGCTACGAGCAGCATGATTGTCAATACTGTCCACTTGTCGCCAATGCGCGAAAGGATAGAAGCAACTATTTGACACTCACCAGGCAGATGTTTGCGGATATCAGAGGTTACAGGTTTGTTATCTAGTTTCAATAATGTGCCTCCTTGTGGGCTTCTATTAGTATTGTATATAGTTCTGGTAACAAAAGAATACTACATGACAAAGGAATACTAGCATGAAAAATCAGAAACTTCTCGTTGAGTCTTCTCGCGCTATCGTCCACCGAACGAAGGGAGACAGGCATGGCTTTATTACACGTTTTATAAGCCCTGACGATTTAGGGCACGCCACCAAGCCTTTTGTCTTTCTTGATCTCTTCGAGGCTGAAAATTTTCAGGGACGCGGCTTCCCGCCTCACCCACATTCAGGAATTGCAACCCTTACGGTAACTCTGGAGGGAAGCATGACTTACGCTGACACTTCAGGAAAATCGGGTTCGCTATCTGCAGGTTCTATTGAATGGATGCGCGCTGGTGCAGGTGTCTGGCATGCAGGTACCCCGACCCAAGGACAAGCCATGCGTGGTTATCAGTTGTGGCTTGCGCTACCGCCGGAACTAGAACTTGAGCCAGCCGAAAGTCTATACCTCGAATCTCATCATATTGAAAGCGACGGCCCAGCGCGCATTCTGCTCGGGCAGTATTCGCGCAAATCCAGTCCTTTCTACCTGCCGATGTCAATTAACTACCTGCATGTTCAATTGAAAGACGGTCAGCTATGGACTTATACCCCGAATGCCGACCACAACATCGCTTGGCTAGCACTCAACAAGGGCAAGCTACACACAAGTGGCGTCACGCTAGAGCGTGAAATGGCGATTTTTGCCAACGGAAATGATCCGATTCATCTGGCTGCCGAAGGCGATGTTGAACTTGTCATCGGGTCAGCCGCTAAGCACCCCTATCCCCTCGTGATGGGTGCTTATTCTGTGCATACCAGTCCTGCTGCCTTGGATGAGGGCGAGCGTAATATAGCCGATCTCAGAAAAACCCCTGCCGCAGCAGCTCTTATCCATTACTAAAACCCAACTCAGAATAGGAAAAAATTCATGAATAGAAAAAAATTAGTTGTTGTAGGCGGTGGTGCTGCCGGTCATAAGATTGCTCATGATCTCAGCGCTATTATGGAGGTCACTCTAATTGACCCCAAGACTTACTGGGAAGTCCCCATGGCGCTCCCTCGGTTGCTAGTACAGCCAGACGAGTTACCGGCTAGAATGACGTTCAAGAGTTTTTTACCTGACGCTCGACATGTACAGGGATACGCGACACGCATTGCGAACAACAGCGTAATAGTGGAGACTTCAAACGGCAGCGAAACCATCCCATTTGACTATGCGGTTATTTCGACTGGCTCACGTTATATCGACCCTCTCATAAAAGCTGAAAAGGCTACAGAACTGGAACGTATCGCAGAAATCGAAGTTGCCCATCAAAGATTGAAAGCTGCCCGCAGAATTGTGGTTATTGGTGGCGGTCCCGTCGGAGTGGAGATTACAGCGGAGCTGCGTGAGACATTTCCAAAAATACCCGTCACATTGGTTCATGCTGCAGATAGGTTGCTAGAAAACGCTCCTGATAAATTCCCAGAATGGGCAAAAAAAGACCTCGAATCGAAAGGTGTGACCATCATTCTTAAAGACTTGGTGGTTGAACCCAAACTTGGCGAACAGCCGGTTGATGGCAAGATAAAATTGAAAAGCGGTCGTGTTCTCGATGCCGATACCGTAGTGTGGGCCGCAGGCGCAAAACCACTGACAGATTTTGTTAAAACATCATGGCCAGAGTTAGTTGAAGCTAACGGCCTCATCAAGACAGATAGTTATTTAAGGCTTGAACAGCATCCCAATATTTTTGTCGCGGGTGATGTAACCAATCTACCGGAGGGACGGCTTGCGATCACAGCATCATTCCATGTTGTGAGCATTGTTGAAAATCTGAAGGCGCTTGCCTCTAAATCCTTTGCGAAGGACACAAAGCTCAAGCCTTATGCACCAAAAGTTCCAGGCAAAGGGCTTGGCAAGTTGATGATACTCACGCTAGGTCGCAATGATGGCCTCAGTTCTCTGCCATTCGGTCAACTCCGCTTCTCATTTATTGCCAGAAATATGAAATCTCAGAACATGTTCGTAGGCAAATATCGTAAGGATCTCGGACTGAATCCCACTAAAACCTGAATTCACTGAAGCAAGTTGCATAAGCATTGCGGCGGAGCGAAGGACAAACCTTCGCTCCGCACACAGAAAAGAAGATGTTATCAAAAATGGCGATAACTAAAGCCGCGCGAGGCTAAAGGCCGATGGGGACAATCAATTCATTAAACACAGGCAATGTTTTAACAAGTAGAACCAAAATGGTATAGTTGCCCGCCTTAAGTTAATCATAGATAAGCACCGAGACAGGTGCTTGCAGAATACTCTTGCAGAATACTCTTGCAGAATACTAAAGTATATGTCCCCTAGTTCTACTCAAAGCAGCAAGTTTTCTTCTTACCAAAAATTAGTCGTAGGTTTGTTGGCATTCTTGCAGTTTTCCATCATCCTGGATTTCATGATTATTGCTCCATTAGGCGCCTTGATCATGCCTGCAATGGTGATTACTACTAAGCAGTTTTCAATGATAGTGTCAGCTTATGCTTTTAGTGCCGGATTGAGCGGTCTATTAGTTGCAGGCTTTGCTGATCGATACGATCGTAAGAAGCTTTTGCTTTTCTTCTACACGGGATTTGTGCTTAGTACCCTTTGGTGTGGGCTTGCACAAACTTTCCCAATGCTTCTTTTAGCACGCATCGTCACAGGAATATTTGGTGGAGTCATAGGCTCAATCGTTCTGGCGATTGCCACTGATTTATTCGCGGTTCAACTTCGTGGGAGAGTGATGGGGCTGATTCAAACTGCCTTTGGCGCCAGTCAGATTCTTGGCTTGCCTGTCGGCTTGTACCTTTCAAGTCGATGGAACTGGCATGCACCATTTCTGGTTATGGTCATTTTTGGTCTTGCGGGAGGCTTAGTTATGCTATTTAAGTTGCGGCCAATCGTTGACCACCTTGCAGCTCCTCCAGAAAGAAGTGCATTTCACCACCTGCTAAGCACAATTAAAGATCCACGTTATTTATCAGCATTCGCTACCACCGCGTTGTTGACTACGGGCGGGTTCATGTTGATGCCTTTTAGTAGTGCTTTCACGGTTAATAACATAGGCATCAAAATTGAACATCTCCCGACCATCTATTTTCTGACAGGTATATTTACAATTTTTGTGGGTCCTTTGGTTGGCAAGGCTGCGGATGCCTTTGGAAAATTACCGGTATTCATTCTGGGAAGTTTCGTCACTGTGGTAATGGTATTAATCTATACCCACTTAGGTAATGTCCCGCTTACGACAGTGATTTTAGTGAATGTTTTGATGTTCACTGGCATATTTTCCCGCTTGATACCATTTCAGGCTTTGGTGTCCTCCGTGCCTGAGCAGACCAAACGTGGTTCTTTTAATGCAGTCAGCGCTTCCATTCAGCAGTTCTCTGGTGGTATTGCCTCGGTAATAGCTGGGCACATTGTTTCATTTGGGACTGATGGAAAATTGCAACATTTCCCAGTCGTTGGATATGTCATGATCGTAACCGTCATGATTTCTGCAGTGTTAGTTTTGCGCATTCAGCAAGAACTATCCCAACGAGCAATCGCGAATGCATAATTAAGATTAGCAATCTTGCTGAATGTGTTTTTAGGTCACTACTACGCGATTTCGCATCATCTTCTAATGCAAAAAATGCATATTGCTTTTTTACGTAGACCTTCAATCTTTTATGCCTCGAAAGAGAAAGTGAGCTAGATCGAATATTTAATCTCTGGCTTTGCTGGGCTGCTGCCTGTGAGTTAAACGGGATACCTAAATGACCGCTTTGGGTCGATAGCGGAAACTGGCTACTTTAAATAATTATCAGTGGCAGATTTCACCGTAATACACAGCTTAGAAATGCCGGAAGCACAATTTAGCTGATTAACTCCCCCAAGTCTTCTATTCTAGACAACCTTGCAATTTCACAGAAATCCGTAGACTGGTTTCACATCCCTGATGTTTTAGTTCTTTGTTTGGTTCTGTTTCTTCAGGGGATGGATTCTCAACTCTACAAGGATCTTATGATGCAAGAAATTTCCAATATCAAAGCCTCGCAAGCCAAGGCTTATCACCTTTTTCTCTTATCCATCTCCCCCTTAGGTCTTATCGGCATTCCCCGGCTATTGGCGGGTAAAGACATGGAGACCTGGGCCGCCATCTTCCAGCTCTATCTATTTATCGCCTTTGGGCTGAGTTGTGTACATCCCATGCTCAATCACTTCCTACTGTGGTCGTTGACTGGTTTCGACTTCGCCATGAAATTGATGCTGGGCCTTGGTGCAATAGCCCATGTCGGCCTGGTCGTTGAGGATGCATCAATGTTTTATCGCATAGACCAGCATCTGCGTAAACGACTCAGTTGAGTCTGTGAGGCTGTGTTTCTCAGCTGATTCATTTCATCTCTCTATCTTTATTTTCTCTATTAACGCTCTCTTGATATCGGAGTCCCAATGCCCCCATTAGCCATGGTAATGGCCATGCTCATGCTGATTTTCATGATGCTGGTCAATCACTACCTGCACTTCGGGTTGATCGCAGCCCTGTTCATAGTCGTTGCCGCAGTATATGTCTTGCTGACCCTCATCGTGCTCTACCTCTATTTCCGGATAGGAGACTGGACACTCATCTATCAGTTGTTCCGGGAATCTTTCACCCAGGCATGGAAAGAGATAGAGGCCTATTTCAGAAATCCATCCAAATAACTTGACCCTGCAAAGGATGTGTATGGCGATCATACGATTAGGTCACCGGTTAAGACTGACTGGTGGAGATGCAGCGAACTATCTGAAGGAGACTGGGCGTAGTCAATTACCCAGAACGGTGAATGAATATAACCAAGCCTTCATTGAAGCCGCTGCAAGCTGGGCACTGACGGATACTCCCGAAGGGATGTTGATGTCTGCCGTCCTCCTGAGCTTCCTCTTAGAGGAATAACTCGCACTTCTGGCTTTGCCCAGATGAATCCAAGCTAAGTCAGCAAAGCTACTTTTTGGGCTGACTTGATTAATTTTAAATACATGGAGAATAAGGGTGATCACTACTTGATCACCCCCTCTATACAAGGAGACTTAAAGCATGACTCTTTCGATTCGATTTGCATTTAACCGTCTGCTCTACCAGATTATTGGGAGCGTAATGATCACCGTATTGGCTAGCAGCTATATGACTTTACCTGACCTACAGGTGAAACAGCATCTCGACGCTAAATCAGCTTTATCTATTTCGAAGCAGACACGAGCTTAACCAGATGCTCGACCTGTTCGATATCCAGTCGGTCGATCTCAAGCAACAGTTTGGCCATACGGTCATCCCGGCAATAGAAATAGACAGTAGGAATCTTGAGCACCTTAGCCAGCAGCTCAGCGATCTCATAGGACGGGACATGCGTACCTGTCTCATATCGAGAGATACGAGCACTACTGGCCAGTTCGTCGATCCCGATCATGGCACCCAGCTTGTCCTGGGCGATGCCAGTCAGGAGACGGGCTTCACGAAGTCTGGTACCGAACAGAGTTTGTGGGGGTTTTGACATTCTACGATGGTCGTAGAATAATCCAGTCAATGCTCTACGTTATGCGTAGTAATCACAACAACAAAGTCCTACGCATCCATGGGGTGGAGAGAGCTTCACCGAAACGCAATGCGCAAGCTTAATCCATCATCAACAACCATTTAAAAGTTAACTTTGGAAGGAAACACTATGGATCACATTCAATGCACCAGTTGCAATAAACAGATTGTACCGAGACTCTGGCATTACCGTCGCTGGTTCCTGCCCAGTCTGCATCACATGCGGACCCAGTTCCTCTGCCCATTCTGCGGCGTAGTGTTCTACGAGCGCGGAGGCAAGCTCACTGGGACGGGTAAGTTCGTGCTCGGCTTCATAGCCCTCTGCCTCGTCTACATGTTTCTGGGGCTGTTTGCATCGATACGTCACTAATCAGGTATGGCTGATCCGGTAAATACTCTGGAGCAGTTACGCTCAACACATTCGAATCTTCCAACATATTCAAACAAATGAAAGAGAGTTACTCATGAGAAATTTCAAAGGATTGCTATTCATCAGCATTACGCTGCTAGCTTTAAGTGCCTGTGGCAGCATTAACACAGTCATCAAGAATCAGAACAACAATCTTCATAGCGGTTCAGTGTATGGCATACATAGCACTGATTTGGATGCTCAAGGTTCAGTGAAATACATCTGTGACAAAACGGGCAATAAAGATGCAAGATGCTCACATCAGGATGATTACAAAGCTGTATTTGTGCTATCAGCATTTGGTTATGCAGATGGCGCTATTGGGGTCGTCGCATTAGCTCCAAAAGAGATGACACTATCCGAAAACTGTCTTACAGGTTCAGACAAATGCAGCTATCTAAAAGCGAGTGTAGAAGCAGGGAAACTTGGCACAGTCGAAGGAATAGCCTCTGTCCCAGGAGATAAGAAATGTCATTGGTCTGGAATGCCGAGAATAGGTGGCGTAGTCTGCCCAGCATACAGCTGGGATTACAGAAAAGATAATGTGGGCAATAGCTCTCATTTTTAAAATTAGAGAACTGCCATTCAAGAATGGCGGTTCTCCGCCTTGAATGAAACGCTTCATACAATCGCTCCAACGGATTCCGTTGAGTGATTATACCAAAAGGAAAGGGGACGTTTTTACACAGTCTGGGCCAATAGCCGACACTCAAAACCAAAATACATTATCCCTGATACACACCCATTATTAGATTGTCAGAGTTCAAAAAGAACCTTTCACCCATATTAGATAATTGGCTCATCTTGATTTCTGCTCTGAGTTTAGCCAGCAGCCCTGAGTTCAATCACTCTTTCGTCATGTCCACGGACTAGAGGCAAGACCTCTTCGCCAACACGATAGGCTTCTTCGAGATGTGGTGTGCTAGCGAGGATGAAAGCATCTGCGCCAAGTTGAACTAGGTCATCCAGACGTTCTGCCACCTGTTCATAACTGCCGACAATTCCCTGTGTTTGCCCGCCACGTAGCAGGCTGAAGCCAGACCAGATATTGCGATGTGTAATGAATTCCTCATAGCTCTTGAACTCTTTAGGCGTAGCACTGCGTTGACGGTTTGCGCCTACAGAATCTCCAGACATGCCGACAAAAGCTTTGTAGCGCGCGATTGCTTCACTATCCAGACTTTCAAAGCCACGGCGCACTTCACGCCAGGCTTCTTCTTCTGTAGCTCTGGCAATGATATCTACGCGAACAGCGCATTTAATCTTGCGACCAAGTGCATCGGTACGTTCTTTTACGCGATTGAATTTATCGCGGAGTTGATCGAAAGGCTCAAGCCATGAAAGATAGTATTCAGCATGTTTGGAGGCTGAAGCTAAGGCCGCATCAGATGAACCTGAGAAGTAAATCTCAGGGAATTCTTGGCCTAACAATGCTTCTGGCAAACCACCATCTTCAATATGGTAGAACTTGCCATGGTGCGAGAATGAACCGCCTTTCCATAGGCCGCGCAGCACATCAAGAAACTCGGTTGTACGGGCATAGCGATCATCATGCGGCGCAACATCGCCCCACCATAATTGAGCAGGGCCACCACCGCCAGTAATCACGTTATATAAAGCACGTCCGCCAGTTGCGCGTTGCAGGCTGGCTGTCATGCGCGCTGCTACAACTGGATTAAGGAAGCCAGGCTGAAAGGCGATCATGAAACGGAAAGTCTTGGTCTCACGTGCAAGGAATGAAGAGATAGCCCAAGGCTCATCCGTCATCGGGAATGATGGTATAAGACCACCATGAAAGCCTGAAATTTCGGCCGCTCTGGCGACTTCTGCAATGTAGTCGAGTGAATTGAATCCATCGTCACCACCACCTGCGACTAAGCCTCTATGCACTACATGGTCGCCCTGCTGTTGTGACCAATCACCTCTATGCTGTAGTTTGTTGCGTAGTGAGCTAGGCTCGCCATGGGTAGGAATACGCCAAAAAATATCGATTGCCATTGTTAACTCCTGACTTGATTAGGCAGCACGCTGTTGCGTGGCTTGAATATGGGCATGCAGCGCTGGCAGCACGTTTTCGCCTATGCGATAAGCTTCTTCCAGGCTGGGGATGGCAGACAGAATAAAGCTGCTGACGCCTGCATCCAGATAAGCAATGAGCTGCTCGGCCACTTGTTCGAAACTACCAACCAGTGTCGCCTTAGCACCATTCTGTTTGGTGGTCAGGCCATTCCATAATGCTGAGTTGCCGAAAGCACGCTGGCCGCCGCTTTGTTCCAGATAGCGCCTGGCATCGAATTCGGCCTCTTCTTGGGTTTCGCGAGCAAGCAGGTCAATTCGCAGACCTATGCGTAACTGGCGGCCTTCAGCCGCTGCTAGAGTATGTAGCCTGGAGGCATCCGCCCGCACCAGATCAAGATGACCCGCGTCCAGCACGTGCACATCGGCTTGTCTCGCTGACAGCGCATAAGAATCTGCCGTATTGCCAGCCAGATAGACTGTAGGTACTTTTTGATTGGATAAAGGCCCTTTGAAACCACCTTCCAGCACTTCAAAGAAACGGCCCTTGAAGCTATATGAAGTCTGCGTAATTACGTTACGGGCTACCGTCAAAAACTCTTCAATCCGTGGATTGATATCGGCCTCATCCACAAAATCACCATCGCGATGGCGCTGCTTTTCATCGCCGCCAGTAGAAATCTGCCAGGCAAAGCGGCTATTGCTGAAACGCTGGTAACTCACCGCATTTTTTGCCGCATAGACGGCTGAACCGCGTGAAGCATCAAACTCAGTCAGCACGGTAAGGTTCTTGGTACTGCGCGTCAGATAACCAGCGACTATCCAGCTTTCATCGCCTTCAGGATCATTGTGTACCTGTATGCCATCAAAATGCGCCAACTCTGCCGCCTTGGCAATCTGGTGTAAATGGTCAAAGTAGTTATATTGTGTCCCGCGTGGATCTGTCACGCCTTGACCAAAATACGCTGCACCGCCTTTATCGCGCTCGCCGCGCTTATGGCTTTTTGCATCTGCGTAACGACCATCGCCAGCGGTTGGCAATTGCCAGAAAAATTCTATCGTCATTACCCTGCTCCTCAGGCTTTTACATATCAGATGAATGGCAGAATTCGTGCCACCAGCTAAAAGAGAGTCGAAAATGAACGATATAAATAATTAAATTATTGAATTTATTAACTTTTATTAAAAAATATTAGGAGTAAGGAAACATGGCTGGCTAGATGTAAATAAGCAGGAAATGTTGCTTGAGAAACACTAGCTCTGTAGAAATTCTCGGCAAATGTTTCTGCAGCAACTTTTCTCAGAGAGTGTTATTCCCTGAAACTGAAACTGCCTTCAGCAACAAACTGACTGAGTGACTGCCTTGGCGTTGGTTGTTCCCTGGCCTGCAAGTCAGCAGGCAGGCTATCACGCTCGGCCTGCTTGCCGATGGCAATGAGTATCTCGATATGAAAGCCCTCTGGGATAGAGAGTACCTCTCTCGCTTTTTCACGATCAAAGCTACCAATGGCGTGTGTCGCCAACCCAGCATACAAGGCTTGTAAAGCCAGACTGGTCCATGCAGCCCCTGCATCCAGTGAGTGATTTCGCAATGGGCTAGGCTCGGTTTCACCATTACGGATATGGCTAGTCTTGGATATCAACGCAACGATAGCACCCGCTTTGGCAGCCCAGCGTTGATTGTTTTCATTGGTCAAGCCTAGCAATGCGTGCCAATGTGCCGAATCTCGCTTAGCATAGATAAAGCGCCATGGCTGTGAGTTATTGGCAGAAGGTGCCCAGCGGGCAGCTTCAAACAGGCTAAACAGCAACGATTCATCAATGGCCTCGCCAGTAAAGGCACGCGGTGACCAGCGCTGGATGAAAATCGGGTTGATATCGTATTCGGTAATGCGTTGATTGCTATCGGACATAATGCGGCCTCGGTGTATTTAATATAGGAACTGTGTTGTTACACATAAAAAGTCGGGCATTTAGCCCGACCTGAACAAACGTGAGAATTAGCCAAAGAATCAGACTAAATCTTCAAGATAACGCCCACTGTAAGCTTTGGCTTTCTCCAGCAGGCCAGTGCGTTTCCACTGCACTTCTAGCGCGCCTGGCGTGTAGTGTTGCGCGCCGCCTATTTGCTCGGCGATTGCCTGATAGCGTGCTGCCTCTTCCACAAAGAGAATCAGTTCAGCAGTCCTAATAATGCCCTTACCCCAAAAATTCACACCACCGTTTGATTCAAGCAATGCAGGGGGTGGTGCTAATTCAGGATGCTTATCCAGACGTTCAGTAATGACATCAAGGACACTACGGGTACGATCTAAGTGATTAGGAATCTCACGTGCCAACAAGTGGCGTGCTGCCGCTACATAAAGAATAGGAAACGGCTTGTGTGCCAATGACCAGGCTGAGAGGAAGTTGGTGTGGATATGAATGGCGGTATCCGCATCCAGACGGGTTTCATTAAGGATGTGATTCTTTTCGTCTGAAAAGTTGGTAATGCTGATTGTCGGTGTTTGGTCTCGTGCTAGGCCGCCAGGAAAGCGGATGGTTAATAGCTTATCGTGGCCGGGTACTTTATGGCTGACGTGAAAAGTAAGGCTAGCGGACAAGGTGCCGTTATCGCGCAATACGTTAAAGGCATGAATAGCATCCGCCTTGGCTTCATCTACATAGGAAATCAGGTCAATCTCTGATAATTGTGTGCTCATGAATACTCTCCTGTTATGTGTTAATAGTGACAGGAGGCATAGCGCAAGCTGCATGCCAAGGTCAATTGAGGAGTTACTTGCCAGTAAGCTACACATAAAACTCACACAATAAACAATGTTAATTGTTTGTTTCTATTCATTAATAACTAAAAAAATAAAGTTAGTGATGAGCGCTCGCTGAAACAACCCCCAGAAAAAATATTGCTCCTACAACAACATAAACTGTTGCTCAACCAACAATCAGATATGAGCATACGCAAAGAAGAAATTACTGTATCCATGTGTTGTTTTAGCAACATAAGTTATAAAACCACACAATCAATTGTTGTAGGAAAAACACTATCACCTCAGTTAACAATCAGCCGACTTAGTCACCAACTCATAAAAAGTATTTAATAATCAAAGTATTAAATTTATAAATCGCCAATTTATAAATTTGGCATGGAACCTGCCATTTAAAGACGTCAACACCTGAAGGTGTGGAGAAGTCTTTATAAAATTACAGGGAAAACCATGTCTAAAATTCGTACAGATAAAAAAGATGCTGCAAGTGTTGCATCCATTTTCATTAAAAAGCCCATAGCCACAGCAATTATCGGCGCGCTGGCAGGCACACTATTTACCACCCAGCTCTATGCAGCGGATGATGTGAAAGATAAGCCTGCCACAGAAGAGCAAAAGAGCGGCACCGATAGCGCAACAGCAGATAGCTCAAGCAGTGCCAGTAAGCCTGCTGCCCAGGATGAAAACCGCTTAAGCAGCGTAGTCGTCACTGCGCAAAAACGTGAAGAAAGTGCGCAAAATGTTGCCACTTCTATCAGCGTACTGGATGGTAAAGAGTTGTTGGATAAAGGCATAGGCCGCTCTGCTAGTGAAGTGTTGAACTACGTACCGAATGCGTCAGCTGGTACACAACAGCATGGCCGACCACGTTGGTGGATTCGTGGTGTTGGCGCTGGTCAGCAACAAATTGACTTCCCGAACCCCGTTGGTTTTTACCAGGATGATGTGTATATCAGTAATGCCAGTGCTACGGGCTTCCCATTATTTGATATCGACCGTGTAGAAGTATTGCGTGGTCCACAGGGCACGTTGTGGGGCAAAAATACAACTGGCGGCGCGATTAACGTACTTGCCAAAAAACCAACTTTCTCAGGCGACGACAACTACTTCAAGACCGACTATGGCACCTACAATGACAAAATCATCGAAGGGGCAATCGGCGGTAGCATTATTGATGAACGCATTGCTGGCCGCCTATCTGTGCATGATGAAAATCAGGATGGTCGTTTTACCAATGTCTTCAAAAACCAGAAAGACGGATCACTGACCGACTCAGCGATTCGCGGTCAATTACTGTTTGAATTAACACCTGATCTTGAGGCTTTGTTAAACGTGCATTACCGCAACTACAAAACAAATGGGGCAATTACAACTGTCACTGGCACAGGGGTGGGTGGCGCTTATATCAATGGCTATATTCCGAGCACCAATATCAATGATGTCAGCACCAATGCGCCTGACACCAGCAAAACGACACAAAACGGCGTTTCACTAAACTTGAAGTGGCAACTTGGTCAATATGCACTGACCTCGATCACTGGCTATGAAGATTTCGGTAACGTTGCACAAGCTGACTCTGACTTCACACCGCTAGAAATTGGTCGGACTTATAACGATGCTAAAAGCCGCCAGATTTCACAAGAGTTCCGCTTGGCATCACCACGTGAAGATCGCTTGAATTGGCTGACAGGCTTTCACTTCTTTAAAGAAGATATTGACTCCTATTCTGCTAGTGCAAGACTACCCAATGGCACTGTTCCTGCCCAAGCTGGAAGCACCGCGCCAACTGCCTACAGCCTGACCACGTTCAATCACAAGACTGAAAGTTATGCGATTTTTGGTAGTAGCACCTATAACTTTACTGAACAGTTCAATACCACACTGGGTTTGCGCTGGACAACTGAAGAAAAGAAACTTGACCTGAACCGATTGAATAATGCTGCTGGCGGTGCGAGCTGGAGCAATCTTGCATCATGGTGGAATTCATACACGGGTACCTATGGCAATCCAATCGTAGGGCAGACCAGTACTTTTACTGACACCGAGACTAAAAGATGGGATGCACTCACTTATGATCTAACACCTGAATACAAATTGACCCCAACAGACCGTGTGTATTTCAAATTTGCACACGGTGTTAAATCGGGTGGTTTCAATACGGCAGCGACTACTTCTGCGGCACTCAATACATTGAGCCCAGAAAACCTGAACTCTTATGAGTTAGGTTATAAATCTGAATGGCTGGATGGTCGTTTGAATTTCAATGCTAACGTCTTCCATTACGACTATAAAAATGCGCAAGTAAATATTGTTGGCGCACTTGCAGGCAGTCCTACTCCTGTTTCTTACCTTCAGAACGTGACCAGTTCACATGTAAATGGTGCTGAGTTTGAAGTAGAAGCCCTACCTACCAATAACTTGCACATCAACGCCAATATCGGGCTGTTGGAAACCAAGTTTGATGACTTCGACATCTTAAACGGTGGCGGTAATCGTGACGGTAACCAGTTTGTTCGTTCACCGCATTTCAGCAGCCTGCTTGCCGCCGATTATAAGATTCCTTTGGATAATGGTCGCAAAGTAGTCGTTGGAGGTGATTGGCGTTACCTAGGCGATCAGTTCTATTTTGTTGATCCACAAAATAACCCACTGTTGAATCAGGAAGCTTATTCCATCGTCAATGCCCGCGTGACATATAGCACAGCAAAAGATCGCATTGCTGTCACTGGTTATGTGAACAACCTGACGGATGAGAATTACCACAACCATGCATTGCCTGGTGCAAGAGCTGGCGCAGTTGCAGCAACGGGAGCCGCTACTTATTGGGCAAACCCAAGAACTGCTGGCATTTCAGTGACCTTACGCTTCTAACTGGCAATACACTAACCCACCATAGAAAAGTGCTGCAAACGCAAACAGTACATTCAATATTGGTGGTTAGTTACTCAAGAAACAACCTGACATTTAGCGCGCTATCTGTCAGGTTGTTTATGTTTTTAGCGTTGCTTTATGTGCTGACGCACAATCTTTGATTGATTGAATATGTCGAAAAACCCCTTATTACGTTGTCTGGCGCTCTATCGTTACATGCCATACAAATTCTCTATCACCGCGCTGCTGTTCGTTCTGGTGAATGTCGGCATGGCTTGGCAGTTATGGTTGGTGGGCAAGATTATTCATGATGTGCAAACAGGAAAAATGATTAGCCGTGCGGCAGATGGTAGCCTGGATTTAAGCCTGGCTAAATACTGGCTGGTGTTGATGGTAGTGGTCGCGATTGGTCGCAGTGTTGTGCAATATCTAGGCGGCGTGATGTCGCTGATTATCGGCCAGCAACTGCTCTACATTTTGCGTGAGCGCATCATGCTGCAAGTGCAACGGCTTGACCTTGCTTACCACTGGCAACACGGCATGGGCGAAATCGTCACCCGCACTACACGTGATGCCGACAAGGTTCGTGATGCACTGATTAATTTCTGGCGACAGGTATTTGAAGCCAGCTTGTGGGTGCTGGTCTCTGTTGGGCTATTGAGTTGGTATCACTCGTGGTTAGGCTTAGGTACCTTATTTTTCACCTTATCTGGCATTAGTATTTTCGTCCTGCAAACCAATAAATTGGTTGAGCTGGATCGCGTTGTGGGTTCAGCCTATGACAAAGTGAACCAGGAACTCAGCGAAGGCGTGAACGGCGTGCGCGTGATCAAGTCTTTCGGTCTTGAGCAACAACGCATAGCTGTGTTTACTACGAGCGTGCAGGATTTTATTGACCATGCTCGAACAGCCCTGGCATTTGCCTCGTCCCGCATCCCGTTGCCACAGATCGTGGTGGCGATGAGCCACGTATGGATACTGGTAATTGGCGCCTTACTGGTACAACAAGGCCACCTGAATGTGGGCGAATTAGTCTCGTCCTTATTGGTCGCCAACACATTGGTATTCCGAATTGAAGGTATCGGTCGCGTGATGCAGGTATTCGCTGATGCACGTTCTTCCGCTGCCCGTATTTGGGAACTGCTGGATGAAGACCCTAAGATATTCTCAGGCGAAAAAACCATTGCAGAAGGTGCTTTGGGTTTGCGTTTAAGCAAAGTCTCAGTCAAAACGCCAGGCAGTGATAACACTATTTTGCATGATTGTGATTTTGAAGTATCTCCGGGCGAAGTCGTCGCCATTGTCGGTACTACGGGCTCAGGCAAAAGCACGCTGGCTGGTTTATTGCCGAGACTGTTAGATGTAGATGGCGGCAAAGTGCTGATAGGCTCGGCATGGGCTGGCTGGCAAAACCTGAAAGACTTGAAACTCGATACCTTGCGGAAAAAAGTGCATGTCGTGCCACAAGAGACGTTTTTATTCTCAGACACGCTAGAGGCCAACCTCAAACTTGCCCAACCCAGCGCATCACACGAAGATTTACTTGAGGCCATCGAACTGGCTTCTGCAACTGAGGTGCTGGAAAAAATCTCGGATGGCCTTCAAACCAAAATTGGCGACCGCGGCATCACGTTATCAGGCGGTCAACGCCAGCGTATCAGCCTTGCACGGGCCTTCCTCGCAAAGCCTTCCATTCTGGTTCTGGATGATGCCACCAGCGCGCTGGATGCGATTACCGAGCGCCGCGTACTTGAGAATATCCGCAAACTGCGCAGTACTGTGGGGCAACAAATCACTGTTGTGTTGATTGCCAGCAAACTCTCAACCATCTTGCTGGCAGACCGCGTCGCCATGCTGCATCAAGGCAAGATTGTCGCTGAAGGCACACATGACAACTTAGTGGCAAATAACGCGGAATATCGCGACCTGGTAGGAGTAGAACATGGCAAATAGTTTTCGTGGTGATAGTGCGCTCAATGATATTGAGCTGGAACAAATGCTGGCTAAAAAGAAGCTGGACCGCAATATGTTTGGGCGCTTGCTACCTTTACTCAAACAGGTAAAAGGCCGAATTGCGGCAGTGATTTTGCTTGAAGCGCTACTGGTCGGTGTGATATTCATCCGCCCCTGGTTTTTACGTGAAGTGATTGACCATGGGTTCATTCAAACAGCGCAAGGAATATTACTCAATAAGCATTTGTTGACGTGGATGGCTATTGGTATGGGGATTACCTGGGTCGTGCGTTTTGGCGTATCTGGCTTATCACAGTATTTATCGGGCTCTGCAGCCATCGCCATATTGAATAACCTGCGTATCAAAGTATTCACGCATATACAGGCATTAAGCGTTCGCTACTTTGACCAGACCAAGGCAGGGCGGATTATTTCACGTGCCGATCGCGACATCGATACGCTCGAGCCTTTATTGATTCAAGGGCCGCCTGAGTTGCTTTCAGCGGTTTTGCGTTTCGTGGTCGCCAGCTTTGCTTTATGGTGGATTTCGCCCAAGTTGCTCTATGCCATGCTCACCATCGTGCCATTTTTAGTGGTCGGCACTTGGCTGTTCAAGCGTATCTCGCAGAAAAACTGGGCAAAAGTAGCGGAAGCGCGCGCGAGATTTACTGCACACCTGGTGGAAACGGTGTCCGGCGTGCGCATGATCAAGCAAAGCGTGAGCGAGGATAAAAACGCTGATCACTATCGTTCATTGATCTGGGATTTCAACCGCACCCTGATTCGCGGCAATATCTATGCAAGCTGGTTTTTACCGCTGACACAGGTGCTGAGCGCGGCAGGCATGGCGTTGCTATTGCTCTCTGGCGGCATTGGGATTGCCGAGCATGAAATGACGGTGGGTCAACTGGCACAAAGCCTATTCTACGTGCAGTTATTTCTTGGGCCACTACAGGAATTGAATGAACTGTTTGAGCGCTATTCTTCTGGCGCATCCTCTGCACAACGCATCTTCCTGCTACTGGATACAGAACCTGAAATCATTGACCCCTTGTTGCCCTTGCAACCCAAACAACGGAATGGCGAAGTTGAGTTTAGCAATGTGGTATTCAGCTACGATAAAAATGCCAGAAAACCTGTCATCGATAATCTCAGTCTGCATATCCCAGCTGGTCAGGTGCTGGCGATTGTGGGGCCTACAGGGCATGGCAAGAGTACGCTGGTACAACTACTAACGCGTTTTTACGAGGTGGAATCTGGTAGCGTCAAGGTAGATGGGCAAGATGTGCGTGATTACGCGCAGCAAGACTTACGCCGCAAAGTGGGCGTGGTATTGCAAGATAATGTGCTGTTCTCGGGCTCTGTAATACACAACCTTAGAATGGGTGCGCCAGAAGCAAGTGATGAAGCCTTAATTGCTGCAGCAAGAGAATTGGGTGCAGATGAAGTGCTAGAGCGCTTGCCTGCTGGCTATTACACCGAAGTCGGGCCTTTGGGAGCATTTCTCAGTCATGGTCAACGGCAACTGGTTTGTCTGGTTCGTGCTTACCTTGCCAACCCTTCTGTGCTGGTGCTGGATGAAGCCACTTCTGCCGTTGATATCCATACCGAGCGCCGCATACAAAATGCTTTCCGGCGCCTGTGCGAAGGCCGCACGGCCATCATCATCGCGCATAGATTAGCTACTATTCGCGATGCCGACCGTATTGCCGTCATATGGAATGGAGAAGTTACCGAGCTTGGTAACCATCAGGCGCTGATTCGCCAGGGCGGTCATTACTCGGCCTTATACAAAGCTTACGAAGAAGCTTCCGTGGCTGAATTAACAGCGTAATAAATAGACGCTTTGGTGCTGGTATGGCAACAGCCAGTTCAGGTATCGATGTTGCCATACCAGCACCAGTCATTACAGAGTTATTTCCAGTCACCAATTGGTTTAAGTAAGCCATTGAAATAAAACAAATAAATAATTTACTTTTGCGTCGATAAGACTGGCACAGAAGATGCCAATACCTACATACGAGGATATTGCGCAATCAATGCTTTGCCAGTACATCGCTTACCCATACAAGGAGAACCACATGTCTGAAAAAACAAAAATCGATACCATCTGGTACACACGCTGCCCAGTGCCTACACCGCTAGGCCTAGCGGCTCGCGAAGGCTGGATCAACAAGGAGTTTGCAGCCGATGGTATTACCATCAACACCCTGCAAGATACGCAAGACCCTGATATCCGTGAATCGCACTACGATCACCGTTTGCCACACTCATTCCGCCAGGGCGGCAATGTGCCTGCCATATGGGCGCGTGCTAATGGTACAGATACCCGCGTCATCGGCCTCAACTGGGTGAATGAAGCACAATTGATTCTTGCATTACCATCTTCAGGTATTTCACGTCCAGAAGATTTAAAAGGTAAAAAGATCGCACTACCACGCAATGCCATCAGTATTGATCATCAACGTGCCAGCGCATTGCGCGGCATTATCGTGACGCTAGAAACAGCGGGCTTGACCGATAAAGATGTTGAAATCATTGATTTTGATACCCCTGTGAGACCTACTGGCCGCGGCTGGGCACTGACAGATCGCGTGGATTACGAGACTGAATTCAATGCGCTAAATAGTGGTGCCGTGGATGCAATCTTTGTCAAAGGTGCGCGCGGCTATGCGGCTGCCATACATCATGGCGCTACCATTGTGTATGACGTACGCAACCATCCTGACCCAAAAGTACGTGCCAACAACGGCGCACCCCGCCCAATCACGGTGGATGGTGCACTACTGCGTGAAAGACCTGACTTAGTCGTGCGCTTCTTGCGCCAAGTGCTTTCAGTCGGCGACTGGGCAGCCAGCCATGAAGCTGAAACCGTCGCTTATATTGCCCGCGAATCAGGCTCTACCGATGAATGGGTACGCAAAGCCTACGGCAACGACATTCACCTGCATCAGGGTACTGATCTCAACCCTGAATCCATCGCCGCTTTATCTGGCTACAAGGATTTCTTGTTGAAATGGGGCTTCATCAAGGCAGATTTTGATGTAAATGCCTGGATAGACCCAAATCCATTAAGGGAAGTATTGCAGTCATTGGAAAAGAAAGCAGCTTAAGCATAAGCAGACTGTAAAAAAGCAGGGGTTATTTAGTGGCTCCTGCTTTTTATTTGGCGCGAAAGTAGTCATAAGTTGCCCATCAATACTCTGCTATCTGCCACAAAGTGTTGTTGCTGCAACATTGCATCAACATTTGATGTATTGATATCTGACTTATTCTATTAAATATACCCTTATAAATTAATTAGTCATTGATTATAAAAGATATTATTTAATGGCATTGCTTTTGCAAGTATGACCCCATCTATCTTTTATAACCAATTTGAACAAGGCTTAATGTATGGCAAAAATAGTCGGAATTTCGGGGAGCATTACCCAACCATCACGCACCAAGAATTTGGTGGAGGTGATCGTGAACAAGGCATCACAAAAGCTGCATGCGCATGCTGAGGTGATTGATATTGCGCAGATCGCAACGGTACTGGGCAGCACAGTTTCTTATAACCAGTTTCCTGATGCTTTGGCGGCTGAGTATAAAAAGCTGGATGAAGCAGATTTGATTGTGATTGCTAGCCCAGTCTATAAGGCTTCTTATACTGGCTTGCTAAAGCATTTCTTTGATTTGCTAGACCCAAAGCGGTTGGCAGGTAAAGTCGCGATTCTAGCGGCTACTGGGGGTAGTGACCAGCATGCGCTGGTGCTGGACTACCAACTACGAACACTCGCCAGCTTTTTCGGCGTCTATACCGTGCCTACGGCGATATATGCCAAAGATACTGAGTTCGTGAATTATGAGTTAACAAGCGATGCAATCAAGCAGCGGATTGATGTTGCGGTAGATCAGGCAGTATTTCTCTTGCAGCAGGAGAATTTGCAGGCGCTCGTTGCTTAGAAATTACAATTTGATAGTCGCCATTCAGAAATGAATAGGGCCGAAATTATCGGCCCTGTTTTTTTATCGTTTAACAGCTATAGATCAGGCGATTAGTCCAAGTTCTTTCAGTCGTGCGCGCAAAATATTGCGGCTGATGCCTAGCAACTTGGCGGTATGTACCTGATTCTTGTTGCTAAACTCATAAGCCTTGGCAACGGTAACGCCGTTGATCAAGTCATAGAGATTATCAGGTGCTTTTTCAAATAGCTCGTTGAGGGTTCTCTCCAGCGCATCTGTACCGCTATCGGCTATGTAGGATGTGCTTGTATAACCTACAGATTGAAGCTCTGGCTTTTGATAACCCTGATCTTTCAGATCCAGACTATGCGCATGAATAGCTGGCAGGTTCAGGTCTTTGGGTTGTAGCGACGACGATGTGGATACCAGCAAGGCGCGGTGAATCACATTCTCTAGCTCGCGAATATTGCCAGGCCAGGGGTAATCGAGCATGAGTCGTATGGTCTCTGGTGCCAGTTGTGGGGTAGCAGTCTGCAAGCGGTTTTTATACACATTCAGAAAGTGCTCAACCAGCGGCAATATGTCGCCACGGCGCTCACGCAATGGCGGCAAGTCGATTGGTACTACCTTGATGCGGTAATACAAATCTTCGCGGAAGCGGCCAGCGCGCACGGCTTCTTCCAGATTTACGTTGGTGGCGGCAATCAGGCGCACATCAATCGGTGTGGGTTTGCGTGAGCCTACCCTTACTACTTCACGTTCCTGTAGCACACGTAGCAGTTTTACTTGAGTGGATTGCGGCAAATCGCCTATTTCATCCAGAAACAGGGTGCCGCCATTGGCGGTTTCAAACCAGCCTATCTTGGATGTATTGGCACCAGTAAATGCACCACGCTCGTAGCCAAATAGCTCGCTTTCAACAAGCGTCTCGGAGAATGCGCCGCAATTGATGGCCTGAAATGGCCCGTTCTTGCGGTTGCTCAAGGCGTGAATATGACGTGCAATCAGCTCCTTGCCGGTACCCGTTTCACCAATGATCAATGCGGTCGCGTTACTGGCAGCAATCTTCTCAATCAGGCTCAGCAGGCTTTGCGACTTTGGGTCGCTGAATACCAGAGCGCTGGCACGGATAGATAAACTAACCGCAGACGGATTAGGGTGAGTGATTACATGATCAGCGGCTTCCACCGACCGTTCAACGGAATCTCGGCGGTGTTCTAAGCTTGGGCTGCTGCCCGAGCGATCATTTCCAGGTAAATCATAGTGCCATGGTTGTGTGCGCATTCTTGTGCTCACTCTCTGCTAATGAATGGCGTGAATATACTTAATAGTTATTAAAATGTATATGAATAATAAATAATATCAATATAACTATAAAGAATTAAAGGTTAAATGAACTCTAAAGTGTTTGCTAGGCAACAGCTACTGTTCTATTCAGATCAATTGTTGAAATCAGCACATCAGATCATTTCGTATTAATTCTTAATTAAATTAATAATATCAATAACTTGTATTTATTATTGGATCTTGGCACAGCTATTGCGCTTATGTCGCAGTGAGTTGTATTCAACGTTCAATAAAGGATATGAAAATGAGTGTAGTAGCCATAGAAACAAAAACAGATATTGATGCTTTTGTCGCCAAAGTGCTGGTCGAGGCACAGCTGGCATTTGATGTGTTTCGTGAAACGGGCACTATCACCGCTAACGGCACGGTTGGCTTTGTCGAGCGTGTGCCTGGTGAAGATAAGATTGTGATAGTCAATGATCCAGGCCCATTCAATCGTGGCAAAAAGCTGGAAGCAACAGTGGCCGGTTTTGACGGCACGGTTTATCAAGGCAAGGCTGGTGGTGTAGGTCGCTATACCAAGATATTCCAGCAGCATCCTGATATCACTACCGTATCCCATGTGCATTCTCCATATCTCGGCGCATGGGCACAAACCCATCGCACTTTACCGATTCGCTATGTGCCAGTGCAGCGCTTCAAGCTGATTCGTGAATTGCCGGTCTATATTGACCGCCGTCAGCAAGAGGTAGATTACATTCTCGACCAAATCAAGCTCAATCCCCACACTCCAGCTATTCTCGAAGCCAACGGTGGATCAACCGTATGGGGCAAGGAAGGCTTGCGCAAAACAGCCGAATTCATCCTGCTGCTAGAAGAAGGTGCTCAGATTCAGCTGCTAGCAGAGTCTCTCGGTGGTTCTCGTGATTACGGCCCTGGCGTATTGGCGCAGCAATGGAAGATGGCCAAGATATTCGAACAGGCCAAGACAGAAGGTTTGGTGCCCGTGACGGATTTGGGCTAAGCGTAGAGAAATGAGAGAAAAGATATGAGCACGCAGAATATCGACCAGATATGGTTCACCCGTTGCCCAGTTCCTACAGCCACTGGCCTTGCGTATAAGCTAGGTTGGCTAGATGAGGAGTTTGCACAGGATGGCATCAAGGTTTCTACATTACAGGATGCGCCACGTGAGTTACAGCGCCATCACTACGATCACCAGCTGCCAACCCTGATCCGCGAAGGTGGCAACTTGTTGGCTCTTGCAGCCAGGGCACAAGGAGCAGCTACAAAACTGATAGGGTTGACGTGGATAGAAGAATGGCAAGCCATATTAGTAAGGCCTGATTCTGGCATCACCAAGCCTGAGCATCTGCGTGGCAAGCGCTTAGCACTGCCAGCTTTCATTGACCATCCAATTAAGGATCACATTCGTGGCAGTAGTATTGCCCGTGGCATGAGCCTGCATGGTTATAAGGGCGCGTTGTCTATTGCTGGTTTGACTCTGGATGATGTCAAACTGGTGGAGGTTGCTTCTGGTTGGGGCAACACTGGCAACCGCGGTGAGCGACTTGGTGATCTGTGGTCTGGCTTGCAGGATCTGATTGATGGCAATGTCGATGCTGTATATGTCAAAGGCGCTTCCGCTGTTGATGCCGCCAAACGTTTGGGCGCAGTAGTAGGTATCAATCTGGATAGCTACGCAGACCTTAAGACGCGTGTGAATAACGGCACGCCTAGGCCAATCACTGTGCATGAAGATTTTCTGGAAAACCATGGCGATCTCGTTGCACGTTTTCTTTACCAAACCCTGCGTGCCGCTGATTGGGCCAAAACCAATATCAATGGCGTGCGCGATATTCTGAAAAGCGAAACGCGTTCAGGCAATGATGGCGTTGAGACAGCCTATGGCGATGATTTTCATTTATCGCTAGTGCCCTCACTCTCTGCAGAACGTATCGAGTTATTCCGCCAGCAGAAAGATTTCATGCTCGTGCATGGTCTGCTGGATCGCGATATTGATCTCGATGCATGGGTTGATTTCCGCCCCCTGGCTGAGGCCGAGAAATGGCTGCATGAAAAAGCTAAGGCCGCTTAACACTGTATCTGTATATAGAGCTGTATAAATGGCAGCTTTGTACCTGAAATTATTTGGAGTTGTCATGTTGAAAAAAAGTATCAAGTTGTTGTTATCTGGATTAACTGTCATGGCGTTTGCATCGTCCTTGGCAGTTGCTGAAGATTTACCGAAGACTGTCCGCATCTCTGTAGTGGCTTATAACATTGCAGGCAAGACTACTTTTATGGGGCAGGAAGTATTGCTCGAACAGGGCGGTCTCGGTGATGCACTAGCAAAAAAAGGCATCAAGATCGAGTGGGTGCCTGCAGCAACAGCGCAAACAGGCCCAATCATCAATGAAGGTTTTGCTAACGGCTCAATTGATTTTGCCTCGTATGGCGACCTGCCACCGATTATTTTGAACTCTGCGCAATCCATCAGCCAGTTGGTGGTGCCTTGGGGACGTAGCAGCAATACCTATCTGGTAGTGCCTGCCAATTCCACAGCCAAGACAATTCAAGACCTCAAGGGCAAGCGCATTGCCTTGCATCGTGGGCGCCCATGGGAGATTGCTTTTGCCAATTTGGCGGAATCACAAGGCCTGACACTGAAAGACTTCAAGATTGTTAACGTAAATCCACAAGTGGGCGCTGCATCACTGGCAAGTGGCTCTGTAGACGCATTTGTGAGCCTGACCGACGCTTATAACCTTGAAGATAAAAAAGTCGGCAAGATCATCTGGTCAACCAAGAACTCGCCAGCAGACTGGAAGCTTTTTGGCGGTTTGTGGGGCAGCAATGAGTTCGTGCAGAAATATCCTGAAATTACACAGATTATCGCTAACTCTTATGTGAGGGCGAGTTACTGGATATCGCAGGATAAGAACCGCGAACAATATATCAAAGAGTATGCGAGCCAAGTCCAGCCTGAAAGCGTGATTCGCCGTGATTACGATAACGACAGCGTAAGCTGGAAGGATCGCTGGTCACCATTGTATGACCAAGCGCTAACTGAGCACTATCGCCGTTCTGTGGCCTATGCCCGTGAGTCTGGCCTGATCCAGAATGATATTGATCTTGGCAAGTTGTTGAACCCCAGATTCGTCAATCAGGCAATCAAAGACCTGAAGATCGATAATTACTGGATTAACACCACTTTTCAGGCAAAGAATTAGCCTGAATTAAAACCCGTTCGACCCCTTAGACCTCTATTCTCTGGTGATGGAATAGAGGTTTTTTCATTCTTAGAAGCTGTGTTGCTCAGGCAACAGTCATGCAGTTTCTGGTGTTCTAGCAACAGCAAAACTTCCAAGTTTCTTTACAGTAAAAATCATAAACTATTGATAGTTAATGACATTTAATTTTATTTTAAGATTGGCATAGCGATTGCGTATATAGCTAATGAGTTTAATGATGTATCACTATATTCAGTTGCGCATAGAGTATATGCACTTCAAATTTGGAGATTAAGTAGTATGAGTTCAATTAATACGGTGCTCAATTTCACCGCCCACAAACCACATGTCAATGCTGAGTCGGCTGCAGATGCATCAAGAGCATCGGCCAAGGCTGGTGTATTGCATCAATTGCCTGTGCATAGCGAGGTTGCAAAGCCGCTAGTACCGAAACCGATAGTGCTCAAGATTAGCCAAGTGGCTAAAGAGTACGTGCTGGGTGGCAAGCAGTTGAAAGTGTTGGAAGGCATTGACCTGGAAGTACGCCAGGGCGAATTCGTCTCTATCGTCGGCGCTAGTGGATGCGGTAAGTCAACGTTGCTACGCTTGATCGCTGGTTTAGATGCTGGCTATGATGGCAATATCGTCTACCTCGGCCAAACTGTGCGTGAGACTGACCTCAGCCGCGGCATTGTATTCCAGGAACACCGTTTATTCCCCTGGCTGACGGTTGAAGAAAACATATTGCTGGCTTTTTCGGCTACCGATGTGCCCAAGGCCGAACGCAAGGCCCGCGTAAAAGCGCAGATTGAAGTTGTTGGCCTTAGTGGTTTTGAAAAAGCCTATCCGCACCAGATTTCAGGCGGCATGTCACAACGCGTGGCCATTGCCCGTGCATTGATATTACGTCCCAAACTGCTGTTGCTTGATGAGCCTTTTGCGGCATTAGATGCCTTGACACGCCTCAAGCTACAACAGGAGCTAGTGCGTCTGTGGGAGCAAGAAGACCTGACTACCATCCTCGTGACCCACGATGTAGAAGAGGCGGTCTTTCTTGGCGACAGTGTTGTCGTCATGGAATCCCATCCAGGTCGCATTAAACGCATCGTCCCAGTCAATCTACCAAGGCCACATGTGCGTGCCGATCTTGAGTTTCAGCGCATCAAGGAAGATGTGCTGCAGGACTTTGTTTAGAACGCATGACTGAATTTCATATGAGCTATCAAAAGGAGGTGTCAAGTGTCTAGTGCCTTGAATTCATCGATTGCATTACCGCAGGCCGATTTTGTGCCAGTAAGGGAGGCTCTTGCAAAAAGCCTGTCGAGCGCCAGTGAGCGTTTCGATTCTTTTCGCTTTGCGCAGCTGTTGCGAACTGAAGAAAAGCCGCGCAGCCTCACGCGCAAGGATTACCTAATACTCGGTTTGCTGGTGGTCGCTGCTCACCTTGCTGGGGTTGAAGGCTATTTGCATTCCCTAGCGACTCCCAGCATTATCAAGCCGCAAAAGAATGAGGTTGAAGTCTTGTTGATCAGGCCAGTTGTGGTTCCACCACAGCAAATAGAGCCGCCTAAGCCGATTCCGCCCCAGCCAAAAATTGAGCCCAAGCCACAGCCAGCCCGACCAACGCCAGCATTACGCACAGCACCTGCTGAGCAGAATATTGCACCGGACGATTTGACTGTGCCTGAGAACACCACTGCGCCTAAAACCACAGAGCCTGTTGCTGCTGTGCCGACTCCGCCGCCTACACCTAAAGAAGAACCAGTCACTGAAGCTTCAGGCTATGCGGGATACCTAAATAATCCGCCACCAGAATATCCAGCGTTTGCCCAACGCCAGGGCTGGGAAGGCAAGGTGATTCTGCGCGTGCATGTGCAAGCCAATGGCAAAGCTAGCAGCGTAGAGGTCAAGCAGACCAGCGGTCGCAAGACGCTCGATGATGCGGCTCTGGAAGTGGTTAAAACCTGGACATTTGCGCCAGCCAAACGCGGCACTACACCAGTAGATGGCTGGGCCACAGTGCCTATCGAATTCAAGCTTGCAAAGTAGTACCCAATTAAATACACACCAATATTATTTATATTAAGGAAATCAATATGTTAAACGTATCTTCATCAACATCGCTAGTGGTACAGGGCGTGCTCTGGACCCTGGTTATATTCTCTGTTGTGACCTGGACATTGTTACTGGTTAAAGGCATACAAAATCTGCGTGCCAGCAACCAGAACAAGAAATACAAAGCGGCTTTCTGGAGCGCATCCAGCCTGTTGGCTGCCTCTGAAGTCACCGAATTCAATGGCCCAACTTCAAGAGTCGCCACTGCAGGTTTCAATGCGTTGCGTGATGCTGACAATCATGAATCGCACGATCTGGAACATAGCGGCGACAGGCAAGACCTGCTGGAACGTACATTGCGCCAGCAAATTCAGAAAGAACGCCGTAGCCTGGAAACTGGCCTAGCTATACTTGCCAGTATCGGTAGCACTTCACCATTCGTCGGGCTGTTCGGTACGGTGTGGGGCATCATGCATGCACTGACGGATATCAGCAAGCTAGGCTCAGCGAGCCTTGAAGTTGTTGCTGGGCCTATCGGTGAGGCATTGATTGCTACTGGTTTCGGTATCGCCGTTGCTGTGCCTGCGGTACTGGCTTACAACTTCTTTCTGCGTCGTTTGAAAACCACTACTGGTGACCTGGATGACTTCGCTGCTGACTTGATCAACCTGTCACGCAAAGTGAGTTTCCGTGGCAAAACTGAGAGTATCAGCAGCAAGGCCGCCAATAGCGATGCGCATGGCAGCCATGCCAACAATCCATCATCTGTGGTTAACCTGAAAAAAGAGGCATACGCATAATGGCTTTCTCATCCAATACTGATGGCGATGAAGTTCTGAGCGAGATCAACATCACACCGCTGGTGGATGTGATGTTGGTATTGCTGGTGGCTTTCATCGTCACTGCACCGCTGCTGAATAATGCAGTCCACGTTAACCTGCCGAAAACGGCGGCTACCCATCCACCTGAACCAGCTAAGCCAGTGACTGTGAGTGTGAATGCAGAAGGTAAGGTCTATGTGGATAAAACAGAATATCCACTTACTGGTTTGGAGCTTGAACTGAAGAGTTTGCATGACGCCAACCCTGATTTGACCCTGCACCTGAGTTCAGATGAATCCGTGAATTACGGTACGGTAGCCAAGGTGATGGCGTCAATAGAACGTGCTGGCATTACCAAGCTCGCAGTGCTGACGCAGGCTGATTGAAAGCCATGAAGAGTAAAACCAGTTCAGCAGCATCATTGTTTAAAAAGTAAATAGAGGATCAAGCAGTGCAACATCATAAAAGACACCCCTGGCTGGCAAGGCTATCGCCTATCGTACTTTTGCTAGTCTGGGCTTGGGTGGCGCATATCGAGCTGATATCGCCGCGGCTGCTCTCTTCACCATTGCGTGTTTACCAGACGTTTCTTGAGTTATTAAGCTCAGGGGAATTACAGGATAACCTGCTGAAAACCATGTACCGCCTCACGCTTGGTTTTGGTATAGGTGCTGTTAGCGGCCTGTTATTTGGGATAGTGATGGCCGTATCGCGCAATGCAGAAGATTTCTTTGCGCCTGTGTTCCATGCGATTCGGCAGATCCCCACGATTGCCTTGTTGCCGATTTTTATCCTGATATTTGGCATTGATGAAAGCTTCAAGATTGCAATTGTAGTGATGTTGACATTCTTCTCGGTGGCGCTGGCTTCTTACGAGGCAACCAAAGGCGTATCGCAGAACTATTTCGAGGTAGCACAGATATATCGGCTACCGACGGTAACTGTGTATCGCAAGCTGATTCTGCCGGCCATATTGCTGCCGACCTTCACTGGTTTGCGCATTGCCTTTACTCGCTCCTGGACGATATTGATCGCTTCAGAGTTGTTAGTGGCAGATAGCGGTATAGGCCAGATGATGCAAGCGGGCAGGGATATGTTCAGGCTGGATATTGTATTAGTCGGTGTTGTGGTGACTGGACTGATTGGTTTTGCGATAGACCGTATATTCAAGCTAGGCGAGAAATACCTTATTCCATGGCGTGTCGCGCACAACTAATTATCAGCTTCAGGCAAATTCTTAAATGACAAATTTTTATAGTAACGACCAGATAATCAGAATATCAAAGGGCTGGGTTGTGCCTATTCTTATCCTGCTAGTCTGGGAATACATGGCACACCAGGATCCTTCCCACGCTTATGCATTCGCTTCAATAGAAGACATGATTAAAGCTACCAAGGAAACCTGGGCAACTGGCGAATTGCCGCAAAGCCTGAATGCGAGTATTTCAAGAGCTGTGATTGGTCTGCTGATTGGCGGTAGTATCGGTTTTATCCTAGGTACGCTGATGTCAGTGTCGCGTCTGGTGGATAGCATATTCGGCCCTATCTACCATCTTTTACGCCAAGTGCCCTTGCTGGGCCTGACCCCATTATTAAGCCTTTGGCTGGGTAATGGCGACCCTGCTAAGTTGTTTGTAGTCTGCTTATCTGCGTTCTATCCATTGGTGCTGGCAACTTATGAAAGCCTTAACCAGGTTGAAGCTAAATATCGCGAAGTGGGTAACGTTTACAAGCTGAGCCGCAGTGCCACTTTCTTCCGTATTTTGTTGCCTGCCGCCTTGCCGAATATCTTTACCGGACTTTCGTTTGCGCTGGCTTTTGCTTGGCTGGCGACTATCGGTAGCGAGATACTGTTCAATGCTGGGGCTGGTTTGGGCAATATGATGATGAATGCGCAAGGCCTCGCGCGCATGGATATATTGATTGTGGTGACAATATTGATAGGCCTGCTGGGGTTTGGCATGAATTTCGTGATCAACCGGCTGGGCGATTATCTGTTTCGCTGGCGCAATACGCATAAAGCTTAACAATAAAAAGATAGACGAAAGGGTTCAGCAACATGAGTCAACACCAGGAAAATAAGAACAATCAATTCTGGTATACACGTTCACCTGTACCAACAGCGTTGGGTATCGCCATCCAGTTAGGCTGGCTCGAAGAAGAGTTCAGCAATGACCCAATATCCATCAAGTCATTGAAAGAGTCAGACAAACCTTCGGAGTTGTTCTCACACTTTGATCACCATCTGCCTAACTCATTCCGCCAGGGCGGCAATACGCCTGCAATCTGGGCGCGCGCTCAGGGGCGCGAAACCCGTGTTATTGGCTTAAGCTGGACGGATGAATACCAAGTGATCATTAGCCTATCGCAGTCTGGCGTAAACAGTATTCGCGACTTGCGTGGGCGCAAGGTCGGCATTCCCAAGCATGAGATTGCTACTGATTACAACCGAGCCGCTGCGTTGCGTGCATTCGAAGTATCGCTGCAATATGAAGGCTTGAACCTGCAAGATATTGAGCTGGTTGATTTGCCAGACTCAGCCTATATCTCGGTGAACCAGAGCGATAATGTTGGTGGCTTTGGTCAAGCACGTCACGGCTACGTTAATGAAGTCTATGCGCTGGTGCGTGGCGAAGTTGATGCCATTTACGTCAAGGATGTACGTGGTGCGGAGATCACCCATCTGCTGGGCGCCCAAGTAATTTTTGATTTGGGTTTTCACCCTGACCCTTACATTCGCATCAGTAACTGCGCGCCGCGTACTATTACAGTCAATGTTGATACCATAGAAAAACATCCAGATATCGTCACCCGATTTCTTAAACGAGTAGCAGAAGCGGGCGAGTGGGCCAAACGTCATCCGGCCGAGACTCTCTCTTATATCTCGCGTGAGACTGGTTCATCAGAAGCCTGGGTAAGTAAAGTCTATGGCTCGCATCTGCATCAGCGCTTGTCAGTTAACCTAGATGAACCGTCGATTAAAGGCTTAGAAACAGCCAAGGATTTTCTGTTGAAACACGGCTTTATTAATTACAATTTTTCGGTTAATGACTGGATCGATACCCGGCCGCTAAAAGCAGTACGCTCAAACGTCAGAAAAATCGCTTAATTTTCTTGAATTGAGGTTTGTTTTTTTGAATGCTAATGTCGTTGGCGGATACTGAAATTAGCACTATGCCGCTTTAGGTTGTTAGTAGACTAGCCCAGTTAATGTAAGACTATCTCCGTATTGACCAAGAAAGCTTATCTGCCATAAGCTCTTGATATGACGCGATCAGAACTAATAACCCAACTCTCAATCAAATTTCCAAAGCTGACTCAAGCGGACATTAAAAATTGTGTTGAGTCTATCCTCGACAGCATAGGAGACAGCCTTGCCAATGCTGGCCGCACTGAAATTCGTGGGTTTGGTAGTTTCTCTCGGCACACTAGGGGTGCCAGAATAGGTCGCAACCCAAAGATTGGTGTGCTTGTAGCAGTTTCTAGCAAAGCCTCACCACACTTTAAGTTCTCTAAGGATTTGTTGCAGGCCTGAAGCTAGGATGAATAAGAAGCTTTAACTAAAGCGGACATTGTCGTTCTGAACAAGTGGTGATTTAGGGTGAGATCATATGTTCGAAATAAGGATTCGAACTTTTCTGTTTAATGACATCTTCAGCCGTTTTAGTCGCTAGTTCGGTGGTTGGCTGATTGAATAGCACAAATGGAAAAGGCTTGCATCGCTGCAAGCCTTTATTTATGGTGCGCCCGAAGAGATTCGAACTCCTGACCCCTTGGTTCGTAGCCAAGTACTCTATCCAGCTGAGCTACGGGCGCGTGAGGCGTGCATTATACTTGAACTTAAGTTTAATTCCAGAAAACTTACCAGAATAATCAAACCTAATTAGTTTAACTTACGCTTTAAAACTTGGCGGAGAACGAGGGACTGTACTTCACCAAATTCAATGTAATGCAGTATCAATAACTTAGTAGCTTAAGATTATTGAATTGGTAGCAAAAACTCGATACCACTTTTGCTACCACTAAAAATAGAATTATAACATGCCCCAAAATTCTAACAAAATCGTTTTGAGATAGCCTACAAACGGAGTTTGGAGGTATTGGATTTTATAGGTTGTGATTTTTTTCTGATATTCATGATATTGATTTTTACCTTAGCTATCCCAAAATCCCATGCTTCTGAATCAATCAACATGTCATGAGTAAATTCTTCTTTAACTTCAATTGTGGGTAACTCTTCCCTCAGTACATTTTTCTTTAAATCATCTGTTGCATAGACTAATTCTAATAATTCAAGCGATATAAGGAATTGAATAGCATTACGGTCTATTACAAGAATAATATTTTCACTAGTAATAATTGCATGCTGAACCCGCTTGGTATCAATCTTGCCATCTCGTTTGATTGGGATAAGTGCCATAGTTTTCTCCTGTTTTATTACACAGAAAATTTCTAAAGCTAGGATTGATAAACGAAAAATTTTTGTGCATTGATTTCAATATAGTAGAAAATTTATTGAAGTCAACGAGGTTGATTACAGATTGCTGAAAAGCTCACCTATAGAAATATTTAATGCTTTAGCTAGAATTTCTAATGCATTTAATGAGGGATTTCTTTTACCCCGTTCAATTCCACTAATGTAGGTTCTGTCTAATTCACATAAATCTGCAAAATCTTCTTGAGACAGCCCCTTGGACTTCCTTAATTCTTTAATACGAAGTCCAAACCTGATAGATAAATTGGTATTTTTCACCCCATAATTAAGCAATTATGAATACTAATTAACCACGGACTAATCATCACATTTTAGTTTACATTGTAGACTTATCATCACATAATTCATTATCACAAATTTTATGGGATGGGGTCATGCTTACAACAGTTACTAAACCAGATGGAACGATTGAACTGGATATTCAACCAGCTAAGAAGCCATTTCCTTACGGGTTATTTGTATTTGAATTACTTATAATTGGATTGGCTGGTTTGATATGGGATGCATTGTGGTTGCCAATTTTAGTGGCTGCAGGCTTCATAGGGTGGCACTTATTTAAAGTGAGCATGCGACCACAACAGAAAATAGAAATAAAAGGGGATGTGGTTAGCAATGGTACTGAAAGCTTTAATGGTCAATATGAGATTGATATAGTTAATGCATTAAAAAGACCCGAGTTTCTTCAAAAAGAAATGGGAAGCAGAACTGGAAATACAGGGTTTGCATTAGGTGCAGGTTATAAAGATCAGATGTATGAAGTTTCATACGAAATAAATGTTTTTGCCAATCTTAAAACTCTAAGAAAATTTGCCACCCATTTAGACTTTGAAACCGCTAATGAAATAAAGAGGGTAATTGAATATTCATTAGCAAAAAAATAAGTGCATAATTTTATTGATTTAATTGTTTTATAATTAAATATCTACTATTGTGAATCTGTTTGTAAACAATGGGGATTGTTAACATGACTAGAACAATAATTATTACAGATATAACACAATTTAAGCCAGACAAAGATTTGGTATGTATAGCAGGTTTGGACATAGCCAGCGGAGAATGTATAAGGCCACAACCTTACTACACATTGACCCAATGTAAACAGGATGGCATCCTCCCTGGATTTAAACTTCAAGGAGATTTTTCTCTGTCAGGCAGTGCTTCTGCACCACACCTTGAAGATTACAATCATACAAATACACATCATTTGGGAAATGCAACTACACAAGAATTTAAGCAGATTTTAATTAATAATGCTTCTCCATCCTTGCAAGCTGGATTTGGTGTACCTCTCCAAGCAAATCAAAAATTAATTTATGATTATGATGTTAATAATATTCTAGCTTCCATCATAACAATTCAAATAAATCCAACATCAGTTTATGTACATTTGGACGATAAAGGAAGATTGCGAATTAATTTTACTGACGGTTCAAATAATAGGTTTATAGATATTCCATTTAAAGACATTAGATATATTGATTACTATTTCCGTAAACAAACTCAAATTGCTTTAAGCCTTATAACTTTAAATGCATTTTTACGAGCTCAAGAACAGTTATTTATAAGAGTTGGAATTGGTAGAATTTGGGCAAGTAGCCAAAGCAGGGGCTATTGGTTTCAAGTGAATGGAGTTTATTCTTTCCCTCAATGTTGGCCACAAGTAATAGCATATGACCTCTAAAGTATTCACAATTGGTTTCACGCAAACAACAGCACAACAATTTTTTGGGAATATTTCAAAAAATCATGTCTCAAAAATTATTGATGTAAGATTAAATAATATTTCTCAGTTAGCAGGTTTTGCTAAACGAGATGATTTGAAGTATTTCTTAAAAGAAATTTGCAATGCAGAATATTTACATTTACCTGAATTAGCCCCCACAAAAGATATTTTAGATGCATACAAAAAAAGCAAAGGTTCATGGGAAATTTATGAAGATAAATTTATGAACTTAATGGAAAGAAGAAATATCGAAAATAACTTATCTCCTACAGTTTTTAATAATGCATGTTTGTTATGCAGTGAGAAAACCGCTCATTATTGCCACAGGAGGTTAGTTGTGGAGTATCTAAATAGTAAATGGGGAAACAAATTAGAGGTTAAGCATATTGGTTGATTTGGATATATTTCAAATTCAGGAAAATTTAGTTTTATTAGCTTACCCCAGTAATTTTGGAAGGGAATATAAGTTTAAAGCTGAGACTGAAAAATTCTTAAATGCATTTAAAGATTTTCTTCTCATATCTGTAGATGACTCTAAAGATTTTATTAAGGGTTATTACAAAGATCACATTGTTCAAAAAGTTAATGCATTTGATATTTCTGATAAAGAAGTGATTAAATTGGTTGATCAAGCCACACACCTACTTATTTTCTGGGATGGGACAGAACATACAAAGTTTATTTACCAAGCAATAGCGAGGAATAAACCACTCAAACTTATTCCAATTGAAACTACTAAAGTAGTAAATAGAAATCTAGAAGAGGACTTTGATTTATATATTGGTAGAAAAAGTCCTTGGGGCAATCCCTTTATTATTGATAAAGATGGGAATCGTGAAGAAGTTATTGCTAAATATAGAACACATTTCTACGAAACAATTTTAAAAGATGAAAGTAAAAGAAAAGCATTGCTTTCGCTTAAAGGAAAAAAGCTTGGTTGCCATTGCAAACCCCTTGCCTGTCATGGGGATGTAATTGCTGAATATTTAAATTCAATAGAAGACTAACATTAATTTACTTATCTAAATGCTAGGGAATAAATATGAAATTCGGAAATAGTAGTGCAGGGAAAAAATCCAAATCACCCACATATAAAGTTGTCACAATCACTACTAAAAATGATAAACCACCCCATGAAGAATTAACTCATTATGAACTTGAGCATATTGAATCTGGGACAAGGTTGGGAAAAGAATATGCCACTTTAGAAGCTGCTGAACTTGCATGTGAAGATATCAATGAGAAGGGCAATATTCCAGATTAATTAATCTTAGTTATCTTCAATATAGCATTCGTGGGTATCTCATCAAGTATTGGCGATTGAATGGAAATTGCTGTAATGGATTTATTATCATAAGCCAATAAAATGTGAATTTTGGCTTCAACAGGTTCTTGATGAATTAAATGCTTGTGTAGTTTTGCTTCTTCTGGAAAATCGTCTAATACTTCAATTAAAAATTTCATAATCTTTCCTTAAATTATAGATATATAAAATCTATATTTAAAAGTCAACTATGAAAAATTTAATAATATGAAGATATACATACTGCATTTATATGCCCGTAGGGGGAGATATTAACGATAGTTAATATCAGAGGCTCAGATTCAAAATATGTTCTTCTTAAGACCCATCAAAAATATATAAGCTAGATTAATTCTTCAATTTTAAATTGCTAGATGATTCATACTTCTTTCTTTGTTGCTCAATATTATATTGAACAACAAGATCTTTATGATGTTCACGAAAGTATTGAGCCATAGCTATATCTTTTAGCCCACCAGCAACTTGTTTTTGTTCCATTTCAACTTGGATTTGCATTTCAAGCACATTGGCAGTTTCTTGTTCTAACTCCAGCATCAATTGATTAAGCTCATCAGTTTGTATATTCAAATCTTCATTCTTTTTTCTTGTTTTTCTAATTGCTTTAGCTAATTGTCGTGTTACTTGTTTTCTTATTTTCCATTCAGTCCTCGTTAATCTTTGGACCTTCGGTCCAAGTCTGTCAAAACCACAGTAAATACTAACAGTGTTAAAAAAGTCATCTTGGAATTTTCGCATTGCTATTTTGTATGCTGATACCTGCTCTTTTTTTATAACAGGTCTGTTTTCTGCTTTTGCTTCTTTTTCTAATCTAATATTTTCAGCGAAGCCAGGATGCATTTCAGGGGTTGAAGCAATACGATTTTTATTAACTACATAAAAATGTAGGTGTGGATATTCCTCATCAGTATGTTCTAAAACACACAACAAGTTATCACCCCACTTATTTTTCATAAACTCAATAGATTGATCCTTAAACATTATGTAATTTTGTTTATCGTCACTATCCCAATTGTTTGCTAATCTTGGTTTTGGATAGGAAACTACCCCAGCAAGTAAAATATTTTTATCAGATTTTATTTTTCTACCTAAGCTATCTTTTTCATTTTCTACTTGAGCTAGAATTTCCTTATAGTGATCATCAAGACTAAGATTATTTTGACTATACAAATATGTTGGTGGGGCAGGGCTGTAGCCATCAGCCATGATATGGGAAGTAAAACCATTCGTTCTAATGGCTTCATTTATTACACCGACAGTGCTAGTTTTTCTGGCTTTACTACTCTGAATTATTGCACCTGTTCTTGAATACAATTCCAAATGCATGAATTGACTTTTTTGTTCTTTTTTTGCCATACATAATTTCTCCTGCTCTATATAGTTATCGCAGAAATTTTGGCAAAGTCAACTTACCCCTAGCGGGGTTAGCTGTATGAGATAGTTTTGTTTTTTATTTTCTGGGGGTATGTGTGTAATTGATACCTCTAGGTACAGACTAGGGGTATCTACGATACCCACATTCCAAAACTTCGTTTTTCCATTCAGCCTGCCAAAGAGGTGGCTATGCCCCTCTTATGGAATCTCCCCAAACCTTGGGATTACATCCCAAACCCTGTGCATCAAAAATAAAAAAAACCAGCATAGGGCTGGTTTGTTTTTTTCTGACGATGAATTGTATTAGGGATTGTATTTAATCATTTCCAAAATTTTATTCTGGACTGGATTAACTAGGGTAGCTAAATCCTGAATACTATATTCGTTTGCATAGGTGGTTTCATTCACATTGTCCAACTCATGCCCAAGCATCTGGCATCTTGCTTCTATTTGAACCTTGTTAGTTTTTAAAAAATTATTAAAATATTTGCGAAGGGAATGGAATACCAAGCCTTCCCTCATCACACCTATTTTTCCCATATGTCGTTTAAATTTTTGACTAACAGCATTACCAGAACCTTTACCTAATCTCTCAATATATTTAAAAGCTTTCCCCTTGGCTGGCAGGAAATTCTGAAGTTCATCATATATAGTTTGAGGAATAGGAACAGTGCGAATTCCAGCAACGGTTTTAGAATCAATAATATTAAGATGAGGAACAGGTTCAGCTTTAATTTGTGAAACCTGCAAAGAAGTAATTTCAGATATACGACAACCACTAATCAATCCAAGCAATATGCAATAGTAGAAATCTGGGTCTTTATCTTTATGTTGTTTAATAAGATGTGGCAGAAAAATGGAGTGTATTTCTATATCTTCAAAAATGGCATAACCTGATTTATCCCTATCTTTCTTGCTCATCAACTTCCTGCCTAGGGCAGGGTTGGCCTCAAAGTAATATTTTTGTGTAATAGCAAAACTAAATATGGCACTTAGATTCCCAATTTTATTATCTATGGTTCTGGTGTCATTAATTTTGGCAAGGTGTTCTTGGTAGCGGGTAATATCACTGCCACCAATTTCATGGATATAAGGGTTGCCCAGGAAGCCTGAAAACTCACTAGCTGCTTTTTTGTATGCTTGTGCAGTGGCAGGTTTCAATTGTTTCTTCAAATCAAATAGTTTTTCTACCAGTTCAGATAGTTTTAAACTTATTTTAGGAATTTCCCTATGCACCTGTGTTGATGGGGGTTGGGAGCTTGTGGGTTTTAATAAACCAAGTGTGCCAAGCTTATCTAATGCCCCCATCATATTTTGATAGTCTTCCGGCCCATCAGACTGATAGATGCCATTTTGAATATCAATATTAAAGGTTCTTAATTTCTTGGGATCAAGTGCCATATCAACTGCCGTAAGAATGGACAATGCCCTGATTCTAGCAGTATGTTTGCAATTTGTATGAAGGGATTTTTTGAACTGCCTTCCAGCAATTCTGGTGTGGATATAGTAGCTATTTCCACGAAGGTAAACGGGTATCTTGAGCATTTTTTTGTTACCAAAAATGCTACCAATTTCGATACTACATTTATTGAGAAACCCATTGGGTATGGGCTTCTAAAGTGTTTGGCGGAGAACGAGGGATTCGAACCCTCGATACAGGTTTAAGCCCGTATGCTTCCTTAGCAGGGAAGTGCCTTCGACCACTCGGCCAGCTCTCCGTTTTTAACTTGTACAGCGGGCGTAACAATACTTGATTACGCCTTAAAAATCAATGTAAGTCTGTGCTTATCTTTGCTATCCGGCCTTTTTAGGCTTCTTCTAGCTCGAACGCTTTATGCAACACGCGGACGGCTAACTCCATATATTTCTCGTCAATCACGACTGCAATTTTGATTTCAGAGGTGGAGATCATCTGGATATTGATGCCTTCTTCAGCGAGTGTGCGGAACATCTGACTGGCTACGCCAACATGCGAGCGCATGCCAACGCCAACGATGGAAACTTTGGCGATTTTGTCGTCACCTGAAATCTCGCGTGCGCCAATGTGGCCTTGCACTTTGTCTCTGAGAATATCGAGTGCCTTGTTCAGTTCATTTTTGTGAACGGTAAAGGTGAAGTCTGTGGTGCCGTCAGCGCCTGTATTCTGGATGATGATGTCCACATCAATGTTGGCATCGGCAATTGGGCCCAAGATTTGGTAAGCAATGCCTGGGCGGTCTGGCACGCCTAATACGGTGATTTTGGCTTCGTCGCGGTTGAAGGCGATGCCGGAGATGATGGGTTGTTCCATGTTGTCATTTTCCTCAAATGTAATCAGTGTGCCTTCGCCTTCTTCTTCAAAGCTTGAGAGCACACGCAGTTTGACTTTGTATTTGCCTGCAAACTCTACTGAGCGGATTTGCAGTACCTTTGAGCCTTGGCTGGCGAGTTCCAGCATCTCTTCAAAGGTAATGGATTTCAGACGGCGCGCGTTCGGTTCCACACGAGGGTCGGTGGTGTATACGCCATCCACATCGGTATAAATCTGGCATTCATCAGCTTTCAGTGCCGCTGCCAAGGCAACGCCAGTGGTATCTGAGCCACCACGGCCAAGGGTGGTGATATTACCTTGCTCATCCACACCTTGAAAGCCTGCTACCACAACCACATTGCCAGCATTCAAATCGGCACGGATGCGTTCTTCATCAATATGCAGGATGCGCGCTTTGGTGAACGCGCTATCGGTCACGATGCGAACTTGTGCACCTGTGTAGCTCTTGGCTTTAATGCCCAAATCCATCAGGGCCAATGCAGTCAAGCCAATGGTGACTTGCTCGCCTGTAGAAACCATCACATCCAGTTCACGTGGATCAGGATTCGGCATGATTTCTTTAGCCAGTGCGATCAGGCGATTGGTCTCGCCAGACATGGCTGAAACCACGACGACGATTTGATGGCCTAATGCTTTATAACGCGCCACGCGACGCGCAAGATTGCGGATGCGATCTGGGTTGGCGACTGAAGTGCCGCCGTATTTTTGTACGATAAGTGCCATATGTTTTAGCTATTGTGGTTGGGTAAATATTGGTTTGAAAAGTGCCTTAGCCAAGCTTTTGCTTAACCCAGTCGGTGACGTTGTTTAGTGCTTGAGGTAACTGGCTGGCATCGGTGCCACCTGCCATAGCCATGTCTGGCTTACCTCCGCCTTTGCCCCCTACTTGGTTGGCAACAAAGTTGACCAAATCACCAGCTTTGATCTTGGCGATCAGGTCAGGGGTTACACCTGCAGCCAGGCTGACTTTGCCATCGCTGACAGCAGCCAGCACGATGGCGGCGGATTTCAGTTTGTCTTTCAGCTTGTCCATGGTTTCGCGCAGGGCGTTTGCATCAGCACCTTCAAGCGTGGCAGCCAATACTTTTACGCCGCCTATTTCCACGGCTTGTGCAGCCAGGTCATCACCTTGTGATGAAGCCAGTTTTGATTTTAGGCGAGCCAGTTCTTTTTCGAGAGTTTTGACGTTATCCAATATCTGCGTGAGCTTAGTTGGTAATTCATATGCAGGTGCCTTGATCTCACGGGCCGCTAAATTGAGCAGGGCTTCTTGCGACTGCACCAGTTTCAGTGCGCCTTCACCAGTAGTGGCCTCCAGGCGTCGTACACCAGCGGCAACACCGCTTTCAGCAATGATCTTGAAAAAGCCTATATCACCCGTGCGCCTTACGTGTGTACCGCCACACAGCTCACGGCTGGTACCGATATCCAGTACGCGGACTTCATCGCCATATTTCTCGCCAAACAGCATCATAGCGCCTGTTTTCTGTGCAGATTCAATATCCATCACGCGCGCTTGTGTTGGCGTATTTTCAAGGATTTCGGCATTGACGATAGATTCTATGCGCTGAATTTCAGCATCGGTCACGGGTGCATTGTGCACGAAGTCAAAGCGGGTTTTTTCAGTATCTACCAGAGAGCCTTTTTGCTGCACATGCTCGCCCAGTACTTCGCGCAATGCCTTATGCATGATATGGGTCACAGAGTGGTTACGCATCGTGGCTTTTCGCGCCGTGATATTGACGCGTGCGCTGAGTACGTCACCCACAGCCAGTTTGCCAGTTTTCAGGACGCCATGGTGACCGAATACGCTGGCTTGTATCTTCAAGGTGTCTTCCACAGCAAAGATGCCGTCGCTACTGCGCAACTCACCACTGTCACCAATCTGGCCGCCAGATTCAGCGTAGAAAGGGGTAATGTCCAGTACAACTACGCCCAAGTCACCTTCACTCAGGCTCTCAACTGCTGTGTCTTCTTTATATAGGGCCAGTACCTTGGCGCTGGTTTCATGTTTTTCATAGCCGTGGAAGCTGGTGGCAATGCCATCGTATTCCAGATTTGTGGCCATCTTGAATTTGCCAGCGGCACGTGCCTGATCCTTCTGGCGCCTCATAGCGGCGTCGAAGGCAGCTGAATCGACAGCTACATTGCGTTCACGGCCGATATCCGCAGTTAGGTCGAGTGGAAAGCCGAAGGTGTCATGTAACTTGAATGCTAAATCACCATTGAATAAGGTATTGCCAGCCTTTTCCATAGAGGCAAGTTCTGTTTCAAGGATTTCCATACCGTTCTCGATAGTCTCGAAGAAACGGTCTTCTTCCTGTTTGAGAATATCGGCAATACGTTTTTGCTCGCTGATTAGCTCTGGATAGGCATCGCCCATCTCAGCTACTAAATCTGGCAGTATTTTGTGGAAGAATGCGCTACGAACACCTAACTTGTAGCCATGACGGATAGCGCGGCGGATGATGCGGCGCAGCACATAGCCACGGCCTTCGTTGCCAGGAATGACGCCATCTGCAATCAGGAATGAGCAGGCGCGAATGTGGTCGGCCAGTACTTTAAGTGAGGGGCTATCTAAATCTGTCGTTTTCGTTTCACGTGCAGCGGCTGCAATCAGTGTTTGGAATAAATCGATTTCATAATTAGCATGTACGCCTTGCAGCACGGCAGAGATGCGCTCCAAGCCCATGCCCGTATCAACCGACGGCTTCGGTAGCGGATGCATCACGCCAGCTTCATCGCGATTGAATTGCATGAACACGTTATTCCAGATTTCGATGAAGCGATCGCCATCTTCATCTGCACTACCTGGAGGGCCGCCCCAGATGTGGTCGCCATGGTCATAGAAAATCTCGGTACATGGGCCGCATGGGCCGGTATCGCCCATCATCCAGAAATTGTCTGAAGCGAAGCGCGCGCCTTTGTTATCGCCAATGCGGATGACTTTATTGGCAGGGACACCCATCTCTTTGGTCCAGATGTCATAGGCTTCGTCATCTTCGGCATAGACGGTGACCAGCAGTTTTTCTTTGGGTAGCTTGTAAACTTCAGTCAGTAACTCCCAAGCAAAGCTAATGGCATCGCGCTTGAAGTAATCGCCAAAGCTGAAATTGCCCAGCATCTCAAAGAACGTGTGATGGCGTGCGGTGTAGCCTACGTTTTCCAGGTCATTGTGCTTGCCGCCAGCGCGTACGCATTTCTGGCTGGTAGTGGCACGGGTGTAAGGACGTTTGTCAAAGCCGAGGAATACGTCCTTGAACTGGTTCATGCCAGCATTGGTAAAGAGCAGGGTAGGGTCGCCATGCGGCACCAGCGAACTGGATGCAACAATCTGGTGGCCTTTAGAGGCGAAGAAATCCAGGAAAGTCTGGCGTATGGCTTTACTGCTTGGTTTGTTGTTCATTCACTGTCTTCAATGTGCTATTCTTCAATTTCTTGGTCTTCAATATTTCGGTTACTTGCTTTGTAAATCACGACTTTTTTAATGATGTCGAAGCCAAAACCGCGGCTTTGCAGGAATCTCGCCTGTTTTGCCCATTCCTCGCGACTATTGGGTGGAGCATCATATTTCTTGCGGTAGATGACCAGGGCATTAGCCAAGTCATTAGTTTTGACTTCCGCCATCGCTTTATCGACCAGCTCTTCACCTATGCCGTGTTCGCGTAACTCGTTGGCGATTCTCACGCTGCCGAATTTGCGTTGCCGGGCATGGACGATCTGCTCTGTATAACGTTCTTCGGACAGCCAGCCACGCGCTTTAAAGTCATCCAGTAGCACATTGACTGCTTCATAATGTGCTTCCAGGTCAGGCTCTACATCTTCTTCAGTTACGGGCAAATATGCCCGTAACTTCTGCTTCAACTCTTTGTATGAATATTCCCGCATCGCCAAGTAGCCCATGGCTTTTTCTCGCAGGCTAGGCTTGGTGCGGCGTGATTTCTTAGTCGGCGTCGTCATCCGGGCCAGTGGTCTTTATGATGGCATCCAGGTTGCCCTTTGCATTGGCGCGGATTTTTGCGTCGATTTCGTTAGCGATTTCTGGATGCTCGCGCAGGTATTCACGGGCATTGTCTTTGCCTTGGCCGATTTTTTCGCCCTTGTAGCTATACCAGGCACCAGCTTTCTCAACCAGCTTGAGGTTGGCACCCATTTCAATGATTTCACCTTCGCGAGAGATGCCTTCGCCATACAGAATATCGAATTCAGCCTGTTTGAATGGCGGTGCAACCTTGTTCTTGACGATTTTGACGCGTGTTTCAGAGCCAATCACTTCGTCACCTCTTTTCAAGGCACCCGTGCGGCGAATGTCCAAACGAACAGAAGCGTAGAACTTGAGCGCGTTACCGCCGGTAGTGGTTTCAGGATTACCGAACATCACGCCGATCTTCATACGTATCTGGTTGATGAAAATGACCATGGTATTGGTGCGCTTGATGTTACCTGTCAGCTTGCGCAGCGCCTGGCTCATCAAACGGGCTTGCAGACCCATGTGTGAATCGCCCATTTCACCTTCGATTTCGGCTTTTGGTACCAAGGCGGCAACTGAGTCGATGACGACGATATCTACAGCACCTGATCGCACGAGTGAATCAGCGATTTCCAGTGCTTGCTCGCCAGTGTCTGGTTGTGAAATAAGTAGTTCAGAAACATTAACACCCAGTTTTTGTGCGTATTGTGGGTCTAGCGCATGCTCCGCATCAATAAAGGCTGCAGTACCGCCCAATTTTTGCATTTGAGCGATGACAGATAAAGTCAGCGTGGTTTTACCTGAAGATTCAGGGCCGTAGATTTCAATCACGCGGCCGCGTGGCAAGCCACCGATACCAAGGGCAATATCAAGACCCAGCGAGCCTGTGGAAACCGCTTGAACATCGCCCGCAATATCGGTATCGCCCATGCGCATGATGGAGCCTTTGCCGAATTGCTTTTCAATTTGCGACAGTGCGGCCGCCAGTGCTTTGCTTTTATTGTCGTCCATTATTTGCCTTTGATTAAATACGCCATAAAGCCTGTAATTATTTCATAAATCAGTACTTAACGTAAGCAAGAACTGCACTTAATGCTGCCTGATGGGCGTTAACTTGATTACCAGAATATTGAACTCAATAGGGTACTGCGTCGTCTCAATCTATAACCTTTAAACTTGATACATAGTGTTACGAAAATTATCTTAAAAATGTATCCGTTTGATTGCAGCATGCGTTATTGGATATACGGGGATTTATTGACCGATAGGAGATAATCATGAAAATAATACGTTCGATGTTAGTGGTAGCTGCAGTGGGTGTTGCTGGCATGTCTAGCGCATATGCCCATGATTCATTCAGTATAGGCTTGAACTTTGGCGCGCCGGCTTATTACGCCGCGCCACCAGTTCGCTATTACAGCGCACCGCCAGTGGTCTACGCACCACCACCTGCTGTGTACTATAGCGCACCGCCAGTTTATTACCGCCCAGCGCCTGCTGCCTACTTTAGATATGATGGTGGCCATTATTGGCACCATGATCGTGATGACTGGGGTCGTGGCGAATGGCGTGGTGGGCATGACCGTGGATGGCGTTAATCGATATATAAAACAATAAGAATATTGAGGTGAAACAGAAGGCTCAGCCGTTTGACTGAGCCTTTATTTTTGCTGTAATAAGCTGGTCAAGCCATGCAGAGCAATGTTTGCAGATTGCTCACGGATTTGCTGGCGGTTACCGCTAAAATGTTCAGTTTGGCTAATAGTTGGTAAACCCAAGCCTACCCAGGCAAAGCATACGGTGCCTACAGGTTTATCTGGCGATCCACCTGTGGGGCCTGCAATACCAGTGATGGATGCAGCGATATTCACGCGTCCATTTCTTAGGCAGCCCAATGCCATTTCAATCGCAGTTTGTTCGCTGACTGCGCCATAGGCTTCTAAAGTTGTTATCGATACGCCCAATACCTCAACCTTTGCCTGGTTGCTATACGTCACGTAGCCGCTATCGAACCATGCTGAACTGCCTGCAATCTCTGTAATCAGGCTGCTGCATAGGCCGCCCGTGCATGATTCAGCGAATGCCAGCATACGTTGTTCTGCTTTGAGCAACTTGCCAAGCTGGCTTGCTAGACTTAATAATGCATCGTCAGCCATAGCAGCGCTTTCAAGCTAATGATTGCGTAAATGGCCGCCAGCAAGTCATCAAACATCACACCAAACCCGCCTTTTAGTTTCTGGTCGCACAGGCGAATGGGGAATGGTTTCCAAACATCAAACAATCGAAATAGCAGGAAAGCGACTAGCCACCAAACCCATGAAAATGGGCTGAATTCGAGAACCAACATGAAGGCGACAATTTCATCCCACACAATACTGCCATGGTCTGATACGCCAAGGTTTTTACCAGCGATATGGCAAATGGGGATGCCAACCAGAAACAATAGGGCGATGATGGAGGAATGCAGAAACTCTGGCGCAGACATTAATAGAATAAACAGCGGTGCGCCAACAACAGTACCAAATGTCCCCGGCGCTTTCGGGCTAAGCCCGCTACCAAAGCCAAGCGCTATGAAGTGGGCAGGGTGCTGGAATAGGAATTTCAGGTTAGGCGAAGTGGTCAAAGCCAGTCTCTTTTATGTCGATGATTTGATGCTGCTGGTTATAGACGGTACTAGAAAAATCGCCGTCAGTGGCAGCAATAATATTGCCGATACAACTGATAGGTAAAGTAAGTTCCTGGCTGATTTCAAGAATCTTGGCATGTTGAGATTTGGGTGCAGTAAAACATAGCTCGTAGTCATCACCACCTGCCAACACCAGCTTATGTATTGGCTTTTCATGCAGGTGATGGCTCACATAATTGCAAGTTGGCAACTGCTCAAGATGAATGTGCGCAGCTACTTTTGAGCGCTTTAAAATATGACCAAGGTCTGCCAGTAAGCCATCGGATATATCAATCATGCTATTCGCAATGTCGCGCAGTGCGATGCCCAGATGTACTTTAGGTTCGGGCTGCTCTAATGCCAGACGATAAATGCTCATTTCACTTTCGCTCAAGGCTATTTTGTTTTGCAGCACGGCCAGTGCGAGCGCTGCTGTACCTAATTCCCCTGAGACCCAGATTTCGTCACCAATCTTGGCGTTATCACGCCTGATTGCTTTGCCTGCAGGCACTTCGCCCATAATCTGCACGCTTAAAGTAAGGGGCCCTCGCGTGGTGTCGCCGCCTATTAGGTCAACGCCAAAAGTTTCTGCACAGGCAAAAAATCCTTCAGAGAATTTGGCTAACCATTCTTCATTAATCTCTGGTAATGCAAGCCCCAGGGTTGCCCAGCGTGGCTTTGACCCCATTGCTGCCATGTCAGATAAATTGACAGCCAGTGTTTTCCAGCCCAATTTGTAAGCATCAGTATCAGCAAAAAAGTGTGTGCCAGCAACTAATATATCTGTTGAAATGGCCAGTTCCATTCCCGCTGACGGCTTGATGAGCGCTGCATCGTCGCCTACGCCAAGCAAGGCTTGCGGCGTATTGCGCGTAAAGTAGCGCTGAATTAGGTCGAATTCTGAAGCCATTAGGAAGCGCTGGGCTTAGTGGCACGAATGGCAGATTTTGGCCTAAAGCTTTTAACAATGGCCTCGTTGGTCTCAATGTAAGGCCCGCCAATCAGGTCTATGCAATAAGGCACGGCAGCGAATATGCCATTGACAATGATCTTGCCATCTTCGTCCTTCAGGCCTTCTAGCGTCTCAGCGATGGCTTTAGGTTGGCCTGGCAGGTTGATAATCAGACTTTGTTTGCGAATGACGGCTACTTGTCGTGAAAGAATGGCGGTCGGTACAAAGTACAGGCTAATCTGGCGCATTTGCTCGCCAAAACCTGGCATTTCTTTGTCTGCCACTGCTAATGTAGCTTCAGGCGTGACATCGCGTAAAGCAGGGCCAGTGCCGCCTGTGGTGAGTATCAGGTCACATTTTTCATGATCAACCAGATCAATTAAGTTAGTTTCGATTTCAGGTTGTTCATCGGGGATGATGCGTGCAATATGGTGCCATTCAGTGGTCAGCGTTTTATCCAGCCAAGCTTTTAGCATGGGGATGCCTTTATCTTCGTATTCGCCGCTGAATGCGCGGTCGCTGATAGAGACCAGGCCGATTTTAATGAATTCTTTTGTCATTATGGTTGTCAATAAGTCGTAGGTAAAAATGAATCACTAAAAAGAATTAAAAATTAAACTGCAGAAAATAATTTAATCATACCATTAGCCCGCTGCACTCAAGGTAAGCTTGTGCAGTGGGGAATGATGACAGGAGAGGCATATGACACGCATTACCTTTGCTTTAATCTTGCTGCTCGGCCTTGTTGGTTGTGCAAGCAACAGTAGTAAACCAGTGAGCAGCCAAACAGGCGCAGTAAGTGCAGATAAACCAAATGCTGCAAATGCAATATCTAAACCAGCGACTGGAAACCCCTACGCAGACACATTCGTGAGTCGCGATAGACCCACTGTAGCGCTCAAGCCTGATCCAGACGGCCCCAAAATATACGCTGGTGAATCTAAAGACGATGACTATCAGCGCATGCTGGAGCGTGGTTTCGATATGATCGGCTACTCAAGTTTTGATGGCATAGAGGTATCGCCAGATGCGCTTAAGGAGCAAGCCAAAAATATCAAGGCTGACGCAGTACTAGTTTATACAGAACGTGCAGACCCCAAGCAATTAACTGTCAATATGCAGCAGATACGCGACAAGATTGCAGCCAAAAAAGCAGCTGAAGGTAAACCTGTGGACGCGGATAAAGCGGTAAGCCAGCCTGCGCCAGAGGTAAAACCGCAATACACCTATTTCGCTTCTTATTGGGTAAGGTTGCAACCGCCTATGATAGGCGTGCACGTTACTGGTCCAACCAAAGATGCTGATGTTAAGGGCCTGACGATTGTGGCTGTTGTGGCCGGTTCACCTGCCTCTAAAGCTGGTTTGCAGGCGGATGATATATTGACCCAGATTGGTGATGTCGTGCTCGACAAGCCAGAGGAGCTGACCAAGTCTGCACACCTTTACGCAGGGCAAACCGCAAACGTGAATTATGTGCGCAATGGTACGTCAGCAAAAACAACCATCATGCTGAATAGGCCGTAGCCTTTCAGCGGCTCAAAGGCTAGCGTATGGCCTTTGAGCCATTCCAGGCATCTCATTTTTCTAGTTGTTTGCTGGTTTATTGGCACGTATGTGCTGAGCATGGTTAAATAAAGCCACTCATCATTACAGTAAAGCTAATATCAATCCATGATGGAACAAATACTCAGCGATTACGCTTTAGCACCAGACAGCCCCGCTAAGCTGCTGACAAGACTGGTCGCACAGATACGTCCAGCGGCTAAGCAAAATATCGAAGCGCAACACTTGTACGCCACGCATGCCATACAGGCGCTATGCCACGTGCTTGAAACGCAGCCAAACTACGCCACTATTTTGCGTACTGCTATCCTGGATTTGCTGGGTAAGCATAAGCCTGTGTCTTTGCTGGTGGATTCTGGCATACACCCTAGTAGCGGATTCTTTACTGAAATATTCAGACGCATTGGCCACAAGTTATTGCCCGATGCCGTTAATCCGCTCTACCTGAAAGACTTGTTTGCGCTGATTTTCCCTAATCGCCGTGATGAGGATTGGGTGATTGCCGTGCCCGATACGGTATGGCTAGAGCTCATGCAGGCATTGCATTTTGAGCAAGCTGAGAATGATATAGCAAAGGAATGCCAGCGCCGTTTGCTGGATGCCTTGCAAGTGCTTTCTTACCGTTTATCAGCCTCTGGTTTAGAGCCTGAGCTGATATTGAATCACCCAGAACTTGAAGATCACGCCTCACCTTTCATCGTGCAGAATATCGAGCTGGGTGACTTTTTGTCAGACCCCGATGAACAATCGCACGATATCAAACATATCCTGGTGATGCTGGACCAATGTCGCCAGGTGATTGCCAAAATCCGCCGCAATAGTTCTGTGACTGGTACTAGTATTCGCCTGACTTTCTTGTTGCAACGCATGTCGCAGCAAATTAAGCGTCTTGAAGACTTATTGAGCATTACCATCAGTTTGCGCGCTGGCGAAAGTGCTCACGCAGACTGCATCAAACTGTTCAAGGCGCTGGTTTCAGCAGAGTGCCACAAGAATGATGTGCGCAAACACTGGCGCGAAAATATGGAGATATTGGCACTGCGGGTGACTGAAAACGCCAGCCGTACGGGCGAACATTACATCACCGAATCACGCAGTGAGTATTTCAGCCTGATGCGTTCTGCCATGGGCGCGGGCATCATCATCGCAATCATGGCGATGATTAAAATCATCACGGCTAAACAGCACTATGCCCCGCTGACTGAGGGTATTTTGTTCAGCCTAAATTATGGCTTGGGCTTTGTCATCATTCATATCCTGCATTTCACTGTGGCTACTAAACAACCCGCGATGACGGCTGCTGCCATCGCCGCCAGCATTGACCATAGTGACGGTAAAAGCAAAGAGATGGATAGTCTGGTGAATATTATTGCGCAGACCATACGCAGCCAGACCATCGCCATTATCGGCAATATCTCGCTGGCAGTACCCGTTGCAGTATTGATTGGCTGGAGCATTCAGATGTGCCTTGGCCATCACTTTATTGATGTAGATAAAGCGCACAAACTTTTAAGTGACCTTGATTTTAGACATGGCGCACCGCTGATTTATGCAGGTATTGCGGGAGTTTGCTTATTCTTGTCTGGCTTGATTGCGGGTTACCACGACAATCTGGCGGTGTATAACAAGATTCCGCAGCGCCTGCGTGCTTTGGGCTGGTTAAAGAAATTGCTTGGGCAACCACGACTCGACAGAGTGGCTACCTATATAGAAAACAATCTGGGTGCGCTGGCGGGTAACTTCTATTTTGGCTGCTTGTTGGGCGGCATGTCTGCGCTTGGGGTTTTGCTCGGCTTGCCGATTGATATTCGCCATATTGCTTTTTCTTCAGCATTCGTTGGGTTTTCATTCATGGCGATGGATTTCAACATCACATGGCAATTGGTCGTAATTGCAACCTCAAGTGTGCTGCTCATTGGTACTGTGAACTTGCTAGTGAGTTTTAGCCTGGCGCTCTACGTGGCCATGAAGTCGAGAAAAGTGACGTTTGCACAGTGGCGGTACTTGCTCAAAAATATCTTGCTAAGACTATGGCGTAAGCCGGGAGATTTTTTCTTGCCGCCCAAAAAGTCACAGGCCAGTGAAGTTGCTGCTGATTCCAGCGGCCATTAAAGCAGTATAAAAAAGATCGCTGCCACAATCGTGGGCGGTAGCGCGCCCAGTAATAGTCCACCAGCGCTGATGGATTCATCCGCAAAGCCACGTTTTAACAGCGTTATCCCAGCAGGATTGGGCGCATTGGCAATCACGGTTAGCCCGCCACCAGTGACAGCGCCTGCCATTAACATGTATTTGGCTGGGTCAGACATGCCGGAAATCAATGAGCCTAGATAAGTCAGTGCAGCGTTATCGGTAATCGCTGTTAGTGCGGTTGCGCCGAAAAAGAGTTGTATCGGCTTGAGGGCAGAGACAATCGGTTGCAGCCACCACTGTTGCAAACCACCCAAGACAACTAGGCCTGCAAGGAAAAAGCCAACCAATAGGCCTTCTTTTAATATCAAGGGTGTTTGATAGCGCTCATAGGCCTGAGTAAAGCCGAGAAATAGCATGAACAGACCAATAAACACCACAGTGTGATGCGCAAATATCACCACGCTGGCCAAGAATGCCAGATGAATCAGGCTCACTGTTAATGGCGTTTTTAACGCAGCCACATCTGCTTTTGGCGCTTGCGTGAAGTATTTGCGCAATAAAAACGTGACTACAGTTGCGTTGATCGCCACGGCAATCGCCGCTTTGTAGCCAAAATTCTGCATCATGAACAGGCTATCCCATTGCCAGGTATTCGCGACCATCAACACAGGCGGTGCTGCGTAAGAGGTCAGGGTGCCGCCAATCGATATATTCACAAACAGTACACCAAGTGCTGCATATTTAAGCCATTCGGGGATGCCCTCGCGAAACACCAAGGGCGCGAGCATGAGGGCTGCCAATGTCATTGCGGCAGGTTCAGTGATGAGTGAGCCTATCAGTGGCACTAGAGCAAGGCTCAGCCATACTTGGCCTAATGTTGAATTCAGCGGTAGTACACTGGCCACGCCTTTAACCACTGATTTAACAAGTTGTAGCACAGGGTTGGATGCGGCCACTACCATGATCACAAATACAAACAAGGGCTCTGTGTAATGGCGCGACTCAACATACTCAAGCGCATGGCTACCGCCACTCACAAACGCCATCAAGCCGATCAGGATAAATGCCCAAAAGCCAAACACCACCTCAATCTCACCTAGCAGGTGGAAAAGCCCTGCATGTTTGGGGTGGCGATGCGCCATGACTTCAAAAGACTTGGCGGCAAACGTGTGTATCAGCGCCAGCGCAAAAATAATCGCTGCAATAACGCTGATCGTGTCTATTGTCACTCGGCTTCTCCAGCGACATCAGGGGCAGATGATTCGCTGTTTTCACGTAATAAGGCAAATAGTGCGCGGCTACTCTTTGGTGGCTTGTTGGCGGTTTGTTCACGCTGCGCATTGCGAATCAGTGCACGCATCTGCTGGCTATCAGTTTGTGGGTATTTGATCATCCATTCCGATATAAGGCTATCATCCGCAATCAGGCGGTCGCGCCAGCGTTCTAGTTGATGGAAATAGGCATTCTCCGCGCTATGTTTACCATCCCAGCGCTGTAGTTGATCAATAATCGGTGCTACCTCTACTTCGCGCATCAGGCTGCCGATATATTGTTTTTGGCGACGCGTCGCACCGTTGGCCGTGATGCGCTTAGCTTCATTAACGGCATCCAGCAATCTTTCAGGCAAATCCAGCTTAGCCAGCCTCTCTTTTGAGAGGCCGATCAACCGCACACCTATATCTTGCAGCTCATCCATTTCGGCTTTGCGTTTTGTTTTGCTGATGGGCTCATCGCCATCTTGGTCTTCATATTCATTCATATTGCTGTTGTATATCTCATTAGGTTTCATGCTGGGGTATGATAACAGTTTTTCGCAAAGAGCCCGCCGTGAGCCAGTCAGACACACATCAATCCCTAGGTTTTAACTACTCGCTGGACGACCTGAAAGCCATGAGCGCACAGGTGCTGCAACTAGCCAAAAGTGCTGGTGCAAGCGCTGCAGATGCAGAGATCAGCCTGGGCGTGGGTCAAAATGTCTCAGTCCGCATGGGCGAGACTGAAACCATAGAATACAACCGCGATAAAGGCATGTCAGTGACTGTCTATTTCGGCCAGCAACGCGGCAATGCCAGTACTTCAGACTTATCCCCTAAAGCGCTGCAAGACACCGTTGCCGCTGCCTGCAACATTGCCAAATATACGGCACAAGATGAATTCTGTGGCTTGGCCGATGCCGAGCTGATGGCAAAAGACTTTCCCGAGCTGGATTTGTATCACCCTTGGGCATTATCGGTGGAAGAAGCCATATTGCTCGCAAAAGAGTGTGAAGCTGCGGCGCTTGAAGTTGATAGCCGTATCCAGAATTCTGAAGGTGCATCAGTCTCAATTTCCGAAGGTCTATTTGCCTATGCCAATAGCCACGGCTTTGTTGGCGGTTACCCTACAAGCCGGCATGGCATTAGCTGCTCAGTCATTGCTGAAGAGGGCGAATCAATGCAGCGCGATTACTGGTATAGCTCAACGCGCTCAGCAGAAGATTTAGATAGCCCAGCCAATATCGGCCGCATTGCTGGTGACCGTGCTGTGCGCCGCTTGGGCAGCCGTGCCATCAAAACTGCACAAGTGCCAGTGTTGTTTGAAGCGCCCTTAGCATCAGGCCTCATTTCAAGTTTAATCTCTGCCATCTCTGGTGGTAGCTTGTATCGCAAATCTTCATTTTTGCTAGACAGCTTGGGTAAGCAGGTCATGTCGTCCAATATCAGTATTATCGAAACACCGCACTTGAAACGCGGCTTGGCGAGCGCGCCATTCGATAATGAAGGCGTCACTACTAGCCCGCGCACTTTGGTAAAAGACGGCATTCTTCAAGGTTATGTTTTGTCCACCTACTCTGCTCGCAAGCTTGGCATGAAAACCACAGGCAACGCAGGCGGAAACCATAACCTAATCATCAGCCATGGCGATCAAGACTTAAACGGACTGCTGAAAATCATGGGCACAGGATTGTTGGTTACTGAATTACTCGGCCACGGTTTGAATATGGTCACAGGCGACTATTCACGAGGTGCCGCAGGTTTCTGGGTGGAGAATGGTGTGATTGCTTATCCAGTTGAAGAGATCACTATCGCTGGCAATATGAAAGATATGCTGATGCAGATCGTGGCAGTGGGTAATGATGTGTTGGTACAAGGCTCCAAGCAGACAGGCTCAATTTTGATTGAGCGCATGACGGTAGCAGCAGGAGAATAAGCCAAGTTAAGAAATCGATCATATGCATTAAGTTGTATTGCACATAAAACAAAAGCCCCGAAAATCGGAGCTTTTGTTTTATTACTTATTCTTTAAAATTACTTGTTTTCTATTTGGTTTCTGGTGCAGGAGCCACTGTTGCTGGTTCACTACCATCATCACCATTGTTGAGCACTGTACCATCATTATCAGCAACTTGATTAGCACGACGTTCGAGGTAGGCATCACGCATGAAAGCATACGGATCAAGTGCTGCTTCATCCAGCAAATCGCTGGCAGGCAGGTATTGAGCACGTTTGTCTACAATATAGAGTAAGCGGCCAAGGTTGCGTGTTCTTGGATCATCTACGTAGCTAATTGGGTCAAATGCCAGCGTATCAACAACCAAACCAGTAGTATCGCGCACACTGCTTGGGCCGATGAACGGCAATACCAAGTAAGCGCCATCACCTACACCCCAGTAGCCCAATGTTTGGCCGAAATCTTCAGTGTGCTTAGGCACGTTATCCATAGAAGCAACATCAATGAAACCTGCAATACCGAAGGTACTATTGATGACGAAACGACCAGCTTCGCTGGTTGCATTAGCAATCTTGAATTGCAACAGATTATTGATTGCAGAAACAAACGTATTCAAGTTGCGGAAGAAGTTACCTACCCCCGTGCGCACTGGGCTTGGTAGTACTGCTTTGTATGCACCAGCGACTGGTTTGATAACTGCTTTGTCGGCAACGTCATTAAATTTATAAACGCCGCGGTTGAATCCTTCAATTGGGTCTTTGTTTGCTTGGGTGGCACAACCACTTAGTAATGAAGTGGTCAAAACGATGCTGGCAATCAAGCCTAAAGTGTTGATACGCATTAAATGTTCCAAACCTTTTTTTATTTATTCAAACTGATTGGCTTAAACTGCAAGCTATTAGGCCAGACTTTAACCGAGCCCCCGATTATTGTCTATCCTCGAACCGTGATATTGCTGTTTTGTTGTAAAAAAGTAACACATTTTGACACTATATTTTGCAAGTCCATTCAGCCCATTATGATCTACCAGAAAGGCAGCATATGCCCGCTACATCACTTTCAGAATATTTGATCGAAAAACAGAAAAAGCTAGCCCATCTGAATGATGGCTTAGTCAGTGTGTTAGTGGACCTTGCAGAGGCCTGTAAAAAAACCGCGCACGCCGTAAATCAGGGTGCGTTGACGCATTCGCTCGAAAGCCTGGATTCAATCAATGTACAGGGTGAAAAGCAGCAGGCACTGGATGTGATCAGTAATGATATTTTTCTGGCGTTTGCTGATCAAAACAAGCATGTGGCTGGTCTGGTTTCAGAAGAGTTGCCAGATGTTTATTTTCCACATCATCTTCAGTCAGATGCCGATCAATTCCCAGCGCAGCGATATTTGCTTGCGTTTGATCCTCTTGATGGCTCCTCTAACGTGAGCCTGAATATTTCAGTTGGGTCTATCTTTTCAGTACTGCCATGTCCTGATGCAGTTCAACAACCTCAGGCGCAAGCCTTTTTGCAGGCTGGCAAGCATCAAGTGTGTGCTGGCTATGCGATGTATGGGTTCTCTACTATGCTGGTCATCACGCTGGGCGATGGGGTCGATTGTTTTACACTCGATGAAACTACGGATGAATTTGTACTGACATCACCAGAGATGAAAATCCCACAAGATGCGAATGAATTCGCTATCAATATGTCGCATCAGCGCTTTTGGGAGCCAGCAATGCAGCGCTATGTAGGTGAATGCTTGCAAGGTGTTGAGGGTGTGCGAAAAAAGGATTTCAACATGCGCTGGGTCGCTTCTATGGTGGCAGAGGTGCACCGTATTTTGGTGCGTGGTGGAGTCTTTATGTATCCAACGGATAGCAAGATTAAGAAACAGGGTGGAAAATTACGTTTGCTATACGAAGCCAATCCAATGAGTTTTATCGTTGAACAAGCAGGTGGGGCTTCAAGCACTGCTTATGAACGGATATTGGACATAATCCCCGATCATATACACCAGCGCGTTGGCGTGGTGTTAGGTGCTAAGCATGAAGTTGAGTTAGTGAACGCTTATCACAATCGCTAATGATCAATAGACCGTATTGGCCTGATTTAGCTTATGGTTGCTGCAAGCTCATCAGCACATTGAGGTCGTTCAGATAACCTTTTAAGTTTTCTTGAAGGGTTTTTCGTTGTTTGGGCGTGGCGCTTTTATGCAAACTGGCTATAGTTTGACAAGATTCAGTGGCTAGCTGGTCGATATAAGCGCTGTATTCTGGGTCTTCAGGCTCTGTCATCTCATGCATAAAGCTTTGTATCTTGCTGTTGGCTTGTGTGCCAGATAATCTACCTTGCTCTATCCCACGCAGTATCAACATGATTGCCTGCTGCTTTTCCAATCTTCTTTGATAGCTAACCTCGGGTTTAAAGCTTGAGGTTTGAATGCTTTTCAGTAGCAGCTCTTTCTGATCGCTATTGATGCTGCCATAGAATGATTCTGCTCGATCAATTGCATCATCCAGCCGTTTTTTCTCACGCTTATCAAGATTCTCGTCCATCCATTTGTCGCGCCATTTTTCGTTGTCGACACCAAACTTCTTTTCTATGTGCGCTAATTGCTTTACAGATAAATCTGGCGCAATAGATTCAATAATCGGGGCAATCTCCAGGTTGAGTTGCTCAATATGGGTTTTGGCTGAATCAAACACACTACACACTTGCTGCGGGGTAACGTCACGCTGCATCAAATTAGCCGTGTTTTGCATTAATTCAGCGTATTTTGGTAGTTCGTTATGGCGATGCCATTGCTGTAATTGATTGAGCTCTTGTTTGATTAATGGCTTTTGTTTGGCTGAAAAATCTACATAACCATCCAGCCACCAATAAAGCAGATCAGGTGCATTGTTATAAGTCAGTTTCAAGGCGCTGCAACTGGCAAGAAAACAGAAAATGCACGCCATAACAATGAATGCTAATGGCTTATTTAGGTTTAATGAGCGGGTTATCTGCATTATTTGGCTGATTTATAGAGCGCAAGTGCCAGTGCGCGTTGCGTGCCATGATCGACAATTGGCAGCGTATACTCGTGACCAATCTCTATATTTAAAGCCTGTTGGCGTAATGGCGGAATGAGCCAAGGCGCGTGAATTTCTTTATCGTTACATTGTTTGAGTTCAGGCACATATTTGCGAATGAATTTGCCTTGTGCATCAAACTTTTCACTCTGTGAAATTGGATTGAATATTCTGAAATAAGGCTGTGCATCGCATCCAGTGGAGGATGCCCATTGCCAACCGCCGTTGTTGGCACTGAAATCAAAATCGATCAGCTTTTCAGCGAAATATTGTTCGCCCCAGCGCCAGTCTATGAGTAAATCTTTCACCAGAAAACTTGCCGCGACCATGCGCAGACGGTTATGCATCCAGCCTGTTTGATTCAGCTGGCGCATGGCGGCATCGACCAATGGATAACCTGTTTTCCCATCGCACCAGGCTTTAAACAGGTTTTCATTATTGGGGAAAGGTAGAGCTTCATACTCTGGTTTAAAAGATCTGCCATCTGCAACGCCAGGGTTGTGATGCAGAATCTGGAAGTAGAAATCACGCCAAATCAGTTCATTGAGCCAGCCTTCGGCACCTGTTCCTCCCATCTGCCATGCGGTTCTTGCTAGATGACGTACGGAGACTGTACCAAACCGCAAGTGCACTGAAAGGTAGGAGGGGCCTTTAACCGCAGGAAAGTCACGCGCTGCTTTGTATTGTTGAATGCGATCTGTGAAGTCATTGAAGAGAGTTGCACCGCCAGACATGCCTGTCGGTAGTTTCATGGTTTTTAGATTGGTACGTTGAAAGCCCATGCTCTCTAATGAAATATCGGGAAAACTCTTTTCAGGTTTTGCGAAATAATTGCTGTAGCGATCAACTGGATAGGCGCTTAGGTAAAAGTCGTTCAGCTTTTTAAGATGCGCATTTTTGTAGGGCGTGAATACGCTATATGGCTTGCTCGCAAGGGAAAGTACTTCGTCCTGCTCAAAAATTACTTGGTCTTTGAATTGGTGGAAGGCAATATTTTCTTCGCCTGCAGCCTTTGCAACGTAGGCATCACGGGTAATAGCGGCAGGCTCATAATCTCGATTTGAATAAATCGACTCTACACCTAGTGATTTTGCCAGTTTGGGTATTTCATCTCGGGCGTTGCCGTGAAGCACAATCAGGTCGCCGCCTTTTGCTAGCAAGGCAGCCTTAAGTTCTTGCAAGCTTTCCCAAATGAACTCAACACGGCGATCTGCTTTGTCGGTCAGTTTGTCTAAAATTTCGGTATCAAAGACGAACGCGCAATACACTTGGGTTGAATCTTTGAGCGCATGATAAAGCGCAGCATGGTCAAAGTCGCGCAGATCGCGGCGAAACCATACTAGGGATTTAGTCGCGGCTTGGGTCATTAAATAGTTTATTCGCGATGATAAGGATGTCCATTAATGACAGACCATGCGCGATAAAGTTGCTCAGATAACAATACGCGCACCATGCCGTGCGGTAGCGTGAGTGCCGATAGACTCCAGAGCCAGTCTGCGCGGGCCTTAACATCTGCATGTAAGCCATCAGCACCACCGATAACCAGCGACACATCGCGGCCGCCCGTTAGCCAGGTTTTCATGCGATCTGCTAATTGTAAGGTAGTGACGGAAGCGCCGCGCTCATCGAGCGCAACCAGGTAATCCTTACCTGCGGCTTCCAGGATGCGCTTGGCTTCTGCTTCTTGAACCTGTGGGGATTGTTTGCCTGCTGCGCGTTTGTCGGGTTTGATTTCGACCATTTCGATTGTCATTTCTCGCGGCATGCGCTTGATATATTCGGCGCATGCAGTCTCAACCCAGGCGGGCATTTTGTGACCAACAGAAATAATGCGTAATTTCAATCAGCCGACTTTGCTAAAAATCTTACTCAGCGGTCTTGATATGTCCGCGGCGTGTTTCGGCCTCACCCCAGAGTTGCTCTAGGTTGTAATAGGCGCGAGTGGCTGGCAACATGATGTGGACGATAATATCGCCTAGATCGACCAATACCCATTCACCTTCTTTTTCGCCTTCGGTACCGCGGATATCAGCGCCTAGTTCTTTCAGCTTTTCACGTACGCTGTTAGCCAAGGCTTTAGCCTGGCGACTGGAGGTGGCGTTAGCGATGATCATATAACTCGCCATGGAGGTCAGCTTACGCACGTCCATCACGGTAATATCAAAAGCTTTAATATCTTCAAGCGCGTCGATGACGGCTTTTTTCATGGTTTCTAAATCCATTGCAACCTTAGTATGAGATGTGAGTGGTGGTGAATTGGCAGGCGAAAGGATTAACTTGCAGCCTGCAAAGGAATGTCGCGGCGTTGATCAAGGATGTCATTCTTGCCGTCAACATAGACTAGTTGTGGTTTGAGTTTTTCAAGCTCAATTTCGTTGTATATCGCGTAGCTGGCAATAATCAGTAGATCACCAGGGCTGGCTTTACGTGCTGCAGCGCCGTTGACTGAAATAATCCCTGAATGACGCTCAGCGCGAATGGCGTACGTGCTAAAACGTTCGCCATTGTTGATGTTGTAGATATCAATCTGCTGATATTCGCGGATGTCAGCTGCCTCTAAAAGCACTTCATCAATCGCGCAAGAGCCCTCGTAGTCCAGCTCTGAATGCGTGACGTGCACTCGATGTAACTTGGATTTGAGCATGGTTCTTTGCATGGCTTATTGATGTTCTGTGCGGTGATAAAGATATGATTATAAAGTAAACTGCCTCATCAATAAATGTAGTGGATACAGATAGCTTTGCCGCAGTAAGAAATCACATTAGAAATAAGGGCGAAAAATGATAAAAACTGAAAGAACTTGGTTATTGGCTTGGGCTGCGATGCAAGGTTTTTGCTTGTTAATGTTGCACAACTGGATTGATTCCATGGCCAGTACCGGCCCTTATTTTTATTTGATCTGGCCCCTATATGTAGTAGCACTGGCTTTTCCACTTTCAATGCAAATGCTATCAAGCTTTCGTGAGCGGAATTTGTTGTGGCAACTATGTCTGGCATACACCATGTTGACCGCAATATGTGCCGGTTATGCAGGGAAAGTTGCTTGGGTTGATGGACTGCCAGCTTATATTTATTCAGGTCAGATATTTTTGTTAGGGTGGGTCGTTTTTATTAGCTGGTTTATCCTAAATCCTTTTGCCGAACACCGTTTAAGGCAGGGGGCTTGGTCTGGTGACTATGCAATGCTGTGCTCAGCGACATGGCGTAACCTTTTAAAATTATTGTCTGCGGGTCTTTTTGTCGGAATCTTCTGGGCTTTATTAGGTTTGTGGGCGGGGTTGTTTAGGGTGCTTGGGATCAAGTTCTTTGAAGATTTGTTTACAAATCGGAATTTTATTTATCCTGTCACTGCAATCTGTTTCGGCATCGGTTTATTACTCTATTCTGCAAGGGAGGAGGCTCTGGTTAATTTATACCGTGCCACATTAAACCTACTTGGCTGGTTGCTTCCGTTGGTATCGGTCATTATGTTGTTGTTTCTTCTGGTAATACCTGTGCAGGGCGTCAGTCACTTATGGAAAACAGGTTATGCCACAGCATTGATGTTGAGTCTGCTTGGCTTGATGGTATTTTTATTTAATGCTGCTTGGCAGAATGGGGCAGATGGACTGAAGTTACCAGCATGGTTGCGTATTTTAGTGAATCTAGCATTGTTTTCTATGCCAGTTTTTATTGCTTTGTCTGCTTACGCTATGAATTTACGTGTTGTTCAATATGGCTGGACTGTAGAGCGTGTCTGGGCTGCGATTATTATTGGTTTGACCAGCTTATATGCTGTTGGATACGCTATTTCTGTGTTTTTTCGTAGCAATGGATGGATGCATCATGCTTCCAAGGTCAATGTAATTGCTGCTTGGTTAATTGCATTGGTGTTACTGTTGACCCACACTCCTGTCTTAGATCCAATCAGAATAAGTGTTGATAGCCAAGTACAACGCTTACTAACAAAAGTAACTCCAGTTCAGTCTTTTGATTTTGAATATCTGCGATTTCAGGGCGGATATTATGGTAATGGGGCTTTAAATAAACTGGTTATCTTGAGAGATCACCCGCAGTTTAGCGAAATTAATCAAAAAGCCACGCAGGCACTTGTTGCTAAATATAAGACTTATGGGGCAACTAATCATAATGAGCCAGAGAATCAAGCCGATTTAGTAAAGTTGCTGCATATTTACCCATCAGGTAGTCAAGTTCCTGCTGAGTTACTAACTTATTTGTGGGGCGAAACACAGAGCAAGAGCTATTGGATTAATTGCTTGAGGATCTCTTCAGGTTGCCAAGCTTTACTCATAGACCTTAATGGAGATGCCGAGAATGAGCTTGTTATTTTTGATGGCTACAACACCGTGGTGTTTAGTCAGCAAGATAGGCAGTGGAAAAGGGCTGGACATCTTCGAGGGAGAAACTGGCACCAACTTGAAGCCGCCGAAGTAGAAAAAGCATTGAAGGCTGGGAGCGTGGCAGTGGTTGATAGCAAATGGCGGGAACTAAAGGTATTGCAGGACACTTATACTTTAGAGCCTCAGTAACTCGATGATTAGCCCAAGTCGAACTCAATATTGTCGATTAAGCGGGTACGACCAAGGCGCGCTGCCCCAAGTGCTACCAGTTTCTGATTGTCAGTGCTTGCTGGTAGCAAGGTATCCTGATTTCTGATGCTGATGTAATCCACTATCCAGCCTAGCTGGGTCAGATATTGTGTGGTTTGGGATTCAATCTCGGTAAACCCCAGTTTTTTCTTCTTAACAGCATCTACTACTAGTTTTAACGCACGACTCAGACGCTGTGCTTCTAGTCGTTCTGCCGGGTTCAGGTAGCCATTTCGTGAACTCATGGCTAATCCGTCTTCTTCACGTATGGTCTCGCCCGCGACAATTTCAATCGGCAGGTTAAATTGGCTGACGAGCTGGCGAATTATAAATAGCTGCTGAAAATCCTTTTTGCCAAACACAGCAACATCCGGTCGTACGATATTAAATAGCTTTGATACCACGGTGGCTACACCAGCGAAATGGCCAGGGCGGCTTGCGCCACAAAGCTCTTCAGCGATTGCTGGTGGCAAAATGGTCATGGTTTGCGGTGTTGGATAAACTTCACTTTCACTGGGGGCAAATACTATATCTACGCCAGCGGCTTCAAGTTTTTTACAGTCTGCATCCAGTGTGCGTGGGTAGGCGGCAAGATCTTCATTCACCCCAAATTGCAGAGGGTTAACGAAAATGCTGACCACTATGCAATCACTTTGCTGTTTTGCCAGGTTCACTAAATGAATATGGCCTGCATGCAAGTTGCCCATGGTAGTGACCAAGCCAATGTTTTTCTGTGATGCCAACCTGAGCCGTAACTCGGCAATCGTATAGATAATCTGCATTATTGATAACTGGAAAGGGAATATTAAAAGCTATGTTTAGCTGCGGGGAATGTTTTGTCTTTTACTGCGAGCACATAAGTTGCAACTGCTTCTTGTATGCTCGTTGCACCTTGCATGAAGTTACGCACAAAGCGTGGTGACTTGCCATGATAGATGCCCAGCATGTCTTGCAATACCAAGACTTGTCCTGAACAATCCACCCCTGCGCCGATGCCGATGGTTGGGATATGGATGCTGCTGGTGATAGTTTTTGCCAAGCTGGCGGGTAGCATTTCAAGCACGATCATGCCTGCACCAGCATTCTCTAATGCTTGTGCATCGCTTACTAGTTGTTGCGCCGATGCATCATCTTTCCCTTGCACACGATACCCACCAAGCTGATGTACTGATTGTGGCGTTAGCCCCAAGTGGCCGCAGACAGGGATGCCGCGCTCAACCAGAAATCTGACGGTTTCAACCATCACCGTTCCACCCTCAAGCTTGACCATGTGCGCGCCAGCAGCCATTAAGCGGCTGGCATTGCGCAAGGCTTGTTCGGGGCTTTGCTGGTAACTGCCAAACGGCATATCACTGACGATATAGGCTTTTTTTGTTCCTGCTGCTACCGCACGGGTATGGTAAACCATTTGCGATAAGGTGACAGAAAGCGTGCTGCTATTGCCTTGGAGCACCATGCCGAGTGAATCGCCGACCAGCAAGACGTCAACGCCTGCGCTTTCACACAGGCTGGCAAAACTGGCATCGTAGCAAGTCAGGACAGCAATCTTTTCGCCGTCTTGAGCTAACTGTTGTAGTTTAACTAGATTCATTAGCGCTATTTTTATTCAAAATTTGGATTAAAGAATTCGCGTTGCCCACGAATCTGCATAATGCGCTCAATCAGCAGCTTGAGCGATTCGTCGCTGGCTGCGGTATCCAGTTTTTCATTATTCACAATCAGGATCGGTGAAGAATCGTACTGGTGAAAATACTCGCTGTAGGCATCGGCCAAGCGTTGTAAGTATTCACGAGGAATATCCTGCTCATAACGAATCTTGCGTTGGTTCACACGCTCAACAAGCGCATCCACAGGGGTTTGCAGGTAGATCACCAAATCTGGTTTCGGTATCTGCAATTGCAGGTGCTGGTACATCTGGCGATAGAGAGAGAACTCCTCATCGTCTAGATTCAGCCTGGCAAATAATGGATCTTTTTCCAGGAAAAAATCGGCGATGATGGCATGGTGAAACATGTCGCGCTGAGTTAAATCACGGATCTGCTCTGCGCGCTGAAACAAAAAGAAAATCTGTGTGGGCAAGGCATAACGCGGCGCATCTTGATAAAAGCGGGGCAGGAATGGATTAGCCTCGGCATTTTCCAACAGCAGGTTCACTGGATATTGATCGGCCAACCGATTGACTAGCGTAGTTTTACCGCTGCCTATAGGCCCTTCAACCACAATGTATGGAAATTTATCGAAAATACTCATGCTTTTTTCTTGTCAGGGTTCACTATTTCAACGGACTGGCCTGCATAACTAACTGCAATGTCGCTGACTTTTCCAATATTCGGAATGATAACGTCTGGCGCGATTTCCACCAAAGGTTGCATGACAAAGCCACGTAAATGCATGCGAGGGTGCGGCAATGTCAATATGCTTGTTTGCATCGATACATCATCGAAAAGCAGTAAATCTAAATCCAGCACCCTGGGCGCATTGGGGAATGGACGTTCACGCCCATGCGAGTTTTCCAGGGCCAGCAAAGCATCCAATAATTCAGGTGCGTTTAGTGCAGTTTCTACTTCGGCCACGGCGTTAATAAAATCTGGCTGATTATCGTAGCCTACGGGTGACGTTTTGTAGAGCGACGATGCTTTAATCAGCGTGGTTTGCGGTAATTCATTCAATTCGTTGATGGCATTGCCAACCTGTAACTCTGGGTTTTGTAAATTGCTCCCCAGCGCGACAAATGCGCGATGTTTCTGCATGCTAATCATTCGTAGCTGAACTAGATACCAGTGCTTGAAGCAGCAGTTGAAGTTTTTTTACGTGAGCGACGACGGCGTTTTTTTGGCTCAGTATCTGGTAACAGCATGGCTTGACGTTTTTCACCCTCGGCGCTGGCAAAATCTGTCCACCATTTACCCAACTCGATTGGTAATTCGCCTGACTCACAACGCAGTAGCAGAAAGTCATAAGCCGCACGATAACGTGGGTGCTCAAGCAGGCTGTAGGGACGTTTACCTGCGCGTTGTTCAAAGCGTACTTGTAAGCCCCAGATTTCTTTCATGGTCACACTGAAGCGTTTATGAATCGCTAGTTTTTCGGCCTGTGTATCAATGATTTCGTTCATTGCCAGATGCAGTGCAGGGATGCTGTTTTCTCCCAGGTCTTTATATTTTTTCCAGGCCACGAGCACTTCATGCCAAAGCAGGGTCGCAAATAAAAAGCTGGGTGAAACAGGTTTTTCGGCCAGTACACGGTCATCGGTATTTTTGAGCGCCAATTTAACAAAACGCTCACCCATCGGCTGTTCAAGCACTACATCAAGCATGGGTAGCAAGCCATGGTGCAAGCCGTGATGGCGTAAAGCATTCACACTTTCAAGTGCGTGACCCGATAAAAACAGTTTGAGCATTTCATCAAACAAGCGCGATGGTGGGACATCGCCCAACGCATCAGCTAGTTTGGGAATAGGCGCTTCGGTTGCTTGTTCGATTTTTAAGCCAAGTTTCGCAGACAGCCTGATGGCACGCAGCATGCGCACAGGGTCTTCACGATAGCGGGTGACGGGGTCACCAATCATGCGTAAAACGCCTGCCTGAATGTCGGCAACACCATCATGAAAATCCAGAATCTCTTCATTGGATGGGTCGTAATACAGGGCATTGGCGGTGAAGTCGCGTCGTAGGGCATCTTCAACCTGGTTGCCAAATACGTTGTCGCGCAAAATACGGCCACTGTCGGCTACCTTGGCGTCATTCTGTTCGCTATCAGCCAAGTGGCTGCCGCGGAAGGTTGAAACCTCTACGGTTTCATCGCCATACATGACATGCACTAGGCGGAAACGGCGGCCGATAATGCGGGAACGGCGAAATACACGATTCACTTCTTCTGGCGTTGCGTCGGTCGCAATATCAAAATCTTTGGGGCGTTTCTTCAGCAGTAAATCGCGCACTGCACCGCCAACCACGTAAGCCTCAAAACCAGCTTTCTGCAAGCCTTCTGTAGTTTTGATTGCGCCTATGCTTAATAGGCTACGGTCTATACGATGGGTTTTTTTGAGGATGCGCTTTGCATTCAGATCAGACTTGCGCTTGGTCTTTTTGTTGGGCGTTGATGTAACGGCCGAAACAGTTTCAGCAGTTTTCTTACTTTTTGAATTGAAAACGCGTTGCAGCAGTTTTTTGATCATTAATGGAATCTAGTTGCACTGGAGAATAAATCGTAATGGCTCAATTATATACGATTAGCCAAGGCACTTGCCGATTCCAATCAACTGCTTGCTGTCACTTTTATCTGAAGCGATAAGTCTGAAAGATTAAGTCTGCTTGGATTGAAAGATTTTATAGAGTCCGATACCTGCCAACATACCTAATGTGAATATCACGGGTTGCAGGCCGGCGCTGAGTAATGAGGCAATCGCAGGCCCAGGGCAGTAGCCTGCCAACCCCCAGCCTACGCCAAAGATCAATGCCCCAATGACCAGTTTTCGGTCTATCTGCTTATCGTCTGGTAGCGAGATACTTTCACCAAGGATAGTCTGGCCACGCTTTTTGGCGAGTGCAAATGCAAATACACCAACCAGAATAGCGCCGCCCATCACAAAAGCTAATGAGGGATCCCACAGGCCAGTAATATCAAGAAAACCTTTGACTTTGGCTGGGTTGGTCATGCCAGACAAGATGAGACCAAGCCCAAAAATAATGCCAGAAAGACCTGCGAAAATTAGTTGCATGATGATAATTAACCGATGAGGTGGCGCACGATGAATACTGCAACAAAGCCAGCAAACATAAATGACAGGGTTGCCACCAGTGAACGCAGCGAGCCACGAGAAAGGCCGCAGACGCCATGCCCGCTGGTGCAGCCAGACGAGGCTGTAGTGCCGATGCCTACTAACACTCCTGCAATCAGCAGCACTAATAAGCTGGTCTGGTTTTCAGTGCTTGGAAGCGGCTGTACTAGGCCATAAATAAAAGGCGAAATGACTAGCCCAATAATAAATACCCAGCGCCAAGCGGCTTGTTGTTTTGCGATAAGCCCGCCCAATATACCGCTCACGCCTGCAATTTTTCCATTGAACAGTACCAAGATGGCGGCAGCCAAGCCTATTAGTGCACCGCCAGCGAGTGAAGCCAGCGGTGTGAAGTGTGCCCAGTCGATGATCATGATGTTTTATTTGCGCGGTTAATTAAAACGAGACAGCTAGTTTAACCATTTATAGCGCCCAACCATAGGCAACGCCTACTGAATCTTGGCGCATTTTGAGGTTCACTTCTCCGCCACCAAAAAGGCCAGGGATTGAGCCGCTGCCATTAACGGTATTTTCAAACGCATGCAAATAGCTGAATGATAGCTCGCTCTTGTTTTCAAATTTCCAGGTAGAGCCAAAGGTCAAGTGGTTTTGCACAACAGCTGGCGCGAGTATGTTGAATAAAGTTTCGCTATTAGGGATAGGTTGGTCGGAATGGTTGTAACCAGCGCGCAGGGTGAGTTTGTCATCATAGGCATAGATTGCTCCCAGTTTATAAACCGTGACGTCTTTCCAGCCAAAACCGGGGCCGTTGTTGGAGCCTAGTTGGTTGCCAGTAAAGAAATTCGCCAATGAATTGCCGACTGAATCTACGTCACTGTATTGAATGCGTTGAACATCTCCCGCAATCGTCAGGGCTGGTGTCGCTTTTACAGCAATACCAGCACCAAACGTGGCTGGTACATCAAAGCTGCCTTGTTCCGCAAACAAGCCTTTATATTTATCAAACTTGCTGGTGTAGGTCTTGGTTTGGTAGCTCGCACCAAGCGACACATAATCACCGAATTGCCCTAACCAGCCAACATGCAGACCTGCGCCATATGATTGGTCAAAGCCTTTATTGGTGACATCGTTTGGCGATTGCGAAGATGGATTGGCAAAGTTTTCTAGCCCTTTGGCAGCAAACCGCTGGTAGGCAAGATTTAAAGTAACGCCCAGAGATTGCGTTGGTGTGATTTTCCAGGCAATAGTCGGCGCGACAAAGACCTGTACAAAATCAATTTTTGCCGGAGATGACCCTAACAAAGGCACAGCCCGGTCGTAATTGGCATTCATACCACCATTGCCATAAACGGCAACGCCCAGCGATAGCTGTGGTGACACCTGTTTGCTATAACCAAACTCAGGGATGATGAAATTCTTCTGGTCATTAGCATCGTAAGTACCGTTGAATCCAGGTGCTGGGCTACCCGTAATCTCGGACTCGCGGATTGGGCGGAACCAGGTCGCGCCTATATCGATTCTGTCACCGATCCAGGCTAATCCGGCTGGGTTGGTTGCTACAGTTAAAGTGTCTTGGGGCAAGGCATAGCCAACACCACCAGCGCCCTGTGATTTAACGCCGTATCCAGGGGCGAAGTAGCCATCGGTTGCGTGTGCTTGGCTACCGGCGAGCAAAGTGGCTAGCGTTAAGAGTTTGTAGTGAAATTTCATGTTGAGTCCTTATTTCTAAATGAGCGATTTGCAAATAAAAAAAGAGGCTAGTGCGTTTGCACTAGCCTCCAGTTGTCAGGTTGGCTTAAATTAAAGTTGGTATTTATGTAGCTTGATTTAGAAACACCCGCACGTTTCTTGGCCTGATGAATACGTGTTCACCTTCGCTAATGGCAAGTTCGCGGAAGCGTTCTTTAGTTAGCTCGGCTTCGATGATTTCTGTATCGTCTTTCCGCTGCAGTTCCAGCCTGACCAGCGGACCAATCGCGTGGATATAATTTACAACGGCTTCAAATGAGGCTTCACCGTTCTGCTCTTTATGTACTTCAATATCATGTGGGCGAACATAGGCAAAGGCGGCGCTGTCTTTGGTGTCTTCATGCGCATTGAGTTTGAGTTCAATATCACCAATCTTCGCCAAACCATCATTCACGCGGCTATGGAATAGATTCACATTGCCCAAGAATTGATACACAAAAGGCGATGCAGGGAAGTCATAGACTTCTTGCGGGGAGCCAATTTGTTCGATCTTGCCTTGGTTCATGACCACGATGCGGTCAGCGACTTCTAGCGCTTCCTCCTGATCGTGCGTCACGAATACGCTGGTGATGTGTAGTTCGTCATGCAAGCGGCGTAACCAGCGGCGTAAATCTTTACGCACTTTTGCATCTAGCGCGCCAAACGGCTCATCCAGCAGCAACACTTTTGGTTCTACAGCCAGCGCACGTGCCAATGCAATACGCTGACGCTGCCCACCAGAAAGCTGCGGTGGATAACGGTCTGCCAGCCAGTCAAGTTGGACTAGTTCCAGTAGTTTGTGTACGCGTCTGTGAATTTCAGCATTGGTCGGGCGAGTGGCTTTTGGACGCACACGCAAACCAAACGCGACATTCTCAAATACTGACATATGGCGGAACAACGCATAGTGCTGGAATACAAACCCTACTTCGCGGTCACGCACGCTGCGGTCTGTGGCGTTGTTGCCATGGAATAATATGCTGCCTGAGTCTGGTGCTTCCAGCCCGGCAATAATGCGTAGCAAGGTGGTTTTGCCGCAACCAGAAGGGCCAAGTAGCGCAACCAATTCCCCATTCGGCACATCCAGGCTGATGTCTTTCAGCGCTTGGAAGCTACCAAAGCCTTTTACAATATTACGAATCTCAATACTCATTATTAAGCCTTTATTTTATTGACTGCTGTTCATGCGTTAATCTGATGCCAGATTTCATTACTCATTCGCTGCCGCAAGCTTTCCACTTTTTTCTGCACCGTAATCTGTTCTCCATTCAATGAAGCTCTTCAATGCCAGTGTGACCAGCGCAAGCAATGCTAATAGAGATGCCACTGCGAAAGCTGCAGAGTAGTTGTATTCGTTATAGAGGATTTCCACATGCAAAGGCATGGTGTTGGTAAGCCCACGGATATGGCCAGAAACCACTGATACCGCGCCAAATTCGCCCATGGCACGGGCATTGGTTAGAATCACGCCATAGAGCAAGCCCCATTTGATATTAGGCAGGGTAACTCGCCAAAGCATTTGCCAGCCAGATGCGCCGAGCACTAACGCAGCTTCTTCTTCCTCTTTACCTTGTGCTTGCATCAGCGGAATCAATTCACGTGCCACAAAGGGAAAGGTGACGAATATCGTAGCTAAGACGATGCCAGGAATAGCAAAAATCACTTTGTAATCATGGTCGATAATCCATGAGCCAAACCAGCCTTGCAGCCCAAATATCAACACATAGATCAAGCCTGCAATTACAGGCGATACTGCAAACGGCAGGTCAATCAGCGTAATCAGAATGCTCTTGCCACGAAATTCAAATTTGGCAATCGCCCAGGCGGCAGCAACGCCGAATACCAGATTAAGCGGTACTGAGATCGCAGCAGCAATCAGCGTGAGCTTGATTGAAGATAAAGCGTCTTCATCGACCAGTGCTGCGAAGTAGGCACCGAAACCTTTACGCAAAGCCTCAGTAAATACGGCGGCTAAAGGCACAAACAGGAACAGGCTTAAAAATACCAGGGTAACTGCAATCAGTAACCAACGTATCCATGCGGGTTCTGAGGTCGCACGACTACGGGCCACTTTGGCGTTGTATTTCCCTAATTGTGTAATTGCAACTGCGGACATATTGACCTTTAGTATTTTCTAATTTTAACGGGATTCTGTAATGCGCTTATTCGTCCACCACTGCAGCCCATTGATGGCGAACAGTAAGATGAATGAAACAACCAGCATCACCACTGCCACAGCGGTCGCGCCTACATAGTCATATTGTTCAAGCTTGGTGATGATGATCAGTGGGGTGATTTCAGACACCATCGGCATGTTGCCCGCAATAAAGATCACCGAGCCGTATTCACCAATAGCGCGCGCGAAAGCCAGTGCAAAGCCTGTGAGCAGGGCCGGCCAAATGGCGGGCAAGATAATCTTGCTGAATGTCTGCCAACGGTTTGCACCAAGGCTGGCAGCAGCTTCTTCAGTTTCTGCTTCTAAATCTGCCAGTACGGGTTGTACTGTACGCACTACGAAAGGCAAGCCAATAAAGGTTAGTGCAACTACAACGCCTAATGGTTTGAATGCCACCTGAATGCCATGAGGTTCAATAATGCTGCCTATCCAGCCGTTCGAGGCATAGACGGCGGTGAGCGCGATACCAGCCACTGCTGTCGGCAATGCGAAAGGTAGGTCAACCAGGGCGTCCACGAATTTTTTGCCTGGGAATGTGTAGCGCGTGAGCACCCATGCGGTCAACAGGCCAAATACTGCGTTGATTAAAGCAGCAATCAGCGAAGCGCCAAACGTGAGTTTGTAGGAGGCCATGACGCGCGGCGCGGTGACCACATGCCAGAACTCTTCAAAGGTAAATGCGGTGGTTTTGATAAACGCGGCAGACAGCGGAATCAGAACAATCAGGCTTAAATATAAAAGCGTATAGCCAAGTGAGAGGCCAAAGCCAGGTAAAACATTATGCTGCTTACTTTTTTTAAATAGGGGCATGGGCGATGGCTTAATAAATAATGGCTTAGTGAGAGTTCAAAGGTAATTCGATTCGCGAGTCGTAATGTAACAGTGCTCGTTATAACTTAAAAATAATATGTTTTTATATTGATATAACTTAATCGGCTAATGAGTCGCCTTAATTTCTATCACAATCCAGTGCTTGATACATTTTGATACTTGCAACTGCCTGTTTAGCGCATGGAAAATCAAAAACGGTATTTCTTTGGCATAGTCATTCCCATGTTTTATAGAACTATTTTTATCAAATGGAACTCAGTATTTTTACTGAGCATTTTATGGCGCGATTTTTTATGAATAATCCATTACTTCGATTGATGAATGTTTTGATAGTCAGCGTAGTTATGCTGCTCTCACTATCTACATTTGCAGCTGAAGATTCAGGCTCAATACCTAGCAAGCCCAGCTCGCCTTATCCAGCGGTGCTTGATGCCAGCGCGAATAGCAATGGTGATGTAGAGCCTATCAAGATCGCTTCAGTGTATGGCACGCTGGCGCTTAAGGAATATAAGCTGCCCTTCGAGGATGCTTATCCCTCTGGCTCGTTTGAAAAATTGAATAAAAACCAGTTTATATTTATTAGCAAATGTGGCGACGTGTATTTCAGTAATCTTGATTTCACTAAGCCTGATGGTGAGTTGGTGCTGGTTAAGCCTGCCAAAGCTTTATCCAAATACACTCCAGGTAGCGATGAATCCACTGATGAAAGTAGTAGTAAAAAAGTAGTTTATTGCAAAGATTTATCTGGTGTTAAGGATTCATTAATTGTTAAGAACTCACTGTTTGTTGCCTATACCACTTGGGATGAGCAGAACAACGGTGCGCGTTTGGCTGTATCTGAGTTTGATCTTGATCTGGTTAATTCGGAAGTGACTTTCAAACGGGAAATCTATTTAAGCCGCCCCGCGATTAAAGAGCCATTTTTGGGTCACCAAGTTGGTGGGAAAATGGCCTTGGGCGAAAACGAAAATACTTTGTATCTGGCGATTGGTGATTTTTCCAAACCTGACAAAGTGCAGGATAAAACTACTTCACTAGGTAAAGTCATCAAGATCGATCTCAAAAGCCTGAGTGCTGAAGTCTATGCGACTGGTTTCAGGTCGCCCAATGGCGGCTTGTTTTATGATCATGAAACCAATGAACTATGGCTGGATGATCATGGGCCTCGAGGCGGGGATGAGATCAATCTAGTCAAACGAGGCAAGAACTATGGCTGGCCTATAGTGAGCTACGGCACAATTTATGAACGTGATGGCATTGGCGGCTACTACGGTAATAAATTCAATAATCATGAGGGTTACGAAAAACCTGCGATGACCTTTGTGCCCTCTATTGGCATTGGTCCCATCGCCAAATACGCGAGCACAGGCAAAAACGACTACTGGGATAACGATTACTTTGTTGCGGGTATGGGTTCAATGACCTTGCTGCGCATCAGAAAAGAGGGTACTAATCTGGTTTATGCCGAACCAGTACTAACTGGCTATCGCATACGCGCTATCAAGATTGACCCAGATGGCACCTTCTATTTAAAGACTGATCACAATCAGTTGCTTATTTCTGATTAAACGCGGTTTGACGTTGCTGGGAAATAACGCTTTTCTTGTAGTGCATCGGCAGTTGCAGGTTTGCCAAGAAAGTTACCCTGTATCAGCTCGCCGCCACTGGCAAAGGCAATATCCAGTTGCAGCTGTGTTTCTATGCCTGTGAATATTGGCTTGGCACCTGAATCTTTTACCAAGCGTACCAAGGCAGGCAATATCTGGTGTACACGGCTGTTCTTCTGCGCAGCCTGAATGACGCTTAAATCAAACTTTACGTATTCAGGCGTAAATTTCCATAGGCGATCGATGTTCGAGCGGTCACTGCCAAAGTTATCCAGCGCAATCTTATAGCCACGGTCTCGGTAATTCTCGATGGCTTCCAGTAATTGTTTGTCCTGCTCAACCAGCGCTTCTTTAATCTCAATTACCACACGGTCGGTGGCAACAGAGTTTGAGTGCAATATGCGTTCAAATACCTTGCCATGGCCATTCACGCTGATGAGTAGCTTGGGGTGTACATTCAAAAATAGCAGCCCGTTTTCATCATATATCTGACGGAAATTCAGTACATGCAATGTGCGGCTTACGCGGTCAAATTGCACCAATTTGCCAGACTGCTCGGCATAGCTAAATGCAAACTCTGGGCTGCTCGGTAATTCGCCGCCCAATGATGGTCGTAGAAAAGCCTCATGGCCATGTAGTTCACCCGCAGCACTGTCATAGATTGGCTGGAAAGCACTATTCAGTTGCACGCCCAAATAAGTGCTATTGAACTCGCCCGTGGTTTGTTCTTGAAGGCCATATTCATCAAAATCGAGGAATAAGGAGTCATGCAACTGTTGCCTGAGCTTTTCCAGATGTGATGATGAGATTGCAGTTTTTGCCATGAGATTTCCTGATACTTACTTAAAATTATTTAATGTAAATCTGATCAAAATTTGCGCCGTCTGCAAAATGTACTTTTTGCACATTAGCCCAACCGCCAAAGGTGTCATCCACGGTAAAGAACTGGACTGGTTTAAAGTCAGCTTTATGTTTTGCCGCGCTGGCTTCTACTTGAGGTCGTAAAGAGTGCTTCACTGCCAACTCTTGACCAATGTCTGAATAATGGAATTCAAGATATGCTTGTGCTACTTTGCGCGTGCCGTGCTTATCTACAACGCGGTCAACCAGGCTGATTGGGTTCTCAGCAAGAATACTGATGGATGGATATACAACTTCAAACTGGTCACCACCAAGCTCTTTTTTGATTAGTGCAACTTCGTTTTCAAATGTTAATAATGCATCGCCAATGTCGCGTTGAACAAATGTTGTTGTTGCGCCGCGACCACCTGTATCTAGTACAGGGACATTTTTGAATAGTTTGGTCACAAACTCTTTGGCTTGGGCATCAGTACCACCTTTTTTAAGCACAGAGCCCCATGCTGCGAGATAAGCATAGCGACCATTACCAGAGGTTTTAGGGTTGGCGATGACTACATCAATGCCAGACTTAATCAAATCATCAAAGTCCTTGATGTGTTTTGGGTTGCCTTTACGTACCAGTATCACTGTGGTTGAGGCAGTCGGTGAGCTGTTGTTAGGCAGGCGCTTTTGCCAGTCTTTAGGAATCAAGCGTGCGCGTTCGTAAAGAATATCAATGTCGGTAGGCTGGTTCATCGAAATCACATCTGCTTCAAGGCCATCAACAACAGAACGCGCTTGCTTGCTGGAGCCGCCATGCGATTGATTGATCGTTACAGTTTCGCCTGTTTTTTCTTTCCAGTATTTGGCAAATGCTGGGTTGAAGTCTTTATAGAATTCGCGGGTGACATCGTATGAAACATTCAGAATTGCAGTGTCAGCGGATGCAATATTCGGCAATGAAATAATAAATAAAAACCCAAGAACAACCCCTGAAATTAAACGCTTAAGCATTAGGTACTCCCTTTTTGTTTTGATATTACTGATAAATTAATCAGTGTGGAATATAGGGATTTACCAAAATAATGTAAAAGAATATATAAATATAATGATAGTTATATTTATTATTTAGGGGCTCGAGTTTTTCTCATTAACGTCAAACTCGATTGGGCGGGTTGCCCCGCCCGTGTTAAGGGTTTTACTTTATATCGGTGATGATGTAATTCGCACCATCTTTTTCCAAGGTGAAATCAACCTTGTCGCCACTTTTGGTTTTATCCAACAGCATCTTGTCTTTCACCTTGAAGCTCATAGTCATTGCTGGCCAGCTAATTGCAGCAATAGCATCATGTTTCAAGATGACACTGCTATCGGCTTTATTAACCGAGACGACAGTACCTTTGCCAGTAATCGCTTTTGCTGGTGCTGCCATTTTGCTAGAAGGCATTTTCATGTCCTTCATATCATCCGCATTTGCATTGCCAGCCAATAGACCGAGGCTCATTAATAGGGTAAATGTGAGTGTTTTCATGGGTGTTCCTTTCAGAGATTATTTAGTTGGTGGGTTAAATCTACTCGTGCTTAAATCTAAAAATCAGTAAATATGCTGCGGGTAGTACAAACAAAGACAGCAATGGCGCAGTCAACATGCCGCCTACCATGGGCGCCGCAATGCTGCTCATGGCTTCCGAACCAGTACCAGTACCGATCAGAATAGGTATTAGCCCGGCCAGTATCACAGCCACAGTCATAGCTTTTGGTCGGACTCTCAGCGCTGCACCTTCAATCAATGCGGCGGTTAAATCTTCATGATTGTTCAGCTTGCCTTGCTCTCTGTATCGTTTGATTGCGTCATCCAGATAAGTCAGCATGATGATGCCGAATTCAGCGGAGAGCCCAGCCAGCGCGATCATGCCGACACCACTGGCAATGGAGAAGTGATGCCCCAGAAGATAGAGAAACCAGATGGCACCCACCAGGGCGAACGGCAAGCTCCCAAGGATCAGCAAGGCGGGCGTGATACGCTTGAATGCCATGAACAACAGGATGAAAATAATGGCGAGTGTCATGGGAACCACATAGCTCAAACGCTTGGCAGCCCGCTCGAAATATTCGAACTGACCCGACCAGGCAATGGAGTAGCCTGCTGGCAGCTGTAGCTCCTGATCAATTTTGGCTTTTGCATCTTTTACAAAGCCACCAAGATCGCGGTCATGGATATCTACATAGACCCAGACATTCGGCCGCGCATTTTCACTTTTGATCATGGGCGGGCCGTCGGTGATCTTGATCTCAGCTACCGCACCCAAAGGCACTGTCGCCCCTTTTTCTGTAATCATAGGCAAGGACTTCAGTTTTTCTACCGAATCACGAAGTTCTCGCGGAAAGCGGACATTGATTGGGTATCGTGCCAAGCCATCAACTTTTTCAGCAACATTGTCACCACCAATGGCAGTCGAAACAAAGGCCTGAACATCGGCCATGCTTAAGCCATAACGGGCAGCTTGCAGTCTATCTATCCTGATATCTACATAGCGTCCGCCAGTTACACGCTCGGCAATGACTGAGCTTGCTCCTGGAACTGTTTTAATGATGCGCTCTACCTGTTCACCAAGTTTTTCTAGAGTGGCCAGGTCAGGGCCACCGATCTTGATGCCGACTGGGCTCTTGATACCCGTGGATAACATATCGATACGGTTACGAATGGGCTGCACCCAGACATTGGCCATGCCAGGAATCTTGAGGCGGCTATCTAGTTCATCGATCAGTTTCTGTGGTGTCATGCCTGGTCGCCATTCCGAACGTGGCTTCAGCTGAATCGTAGTTTCAAGCATCTCCAGTGGAGCTGGATCAGTGGCACTTTCAGCACGTCCTGATTTGCCAAATACGGTTTTCACTTCCGGCACAGTTTTGATCAGGCGATCAGTCAGTTGCAATATCTCGGCAGCTTTTGATACCGATAAACCTGACAGTGCCGTCGGCATATAGAGCAAATCACCTTCATCCAGCGGCGGCATGAATTCACTGCCTATCCTGTCCAGTGGCCATAGACTGACTAGGACTAATAAGAGTGCAATCACTAGGGTCAGCTTGGGATGCCTCAGCACGCTTGCTAATAATGGCCGATAGGCATTGATCAGCCAGCGGTTGAGCGGATTCTCCTGTTCTGAACGAATGCGACCACGGATAAACAAGGTCATCAGTACTGGTACCAATGTCACCGACAAACCAGCGGCAGCTGCCATGGCATAGGTCTTGGTAAACGCCAGCGGCGCGAACAGTTTGCCTTCCTGCGCTTCCAGTGTGAATACTGGGATGAAGGATAAAGTAATGATGAGTAGTGAGAAGAACAGCGCTGGACCAACTTCGCGTGCAGCCTCGATGATCAAAGCAATTTGCTGAGCTCGATCTGGTGGGCCAAGCTTATTACTATATTGCTGGTGGCTATATTGCTCCAGCTTGCGATGCGCATTTTCGATCATGACAATCGCCGCATCCACCATTGCGCCGATAGCGATGGCGATACCGCCCAGCGACATGATATTGGCGTTGATACCCTGGTAGTACATGACAATAAAGCTGACCAAAATACCCAATGGCAGCGCCACGATGGCTACTAATGCAGAACGCAAATGCCAGAGAAAAACGGCACATACCAACGCGACTACGATGAATTCCTCAATCAATTTATGACTAAGGTTATCCACCGCGCGGCGTATCAATTGCGAGCGGTCGTAGGTCGTCACGATCTCAACGCCTTCGGGCAGGCTTTTTTTCAGACTGGCGAGCTTTGCCTTGACCGTATCAATCGCTTCCAGCGCATTCTGCCCAGCACGCATCACAATCACGCCGCCGGTAACTTCACCTTCGCCATTGAGTTCAGTGACGCCACGTCGTAACTCTGGCCCAATCTGAATCTGCGCCACGTCGGAAAGCAGGATGGGCGTACCACTATCACTGACGGAAATTGGAATGTGTCTAAAATCATCCAGTGATTCCAGATAGCCATGAGCACGCACCATGTATTCCGCTTCACCACTTTCAATCACTGCGCCGCCCGTTTCCTGATTGGCGGATTGCAGCGCAGTCACCACCTTGGATAAGGGGATGCGGTAATTACGTAATTTATCCGGGTCAACCTGTACCTGATATTGCCGCACCATGCCGCCTAGCGTGGCGACCTCTGCAACCCCAGGGATGGTCTTCAATTCGAACTTGAGGAACCAGTCCTGCAAGGCGCGCAGTTCACCCAGGTCGTGTTTGCCAGTACGGTCAACCAGCGCATATTCATACACCCAGCCAACACCCGTGGCATCTGGCCCCAAACTCGGATTCACGCCCTTGGGCAGGCGTGAAGAAATCTGGCTCAAATATTCCAGTACCCGCGAGCGTGCCCAGTATTGATCGGTGCCATCGTTAAACAGGATATAAACAAAGGAATCGCCAAAGAAAGAATAACCACGCACAGTCTTCACGCCAGGCACTGAGAGCATGGTGGTCGTCAGCGGATAGGTCAGCTGATTCTCGACAATCTGTGGTGCTTGGCCTGGCCATTGAGTACGTATAATTACCTGGGTATCAGAGAGATCAGGGATAGCATCAAGTGGCGTTCGCAGCATGGCGAACACGCCCCAGGCAGCAATAAGCAATATACCCAGTATGACCAGCAAGCGATTGCTGGCGGACCAGCTAATGACGCGCGCAATCATGGTTTTTCACCTTTCATGCTGTCATGCGACATGTCCATACCCTTCATGTCATCTTGCATGTTGGCTGGAGGAGTCGCATCCTGCTTCGATAGTCTTGCCAAAACCCCAGACAACGAGGCTTCTGAATCAATCAGGAATTGACCTGAACTGACGACTTGTTCGCCTTCGCTCAAACCTTGGGTGATTTCGGTGTGACCGTGACTTTCTTGCCCGGTAATTACCTCAACAGGTCGGAAACCATGAGTTTCTTTAACGATGACGACCTTGCGCTGACCAGTTGAAATCACACTCTCACTTGGCACGGCCAAGGCTGAATGCGACATGCCACTCAGTCGCACATCGGCGTACATGCCAGGCCGTAATTGATTGCCAGAATTAGCCAGTTCAATACGGACGCGCAAGGTTCGCGAGGTATCATCCAGCATTGGATACAAGTAGCCAACTTTACCTTTGAGTACCTGATTTGATGAAGCTTGCAGTCTTACCTCAGCAGCACTGCCAAGTATTACCCTTGAAGCATCACGTTCAGGGATTTCTGCAATCAGCCAGACCGTCGACAGGTCATTGATCTGCATGAGCGGTGTGCCCATCATCGATTGCGCTCCTTCCTTGACTGAAAGCTCGGTTACGACACCTGAGGCTGGCGCATAGACGCCAAAGCGTGGGCTTGATTGATGGTTTTTGCTGATTGTGGCGATCTCACCTTCTGTCATTCCCAACAGTTTCAGTCGATTTCGGGCTGCCTGCTTCAATACCTCACCTTCTGCAATCGGCTCAAGGTCTGATAGCGCTAGATATTCTTGCTGAGCCGCGAGCAATTCCGGGGCATATATCTCGGCAATCTTCTGGCCTTTACGCACGGGGTCACCTACTGCACGGACTAAAAGGCGCTCAACAAAGCCAGGAATCCGGGTTTGTACTGCGTAATAACCACGCTCATCTGGCTCGACTCGACCAACAGCAGTGAGATCATCACCGAAATCCATCATGATTACTGACTCTATGCGCATCCCCAGGTTTTGCTGGGTATTGGATGGGATGGAAACGCCGTTATCCGAGCCAGCATCTTCAGCATATTTGGGGATCAGTTGCATATCCATAAACGGTGATTTGCCTGGTTTGTCGAATTTCTGTTCAGGTACCATCGGGTCATACCAATAGCGAACCGTTTTACCTGAGTCATCCTGCACTATCCCACCAACGGCGGGATTGGCAGGCGTCGTCATATTGCTCATGGGCTTGTTCATGCTGTACCAAGCTGCAGTGGCCACTACAGCCAAAATGATGACGATCAATATCAAATGAATGCGTTTCATGGCTGGCTCCAGCTATATAGATTGGTGTTGTTAAGCAGGTAGCCGAGCTTGACGGCGGCACGTTGCATGTCTGTCATGATGACCCAGTGCTCCATCTCTACCTCGAGGAGTGCACGACGGGCATCCCACACTTCAGAGAGGTTTCCTTTGCCAGCTTCATAGCCTGCTTGTGTGACACTTAGTCTTGATTCAGCGGCAGGGATCAAGCGTTGTTGATGTTCTTCCTCGCGCGCTTTTGCGGTGTCTGCATCTGCTTCCGCACTTTCCAGTTCTGCATTCAACTCACGTCGACGGTCTTCGGTCAGCTGGCGTGCTTTCTCCACTAAAATTAACTTCTCAGCAGCACGTTTGTCCTGACGATTGGCGCGATCCCAAGGTAGATCAACCGCCACCTGAAAGGTCACCATATCGCTGAGATCAGAACGCCGCCTGCCATACATCACTTCCCAGCTCCAGTTGAGCTCATGTTCAGCTTTGGCCTGATCTGCCTCTGACTGGGCAACGGCCTCCATTTGCTCGGCGTTTTGCAGTAGTGGGTGATGTTCGATTTCGGTAGCGCTGGATTCAGGACTGGTATTGATGCTAAAGACTGGCAACTCATTTGCCATAGGGCGTTGCGCAGCTGAACCTATCCACCGACTCAATGTTGCTCGAGCTTTGCGCTCAGCCAGAATTGCAGTGAGCTTTTTATCATTGGACATAGAAAGTTCGGCATCCAGCTTCAGCACTTCTGTAGATGATACGGCGCCAGAGCTAATACGGCTTAGCATCACCTTGCGCTCGGCAACCATTTCCTGGCTGATACGCTGATATAACTCGCTTCTGCGCTGTGCCTCATATACGTCCAGCCAGGCAAGCGCGACATCGCGCTGGATACTGCGTGCAGTGACAGATTTTTCGGTCTGGTATTGTTCAGCCGCTGCTTCTCCAGCATGAAAGGCTGCTTCACGCTTGGCCGCTGGCACCATTTCCTGCATCACGCCGACTGTCGACATGGTCATGTCGTCGCGGTTAAAACGCGCAGTATCGTTTCCCGTGATTGGTAGATTGACCACACCAACCTTCAAACGCGGGTCAGGTAGCTGGCTCGCAGCTATAGCCGCTTCACGCGAGGCAGCGGAAGCTTGATCATAAGACTGAAGCAGCGGCTGGTTCTGGGTAGCAAGCCGAATGGCTTCATCCAAAGATAAAACGGGTTCTGCACGAACAGCAGACGAGCATAACAATACAAAGCTCGCAAACAGGCTTAAAGCCTTGGTATGGGTAGTCATAAAACACTCCTGTACTTAAATTGACGACACAGGTAACTGGCAAATGCGCCTTTACCTTGAATAGTCAGCTCAAGCGGGAGGTTTTAGTGGGGGACTCAAGTCGGCAGAAATGCCGAGGGGATTGAAATAGATGGGGGTTAAATAGCTGAAATCAGCAGTAAGTGTTTTTGGTATATCAGTGAACGGTAAGGTTTGTGCAAAATGGCAACCAGCCATTGAGCAGCTATTGTGTGATGGAGATTGATGATCCTGATCTGAATTTTGTGTGGATTTTGGGCAATCATCACAATGCATATCTGGCATTGTCATTTGATCATTGGCTGCACTCATTGCGGGTGTCTGAGACATGCAAGATATTGAACAACCCGCAGCCAAAGCTGGCCCAGCGGCTAAGGCCAGAATCAGAGCTATAACAATGTGGCGGCTAAATTTAATCACGTTTTGACTTTATCACTCTTCATCAGAATCAACAATCATTCGAGCTGTGTGAGATAGTGATCAGATAAATGGTTCCAAAATAAATATTATGTTTTTTACCTAGCTTTAATATTTTGGTAAGACTTTAAATATATGATCCTTTAAAGATTGTTGAGAATAATACTTTACACATATAAGTAAAAAGAATTAACATATCACACTTAGTTATATAGTGTTTAAAGCCTGCTGACCGGACAACCGGAAGCCAATTCAAGCCTTGTTTGAATTGGCTTTTTTATTTTCTAGCTTTGTAAAAAAGCTTAGGTTGCTCTTGAGGTGCTTGTTTTATGGTCGATAACTCTAAAAATTTTGCTGAAACTATTGATGGTTCTGCAACTATTTTGAATGTTGCGCAAATTGTTGCCGATTTACGCAATGTGCGAGTTTCATCGCTCGAAGATCGCAAACGTCGCAATAAACCACCAAAATTACCCTCACGTAAAGTACTTGCCGAGATTGTTGAGGGCATCGCCGCTGCACTGTTCCCGAATCGACTTGGCCTGCCAGACTTAACTGAAGATGGCATTGATTATTTTGTTGGTCATACATTAGATACCGCATTGAGAGAGTTAACCGCTCAAGTTCGGCTGGAATTGGATTTCTCTGCCAGCCTTGATCTAGCTACTCCTCACATATCAAAAGACTCAGCCGCTGCTGAGAAACATACAGAACAGCAAATAGCAGAGGCCAGAAAAGTAGTTAAAAAATTCGCTGAAACTTTGCCTTCTATTCGCATATTGCTGGATAGCGATATTCTCGCTGCTTATGAAGGCGATCCAGCTGCCAGAAGCATAGATGAAGTGCTGGTTTGCTATCCCGGCATTACTGCCATTACGCATTACAGAATTGCTCATGTTTTACACAAGCTCGGCATGCCACTGATTGCACGAATTATTTCCGAAATCGCGCATTCATCAACAGGTATTGATATTCATCCTGGCGCGCAGATTCATGAACGCTTTTTTATTGATCATGGCACAGGTGTGGTGATTGGCGAGACGACGATTATCGGCAAAAACGTGCGGGTTTATCAGGCTGTCACCTTGGGCGCTAAGCGCTTCCCTACAGATGAAAGTGGCATGTTAATTAAAGGCAATGAGCGTCACCCGATTGTTGAGGATGACGTAGTGATTTACGCAGGTGCAACTATTCTTGGGCGTATCACCATTGGCCGTGCTTCAGCCATTGGTGGCAATGTCTGGCTAACCCACAGCGTGCCGCCAGAAAGCAATATCAGTCAGGCGCAGATGCGCGCAAACCAATCGCAGTAAGTAATTTAGCAAGCAGTAACACTTAACCAGCAGCAATAATTTTAATTATCAATGGAGACTTAAATGGCCGAAAATAACCAGTCACAAACCGCATTGGGCGATGTCGCAGCACGGACGCTTGCCAATGCCACCAAAACCGTCCCTATGCTCAGCACCATCAGCCCGCGTTGGCTGGTGCATCTAATGCAATGGGTGCCTGTAGAAGCGGGTATCTACCGTGTGAACAAAGCTAAAAATCCAGGTGCTATTGAAGTGGATTGTTCAGCAAAAGATGAGCGTGAATTGCCAGCAACATTCGTTGATTACGAAGAATGGGGCCGTGAGTATGTATTGAATGCGGTGAATACCGTGGTGGATGTGCATACCCGTGTTTCTGACCTGTATAGCAGCCCTCATAACCAGATTCGTGAGCAATTGCGTTTGACCATTGAAACAGTCAAAGAACGCCAAGAGAGCGAACTGATTAACAACCCTGAGTACGGTTTGTTGAACAATGTAGCAGCCTCACAAAAAGTGAAGTCACGCACTGGTGCACCAACACCAGATGATTTTGATGAACTGATCGCAAAAGTCTGGAAAGAGCCAGCATTCTTCCTATTGCATCCACAAGCAATTGCTGCTTTTGGTCGCGAATGCACTCGTCGTGGTGTTCCACCGCCAACCGTAGCGATGTTCGGTTCACAGTTCCTCACTTGGCGCGGTATTCCACTGATTCCTTGCGACAAGCTTAAAGTCACCAAAGGCAAAACCAATGTGCTGCTGTTGCGCACAGGTGAAAGCCGTCAAGGTGTGGTTGGTTTGTATCAGCCTAATCTGCCAGGTCAACAAAGCATGGGTCTTTCAGTACGTTTCATGGGCATCAACCACAAGGCGATTGCTTCATACCTGGTTTCCCTCTATTGCTCATTGGCTGTGCTTACAGATGATGCGATTGCCGTGCTCGAAAATGTCGATGTAGGCAACTACTATGACTACAAGTAATTTGAACGACTTATCATCATTTGAGCCAGAAGCGATCCTCGCAACGCTGCCAGGCGATCATCCAAAAATGGCTGCCGCGTTGGCGATTGGCCGCGAGGCTAGCGAAACAGGGCATTTGGATGTGGCTGAGTTGTCACGGATTGCAAACGAGATCTATGCGCAGGGCTTTCCTGTGGGGAGTCCGTTCGCGAGTGCTGGTGCGCCAGAGATACCATCTACAGCTTCATTTCCAGAAGCAAAAGCACCAAGTAGCTTGCCTGGCGCTGGCGTAACGCCAACAGCCTACATCCCAACATTTTCACCTGTGGTGTCTGACGGCATAACGTTGGGTGGTGTATCACCAACATTGCCTGGCTTGCCTGTGGCTGCAGTTGTGCCGGGGGATACGCAGATTGGACATTTACAGCAAGTTCCAGGTCTATCGGAGCAGTTGCAGGTGTCATCGTTAGTGCTAGGTACTGATATACCGCAAGGCGATGAGTTGAATGCTTTGCTAAGTGGTTTTGGGGTTGGCTCGGCCTCTTCATTGGGATTCCCCGCCGCTGCCTCAGCGCCGACAAGCGCTGGCTCAAGCTCACCCTTTTACTTCTTAGGTGGGCATCAATCACCACAAACTGCAGCTGCTATTGCTCCATCGGCACATCCGCAGTTTGATGCTAATTTAATCCGCAAAGACTTTCCAATTTTGCGTGAATTGGTCAATGGCCGTCCATTGATATGGTTCGATAATGCAGCGACCACGCAAAAGCCACAGTCGGTGATTGATCGGGTTTCATACTTTTACGAGCATGAGAACTCGAATATTCACCGTGCAGCCCATGAGTTGGCAGCGCGCGCTACTGATGCGTATGAAGGTGCGCGTGAAACGGTGCGCCGTTTCATCAATGCGCCTTCGGTGAACAACGTGATTTTTGTGCGCGGTACGACTGAAGCGATTAACCTCGTGGCAAAAACATGGGGTAAAAAGCATATCGGTGAGGGTGATGAGATTCTGATTACCCATCTTGAGCACCACGCCAATATAGTGCCTTGGCAGCAATTATGTGCTGAAACAGGTGCCAAGCTTAAAGTGTCGCCAGTGGATGATAATGGTCAGGTATTGCTGGATGAATACCAGAAGCTATTGACGTCAAAAACCAAGCTGGTGTCATTTACGCAAGTCTCCAATGCGTTGGGTACGATTACACCAGCACATGAGATGATCCAGATGGCGCATCGTGCAGGCGCTAAAGTATTGTTGGATGGCGCGCAGTCTGTATCTCACATTAAAGCTGATGTGCAAGCGCTGGATTGTGATTTCTTCGTGTTCTCAGGCCACAAGGTATTCGGTCCAACAGGCATTGGCGCGCTCTACGGCAAGCCAGAGATTTTGGCCGATATGCCAGCTTGGCAAGGCGGCGGTAACATGATTCAGGACGTGACGTTTGAGCGAACTGTCTATCATGAAGCGCCTAACAAGTTTGAGGCTGGCACGGGCAATATTGCCGATGCGGTAGGTTTGGGCGCAGCGCTTGAATATGTGGAGCGTATTGGCATTAGCAATATTGAGCGATATGAACATGAGTTGCTGCAATATGGTTTGGCTGCATTGCAAAAAGTACCAGGTTTACGTTTGATTGGTACTGCACAAGAAAAAGCCAGCGTGATGTCTTTTACGCTCAAGGGTTATCAGAGTGAAGAAGTGGGCGTAGCTTTGAACAAAGAGGGTATTGCCGTGCGTTCAGGCCACCATTGCGCGCAGCCTATATTGCGGCGATTTGGGGTTGAGACCACGGTAAGACCATCGCTTGCACTTTACAACACTTATGCTGAAATCGATGTGTTACAGCAAGCATTGTTGCGCTTGGCTTCAGGTAAAACTCTCTAAACCAGTATCGCAAAAAAAGCGACAAGCTTCGTGAGAAGACTTGTCGCATAACGAGGAGACTGCAGTTTAGGAGGTAAGACTAAGTTGTAGTGTTGCTCGGTTTAAAAGCCAGTCATTCATCTGACTGGCTTTTTGTTTATTTGGAATGAATACGTGAGATTTTTTAAGCGGCTAATCGAAGCGCTTGTTGGCCGCTGTTTTCTTGTGAGTAATTCTGGTTCGTCCGACAATCAGTCTCCTGCGCGGTATCTTGTTTGATACGCGCTAATCTGGAGCGTAATGCAGCTGGTCCATTAGGCGTATACACAATACGCACCCCACGTTTTGCTGCGCTTTGTTTAATCTTATGTGTGAATGTATGGCTGATCCAGTCTGTGATCAGCACAATCAATTCTGTGTCATGCGGAATAATACGTTTGCCATCGCCTACTTTGCGGCCAGACCAATGGTTAATGTGTTGAATGCCAAAATTGGCCAGTTCCTGTTTGATTCCATCTATCTGGTCACCACCTACTATTAAAGCTGTACTCATTTTGCGAGCCTCCGAGGTTGAGTGGTGAGGTTAGATTTTGTCCAACCCCACCAATTTCTTTCAAATATTGACGATTAACTATTTAGCGTAAATCTCGTCAAAAGTACCGCCATCAGCAAAGTGCGTTTTTTGCGCTTTTTGCCATCCACCAAACTCTTGATCTACTGTCACCAGATTTAACTTTGGGAATACCTTTTCATATTTCTTGGCAACAGATTCCAAACGTGGACGGTAATAGTTCTTGGCAGCGATTTCCTGGCCTTCTTCAGAGTACAAGTACTCTAAGTAAGCCGTCGCTACTGCACGAGTCTTATGCTTATCAACTACTTTATCAACCACAGTCACAGGTGGCTCAGCCAGGATAGAGAGTGATGGAACCACTATCTCAAACTTATCTGGACCAAGTTCTTTCTGTGCAAGGAATGCTTCGTTTTCCCATGAGATCGCTACGTCGCCAATGCCACGTTCTACGAAAGTGGTGGTAGATCCACGAGCGCCAGAATCCAGCACAGGTACGTTCTTGAATAACTTGGCCAAAAACTGCTTGGTTTTGGCTTCATCATTGCCGTCATGCTTTTGTGCATAAGCCCATGCTGCCAAATAATTCCAGCGTGCACCGCCAGAAGTCTTAGGGTTAGGCGTAATCACAGAAACACCAGGTTTGATCAAGTCATCCCAATCCTTAATCCCTTTTGGGTTGCCTTTACGCACCAAAAATACGATGGTAGAGGTATAAGGCGTGCTGTTATTTGGCAATCGAGTCTGCCAGTTTTGCGGGATCAAACGTGCTTTGTCATACAAGGCGTCAATGTCATAAGCCAATGCAAGTGTTGCTACATCCGCTTCAAGACCGTCAATAATTGAACGACCTTGTTTGCCTGAGCCGCCATGTGAAACCTTGATGGTGACGTTATCGCCTGTTTTTGCTTTCCAATACTTGGCAAAAGCAGCGTTATAGTCTTGGTAAAGCTCACGGGTTGGGTCATAAGAGACATTAAGTAGTGTAATGTCGCTCGCTACCGCTGTAAGCGTAGTTGTAAGTGCGAATGCAGCGAGGATCAGCTGAGATTTTAATTTATTGAAAGTCATGATTTTCTATCGGTTCCTTGATTAAATTGTGCTGCCTAGAAATCGAATTGGCCGCGCAGAGTAAGGGCTTTTTCGCCGTTCGTTAAGCCAACCCCGGTACCTTGATCGTTCTTCACTAAAATAGAGCCACCCTCAAATCTGGTGTCAATATAGTTGAGTAATAGTCGAGTATTAGGATTCAGTATCCAAGTTGCCGCGCCAGTCCATGCATGTGATCCGGTTGGTTGGTTTGATGCATAAGGTGCAGCATTCTTTGCTGGAGCACCTACTCCAGTTGCGAAGTCGCTCGCATCATATTCTGAATATCTCAGCCCCAGCACAATTGCGCCTATACCAGTGCCAGTCAGGCCAAAGTTCTGTCTTGGCTTGATTCGACCCCATGTGCCATCAGGAAGGTAGCTACTTGCATAACTTTCACCAGTGACCAACCAATTGGCAGATACATACCAAGCATCGATATCTTTGTCGAATGGACCAACAAAACCAGTTGTGGTTGAAACACCACTGTAGTTATGCGTGACATACTCAGATTGGAGCTTAACTGGACCATATGCTATGGCTGCTTCAGCACCTAAGCGAGTTCTTTCAATGTCATTACCCGCTCCGATGCCAAGCCCAGTTGGTGTAAAAAAGGTAATTCCATTTCCTTCAGTCTTAGATGAGGCATTGCCTTGTCCAACCAAGAAGCTGTTAGTTGTCAGTGTATTGTTGTTAGTGGACTGGTTACCAGATATGTAGCCATGCGAGAAACTGCCGCCAAGGTGGATAACGGTGTCATCAAGTTTGGCAAATTTCGCAAGGTTGATAATGCCACGGCCAATGACTTCTGGCCCATCTACTTGTGTGTCGAGATTGTCGGCATTTTTGCCGCGGCCAGTAGATAGCGCTAAGCCGTAGTAAGTACCTTCAATCGGTACCCCATGAACCATGGCCCCGCGCTCCTTGCTCGGAGTTAATGCTTCAGTCACAGCGCGCTCACTGAAATCGTTAAAGAGGTCGCTAGTGTAGTTTTCCAGACCAAAAGGCATATTGAATTGACCAAATCTAAATTTGGCCTCTTTCCACCAGTTGATGCCAAAATAGGCCTCATCCAAAATGGTTTTGGTGGAACTTGTGGTGACAGAGGGAGTGAAATTATTCTGCTGAGCAAAATCACCTGTGACTTTAAAGTCATAGTCGCCATTAACCTTGCCTTGAATGGTCAAGTAGGCGCGACGTAAATCGAAAGAGTCGGCATTTTGCGCATCTGATTTACCGTAGGCATGGTAATCAGCTTGGACGCGACCATTTAAGTAGATAGCATTTTTGCCATCACCTGACTGAAAGCCAAAACCTTCAGAACCTGTTTTGATGACAGGTGTAGTTTTTTTATCTTCGACGGCTTTCTCATCTGCGAGCTCGTTTTTACGTTCGAGTATCTTGATTTTTTGGTCAAGCTCATGAATGGTTTCCTTCAGTGCTTGTAAATCTGAAGCATCATCCGCGAGTGCTACATTTGTATTAAGTAAAACGCCGCCTGCGATAAGTGCAAAAGTGATGGTTTTTAATTTGAATTGCATCTTGAACCCCTTAAAGTATTGATGCATCTGGTAGTCCAGTCAGCGCATTGATTTTTTTAACTCTAGAATTTGGCCGCTGCTTTTACAGTAGGCTTGATACGTTGCTTTTATTACGTGAGTTGTCTTGCTGAAAGCGTACTTTTTCGCGCTTTTCAATTTGTGTAACGCGACCTTCATGTACTGTGATTTCGATTGAACCAAAGCGCAGCTGTGTGATGGCGCGCAATATTTCCTCAACTACTTCACTGCTCACTATGGCTTGTTGTTCATTCGGCATGGTGCAATCTCTCTATCTACGTACGCTGTTTTTGTGCAATCAGACAATTGTTAAATTTCAAACACGACGAAGATTAGCAATGCTTATTAATAATTAAAAATAATATTTATAAATATGTATATAACAATAAAGAATTATGATGTTTGATGATTAGGCTATGACGAAAAATGGCGCTATATAGCGCCATTTCAGAGATGAGTTGTAGTAAAAAGTAGGTTTCTAAGAGAAAGAAAGTTGATACCTAGTGTGTAGCATTTTTGCAACACACTAGGTGAAAATTCATCGTTGGTGGTTAATGCTATCCAAGAACATCATTAATTTGCTTGGTTGGATTATGCATTTGAAATGCCTATATTCAGGCTTCGTTTTTCCAAAGCACATCGGGGACTTGCGCATGTTGGTTGATACTTCTGCAAATCACAAAGAGTAAATCCGATAAGCGATTGAGGTATTGCAAGGCAATTGGGCTAACTTCTTCTTCCCTCTGCAAACGAATCAGTTGCCTTTCCGCACGGCGGCAAACAGTGCGTGCCAAGTGACAATAAGCAGCACCGCGCGTACCACCAGGCAATATGAATTCTTTAAGAGGAGTTAGCTCGTCATTGAGCGTATCTAATGTGTTTTCAAGCGCATCAATGCGGCTTGCTTTGAGTTTTATATAACCTGGTATGCAGACCTCGCCACCAATATCAAAAAGGTCATGTTGCACTTGGGTCAGGGTTTTTTGAATAATCTCGCCAACAGGCTCTGTTAATAATATGCCGATGACTGCATTGAGTTCGTCCACATCGCCCATAGCTTCAACTCTTAGACTGTCTTTATTCGTACGAGTGCCATCACCCAAACCAGTAGTGCCGTCGTCACCTGTGCGAGTATAAATTTTACTTAATCGATTGCCCATCATCATCTCCGTTTAATCCAATATTGTAACGTACTAGATAGCCTTGCTCATGGTGATGGATGGCGACTTACGCTAAACTGTTTTTCATAAAATCAATACAAGCCTTTAACCCATATCGTGATTCAAGAAGAAAACTTTTCAACAGTAATTGCTACCAATCACAACGCGCCTATTGGTGTTTTTGATTCAGGGGTGGGTGGCATTTCGGTACTCAAACATATACGCAAAGCGTTGCCTGACGAGAGCGTGACCTATTACGCAGATTCGCACTATGCGCCGTATGGCAATCAATCTCCTGAATTCATTATTGAACGTGCTCGCTACCTGACTGATTTCTTGATTTCAGAAGGGGCGAAAGCCATCGTGGTTGCTTGTAATACTGCTACTGCCGCCGCCGTGGCTACTTTACGCCAGCATTATCAATTGCCGATTATCGGTATGGAGCCGGCAGTAAAGCCGGCAGTGGCGATTACAAAGACTGGTGTCATAGGCGTACTGGCAACCAGCGGAACCCTTAAGAGTGCACAGTTTGCTGCTTTACTTGAACACTACGGGCATCACGTACAAGTGGTTACACAGGCTTGTCACGGCCTAGTCGAGGCGATAGAGCGTGGCGAGATTGACGCTCCATCTACCATCACATTGCTTCGAAATTACTTGCAGCCGTTGTTGGATGCTAATTCAGATGTGATTGTGCTCGGCTGTACCCATTACCCATTTGTTAAAACGCAGATTGAATCAATTGTCGCTGGCAAAGCTGCATTAATTGATACAGGGGAGGCGGTAGCGCGCCAATTAAAAAAACGCTTGGCTGAAGAGGGCTTGCTCACCTCATCTAATGAGTCTAGTTTAACTTTTTGGTCTAACAGTCAATCGCCAGACGCCAAGCAAGTCATCGCTAGGCTTTGGCAGCAGCCCCAAAGCACATGGCAATTAATTGCTGATGTTTAGGCAATAAAAAAGGCGCATATGCGCCTTTTTTATTGATACATCTATTTCAATGATGCGAAATGACTTCACCCGCTTTTAACGCATATTTCGTTCCGCAATAAGGGCATGATGCTTTGCCTGTGGCAGCCATATCCAGAAAAACTCGCGGATGTGAGCACCACAGTGCCACTTCGTTAGTTGGACAATGCAGGGGTAAATCTTTTGCGCTGACTTCGATTACGGCTGTTTGTTTTGCTGTTTCATTCGTCATCATTACCCCTGCGTGTTCAACATTTACCTATTTAAACCAGACTCAACCAGTGTGCATGCTTGGCTGATTTACCAGTCACAGCATCAAAGTACATGGTTTGCAATTGCTCTGTGATTGGTCCGCGCTTACCTTCACCGATGCTGCGATTATCCAACTCGCGAATAGGGGTGACTTCAGCTGCGGTACCAGTAAAGAACGCCTCATCAGCCGAATAGACTTCATCACGCGTGATGCGTTTTTCAACTACTTGCAAACCAATTTCACCTGCCAGTTGTACGATGGTGTCGCGAGTAATACCTTCCAGTGCGCTAGTAAGGTCAGGGGTGATGAGCTTGCCATTACGTACGATGAATATATTCTCGCCTGAGCCTTCAGCAACAAAACCATCAACATCCAACAACAAGGCTTCATCATAGCCATCAATAGCAGCTTCCTGATGCGCCAGAATGGAGTTCATGTAATTACCGTTAGCCTTGGCTTTACACATGGTCACATTGACATGGTGGCGTGAGAAAGACGATGTCTTAACGCGAATGCCGTGTTTAAGGGCATCTTCACCCATGTAAGCGCCCCATTTCCAAGCGCCAACAATCAAGTGCGTCGATAAGGTTTTCGCAGAAATCCCCATCGCTTCAGCACCGTAAAAAGCCATGGGGCGAATGTAGGCTGATTCCAGGTTGTTTTCACGCACAGCCGCTTTTTGAGCAGCAGCGACAGTAGCCCTATCAAAAGGCATTTTCATACCGAGAATGTGTGCTGAACGGAACAAGCGATCTGTATGCTCTTGCAAGCGGAAGATCGCAGTGCCTTTATCAGTCTTGTAAGCGCGCACACCCTCAAATACGCCCATGCCGTAATGCAGGGTGTGGGTCAGTACATGTGTGGTAGCTTCGCGCCAAGGGACCATCTTACCGTCGTACCAGATAACCCCATCGCGATCAGCCATTGTGGTGGCAATTGCCATCTTGTTTCTCCATCAGGCAAAGCCTTAATTGTAAACGCAAGCGGCTATATTTGAACAGGCGAATTAGATTTGAACAGCTAAAATAGTAAAAACTACTTAATTAGCGATAGGGCACTGATTCATTTCATCTTCATCAGTCGCTCCATGCTACGATTTTAAATCTTTATTAGTGAATATTAGGCGAGTTGCCATGAGGCGTTATTTATATCTCGGTTTGATCTGTTTAGTTTGCGTCGCTTGCAGTCGTAACCCTGACGATACAGCGCTCTACGGGACTGATATTACTGCTGCGGCAATCAAGCCAGCATTTAACCTGATAGATCACCAAGGAAAACCACAGAAAATAGAAAACTTTGCAGGCAAAGTAGTGGTCATAAACTTCGGTTATACCCACTGCCCAGATGTTTGCCCAACTACCTTGCTAGATTTAGCTAATGCATTGAAATTGATGGGGTCGTCTGCCGAGCAAGTGCAGGTGTTATTTGTCACGGTTGATCCCGCACGCGATACGGAGGAAGTGCTCGCACAGTATGTGCCGTCATTCAACCCCACATTTATTGGTTTACGGGGCGATGACAAGCAACTGGATGCAGTAGTAAAAAGCTTCAAGGCTTATTACGCTAAAGCTGATGACAAAAAAAACTATACGGTTGATCACAGTGCGGGTTCGTATGTGCTTGATAAAAATGGCAATGTGAGGATATATATCCAGTTTGGCGAAAAATCAGCGCATATCGCACATGATTTACAAAGCTTGCTTTGATGTAGATCAAGTAAGCACGCGTGAATTCACGCTATTATTTTTCGATGTTTAAGCTAATAGATGTAAGGGTTTTGATTGTCCTGACATGGTGATACAGAATATAATCCATACTTTCCCGATATTGTTTTTGGTTTAGGAGACATAGTAATGTCCACGGCGAGCGTCGCAAATCCCAGCACCATCGATTTAAATGCTAAAGATTCAAGCGCTACGGTTTCTAGTAGCGCAGTCAGCGAGCAATACAATTACGAGATTATTCGTAAATTCACCATCATGACCCTGGTTTGGGGTGCAATTGGCATGTTTGTTGGTGTTTATATTGCTTCTGAATTGGCATTCCCGTTTCTGAATTTTGATATTCCCTACATCACTTTTGGTCGTTTGCGCCCTGTACATACTGGTTCAGTGATTTTTGGTTTTGGTGGTAGTGCATTGTTCGCTACTTCTTACTATGTCGTTCAGCGTACCTGTCAGGCACGCTTGTTCAGTGATGGCATGGCAAGCTTCACGTTCTGGGGCTGGCAAGCAGTCATCGTCTGTGCGGCACTCGGCAATATGTTTGGTTACAGCCAAGGTCGTGAATATGCCGAAATGGAATGGCCGATCGATATTCTGATTGAAGTGGTTTGGGTGACATATCTGATTGTATTCGTTGCTACCCTGATGAAGCGTAAACAACCGCATATCTACGTTGCTAACTGGTTCTACCTAGCCTTTATCCTAGCAACAGCTTTACTGCATACATTTAATAACCTAGCGATACCTATCAGCCTGTTCTCAATGAAGTCTTACAGCCTGTTCTCGGGCGCACAAGATGCCATGACACAGTGGTGGTATGGCCACAATGCTGTTGGTTTCTTCTTGACCGCCGCATTCTTGGGCATGATGTATTACTTTGTGCCTAAACAAGCGGGCAAACCTGTTTACTCATATCGCTTATCTGTTCTGCACTTCTGGGCGATTATTTTCCTATATATGTGGGCTGGCGCTCACCACTTGCACTGGACTGCTATTCCTGACTGGACTGGTACCCTGGCTGCAACATTCTCTATCATGTTATTGCTACCTTCATGGGGTGGCATGATCAACGGCATTCTGACTTTGTCTGGTGCTTGGGACAAATTGCGCACTGACCCTATCATGCGTTTCCTGATTGTTGCACTGTCTTTCTACGGCATGTCCACGTTTGAAGGCCCGATGATGTCACTAAAAGATGTTAATGCGCTTTCACACTACACAGACTGGACTATCGGTCACGTGCACTCTGGCGCTCTAGGTTGGGTAGCCATGATTACGTTCGGCAGCTTGTACCACTTGGTACCACGTTTGTGGAATACGCCTATGCATAGCCAAAAACTGATCAATGTGCATTTCTGGTTGGCTACAGTCGGCATCTTGCTCTACATCGTTGCCATGTGGATCTCAGGCATCATGCAAGGCCTCATGTGGCGTGCTTTTGATGACTTTGGCAATTTGCAATATTCATTTGTTGAAGCTGTTGCCCGTGCGCACCCATATTATGTGATGCGTGCCATCGGTGGTGCATCGTTCCTCGCAGGCATGTTAGTGATGTGCTACAACATGTTTAGAACTATGCGTGCAGGCAGCACCGAAGTGCATGCACAGCAGTACGCTACCGCATCAGCGCATTAATGCCTGAAAAAGATTAAGGATACTGGAGTCTTAACATGAAATTGAAGCACGATAATATTGAACGCAACCTGGGTCTGTTGTTGATTCTGACCATGTTGGCGATCAGTGCTGGTGGTCTGGTTGAAATCGTACCCTTGTTTTTTATCAAGGAAACGGTAGAAAAAGTAGAAGGCGTGCGCCCTTACAGCCCGTTGGAATTACGTGGTCGCGATATCTATGTGCGTGAAGGCTGCTACTTGTGCCACTCACAAATGATCCGTCCTTTCCGTGATGAGGCTTTGCGCTATGGCCATTATTCACTTGCTGCAGAGTCTAAATATGATCACCCGTTTCAATGGGGTTCAAAACGTACAGGCCCAGATTTGGCGCGTGTAGGCGGCAAGTATTCTAATGAGTGGCATGCACAGCATTTAACTGCGCCTCGCTCATTAGTGCCGCAATCCATCATGCCTAATTACCCTTGGCTGGGTAAAAATAATCTTGATTACTCTGATATCACTTTGCGTATGAAAGCCCTGCGTACAACGGGCGTGCCTTATTCAGAAAGCAAAGCTGAGTATGAGCAGAACGTAAAAGAGTTTGGTGAAGATGTTGCCAAGACTTTAGTGATAGCTGACGCAGAGAAAAATCTGGTTACACAGGCGCAGCTTGGTAATTACGATAGTAATGCAGGCAATGTTAGTGAGTTGGACGCAGTGATCGCTTACCTGCAAGTGCTCGGTACCATGGTAGATTTCAAGAAGTATGATGACGACTACTTTGTGAAATTCCGCTAATTAGCCAATTTAAAAGCTGAGTCGAGAATCAAATGATGGACTTTTTAATGTGGTTTACCAAGTTTGAAAACACTAAGCCTGTTTCGTTGGTGATTTTCTTTACTATGTTTTGTGGCGTATTGATTTATCTATACGGAAGCAAATCGCGTGGGCAAGAGCTTGAAGACTACAAAAATATCCCATTGGACGATGATAAGTAATCTGTTCTAAACATCAGAACACGTGTTAGGAAGAAAATGAGCGACAAAAAGAAATTTACCCCCACGACCACAGGCCACACCTGGGATGGTGATTTGCAGGAGTTGAATAACCCACTACCAACTTGGTGGATATGGGGTTTTTACATCACCTTTGCATTTACTATTATCTACTGGATGCTTTATCCAGCATGGCCTATCGGTAAACACTTCACAACGGGTATTCCTGGCCTGAACACGATTACTTACACAGCTAAAACTGTTGATGGCAAAGAGGTTGAAAAAACGACCCACTGGAACATGCGTTCCAAACTAATGCATGAAATGAACGAGCAAGAAGCTTTCCAGAAGCAGTATTTTGATAAAGTAGCTTCTACATCCTATGCAGACGTGTCTAAAGATGCTGAGTTGATGCAGTTCGTAAACTCCGCAGGTAAAACACTGTTCTCAGACAATTGTGCTGCGTGCCATCAATCTGGTGGTGGTGGCAAGATTGGGTTCGCGCCTAATCTGACTGATGATTACTGGCAGTACGGTGGCAAATATGAACAGATCAACACTACGATCACAGGCGGCCGCCGTGGTTACATGCCACCATTCAAAGAAGTCTTGAATGATGAGCAGATCACCCAACTTGCAAACTATGTACTGTTGATGTCTGGTGAGCCTCATGACGAAGCCGCCGCAAAAGCAGGTGACGTATTGTTCCATAGTGAAACAGCCGCTTGCTACTATTGCCATGGTGCCGAAGGTAAAGGTAAAGAACTCATGGGCTCTGCTAACCTGACAGATAAAATCTGGTTATGGGTCAACGTACCAGGTGAAACAGAAGCGACTGCTAAATTGAACGATGTAAAAGGTGTCATTTATGGCGGCCTTGCCAAAGGTGTGATGCCAAACTGGAATCAACGTTTGAGCCCAGAACAAATCAAGTTACTCACCGTATATGTACATGACGGTTTAGGCGGCGGTAACTAAATCAAGCTGCTTTCGGATAAAGGCTCGCTCAAAGTGGGCCTTTATCCTTTCTGGAACTGCTAAACAATTAATGCCAAGCAACGATTCGCTTTGCTACTAGTCTTACTTACACACATCAAATTCTCAGGGTCAGCGTACTAGCCAAACCATGCAAGCAGGTTCAGCCAAGCAATCTACACTGCTACACAAAACCATACCGATTGTGGTGACGCGATCAGTTAAGGGTAAATTTCGTAATTTCAAAACAGCCGTGATGGTGCTGGCGTATAGCATTTATTTCTCTTTACCTTGGCTGCCTTGGGCAAGGTTCAGTGGTGATAATCAGGCAGTCATGTTTGATTTGGCTACGCGTCGGTTTTTTATCTTTGACCTGATTGTTTACCCGCAAGATATATTCTGGCTTGCCATGCTCTTGTTCATTGCTGCCGCCTTACTGTTTTTTACAACAGGGCTGATAGGTCGCGCTTGGTGTGGGTTTTTCTGCTTCCAGACCTTATGGACAGACTTATTCATTCTGATTGAGCAAACCATTCAGGGCGAACGTAATGCACGACTTCGCCTGAAAAAACAGCCATGGAACTTGGAAAAAATCATCAAAGTCGGTGGCTCGCACTTTCTGATGATTGCCATTTCTTTCTGGACGGCCGTTACTTTTGCCGCCTACTTCACGCATGCCCCACAATTTGTTAGAGACCTCTTTACTGGCCATGCCGCAGATGCAGGCTATATCACCGTACTAGCCCTCACAATCACGACTTATGCCGCAGCTGGTTTGCTGCGTGAGCATATTTGCACACTGGCTTGCCCTTATGCGCGCTTTCAAGGGGTGATGTACGAATCTGATACCTTGGCAGTAAGCTATGACACACGCCGCGGTGAGGGTGAAAAAGGCCGTACTATCCCAATCGTGGGTTTACGCACCCACGAAGAACGGCAAGCGCAAGGGCATGGCGATTGTATTGATTGTGGTTTTTGCGTGCAGGTTTGTCCAACAGGCATTGATATCCGCGATGGTTTGCAATATCAGTGTATCTCTTGCGGTTTATGTATTGATGCTTGCAACAATATTATGGACTCTGTGGGTTACCCACGTGGGTTGATTCGCTACGATTCAGAATCTAACCTGAATAATCCTATCCCTAAAAAACCAAAGCTGGAGTGGATGCGGCTTAAAGTGTTGGGCTACGCCGCCGCCTTACTATTGATGTCTGGCTTGTTGTTTTACAACATTGGTACACGTGCGCAAACTGAAATCACTGTGCAGCAAGTGCGCCAACCTCTATACACCGTTTTATCCGATGGCAATATCAGAAACCGTTATCAGATTCATATTGTTAACAAGACCGAGCATGCAGAAACATACACGCTTAGTGCAGAGGGCATTCCTGATTCCGCCATTGATCTCGGTAACCTGCCAGCGATTAAAGTCCGCGCCGCCAAAGATCTCACGCTCAATCTTAAAATCAATTTAAGCCCTGAAGCTGCCAGAAAAACCCAGGAGTTTGATCTCATTATTACGCCTGCAACGCAAGGTGCTGAACCCATTAAGATCGAGACTAATTTTAGTAGTCCAAAGTAGCTAACGCTTAGCCTCAATAGTGTCGCCTCACAGAAAGTAGCTTGATATGTTGCTCCTCCCTCAAATCGCCATGAGTGAAACGCTGTTCGGCGGATTACTTGCTGCAGCGTTTATATTCTTTACAACGCGCGCACTTGGATTATCTAATTTCTGGGCGGGCATCTTAAGTGGCTTGTTGCCGTTCTTGGCCTATCTATATTACGCAGACCAGCACTGGGCTGGTGGTGATGTCATGGCGATTCACTTTGCCTTGTATCTGGCAAATGCAGGGCTGCTGATTGTCTTTGGCGGAATGCAGCGCAAGCAGCAAACCATGCATTGGGGGCCCAGACTGATTATTGGTTTCTTTATTACACTGGTCCTGCTCAATATCACGTTCCTGTCAATTTCTACCCGTGGCCTACCGAACTGGTTTACTACCATGTTTTTGCCCAATCCTGATAACGAGCAAGTCCACACAGCCTTTCCTGGTGTGATTCCACATGACCGCAATCAGCTTTATGCGCCGCACCTTGACCAAATGGAGCAACAGAAGCAGCTTGGCTGGCAAGTCAGCTTGACTGGAATCGACAAGCTTAAAAGCAAAGTTCCGCATACCGTATTTGTGCATGTATTGGATGCCAAGAAGCAACCTGTGCAAAATGCAGAAGTTACTTTGGCGTTCTGGCGCATGGCCAACAGCTTTGATGACCAGAAGCTGGTACTGAAAGAGGCTGAGCCTGGTGTATATCAAGTCAACCTGGAATTGGTTGCGGAGGGCCGTTGGATCACCGAGCTTTATATCCATAAGGGTGAAGATGACTTCGTCAAACGGCAGTCACTGTATGTAGATGATCATTAGGCTGAAACCCAAAGGTCAGCAAAAGCATGGTCATCGAAGCTACAAGTAACACCCAATGTTATCACTGCGGTTTGCCCATTCCTGCAGGTGTAAGTTTCAAGGTAAGTATCTTCAACCAGCAGCGCGCAATGTGCTGCCATGGCTGTGAGGCAGTTGCAGAGTCTATCGTCGCCAATGGTTTGCAGGATTACTACAACTACCGCACCGAACTTCCGAAAACAGCCGAAGAACTCGTGCCTGACGAGCTACGCCAACTGGCTTTGTACGACCATCCAGAAGTGCAAAAAAGTTTTGTGCTTAACAGCGCTGAACAAAACCGAGATATCAAAGAAGCCGCCCTGATACTTGAGGGTATTACCTGCGCGGCCTGCATTTGGCTCAACGAACGGCATTTGAAACAACTCAAAGGGGTGCGCGAGGTTACTTTCAACTACGCCTCGCAACGTGCCCGTATTACGTGGGATGAGCGTGAGATCAAGCTGAGCCAGATTCTGGCCGAGATTCGTAAACTGGGCTATCACGCACATCCATTCAGTGCGCAGCAGCAAGATGCATTGCGGCAAAAGCAGCGCAAAGCGGATTTCAGGCGTTTAGCTGTCGCTGGGCTAACGGCAGGTCAGGTCATGATGATTGCGGTTGCATTGTATGCAGGTAAGGCGCAAGGCTTGGAACCCGCTACTGCCGCCATATTGCGTTGGTTTAGTTTGGTACTAAGCATCCCTGCTATGACCTATGCGGCTTGGCCTTTCTACAAATCAGCATGGCAAGGACTGACTAGTGGCCGTCTTGGTATGGATGTGCCGATTACATTAGGCTTGTTTACAGGGTTTCTGGGCAGTATCTGGGCAACACTGCAAGGTCATGGTTCCGTCTATTTTGATACGCTGACCATGCTGATTTTCTTTCTACTCGCCACGCGTTATCTTGAGCGTAACGCTCGTGAAAAATCGATAGAAGCTGCCGAAAACCTGCTGCGTTTAGCCCCGGCAATGGCAACTCGTATAGAAGGTGACTTGCAGAATATCGTGCCCGTTGTTGACCTTAAAATCGGTGATTTGATACTTGCCAGACCGGGTGAAACCATTGCAGCAGATGGCATCGTTGCAGAAGGTGAAAGCAGTGCGGATGAATCACTGCTCACAGGCGAAAGCCGTCCATTGGCTAAATTCCCAGGCAGTATTGTTTATACAGGAAGTATCAATTACCAGAATCCACTCGTGATAAAAGTCACGGGTATCGGTGAAAACACGATGCTGGCTGGCATATCCCGCCTATTAGACCGCGCCCAATCGCAAAAGCCATTAATGGCACAAACCGCCGAAAAAGTAGCCGCCTATTTTACTTATGCTTTGTTGGTGGTCGTAGCCATAGTCGCCCTTGTTTGGTGGCACTTAGACCCAAGCCGAATTGTTGAGATCGTCCTTACTGTGCTGGTGGTGAGTTGCCCCTGCGCATTGTCGCTTGCCGCACCCGCCGCTTTTGCAGCGGCAGGCTCGCACTTGATTAAACATGGCGTTTTGCTGACTCGCGGTCATGCGCTTGAAACCCTAGCTAAAGTCACCCATTTTGTTTTTGATAAAACAGGCACGCTGACGATAGGGCGGCCAGTGTTGGTACAGACCATTACTTTTGGCGATGCTAGCCAAGAACATTGCCTGGAAATCGCGGCGAGTCTTGAGCAGGCATCAGAGCACCCAATTGCTCATAGCTTTCTAGACCATTTCTCACAAGCCGAGAAAAATCAGCGACTTGTGACTGTGACTGATAGATCCAACATCGCAGGGCAAGGCCTGCTTGGTACCATAGATGGCAAACGCTATGCCATCGGCAATGTAAGATTGCATTCGCAACTTACAGCAGTGCATCAGCTTGATGTGATGACGTATCCACCAGGGGCAACGGTCATCTGGCTTAGCGATCAAGAACAAGTATTGGCGGCTTTTGTCATCGCAGATACGCTCAGGCCACAAGCCGCTGATCTGGTTAAAGGCTTAAAGGATAAGGCCTTAAACGTCACCATGCTGAGTGGCGATGCCACTGAAGCTGTTGCCCACCATGCTGCTACGCTCAAGATAAACCAATGGCAGGCTGGCATGTCGCCTGAACAAAAACTGCTCGCGCTGCAAACCTTGCAAGCTAATGGTGAGATCGTTGCGATGGTAGGCGATGGCATTAACGATGCCCCTGTGCTGGCTGGTGCGCAAGTCTCTATTGCGATGGGCAGTGGCACCCAGATGGCACAGGCTGCGGCCGATGTGGTGTTGCTCACAGAGAACTTACACGAGATCGAGCATGCCGTGGTCACCAGCCGTTTTGCCATGCGCATTATTCGGCAGAACTTTATCTGGGCAATCACCTATAACTTGGTGGCACTACCATTTGCCGCGGCAGGCTACTTATCGCCATGGATGGCGGCGATTGGCATGTCGGTAAGTTCTTTGATTGTGGTGCTGAATGCCTTGCGGCTGGTGAATGTTGAAACGGCTTAAGGCTTTATGTTGCTTACGCCATTGCATGTAGCTGGTTGGAAACAAGCTTAAGATCAGCCGTTATTTTTTTATAATCAGGGCAGAGTTTTTCCACAATCGCCCAAAATCTTGGGCTGTGGTTCATTTCTTTCAGATGCGCCAGTTCGTGCGCAACTACATAATGAATGATCAATGGATGTGCCTGTATCAGGCGCCAATTCAGGCGTATCTCACCACGTGAATTGCAGCTACCCCAACGGCTACGGGCGCTGGAGAGCATGACGGGTGGCATTTCTACTCCCAGTTTCTGGGCTAACAGAGCAGTGCGCCGCGTAAAGTCAGCCAAGGCTTGCTGCTTATACCATTGCACCACTTTCCGCCTGATGACATCACTATCATCGGGAGTACGTAAGCGCACATCCAATGTTGCACCATCAAACTCAATGGCCCGATTTTTAGCATCGGCGGCAAGATATAGCGATATCGGGTTGCCAAGCAATAATAATTTTTGGCCGTTTTCCCAAGCAATCTCTGGCAGGGTTTTAGCTTCTTGCTCAGCAAGTTTTTGCTGTATCCACGGCGTTTTGGATTGCAGCAAAGCATTTAGCTCGTGCAGGGTGATGCGTGGTGGTGCTGAGACAATCAGGCCGTCACTGCTGATTCGCAGGCCTATGCTACGGCGTCTGCTAGTGCGCTTTAAGGTGTAGGCAATCGTGCTGCCATCTTCTAGCAAAATGGCATTGGTGGTCATAGTTGGGGAAGTCTCAGCATTTCTTGCTCAATCCATGACTCTACTTGCTGATTGAGTGCATCAGGTTTTAAGCCTGTTGTCGCGATTGGCTTGCCTATACTCAATGTAATCAAGCCTGGTTTTTTGACAAACGCATTCTTGCCCCAGAATTCGCCTGCATTGTGCGCAACGGGCGTTACTTGTGTTTGGGTATGGGTAGCAAGCCAAGCGCCGCCGATATGATATTTGCCTTTTTCACCGGGGGATACACGCGTGCCTTCAGGGAATATCACCACAAAGAAGCCTTTTTTTAGGCGGTCTTTACCTTGTGACACCATCTGTTTCAATGCTTCACGCCCAGCGCTGCGCTGAATCGCAATGGGTGAAGTCATTGCTAAACCCCAGCCAAAGAAAGGCAGCCAGAGCAGCTCGCGCTTAAGCACCCAAACTTGTGGTGGAAATATCTGTTGTAGCGCCAGTGTTTCCCAAGCGGACTGATGCTTGCATAAGATGATGCTGGGTTCTGTGGGGATATTTTCTCGACCAATGACGCGGTAGCGAATGCCGCAGGTAACTCGCAGCCACCAAAGCATAGAGAGCGCCCATCCACTAATGATACGGTAGCGCGTGATCGGGGGAAGCGGGAAAGTCAGGATGGCAATACAGGCAAAGATGGGTGTGACTATCCACATGCCTAGCGTAAATAAAAAAGACCGTAGCCACAGCATATTCAGGTGCTTAGTCCTCTTCCGCAATGATCCGTTGCGCAGCTTCTGCCAAGTTAGCACAGACCCAAGTGTTATCTGGCAAACCACCAGCCGCAAGTGTAGTTTCGCCTTTGCCAGTCAGCACCAATATCGGCTGTGCACCTCGCGCTACGCTTGCTTGAAGATCACGCAGCGAATCGCCCACGCTCGGTACGCCTTTGATATCAACACCAAAACGCCGTGCGATTTCATCCACCATGCCAGATTTAGGCTTGCGGCATTCGCATTTAGCCTCAGCCGCATGCGGGCAATAGAACAACGCATCAATACGCCCGCCGACTTGCACCAATGCACGATACATCTTGTCGTGGATACTGTTGAGCGCAGCCATGTCAAACAGACCTCGACCAATGCCCGATTGATTGGTCGCCAGTGCTATGCGGTACCCATGTTGGTTCAGCAATGCAATCGCTTCCAAGCTGCCTGGAATAGGAATCCATTCATCAGGCGTCTTGATGAACTGGCTGCTATCTTTGTTGATCACACCATCACGGTCGAGGATAACGAGTTTCATGGGTTTCCTAGATGTTCCAACTGCTAGCTTGCCAACTTGGATAGGTCGGCAACGCGGTTCATGGCTTCGTGTAACTGCTTGAGTAAAGCAAGACGATTAGCTTTGATGGCGGGGTCATCTGAGTTCACCATTACATCGTCAAAGAAAGAATCTACAGGATCTTTTAATGTAGCTAATGATTGTAATGAGGCGGCGTAATCCCCTTCTTCAAACGCTGCATCAGCTTTTAGTTTTACGCTAACTAATGCTTGATTCAACCTAATTTCAGCGGCTTCTTTTAATAGAGAGTTACTAATATTAACCTCAATTAAAATTTCTGCTTTTTTCAGTATATTGCTTACGCGTTTATTTGCTGATGCTAAAGAGCTTGCCTCCGGCAGTTCAGCAAATGCTCTTACAGCGTCTAGTCGTTTCGGAATATCGCCTAGGTATGGTGGTTTTAGTGTCAGCACGGCATCAACCTCTTGTGCGGTATAACCTTTTTCTCTGAAAGAGATAGCTAATCTGTCATAAATAAACACCCCTAATTCACTAGGGCTTGGTAGCTCAGCAATTACTACTGCTTCGACTATTAATGAAATTATATCTAGAGGTAAGTTCTTTTCAACTAAGATGCGGATTACACCTAAAGCATGTCGTCTTAGTGCAAACGGATCTTTATCTCCTGTTGGAGTATTCCCAATTCCAAACATTCCTATGAGAGTTTCCAATTTGTCAGCTAAGGCAACACAAATCCCAACTTCATTTCTTGGCAATTCATCGCCTGAAAATCGTGGCTTATAGTGGTCTTCAATAGCATAAGCAATATCGTCAGATATATTCTCATATTGGGCGTAGTAGCGGCCCATAATGCCTTGCAGTTCTGGAAATTCACCTACCATATCGGTTAACAAATCAACTTTTGCTAATTGAGCGGCTTTGTCAGCTTTACCAGCTAAGAGGTCTCCACCAAGTTTCTGTCCGATAGCTTTTGCAATGGTACGTACTCGCTCAGTTCTTTCACCTTGAGTACCTAATTTGTTGTGATAAACCACTTTATCAAGTCCAGCCACACGTGATTCCAGCGTCTTTTTCCTATCTTGGTCAAAGAAGAATTTAGCATCCGCTAAGCGTGGTCGTACCACACGTTCATTACCGCCAATGACAGCACTTGGATCCGCTGGGCTGATATTGGAAACGATTAAGAATTTATTGGTGAGCTTGTTGTTGGTATCCAGCAACGGAAAGTATTTCTGGTTAGCCTTCATGGTCAGAATCAGACATTCCTGTGGTACTTCCAGATATACGGCTTCAAACTGTCCGAGTAATACATTCGGGCGTTCTACTAGGGCGGTTACTTCGTCCAGCAGGGCCTCATCGTCAATCGGTTTCAGGTTTTCTTTTGCGGCTGCTGCATTCAGTTGGCGCACAATTTCGTCGCGGCGCTCGTCAAAACTGGCAATCACTGCGCCTTCGGTCTTGAGTTGCTCGCTGTAGCTGTCGGCATCTTTCAGCGTTATGGTTTCTACTTTAGCTTCAAAGCGGTGGCCGTGAGTCGTATTGCCTGCCTGTAGGCCGAGTATATTGATTGCGACTACATCGCTACCATGCAGCGCTACCAAGCCATGTGCGGGGCGCACGAAATTGACGTTGCTCCAGCCATCAGCGAGTTGATAGGTCATGACTTTGGGGATAGGTAGTTTTGCTAATGTTTCATCTAGTGCTTTTTGCAGGCCTTCAGACAGTTGCGCGCCGGTTTGCACGATATCCAGAAACAATGATTCGGCCTTGCCATCGTTTTCACGTTTCAGCTTGGGGAGCGCAGATTCGTCAGTGCCCAATGCCGCAAGCCTTTTCAGAAGGGCGGGGGTGGCATTGCCAGCAGCATCAAAACCTACTGTTACTGGCATTAGCTTTTGCGAGAGCGCTTTATCAGCAGCCTGTGCAGGCACTTGCGTAATATGTGCAGCCAAGCGGCGCGGTGAGGCATAGGCGGTGACTTTAGAGTCATCCGCAGTCAGGCCTTGGGATTTAAGTGTTTCAAATAGTACGGAAGAAAAGGCTTCACCCAGTTTCCTCAATGCTTTCGGAGGTAGTTCTTCTACGAATAATTCGACTAATAGGTTCTTGGTACTCATACTGCGGCCTTCTTTTCAATCTGTGCCAATACTTCATCTGCCCAGGCTTTAGGTGCCATGGGGAAGCCAAGTCGGGCGCGGCTGTCCAAATAGCTGGCAGCTACTGACCTTGCCATGTTGCGGATGCGGCCTATGTAAGCGGCTCGCTCGGTAACCGAAATTGCGCCGCGAGCATCCAGCAGGTTGAAGGTGTGGGCTGCTTTCAATACTTGTTCATAAGCGGGTAGTGCCAATTTCTGTTCCATCAGGTACAGGGCTTCTTTCTCATGGCTGCCAAAAGCGCCGAGCAGGAATTCAACATCGCTATGCTCGAAATTATAGGCCGATTGTTCTTTTTCATTTTGCAGGAAGACATCGCCGTATTTCACCACGCTATTTTTATGCGATGAGTAGGTGAGGTCATAGACGTTATCCACACCTTGCAGATACATGGCCAGACGTTCCAGACCATAGGTGATTTCGCCTGTGATTGGCTTGCAATCAATGCCGCCAACTTGCTGGAAGTAGGTAAATTGGGTGACTTCCATACCGTTTAGCCAGACTTCCCAGCCCAGACCCCAAGCGCCTAGTGTTGGGTTTTCCCAGTCGTCTTCCACAAAGCGGATATCGTTCTGCTTAAGGTCAAAGCCCAAGGCTTCCAGAGAACCCAGATATAGCTCGAGAATATTGGCTGGCGCTGGTTTCAATACAACCTGAAATTGATAGTAATGCTGCAAGCGATTGGGGTTTTCACCATAGCGACCATCCTTTGGACGGCGGCTAGGTTGCACGTAGGCAGCTTTCCAGGGTTCTGGGCCGATGGCGCGCAGGAATGTGGCTGTATGTGAAGTGCCGGCACCGACTTCCATGTCGTATGGTTGAAGCAGCGTGCAGCCTTGTTTATCCCAATATTGTTGCAGGGTGAGAATGATTTGTTGAAATGTCAGCATGCTACCTCGGTAAACCTACTATTCAGCTTATCTGCTTGCCTTGATTTTTGTATTGCAAGCGATTGCGTTGGAATGTACAAAGGGCTTGATTTTACTTCTTTTTACGACCCCACAAAAGGGCAACCGACAGGAATAAAACGATTAAAGTCGGCCAGTTGCCGAATCGCACATAAGGCGTGGTGCCGATATAGCCTTGGGCTTGGCCTTGCAGTGTGCCGGTGGTGAAATGGGGTAGGGTTGCAACAATGCTGCCATCGCGGTTAATAATAGCTGTTGCACCTGTATTCGTGGCCCGCAACATCATGCGGCCAGTCTCCATTGCGCGCATTTGTGACATCTGCAAATGCTGGTAAGAGGCCAGCGATTGGCCATACCAGGCGTCATTGCTGGCATTCACTAGTAATGTGGCTGCTGGTAGCTGATGGATGATTTCTTCGCCAAATACATCTTCGTAGCAAATATCCACGGCGATTTTTTGCCCAGCGATATTCATTGGCTGCGGGTGACTGTCTCCGCGCGATAAATCGGTGAGCGGAATATTCAGCCAGTCACGGTATATCCAGCCAAAAACCTGTTTTAAGGGAATGAACTCGCCAAAAGGCACTAGGTGAAACTTGCGGTAACTTTGCGTTTGCTCTGAACCATAACTCAGCATGCTGTTGTAATACTGCTCGTTTTCATACTCAACAGCACCGATGAGCATGTCACCCTGATTATTCTGAGCATGGGTCTTTAGTAACTCAAGATAGTTGGGCGGTACTTCGTTGATGAGCATGGGGAGAGCAGTTTCAGGCATCACGATCAGTTTTGCACTAGATTGTGTGGCTAGTGAATAATACTGGTCTAGCGTACGCTGAACTTGAGCAGCATCCCATTTGATGTCTTGCGCGATGTTGCCTTGCAGCAGGGCCACGCTGATGGGCTCGCCGCTGGGTTGAGTCCACGGCACTAATTTGAGCAAACCACCGCTCACCCATAATACGAGCAATGCCAGCGCGGCTTTTTTGCGGGTGTTTTTATTAAGTAGTATTAATAAGAGGCTGGCAGATAGAGCCGTAACCAGCGATAAGCCGTAAGCACCAACGATAGGCGCAAAGCCAGCCAAGGGGCTGTGGGGCACTTGTGAGTAGCCTACATTAAGCCAAGGGAAACCAGTAAATATCCAGCTACGAACCCATTCAGCCAATATCCAGAATATAGGGGCGGCGATCAGCACATGCTTCGTTTTCTTACTGAGCCAACCACCTATTGTGGGAAATAAGGCGAGAAAAGCACAAAAAGTGAAGGTGGCAAAACCAGCCATCCAGAATGGCATGCCACCAAAGTCATGCAGGCTTACGTAAATCCAGGAGACACCCGTGCAAAAGAATCCGAGGCTAAAGCTATAGGTGACTAAGGCCGCTTGTTTGGGTGAGCTGGTTTTGTTAATTAAGTAAAAAAGGCCAGCGAGCGCCAATGGCGTAATAGGAAAAAGGTAAAACGGCGCGTAGCCAGCAATTGAGATACAACCTAGTAACAGCGCGATAAAGCAGCTCAGGGACAGCGCGCTATTGTTTGATTTTAAAAAAGGTAGTTGCAAAAATATCTCCATAGCCAGTATAAATAGGCCAACAGTCTTTGCGCATTATAGCGATTGCGATAAGCTTGCTGTGTTTCAGATTGATGTTCGATTAATTTTGGAGGAGTTATGTTTAAAGAATTTAAAGCGTTTGCCATGCGCGGCAATGTAGTGGATATGGCTGTGGGTATTATCATCGGTGCCTCATTCGGCACGATTGTGAAGTCATTAGTGGATGACATCATCATGCCTCCAATCGGTATGGTGCTAGGTAATGTGGATTTTAGTAACCTGTTTATTGTGCTGAAAGAAAGCGCAACCGTTGCAGGCCCTTATGCTTCAGTCGCCGCTGCCAAGGCTGCTGGCGCTGTTACCTTGAATTACGGCCTGTTCGTGAATTCATTAGTGAGTTTCACGATTGTTGCTTTCGCGGTATTCATGTTGATTCGCACCATTCAGCGATTGAAAATTGATGCAGGCCCAGCACCAGCAACTCCGGAAGATGTGCTCTTGTTGCGTGAGATTCGTGATTCACTAAAAAAATAACTGCTCATGCTCATTAGTTTGACCAAATAAAAAAGGCGGTTAATCCGCCTTTTTTATTTTTAGCTAAACACCCTGTTAGATTTGTGGGGTGAATGCTGGCAATGCTGGTTCGGCTTGTGGCTCAATCGGCACAGATTTAGACGTTGGCTGGTCAGTACCATCATGGTTCATGAAGACCACCATCACAACTTTGTCATCTATAAAATCAAGCTCCGTGGTTTCGTAGGTTTTGCCTTCTGGTGTTGTGTTGATGTTGTGATATTGCCAAATTGAGGCAACCACTTTGCCAGCATCTTCAATATCATCTTTCTTCGCTGGCTCACCAAATTGCGCAACAATCTTGGCTTTCTCAACGCCTGCGGTCATGGCATCAACAAATTCTTTTTCTACGGTGGGGATTTTGCTGCTAGAAGAAGGTTCGCTGGCATCGGCAATCGCAGTGCCAGACAACGCAATAAATAAGGCTAGTAATAACGGTTTCATAAGCTGCACTCCCCAATCAAATAAGTTGATGTAAACAAATCTATAATTGAGAGTAAGGCATTTAGGAATAGTTCCAGAGGCCTTGCCCTATGCTACTTCATCCATTATATGCGCTTAATCTTCAGGGGTGGAAATGTCTTCATCAGGCACTTCAACCAGCATGGAATGTAAGCGCCTGCTATCGGCGCGGAGCACGCTGAATTTGAGTTTATCTATACTAATCTCTTCGCCACGTTTGGGCAGGTGGCCAAATTTATTGACGACCAAGCCGCCAATGGTGGAAAACTCTTCATCGCTGAATTCAGTATTCAGAGCTTCATTGAAGTCGGCAATCTCAGTCAGTGCTTTGACGCGGTAGCGGCCTTGATCGTCACGAATGATATTGTCTTCAGTTTCATCAAAGTCATATTCGTCTTCAATATCGCCCACAATCTGTTCCAGCACGTCTTCAATCGTCAACATGCCAGCGACACCGCCATATTCGTCTACCACGATGGCAATATGGTTGCGGTTATTACGAAAATCCTTGAGCAGCACATTCAAACGTTTTGATTCTGGGATAAATACGGCAGGGCGCAACATGTCGCGCACTTCAAACTCTTCGCCTGCGTAATAGCGCAGTAAATCTTTGGCAAGCAATATGCCGATGACGTGGTTCTTGTCATCATCAATCACAGGGAAACGCGAGTGTGCTGTTTCGATCACAAAAGGGATGAATTTTTCTGGTGGGTCGGTAATGTCGATCACGTCCATTTGTGAACGCGGAATCATCACGTCACGCACTTGCAACTCGGAGACTTGTAGCACGCCTTCTATCATTGCCAGCGCATCTGCATCCAGTAGGTTTTTTTCAAATGAGCTGTGTAGTAGCTCGATGAGTTGTTCGCGATCTTCTGGCTCTCGCAGCAGGAAGTGGCTCAGGCGTTCTAGCCAGGGGGATTTTTCGGCTTCAGCCATTTCAGGTGTTCTCGCTCAGGCTATTGTCAGCCAAATAAGGGTCAGGATAGCCAAGTTTCATGACAATTTCAGTTTCTATACTTTCCATTAGTTCGGCTTGGGCGTCTATTTCGTGGTCGTACCCGTGCAGGTGTAATACCCCATGCACAGTCAAATGCGCAAAATGCGCCTTCAGTGCTTTATTCTGGCTGGCGGCTTCTGATGCCACTACTGGCGCGCAAATGACAATATCGCCGATTAAATGCGGTTCTTCGGACAGTGGAAAAGTGAGCACATTGGTCGCGTAATCTTTGCCGCGATAAGCTTTATTCAATTCGCGGCCTTCTGCTTCATCGACAATGCGTATTGTCGCCTCTGTATCCACACGGATTGTAGCTTTCACCCATTTTTTAAAATCAGCTTCACTTGGGATTTGTGATGTAACGCTTATATTTTGTACGGTTAAGTTTAGTTGCGGCATTTATGACTCAATATCTAAACTGAGATACCAGTTATCGCGAATTTTGATGTTTTTTGTACTGCAACAGTTTGTATTTCGGTCTTCGGGAATATTGCCGTCATCACGTTTATTGATAGCCGCGCCCCAGCCACCCATCATAGTCCCCGATCGGTAAACTAATATGTGAACCCCAGCATTAGCCATCTCTTGTGGACAATAAGTAACTCGTTCCGAGCCAGTTTTTTCAAAAAGTGTCACGTATTCTCTATAACGGGAACTGGTCATACCTACCTTATTCAAAACTTCGGAAAGCGTTTGTTTTGTTTCTTGCAATTGGGTACTAGACCAGTCACCTGCCGCCGAGGAATACCAGTAACTTCCAATATTATCGCTTCCTACTACTGTGCATCCATAGGATGGTGTAAGTGATTTGAATTCCTTCGCATCATTTTTAATCATATCTGCAAGCGCTTCATACGCTAGAGGTGCGCTTAAATATTTGGCCATTTGCTCTTCGCCTTTTGGCGGAGACCCGCAAGATACCAAAATCATGAAAGCGGGGAATAGGGCTAAAACCCTTGATGCAAATTTAGACGCGGCCATTATCGTGCGGTTGCGCATGCTTTTCAGCATCGTACTGTTCATATGCATTGATGATTTTTTGCACTAATGGATGACGTACAACGTCGGCAGAAAGGAAGTGTGTAAAGGCAATTCCACGCACATCTTTCAATATTTTTTGCGCCTCAATCAGGCCACTTTTTTGGCCGCGACCCAAGTCAATTTGCGTCACATCACCCGTGATCACTGCCTTGGTGCCAAAGCCGATGCGCGTGAGAAACATCTTCATCTGTTCAGGCGTGGTATTTTGTGCTTCGTCCAGAATGATAAAACTCTGGTTCAGTGTGCGGCCACGCATATAAGCCAACGGGGCAACTTCAATCGCGCCGCGTTCAAACATCTTGTTTACAGTGTCGTAGCCAGCCAGATCATAAAGCGCATCGTAGAGTGGACGCAGGTATGGGTCTACCTTTTGCGATAAATCACCAGGGAGAAATCCAAGTCGTTCACCAGCTTCAACCGCGGGGCGCACAAGCACAATTTTTTTGACCAGATCACGTGTCAATGCATCTACCGCGCTGGCAACAGCTAGATAAGTTTTGCCTGTACCTGCAGGCCCAATGCCAAAGGTAATGTCAAAATCCTGTACTTGTTGCAGATAGCTTACTTGGCGCGGAGTGCGTCCATGCAAATCCTGGCGGCGTGTCATTAGCACAGGCATGCTGGTGCTGATGATTTCATCGGGGTTGAGTTTATCCAGTTCCACTAGGCCTAGTTGAACTTCTTCCAGACTGATCGGTTTTTTCGAGCGTGCGTAGAAGCTTTCCAGTAACTGGGAGGCAAGCCGCATGTTTTGCGTATCACCAGATAGGCGGAAATGCGCACCACGTCGAGCAATACCTACATCCAGCGCATCTTCGATCTGCTTCAGGTTTTCATCCAGCGCACCGCAGAGATTCGCTAGGCGATTGTTATCTGCAGGTTTTAAGGTGATTTCCATAAGCTTTATTCAGCCAATGTGCCGCGCAGGCTGTGGCTGCGGGCTTCAGTAATGCTGACGTTTGCAAATTGGCCGATCAGTTTTTGATCACCAGCGAAATAGACAATGCGGTTATTCTCGGTGCGGCCAGCCAGCTCGTTGGCATCCTTGCTTGATACATGTTGCACTAGTACCCGCTGGGTGCTGCCTATCATGGACTCGCTGATTTTTTTGACTTGTGCTTCGTTAGCCCCTTGCAGGCGATTGAGTCGCGCTAGCTTGACCTCATCTGGCGTGTCGTCAGATAAGTACGAAGCCGGCGTGCCAGGGCGAGGGCTGTATAAAAAGCTGTAGCTCAAATCAAACCCAACATCCTCAACCAGTTTCATCGTAGCCTCAAAATCAGCATCAGTTTCGCCAGGAAAGCCTACGATAAAATCAGATGTGATGGAAATGTCTGGCCTGACTGCACGCAGTTTGCGTATGGTTGATTTGTATTGCAGCACCGTGTAATTGCGCTTCATGGCCATGAGTACACGATCAGAGCCGGCTTGTACTGGCAGATGCAGATGCGACACCAGCTTGGGCGTATGCGCAAAGCAATCAATCAGTGCTGCGCTCATTTCATTCGGATGCGATGTAGTGAAGCGGATGCGCTCAATAGCCTCAATTTCAGCAATATATTCAATCAGCAATGCCAAGTCAGCTTCGTCGCCATCTGGCGTTTCACTTCGATAGGCGTTTACATTCTGGCCGAGTAGTGTGATTTCCTTCACGCCTTGAGCAGCCAGTTGAGCGGCTTCGATTAATATATCCTGGAACGGCCGTGAAACCTCATCGCCACGGGTATAAGGCACCACGCAGAACGTACAATATTTGCTGCAACCTTCCATGATGGAAAGAAATGCCGCTGCACCTTCAACACGTGGTGGTGGCAGGTGGTCAAACTTCTCCACTTCAGGAAAACTGATATCTACTTGTGAAATGCCAGTGGATTGTTTGGTCTTGATCATCTCTGGCAGGCGATGAAGAGTCTGTGGCCCAAAGACGACATCCACATAAGGGGCACGAGCGATAATGTTCGCGCCTTCCTGGCTAGCGACACAGCCACCTACGCCGATGACCAAGCCAGGTTTGTTCTGCTTTAATGGAATAAAACGGCCAAGGTGGCTAAACACTTTTTCTTGCGCTTTTTCGCGCACCGAGCAGGTATTGAGCAGTATCACATCTGCATCTTCCACGTTCTCGGTAGTCTCCATACCATCGGTGGCATGCAGCATATCCATCATGCGGGAGGAGTCATACTCATTCATCTGGCAGCCAAAAGTCTTGATAAAGACTTTCTTGGGTGCTGTTTTGCCGGTACCTAACTTGACAACTAAATCGTCGATTTTATGATCAGTGCTCATGGCTAGATTAAAGCCATGAAGTGAGGGCGCAGATGGATGTTTAGATTAGGGCAGTGCGGGTAAGGGTGCAAAATATCTTTTAAAACAGAATGCTAAGTATCAATTGTAGCTTAGCTGCATGTAATTGCCAATTGTCCTTGCTTGGCTGTGACGTTAGGCAGCTGATTCTGTGTATTGAATCAAGCTCCAGTTTTTCTCATAAAAGCATACCTAAAAAGTATATTCGGTACATAAGTTAAAACAATCAAAGCCGCTGCGAGTAAGAGGAATAGCCAGCGTACGGAATAAGCCGTGACAAAACTGGCGGCTGGCTTCTGCTGTTGGACGTAGTTGTAGAAATCAGGCTTATCAGCACCTTCTATGTATTGACCGCCAATCTCAGTTGCCAATGACTTGAGATATTCGTCATCCAGTTGCGATAGATAGCGATCATATTCGGCATAGGCAACGACAGGGTCTGGGTCGTCTTTGCTGGTATCGCTATAAGTCACGCCTACTGCGCCAGCAGAGTTTTCCTTGGCGTCGGATGACCAGTAACCTACCCATTTGTCATTCGAGTTATAGCGTGGAATTGGTACAGGCTCATGACCGCCGATGCCGACAAAAGTGACGTTCTTGCCGATTTGCACCCCGCTTAAGTCGAGCTTGTTGATGGCATTGACCTTGGGTGCTTCATCACCATCGGTGAAGAACAGTAATTGCGCTGGTGCATTCAAGGAATCGAATACCGTACTGGCGGCCTTTACGCCAAAACTTAAACGGCTATTGCCGCGCCAGCCCATACGCCATTCTAAGTGGTCGATGGAATCATTGATAACATCATAATTAGCACAGACTTCCAGTGGCATGAATAGCAAAGCGACATCTTCGGCTGCGAAGACGCCGAGGCTGATATAGGTGCCACAGGGGGAAGTCTCCACGATTTTCTTCATCAACTGACGGGTATAGGCCATGCGGCTGACATTCTGTTTATTTATTCGCACATCTTCCGCATTCATACTCTGCGAAACATCAGCCAGCAACAGGTAGTTATGCACTTCCTGACGAAGCTGTATCTGCGGTTTGAAGATCGCCAACAATAACAGCAATACTGCGCCTAAGTAGAGCGCTGCTTCGTAGTTATCCTGCAGGAAAGCCAATACTTTTTTCATGGCAGGCCTACTGGAATATTGCTGAGCTCCATGCCAGATTGTTCTTTCTTGGCATTGACCATATTTTCTGGCAGTAATGAAAGTAGCAGGCTGAGATTAAACTTTGCCAATCGCGAATCTGGATTAAGGCGTAACGCTTGCTGGTAGGCCACTTTGGCCTGTGAAAAATCGTAACGCGCTTCATCTTTCAGTGTGCCGTCATCATTAATACGGCGATTAAGGCCAGACTGAAAGAGATTATTGCCGATATTGAACTGAATCTTGGCTTGGTCACTCTGTGATAGGCCGGTTTCCAGTAACTGGCTATAAGTCTGTACCGCGTGCTTGAAATCTTCGTGCAGACCTAACTGGTAAGCCGCAGTAAACTTCTGCTGCATAGGGTAAGCGTCACCACTGATCAGTTGGCCTTGTTGCAATGCATGATTGATACCTTCGATTTTTCGCAATTGATAAGCTTCATAAGCTGATCCAGTGATGCCGATAGCCAGCAGCAGTGCCAATACTATATTTTTCTGTTTTATGCGGCTTCCCATGAATGCACCCTTAGATTTTTGATGATTAATATGAATATGCTGCAGAGCAATGCGAACACAATCAGGTCGCGTGAATAGTCATGACCGGGGATGGCCACGCTGTACTGAATCAGGTTCTTTTCGCGTGCATCAATGTCCTGAATCGCAGATTGTAAGGCAGTTGGATTATCAGCCTCGTAAGCCTTGTACTTGATCTTCAGCGATTTAAAAAACAGGTCAAGCTCAACCGCGGCTGGAGCCATGCCTTCGGCGTATTCGTTCTTGGAGAAAATGCTGACATCGTCCGGTTCGCGCAGCACAATCCAGTAAAGGTTGAGGTGTTTCTTGGTCAGTTCTTCCTGGATTCTGACTTTGACTCTGGGGCTCAATTTGCCGGCGCCATCTGATAGCAAAATGATTGCCCTTGAGCCCGAGCTCTGGATATTATCGAACAGCACCACTGCTTCGGTAATGCCAGCGCCAATATTGGTCTGGTTGATACCAGAACTGGTGGCAGCATTGATGGCCGAATGGATAGCATCGCGATTCGGCGTAATCTTGATGCCATAAAGCGCCGAGTTGGTGAAAGCCACTACCCCCATCATGTCATCCGGGCGGGAATCGATGAATTTTGTAATCAGGCGTCTTGCTGCGGCCGACTTGATTTCAGCGGCACGCCCACTGGTGCTGTCGCCAGCGAATGGGTGATCCATACTGACGCTACGGTCTATCACCATCACCGTCTGTGCGCCTTTGCCGACTTTCATTACATTTTGGTCGGGTCCATGAGGTGCGGCTATGGCGAATACGATACTAGCCAGCAGTAAAGATGTGATGATCTTGATGGCAAGGTTGAAACGATCAGAGAACACATCTTCAGGAATCATCTCATTCCATGAATACATCTGCCCCTGATGGCTTTTGAGCCAGAACGGTATATAGGCGATAGGCAGCAATAAAAGCGCCCAAGGGTTAATAAAGCTCATCAGACGCCTCGCTCACAATCTCTTAATTGCTTGCTGAAGGTAAGTAGCTGCTGCAGATACGAGGCCTGGTCATTTTTCTGCTCAGTGAATAGGGATTTATTCGAGCTGTCGAAAAAGGCTTCTATGTCTTTTTTTAGGCTGGCATATTGCGGATGTTTGGCGATGAAGCGATCAATATCTGTCGAGAACAGGCTCGCACCATAGACTTTGTTGAATGCCTCATGCAGATGCAACAGCGCATTTTTCGAATTGGCTTTGGTTTTCGTGGCACGCTTGAGTTGGCGATAAGCCTGAGCAAACGCACCGCCCATATAAGGCAGCCAGCGTTTATCAGCATTGATATAAACAAGCCCGACCGCCGCTATCAACAGGCAGGCTACAAACAGTGCAAACCTGGTCTGGTGTTGGTTTGCATCAACCAGCGTTGGCTTTTGCTGCGGCTGTAGATTCTGTTTGGCAATATCAATTGTGCCTGCTACCAATGGTGCAAACCAGAAGCGCCATACGGGAAGGTTAATTGAGAGGGCGGCACTGCCCCCGCTAAAGGCAAAGCTTTCTATTGGTAGTTGCATGGCGGTTGGCGCTGTTGAGTGAGCAAACACCTGATAAGTCAGATCTATTTTGTATAGGGTTTTATCGCCGCTTTTACTATTGCTCACCTTGATCTCTGCTAGCTCAATACCATTGTTATTGCTGCCCTTCGTGGGTAGTGAGTTAGGCGAAAGCTGGTAAGGCTGACTGGCAACAAGCTCAATCTGCCTGTGTAATATGTCGCCGATATGGATACCTATTGAATGTGAAGGATTGCTGATTTTAAGCGTGCTAATAGGAGATTCTTCCTGTGCTTGCAAGCTGGTATTCAGCAGGCTGAGGCCAGTAAGAATAAAGAGTTTAATCATCAAGTTTTTCATAGGCTCATGTATTGCTCAAAATAGTGGGTCATAGTTTCTGGCTTGAATTCAGCATTCAGATAAAGCGCAGGACTGTCGAATTTTAGGAATAAATGTTCCAGTGCTTGCTTTCTGGCTTCAAAAGCGGCGATGAATTTGGCGCGGATTGATTCGCGGAAAAAAATACTACGGTTAAGGCCAGTTTCTGGGTCAACCAGGTTGCCGAAGCCGAACTTGGGTAACCTCGCATATTCCTTTTCATCCCAAAGAACGACTGGAACGATCTGGTGCTGCGACATCATATTCATTGCCTGCTCAATCAGCGCCAGTGGCATGTGGAAATCAGATACCCAGAACACCAATCCTTTGCTTTGGCTGAGGTATTGCGGTACTTGTAAAATACCCTCAGCGCCGATATTCATTTTCTTATGAGATTCGAGCGCAGCGATAATCTCAAATGCCTGATGCACATGCAGGCTCAAGGGCAGGGTCAGGTCTTCCAATACATGTTGATCGTAAGCAATAAAGCTGAAGACATCGCCAGCTTCATAAGCGGATGATGCAATGGATGCTGCCACCTGCATTACGGTATTCAGCTTGCGCTGCTGGCCGCTGAACTGCATGGAACTGGATAAATCGCAAACCGCAAATATTGGCGTAGTGTTGTCCTGATTGAACAGCTTGACCTGTACCTGCTCATAAGGATCAGTAAGCGTCTGCCGCAAGTCCATGCGGCGTGCATCGGGATAATCCACCAGAGGCACATTGCCGCGATATTCATAGCCTAATCCACGTTGCGTCCCTCTGTGGTCTCCAAAGTGGTAGCTATTGGATTTCCAGGGAATCTGGTAAGTGAACGGCTTGGCGTATGAGGGAAACATGGGAATTAATGCTTCGCCGGAACAGCCACGGTACTCAAGATTTGCGTGGTTAATTCACGTGCCAGTGCGGTTCTGCGGTTCTCGTACATCGAGTTAAATACCAGGCGATGAGCGATGATTTCGTGGAATACGGCGTGGATGTCTTCAGGGTAGAGATTCTCGCGATTCATCAACCAGGCATGCACACGGGCGGCTTTCAGCAACATGCCCATGCCGCGTGGGCTTGCGCCAGCTTGAATCAGGCGTTCGATATCAACACTGTCCAGCTTGATGCCGAACTTGGCTGGGTTCTGCGTGGCTTCCCATAAATCCAGCGCATATTCCTCTACCGTGTCGGTGGATTTGATATGGCTTTGCAAGAGGTCGGAGAAGGCATTGAGCTGGTCAAATTGAAGCACATTGGATTGCACTTGTTTAGTCAGCGCCTCGGCATGCTGGAACTTGGTATTGAACATTAGCGATTTTCTCAGCTCGCGGTCGGCTGGAATATCAATGCCGATTTCCATCATGAAGCGGTCGCGGGCGGCTGATGGAATCTCAAACGTTTCATTCTTTTCAACCTGGTTTCTATCGGCGAACACCACCATGTGCGGCAGGCGATATTCTTTCTTAAACGCATGCAGGCTGCGTTCTGCCATCACTCGCAGCATGAGTGCATGCACTTGCGGACGTGCGCGATTGATTTCGTTGAAAAAGAATACTGAGAGATTTTCACCAGCGCGTAGCAGCGGGCCTTCATCAATCTGCGGACGACCATCTGGGCCTAGAAAGGTGTGGTAAACCAGATCATTGGGCATCAAGTCAACAGTGCCTTCAATCCGCTCATAAGCACCGCCAATGCCGCGGGCTATCGATTGTAGCAGCGTGGTTTTACCAACCCCAACACCGCCTTCAAGCAACACATGGCCGCGGGCAAAGATGGCAATATTCATCAGGTGTATGGCTTTATCTTGGCCTACAATCACTTTCTTGACTTCGTTTTCCAGCGTCAGTACATGGGCGCGCCAGTCAGCTAGTTGAACATCGGTAGTTGCAATATCCATATCATTCCCTAACTAGAGTAACGTTTAAATTGAACCGAAATTAAAGCCAGTGTCGTGATTTAATTTCAGATTGAAGTCTGCAATTGATTACGGTAATATGCAGACAGGTCTGTTCATTTATTTTTAGTGTACTTGAATAATTCCTGAGCGTGCAAGCAAATTTTTATAACAATTGTGTGATGACTCAAAACAATAAGATTAATCGAGATGACTACAGACTTAGCTAGCTGGTTACAATCCAATGAAAAAATCCTGCAGCAAGGAGCTACGCCCCAAGCACGTCTGCTGGCGCTTTCCAGCCTGCTTAGCGATTGGAATAAACAGCGACAAAACGGCAGTGTTGCTGTCTCAGAAATAAAAGAGCTATCGATTGACGATGTGAATATCCTTAAGGAAATCATACACAGTGAGGTGGAAATTACATTGGGAAAAAATCCCGATGTAATTTCGGATCAAATCCTTTTTTTATTCATCGGTGCAATCCAGATGCAAACGCAAGCTCACTCAGATGATGCCTGGAAGCTAGTGCATCAATCGATACATAATTTTTTAGCGCCAGAGAAAAAATCTCCTGTTTTGTGGCTGGCTGCGGCTTCAATGCTGCTGGTAGTTGCTATCAGCGGTTTCTTGTTCTTTAAGCCAAAGCCCAATGATGTGGGGATGGTCGCAGCACTGAATAATTCGTCAGAATCAGCCAGCATAGGCTTGGCTGGGCCAGCTACCTTGAGTGTGTTATTGACTATCTATAACACGATGAAAGATGGTAGTTGTCAGTTGCCACAAGTCGCAATGCTGCCAATTGAGCAACGCGAAGCGTATCTTGCATTTATCAATGACGGCACGGTTGATGTAAGCAATGTTGAAAACCTGAAGCTGGCGCTGAGCCACGTACATTGTCTATACCCACAAAAATTGATGTACGCACCACTATGAGTTTGTAGTCATCGAGAACATGAGGAGATACACATGAACATGCGTGAAAAAATACTTTTTACTGCCACCAACTTATTTGAATCCAGGGGGATCAATGCCTCTGGCGTTGACACTATCATTGCTGAATCTGGCATTGCCAAGGCTACGCTGTACAAATATTTCCCTAGTAAAAACCTGTTGATTACGGCTTATCTCAGGGGTAAATCAGATCGATTTTATGAATGGCTGAATTCTAATTTAAGTTTTAAAAGAGCGAACTCGACTGATGTGTTGATTGAACTTTGCGAGTTGGTGGAACAATGGATTCTGACACCAGAATTTCACGGCCTGCCTTTTCACATCGCATCAGTTGAGTTTCCTGATCCTCAACATCCAATCAATCAATATTCAGCCGAGCTATCATTGGAGCTGCAAAACTATCTGTCACAGATGGCGAAAGAGGCGGGTATTAAAGAGCCGGAAACTCTGGGTCAACAGCTCACTATTATTTTTGAAGGCGCAGCGCTGGTAGAACGCTTAAGCCCTGGCATCGGTGCCGCTAAAAGGGCGAAAAGCGCTGCCGTAATGCTGATTAACGCCTCTGCAAAAAAGAAGAAATAGGATAACCTTTCAGTCTTTAATCGCTGCGTTTTAAGGTGGAGCGCAGAACTATTGCTGATGCTTTGCCAAATCCATAGCTTGTCGTAATCAGGCTGGCGAACAGGTAAATCTGAAATGCCAGCGGTGGCGGAACATTTGGGCTATCCAGCACAGGGAAAATCGCCATCAGCAGAAATAGGCTGGAGTTAGTAAAAGCGCCAGTGACCATCGTCCAGCGTACAGTCCACGGCAGTGGTACTTTTGCTGCATAAAAGCCCAGTATAAGAGCGCTCATCAGCAGAAAGTCGATATGTGCCTGCAATAAACGGGTGAATTTCCCAGCAAATATCAGCTTCAACGGTGTCACGCCGAAATTGATGCCCACCATGCACCAAGCAAGTAACAGCGCCATCAGTATCCATAAACTGGCACCGCGAATCAGCACAATATTACCTGCGTGTCTTGAGTCCTGCATAGTTTCATCCTCAAAATCATTATTTAGTTATGCGGTTATTATGTTCAGTAGTCATTTTTAAATAAATGCACAAAACGGAACATAAACTTGACTGAAACGGAGGTCGTGCTATTTACAACAAGGAGAATCCTCTTGAGAATCCATAAATAAAGGCATAACAAGGTGCACAATGAATCGCTCAATGCTGACAGCCAATATCCCAGAGCCGATTAAACCACTCAGGCTATCTACGGAAAACGTGGCAGCCCCGTATCGCCATGAATGGTTGCATGAAGTCATAGGCAAGCAATACGCAAATGTGCTGATTACGCCACCCAGCAATGGCGGCTTGCTGAATGAAATGACTATCTATCCTTGGGGAAACCTGCAGGTCTCCGTTATTCGCTCTAGTGGCATCACCATTGAACGGTTGTCGCATACTTCACCACTTAGCAGCCAAGATGCTTACTTTGCCGTCATCTTGCTTGATGGTGCTTATCAGCTGGAGCAAGGCGGTCGAGAGGTATTTCTGCAGCCTGGCGACATGACCATCTACGATGCCACCCGTCCGCACCGCATCTATTGCCCACAGAGTTTCAGCAAGCTGATTGTTTCTATCCCCCGTACTACCTTGAGGAATCGGCTGGCAGGAGTGGAAAGTTGCACCGCAATGCGCATCCCTGGCAATGCAGGTCTTGGTGAAGTAGCCAGTAGTTTTGTCCGTTCAGTTGCCACCAATATTGAACAATTCGCTATACCTGATTTGACTGCACTTTCAGCGCAGTCACTGGATCTAATCACCAGGGCAATAACATCCGTGCGACCGAGCAATTACCAGTTATCGCGCAGCCGTTCCACCTCGTTAACCAGCATCAAGGCGTATGTCGAGCTCAAGCTTTCTGACTCCAGTTTAAGTGCAGAAGCAATAGCGCATGGCGTTGGCTTGTCTTCACGCTATATCAATGAGTTGTTCAAAGACGAAGATACTTCGCTGATGCGCTATATCTGGCAACGACGGGCCGAACACTGCCGAAAGGAGCTTCAGGGAAGTAATTTGGCTGGCCAGCGTATATCGGATATTGCTTATCGCTGGGGGTTTAACGATATTTCGCATTTCAGCCGTTTTTTCAAACAACAGTTTGGCTGTTCTCCAAGAGAATATCGCGGACACAATCAGTAGCATCCTGCTACGCCATACAGAGTTAAAATAGCACCATGCATTCACTCCCCATATTTATGAAAATTGCAGGGCGCCGCTGTATGGTCATTGGCGGCGGAGAAGTCGCTACGCGTAAAGTCATGATGTTGTTGAAGGCGGATGCCGCTGTAGAGCTCATTTCACCTGAGTTAGGCCATGAGCTCGCTGATATGCTTGCTGCAGGAAAGATCAGTTATACCCAAGCACTTTTCTCCCCAGAACAACTTGATGGTGCGATGCTAGTGATTGCTGCTACAGACGATGAGGCGACTAATCTGGCCGTTTCTATTGCGGCAAAAGCGCGCAATATTCCTGTGAATGTGGTGGATGCGCCCGAGTTATGTACCTTCACCAGCCCTTCGATTGTAGATCGCTCACCTATCCTAATTGCGATTTCTAGCGGCGGTGCTTCGCCCGTTTTGGCGCGCATGATACGCGCCAAAATTGAAGCCTTAATCCCTGCTACTTATGGCCGTTTGTCTGCCTTGGCTGCAGATTTTCGTTATCGTGTAAAACAACGATTTTCAACAAGCCAATCACGACGGATTTTCTGGGAAAATATTTTCCAAAGTAATATTGCCGAGTTGGTGCTATCGGGTCAGGAGCCTGCAGCACGAACGGCATTGAGTGAGTTGATAGATAGCGACCAAGCGGAGACAAGTCATGGAGAAGTTTATCTCGTAGGCGGTGGCCCAGGAGACCCAGATTTGCTAACTTTCCGCGCTTTGCGTTTGATGCAGCAATCCGATGTTTGCGTCTATGACAAGCTGGTGAGTAAAGAAGTCATGGAGTTGGTGCGTCGAGATGCCGAGCTTATTTATGTGGGTAAAGCCCGTGATCAACATACGCTACCGCAGGATGAAATTAACGAACTGTTAGTAAGGTTAGCTAAAGAAGGCAAGCGTGTTCTACGGCTTAAAGGTGGCGATCCCTTTATTTTTGGGCGCGGTGGCGAAGAGATCGAAACACTGATGGAAAATGGTGTGCCATTTCAGGTGGTGCCTGGCATTACTGCAGCAAATGGTGTTTCAAGCTACGCGGGGATTCCGCTCACGCATAGAGACTACGCACAATCTTGTATCTTCACTACAGGGCATTTGAAAGATGGCACGGTTGAGTTGGATTGGCCTGCATTGGTGCGGCCGAAGCAGACGGTAGTGATTTACATGGGCTTGGTAGGCTTGGCCGAGATTTGCCGCCAACTGATTGCGCATGGATTGCCACCTACTATGCCAGCAGCCGTTATTCAGCAAGGGACAACTCAGAAACAACGTGTGGTTACTGCCAATTTAGCTACCCTGGCTGACAAAGTGGCGGATGCTGAAATGAAACCGCCTTGCCTGACGATTGTGGGTGAAGTGGTGCAATTACGTGAGAAGCTGGCTTGGTTTGAGCCTAAGGGTTAGGCGATTTTAAATTTAGCTTAAACATGTATCGGCAAGGCCAAGCTAGCTTCTAGCCCGCCTTCAGGCCTGTTTTTCAGCGATAACTCACCTTTGTGCAGCCTAGCTATGCGGTTTGCAATGGCAAGCCCCAAACCACTGCCACCCTCGTTGCCGCGTGCCGTATCTAGGCGTTCAAACGGGCGTAACAAGCGTTGCATTTGCGACTCTGGAATGCCTGGGCCTTTATCCAATACACTCAAAATAATTGAGCCTGCGGTAATGGTTGTGGTGACTGTGACTTCACCTTTGCTATAGGCAAACGCGTTATCGATCAGGTTATTGAGTAGTCGTTGCATGGCTAATGGGCGTAGCGGGATAAGATGCGTAGGGGAGAGCTTGAGCACCAGGTTGCGCCCTGCCCGAATATGTCGTTCATAAATCGATTTGAGTAACGAATTGATGTCTATCATCTGCGTGGGTTCGCCTTCGATACCCCTTACAAAATCGAGGAACTGGTGAATGATGTTGTCCATATCGGTGATGTCTTGCACCATGCCATCTCTTAAGCTACCCGATTGCTCATCAGGCAACATTTCAACCGCAAGCCTCAGTCTGGCAAGTGGCGTGCGCAAGTCATGTGAGATACCTGCTAGCAGCAAGGTGCGCTCTGCATCTAATCTTGTGAGCGCCTCTGACATTTGGTTAAAAGCGTGATTCACTGCACGTAATTCGTCCAAGCCCTCTTCAGGCAATGGTGGTGGTTGTTCGCCCATGCGCAGGCGGTCTGCCGCTTTTACCAGTAAATTGAGTGGGCGATTGATGCGTTCGGCAATCAGGAATGCGCTTGCGAGCGACAGCAAAATAACGATTGCGCCCCATCCCAGCCATTGCCATGGGAAAGGCCGCTCGACCTGAATGCGTGGAATCACGACCCAAAAATCATCTTGGCCTATGCTAAAGCTGACCCATAGCCCAGCCACACCAAAGTGATTAATGGCAACAATGGTATCTGCGCCCAGTTTTTCTTTGATTTTTTCAACAATCAGCTTGGTAAACGGGTCTTTAGGAAGTGGCTCGATTTCTTCAAGTAAATCAGCTGCGTAGATGCGCACACCTTCTTTGCCTGACATTTCTGAGAGCAATGCTAGTCGGCGATCTTCATGCGCGGCAAGTAATGAGGCTTTGGTGTAGTTGACGACGGTGATTGCTTGAAGTGCTGCGGCAAGGGCGCGGGGTTCACGCTCAAAGTAATCGAATAGTCTGATTGAGACCAACTGGCCGATGACCATGACGATGGCAATCAGCAACATGGCCCTGCCTAGCAGTGTGCGCGGGACTAGACTCAATTTAGTTGGCTTTATATGACGGTGACAAAAATCTAAGCTCTGAAACGAGCTGAATTAAAACTCTTGGCGAGCAAATCCAGGGCTCGCCTTTGCTAACTATTATCCTTTGATAGCTTCGCCATCTGGGATGAATACATAACCAAAGCCCCACATGGTTTGTAAGTAACGTGGATGCGCTGGGTCAGCTTCTATTAGTCTTCTTAACCGAGATACTTGCACGTCAATACTGCGGTCAAACACATCAAGTTCGCGTCCACGCGCAAGTTGCATCAGGCGATCACGTGATAATGGTTGTCTTGGATGATCTACAAACACCTTAAGTAAAGCGTACTCACCACTGGTGATGGTAATTGGCTCGCCATTTTTATGTAGTGTGCGAGTTGATAAATCAAAGACTAGGTCACCAAAAGTTACAGTTTCAGTTTGGCGACTAGGCGCTGCTGGCAGATTGCGCTCTTGCCTACGCATTACGGAGTTTATGCGTGCCAGCAACTCACGCGGATTAAACGGTTTTGGCAGATAATCGTCTGCGCCCATCTCAAGCCCGATGATTCTATCTACTTCATCACCACGCGCGGTGAGCATGATAATCGGCATGGTGTTACCCGCAGAACGTAAACGGCGGCAAATCGCCAAACCATCTTCACCCGGCAACATCAAATCAAGCACAAGAATATCAATGTGTTCCTGCAGCAGCGCGGCATTCATCTCCGTAGAATCAGACACCGCTTTTACGCTAAAGCCTTGTTCACCCAAGTAGCGCTGGAGCAGCTCACGCATCCGAAGATCGTCATCGACCATCAATATTTTTTTTACAGTTTCTTGCATGATGTTTTTTTTGTGATGAACCTGATAGTTGAAAGGTAAGTTCTTAATTTAACTTAGTCATAGTGCATGAATATTAACAAATTTTCATAACATCATTATACGGATAGTAATGCCTCTGTGTCTTTGTTACAAATTTTTACAATCACAGGCATTTGTGAAACATTCGATTTACATAGATGGGGCATTATTGCGCGTCTTACTGAGTACATTCCAAGTGCTAGCCAGCATTTTTAGCTAGAAACTTGGCAAGAAAAATTTGTTTTTTTGAGAACTGTCGATTTCAAAAAAGAGTCCTAACCTTCATATTAGCGACAAAGACATAAGCCACATGATGAATACATTAGCCCACACAGCTAAAATTGTTGACGCTTTAATTTCAGACACCGAGTTCTGCTTGGTGGCAAACGCTAGTCTAGTGTCCTTTTAGGCCAAATAGTTGATGCTGATTGCCAGATATCTTCAGATATTTCCCAAAAACGCCTTACTGACTTTGTGTATCCTTTTGTGTGGCATGGCCGCACCTATGGCCATCAAGCCGCTCATTGCTGCACCTTTACAAAATGCCAATCAAAATTCAGATGAGCAGGTCGCAAAGCCTGGTGATTTGGCTAATCAAGATAATAGCCTCTATGCAAGGCCTACTAAAAGCCTGATCAGTATTGAAGATAGTATCAAGCTACGCAACGATATTAACGAGTACTCCCGCACGGTTGACCCTGCCCATGTGCAGATTGAAGAGCGCCGCCGCATCATGCATGATCGCTTGAAGGCACGTTTTCAAGCTGCAGATATGGATAATAACAATGTGATTTCTCGTGATGAGGCAGAGCAGTTCATGCCCCAAATACTGCGCCATTTCAGTGATATTGATACTAATAATGACGGCGTAATTACTTTAGAAGAGCTCGAGGCGCTGCAGACCAAAATCGCGGAACGTCAGCGTCAAGAGCAAGAAAGAAAAGATGCAGAGCAAGCTGCCCAGCAAGTAGCTGCAGAGCAGGCCGCAAAGAAAAAGGCGACTTCTGATGCCAGCCTGAATAATAAAAAACGTTCAATGTAGGTTTGTAAGTCAGAGTTTCAAGCAGCGCACTATTTCAGTTACCCCAACCTAAACCCAAGGCTCAGCATTACATCCCAATATAATTTGGCCCGCCGCCGCCTTCAGGTGGTTGCCAGTTGATATTCTGCGTAGGGTCTTTAATATCACAAGCCTTGCAATGAATGCAGTTCGGCGCATTGATCTGTAAGCGTTCGTTACCTGAATCACCAATAATTTCATATACGCCAGCAGGGCAATAACGTTGCTCAGGGGCATCATATAAAGCCAGATTGATGTTAATCGGTATTGCGCTGTCTTTGAGCTTTAAGTGGCAGGGTTGGTCTTCTTCGTGCTGTACATTTGATAGAAATATGGATGACAAACGGTCGAAGGTGATGGAGTTGTCAGGCTTTGGATATGCAATCCTTTGGCTAGCAGATGCTGGTTTTAATGTTTCGTTATCTGCTTTGCCATGGTTAAGTGTCCACGGTAATCGGATTTCAAAGGCTTGCAGCCACATCTCAATACCACCATAAATACTGCCGAGCAGATTGCCGTATTTTGATAGGGCAGGTTTGATATTGCGAACCTGGTCAAGATCTTGCCATATCCATGAGGCACGTAATTTTTCAGGGTAGTTGCTAAGTTCGTCGTGTTGCCTACTTTCTTTCAATGCCTCAAAAGCCGCTTCTGCAGCCAACATGCCAGATTTCATGGCGTTATGGCTGCCTTTAATGCGGGGTAGGTTCACTAACCCAGCCGAGCAACCAATCAGTGCGCCACCAGCAAATACCAGTTTTGGCAGCGATTGTAGACCACCTTCATTGATCGTGCGTGCGCCGTAGGAAATACGCTTTGCATCCTTCAACATGGTACTTATGGTTGGGTGTGATTTGAATTTTTGGAATTCACCAAACGGACTCAAATATGGATTGCTGTAGTTTAAATGTACGACAAACCCAACAGCGGCCATATTGTTTTCAAGGTGGTAAACAAAAGAGCCGCCGCCAGTGGAGTTATCTAACGGCCAGCCTTGTGAATGCATGACCAGGCCTGCTTGGTGTTTCTCTGGTGTGAGCTGCCAGATTTCCTTGAAGCCCAGACCGTATTTCTGGGGTTCAGCATCGGCACGCAAGTTGAATTTTGCTTCTAGTTGTTTGGTGAGCGATCCGCGAGTGCCTTCGGCGATGAGTGTGTATTTGGCATGCAATTCCATGCCTGGTGCGAAGCCTGGTTTTTCATGACCATCACGACCTATGCCCATGTCGCCAGTCACTATTCCTTTGACTGCGCCATCTTCGTTGTAAAGTATTTCAAAACCGCTGAACCCTGGGTAAATTTCTACGCCCAATGCCTCGGCTTGTTCACCCAGCCAGCGGCATAGATTGCCTAGGCTGATGATGTAATTACCGTGATTACTCATCAGTGGTGGCAACAGAAACTCTGGAATCTTCCAGCTGTTCTTTTTACTGAGGATTAGAAAACGATCTTCCTGGACCTGGGTATTTAAAGGCGCGCCTTTTTCTTTCCAGTCAGGGATTAATTCGTTCAGCGCAATTGGGTCTATGACGGCGCCAGATAGTATATGCGCGCCGACTTCGCTGCCTTTTTCCAGTATGCAAATACTGATTTCCCGGTTTGCTTCAAGCGCTAGTTGCTTGAGTTTGATGGCTGCTGATAAGCCCGCAGGCCCAGCGCCTACAATCAATACGTCATATTCCATCACATCGCGTTGCATGTTGATCTCTTAAATAATAAAGATTACTGTATTTGGTTGGTATGGCTAACGTCGGATGTCTGTAATTTGCAGTGAGCCAGGAACGCCTGCATACTGGCAGTTTGATACTTTTTCTTGTGCCATACAAACATAAATTGCCGCTGCAAATCAAGCCAGGGCGTAGCGATTGCTACCAGATTCCCACGCTGTAAATAATCGCGCAGTGCAAGCCTTGATATGCAGCCGATGCCGAGGCCAGATTCTACCGCACCTTTGATCGCCTCTGTATGTTCAAGTACCAGCCTGATATTAAGGGCGGATAGATGATGGTGAAAAGCATGGTCAAAAGTCTCTCGTGTGCCAGAACCTGGCTCACGCAGCACCCAGGTTTCAGCGAGTAAATCGTCCATTGAAATCTTGGTTTTAAGTGCGAGTGGATGATTGGGTGCGCAGAACACAACAAGTTCATCATCCATCCATGGTTCTGCGACAAGATCAGGGTGCTGGCAATTGCCCTCAATCAAGCCTAAATCTAGGTCATAGTGGGCAATTTGTTGTAAAATCACGCTGGTGTTTTGTACGCGTAGTTGAATCTGGCAATCCTGGTGTTGTTTCATAAATGAACCAATCAGCGATGTGGCGATGTAGTTTCCTACCGTAAGCGTTGCGCCTACTTTTAGCAGACCTAAAGTGGCCTTGCCCTGCAGCATACTCTCGATTTCAGAAGCCTGATCCAGTAATGTTGTTGCCTTTGGCAACAGGCTGCGGCCTAGCTCGTTGAGCTTAAGGGTTTTGCCTATGCGGTCAAATAGCTGGCAATCGAATTGCTTTTCGAGCTCGGCCAATGCTGTACTGGTGGCGGATTGAGAGAGCGACAGGGCTTCTGCTGCTCGAGACACGTTATCCATGCGCGCAACGGCAATGAATACCTCTAGCTGTTTGAGTGTGTGTCGCATGAGCAGTTATCTATTATTTAGATATATATTATTTAAATAATCCATTTAATGGATATTGTAATGCCAATGTAAAATGTGCGGTTAACAAAATAGTTAGCATAAAAGAATTTAAGGGCTGGAATATGAAGGTTTTAGTAGCGGTCAAGCATGTGCTGGATTACAACATCATGCCGCGCATCAAGCAGGATGGTTCAGATGTTGATATTACTGGCAACAAGATGGGCATTAACCCATTCGATGAAATTGCGGTGGAAGAGGCTGTGCGCCTGAAAGAACGCGGTATCGTGAAAGAAATCATCGCAGTTTCAATCGGCGCTGAAAACAGTAAAGATACTCTGCGCCACGCTCTTGCAATGGGTGCAGACCGTGCTGTGTTGATACAAACAGATGCAGCATTGCAACCGCTTGGTGTTGCGAAGCTGTTAAAAGCGATTGTTGAAAAAGAACAGCCAGACCTGATTCTTCTCGGCAAGCAGGCGATTGATGATGACTCAGGCCAGACAGGGCAAATGCTTTCTGCCTTATTAGGCACTGGCCAGAGTACGTTTGCTTCCGCAATCAATATAAAAGATGGCGAGATTGAAGTGACACGTGAAGTGGATACAGGCAATGAAACCGTCAGCATCAAGTTGCCTGCCGTCGTTACCTCTGATCTACGTTTGAATGAACCGCGCTTTCTCAAGCTGCCAAACCTGATGATGGCAAAGAAAAAACCAATTGAAACGATTGTTGCAAGCGAGCTGGGTATAGATTTCAGCCCACGACTCAAGCAAACTAAAGTCGCTGAGCCACCAGTGCGTAAACCTGGTGTTCTAGTTGCCAGCGTTGCTGAGCTTGTCGAGAAACTCCGCATTGAGAAGGTATTGCCATGAGCATATTGATTTTAGCCGAACATGACGGCAAGCAACTTAAGCAATCTACGCGTCAGGCAGTTACTGCCGCCGCTGTTTGGCAATTGCCCATTCACATTCTGGTTGCAGCTGAACATGCGGATGTTGTTGCGAAAGAGGCGGCAAGTATTAGCAATGTAGCGCGTGTGATTAAGGTAGAAGCTGCGCATTTTAGTCATCCGCTTGCAGAAGATGTCTCTGCTGTTCTTATTAAGCTAGCACCAGAATACAAAGTTATCTTGGGTGGACATACGGCTTTGAGCAAAAGCGTATTGCCACGCGTCGCGGCTTTGCTGGATGTAGCAATGTTGTCTGATGTTATTCAAATTACAGCGCCCGCTACTTACGTTCGCCCTATTTATGCGGGCAACATATTTGCTACTGTTGAAAGTAGCGATAGTACACAAGTGCTAACCGTGCGGGGTACATCGTTTGAGGTAGCCGCAGATGGCGGCAATGCTGAGATTATCCGTATTGAAGCGCCAGCTGCGAATACCACCACACGTTGGATCAAAGAAGAGAAGAACGTATCAGACCGTCCAGAGCTTGCCTCAGCGCATGTGGTGATTTCTGGTGGCCGCAGTCTTGGTGAGCAGTTCAATAGCTTATTAGACCCAATTGCCCATAAGTTGAATGCTGCCGTTGGTGCTACTCGTGCTTGTGTGGATGCTGGCTTTGCCCCGAATGATATTCAGGTTGGTCAGACGGGTACTGTGGTCGCACCAGAGCTATATATCGCTGTTGGTATCTCTGGTGCCATGCAGCATATTGCGGGCATCAAGGATAGCAAGGTGATTGTCGCGATTAACCATGACCCAGATGCACCTATCTTCAAATATGCTGATTACGGCCTTGTGGCTGATTTGTTCAAAGCCCTGCCTGAATTGAATGCTGCACTTAACTAGTCTTTAATTAAACCCAATACTCGAAAGCTGAATTTATATGGCCGCCTACAACACAGAAAAAGTCTTATCAGTACAACACTGGAATGACAGTCTGTTCAGTTTTACCACCACCCGTGACGATGCGCTGCGTTTTGAAAATGGCCAGTTCGTGATGATCGGCCTTGAAGTGGAAGGCAAGCCGCTGATGCGTGCTTATAGTATCGTCAGCCCTAACTATGCTGAACACCTGGAGTTTTTCAGCATCAAGGTGCCCAATGGTCCGCTGACTTCACGTCTGCAGCATTTGAAAGTGGGTGACGATATTTTGGTGAGCCGTAAGCCAACAGGTACCTTGCTGTTGTCAGACCTAAAGCCAGGCAAGCACCTCTATCTGCTATCAACCGGTACTGGTCTGGCTCCATTCATCAGCCTGATTCAAGACCCTGAAGCCTACGAGCAATACGACAAGATTATTCTGGTACACGGTGTACGCCGTGTGAATGATCTGGCTTACGAAGACTTTATTACTAAAGAGCTGCCGAACAATGAATTCTTTGGCGAAGAAGTGCGGAATAAACTGATTTATTACCCAACCGTCACTCGTGAGCCATTCAAGAACTCAGGCCGTTTAACTGATTTGATGGAAAACGGTAAATTGTTTGCCGATATTGGTTTGCCACCACTGAACCCAGAAACCGATCGCGCCATGTTGTGCGGTAGCCCAGCCATGCTGGAAGATACATGCCGTGTTCTAGATGCTGCTGGCTTGAAAGTATCTGAGCGTATCGGTGATGTAGGTGATTACGTGATTGAGCGAGCATTCGCAGAAAAATAATCTCAGCTTTTAGTATTCTAGAAACGGCGCTTTGCTTGATGCAAATGCGCCGTTTTTTGTTTATGGCACTCTTTAGATTTCTGTGAAAGCAAAATTCCTAGAACCTATTTCTAATACAATGGATTTAATTGCAAGCACCAATACTCAAAGCAGTGTCCAAAAGAAACAACTGTAAAGGCTTTCATGAGTTTTGAGATTCAAATTGCCACCAGCTACAGCCAAATCAATGCGCAGGATTGGGATGCACTGACTACAGACTCGCCGCTGTTAAGCCACGCATTTTTAAGCGCGCTTGAAGCGACTAAATGTGTAGGCGAAGGCACAGGCTGGCAGCCTTATCCCATCCTCGTATATGAGTCTGGAAAACTGGTTGGGGCAGCACCGCTGTATCTCAAAGGCCACTCGTATGGCGAGTATGTGTTTGACTGGTCTTGGGCCGAGGCTTATGAGCGTAGCGGCCTTTCGTATTACCCCAAGTTGCTGGTCGCTGTGCCATTTTCGCCTATCACTGGCGCACGTTTAATCAGTAATAACCCTGACGTCCAGGCTATGATCATTCGGACTATGGAGCAGCAGATGCAGCAGCATGATCTCTCATCTGCGCATGTGATATTCACGGATGAATCTTCTTCTGCGGCCTTGAAAGCCAGTAACTGGCTGCGGCGTGATGGTGTGCAGTTTCGTTGGCGTAACGAAAACTTCAGGAATTTCGATGATTTCTTGAGCCATCTTTCACATGATAAGCGCAAGAAAATCAAACAAGAGCGCAAAAAAATCGTCAGTGCTGGCGTTGTCTGTAAGCGCGTTAAAGGGAGGGATATCCAGCCGCAGGATTGGGATTTTTTCTATCAGTGCTATACCAATACCTATCTGGAACATCGCTCCACGCCTTACCTTACAAGACCATTTTTTGATGCCATTGGCGCTAGCATGCCAGACAATATTCTGTTGATTATTGCGGAGCTTGAAGGTCGCCCTATCGCTGCAGCACTCAATATTTATGGACAGCAGTCGCTATATGGCCGTTATTGGGGCACGTTGGAATATGTGCCAAATCTGCATTTTGAGTTGTGCTATTACCAGGCGCAGGAGTTCTGTATCGCAGAAAAAATTGAGTACTTTGAAGGTGGCGCACAGGGTGAACACAAGCTGGCACGTGGCTTCTTGCCCAGACCCACTTGTTCATACCATAAGATTGCTCACCCTGATTTTGATAAAGCGATCAGCCAATTTGTTAAGCGCGAAGCCTATGGTATGGCGGTTTACCATAATGAACTGGAAGAGCGAGCACCGTTCAAAGCTGATTGATTATTCCTTTTAATGGAATTCTTTAATCGATGGATTGCATATTATGCACAGATATTTGCGCTTATACTTTGTAAATCCATAAATGATATGAAAAGTATATGAATTCACTGGATTACGACGTCATCACACGAGCGTTGGAATGGCTGCGAGATGGCCATCAAGTGCATCTGTTTACCGTAGTGCAAACTTGGGGCTCTTCTCCCAGATTGCCGGGTGCATTATTAGCACTGCGTGCTGACGGCCATCTGGTAGGCTCAGTATCAGGCGGCTGTATTGAAGATGATCTGGCTGACAAAGCGATTAACCAACAGTTGCCGAAAACGACAGCACTCATGGAATACGGCGTTAGCCAGGATGAAGCGCAGCGCTTTGGTATCCCATGCGGTGGTCGTTTGCAGATTCTCGTTGAGCCATCAATCGCTGAGGCCACACTATTACCTTTACTGAATGCCCTCGAGAATAAACAATTAGTACGTCGTTCCGTCAATTTAAACAGTGGACATGTCAGTTTTAAAGAGGCTTTGCCTGGCTCCAGCGCAGGGCTTGAGGGTGAGTATTTCCATAACTATTTTGGCCCCAAAGCACGGTTACTTATCATTGGTGCCAATCAGCTTGGTGTATTGCTAGCCAGCATGGCGCAGACGCTCGAATTCGAAGTGCTGATTTGTGATCCGCGTGATCATGTCAAAGCAGAGTGGCGTGTGACAGGTACGCAGTGGATAGACGGCATGCCTGATGACGTGATTGTGGAAATCAAGCCTGATGCCAATACTGCAATTGTGGCCGTGACGCATGACCCTAAGCTGGATGACATGGCCTTACTAGAAGCACTCAAGTGCGATGCTTTTTATGTCGGCGCGCTTGGCTCTGAACGCAACCAGCAGAATAGACGTGATCGATTGTTGTCATTTGATCTAACGGCAGATGAGGTTGCAAGATTACATGGCCCTGTTGGTTTGCGTATTGGTAGCCGCACTCCGGCGGAAATCGCCATTGCCATCTTGGCTGAGATTATCCAGGTGCGTAGCCAGCAACGGCAATCTGCCAGCATTCCCCATCGCTTGGGTGAGGATTCAAAAGCCAGTTCTGCTTGTAAGGCTTAGCTGCTGAGTTTCTAGACTTGCGCTTAAACACTGCGTAATTCCCAATAAAAAAGGATGTCATTTAGACATCCTTTTTTATTGCCGATTTAATTGTTTGGTAACGCTATACCAATTAAATCTCTAGCTGCTTACGTGGGAACTCTGGCCAATCCACATGGAAGAACTCGCCTCTAGGCTTATCGGTACGTTCATAAGTATGCGCGCCGAAATAGTCACGTTGGCCTTGTAACAGATTGGCTGGTAATGAGGCGCTGCGATAACCATCGTAATAAGCCAGCGCTGCACTGAAGCCTTGTGCTGGAATGCCGTTGGTGACTGCGAGTGCAATCACTTTACGCCAGCCGGCTTGACCTTCATTCATGGCGTTGGTGAAGTAGGGGTCAAGCATGAGGTTTTTGAGGCGTGAGTTCAACGCATAAGCATCAGTGATTTTTTGCAGGAAACGGGCGCGGATGATACAACCACCACGCCAGATTTGTGCAAGTTCACCGAAGTTGAGTTTCCAGTTATAAGCCACTTGTGCTTTATCAATCAGCTGAAAGCCTTGTGCATAGGCGCAGATTTTCGAGCAGTACAGCGCATTTTTAATGGCTTCGATAATCGCTTTTTTATCGGTCTCATGTTTGATGACAGGGCCTTGCAGAATCTTGCTGGCATCTACACGTTCTTCCTTCAGACTTGAAAGTGCGCGCGCATACACAGCGGCGGCAATTGCATTGGCTGGTGCGCCTAGTTCTAGCGCATTTGCTGCTGTCCATTGGCCTGTACCTTTTTGGCCTGCAGTATCGAGAATCTTATCGACCAAAAAGCCATCACCTGCAGGGTCTTTCTGTTGCAGGATGTCGCCAGTGATTTCAATCAAGAAGCTGGAAAGCTCGGTCTTATTCCATTCCTTGAATACCGCACCAATTTCATCAGCAGGCATGCCCAGCAGATTCTTCATCAGCCAGTAGGCTTCGCAAATCAACTGCATATCAATGTATTCAATGCCGTTATGTACCATTTTCACATAATGGCCAGCGCCATCTGGGCCGATGTATTCAGTACATGAGAAACCGCCTACAACAGGTTTTCCTGGGGCAGCGCCTTCAAGCGGCTCACCCGTTTTTGCATCAACTTTGGCTGCAATGTCGCGCCAGATAGGCTCTAGTGAAGCCCATGCTTTGCGTGTGCCACTTGGCATGAGTGATGGGCCAAAGCGCGCGCCAGTTTCACCACCAGAAACGCCAGAGCCGATGAAATCAATCCCTTTTGCGCTGAGTTCTTTTTCGCGACGAATCGTATCTGTCCATAAGGCATTTCCGCCATCAATAATGATGTCACCTTGCTCCAGGAACGGTAGTAGTGCGTTGATAGTGACATCAGTCGCGCTGCCTGCTTTAACCAGCAACACAATCTTGCGCGGGCGCTTGATGCTAAGGACGAATGAGGCCAAATCTTCAAAGCCAATCACGCGTTCGTGAGAAGGCTCATTCGCCAAGTTTTGTGCGATGAAGTCGCGCATTTTTTCGGGGTTGCGGTTATATACCGCGATGTTGTAGCCGTGGTCGGCAATATTCAGCGCCAGGTTCTGGCCCATGACGGCTAGGCCTACAAGGCCGATATCAGTAGTTTTGGTACTCATGAGTTCCTCAATTTGTTATTAATGATGTATTGAACGCGAAACAAGACATTTGCCCAAAACGAATAGCTTAGCCATGTCATGGTTTACCAACGCCTAAATAAATAAAGTACGTCGATAAATGCATTCTAGTCCAAATAAGTGGACAACAGAAACTGCAGAACATTCTGATTCTTTGCAGACTATATCGCTGCTTGATGACATTAAAAAGTAAAGATCATGAATGCAAAAAGCCAGCATGGTGAAACATCACCATGCTGGCTTTGGACTGCAGTTAAAACTTATTCTGGTTTTGGTGGTTTTCCCCAGCCACGTTTTTCGCCATCAGGGCGGGGTGGTGGCAGTTCAGACCATTTTTGTTTCTGCTCTGGTGTTAGCACTGCATAAATCTCATGCTTGGTTGCTGTGCGTTCTACTATCATCGCTGCTTGCTGTTTGGCTTGTTGATCAGCCAAAGCTTGTACCTTTTTAGCATCATAAGGCTCGGCCTTGGCTGCATCATCCAGCGCCTTGAAGTTGGCGCGCATGGTCTCAAACTGAGCCTTAGCATCGGGTTTATGCTTTTCCATGATCTGCTTGATTTTGTCTTGCTGATCCTGGCTCAGGTTGAGTTCGCGCAGGCCATGAAAACCGCCTGGGCCATGGCGATCACCATCTGGGCCGCCATGTCTTTGTTCACAATTGCCACGGTCGCCATGTTCATGCGGTGGCGGGGCATCGCCGGGCTCTGCATGCAAGGCGGCAGCGTTTAATGCCAGCATCGATGCCACTAGCATGCTGCTTGAAAATATGACTTTGGTAAATTTACTCATAATATTTCTCCTGCTTGATGTTCTTGTAAATGAGCCTGACTTATTGAATCTTTAGCCAGTGCTCATTGCCTTATGTCACGAAGCCTATTTTGCATGATTGTGTGTATGGCTACGTTTTGTTGGCGTAATACTGGGTAAAAGTTTGTAAAGAGGCCACCCACGATGCCCGAATCTTTGGCAGAATCAGATACTTAATAAAGATGACGATAAATACAGAGGGTATGCCGTGCTTAAAGTGCTACTGATTGATGATGATGTCGAGCTTTGCCAGATGATGGCCGAGTACCTAGGTGCAGAAGATTTTAAGATGGAAATCGCACACGATGGCGAAGAGGGCGCGCGCCTCGCGCTCGCGGGCAACTTTGATATTGTCGTGCTGGATGTGATGATGCCGCGCCTGAATGGCTTTGATACCTTAAGGCTGATTCGTGCCAGCTCGCAAATACCTGTCATCATGCTCACTGCCAAAGGTGACGAGATCGACCGTATTGTCGGTCTTGAACTCGGTGCCGATGATTATCTGTCTAAACCGTTTAACCCACGTGAGCTGGTGGCGAGATTACACGCCATCCAACGTCGTGTTGCGGTACGTGATGAAACCCGTAAACAGCCTACAGATGAAGTGCTACGCGTAGGCAAGATTGCGATTTACCCAGCAGAAAGAGTGATTGAATGGCGCGGTACACCGCTTGAAATCACCACCAGTGAATACAGTTTGCTTGAGGTGCTTGCTCGTAACGCAGGGCGTGTAGTGAGTAAATCAGACCTCTTCCTGCAAGGCCTGGGCAGGCCAGAAACAGCTTACGATCGCAGCATAGACGTGCACATCAGCAATCTGCGCCAAAAACTTGGCACCTTGGATGATGGCCGTTCACCTATCCAGACCGTGCGTGGCACTGGCTATCAGTTTATCCCGACCTAAGCGCAGATATGGGCCGTTTATTCTGGAAAATATTTATTGGGCTCTCACTGACTTTTTTAATCGTCAGTGCGGTCATCGGTGGCATGGTCTATCTGCATGAACATAGTGCCAAAACCGATGAAGGATTTATGCATGATAAGCGCGCCGATTTTCTGGTGGGCGTTACTGCCAACGCGCTTGAATATGGCGGGGAAGATGGCGCCAAAGCGCTATTCAAACAGTGGCCGGAGCGCCGAGGCGCTACGGTATTGGTGGTAGATGCCGATGGCAATGACTTGATCGGCAGAGCCGTGCCACAAGGCAGTCTGGCAGAAGCGGTTGATGCACTGGTGGAAGGCGACCAGGCAGCCAGTGTGCGCAAGGTGAAAACTCCCGCTGGCAATGATTACATTCTGTTTTCGCCGATGACGGCTGATGTTCCGCCCCATTTGAGAAAAGGCCCGCCGCCACCGCCCATTTTCCCTGTGTTACTCCTCCAGGCATTCGGTGCTTTATTTACCAGCTTTCTTTTCAGTGCGGGTTTTGCGGTCTATTTGAGCCGCCCGATTCGCTATTTACGCCAGACCAGCCGCCGACTAGCGGAAGGCCATCTGGATGCGCGCGTCACGCCGTTACTCGCCAAGCGCAATGATGAAATGGCCGAGCTGGGGCAAGATTTCGACTTTATGGCCACACGGCTGCAAACCTTGCTCAACGCTCAACGACAACTGTTGCACGATGTTTCGCATGAGTTACGTTCGCCTGTAGCCCGTATGCGGCTCGCAGTCGGCCTTGCCCAGCAACAGCCAGAAAAGCTTGAAGCTGCATTAAGCCGTATTGAGCGCGAAACCGAAAGGCTGGATGAACTACTCGGCCAAATACTCACGCTCTCACGCTTGCAAACTGATATGAGCCAAGAGGTTAAAGAAACCATTAGCCTCAATGAGCTGATCGAAGATATTTTGCAGGATGTGAATTTCGAGGCGCAGGCAGTGGGTAGCAAGGTCATATTCAAATCGAATGCCGAAGCGAGTGTAGAAGGCCACTATGAATTATTGCACCGCGCGCTGGAGAACGTCATCCGTAATGCCGTGAAATACAGCCCAGAGGGTGAGTCTGTAGAAGTGTCTCTGGATAAAAATGACCACAACCTGATCACTATACAAGTACATGATCACGGTCCCGGAATCCCAGAAACTGAGTTGGAGGCAGTCTTTGAGCCGTTTTACAGAGTCACTCGCCAACACAAAACAGAGATCACTGGTCACGGCTTAGGCCTAGCGATTGCCAAGCGTGCGATTGAGAAACATAAAGGGCAAGTCACGCTTAGTAACGCGTCACAGGGCGGGCTAATCGTTAAAATCAGCCTACATAAATAATCTTGCTGATTGTCATGATTGGTCTTCAATCTAGCATGATCTGAAATTTAGACTTAACTACGCAATCTCTGCGTGGCATCATATGCTTATGAATTACGATGCTTTACCACTATTCCCGCTCAATCTGGTGTTCTACCCGGGCGGTTTATTGCCACTCAAAATTTTTGAGTTGCGCTATCTCGATATGGTCACGAGCAGCATCAAGGATAGAACGCCGTTTGCCATTGTTGCAGTACTTGAGGAAGGCTATGCATCAGTCGCTGATAATGACTTTCCGTTTGCCAAGGTAGGCACTATCGCCGAGATCATTGAGTTTGATGCGCCAGGCGCGGGCTTGATGTTTATTAAATGCATAGGTAAAAACCGCATTCGTATTAAATCTGCATGGCAGCAGGCCGATGGTTTATGGTTGGGGAGTGTGGAGCCGATCCCAGCAGACATTACGATGCCACTGCCAGATGACCTGATTTTTACTACTGACACGCTGCGCCAGCTGATTACTTCTTTAGAGACGCAAGAAATCCCTGAAAGTGAAATGCCGCTGCTAAAACCTTACTTGTTTGATGATTGCAGTTGGGTGTCCAACCGTTGGTGCGAATTTCTGAACCTGCCCATCAAGCAAAAACAGCGCTTGCTTGAGCTCGATAGCCCGCTGGTCAGGCTGGAGCTGATTAATGATATGTTCAATGTCAGCAAGCCAGAATAAAGACTCAATGAAGACTTCTAATTCACATAGCAGCATCCAAGCCTTAAATCCTGGCTCACTCGACATCATTGGGGATGTGCATGGCGAACTGGATGCACTGAATCAGTTATTAGAGCACCTAGGCTACGGCGAGCAAGGCGAACACCCTGACGGCCGGCATCTGGTGTTTGTCGGAGATCTTTGTGATCGTGGGCCTGATAGCCCCGGTGTGATTCGATTGGTACGTGACATGGTGGAAGCGGGTAACGCGCAAATGGTGCTCGGCAATCATGAAATTAGCTTTTTGCGGGATCAGGCAAAAGATGGCTCAGGCTGGTATCAGGCTAAACGTGTTGAGCGTGATAACCATAAATACGCGCCTTATGCTGAAGCTACGATTGCAGAAATACTCGAGTTCAAGGAGTTTCTTTCATTTCTGCCAGTTGCGCTAGAGCGTGAAGATTTACGTATTGTTCATGCCGCCTGGGATCAGGCTTCTATCGAAAAAGTACGTGAAATTCCGCTGGGGAGCATTGCTGATTTTTATAATCAATGGGAGCACGAAACAAAAAAGCACCTGCATGAATCCGGCATGCTCGAGGCCTACAGGCAAGAACAGGCTGACTGGAAATCGCGCATTGAAGACGAGCACCAGCAGGTGGATTTTCTACATCACACCGCTAAATTCGATGAAGTCTCCCAAATGTATAACCCCATACGGGTGCTGACTTCAGGCGTTGAGCGTAAAGGGACGTACCCTTTTTACAGCAGCGGAAAATGGCGTTTTGTGGAGCGCGTGGGCTGGTGGAATGATTATGCGGATCCCATTCCTGTAGTAGTCGGTCACTACTGGCGCAAATATGGGCAGATTAATGCCAACTCATTGGGCAAGGGCGATCCTGATTTATTCATTGGTATATCGCCATTTGCGTGGCTAGGCCTGAATCGTAATGTGTTCTGTGTGGATTATTCAGTAGGCGGTCGCTGGCGTGATCGCAAAGATCATATTGCTCCGCCGAGCAAGTTCAAGCTGGGCGCATTGCAATGGCCTGAGAACAAAATTGTGTTTGATGATGGCAGCGTGGAAGCTTTGGTCAAGTAAGCCCAATTGCTCAATTTGATTGGTGTAGTTATTGCTTGAAAATATAGCAAAATAATCCAACACCAGAGGCAATGATGAGCTTAGTTCTTAAGAATCTCGAAGCAGGCCTTAAAGACAATATTCGCTATCTCGGGCGGGTGTTGGGCGAAGTGATTACCGCTAAAGAAGGCATCGCTGTCTTCGATGTGATTGAAAATATCAGAAAAACCGCCGTCAGCTTCCATAAGCATAGTGATAAAGATGCAGCAATCGAGCTTGAGCAACTGCTCAAGCAACTGACAGTTGACCAGACCATCTCAGTAGTACGCGCGTTCAGCTATTTCAAGCATTTGGTGAATATCGCTGAAGACCTTTATGCGCACGACCAAAGCCGCCTGAATGATGAAGACATCAAGCCAGGCTCACTCTCCAGTTCGCTCGCCAAAATTGCAGAAAAACCACTCGATTTTGCAGAGATTGAGGCATTCTTAAACTCTGCGCTGGTATCGCCTGTGCTCACCGCACACCCCACTGAGGTGCAGCGTAAGAGCATCTTGGATACCGAGCGTGCGCTCTCATCTTTGCTGGCTGCTCGCGCATTGCCAATGTCCAAAAAAGAGTCAGAAAGAAACCATTTGCTGATTGTTGGTGCAATCACGACTTTATGGCAAACCAGAATCCTGCGTTTTACCAAGTTGACGGTCAGTAATGAGATTGATAATGCCCTCAGCTATTACCGCATGACTTTTCTTGAGGTGATTCCTGAGTTACTGCAAGACATGGAGCTTGAGCTCAACAAGATTTACGCCAAAGCGCCCGACGAAAGTTATCAACTCCCCAATTTCTTCCAAATGGGCAGCTGGATAGGTGGTGATCGTGATGGCAATCCTAACGTCAATGCTTCTACGTTGACTGAAGCCATCGACCAGCAGTCGATGACCGCATTCAGGTATTACCTTGAACAGATACACGCATTGCGACTTGAGCTTTCGCTCTCTACACGGCTGGTAGAAGTCACTGAAGCGCTAGTGCAACTCACTGAAGCGTCGCATGATAAATCGCCACACAGGCAAGATGAAACCTACCGTTTGGCGTTGAATGGTATTTACTCGCGTATTGTGGCAACGGCAAAACTAGTTACATCTGATATTGGGATCACGTTGGCCGAGCCTGAATCCAAGCCTTACGCCAGTGCAGATGAATTGCTGGCTGAGCTATATATCATTGTGCAATCGCTCAAACAAAACAGCGGTGACGCCTTGATCTATCCTCGCCTAGGCAAGCTGGTAAAGGCGATTGAGACTTTTGGCTTTCACTTAGCAACGATTGATATCCGCCAGTCATCCGATGTGCATGAAGCCGTTATCAAAGAGCTATTCATGAAGGCGGGTTATGACTTCAACTATGCCGATTTAGATGAAGACGAAAAAATCCAGACATTGCTAGATGAGTTGAAACAGCCTCGTTTGTTGTTTTCGCAATTCCAGCAATATTCAGAACTGGTGCATTCCGAGATTGAAGTGCTGAACAAAGCGCGTGAAATAAGAAAAATATTCGGCGAGCGGGCAGTGCGTCAATACATTATCTCGCATACCGAAACGCTCTCTGATTTGCTTGAAGTCGCGCTGCTGCAAAAAGAAGCAGGAATGCTGCGTGGGGTATGGGGCTCGCAAAAAATCCAAATGGATCTCAACATTGCGCCACTTTTTGAAACCATTGCCGACTTACGCCATGCGCCTATGATCATGGGGCAGTGGCTCAGCCTGCTCGGCATTCGCCATATCCTGCGCCACCAAGGTAACGAGCAGGAGATTATGCTCGGCTATTCTGATAGCAATAAAGATGGCGGTTTCCTCACTTCAAACTGGGAGCTCTACAAGGCAGAAGTCTCACTGGTCGAGCTGTTCAAGCAGGCCAATATCAAGCTGCGCCTGTTTCATGGTCGCGGCGGCACGGTGGGTCGTGGCGGTGGCCCGACTTATCAGGCCATCATGGCGCAACCACATGGCACGGTGGATGGGCAGATTCGCCTGACCGAACAGGGCGAGATTATCGCCAACAAATACTCTGACCCTAAAGTTGGCCGTCAGCATCTGGAAACCCTGATTGCTGCGACCATTGATGCCTCGCTATTTCCTCAAGACCAGTTGGAATCGAGCAAGCGCCGTTCGTATGAAATGGTGATGGAAGATCTCTCCACTACCGCGATGACGACTTATCGCAGTCTGGTCTATGAAACTCCAGGCTTTGCCGATTACTTTTTTAGTGCCACGCCAATCTCTGAAATCGCCGAACTCAACATCGGTAGCCGTCCAGCTGCGCGTAAATCTACGCGCAGAATTGAAGATTTACGCGCCATTCCTTGGGGCTTCTCATGGGGTCAATGCCGCTTGCTATTGCCAGGCTGGTTTGGCTTTGGCAGTGCCATTCATCAATACCTGAATAAAGATGAAAAGCTGAATAAACAACGCCTGAAAGTGCTGAATGAGATGCTGGAAGAATGGCCGCTGTTCAAAACCCTGATTGCTAACGTAGATATGGTGTTGGCCAAGAGCGACCTCGGCGTAGCCCGCCGTTACTCGCAACTGGTGAATGATGAAAAGCTGCGCGAGCATATTTTTAACTGCATTGAAAAAGAATATTTGCTGACAACTGAAGCCATCAATTTGTTATTGAAGAGCCCTGTTCGCCTGAATAACAACCCGACATTGGCTAACTCCATCAAAAGCCGCTTGCCTTATCTGGATCCACTTAATCACCTGCAAGTGGAGCTGATCAAGCGCTTTAGAGAAGGCGCTGATGACGACCGCATCAAACTCGCGATTCACTTATCCATTAATGGTATTGCCGCCGGCTTGCGCAATACCGGTTAATCACTAACTCGCGAAAGCAAACCTCACCAGCACAAAGCCTAAACTAGCCCAAAATGCTTGCCAGAAAACATTTCTGGGAATGATGGAGGGCTTTGTAGTTACCCAGTAGTTTGCGATCATTTTTGAGATTAAGGCCACAGCAATAGGCGCCAACACCAAGTCTGCGATTCTTAAATAAAGCGGAATCACTGGCGATACGGGCAGGAAGTGCAAAGAGACAAAGCCCAGGATAAACGCCCCTGTGAACCAGACAAAACTGGCGGGCCATACTGGATTGATGGGGGCATCGCCAGTATTCTGTTTGTCGAAAAGGCGGTGAATGCTATCAATTACGCGATCCGTAATCTTGAAGATGTAAGCCCCAATGCCATCTTCAAACATTAGTAAAATCACCATTACCACCATGATCACTGCAAGAAAAGTGAAAAAATTCTCACGAAAGTCTGCCGCCCTGGCGATAGAGGCGTTGAGTAGCATGAAAATCCCGATGAGATAGATGCGATTTTTCATTTTTTGCACTCCTGAAGTTAGCATTGCAGGGTAGCTTAATCGAACTTGGTGAGCAAACTGTAGTGATTAATCTTAGACAATCGACTTAAATCAAGTTGATGACTGCAACGCTTGATAGAATGATGGCTGACATGAAGCAACCCATACAACCTTCCAACTCGGCGCGCCAGCAAGCTGAAGCTTTATATTTTGAAGGCAATGCTTTGCTAGAGCATGGCGATTTAGCAGGCGCTGAAACCTGCTGGCAGAAGGCTATAGCTTTGGCGCCAGATTTTGCCGAAGCCTATTGCAACCTTGGCTTTGTGTTTGATAAAAAAGGCGCACCCGCCGAGGCCGAAAGCTATTACCGAACATCCCTCTCGTTAGACCCGAATTGCACACGTACCTTGCTGAACTTGGGCGCATTTCTCGCTGAAAATAAACGGTTTGATGAAGCTGTCGTACTTTATGACCAAGCCATCGCCATTGATCCACGCTCGCCTGTAGCTTGGACTAATCTCGGTATTCTCCACACCTATTTGCGGCGTGAGCAAGAGGCCGAGCGCTGTTATCGCTTGGCCATGCAATTAGACCCCGAGTACAAAAATGCTGAATTTAACCTCAGCTATTTGCTGTTACGCCAAGGGCGGTTTGAGGAGGGCTGGCAACGCTTGGAATCGCGCAACTGGTATGCCGTACTGGCTAACCACTTTACATGCCCGCGCTGGCAGGGTGAGCCGCTATCAGGCAAGTCACTGGTGATTGGCTACGAGGCTGGGCATGGCGACATGATCCAGTTTTACCGCTATGCGCTGGTGCTCAAAGAACAATGGTCGGTCAGTATCACCTTGATTTGCCACCCTGCCCTAAAGCGCCTGTTTGAAATACAAGGTACCTTAGACCAAGTGCTGTCGTTTGAAGATACCATCCCCCAAACTGGCTTGGATTTCTGGACGCCACTGATGAGCCTGCCATACCGCTGCGAAACGCGCATAGAGACCATCCCAGCAGCCATACCGTACATTAAAGCGCCAGCCGATCTAGTTAATAAATGGGCAGAAAAGTTGCCCGTAAATGGCCTGCGTGTTGGTTTGGTATGGAAGGGCAACCCAAAGTTTGAGAACGATGCAGAGCGCTCAATCCCCAGCCTGCAATTGCTCGCTGCCTTATGGAGTATCCCTAATATCCAGTTCATCAGCCTGCAAAAAGGTGCGGGTGAAGACGAGGCTGAAAACCCGCCAGCTGGCATGCCTCTCACTCATATGGGTAGCCAGATACAAGACTTTGCTGATACCGCTGCCATCGTTGCAAATCTGGACTTGGTAATCTGCGTAGATACCGCGATCGCACACTTGGCTGGCGCAATGGGTAAGCCTTGCTGGGTATTGTTGCCTTACTACATGACCGATTGGCGTTGGATGAATGGCCGTACTGATAGCCCTTGGTACCCAGAAAGCATGCGCCTTTTCAGGCAGGCGAAAATGGGCGAGTGGGGCAGTGTGATTGACGAAGTCGCCCAAGCATTGAGCGAGCTTTAATTTATCGTGTTTTGGTAAAGGCTAATACAGTTTCTGCCAGACCGCTTGCTGACATACATCGCTTCATCAGCAAAGCGTAGCAAGCTATCGGCATTATCACTATTGCTTGGGTATATGCTTATGCCGATACTTGCAGTCACAAATACTTCGGTATCGGCATCTATCGGTACGGCTTGATTGATTGCAGAGATCACTCGGTCCAGCACCACTTTGTACTCATCAATGGTTTCCAGATTGGTGAGCAGAATGACAAACTCATCCCCACCCAACCGTGAAACCGTATCATTCGAGCGTGTTGCTACCTGCATGCACCTTGCAATATGCGCCAGCAGTTTGTCACCAGCCGCATGACCATAAGTGTCGTTGATCGGTTTGAATCCATCTAGATCCAAGTAACACACGGCTACAAACTTGCTATTGCGCTTGGCATGCGCCAATGCTTGTTCCAATCGGTCAGCCAGCAATAGCCGATTAGGCAGGCCAGTCAGCACATCGTGATAAGCCATGGCTTCTATCGCTTCTCGCTGCTTTTTGAGGGCGGAGAGGTCGATCATAATCCACAGTGATTCATTATTATTACCAGGTAGAGATGCGCCATGCATATCCACCCAGATACGCTCGCCATTCTTTTTGAGCAATGTTTGCTGGCTACGATAAGTCTTGCCAGCCGCTAATAGCGGATAAGCGGTTTCGCCTAATTTGTTATAGGTTTCGTCGTCAGGATATAAAAAACGCGTACCTAGGCCTTCAATTTCTTTCTTCTCGTACCCAATCAGGCTAGGGATTGCGTTGTTCACCCACACAATTGTTTTATTCTGCAATTTGAATATACCAACCAACTCATTATTGAGCATGATTGATTGTTCAGAGCTTAATTGCTGGAGTTTGATCTCAGCCAGTTTTTGATCGTTAATATCACGCCCCACCGATTGGATTTCTTTCAGTTTCCCGAATCGATCAAAAAATCCCCGGTTGGTAAATTGTGCCCAGCGCACGCCATAGACGGTCACTATCCTGTTTTCAATCACCACCACGGGGTTGGCGCGAGATAAAGTCGCAAGCTTTTCATTGATGATTTGAACATCTTCATGCCACACAATCGGATGCCAGACTTTGCCGATCATTTCTTCTCTCGTCACGCCAAACAATCGACAGAATGGCTCATTGACGTATATATAGCTGCCATCAGCATTCAGCCGTGAGATCAGTTCTGTTTGGTCTTCCAGCAATTTCATGTATTGCTGTTCGCTTTGTTTCAGGTTCAGAAAGTTGTTGTTGAGGATTTCTTGTTTATGCTGCAATTTTCTAATGATGTAGCCAATTAAAATGCAGCATAAGAAAAAACCAAAAACACGAACATTAGCTTCGGGTTTGATTGACCATACCCAATGTGGCGCGATGAACACGTAATAAGTGGTAACGGAAGACAGCCCAGCAATAAATATTCCTGCTCTTATTCCGAGAAAATAAAAACAGATAATCGTGGCTGGTGCGAAAGTAATAAAAGGGAAAGGAGCGTCAACTGGAAAAAGAGCAAAACGAAGAGTTAATGCCATGAAAAAAATAACAAGCACCAGCGTATATCTTTTGAGGGGGGCTTTCTTACTTATCAATTCAATGAGTACCAAATGCTAGTCAATTATCAGGCGCAATAAGTAATTATGCTCATGCCGCCTGTTTAAAGCAAAGTTTGCGTGGATTGTTTCTGGAGTGAGTACAAAAGAGTCACTGGGCAATCAGCCAATAAAAAAGCTACAGCATCTGCATGCTGTAGCTTTTTACTACTGAATGATTAAGCTAGTGTTTTGTTGCGGCGTTTTGCCATGAAGCCAATCAAACCAATACCCATCAACATCAACAGGTAGGTTTCTGGTTCTGGCACTGCAGCAACGTATGAAAAATTCGCAGTTTCAAATGCATTGCTAGAAGATGTGAATACTACGTTGGTGATAGGGTTAGATGCAGCTGCAGAAAAAGTCACAAATGCAGAAATACTTCTATCACCATTGCCATAACCTGTTGGCACTGATGATCCTGAAATCGAGCCTAAAAGCGAACCGTTAGAGAAGAAGTAAGCAGTATTGTAGCTATCTGGCGAACCCCATTGAAAGCTCAAGCTAGTTAACGCTTGTGAGAATGAAATCGAACCTGTACCAGGTACTGAGCTACCTGAAGTGCCTGTGTTGTAGCCAGAGGTACCAATCGTCCAAAAAGCGCCAGTTGTACCTGCGGGGGCTGCTGCAGTGCCAGAGTAGTCACTACCAGCGGCAAGGCCGATCGCACCACCATTGAATGTTGCAATGCCAAATACCTGATTGCTTAGATATGCGGGGATGGCTGCTGTGCCAAGATCAATCTGCGTTCCAACTGTTGGCGCTGTTGAAGAATATGTAACTGCCGCTTCTGCAGTCATCATATTTGCCACCAACAACAATAACGCTAAGCCTGCTGCTTTAATTTTCATTTTGAAGCCCCGAGTAATCAATAGTGGTATTAAAAAATCTAAATTTATATTATTGGTGGCGATGATATTTTCTTTTGTGCCACAAAGATATAGCCCGTAAGGGCTAAGCTCTTTAATTTACAGGCGATTTTGAGGCTGAGGATTTAGAACAGGCAACGCTGAAGCCGCATAATATAAAACCAGAATTAATACGTTTTCAATCAGTTCTGGCAGCTTGAATGAATTGCCAGAAGTAAGCGTTTAGTTAGCAAGTTTGCACTCTGTTTCGTAATCTTTTAGCGCATGCGCAATGCATGCTGCTCTTTGTTTCATGCCTTCACACCTGATTAATCGGCCTTGCTTTTCAAGCTGGTGCGCATTGAAGGTAGTAATTTGTTGGTAATCGATTAGATATTTGATAATGCTATTTTGTAATGTTGTCATGATGATGCCCCTATGTGAATCTTCACAATAGGCTTATCAACTAGCTATAGATGTAGTCTCTTGGCCTATTATTAGCTTTTGCTGTCCTACACGCCTTGCCTTAGTGTTTGCCTGCAAAAGCATAGCCAGACTTAGTCCGTTTTGCCTGGTACATGGCTTTATCGGCACTCTTGATCAACACATCAGCAGACTCACCATCATCTGGGAATACTGAAATACCAATGCTTGCAGTGACCACGAGTTCAAGCTTGCCTACCTTACATGGCGCTTGAAGCGCCTTGATAATCTTTTCTGCGATCAACGCAATGTCTTGCCTGTCATCAACTTCCATAATCAAATACAAGAACTCGTCGCCGCCATGTCGGCTCACAGTATCGTCAACGCGAGTCGTTTCTATCAGCCGTTTCGAGATGATCTTTAACACATGGTCACCTGCATCATGGCCATATTGGTCGTTAATACTCTTGAACTCATCCAGATCCAAAAACATGATGGCCAGCGTCCATTCATGCCGTTTAGCCTGTGCCAGACCATGCTCAAGTCTATCGTTGAAAAGCACACGGTTAGGCAAGCCAGTCAAAGCATCGTGAAAAGCCTCATGGCGGGCTGATGCCTCTTGCTGCCTTACAGAGATCAGTTGGTGCTCCAGCACTTCGCGCTCCCTGATCTCATGCTCTAGTGCTTGATTAACGATAGTTAGTTGCTCGGCAGCCTCTTGCACCTTGCCTTTCACCTCACCACTTTTTTCAATCGCATTTTCAACCTCTGGCTGGTGGTCTATATCCGCGAGGCTCTCTTTTAACACCAGATTCACTGAAGATAACTCCTCAGCGCATTCCTCTACCACATCTTTTATCTGTTCACTATGATCCAAGACTTTAGCTAATCTGGTGGCAGCATTAGCCGCTTTATTGATTGGGGGACTTTTCATATGGGGCCTTGTGCTGATGGGTACTTGCTAGAGCACTAAGCTCAAAGCAAGCACGCATTCAGTCTATTAAAGCGCCTACCATAGGCTTGTGAGAAGGGTTGCGATGTAGTCTCTAGGACTATTATTTAGACTGTCGTATCCTACAGCTAGCTGGCGCTATTGATGGCTTTGGGGAGCCCCGCAGCTTTAGTCGACTTCATCAGATGATGAGCAAGGCAGTGAATTTGAGTCTGCATTCTTCTCAAATCCATCACGCTCTAGTTTCAAGCGAAACTCACACGAAGGCAGATGGCCTTCAATGCTGCCATTGATTGTAGTCGTCACTACCTTGCAATAAACACATTGGTAAGTATGTGCGTGGCCTTCAACATGCTCTTGAGGGTAATCAATGTAATAAGGTTTTTTCATATGGCAATTATGATACGTAAATTAGAGAAATCTCTACCTATTTTTGGATTTTAGAACTAGCTTATATTTGCTTGAGTGTTTATAAGCCTCAAATAACCTAACTGGCGGCAGTCCTTTAGATTTTCTTTCTTCTAGCAGATTTTTGACTATCCCAATCACTCGCTCGTCAGCTTGACAGCCAAATATCACTCCAACTAAAGCTTCGGGAGAATATTGTAAGTAGGTATGCGCCCCTTTTGACCAGACAATTCGTGCCTCTTGCTCGTAATCCCAAGCTTTATATTTGGACAGCAATATCCTTCTATAAATATCGTTGTCTTCAGCTGCCCAGTCAAATATAGGGTAATCATCTGTGTAGATTACTGGAAGTGCCCCTGATAAAACTTCAGGGTCTTTTACTGTTTCGAATTGAAGGCAAATACCAGTATGGTTATATGCGTAATGACTCCACATTAAAATTGAGCGTGGGTCTCCAGCAAATGAAAAAATACCAGTTTCTTTTTGGCTCTTCGAGAATACCCTTTTAATTGAGGCTAACCATTCAGACCTACCTCCCGCCATAAATTTTTCTAGAATATCTTTCTTCTGTTTCCAATTTTCCTCAACAGCTTGCTCTTTAACCAGCGATTTATATTTTTCTCGAATAACTTTTGTGTCGCTATCAAATACGACTTTCGCGGACATGTCATATGGGTCGTTGAAATCAAGAGGGGAGCTAAGCCAAAGCAAGCTCTCAACCAATATATCTCTTACATATCCTGTTCGCTTAGTTTCATCGAAAGCAGGAATAGACATGTATTTGTATTGAAATCGTGGATATTTCGGACGAACATTTTTAGCAAAAAACTTTCGTCGTTCACGATAATTCAATTTCAATACTGTTCTAAGGAAGCTATTTGTTTCGGCCCTGGTAAAAGCTGGAGGGGCGTATCTGACATCAGTTTTCATGATGAATGCTTGGATGAGATTGAGATCCAAAAATTGTACTGTTTTTGAGGCTCTCTAGAACGTTGTTTTGAACATTCTTTATTTCTATTTCTCTTACTCTGCCAGAAGGGTGCCAAGTGGCATAAATAAAAACGCCCCAATCTCTCGAAAGGGGCGTCGTTATTGGTGGTGATGGGGGGACTTGAACCCTCGACCCCAGGATTATGAATCCTGTGCTCTAACCAGCTGAGCTACATCACCGGGGAAACTTGGTTCGAATAAATCTGAAGGATTTAATCAAGCCCGCCATTCTATTGTTTTGAGGGTTTAATGTCAAAAACAACTGTGGTTTTGTGGGCTTGATTTCAATGGTTTTCTAATAAGCGTGCGAGACGGATGCAGTACAAGGCGCACGGAGCGCAAAACCTGAGACAGTACAAATAGTACGGCGATGGTTTGAGCACCGCGCAACGCAGTAATGTCCCGTCGTAGCCGCTTATTTAGACGTTAAACAGGAAGTGCATCACATCGCCATCCTGCACCACGTAGGTTTTGCCTTCCAGGCGCATCTTGCCTGCTTCTTTTGCGCCTTGTTCGCCTTTGTGGGTGACGAATTCGTTGTAGTTGATGACTTCTGCGCGGATGAATCCACGTTCAAAATCAGTATGGATCACGCCAGCGGCTTGCGGGGCGGTAGAGCCTTTGCGGATAGTCCAGGCGCGTACTTCTTTAACGCCAGCGGTAAAGTAGGTCTCAAGGCCTAACAAGGCGTATGCAGCGCGAATCACGCGGTCTAGCCCTGGCTCTGTTAAACCCAGCTCATCAAGAAATAGCGCTTTGTCTTCATCTTCAAGGTCTGAGATTTCAGCTTCTATCTTGGCGCAGATAGAGACCACGGGTGAACCCTCTTTTTTGCCAAGCTCGGTTAATTTATCGAGCAATGGGTTATTTTCAAAGCCAGTTTCATCTACGTTGGCGATATACATCACAGGTTTAACGGTGATCAGGCATAGCGGCTTGATGATGTGTAGTTCATCAGCATCTAGCCCCAGCGTGCGCACTGGGTTGCCCTGGTTGAGCCATTTGAAGATTTTATCGAGCACAGCGCTCAGGGCAATGGCGTCTTTATCGCCAGACTTGGCTTTTTTCTGCTCGCGTTGCAGGGTTTTTTCAACGGTTTCCAGATCGGCCAGTGCCAGCTCGGTGTTGATGGTTTCAATATCAGCGAGTGGGTCAACCTTGCCTGCTACGTGGATGACATTGCCATCTTCAAAGCAGCGCACAACGTGGGCAATGGCGTCTGTCTCGCGGATATTGGCGAGAAACTTATTGCCTAGGCCTTCACCTTTGGATGCGCCTGCAACCAGGCCAGCAATATCTACAAACTCAACAATGGCAGGCTGCACTTTTTGCGGCTTGACGATATCGATGAGCGGCTGCAAGCGTGGGTCTGGCACTTCTACAATGCCAACGTTAGGCTCAATAGTGCAGAAGGGGTAATTCTCCGCCGCTATGCCCGCTTTGGTAATAGCGTTGAAGAGGGTGGATTTACCGACGTTGGGAAGACCTACAATGCCGCATTTCATAGTGGTTGCCTTTGTGCTTTGCCTGTGTGCTTCTACAGGGCTTTTGGTTTGGTATGGAGTTTTAACATGGCTGCTTCAAAGCTGCCACTGAGTAGCATGCTGGTGAGCGGCACGCTGTCGTCTATTGTTTGTTCTATCAATTGCATTTCGTTTTTGGATGGTGCGCGCAGCACAAAATTGATAACTTCATTTCTATCGCCCGGGTGGCCAATGCCAAGCCGCAAGCGCCAGAAATCATTAGTGCCTAAATGTGCCGCAATATCTTTTAAGCCATTGTGGCCGCCGTGGCCGCCACCTTTTTTGAGCTTGACCTGGCCAGGTGGAATATCAAGTTCATCATGAATCACCAGAATATCTTCTGGCGCAATTTTATAAAATTTGGCGAGTGCGCCGACTGATTGCCCGCTGGCATTCATAAACGTAGTGGGTTTAAGCAGCCAGGCTTCATCATCACCATGTGCAGATTTCAGTTTGCCCGCATGCCCAAAAAACTTGGATTCATTAGCCAGCTTGCTATTGGAAACACCTGCTAATCGATCTACCCACCAAAACCCGGCGTTATGGCGTGTATCTACATATTCGCCACCAGGGTTACCCAGTCCGACAAAGAGTTTGATGCCGCTCATGATGTGATTAAGTGGTTTGATCGCATAGTGCTTGGATTATGCTTGGTTTATGTTTTGTTATAAATAATCGAACCGTGTGCCCATTAAATAAAAAACGCGCCCCAGTCTCTTTTAATGAGCTTGGGGCGCGCTTTTAATGCGCGAGCAGTTGATTACTCGGCAGCTGGAGCTGCTGCATCTGGTGCTGCTTCGTCAGCCACGGCAACGCGTGGGCGAGCGATAGAAGCGATAGATGCATCGTTGTCATGCGCCAATTGTACAAACTCAACGCCCTTAGGCAGCTTGATTTGTGACAAGTGGATAGACTCACCCAACTCAAGTTTTCCCAGATCAATCTCGATGAACTCAGGCAGGTCTTTAGCCAGGCAGCTAACGTCAGCTTCTGTCAGGATGTGGGTCACAATGCCGCCGCCAGTTTTAACGCCAGGTGCGGTATCTTGGTTGATAAAGTGCAATGGCACCTTAACGTGGATTTTTTCAGTAGCACTTACGCGTTGAAAATCAATATGCTGAATCGTGTTACGTACTGGGTGCATTTGATAATCACGCAGCAATACAGATTCTTTTTTGCCTTCAACATCTAACGTCAAAATAGAAGCATGGAATGCTTCATGACGGAACTGAAGAAACAGTGCCTTGTAATCGAATTCCAGGCTAACTGCGTCTTGGCCTGCGCCATAGACAACACCTGGTACTTTGCTTGCGCGACGGAGACGGCGGCTCGCACCCGTACCTTTGCCTTCGCGCTTTGTTGCCAAAATTGTAATTTCCATTTTACTGCTCCTGATATGTGCTAAAAACACTTCGCTCGCGCTAACGTTGTTGCCTGAACCCTCAAAAATCCTCATTTACTCAATGTAAATTCCGGTTTTTTCGGCTTCATGCGCCTAGTTAGCGCGTCGCTCTGGTATTTTTAGTCTTTCAATAAACTGTTATCCGCGACCAGATAACAGGGTTGTGAGCCCTTTGCTTTTGGCATCAGACTCGAAACTTGCGCTACTTAAAACTTAATCCATAAACAATGAGCTAACAGAATCTTCATTACTAATACGCTTGATGGTTTCTGCCATCAGTTCTGCTGTGCTCAGTTGGCGAATCTTGATGCAGTTCTTTGCATCTTCGCGCAGTGGGATGGTGTTGGTAACGACCAGTTCATCCAACTGCGAATTCATAATTCTATCTACTGCGTTGCCAGACAATACTGGGTGCGTACAGTATGAAACCACTTTTGCTGCGCCATTTTCTTTCAGCGCGGCAGCCGCTTCACACAGGGTATTCGCAGTATCTACCATGTCATCCATCAGCACACAGGTGCGGCCAGTGACATCACCAATAATGTTCATCACCTTGGCCACATTTGGCTTAGGGCGGCGTTTATCAATAATGGCCAGGTCAGAGTTCATCTGCTTGGCTACAGCCCTTGCGCGCACTACACCGCCAACATCGGGCGAAACAATAATCAAATTCTCATAATTTTGCGATGAAAGATCCTCAAGCAAAATCGGTGTTGCATAAATGTTATCAACGGGAATATCGAAAAACCCTTGAATCTGGTCAGAGTGCAGATCCATCGTCAACAAACGGTTTACACCAACACTGGTCAGCATATTGGCAACCACTTTGGCAGTGATTGCAACGCGTGCTGAACGCGGACGTCTGTCTTGTCGTGAATAACCCAGATAAGGAATCGCGGCGGTAATGCGACCTGCGGATGAACGGCGGAGCGCATCAACCATCACCATGACTTCCATCAGGTTGTCATTGGTGGGGTGGCAGGTGGATTGCAGTACGAATACATCTTTGCCACGCACGTTATCCAGCAACTCGATCATAACTTCGCCATCGCTGAAGCGATCTACCGTAGCGCGCCCCAGATCGATACCAAGATGATCGGCCACCTCTTTGGCTAGGGAGGGGTTAGCAGTACCGGTAAATACCATCACGCCGCCATTAGCCACTGTCGTATCCTTATCATCTAAAAAAATAAAAGCGTGTAAGGCTACACGCTCTCAATTATCTATCTTACTAATTATATTACTAAAACTGGCTGGGGAAGAAGGATTCGAACCTTCGCATGCCGGAATCAAAATCCGGTGCCTTAACCAGCTTGGCGACTCCCCATTTGATCTTTAATGCTATTCGGCTAAGTTTCAGCCCAATTTCTTAAAACTATACTACTCACTTGCATATTCATACAGCGGATGTTTATCCAGCCCGCGGGCTAAACATCTAAATACGGGCACACCAGCAATTTCATGTGGCATTTTCGCCAAAATATCTTCTGCCAGTGCTTTATTCTCGATTTCTGCAAACACAGAAGCGCCAGAACCACTCATCCGCGCTTTCGTAAATTGTGACAACCACTCTAAACAGGCTGCTACGGCGGGGTACTGCTGGCTAACTACTGGTTCAAGGTCATTGTGGAGATTGTTGCTTGCTCCGACCCTTGAAAAGGCCGCTATTGTCGTGGGAATCGTGTTTCTTGTCAATTCCTTTGCGCTAAAAACTTCAACGGTGGAGACGTGTACTTGTGGCGTCATAATGATGTACCAGGCAGGCTTCAGCTTAACGGCCTGTAGTTGTTCGCCTATGCCTTCAGCCCAGGCATTCTGACCAAAGATAAACACAGGCACATCCGCGCCTAGGGTTAAGCCAAGATCAATCAATGTTTGCCGAGGAAGATTCAAGTTCCACAGTTTGTTGAGCGCCAATAAAACCGTGGCTGCATCTGAGCTGCCGCCACCTAAGCCACCACCCATGGGGATGCGCTTATCCACCGCGATATCAACGCCTAACTCTGTTTTACTGTGTTGCTTAAGTAACTTTGCGGCACGCACGCATAAATCCTGCTCTGCGCTGACACCTTTTATATCTTGCGTGCGGTTGATTATGCCATCTGCGCGGACTTTTAAATGAATGGTGTCATCAAAATCGAGCAGCCGGAACACGGTTTGCAGCAAGTGGTAGCCATCAGCGCGCTGGCCGATGATATGCAAAAACAGGTTGACCTTGGCAGGCGCGGGAAAGGATTGAAAGCCATCCATGATGGGGTTCTTTGTATAGTTAAGCGAAACGAAGCTTACAGCAGATTATTTTATCGGTAATGGCTCTGCAATAACATCCCAGCGTTCAACGACTAATTTCAGCACAATTTTTGGCGATGCTTTTTGTGATGCTAAAGCGTTATAGCCATCTATGCTACGCAGGGTTATTTTACGCGGTAGCTGAAAGCCTGAGGCTGCTACGTAATCGCTGTATTCAATATTCCAGCCATCTTGCGATAACTTGGTGAGCCGGCCAGAGGCGTCCCATTCAGAAGTGGAATCCAGATTGTTAGCGCTAGGGCGGCCTAACACCCAATCTGGCAAGCCTTGCATGGGTAAACGCCAGCCCAGTGTTTGCTGTGTTAGTGTTTCGGTATCATCGGCTTTGTAGGTTTTGCCATCTGCAACGAGAATAACTCCGTCATCGCTACTTGCATCAATGGTGGCAACTTGTGAGCCCAGCGGCGAAAAAATCGCCATGCTGTCGCTGTCTGGTGCGTGGCTCCAACGAGTTGAGCCTGAGAATCCGCGATTATCTGTTTGCACACCTATCCTGCCCTGAATGCCAAAGTGATTGATACTGGCAATCGACTTGAGATGTTGCTGGTTCACTTCGGCAGTGCTTGATGATTGCACATTCGCGGCTGGTTGCATGGTTGCACAGCCAGCAAGTGCGGTCAGCACTAAGGTCAGGGCTGCATGACGCAGCCAGTGGGTAGATATATTCATAGGGATTTAAACGGGCTAAATTAAAGTTAAAACTATTTGAATTTCTTGGAGGTATTTACCAAGACTTCATTGTCAGGGAAGTCACGCAATGCGTCATTCCAGGTTTTGATGGCTTCATCATGCTTGCCTTGTTGCCACAGCACTTCGCCCAGATGGGCTGCAATTTCGGGATCATTCTGCGCTAAGTAGGCTTGCCGTAAATGCTCGGCTGCCTTGTCCAATTGGCCCATGCGGTATTCCACCCAGCCCATACTATCGAGTATGTAATGGTCATTAGGGCTAAGTTGTAAGGCTTTTTCAATCAACGTGCGCGCTTCATCTAGCTTGATATTGCGGTCTGCCAGCGTATAGCCTAGCGCATTGTAGGCTTGCGCGTAATCAGGGCGTATCTGGATCAATTTGCGTAACTGGGTTTCTGTGACATCTAGCCGCTCAGTGCGCTCTGCGGCCATCGCATAGTCGTAAATCAGTTCAGCTGTGTTCGGGCCAGTATTCACTGCATTTTCTAATACGTTATAGGCTTTTTCATAGTGCTTGGCTTGAATCAATAAGCTGGCTTTTGCTTGTGCCAAGGTCACTTGTTGCTGCTCGGATAAATCTTCAACCTGGCTCAGCATCTTCAGTGCTTCATCTACGCCTTGCTTGCGCGCAATGATATTGGCGATGTTGAGCTTGGCATCCATATAGCGTTCGCCTGGCTGTATTTTGATATACCAAACAATGGCTTGATCATCCTGCGCCTGTTTTTCAGCAATTTGCCCGAGGTACAGATAAAGTTGTTCAGGGTCTTTAAAACCGTGACCTAATGCAGCCTCAAAATATTGTTGTGCTTGGGCGTAATCTTGCGTTTGGAATGCAAGCAAACCCGCAACGACCATGACTTCTGGCGCGCCTTTTGAGTATTCCACCAGTTTTTCAAGCTCAGGTTTGGCTTCTTCATACTTTTTCTGGCTGATCAGTATGCGTGTACGAGTGAGCCTGACTTCATTAGCTTCTGGGTGTTTTGCCAGATAAGTTTTGTAGAACTTTAAAGCGTCATCTGGCGATTCGGTGTAGATGATTTGCCCACGCACTACCGCACTGGTCTCCCATGCTGGGCGTAACTTATCGGCAATATCCAACTCTTTGAACGCCAAGTCAGTATTGCCAGCAGACCATGCAGCATTCGCAGTGGTGAGGTGGGCTTCAGGTAACTTGGGGTAAGGTGCAGCGAGCTCTTGCACAAGTGCCAGTACAGCTGCTTTATCGGGTTGGCGCGCTAATAGTGAGTTTAAGTATAAAAACCCATTGGCGCGCGTGTCTTCTTTTGCCAGCAATTTTTGCAAGTAAGGTTTTGCATCAATCAGATTGCCTGCGGCAACCAGTATCTGTGTGCTGGCTTGCTGCGCTTCTGTTGAGTTAGTGTCTAACTCGTTCCAAAGCCTGACAGCCTGAATCGCATTGGCTGGCACATTGCCTACAGCTGAAACTTTGGCGGCACGTTCTGCCAGCCTTGGATCTCTGGTTTTTTTGGCAAGATCAAGAAATATGTCGCTCGATAATCCCAGATCGCCTCGTTGGCCAGCAATTTCTCCTACCAGATACTCATATACAAATTGGCTGGTAGCATCAGTCTGCCGGCCGTTGGGGCTGTCTGTACTAGCAGCAATGCTGTTTTGGCTGATGAGTAAGCTGACCATCAAACATGCGAGTGAGATTCTAGATGTAGTGTAAATGGGCATGTATTGAGATTTTTCGGTTGGTTTAGTGATTCATACGATTAAGTACTCATCAGGATGCTGTGTATTAGCAATATGGTCTCTTCAAATCGAATATTCAACTCTGAGGTGGAGATAAAGAAACCCGATTATTTAGTCCGCGATCGCGATCGCAAGTTCATCCATAATGAAATCTGACTATATCTTTTTGGAGGCGACTTTCCAATAGCAAAGCATTATTTAGCCAGTAGAAAAGCCAGATTTAGGTAAGGTAAAAGAACTTTTAAAGACTATACTGGCTCTTAAAATTAAATGCGACACAAAGTAAACGCTTGACATATGTCAGGCGTTTTTTTAATTTAGCAAACCTTTTGCAGCCATGCGTTGGAATTTTCAAGCATGGCAATTTATAAATCGCATAGTTAATAAGTGCGAATAACCATAACCCTGAATTTTGGAGTGTAAGTTTTATGACTACGATAACCGTTGAGGCGAGCGATTTAACCCGCATCTATGGTGGCCGCGAGGCAGTTAAGGATGTCAGCTTTACGCTTAATAAGGGTGAGGTTCTTGGTTTTCTAGGCCCTAACGGCGCTGGTAAATCCACCACCATGAAGATGCTCACAGGTAATCTGGCGCCGAGTAAAGGCTCGGTGAAAATCTGTGGTATCGACATGATCGAAAACCCAAAGGAAGCCAAAGCACTAATTGGCTATCTGCCTGAGCAGCCGCCGCTGTATCGTGAATTAACGGTAGATGAGTACTTGACCATCGCAGCCCGTTTGCACCGTGTGAGCAGCAAGCATATTAAAAAAGCAGTCGATGTTGCAAAACAACGCTGTGGCCTGACTGAAATGGGCAAGCGCCTGATTGAAAACCTGTCCAAAGGTTACCAGCAGCGTGTTGGTATTGCGCAAGCCATCATTCATAACCCAATGGTCGTCATCCTTGATGAACCAACGGTAGGCCTAGATCCCATCCAGATTCGTGATATCCGTGCCTTGATCAAAGAGCTGGGCGGCGAGCATAGCGTGATTCTTTCTACCCATATCTTGCCTGAAGTTGAAATGATCTGTGACCATGTGCAGATCATTCACAAAGGCGAGCTGGTATTCAACGGCGCAATTGAAGTATTGAAGCAACAGCGTAATGGCAACAAACTTTTGATAGGCCTTAATAATCCGCCTACAAATGAAATATTGCTGGGTATTCCAGGGGTGCTTACAGTAGATAATTTGCCTAACGGTATGCTGAGAATCAAGCATCAGGATGGTGTCTCTCCTGCAGAGGCATTGGTGCAGGGCTCAGTGAATAATGGCTGGGGTTTGTATCAAATCAATCCAGACCAAACCAGCCTTGAAGAAGTATTCGTGCAGCTTACCTATCAAGAACTAGCTGCATAACTCACGAGATTCAATCTGCATTAATTCAATCACTATAAATATAAGAAAATTTAGAGGAAGACGTACTCATGATTATCAATATTGCCAGAAAAGAGCTGAAAAGCCTTTTCTCCTCGCCCATGGGATGGGTGGTGCTCGCCTTGCTTCAGTTCATTTTTGGTCTATTTTTTCAAGAGCAAATAAATGAATACTTTCAAACAATGTCTGGAATTGTAAGGCCAGAAGAACGTCTAGGAGTCACTGAGTTTATCGGCAATAATATTTTTGGCATTGCTTCATTTATCATGTTGTTTGCTGTTCCACTTTTATCAATGCGTATGATTAGTGATGAAAGACGCCAGCAGACACTGACTTTTCTTTTTAGTGCGCCACTGTCGCTTACAGACATTGTCCTTGGAAAATTCTTTGGGTTAGTGACATTTTTAAGTATCAGTATTTTACTGGTTGTTGCAATGATGCTTTCTCTCAATTTCTGGTCAGATGTTGATCTTGGTTATATATTGGCGAATGCCATTGGTTTATGGTTCTTGGTAGCTAGTTTTTGTGCGCTAGGTGTTTACGTGTCTAGCCTTACTCAACAGCCTGTAGTTGCTGCGATCATCAGCTTCATCGCACTTTTCGCATTGCTAATTCTCGACCATTTTTCAGGGGCAGATACTGATAGTCCTATAGCTTATCTTTCTCTCATGAAGCATTTTCAGCCATTTTCTAGAGGCTTGGTTGATACACGAGACTTTGCCTACTTTTTCTTGTTTATCATCACTTTTCTAACTTTAACGGTGCGTCGTCTCGACGCTGACCGTCTGCGTGGCTAATCGGATAACTATAATGAAAATCAACCGTAAACTACGTTTCCAGCTTTTCATGCAGAACAGTTTCTTTCTGGTCTTGTTTCTGGCATTTATATTTTTATTAGGCTTTGTCTCTTTTGAATATCATGGCTCACAGGACATTACACAAAGTGCGCGGAATACGCTTAGTGAAGGTAGTGTGAATGTTTTAAAGCAGATGAAGGGGCCTATCAGTATTACTGTATTTGTTTCGCAAGATAAGGAATATCGTAAGATTATTAATGATTTTATTTCACGCTATCAACGCTCAAAACCTGATATCAACGTTGAATACATCAACCCAGCAGAGCACCCAAAACTTGCACAAGATGAAGCTATTAAGGCTGAAGGTGAAATGGTTATTGAGTACGAAAAGCGAAGCGAACATCTGGTGCCGGCCTACGTTGAACAGGACATGACAAATCTTCTGGTGCGACTTTCACGCAGTAAAGAGCGCGCCGTGATGTATCTGGATGGGCACGGCGAACGTAACCTGATTGGAATTAGAAATTATGATCTAGGCGAGTTTGGCAAACAACTGCAGAAAAAAGGCTTCAAGCTGGCTAACCCTGACTTGACCATTGCGCAAGGTGTACCGACCAATGGCGCTATGCTGGTGATTGCTAGTCCGCAAGTAGATATCACCGACGTTGAAGTGAAGAAGATCAAAGACTACTTGGATGCTGGCGGCAATCTTCTATGGCTGCTGGATGATGAGAAAATGCATGGCCTGCAACCTATTGCTGATTACATTGGCCTAAAGGTGACACCTGGCATGGTCGTTGATCTTTCATCTGCTCAGTATGGTGCTGATGCCAAGATCGCTTTTGCCAGCCAGTATGGTGAGCATGCTATCACCAACAACTTCATGTTACGTACCCTGTTCCCAGAGGCGCGTATGATTGATGCGAAGGGGACAGACGATAATGGTTGGGAGGTTAGCAACCTGATCTCTGTAGCACCAAATGGGTGGTTAGAAACAAGTAAGATCGAGTCTGCTAGTTCTGCTACCAAGGTCAGTTTTGATGATAAAAAAGATATTCGCGGCCCTATCAATATTGCTGTAGCGCTTGAGCGTAAATATGGTAAAAAAGGTCAGCGTGTTGTTGTCGTGGGTAATGGAAATTTCTTGGCCAATACTTATGTTGGTCAAGGTGGCAATCTTGATCTTGGCGTGAATATTGTTAATTGGTTGGCTGGCGATGATAGCTTGATTACTATTCAACCGAAATTATTAAAAGATGTGAATGTGAGCATTCCTAGAGATGGTTTTGGTCACCTTGCGGCATTGATTATATTTGTGCCTATTTTTGGTTACTCACTGGGGCTTTTCCACGTCATCATACCGCTCGCATTCTTAATATCAGGCATCATCATCTGGTGGAAGCGTCGTAAAGCATGAAGTCACGCTGGATAGTCAATTTGGTCTTGCTGATTTTAGTCGTAGCGATTGCTACCTTTCTATACTTTAGGCCTATGCCAAAAGAGGAGGGGCCTAAGACCTACGAAATTTCCAGCATGAAGTTGGCAGATTTTAATAAGGTCAGTATTGAGTTTCCAGCTAAAGCGCCTGTGGTGTTTGAGAAAATAGATGGCAATTGGCGCATCACCAAGCCTTTCGATGCTAGGGCTGACCTGTCGTCAGTGCAACGCATTTTATCGGTCGTGGCCGCAACCACTACCGAGAAATTTACGCTTGGCGACCCGTCACAATTTGGCTTGGATCAGCCAAAACTAAAACTTAAACTGAATGACGAAGAGTTTTTGTTTGGGACGATTAACCCAGTCTCTGGAGAGCAATACGTTCAATATAAAGATAGCGTTTACTTGGTGCAGACAACGTACTCGGAATCCGCAGGTATCCAGATTGAAGAAATGATGGATAAAAGCCCATTCAAGCCAGGTGAGAAACCAACTGGTTTTGACTTCTCAAGGCTTGAGCAATGGGAAGAAAGCCGTTTACAGGTTGATTTGGCCGATGGTAAATGGACCACATCAGTTGCCAATGCCAAGCTGACCCAAAATGAAATGAACGAGTGGTTTGACGAATACTGGAAACACATGGCCGTGACTTCAGTTGAGCGTTACACCCCAGACCGCAGGGCGACGTATCCTTCACTTGAAGTTAAGCTCGAGGGCGGTGCCAAGGTGCATTTCGATAAGATGCAGGAATCACCAGAGATCATTCTTGGTCGTCCAGATGAAGGCATTAAATATCATATGCCGCCAGATTCTGGCTTCACCATGCTTAATCCACCTGTGACATTGGCTAAATAATTAAGCTCGCTCGTTTGCGGTTTAATCACAGCTCACATGCCTGAACTCCCTGAAGTTGAAACCACGCGGCGCGGATTATTGCCGCTGGTTGGCCAAACTGTAGATCAGGTGATTATTCGCAACGCATCACTGCGTTGGCCTATTCCTCAGCATATTACCCAGTCGTTACCCTCCCAAAAGCTCATAGAGCTGAGTCGTCGCGCCAAATATATTCTGGCGCGATTTGATTCAGGCACCCTGATTTTGCATCTAGGCATGTCTGGCCGCATCTGTTTATTGACGCAGAATGAAGCGCCAGCCAAGCACGACCACTTTGATATGCATTTTAAAGATGGTCAGGTCTTGAGGTTGCGCGACCCACGCCGCTTTGGCGCAGTGTTGTGGGCAGAAGGTGACGTTAATGAGCACTCCTTACTCAGTGTGCTGGGCCCAGAGCCACTAGATGATAGCTTTGATGGTGCTTGGCTATACCAACACATTCGTACACGTTCAGCGCCGATTAAAAATACAATCATGGATAGTCACCTGGTTGTCGGCGTTGGCAATATCTACGCGAGTGAGTCTTTGTTTCGCGCTAGGATCAATCCGCAAACGCCTGCTAATAAACTCAGCAAAGCGGCCTGCAATCGATTGGTGTCAGAGATTAAATCTACCTTGAGTGATGCTTTACTGGCAGGTGGTAGCAGCTTGCGAGATTTCTTTGGCGCAGATGGCAACCCTGGCTATTTTCAGCAGGAGTATTTCGTTTATGGCAGAACGGGGCAGCCATGCAAGATATGCGGCAGGCCAATCAGCACGATACGTTTAGGCCAACGCTCAACATTTTACTGTGAGCATTGCCAAAAGTAAGGCTTATAAAATCGCTTTACCAGTCATTCAAGCTATTAGGCGACTAGTGCAAGGTTCGCCAAATCTCCACCAAGCTTATGACTTGGGCTGTAGCAACCAAACTGATCACAATGGCTATTAAGCGTAACCAGTAGGTATTGCGCCGTTGTTGATGGCTGAGCGCCTCTATTTTTGCGCTGAGAGGGGAATCCAAACTGGCTGTAAGTTGGCTATGTACTAGTCTTGGCAGTTGCGGCAGTATCGTGCCCCAGTTTGGTAGCTCCGCCTGCATATTTTTCAACAGACTACGCCAGCCAATCTGTTCCGACATCCAGCGCTCGAGGAAAGGTTGTGCGGTTTTCCATAAATCCAGGTCAGGGTCTAGCTCACGGCCCAAACCTTCGATATTCAGCAGTGTTTTTTGCAGCATGACCAACTGTGGCTGGATGATGACACCAAAACGGCGCGACATCTGGAACAGGCTGAGCAGGGTGCGTCCAAATGAAATTTCTTTCAGTGGCTTGTCAAAAATAGGTTCGCAGATGGCACGTACAGCGGTTTCCAACTCATCCACATTGGTGTTTGCGGGCACCCAGCCGGATTCAATATGCGCAACGGCAACATCGCGATAATCGCGGTTGAAGAAGGCAAGGAAATTGCGCGCCAGATAATATTTATCAGTTTTATTGAGCGAACCCATGATGCCGAAATCCAGCGCGATATAACGGCCATCGCGCGCCACCTGGATATTGCCCGGATGCATATCGGCATGGAAAAAACCGTCGCGGAACACTTGCGTAAAGAATATCTCCACGCCATCGCGCGCCAGTTTGGGAATGTTAATGCCTAACTCACGCAGCTTATCCACCTGGCTGATGGGGATGCCATCCATGCGCTCCATCACCATCACCTGCTCACGGCACCAATCCCAATAAACTTCTGGAACTAACAGCAATTTCTTATCAGCAAAGTTACGGCCCAGCAGGTTGCAGTTGGCGGCTTCTAGCATCAGGTCTAGCTCGCCTTGAATATGTTTATCAAACTCGGCGACCACTTGCCTTGGCTTCAAGCGCTTACCTTCGCTCGACAGTGTGTGTAGCAGCCAAGCGGCGCTATCCAATAAAGCCAGATCTTTTTCGATAACGCGGGCAATACCTGGGCGCAATACCTTGACCGCTACAGCCTTGCCAGCAGGCAGGTGGGCAAAGTGCACCTGTGCCACGGAGGCGCTGGCGATGGGTGTGACATCAAACTGCTCGAAGACCACACTCAATGGTTTGGCAAACGATGCTTCAATGATTTGCACCACATCTTCGTAAGGAAATGGCGGTACACGATCCTGCAGTTTGGCAAGTTCGTCAGCGATATCCAGTGGAATAAGATCACGTCGGGTGGATAGCATCTGGCCGAATTTGACGAATATGGGTCCTAGCGCTTCCAGTGCCAGTCTGAGACGTTCGCCGCGACTTGCCTCTATGTTTCTCCAGAAAAAGATGACCCTGAATACGCTTCGCAAAGGGCGCAATTTGGTATGGCCGAGTATGAGCTCATCCAGGCCATATTTGAAGGTGACAAAAAGAATTGTGATTAAGCGGAATAAACGCATCAGCTGCTAGGAGTTTCTGTTGAATTGGGTGAACTGTTATTGGTTGCCGCTTGTTTCTCAAGCTTTTCCATGAGCTTATCAAATCGCTTGCTCAGACGTTCTGCATCATCACGCAAGGTGTCGACATCGGCTATGAATTTCTCCACATGGCGTTTTTTGGCGAGTATGGGTTGTTCTTCCTGCCAGTATTCCACCAGCATCTCAGCCGCATTCAGTGATTGCTTTTTGATGCCTGCGACAGTTTCACGGCCAAAGGTAGCAATCTTGTTGGCAGGGATATCGCCAATCACTCGGCTTAGATCCTCTTCATATTCCCATTCTAGGTTCTGCATGACTTTTGACAGCGCCATGGCCAGCTCAGTATCGCCTTCAAGCTGTGCCTGTTTGGCTGCGGCTTCATCTTTGGCCAAGAGCCTGAGCGCGATGGATAATGAAATCGTGACTGTGGCATCTGCTTGGTTTGAATCGCCCGCCATGGCCAAGCCGCCATCTTCCAGTATGGTCAGGGTTGCGCTAATCGGCGGCATATTGAAGCGCACAGACTTGCCTGCGAATGGTATTAGCTCAGCCCGAGCCCAGCTATTCTGGGTAATCAGGTGGTTTAACAAGCGAGTGAGTATGGGTTTCAGCATATTGAGTACCTTTACTAGATTTTCCAACCCTTGTGCAGTGCGACTACGCCTGCAGAAAGGTTGTAGTAATCCACTTTTGCCAAGCCGGCATCTATCATCATTTGCCTCAGGGTTTCTTGATCTGGGTGCATGCGAATGGATTCAGCCAGATACTGATAGCTATAGGCATCTTTGGCAAACAGCTTGCCCATCAAGGGCAATAGCTTGAATGAGTAAGCGTCATATAACGGTGCCAGTGGTTTCCAGACTTGGGAGAATTCCAGTACCAGCAAACGTCCACCTATCTTGAGCACGCGCTGCATCTCGGCGAGTGCCTTATCTTTATGCGTCATATTGCGCAAGCCAAAGGCAACGATGACGCAGTCAAAATACTGGTCAGGGAAGGGCAGTTTCTCTGCATCACACTGCAGTGCGGGGATTGCAAAACCTTCATCAGCCATACGGTCACGACCAACGCCGAGCATGGATGCATTGATGTCGGTTAGTACGACTTCACCCTCAGGGCCTACCTTTTTTGCAAATAGCTTGGATAAATCACCGCTGCCACCCGCCACATCCAGCACGCGATCACCTTTGCGTACACCGCTGACTTCCACTGCAAAACGCTTCCAGGTGCGATGCAAGCCAGCAGACATGACATCGTTCATCAAGTCGTATTTTTTTGCTACCGAGTGAAATACCTCACCCACCTTGCCAGCTTTTTCATTCTCAGAGACAGATTTAAAGCCAAAATGCGTCTGGTCGGTGGAGGGTTTATTGGATTCTGTCATCACTATTTCTTTCGATCTGATTTAATGGCAATCTGCTTTATTAATAATTTAGATTAGCAATCTAGTCTGTTTGTCTTTTGATGCCGACAGCATCAAGCCTGCCTATGTATTCCAGCCACAAGCCTTCGTAGTTAGAGGCTAAATCGTATAAATAATCCCATGAATAAAGACCCGTATCATGGCCATCACTGAACTTGAGCTTGACTGCATAATTGCCAATCGGTTCTATTGCCACGATATTGACGTTTTCTTTGCCTGTTTGCAGCACTTCTTGACCAGCACCATGACCGCGCACTTCTGCCGACGGTGAATAAACACGCAAAAACTCGCATGAGAGTTTGCAATGCATATTATTGTCGAAGGCAATTTCTAGTAGGCGCGATTGTTGATGCAGCTTAATGTCTGTTGGTCGCGGGCTATTCGGGCTTAATCCACTCATAAGCAGCTATTTTTGCACTTAAAATAAAGGCATTGATGATAGCAGAATCAAGCAAAATCATGGGCGTAGACTCAGGTTCTGAGAGATTTGCATCATCAACCACATATTGTGACAATTTTTGCGCAAAGTATCTTCTTTATACTCATGATTTATTTGACTATTTTTTTTCGCATGCTACAGTAAGGTCAAATATAAAAGCATTCAGGGTAGATTATGGTCGAAAACAAGCTAGCTCACCAATTCGCCGCCTATACGGATTGGAGAAAAGCACTGGTCGAAACCATCTGCGATTACCGCAGCTGGCTTAACGAGCAGGAGCTTAATGATGCCCAAATTGACCAACGTATCCAGTTTCTTCTCGAGCGACTACGCGAAGATAAGTTAAATGTCGCTTTCGTTGCTGAGTTCTCTCGTGGTAAATCCGAACTAATCAATGCAATTTTCTTTGCTGGCTACGGTCAGCGCCTGTTGCCATCGAGTGCAGGCCGCACAACAATGTGTCCTACCGAGTTGCTTTACGACCCTAGCAAGCCAACCTCACTGCAATTATTACCTATCGACACCCGCTCTTCTGATGCCACCACCACTGAATACAAGCGCTATCCTGATGAGTGGAAAGTATTCGAGTTTGATATTGATGACAGCGATAGCATGGTGGAAGCATTCAAGGAAGTCAGCCGCACCAAGAATGTCACAGTCGCTGAAGCAGAACGTTTTGGCCTATTCGACCCTAACAGTGCGGACGATGCGCTGAATGTGAACCAAGATGGCACGATTGATATCCCTGCTTGGCGTTATGCGGTGATTAACTTCCCACATCCTTTGTTGGAACAAGGTTTGGTGATTCTGGATACTCCAGGCTTGAATGCAATCGGTACTGAGCCTGAATTGACGCTGAACATGCTGCCAAATGCACATGCGGTGCTATTTATTCTGGCTGCTGATACTGGAGTGACTAAATCTGAAATTGATGTTTGGCGTCAATACATCAGTGGCACGCGCTGGAAGCAAAAAGGCCGTTTAGCTGTTCTGAACAAGATTGATGGCTTGTGGGATGAGTTGAAAGATGAAGCCCAAATAGAGAAAGAAATTCTCAAACAAGTGAATACGAGTGCAGATTTGCTTGGTTTGTCGCCAAACCAGATTTTCCCTATTTCAGCGCAAAAAGGCTTGCTCGCCAAGGTCAATAAAGACGACGACCTGCTTATCAAAAGTCGTTTGCTTGAGCTTGAGAAGGCGCTTTCTGATGAATTGATTCCGTCTAAAAAAGAGATTGTGCGTGACAATACGCAAAGCGAAATTGAAGACCTGATCAATAATTCGCTCGGCATTCTGGAAGCACGTTTGCAAGGTATGAACGAGCAGTTGGAAGAATTGAAAGGCCTACGCGGCAAGAACGAAGATGTGGTTGAACACATGATGAACAAAGTGAAAGCTGATAAAGAAAACTTTGAAAAAGGTTTACAGCGCTTTCAGGCTTTGCGCAGTGTATTTTCAAAACAAACTAACGAGTTATTTACCCACCTGGGTATGGAGTCTCTTAAATCGCTGGTCATCAAGACCCGCGAAAACATGGTTGCTGCTAACTTTACCAAGCAGTTACGTAATGCCATGGATGAGTTTTTTAGCACAATCAAATCGCGCCTTATGAGTTCGGATGCGCAGATTGATGAAATCAAGCGCATGATGGATGCGATGTATGAAAAGTTTTCTAAAGAGCATGGTTTGCGTAAAACAGATGCACCTGTTTTCTCAACTTTGCGCTATCAAAAAGAGTTGACCAAGCTTGAACGTGCTTATAAAGAGCAGTTTAGTACAGCGCTAAATATGATTGCCAATGAAAAAATGATGCTGACGTCCAAGTTCTTTGAGACCTTAGCTAGTCGTGTGATTCACGTGTACGAAGTCGCTAACCGAGACGTTGAGAATTGGCTTAAAGCTGTGATTTCACCAATGGAATCACAAGTGCGCGAACACCAATTACAACTGCGTCGTCGGCTTGAAAGTATCAAGCGCATTTACCAGGCGACCGATACATTAGAAGACCGTATCTCTGAGTTGGAGGGCATTGAGAACAGTATTCAAGCCCAAGTTGCTGATTTAAAAACGCTGCGCCAGCACATCAAGAATGCATTAGAATTTGACGCGGATGCCCAATCCAAGGCTGCATGACCACCACTACCTTACTGTTTTTGCTCGGTGTGACCATTATTTTTGTTGGTATAGCAGCTGCAGGCATACTTTGGGCGATTAAAAGTGGCCAGTACGATGATATGGAAGGCCCAGCGCAAAGAATATTGATGGATGATGATGACCCGATGATTCCATTTAAACGCTTGAACCCAAATCTCAATCAGAATAAAATTGAAAAATAATTGAGTGAGGCCTTTATGAAATCTTTTTTTACCTTTGAAAATCTACCGCTGACCATTGTTGTGCTTTTAATTACCTGGTCATGGTTGAGCGCATTATCAGTGATTTTCTTTGCTTGAGCAAAGTCTAGCTGAGTGACAGACAAAAAAACAAAAGGCTGCAATCGCAGCCTTTTGTTTTTTTTATTTCAAATGTTGGGAATTTAAGCCACTTCGCTTAACAGCCCTTTCATTTTTTGCATTGCTTTCTGCTCAATTTGACGAATCCGCTCTGCGGAAACTCCATACTCAGCTGCTAAATCATGCAAAGTCACATTGCTATCTTCTTGTAACCAGCGCGCTTGCACAATGCGTCTGCTGCGCTCATCCAAACTCTCAAGCGCCAATGCCAAGCCTTCAGTTTGAATGTGGTCATTTTGCGTTTCAGCGAGTTTTTCTAACGGGTCTAATTGCGTGTCCTGCAAATACGCAATCGGGCTGTATTTATCATCTTCATCATCATCGCTGTTATTTTCCAGCGAGATTTCATGGCCACCCATTCGAGATTCCATCTCAAGCACTTCTTCTGGCTTTACCTTAAGCTCACGGGCAATGCGCGCCACTTGGTCAGGTTTTAAGCTACCTTCACCAGTTTTCATGCTACGTAAATTAAAAAACAGTTTACGTTGTGCTTTGGTGGTGGCCAGTTTGACTAAGCGCCAGTTACGTACGATGTACTCGTGAATCTCAGCCTTAATCCAGTGGATCGCAAATGAAACCAAGCGCACACCGCGGTCAGGGTCAAAGCGTTTTACCGCTTTCATCAGGCCAACATTGCCTTCTTGAATCAAATCTGCTTGTGGCAAGCCATAGCCAGAATAGCCGCGCGCAATACTTGCTACCAAACGCAGATGCGAAACAATCAAGCCTTTAGCAGCTTCTAGATCATTGTTTTCTTTCAGGCGTTTAGCATAGTTATGCTCTTCCTCTGCGGTAAGCACAGGGAACGCCTTGATCGTACGCATGTACTGGTCAAGGCTGTCTAAGCTAGAAATTGAAGGTATAGTTAAAGCGTTTGTCATAGGATTTATCTCACTCATGAAATAATTTTAGCACTCTACATAAGAGAGTGCTAGTGTGAGAAAGTTTCATTTTTTACTTTTTGTGATAATGAAGACAATTAATAAAGTCTGTCTGGTTGGAATAAAGTCTGTCTGAAACTGGATTTAGAAAAACCCCCATCGTTCTGGTTTTAAGAACTTTTTAAATATTTATAAGGCATATCGGCGTCCGCTATCGGCCAATAGCGGCCACTCTTGCAGCGCAATTAATTCTTTAATTTAATGCTCTGCATTACAGGCCATTTCGTAGCTTATTAGAGCGGCACTAATATCGTCAGCCTTATCCTGCAGAATCTTACCTCTAACTAACAGTCCCTTTTTCTGACATTTGTAAGCATCGAATGCAGTCTGGCATTTATAGTCGATTAGGTAATCCCTAATACTTATTTGTAATGTAGTCATTATTAGACTCCTCTTAGTGAGTCTTTACCTTACGCCTATTGAAACTTACTAGATGTAGTCCAATGGACTATTATTGGATACGAAATGACTACATGCCCTTAGGCTTAATGAAGCCTTGAATAATCCAGACTAATCCGATACCTGCTAATAAACAAAACATCGAAAATGTTAGGCAGATATAAAGGCGGGTAAGAAATTCCTGATTAAACCCAGAATTCACCAAGTAAGACAAGCAAGGAAACATACAGAGGCTAGCAGCAAATATGTTTACCCAACTTATGGTTTTTGCAATAGAACTTCGTACTTCGACTGGTTCAAACATGTTTGGCTGCCTGTAGTGGGATTGCCGAGCATGCAGCATAGGCTTATATGCGTAAGAATGTTGGTTTATATAACGCCTATTCGTCTATATAACAGAATCAACAATAGTTTCCAAAGAAACCTTATGCAGGTATAATGGTTTCTGTAGAAACTATTAAGTAGGTTTGCAATGAAATCCTCCAGCAATTCGAATATCAGTTCACTAGAGTCTCATCTAGGCTTTTGGTTAAGATTTGTCTCGAACCACGTCTCAACGCAATTTTCCATCCAGATTGAGAAAGAAGGTGTATCCATTTCCGAATGGGTCGCTTTACGACATTTATTTCAATCTACCGAATCATCTACTGCAGAGCTTATCAGTGCATTGGGAATGACCAAGGGCGCAGCTTCTAAAGTGGTTTCGCGTCTAGAGGAAAAACTCTATGTGAAACGTGTCAGCAATCAAGTTGATAAAAGAGAACAGCTTCTGACCTTAACCTCCGCTGGCAAAGCTATTGTTCCGAGACTGGCTACACTGGCTGATCAAAACGATGCAGCCTTCTTCGAGTGTCTATCTCAAAGCAAAAGAGATGCGTTGATGGGTCTGCTGAAAGAAATCGCAACAGTGCATCAACTAAAGAAACTCCCTGTAGATTAAGAGTAAGGATAAACCCTCATGGATACAACAGTTAGAGACATTATTGAAAACAGCGCACGTCAATCTTACGAAGGTTCAATTCACTTTGGACAAGTAATTGGTAATTTAATGAACGCTGGGGTCGAGTCATATTTTGCAGATTATCGCAGCCCCTCTACAACTTACTATCTTCCATCTGACGAAAATATAAGGTTGATTTTGAAAGTACCACAACTAAAGATTGCTCATGTATTCGATAAAGAAGCGATTCAAAATGCCATACGTGGTGCGCAACGGGGGGAGGTAAAATATCCACAATTCTTGGAGCTATCGATGCAAGCGGGCTGTATTGGTTATTTTGTTTGGATTACTGGACGGCATGTCACTTACTATGGCAGAAATGGTGAGACGCATATTGAGCCGTTCCCAGATGCAAACTGCAGATTGTCATCATAGTTAGGCGGCTATCGGCCAATAGCAACCTATAATAAATTAAATTTTTTCAACATTTGACGAGCACCTTGTTAGGCTCATCGACATCCTCCCCTTTTTTGGATTACGAGCTGTTCTAGCACGTAGAATACGCCGAGATAAACTTCTAAAGACACGAATCTCAGCTCGGTTATCCGTCTAATGACGGGTTCCAGAATCTGGCCCTCTAGTGTCTACAACGATTTGGGAGTAGGCATTTCTACGGTGGCATTCCGTTGGCTTTCAAGCTCCAATACCCGACCTTCTAAATATCTGATGCGATTAAGCGTGTAGTCATATTGGCTATAGTCCATCATTTCTTCCCAGCGTCGGATAACATTGAAGATGCGTCGGATGGCACCAGTGCCAGTGCGGACCCTGGTGGGCGTCTTGTCGGTAGATTGTGGGTTGTTTTGTTTGTTCATGTGAGTCCCCTAGAGTTGGTGAATATCGATTTTGCGGCTCAACAGGCTTCGCTCTAGACGGCCGTCAGGCCGCCGTCAACTGGCAGGTCGATACCAGCGATGTAGCTGCTTTGGTCCGAGGCAAGGAACAGAGCTGCGCAAGCGATCTCCTCTGGACTCGCTAGACGCGCCAGAGGGGTCATAGCCATGATCTGCTTTCTGGCTTCAGCGGCGCCCTCCTTGGACGGGAACTGCTCGTCGAACATAGGTGTTTCGACCGCGCCAGGGCTAAGCACGTTGGTCCGGATCTTCCGATTCTTGAGTTCGCTAGTCCACGTCCGCGCGAACGACCGTAGCGCTGCCTTTGTGGCGCTGTAGGTGCTTCGACCGGGAAAGCCTTTGTTCTTCCCTGCGGACGCGACGAGTATGATGGAGGCCCCATCATTCAAGTGGGGCAACGCCTTTTGAACGGTGAAATAAGTGCCGCGGGCGTTGGTGTTAAAGGTCTTATCGAAATGCTCGGACGTCGCTGCTGCGGTCATCGACTTTTCGACGAATGCCGCCCCAGCAAAAATTACATCGATCTTACCCCTCTTCGCAACGCAGTTGTAGAGCTGGTCAAGGTCATCAAGGTTTGAGATGTCGGTTTTTACGCCGGTGACGTTCTTACCGATCTCGGCCACAGCGTTGTCCAGCTCCATCTGGCGACGACCTGCGATGAATACATAGGCGCCTTCTTCAACAAACCTCTTGGCTACCGCTAGGCCGATGCCGCTACCCCCGCCCGTGACGACGGCAATCTTGTTTTTCAGTGCAGACATTTTATTTCCTTTGTTGTTGGGTGCTATCCGGGGAGGCTTATGATGATCCCTTGCTACTCAGGTTCCCGAATACTTTCCAATATTCCAAACAACCGTTCGATTAATTCAAAAGTAAAACCGGGCAGTGCTCACCATCTAGTCGATTCGAGATTTAGTGCGTATCGCGAGCCTAGTTGTTGGCGATACGCACTAAAGGCGAAGTTAAGTGAAGCGTGTGGCATGTGCTGCCTTCAAAATTGCGACCAACCGCCATCGACCGGAAGCTCGGCGCCGGTCGTGAAGGTCGCGTCGAACGCGAGGAAGAGGACAGCCTTGGCGATTTCCTCCGGTGTCCCGAAGCGCTTCATGGGGACCATACCGCTCGCATGTTTCCTCATCTGGGCGGCTGCATCTTTGTCGGGGAACGCCTTTTCGAGGATGCCCGTGTCGATGGGACCAGGCGACACCGCGTTCACACGAATTTCCCGAGGAAGAAGCTCAGCGGCAAGCACCCGGGCGAATGATCGCAGCGCAGCCTTGGCGGCTCCGTATGTAGCTTGGCCAAGCATTCCCTTGACGTTGGCAATCGAGGTCGTGAGGACGACGGAGCCTCTCCGACTGATCATCGGCGCGAGCTTCTGGACCACGAAAAACGGTCCTTTGGCGTTCAGGTTGAACATCTCGTCGTAGATCGCCTCGGTCACGCTTTCCAGAGGCGTTGGAATGCTGAACCCGGCGTTGACGAAGAGCAGGTCGAAGGTGTCGAACTCAGTCTTCACCCGAGAAGCGAGAGCATCGATGTCCGTCAACGAACGCGCATCGCTCGAAACCACGAGAGCGTCTTTCCCGAGCTCTTTCTGCGCCGATTCCAGGCCGGCTTGCGAACGACCCGTCACCAGAACATGTGCACCTCCATTGAGGAGCATCTTCGCTGTCGCGAGCCCCATGCCGCTGGTACCGCCAATTATCACCGCCCGCTTCGCTTCGTACTGTTTCATGTGAATTCTCCTTGCGACATCTGGCCGCTTTGCTGGTTAAGTTCTGTACTGTTTAGTATGAAACAGAATGGCATTATGTTAGTTGTTATGGTCACGGTCAAGGATTTTTGAACTAAATAATTCAAAACATAATTGGAACTCGCGGACGACCACGTAACTCCGCAATCGCCTGCTGATTCTGACCACCGTGACTAGACTGCTTCAGGACACCGTGATTAAGGATGATGGGTTTAACAAATCGACACCAGTGACCTTGACGACGGCCTGCCACGAGGCTTCCTGGCTGGCGTGATCGTAGAGGTGCGGCTGGCGCTGCACCTCAATTGGACCTGAAAACTTCCCTTGAGCCGAGGCAAAGAATTGCCCAGAGACTTCGGTTCCGAACCCCGACGCCTGGAGGTAGCGACGGGCCGCGGTCTCTGGCGTTTGATTCATGCCGGGAATGAGGTTCACGATGGGAATCATCAGATACTTCAACAACGGGCCAGCGTTTCGCGCCACATTGGTGGCATTCGACGCACCGGGTGAGACAGCGTACACGGCCATGCCGGAGGGTAGCCGACGCGCCAGCGCCCCGACCCACCAGGCGATGATGAGCTTCGCGTCGGCATACGCAGTGTTGGGGGTGTACTTCACGTTTGGTCCGCTGCGAATCAGGGCTTCAGCCGCAGCTGTTTGGTCGCCCCCGTAGCATTTGGCCGCAAAAGCTGGCAGGTCGGTGTATTTGAACATGGGTACACCCCCGCGGGCAGGCTCCGCGCTGGCGATAACAATCCGTGCATTGGGGCTCAGCAGGTTGGCACGAAGCAACCCGACAGTCAGTTGATGATGGCCGATCAACGGGGCCTCGGAAGCCTCGACGCCGGCGGCAGTGATCACACGCTTCTTACCTGGGACCATCCCGGCATTGAGTAGCAGGAAATCAATCAGCTGACCTCGCTTAATCAGCTCGGCTAGAGCGGACTCAACGCTGGCGGGCACGTTCAGATCAAGCTCAAGAGGCGTGAAGAACGTTGTCTTAGTCTCAGCGGCGAGCTGATCTGCCGTTACCTGAACCTGGGCCAAGCTGCGACCTGTAATTATGATATTGCGGTAGCCTTCGGCGGCGAGCATACGGGCTGCGGCATGGCCGAGTCCAGAGGTGGTACCAGTGACGAGAGCGATAGAAAGATTCATAGATGGTTCCGTGATTAAGGGTGATATCGAACCAAGGTTGCCAGTAAAGTCTGAGCCACCTTGTAGGTTTAGAACTGTTTAGTTATAATATATTGGTGCAACAAGCACGGTCAATGAGTTTTTAACTAAATGATTCAAAAACATATTAAGCCTGGTGGGCGACCACGTAGTTTCGACGAAAGGGACGCGCTGGAAAAGGCGACTCAGGTGTTCTGGTTGAAAGGCTACGACGGAGTGACGATCGACGATCTTGTCGCCGGGATGGGTGTGGGGAGGCCAAGCCTGTATTCCATCTTTGGGAACAAACAGACATTATTCTTGCGCGTCCTTAAGGCGTATATGGAGAAGAAAGGCGCGCTCGCTGCGAAGGCACTCCTCTCGCCGCAGAGTCTTCGCGATTCCCTCGCCGGTTTCCTGAGATTTGCTGTCGAAAGTGCGACCGAGGAAGGATCCGCCCCGGGATGTCTGGCATTATGCATCGCGCCGGTCGTGAACGATCCTAAGGTTCGGGAGATCCTGCTTAATGCAGCCACTGGCGCCGCGGCGCAAGTAGAACTTCGTTTCAGGGACGGGATCAGCGCGGGAGAAATCCCGTCTGACTTTCCTGTAGCCGTACGGGCGAGCCAAATCTTGGATTTTGCTCGGGGTCTGACCATGCGTGCGCAGCTAGGCATCCCGCGCAAGACGCTCCTCAGGGATGCCGAGGAAGCGGTTGACTTGGTGCTCCTGCCACGGCGTGGAAATGCGGTGCCAGAAGGGGGCGTTTGACGAAAAGGGATGTACCTGGTGTGCGTGGTTTGCACAAGGCTAGGCATTCAAGGCTAACCCAGCATCAAATAAGACGTCTAAACGGCTACTATGGGTCGTATTTAGCCTCTCAATCTATCTGAATTAGCGAAGTCCAGACCATAAGAAAATATGAAAATTTTTCGAATATCGATTTTGGCATTATTAATCAGCCCTTTAATTTCGTTAGGAGCTACTCCAGACTCAGCTCCCCCAGTTGAAATGCTCCCTCATACTTTCGCAGTTTCGTCTCACCTCGGCGATGCCAATTTTGAATGGCAGGAAGAGGCTCTGCAAAGTGACGGGTCTGTAATTACTCTAAATAGGTCACGGAAAAATCACTGGGTTGATGGTTCAAGTGACGCTTTAGTGATGATAGAAACTATAAATCTTCGTGTCTCCATCGATAGCTCATTAATTAAATGGCAGCAGAAATGGACGTACGATTATCCGAACTTATTAGTCCTCTCAGTCAATGTCATTAGCGGCATCCCTTATATAGTGACACAGCCACTAGACGATAAATCCTATTTTCAAAGGGGCTGTCCGAATCCTCCATATGTCATTTTTAAATACATTAATGATGAATGGGTACAAATACCCATGAGTGAATTACCAGCAGAAATTACAGAAGCTAACGTGGTTGTTTTAGCATCTGATCAAGTTGTTTTCACATTGGTGAACCATGACGAAGTGATTCCTGTGGCAAAAGTGCAGAGCTTAAACGATCAAATATTTGCACTTACGACGGGATATGCGACACGTATTTATGAACGTAAAAATCTTGAGGCTGATGATTCGATTATATGTGGCTTGAATCTTCTATATCATGGCAAATTGTTTAGCTCCACTGAAGATCTTATAAAGCTGAAATATTGAAAAAAGCCAATAAATATACTTTATTATTAGCGTCAGCTTTGGGTCGTATCGAGACCCTCAAAAATGGCTAGAGACGGCCAATTGCGGCCATTTCAATTGAATATTTTTGTATCGCACATTAAATATTCAGCTTAGTAGTTATATAGTACGAAATACTTACTACCCATCAGAAATAAGCCAGATGACTAGAATCCAGAAAATAATCACGTTTTGCGTTGTTTGTTGGGCAGCGTTTCTTTTTCTTGAGCTTCATTACATATGGAAGTTGCAACCTGTCGCAACCGATTTTGAGCCAACAATGACAGTGGAGGGTGTTTTTTCATTGCGCTCTACAAAAGATTCTACAAAAGAGTACAACAAAGATGCATGGCATTCCAATAAGGCAACCTACTTCAATATGGTAGGCAACAAGCCCATTTCATGTGCAGTAGGCTTTTTAGGAACAGTAGGGAACTGTGCCCAATATGATCAATATAAAGGTTATGTAGTCATTGCGAAAATGGCACATCTTAAGGCATTGATAATCGATGTAAACGTAGTAAGAGAGTTTTGGGTAAATGGCAAGCGTGTAGATTCCTACGTATCAAATGATGAAATGCTTAATCAATGGAACAAAATATCGTACTCCAATGCAATTCTCAATTCTTTAGCACTATCGGTCTTTACCCCAATGATTGCTGGATTTCTGATCTGGAGAAAATAATTAAAGTGGCTGCTAAGGGTCGTTAGCGGCCAAGATTAACGTCGAACGCACTCCATATTAACAATATCTTGCATATCTCAAATATGGGATATAGTCATATTGTTCCTAACAACAATAAAAGAATAATGATGTCGCGAATCATCTGGGTAATTTTTCTAACCCTTCAAGCAACATTTGCATTTGCCCGTCCTGCGTTCTTATCGATACCTGATGGCCAGCAATTAGAATTAAAGGCAGATAATGCAATTGTCCCTTTCGGTCCCATTCTCATTCCGCTTTCAAAAGGATGGAGCTTTATATGGAAAAAGCCTGTTTTCATGGCATTTTCACCTGATGAAGTTAGACTCCAAGCTACCTTTGCCTTCGACTCTCAGGCAATGAATGACCCAATAAAGCAACTAGCATTTGCGGAAGATAATAGAAAACGATTACCTGAATATCAGATGAAGTGGGTATCAGATTTTGGTGAGGTTACTAAACCGTGTGTAGAAGAGGCACAACCGTTGGAACGCTTTCGTTTCATTTGTTCTTCTGAACATCTTGTAGATGGAAAAAAAGAGTATTTGATAGCATATGCGTATGTCGGGAAATGGGCGATCTTATTCCTGAATTTTTATGGTAAAGGTGAGGCGTCAAAAGGCTTCGAAAACTCAGAATCAATACTTTCAAAAGCCATTTGGGACGACGAGCCGTCTCAACAGTCCACTCAACACTAATAATTTAAGCACAAATCCTTTATCTCTGCTTTCGACCCATAGCAGCCATTTTTAGATAAATAGTTAAGGCAGCAGTTGGTCATTTTTTCGTGAAAATACTATTCGAAATAAACCAATACCTATGAATACAAACATAGCCAATATCCCCGATTAATATTTTGCTAAAAGGGGCTTTGGATTTTAGTGATTGCAACCAAGCCGTTACAGCGCCATTCGGGCGAGTAAATGACTCCTCCCTTACTTGGATTCTTCCAGGTCCGCAAAATGGATCTATATAAACTTTGTTAGGCCATCGGTTGAAGGCTGAGCGAGCGGCATCGATATAAGTACAAAGATATTTGTATTTCTGTTCAACCACCCAAGATCCTACCCCTAGACCCTTTTTTCCTTTTTCAATGACTAGATGTGCGTATGCATCCTCGATTGGTAGATGATTAGTGACAATTCTTAGATTCATTGTTGCCCCCTTATGTAACCATGTTACACAATAAAGACAATATATTCATATGTAAGGGATTGAATTCAGGGATTTTTCTAATGAACGTAGGAAAAATGCATTGCTAGAGGACACTCGAAAGAACTTGGTTGTCTAACATTTGGCTCTAAGCTACCAGTGCAATTTTATTGCTTAGAGTCAGATGTTAGGCAGGTGTATTAATTAGAAATCGACATTAACGCCGAAATTAACAGATCGACCAATACCAGCCACTGAACCCATTTGTCCAACTGACCCGTTTGCGCTCCAGTCAGCATAATCCACTCCACCTAGCGGCAAATTATAGAATTTGTCGAATAGATTGGTGACGCTGAGATCAAGTCGTACCTTTTGCATCTGATAAGCTGTCCTCAAATTAACCAGGGTATATCCAGCTGTTTTTAGCTCAAATCTCTGGGTATCCACCTGTGACTTTCTATCAACCAATTGCACGTCGATAGCATTAGCCCACGCGCCTTTTTTCTGCTCAAGGCTCATGCGGATATTGAGTGGCATGATGTGGTACAAATCATCCCCGTTACTTTGTTCGCCTCTGTTAAAACCCAGCAACCCAGTCAGGCGGCCTTTGCCAAAGCTGCTGTTATCCCATAGGCTGTGCTTCCATGCCATATCAATACCGTAGAACTGAGCATTTTGATTTACGAATTGCAGGATCGCTTTTGTATCATCTGTACCTGGATTGAATGTGCCAATCCTGTTCACCCCAATATAGTCCTGAACATAGGTAAAGTAAGGTGTGAGTTTGACTTGCCAGTCTTGCTGATTGGCATCATGCCAGTCGAATGTAGCACTCACAGTATTTGCGGTCTCAGGTTTGAGATCGGCATTCCCCACATAGCCATTGCCATCACCAAACCAGCCTATCATGGTAGCCGCCATTGTTCCGCGCCCCCATGAATAACGCTCATACAGGCTAGGACTACGGGTTTTTCTGGCATAGCCGAATTCAAGTGTCTGGGTGTTGGATGCTTCGTATTTTGCAGTTGCTGTGGCATCAATATTGTTGTCGCCCTTCAATCGATTGCCTGCATTGAATGCTAGCGCTGCCGCATCGTCTATGGCGTTCATCATACCGCCGTAGGATTGGACCTCACCCGTACTGGTTTTCACATAATCATCACGTATGCCAAGTAAGGTACTCCATTGATCTGTCCACTTTGATTCAACTTCAGCAAACAGGCCAAATCTGTCGCGCCTGCCATTGTTGATGTTGATATAGGTATTTGGCTCCATCATCATGCTACCTGGGACTGCTGGCCAGAAATCATCCAGTTTGTTGCGATGAAATTCATTACCGATTCGCAGCAGGTGCATGTCATTCAATGGAATACTGGCTTTAACCGTATATCCATAATCCTGACCGTGTGTCTTCATTGGCATGTTGCCTGTTTTCTCAGGTGAGAAGAATCCCATTTCATGATGCACGTCCTGCCAGTAGAAACGTGTATCCAGTTCACCCCAGTTGAATTGCCTGATGTAATTTGCATTAATGGTATCTGAGCTATTGCCGACCATATCCATATACTGGTTTACATAGCCCTGATAAGGCACATCCTGATGACTGATCTTCAATGAAAATAGCTGATCATCGCCTTTAGCGGCGAATGTGACGGCTTGGGTATTACGCTGATATTGAGTAGAGCGTACTTTATTGCCATTTCCATCTTCGTAACTCTGTGCTCTGTCTGTGGTGCCCGTGAACCCAAGACTAAGATTTTCGCTGGCTACAGATGCGTTCACAGCAGTGCTTAAGCCACTATTGTTGCTTCGGTAGAATGTGGAGAAGCTACCCTGATATAACAGCTCGTCTGCATTATTTGAAAATGCAGGCGTGGCAGAATCCACCTTGATCGTACCTGCTATGCTGTCACCACCCATGCTGACGGGTGTGATACCTGCCATCACACTGATACTCGCTACGCTACTGGCAGGCAGATAAGAAAGTGGTGAGTTCATATGATTGGCACAGGCTGAAGTGACTTCAGCACCATCGACGAATATCTTGATGCGATCATCATTCAAGCCACGGATCGAAGGCAGGTTTGAAACCCCGCCCGCCTGATAAAGGCTGACTCCTGGAAAGTCCTGCAAAAGCTCTGCGGTGTCGGGGGTTGCTGTTTTGTCAGCCTGAATCTTACTGGATAGGGTCTTCTCGGCAGTGACTGCGACCTCTGGGACTTTCAATGAATCAACAGCCGTGTCCGCTTGTGCACTTGTGAATGCGATTGTGGATAGAACCAATGAAGCACCTTGTATCAATGAAGGACGTCTTAACATTTTTTTCATATAGATTTCTTTTAGCGATTGATGTTGAGAATAATGGGAAGAGCAACGATTGGTTACTTAAGTGAAAGTACCCACTGAACAAGCGTCTTGATATCAGTGTCACTGACGTTTGGGCTATTGGGCGGCATCGCGAATGTGCCCCAAACTCCACTACCACCGGCTTTTACTTTTGTGATTAATTTCGCTTCTGCTGATTTATCACCGCGGTATTTGTTGGCCACGTCAACATAAGCAGGGCCTAGTATCTTGTTGTTGATGCCATGGCACGCCAAACAGCCACTTTTCTGCGCTAATGCTTCAGCGACTTTGTTATCCCCTGCATGGCAATTTAGTGCAGATATTGATGCAATAAGCGACAAATTAATGATGGATAGATTTTTCATATTTCCCCTTCACGATGTGCGGTCGCACAGTCTTTTGATGTATTATTTTTAATGCCGCGATATCACAATTCGGCCTATTGAGTCTGTCCCCAATATGGCTGGTTATTCTAGATGAGCGAGTAAAAATGAGAATGCGACATGATGTCGCAAGGGTTACAGAGATTTTTTAAGGGAAAGTATGTCGCGGATGCTCAGTGGTACAACAGCAAGCACGCTGAGAACCCACAGCAACATCCAGACTGGTACTTTGGTCGCTGGTATAAAGTAGATGTGCTGGGTAAAACTTGCCATGATAGCGACTACTCCAATCGCCCCATAAAACCGATAGCCTGCAATCCGCGTGTAATGCGATATCTCCTGATTGGGGTAGCCTATCAGGAAGGCATACAAGACACAGGATGCAACCAGCCATAACATCAGAATTGGAATGACTGGCAATACAAGAACAGCAATCATGCATCCCAGATTAAAGCCTATCGTGTATTTCCTGTAGCTGTGATCGAGGTCATTTTCTAGAAACACAATTGGCACTTCCGTTATCATCAAAGTCATACTTTGGTAGGTGATTGAGGTCTATATTTTATGTTTAAGCATGGGTTGCAATAAATGTGGCAAATTGTCGCAACGCAGAATGAATGGTCAGCTGTGACCATTTGTCGCAGGCGCCTAGCCCTGAGACCGAGGTAATATCAACACTATGTCTGCAAGCTCTCTATCGTCTGTCACCACTCTGACTAATTTACGTCGCCTGGTCTGGCTACGCTTTTTAATGGCAGCTTTGCTAGGAATATCAACGCTAGTCGCTATCGAATTCTACGACCTTGATATCCCAATGCGGATTATTAGCAGTGCCGCAATTCTCGCCTTGGTTGTGAACCTCACTACCTTATGGCGTTTACGGCACTCAACCACAGTGAGTAACCCAGAGTTATTCATTCAACTACTACTGGACATACTGATTCTGACCGCTGTGTTTTATGACACGGGCGGGTACAGCAATCCTTTCATCTGGATGTTTTTGTTGTCTATTGTCGTATCGGCGGTGGCACTACCCTGGCTCTATACTTGGGTGATCGCAGGAGTTTCCATTGCCTGCTATAGCAGCCTGATGTTCTGGTACAAACCGCTTAATTTGATGATGTCCAAAATGATTGGAATGGATGGCATGGCTGGTATGTCGGACCATGATATGCCGATGTCATCGATGCCTATGGATCACACGGGCTTTGGTATTCACCTGGTTGGAATGTGGGCAGGCTTCGTCGTCGCAGCAGTAGTGATTGCGATCTTTGTGGAACGCATGGCATTCAACCTGCGTGAGCATGACCGTTTGCTCGCAGAAACCCGGGAAAAAATGCTAGAGAACGAACGCATGCTGGCATTAGGCACTCTGGCTGCAGGGGCGGCGCATGAATTGAGCACACCACTTTCCACGATTGCGATACTGCTTCAGGAACTGCGCCAAGGCCATAGCAAAGACGAATTAGATCAATCACTGGAAATCATGACCAAGCAAGTTGATGTATGTAAGCAGGCTTTGCTATCAATCACTTTATCTGGCGGCAATGTTCGCGCAGAAGCGGGACAACGTACCACTATTCGTATTTTTCTTGAACAGGTACTCCAACAATGGCAAGACCGTCGTCCAGGTATTGTCATGCAAACAAAACTCAGCGGGATTGAGCCTTTGGCTGTCATTACAGATCGCGCATTAGGACAGGCATTTGTCAACCTGCTGGATAATGCGGCGGATGCCTCTCCTCAAGCTGTGGAGGTTGATGCAAACTGGACAGCAACAGATTTAGTGTTAGACATTCATGACCAAGGAGAGGGCTTGGATATTTCAACCCTCCACCAAATCGGACAAGCTGGTTTTACGACAAAAGAAGATATGGGTGGGCTGGGGCTAGGTGTATTTCTCGCCAAATCAGTTATTGAGCGCTTGGGTGGAACCCTGCAATTCATAATGCGCGAGACAGGCGGAACCCTGACACGTATTACATTGCCATTGGATAAACTGAAAGTATGATAAATAATGCCATGAGTCCCTTAGATGGACTTCCCACATTGCTAGTCGTGGATGATGATGAAATCTTTGCCCAGACCCTCTCTAGGGCAATGATCAAAAGAGGCTTTTCGGTCATGACTGCGAATAATGCAGGAGATGCCACCAGACTTGCTAGCGCTTCGCCTCCAGATTATGCGGTGATTGACCTCAAGATGCCTGGAGAATCCGGACTTTCATTGATCAGGATACTCAAAGAGTTTAGTAGTAGCACGACCATCGTTGTACTGACAGGTTATGCAAGCATTGCTACGGCTGTTGAGGCAATTAAACTCGGTGCCACTTCATATCTTGCGAAGCCGGCTAACGCTGATGAAATATTGCAGGCCTTGCACAGTGGTGAAGGCGATGACTTGATCCCTATGGCCAACAGCCCGCTCTCAGTGGATAGAATGGAATGGGAACATATCCAACGTGTGCTAAGTGAAAATCAGGGTAATATTTCAGCGACCGCCCGCAGCCTCAATATGCATCGCAGAACGCTACAACGTAAATTGCTCAAACGACCAGCAAAGTCATAAGTCATGAAGTATCTATTAATATTGATTTATACCATCCTGCCCCTTCAGTCTTCATATGCAGGTAGTCTTTCTGTTGGCAAACCTGTGCCATCTTTCAAAATAAAAACTATGGACGGGCAAGTAATGACGCCTGCCACCTCAAAAGGCCATGTGTTGATCATCAATCTCTGGGCAACCTGGTGCGAACCATGCCGTAAAGAGATGCCAGCGATAGATGCCTTTTACCGCAAGTATCATGATCAGGGTGTTGATGTAATCGCGGTGAGTCTGGATGATCGCAGTGATCTGGGTAAGGTTAAAGCAGTGACGCAATCATTTGCATTCCCGGTCGGAATGGAGAAAGACGCTGATATTGATGGTTTTGGTCGCATCTGGCGGGTGCCGGTCACATTTATCATTGATACGGATGGCATATTGCGACGCAATGGCTGGGAGGGCGAGCCTCTGGTTGATATGGACATTCTGGAAAAAAGCATCAAACCACTACTCGGTTCAACCAACAAGACTCAGTAGCCAAGCCAGATCACCCCGCCCTAAAGACTCAGTCATATTCTGTATTTTACGTACTGCGGCAACGTGTCGCATTCCCCGCTTAGTTTAGTGCTTCTAAGATGTCTTTTTGGATAAAACCTTGGAGCATGAATTTGACCATCAGGAAAACACTGTCTTTAGTTAAGTCCTTCACTTTTGCAATAGTGATGATGGGATTTCTGCTATCTGCCACATCAAACGCCAGCGATAGTTCAGAGCAATTGGCGATTAAAAACCTGATCTCCAGCACATTCGACAAACCTGAACTTAAAGTCATCACTTCCCCTGTTGTGGTCGTAGACCATTACGCTATCGCTGACTGGGTTCAAGGAGAAAAAGGTGGCCGCGCTTTGTTACATGAGACCAATGGAAAATGGTCGATTATGGCTTGCGGCGGGGATGGTTTTAAAGATGTTAAAACCTTGATAAATGCAGGCATCAAACAGTCTATTGCACAACAATTGATATCCCAGTTAAATCAAGCTGAACTGCCGCTGAGTCCAATTGCTGTCAAACGATTTAGCCTATATGGCGCGGAAGACGAAGCTGAAGCGTCTCATCATTCGCATTAAATCAGAGTGGAAGCGCACAGGCCGCTTCCACTCTAGCTAGAATGAGTAGCGTGCACCGACAGACGCAGTAAACCTTGGAGCAAGCTGCACACCATTCACATTCTGGTAAATCGGTATTTGCACAAAACTGTAAGCGGAAAGCTTTTTATTGACTGGCACTACGACACCAGGGCTTAGATAGACCAAAGTGCCACCTGTGCTTACCGTATCAGCTTCCGCACCAGAGTCGCGTGCTACATAACGTGCATTGAGTTGTAATTGAGGTGTGAAGCCAGCAAATCCAGTGTAGCGTAACCCGCCATTCAGGTTTAGGCCATTCCCAGGGCGATAGTCATCTTTGGCGTTGAGCGCGGTCTGAACCACGCCCTGACTGAAGAAGCCCCAATCCTTGTTGATTGCATCGTGATAATAAACGCCAAGAATTACATCCGTCGTCCCAGTGCCTGGCTGCAGGCCACGATCAATAGCTGCGACATCGCCAAGCGCTGCAGGGTCTGTTGATATACCCGTTTGTCGATGATCCCCCGTCGGCAGCTTCAGTCCGAATAAGACACCTACGTTATGCTGTTCGGTAAAACCTTGAAAACGACCAATGACCTTGATGTCGCCGATATTCTTGGTGCCTGACTCGTAGGCTTCATCAGCTGGAGAAACGCCGTCACTGCTTGTACCCAGTGTTGCGTGGCTTCGGTCAATATACGGCACTTGTACCTGTACACCCCAGCTAGGATTGAAATTGTAGTCTCCAGTAATGGTGACATAGTGATTCTTGGTGTACTTCTCAACTTCCTGCGGGCCGTCATTGGCTGGATTTCGTGAGCCAGTATTGACGATGCCGCTCGCTGCCTGAGGGGAAATCTTGCCAGTCCCGCTACGTAGTTGGTTCTGATCCAGATAGTCGTAACGGACATCCAGCTTAAAGCCAGAACTGGTCGAAAGTCCTAGGCTCTCCCAGTCTGAACTCAATGTACATCCGCAGCTCGCACATGCTTGAGCCAGTTGTGGTAAAGCAAGGATGACTGTACTTAAGACCGTCAATTGGATAAATCTGGATTTTTTCATTTTATCTCTTCTACAAATAGGGAGTGATGCCTGAAAGCAAAGACTTCGACTCAATTACACCGTTGTTTGATGGTCGAATGCTACGGGACAAAATGGCTTAAATGAATGTGACAAATTGTCGCAGTCATTTATTCTGGAATGAAAGGAGCTGCTAGAAAATTAGCTGTTAGTGAGACTGGTTGGGGTCAGATGATCTTGCAATAATCTTGATACTGACGGTTGAATGAATATTGTCCTTACCTGAGAACACAAAATCCACTGGCACAGCCTCGCCGTCTTTGATCGGGTGCTTGATTTCGTTGAACATCAAGTGGTAGCTGTCTGGGGTCAATTCCACAGCTTTACCTGCTTTTAGGTTGAGTTGTTTCACCTCACGCATTTTCATGACATCGCCATTCATGATCATTTCATGGACTGCAACAGAATTAGCAACGGGAGATGAAAGACTGATTAGGGTTACATCTTTATCGGATACGAATTTTAAATAACCGGCTGCTACGCTTTGCCCTGGCGCGGTAGATCTGATCCATGCGTGAGTGATCGTAACTTCAGCATGGCTGATTGTTGCCAGCATCAATAAACCGAATCCAATTAGCCATTTTTTCATCAATCTCTCCAGTTCCCTAGGGTTGAACGAACCACATGTTTTTCTTTGTGCACATTTTATATCAGCTTTCCAAGGATACACTGCGGCATATTGTCACAAGGCCTCTGTTCCATTGTTACGAACGTTCAGTCAAATAAGTTATTTAACGCATAACTCGACTTGGTGTGAGTATCGTATGATTAATTAATAATTACTCATACGTTGCACTAAATTCAAAATCAATCATGAATAATTATGTCTACTAGATACAAATTACCCTGGCTTCTTTTAATTGGTTTGCTTGCCACTCATACTGTTCTTGCCGCAGATAGCCTACAGCTAGAACCTATCGAGGTGATCGGGCATTACGATAACGCAGTAGGTACGTCAGATGCAGCCAGTCAGGGAACAGTCACTTCCAGCTTGATTGAGAACAGACCCACCCTGCGAACAGGTGAACTACTAGAATTTGTTCCTGGCATGATCGTGTCACAGCATAGTGGCGATGGTAAGGCGAATCAGTATTACCTTCGAGGATTTAACCTAGACCACGGTACTGACTTTGCCACCTATGTCGATGATGTACCCGTCAATATGCGTACCCATGCACATGGTCAGGGCTATACCGACCTTAATTTTCTTATCCCTGAATTAGTCAGCCGAATTGACTACAAGAAAGGCCCTTACTTTGCTGATGAGGGAGACTTCTCTTCTGCAGGCGCAGCACATATCGGTATTGCAAACAAACTTCCACAAGGCATTGCCTCCTTGTCTATCGGTGATAATGGCTATCAACGTGCAGTGCTGGCTAAGTCGTTTGATGCTGCCAATGGCATATTGCTATACGGTCTGGAAATCAATCGCAATAATGGCCCTTGGGAAACACCTGAAGACGTTAAAAAGTACAGTGGCGTACTACGCTATAGCGAGGGTGATGCTAGCAATGGCTTTAACTTCACAGCCATGGCCTATCACAACAAATGGAACTCGACCGACCAGATACCATTACGCGCCGTGGACTCTGGACAGCTTGGACGCTTTGGCGCAATTGACCCGACTGATGGTGGTGAGTCATCACGCTATAGCTTGGCTTATAGCATGCACCAGAAAGACAAGGATGGTGCTTTTGCATTCAATGCCTATGCAGTGCAATCCTCACTAGACCTTTACAGTGACTTTACCTACTTCCTCAATAACCCTGTAGATGGCGACCAGTTCAACCAGAGCGAACGTCGCAAGATGGTTGGCTTTAATGTGAGTAAGACTTGGTATCACACCCTCGGCGGTTTTGATATGCAGAACAAGATAGGCTTGCAGACACGTTATGATGACCTGTCACCTGTCTCGCTCTATAACACCGTAGCGCAGCAAAGAACCTCACTCATCCGTACCGACAATGTAAAAGAAGCCAGTGCTGGACTCTACGCAGAGAACTCAACGCAATGGCTGGAGAAGTTCCGAACGGTCACTGGCTTGCGTTTTGATGCCTACAACTTTGATGTGCAAAGTAGTATTCAGGGTGATTCAGGTAATGTGAATGCAACGACCACTTCACCCAAGCTATCACTCATCTTTGGGCCATGGGCTAAGACCGAGTATTTCATCAACTACGGCAGAGGTTTTCATAGCAATGATGCCAGAGGGACTACCGAGACTCAGCTACCGAGTGGAGGAACTGCAACACCTGTCACGCCTTTAGTAGCGACTCATGGCAGTGAGATTGGCATTAGGACTGAGCTTATCTCTGGCTTGCAAAGCTCCTTAGCCTTATGGCGATTGGATATTGCTTCAGAGCTGGTATTTGTAGGCGATGCGGGAGAAACTGAACCTAGCCGAGCTAGTAGACGTCAGGGTATTGAGTGGAGTAATCACTACATTGCGAATGACTGGTTGCTATTGGATATGGACTTGGCAGCATCCCATGCGCGCTATACCGAGAATGATCCTGCAGGTAACTACATACCTGGCTCTGTTGATAAGGTCGCTTCGTTTGGTGCTACGGTGACTAGTCTGGGTAACTGGTATGGTGGTTTTCAGTTCCGCTACTTCGGGCCACGTCCTTTGATTGAGGATAACAGTGTGCGGTCTGAATCAACCGCCATTGCTTATGCACGCATAGGCTACAAGATAAACCCTAAGGCCAAACTGACGCTTGATGTGTTCAACCTGTTTGACAGCAAGGCCAGTGACATTGATTACTACTACACCTCAAGGCTTAACGGTGAGTCTGCAGCTGGCGTTGATGATATTCACTTCCATCCTGTGGAGCCGAGAACTTTAAGGCTCACGCTGGTATATGATTTCTAATCAAGCGTCTGGTATGAGTCGAAAGCAGTCCCTGATGGCAGTAAAAAAATAGGCCAGCTGTTTAGCTGGCCTAATCAATTGCTAATATCGATCAAAAGACATTAACTTTATGGAGATTAAGATACTTGGAGATGAATCAATTATCTAACCTGAACTAATTCTCTCAGCTTTGTGAGATGTCCAATAGTGAACTTTTCCCAACGTAACATCGTATTATTCACGACCTTCTACAACACCAAAACGAATGGCCAAATGGACTAATTGCCCAGTTGTTGTAGCACCGATTTTTTGTCTTACTTGTGTTTGTAAATTAGCGGCTGTTTTATAGCCGATTTGTAAACTTGCCGAGATTTCAGAGAGTGATTCGCCTTTTGCTACACGACGAAATATTTCAAACTCTCTCGGTGAGAGATATTCTGCTGGATTGCTCGCATCTGACAATTTATGCATCGCAATATACTGGGCAATTTCATGGCTAATGTAATTACCACCCTTAAGCACCTTTTCGACAGCCTCAATTAAAACCTCTGGTGCTGCGGATTTCACAAGATACCCCTTAGCCCCAGCCTGCAAGGCTCTCATGGCATATAGATTGTCATCATGCAGACTAAATACGATGATTTTTGCATGCGTATCACGCTCAATAATTCTTTTGAGCGTCTCCAAGCCACCAATCCCTGGCATATCCAGATCAAGCAATCCAACATCAGGTTTGCATTCTTGCCACAATGCATAAGCACGCTCCCCTGATGATGCCTCTGCCACTATGGTATAGCCTAATTGCTCTAGCAATGTTCTTAGGCCCTGTCTCACTACAATATGATCATCAGCAAGTAGTACTTTAGTTTCCATACTGCCTCCTCACTCAGTTGCTTGTGATTGGAATAATTGCGGTCAAGAGAACGCCCGGCGTGTTTTTGGCAATAGTAAAAACACCCCCTGCGGATTCAACACGCTCGCGCATACCGACTAAACCAAAGCCCTTACTGGCGGGCTTTTCTATGAAGCCAATACCATCGTCTTTGATCTCAACCATAAGCATCTTTTTTTTGTATCGAGAGGTCATTTTTACACTGATGTTAACCAAGCTAGCTTCAGCATGTCGTGCAACATTAGTCAGCGCCTCTTGCGCCAGACGATAAGCAATCAAGCTGATATCAGGGGGTAATCGCGAGCATTCATGATCAAAAAATAATTCGCATTTAGTATCGGCATGCTGTAGCTGCCACTCCTCAATAAGTAAATTCAGCGCTTCTACCAACCCATAGGCATCGAGTTCTGGTGGCCTCAATCTCTTGATCAGTGCTTTGACTGATGCTTGGATATGCTCAGCATGACTAGAAATACGCTGCGATAACTCGGCCATATTTTTCATTGTGCTGTTTTTTATTGCTAAAGCATCCATACGAATCGCTGTCAGATATTGACCCATATCATCATGAATCTCACGCGCGAGATTTTTACGCTCATCCTCTTGCACTTTCATTGCATGGCGAATCAATTGTTGATTATCGCTTAGCAATTTTGCGAGCTCCTTTTCGGCAAGATATTGCTCGGTAATATCATAAAAAAAACCATGAATTCTGCTAAGTTCAGGATTGATAGTATCTACTGCATAAGTAAACCGAGCAGAGACTATCCAAGGCGCACCATCATGCCTTTGTGCGGTGAGTTCAAAAAAATCTGTATGGTGTTTTAACTGAAGGCTAGCAAAAATCTCATTCCATTGATCCCCCAATATCAGGTTCAAGTTAAGCTGGCTTGCATAGCGGCCAGACATGGAGCTAAACACATCATTTGCCAAAATGATATTGCCATCAATGCTGGCTACAAAGTTACCACTCAAACCCTCATCAAATAGTCTTTTATAGAGCCGCTGGCTTTCAGCAAGGCCTGCTTCGGCTTTAGCACGAATGGTTGATTCCTGCTGCAAATCATGCAATCTACGCGTTGAAAACCAGACGGTCATTAGAGCAGCAACAAATAAAACAATTGGAATCTCATCTAATTGCAAAGACTCATCCATGTTGGCAATCGCAGTAAGTCGCTCAGCCCAATCAAACACAACTGCTAAAAAATAAACAACCGCAATGATTAGCAGCACAATCATTAGATCGGATTTTGACTTGTTCATACTTGAGGGTAAGTTTTCTGGAAAAATTGATCACTGTTTAAATGACCAGTTATAAAGACGTAACTTCAATATTAGGTCTCTTAAAAGTTACTCGCTAATTATCCTTACCTAACTCTCAATACAGTTAGTGATTTATTCCTGAAATCCTCCTGAATTCTTCAGTATAAATTTCTGCGCTTGTAGAAAAATCAGTGGATAACTTAAACGTCTATTGCTGCCAAAAGCCATGGAATAAGTGCTCAAACCATCAGTTGTCTGATGCCCCAATGCATACCGAACTACATAGTTTCGTTTGTGATGCACCTCATCCTGCAAATCACACATATGTCGATATCACCACCTTTCTTCTTTCAAGCATCTGGGAGTTATTGCGCTCGTAAAAAGGAATCTTTCCTCTATCGACACTGTTACAAATTGTTAACAATTGCCGAGCCGTAAGTAGTGAGGCGGCAGGGAGTTAAATCTAAATCAGAATTTAGGAGATATATTATGAAACAGCACTTACCCAAAGTCGGCTCCAGAGTCGCTTTAGGTGCTTTGGCTAGCAGCCTAGTCATGCTTGCGACCGTCAATGTCGCACATGCTGACGCACTGCTAGACAAAGCGCTCAACACTGAAGGGAGCTGGCCTGTGCAAACAGGTGGCTACTATAGTCAGCACAATAGTCCTTTAGCACAAATTAATAAAAGCAATGTAAAAAATGTAAAAGCTGCCTGGACATTCTCTACAGGCGTACTGAATGGTCATGAAGGTGCGCCATTAGTTGTGGGTGACATGATGTACATCCACTCTGCTTTTCCAAACAATACTTATGCAATCAATCTGAACGATCCAGGCACTATCGTTTGGCAACATAAACCTAAACAGGATGCTTCAGTAAAAGCCGTTGCCTGTTGCGATGTAGTCAATCGTGGTTTGGCTTATGGTGATGGCCAAGTCATCAAATCACAATTGAACGGTCACTTGTTAGCCTTGGATGCAAAAACAGGCAAGGTCAATTGGGAAATGGAAGTATGTGACCCTAAAGTTGGCTCGACTATCACACAAGCACCTTTTGTAGCAAAAAATACAGTATTGATTGGTTGCTCTGGTGCTGAACTGGGCGTTCGTGGCGCTGTAAACGCATTTGATCTAAAAACGGGTGAGTTGAAATGGCGTGCATACGCCACAGGTTCAGATGAATCTATGCGTATCGGCAAAGACTTCAACAAAGATAATCCACACTACGGTCAATTCGGTCTTGGTACCAAGACTTGGGAAGGCGATGCATGGAAAATTGGCGGCGGCACCAACTGGGGCTGGTATGCCTATGATCCTAAGCTGAACCTGTTCTACTACGGTTCTGGTAATCCTGCACCATGGAATGAAACTATGCGTCCAGGCGACAACAAATGGACCATGACCATCTGGGCACGTGACCTGGATACTGGCGAAGCTAAATGGGGCTACCAAAAGACTCCACACGATGAGTGGGACTTTGCTGGCGTAAACCAAATGGTGCTGACTGACCAGCCTGTAAATGGCAAAACAACGCCATTGCTGAGTCATATTGACCGCAACGGCATTATGTACACATTGAATCGCGAAACAGGTACTTTGATTCAAGCAGCCAAGGTTGACCCTGCAGTCAATGTATTCAAAAAAGTAGATTTGGTGACTGGCACTCCAGTACGTGACCCAGAGTTCAGTACTCGTATGGATCACAAAGGTACCAATATCTGTCCTTCAGCCATGGGCTTTCACAATCAGGGTGTAGATTCCTACGATCCTGAATCACGTACTTTATATGCGGGGCTCAACCATATTTGTATGGATTGGGAGCCGTTCATGCTGCCATACCGTGCAGGTCAGTTCTTCGTAGGCGCAACGCTTGCGATGTACCCTGGCCCCAATGGTCCAACCAAGAAGGAAATGGGTCAAATCCGCGCATTTGACACCGTGACTGGCAAGGAAAAATGGACCAAGTGGGAGAAGTTCGCAGCTTGGGGCGGTACGCTTTACACCAAGGGCGGCCTGGTTTGGTACAACACACTGGATGGCTATACCAAAGCGCTTGATAAAGACAATGGTAAAGAGTTGTGGAAATTCAAGATGCCATCTGGCGGTATCGGTTCGCCAATGACTTACACCTTTAAAGGTAAACAATACGTCGGCAGCATGTATGGCGTAGGTGGTTGGCCTGGTGTTGGTCTGGTATTCGACTTAACTGATCCAAGCGCTGGTCTTGGTGCGGTAGGTGCGTTCAAAGAGTTGCAGAACCATACCCAAATGGGTGGCGGCTTGGTTGTATACAGTCTGTAAGTTACTAGCAGGCTAATTGTCACAACGCTGGGGCGCGAGCCCCAGCACCTACGACCTGCAAATCAGGCAACTGCAAATTAGGATAATTTTATGTCGTTAAAAATGAAAAATGCTTTACCTAGATTTAAGCAGTCATTGCTAATGGGTATGTTAATGCTGCTGGTCACCAGCGCGCATGCTGCAGACCTCAATGTATGTGCTGGCAAAGATGAATTACCTTTTTCCAATCAAAATCAAGAAGGTTTTGAAAATGACATTGCAAAAGTCATCGCCTCAGCGTTAGGCCGTAACGTCAACTTTGTGTGGTGGAGTGATGCACGTTATACCGTCACTGAATTTCTGGATAAGAAAAAGTGTGATGTGATGCTTGGGGTGGATGAGAGTGATCCACGCGTACTCAAAACAGTGCCTTACTACAGGTCTGGCTATGTATTCATTTCTCGTGCTGACCGAAATATTGATGTTTCATCATGGGATGACCCTATTCTAAAAGAACACAATTTCCGCATTGGTGTGCTGCCAGACAGTCCCGGCAAAAATCTGCTACTGCAGATTAACCGTTATGACGATATGTTCGATTACTTTGCCGAACTAACCAATTACGAATCAACCCGCAACAAATATATCCGCATAGACCCCAAGAAATTGATTGATGACATAGCAGACAAGCATCTTCATGTAGCGATGTTATGGGGTCCGGAGGCTGGCCGTTATGTCCGCGACTCAAAAATACCACTGCGCATGCAGATTATTGATGACAACGTAAAAAAACTGAATGGGGACAAAGTGCCCATGTATTACAAGGTCTATATCGGCGTACGCAAAGACGATGACGCACTTAAACAACAGCTGGATGTTGCGATTAAATCCAAAAGCAAAGAAATCGATGCCATTCTCAAAAAAGAAGGCATACCACTCTTACCCATCAATGATTAATGCAGGAGTCTAGATTGTGGATGAGAGTGATCCACGCGTACTCAAAACAGTGCCTTACTACAGGTCTGGCTATGTATTCATTTCTCGTGCTGACCGAAATATTGATGTTTCATCATGGGATGACCCTATTCTAAAAGAACACAATTTCCGCATTGGTGTGCTGCCAGACAGTCCCGGCAAAAATCTGCTACTGCAGATTAACCGTTATGACGATATGTTCGATTACTTTGCCGAACTAACCAATTACGAATCAACCCGCAACAAATATATCCGCATAGACCCCAAGAAATTGATTGATGACATAGCAGACAAGCATCTTCATGTAGCGATGTTATGGGGTCCGGAGGCTGGCCGTTATGTCCGCGACTCAAAAATACCACTGCGCATGCAGATTATTGATGACAACGTAAAAAAACTGAATGGGGACAAAGTGCCCATGTATTACAAGGTCTATATCGGCGTACGCAAAGACGATGACGCACTTAAACAACAGCTGGATGTTGCGATTAAATCCAAAAGCAAAGAAATCGATGCCATTCTCAAAAAAGAAGGCATACCACTCTTACCCATCAATGATTAATGCAGGAGTCTAGATTGAAGAATTTGTTAGTAAAAGCAACATGGGCGTTTCTGATTGTCAGCGCTGTGCTAGCTGTTGGTACTGCGATTGCCGGTATTGAATTCAGGGGCACGATTTCAGGTGATGTGCTCGAATTTTCTCCAGATACTGATGGCCCAGAAACAGAGGCAGTCAAAAAGTTTAAGGAAACAGGTGAAAATCCATACGATGGCAATCTTGAGTCAGCCAAAGCTGGGTATGTCATCTTCTCAACAGCTTGCGCTGGCTGCCATGGCCATTTGGCAGAAGGCAAACTTGGTCCAGCACTCAGCGATGATTACTGGACCTATCCAAAAAATGAAACCGACAAAGGTTTGTTTGAAACCATCTATGGCGGTGCAAACGGCATGATGGGTCCGCAAAGAGGCCGTCTGCAGATTGATGAAATACTACATGTCATCAGCTTTGTGAGAAGTTTCAAAGATGGCAAGAGTGAGGCGGCACCTGCGGAGCATCACTCTGAAGAATAAATTCAGGCTAAAACACTTACCAGAAATTAGTACCTCAATAAGTAGCTAACTGGTGGCCATTTATTGAATAAGCAAGCTCACCAGCAATCACATGACAAGGAGATAGCAATGAAACAAGTTCTGACATTAGCATTAGCGACAGGGGCTTTACTGGCATCAAGTCTCGTACTGGCCTATGACGGCCAAACCTGCAAAGAGCCTGGTAACTGCTGGGAAGCAAAACCTGGTTTCCCAGAAAAAATTGCAGGCAGCAAGTATGACCCTAAGCATGACCCTGTCGAAGTCGCCAAGCAGGAAGCCGCAACAAAAGCCATAGACGAACGCAATGCCAAGCGTGTTGCTAACGCTAAAGAAACTGGCGTATTCAAATTTGATGTGAAGTAACTCAATTTAGCAGCTTGGTATCGTTCGGATATCAAGCTGCTAAATTTTAAGGATGTATTTGAATAGGGCTTAGTTGAAAGCGGTATACAGGCCAGAGCCTTATTCAAATAGCAGTTCCCAAAGCAAGATTGCGGCTTGCAAAAAGTTCGGATTGTAAGCGCAGTAGCGTAATCACAGATTGAAAGAAATGGCATGCCAAATAAAGAAATTGACCTAGATGAATGGCGTGAACGCGCGCTGAAATTTGAATCTTCATTAAACTCGGTAGTGTTGGGCTTACAAGCTCAAGTACGTGCACTCACCATTGGTATATTCTCACGCGGTCATCTTTTGCTGGAAGGCGATGTCGGCGTGGGGAAAACCACCTTGCTGCGTGCCGCTGCGAGGCTGCTTGGTGGTCATTACCAGCGAATTGAAGGCGCTATCGATTTGATGCCCAGCGATTTTCTTTACCACGCCTACATTGATGAAAAAGGCCAGCCAGCTGTACAACCAGGGCCGCTGTTACAGCATGGTTCAGAATTGGCTGTATTCTTTTTTAACGAAATCAATCGCGCCCGCCCGCAGGCACATTCTCTGTTATTGCGCTTGATGGCAGAGCGCAGCGTCAGCGCATTCAATCGAGAATATGCCTTTCCGCACCTCACCGTATTTGCCGACCGCAACCGTCTTGAGCGCGAAGAAACATTTGAGCTACCTGCGGCCGCACGCGACCGTTTTTTTATGGAAATTTCGATTGATGCGCCAGATGATCGACAGTTGCAGCGCGACCTCATGTTCAACCAGCGCTTTCATGATGTCGATGCGCTAATTAGCGAGCTTGATGCTGGATTAGCCCCTTACGACCAACTCAATGGCGTAGCACTAGTCGTGCAAAATTCAGTGCGAGCAGAAACTGCATTGCAAGACTATGCCGTCAATCTCGGGCGTGCATTGCGCAACCCGCTTGAAGTTGGCGTCACGCTGGAAGATGTGGATATAAGCCGGCTAGTCTCAGGCGGCGCCAGCCCAAGAGGGATGGCCATGCTCATGCGCGCAGCCCGCTGTAGAGCCTGGCTGGAACAGCGTGATTACCTGACACCAGACGATATACGCGCTGTGTTCACTGAGACTGTTTCTCACAGAATATTTTTCACGCCAGCATATGAGTTACGCCGCAGCGAAATTGCCCCGCAGCTTTTACAAGCGGTATTAAATAAAGTTTCTGCACCATAAGCATTCCAAAAAGCCTATCCACAGATCAGAGCAACAGGTTTTTTCATGCAAAGCAGATTCACGCCGCAGGAACTCTATTACCGCCTCAATTGGCGTGCGCATGGCATCCACGCGGCAGCTCACCAGACAAGCAACCGTGGTAGCGGGCTGGATTTTTGTGGTTATGCACCTTTCTTGGATTATCCCAACCCTCGCAGGTTAGATCTACGTGCCAGTCTTCGCAGTATTCCCCGTCAATATGTAGTGCGCAGCTATTACGAACGTGGCGCCGTGAATGTCTATGCGCTGGTCGATATGTCAAGCTCCATGCACTACACGGGCAATGCCGACAAACAAAAGCTGCTAGCCGATATTAGCGCTTCCATCGCCTGGTCAGCCAACCTTAGTGGCGATGCTTTCGGCTTGCTGGCAAGCGACGATAGTATTCGCAACGATCTACATATTTATCCATCCAGACAACGTAATACCGCCCAGGAAACATTCAGCAAGCTTAGCAATGCCACGATCAACGATTTGCAAAGCGCAAAGGCTTTGCCTTTGGCGGCAGGGCAAGTCAGTCATCATCGGTCGCTGGTATTCCTGATTTCAGACTTTCACCTGGAAGCAGACCTGCTTAAACAAACGTTACGGACACTCTCTGCACATGATGTCGTGCCTGTGGTGTTGTGGGATAGCGCTGAATATGAAGATTTACCGAAGTGGGGATGGGCCAGAATCAGGGATATGGAAAGTGGCCATGAACGTAGCCTGTTTCTGCGAAAAACAGTGACTCACAACATTCAGGCCAGCTATTTACAGCGCCGCAATCGACTTAAGGCCATGTGCAGGGAATATGGCCTGCGTAGCCCGTTTTTTGTTGGCAACACGTACTCGGCAGAAGCGCTTACCCGTCATTTACTGGGTTAACCGAAAGATTAAATGCCATGAAACATTTTTTATTTGTCTTGCTTTCAATGTCTTTAGTCACGGCTATGACTGGGTACGCTGAAGATTCTGTGAGCGAATTCAAACCACGAATACAAAGCCATCTCCGCGAGATTCATTACACAGTAGGTGATATTGCCTATCAAACCATCACCATTGAAACTCCACTGGGTTATCGTCTGGATACCAGCACACTGCCTAAAGTCAGCAGTCGTAGCGTAATCGAAGTGCGCGCAGTTCACTCGTCTTTTGAGGATATCCCAAGCGCCAAACCTCCCATGACCAGACATCGCTTGACCATAGACTGGCAAGTATTCATGGCTTTGCGTGAAGTACGTACTATCCCGTTGCTAGATATTGATTTGCAGTTTTCAAAGGGCGACAAAGTGCTGCCTTTGCATATCGCCGCAAGCGAAGTCATCGTATCGCCCTTGCTGCCAACCAAAATGGACGAAGCGCATCTGGTGCCACAACCTGATGTGGCGCCTCGGCAGCTTACATTACGGCCTTATATTTACACGCTTGTTGCAGGCGTTACTGGATTGTTGCTGAGTATGATATATCTCGCTTGGTATGCAGGCTGGATTCGCACGGGTTTCGATACTGGACTGCCTTTCAGGCAAGCTTGGCAGAAAATTCGAAAGCTGCGTCGCACACTGCGCAAACAAGCTGATGCCAATCATCGGAAATCTGCAAACCATGCCATCAGCCAATCAATGGTATTGCTGAGCCGTGCTTTTGATCAATATGCTGGGGCGGCGATTAGCTCGGAAAGTCTAGAACACCTGTTTAACCAGCACCCACATCTAGGCAAGCAGAAATTAGCCATCACGCAATTTTATGCCGATGCGCAACATGTATTTTTTGCAGGGAAAAACCCAAGCCATAGCTTGCAACAGCTTGAGAGGCTGGCTCGTCAACTCAGCAGGCAGCCAGCAGCATGATGGATGTATTCAATCTGACCAGCCTTCTTAATCTGGTCAATTTCAACAATAACGACCTATTGCAAAATGCAGGATTCCAATCGCCATGGTTATTACTGCTGATATTACTGGCGCTTTTGCCATTGCTCATTCGAGGCCACAGCTATTTCCCTCATCCCTCGCTACTTCGATTACCCGAAGACAAATTATCCCGCTGGATAGCCCGTATATGGCGTGGCAGCGGCGCATTAGGCATTGCTGCCATTGCCATTGCCTTGGCTGGCCCTTACTGGGGAGAACAGCAGGTAGAAAAAATAGGCCGTGGCGCTCACGTCATGATAGTGCTAGACCGTAGTGCAAGCATGAATGAAGGCTTTGCCGATAAATCAGGTGATAAGAAAATCTCAAAAATGGCAGCTGCAAGATCAGTACTACAACAATTCGTTAAAGAGGGTCATGAGGACTTAGTCGGCATGGTGACTTTCAGCACCTCTCCCATACTGGTTGCCCCTCTGGGTGCAGATCGCGAAGTGGTGCAAGCCGCTTTAGCCGCCACCGAGGCTGGCGGCATGGGCTTTACCGCAGTAGCGCGTGGTTTGGGCATGGCGCTGGATTATTTCGAGGGTAAGCCCGTGACGGGAGCGCGTGCCATTTTGCTGGTATCTGATGGCGGTGCGCATCTTGATGTTAAAACGCAGGATCTGATACGCGATATGTTTAGACGCCAGAATGCAGAGTTGTACTGGATTTACCTGCGCTCTAACAATGGCGCCAGCCTAAACGATGTACCCACAGAAGAAAACGGCGGCGATGCTTATCCCGAGTATCAACTACATGAATATTTCAAAACGCTCAAAGTGCCTTACCACGCCTATGAGGCAGAAAATCCAGAAGCAGTTAGTACCGCCATGGCCGATATCGCCAAACTCAAAAATAAGCCAACCCGCTATCAGGAGGCTGTATCCAGGCAGGACTTGAGTGGTGCGTTCTACCTGATTGCCTGTTTGTGCGCATTCGTGCTGATGGCGCTACATTTAACTGAGGTGAAACAATGGCGCAGCATTTAAGTACTTTTATCCGTAAGCATCTGTTTAAAGCCAGCCTAATAGTCACGCTAGTTTCAGTCACAGCTATAGTCTGGAGCAGTATTGGGCTCTATCAGTCGCTGGATTACAACAAGCATCTGGCCAAAAAGTCCATGAGCCGCCAGACCAATAACTACGCCCTGTTGCTCAACGCCTCGCTGTATAACGACCACGGACAAGACAACAAGTCATTAAGCACTTACGCACAATTAGCGGCGAAGGGAGATACAAAGTTTGCAAAAATCGCCTACTTCAATAGTGGCAATAACTATTTAAGGCAGGCCACTGAGATGCTGGAGAAAGAAACGCTGATGGGCTGGGATACTGCAGGGCCACTGCTAGCACTCGCAAAAACCAGCTACCAGCACGCGCTGAATATTGATCCAACATGGTCTGAAGCAAAATATAACTTTGAGCTGGCCTTACGCCTGTCACCAGCCAACCACGGTCGCAAAGGCCCACATTCTTATGAGCGCGATGTGGATAGGCCAGAAGAGCGCCCTAGCGGTTGGCCATCCATCCCGGGCACTCCTCGTGGAATGCCATGAGTACAGGTGTTAGCAAGTATCTTAAAGCCATACGAATTCGTCAGCATTGGCTGCCAGACCTCAGGGGGTGTTTATTGGCAGCAGCTTTGCTGTTACTTGCCATCTGCCTTGCCAGCCCACATGCCACCCTACCAAGGCGCGTTTACGACTGGTTTATTGTGCTGGACATTACCCAAAGTATGAATGTGCGCGATTACACAGATGAGCATAACAGCGGTCGCAACATCAGCCGTCTGGAGCTCGCCAAACAAGCTATCAGGCAAAGTCTGCGCAATCTGCCCTGTGGTTCGCAAGTAGCTCTGGGGCTATTCACCGAGCGCGAAACGCTGAATATCGTGCGCCCTCTGGAAGTGTGCACACATTTTTCCGCACTTGATCAAACGGTATCTCGCATGGATTGGCGCATGGCATGGGCTGCAGACTCATTTATCGCGCATGGAATCTACAGCGCTATTGAGCAGGCGCCCAAGCTGGGTAAGCATATGCATATAGCGTTTATTACCGATGGCAATCAGGCGCCGCCAGTCAATGAGAAGTACATGCCTGCTTTCGTAGGCAAGCCTGGCAATGTTCAAGGCACTATTTTTGGCGCCGGCAAAACGGAGCTGAGCCCGATTCCCAAACTGGATGAGCATGACAATATCACTGGCTACTGGGATCAAGAAGAGGTCATGCAGTTTGGTACGTTTGGTATGGCAGAGGTGCTTTCTGTGCTCGCCATGGAAGGCCACCAAGCCAGCAGGAATGAGGGTCATAGTCCAGGTGCCGCTCTTTTGGAGAACGCCCATCTCTCTGGGGTGGATGAATCAAACCTGCAAAGGCTGAGCAAGACGACTGGACTGGAATACAGCAAGCTGGATAGCTCCCATCAATTAGCTCAGCAACTCACAGCATCACGCATGGCAACGTGGCGCACAGCAGATACTGATTTGCGGCCATGGCTGGCAGTTCCAGCACTGATATTGCTCATTGCATTTTTTATCCCCGCTTGGGTTTTCAAATCAATCCAAGGCTATTTAATCGGCTTACCACTTCACTTAACCAGAAAGAAAGCATCATGAAACTAATCAGCACCATCACTACTGCCTTGTTAACTGCAACGATTGCAATCACGGCCCAGGCTCATGGTCCCACCCCTAGAAAAACAGATGAGTCAGTACTCATTAAAACTAGCCCAGAAGCGATGTGGAAAAAGCTTTCAGCCGCTTGCAACATTGCGACTTGGCATCCTGATGTCGCTAAGTGCGAAATCATCAACGATACACAGCATAAAATTACTCTCAAAAATGGCAAAAGCATTACTGAAGAAATTGATGAGATTGCTGAAGCCGACCTTACGATTTCATATCGGCTTGAAGGCGATATTGATGTAGAAGCATTACCTATCAGTTCACTGAATGGCAGAATCCGCCTCAAAGCAGAAGATGGCGGCGTACGCGTTACTTGGATAGCGCGTTATTACAGAGCCTTTACTGGCAATGAGCCACCTGAAGGCCAGGACGATGAAGCCGCACAAACAGCCATAGATCAGTTTGTTAAAACTGGGCTGGCTAATCTCGCGGCGACCAGCCAATAACAGTAGTATTGTCGCTACATGCAAAAAACAATACGTTCGATTATTTTCGCTACCTTATTCACCTTACCACCAGCTTTACACGCTGTTGAAATGGCAAGCGATGAACCAGTAGCCAAAGTCAATTTGGTTGAATCTGAAGATGAACGATGCGTAGCAAATGATGGAAAAATGATTTCGCTGCAAGCCGACAAGCTGACACAAACGCTTGTTGTATGGGTTGATGGGTTGATCGGTGGTTTATGGGTGTGAAGACTGCCGACCATACCAAGCACGTATTAAGCAATGGCCATGACAAATCAGAACTCGGCTGCTCTGCCACTTACTCAGGGCCACAAAGTTGGACTATTTACAGCGTAAAGTAAAGAGAATTAATTAAGCTGGTATCCATTGGATTTAATGGCACATAAATAGTGCCGTTATTAATAAATTGTAACTATTTAATATAATCCAACATCAATTTATGATCAAAATAAACCAATTATGGTTAGCTGTAACCGTTATTGGGGCTGCATAAGAACTCTTATCGTATGGGTTGTATGGTGTCTGATACTTTCAGTGGTATCAGATTTGCTTATTAAAATACGTAGTTTTCAATGATGAGCTAATCCATAAGGGGGTCTTATGAAATATATCGCCATGAATGTTTGTTTTGCCGCATTAAGTATTGTTGCAACTAATGTAAATGCAGATGATTTTGCTTTTCCAAAAACCAAAGTCAGTATTGAGAAGTGTGTGCAGGCTGCCTGGAAGGTTCATCCTGGTGAGTTAGTCAAATCGGAGCTCAAGGTTGAAAAGAAAGTTCCAATCTATGAATTTGATATCAATGGTACGGATGGCAAGGAATGGGATGTAGAGTGCAACGCGCTTTCGGGAAAAATCACTGAAACGGAGGAAGAAGTAAAGAGTGCTGAAGATCCACTCTTTAAACCCAAGGTGAAAGTGTCTGAAGCTGAGGCTAAGAAAACTGCATTAGCTGCTTACCCCGGTGAGATAGTTGAGATTGAATATGAAGTGGAGTCAGATGGTGCAGCCAGTTATGAATTTGATATCAAATTGAAAAATGGCAAAGAAATGAAGGTTGAAGTGGATGCCACTAGCGGCAAGATCGTAGAGGCTAGTTATGAGATATACCAGAGTGGCAAAGAGTGATAGATTTTTAATATTGCCTTAAATAAAAGCACTCTACACAGAGTGCTTTTATATTATTGATATTCTGTAAAAAACGGTACATTGCTACTCGGTCAGAGGTCTATCGCTAATAGCGTAGTGCATACAACCTCAAGTGAAATTGCAAACAAGATAGTTCACTCCAGTTTAAACGACACTGGCACCAGAATATTAAACGTTTTGCTACGTAATGATGTTGGTGGTAAAGGGAAAGGTGAGGCCTTTCTCACCATCTCCAACGCTTGATTATCCAGGGACTCTCTATTGCTCGATTGATAGATACGGCAACTCAGCATGTTGCCATTACCATCCAGTTGTAGCTCAAGAATCACTTCGCCTTCCCATCCTCGTCTTTGGGCAATCGCTGGATATTGCTTGTACTTTTCAATAGCGCGGGTGAGCAATGCGCCGTATTCATTACGCGCATCTTTTGTATCGGGTGGAGTGGGTGCAGGCTGGGGTTTAGATTCTTGAGCTACGGTAGTTTCGCTCGTGGTGGGTCTTGCGTCTTCCGTTGTTTGTGTTGTGGGCTTTGCTGATTCTGATGTGGTGGGAGTGCTCTGCTGGGGCTCAACGACTGCTGAAGGTGATGGCTCCTGCGATGGCTTTTGTATGGTTGGTTGCTTTGTTAATGGTTTAGGCTTGATGACGTCGGGTACTGGCTGTGGCTGTTGTTCAGCTACAGGTTCAGGGTTGGGCGTGGTTTCCTTTGCTGTGGGCTGTATCGCCATGAACTCAACAGTCATCACCTTCTCAGCACTCGCTTTCTTAAAGTCCATTCTGGGTAATACAAAGGCCAGCATGATGTGGAGTGAGACTGATAAGACAACCGCCCAATATAACGTGCTGTCACGTTCAGGTTGAACTTGTCTTTGTTGATTAAAGGCACGCGGTGAATAAGTTGCCAGCACTTAATACTGCTCAAAGATACATAAGGTCTTTTCTGCATTAAAGCTTACTTTGAGCCCCACAGAAGATGCTAGCTGGTAGATACGCCTAACTAACTCATCCTCACTCAACACATCCCTCACCAGACTATTGCAATACACCACACAAAAACCTTCGGTTCTGACTTCCCGGACGATCAGGATGAGACTGGCAGGGCTGTTTTGTTCTGACTGAGTTTGCATAATTCTCTAGCTTTGCTTTACTTGTCAGGACTGAACTCGTAGCGCAAACTAACCCAGATACCTCTTGGAGCTGCTGGCGCAATAAAATTAGTGCTGAGCCAATCACCTGAGTTGTGATTATATCCATCAGGCCCAATCTCTCCATAAATGCTAGGTGAAAATGGGTTACGTCCCAAGCGGCCAGCACTAAAATATTCTTTATCAAGCAAGTTATTCACTTGCAGAGTGGCAGTCCATTCCGGGTTAAATTTATAACTAGTTTGCAGGTTAAATGTTGCATATCCTGGCAATTTCCCAGGATTGGTAGTGGGCGGGAGTGGCACATCAGCCACAATATAATTACCTGAACCTGGTGGACTCTCAACGATTAATTGACGAGTTCTGCTTACGCCTGGTTGATGTTCGTTATTCTCATTGCCGCGAACATAGCTTCCAGAATGCATTACAGCAGTGACTCCCATATTCCATTTGGGAGTAATTTCGTAGTTGATACTAGCATTTAGATTTTGTAATGGAACGCCGGGCATACGGTCGCCCTTTTTTACATTTATGGCTCTCCCATATCCATCATGTAAATCAACCGCACTACTATTGTCATTACTAATTTCTCGAAATTGACTTTGGAAGGTAGCATCCGTGAGTCCATAGTTAACACTAAAACTAAGTCTATCTTTGCGCCCAGACAACCCGGCTTCTATACCTTGGCGACGTGTATTACCGATATTGTCAAAAAAACCATTACCGCCTGGTACAGCTATAAAATAAATGTCATCTGCTAAATTTGTTTGATAGGCACCTAAATTCCATTTAATGTCTTCAGCGCCAAGTAGACTTTTAAAGCTTCCACGCATGCCCAAGTCGTAAGAAACTGATTTAATCTGCTTCAAATAAGGGTCACCTGATAGTACATTAGGTAGCGTGCATTCCCGGCCTTCTACTAAGCTTCGGGGAGTCGAATTTACAGCGCTATACGGTGTTCTATCAAATGCACAGCCTAACTCAACCACACTTGGTACACGGGCACCTTTGGCCAAATTGGTATAGATATTCAAGTTTTCTTTAGCTTGCCAAGTTGCTCCAATTGAAGGATTAAACGAGTAATAGTTGAATTTTTCGGTTTCTGCTTTATCAAGTACATCACTCAAATTGGGGAGGTGAAAATCGGTAGGAACTCCAGTGCAATCGCCATTTGGGCATACCGCATAAAAGTCTGGATAAGAAATAAGATTATTTAGGCCGAGTGCTGCATATTCAGTACGTGTCGCAATAGTACTTTTTGCTTGAGTTATATTGTAGCGAGCTGAAGTGTTGAAATGCCATGTATCTAACGGGGTCCAAGTTTCACTAAAATAAATGCTTTTGGTGGTATTGGTTCCACTGAAATCATTATTAGCTAATGGAACATCAGCCCCTGCAAACGCTGGGTTTGCCAAGTCCGGAGCTAAATATGCATTGCGGTTAGCATCCAAAAAGCCTAATTGGCTGGTATTGGTATAGGTGGAATCTGCCGCATCAATCGAGCCCCCGACCATAAACTTATGTTGCTCTAAGTTCCAGTTGAGCTGAATTGATGCACCATTGACGATTTGATTGATATTATTGTCATTAAATACTGCGGTTGGGGTGTAATACGTTTTTCCAGTAATGGGCTCTGTATAACTTACCACACCGGGTCCAGTTCCTGGTCCGGCTATCCCTACAGTATCCAAGGCACCATCAATAAAAGCGGCATGTCCAGTTCGTGGGTCTATATATTCGAATGCATTATCCTTAGCATTCGCAACGGTATCTAAAGCTTTTGTCGCTGTGCAAGTATCATTATTTTTCGGGGATACAAAATATACAAAATTTTTCTTACCATCAGGCGAGTAAAAATAGATTTCATCAAGTGTGCTTGTTGAAATCACACTATTTGCGTAGCCGTCACTAATAAGATGAGTTTCAAAGCTGCCTGTGGCATAGGAACCCTGGCCGTTTGAATAACTAGTCACAGGACCTTGCGTCTTAATAAACGTTTCTCTAGCTGTTCTTTGAAATAGTATTGCCTGAATTTTATTTCTATCTTGATTAAATTCATCAAGTAGGTTTTTGGCAAAGACAGGATCCAAATCTGCATTATATCCAATTGGATTTCCATTAACGTCTTGAGGAAGTAAGGCGGGATTCCCAACAAAATTATTTCCCAAAGAATCTAAAAAGAAATTATTACCAAATAAGTCCGACAAATCCCCTGTTGGATTATCTACAGTGACCACATAATAATCCGGCAATCCATATTTGTTATGGCTGTCCAATAGACATGTCCATTGCTCACCCGGTGCAGGGACTCGGCGTGCTTCTTGTAATATTTCGCTATCGGAAAATCCAGTATATACATCAGCCCCAATTGAGTGTCGGTCGCTCTTCCTGCGATATACCTGGCCAGTGACGCTAAATGTGTCACTCACCTGAAATGCTCCTGAGAGTTGGAATTGTATGAGTTTGTTCTTAGTGGTATCAGGGGCTGTAAATACACTACTTGAGTCTCGCGCGTATTCCTCACTTGGCAATAAGCCATTACCAACCAGATCTGTTTTCACCAATAAAGTGCTTAAATTAAGATCGAGCTTATCGCCACGGTAACTGGCTTTGCCAAAGAATTGATTCACCTTGCTGGGTGAGTTTTTTCGAAAGCCATCTTCCAAGAAAAAGTTACCTGCTCCAAACAGTGCCAATGTGCCATTATTCCACCCGCTCTCGATTTGTAATTGTTTACGTCCAAACGAACCAGATAATATTTCCGCATCTAAACCTTCATCGGTAAAGCCATCTTTTGTTTTAAGGGTAAACGCACCACCTAAAGTATTTAGGCCAAATATTGGGTTAGAGCCAGGAAACACATCCACTCCCGCTAGAGCGTTCATGGGGATCATGTCCCAGTTCACCACGTCACCAAATGGTTCATTGACGCGAATGCCGTCAAAGAAAACGCTTAAGCCTTGCGGTGTACCGATTTGCGGACCAGCAGTAAAACCACGATAAGTCACATCCATCTGGAATGGATTACCCTGGTAGTCATTGATATTCACAGACTGGAGCTTTTTGTTCATCAGGTCAGTGATGGATAAAGAATGAGACTCCTTGATTTCTTTCGCGCTGATACTTTGCACATTGCCAGGGATTTCATCTAGGGTAAGTCCAAGTCCTGGCAGTGGCCCGACTTCATAGAAACGTTTGGCACGGACAGTCACTGCTTCAAGCTTCATATCTAGCGCGTCTTTATCCGGTACAGGCCTGATGACAGCGCTACCATCTTTGATATCTGCGTCCAATCCGCTACCTGCAAGTAATCGGTGTAAAGCCTCTTTACGAGTCATGCTTCCTTTAATTGCTGGCGCAGTTTTGTTTCTGGCAACATCGCTATCAAACGAGACATCAACACCGGTCGCATTTGAAAACTGTTTGAGCGATACGTCTAAAGGCTGTGATGGGATATCTAACCGAATAGGGGCGATGAAATTGCCATCTTTTTCAGGGGGTAAATTAGTATTGAGCTCAGCAGCTTGAATACATGTGGAGACAACTATAAGTGATATGGCAAAAGCAGTTCTGCAAATTAATGGCCAGCTATTTGCAATTTCAATTGTACGAATAGACATCGGTATCCCAATTAATAAATCATGGTTGATACCTATCTAACCCTGCAGTAAAAATATTACTGATGTCTAATGATGAAAATAATTAAATTATTTTTTGGCTGGAGAAACTATCAATGTTTCGTTCTGACCATACTCGACTTTGACGGGTGCAACTTCTGGAAGACTATCCAGGAATTTTTCCACATTGCGTGCTTTTACAATGGCGGTGACTTTTGTTTTTACATTCAAGCCTGATTCAATATGAACAGGTTGTTGGCGGTAGCGTGAGAGCGTTTCGCTGATTTCGTCCAGCGTTGCATTATTAAACGTGATGATGCCTTGCTGGAATGTGAAGGCATCGGATGCTGGCCGTGAAACACGCTGAGGTGATTGCGCTGGCAATACTTCAGCTACTTCCCCATTGGTCAGGATGGTCGGAGTACCAATCACATTGCCATCTTGGCTTTGCGACTCAACTTGCACCCGACCATGATCAACGCTCACTCTGACTAGGTTGTTGAGCCGGTTCACAACAAAGCGTGTACCTAGAACAGTGACTTTGGCATCACCACTATCTACGACGAATGGCCTGTTTGGATCCTTTGCTACTTCAAAGATCGCTTCACCACGATTAAGTTTTACCAGACGTTTATTACGGTAATAAATGATGTCAATGTTGGTATTGGCATTCATGGTGATTTTACTGCCGTCATTTAAGTCTTTGACCGCGACCTCGCCGATATTGGCACTCGCAGACATTTGCATAAGCGGTTGTGATTGCCATGCTTGGTAACCAAATAGACTGGCCGCTGAAAGAACGACAATACTGAGGGCAGTAAATGCTGTTTTGATTTTGCTTGAACGTTGGAGTTGCTGCTTTTTCTGCAGGGCAGAAGTCAACCGCTCTAGCTGGGGTGTTGAATCCAGTTTTTGCCAGATATCTTCAACTTCTAAATATACCTGCTGATGGCTTGGGCTTGCCATTAACCAAGCTTCAAATTTAGTGCGATCAGGATGCTCAGCATCCAGTTTCTGTAAGCGGATGAACCAGCTTATGGCTGTTTCTCGTAGGGTTTTCTTTTTAGCAGGAGATAACATGGCTGCTTAGCGGATTAAGTCTTCGGCTTCGAGAAGCTCAACCATGGCACGCATCACATGTCGCTGCACCATATTTCTGGTGATGCCTAACTGAAGGGCTATCTCACTTTGATCCAGGCCTTCAATACGAAACAACCAAAAAGCCTCACGACATCGTGGAGGTAGGTTATCTATCATATGTTGCATGGCTTTTAGCCGCTGTTGTATGTCTGCCAAATGTTCAGCGGAAGGCGTAAACCGTTGATCGGCGAACGAGAGATTATCTTCTTCGCTCTCATCAGTGATTAAAGGCACTAAACGTCGTTGGTGGTTATGCTCATCAATCAGCACATTTCGCACAATCACCTGCAGAAAAGCATGAGGGCGCTGAGTACGATCAGGATTTTTGGCTAGTGCAAATCTCACCAAAGCATCATGCAGGATATCCAAGGCGTTCTGCTTGCATAGTGTTTGACGGTAAATGTTAGGTAACAAATCAGAATATGCCCAGCGTAAATCCACACCATGCCATTGCATCATGATTTGATACCACGCAAGATGGATTGATAGCTGAGCATGTAACCTTTGGAATGAGAAGTTATGTATAGAGTTTGCTATGAGGCAAAGATTTATTAATTACTGCAAAGACTATGCCTAAAATAATTAATCAATAAGCCACTGTTCTTAAACAACTTTCTATGCTAACGACTAAACATATTGAATGTATACAGCCAAGCTGGGCTAAATACAGCCACCAATTGCGGTTTGTTAAGTTTGACCATGCGAACTGCCGGTTACTTATTTTTTGAATGTAGAGTTTGTGAGTCTTGTTCATCGCTGAATTGAAATAAGCCTTCAGTTTCTTGAGCAGTCTTGCTCACAGGCAAAGTTTCTTTGTTAACAATATCTGAATTTACTAGATACTTTGCCGTAATTTGAAATCGAATACGGGGTGGGTAGCTTTGTGGCGCAAATCTTATATGTTTCAATTTCACTAGAGATAAGCCCAAGAACGAAGCCAGTTGACTTGTTCAGGTTGTTTATTATTTTCGTGTCGCAATTATTAATTACATGCGGCGCTCGGAGGTATATTGCTACGTCAATAAAAAACACCCCAGCAAGGGGGCTTGCTAGGGTGATTTAAGAGAAAGCTAATTACACGTCAAGTTAGCAATTTAAATATATTGCCAATCTAATAAGTTAAGAAGGGAAATAATCCCGAATATTAGATAGTGAATTTCCTGAGATAGGTTTTCGTGCCTTATTCTGAGATCTTTTTCAGATTATCCAGACCGCCCTCATAAACACTTGAGATTGTCTTTAGCGCTGTTTCGTCATCTTGACCGCTAATCACCTAGCAGAATGAAAGACTGCGAGTCTCCACTTCATCCCAGTCTGCTCTAAGTTTAGAAACTGGGGTTTATTTTGTCAGATTTATCTCAATAAATACAATATCGTTTTTATTGGATTTCACTAATATCATTAGTCAGTTTCTGTTAGGAATAACACTAGTTCCTATCGGGAATTATTCCCTATTTCTATTTCCCTCCTACCAATAATATCCTTCTCAGCCTGCATTTTATTTAATTAATAATTTATCAAGAAAATTGGTTATTAATTAGTTGGTTATAAATAGCCATCAGATGAAAACGGTGGTTGCTGGTAACCACCATTTCCAATAAGTATTATTTTGATAATTAAATAAGTAATTTAAAACAATAGGTTGAGGTTATCACTGTATTAGGCTCGAATTTTGCAGATTATACAAAAACTTTATTTTGTTATAGGTAAAAAATATGAGTAGCATGTCAATGAACTTGATGATGAACGAAATGTATTCTTCTCATCATGCATGGCTGCATGGTTGGTTGCGAAAAAGATTGGCGTCTTCTGATGTTGCAGCAGACCTTGCTCAAGATACTTTCGTTTCTGTTTTGACTCGTCAGAATAAAGAGCAAGAAGATGTAGTAATTAACGAGCCCCGTGCTTACCTGACAACAATTGCAAAATGCATTTTATCGAATTACTTCCAGCGAAAAAATCTGGAGGAGGCATACAATGAGGCCCTTGCCAATATTGGTTTGGAAGTAACAATATCAGCTGAAGATAAACTCATTCTTTTGGAAACACTACAAGAGATAGATGCCATGTTGGATAAGTTGCCGGTCAAAGTAAGGCAGGCATTTTTACTTCATCATTTGGATGGAGCCAACTATTCAGAGATTGCTCTCAAGCTGGATATATCTGACCGCACAGTCACAAGATATATGGCCCAGGCTTTTGAGCAATGTCTTTTACATATGCTTTAAAGATACCCATTGAATTCAAATAATCATTCCAATATTCCGGATGTGATCAAAGAAGCTGCTTCTTGGCTAAGTAAGATGCATCGTGGCCCTTTAAGTCATGATGAGGAGGTGGCATTAGCTGAGTGGCGGATACAGAGCGAACTTCATGAAATGGCTTGGAAGAATGCAGAGCAGTTAAATGTAAAGCTCAAGAAAATTCCAAATCGGATTGGCATGATGGTTTTGGATCGGCCAACATCTCTAGAGCGGCGTGCTTTTATAAAGCCATTAGCAATCTTTATGATTGCGGCGCCTACTGGCCTTTTGACCTACCGCATGACGCCATGGCAGAGTTGGACGGCTGATTACTCTACTGCCATTGGCGAAACAAAAACCTACGCATTAGCTGACGGTACCAAGATAACCCTCAATACCGATAGTGCAGTCGATATTGACTATGACAACCAGCACCGATATATAAAGCTATATAAGGGTGAGGTTTATGTTGAGACTGCAAAAGACCAACTTCATAGACCTTTAGCTGTCTTGACAAAGCATGGTCGCCTAACAGCCCTAGGTACTGTATTTACTGTCAGATTGGAATCGGATTTTAGTTCCATAGCTGTGATGGAAGGTGCTGTTGAGGTCGTAGCAAAAGAAAGCAACAAATCTTCGGTGGTCATTCCTGCACTTAATCAATCTACTTTTAGCAGCACTAAAATTGATCCAATTTTGCCCCTTGATCCAAATGCAAGCGCTTGGATTGATGGGACGCTATATGCAGATAATATGCGTCTGGAAGACTTCATTGGTTTATTAAGTCGGTACCGTAAGGGAGTTTTAACCTGCGATGAGACATCAAAAAATATACTTATATCGGGCGCATTTCAACTTAAAGATCCAGAGCATATATTAGAGATGATCCAGGATACGCGCCCGATTAAAATTATCTGGCGTACGCGCTATTGGGGTTCCATCACAAAAAACTGATTCAGAAACGACATTTTAGATTTAAGGAAAAAGAGGACAAAAATAATTAATTATTTTTGTCCTCTTTTTCATTCTCGCTTGACATAGATAGTAAGGAGCAAAAGTTTGCGAAGTTGAAGCAACTACATAAGTACTTAAGGGATATGGGGAAAATGATTCGATTAGGGGCAATTTTTGTTTGTTTGTCGGTATGGAGTTCAGTTGTTTGTTACCCAGCTATGTCGGAAGAGATCAAACCAGAAAACACCAAGTATTACGACATCCCAATGGGGTCACTTGGTCAAGCATTGTCTAGCTTTGCAGGTAAGGCCGGGGTGACTTTGTCTTTTGACCCTTCATTAACTCAAAATAAAACATCTTCCCCAGTAAAAGGTGTTTATGACATTAATAGTGGTTTCAAAACCATCCTAAAAGATAGTGGGTTAACGGCAATCTCGGATGGTAATGGGGGATATTACCTACAGAAACTTCCAGAAATAAAAGGTGATTCAAACCTGCCCTTAGATATCAAGCTTGAGACAGTTAACGTTCGTGCAAAGCGTTTTTATGAAGTCGGGCCACTACCCGGTCTGGGACTGACCGAGGAAGAAATTCCCGGTAATGTTCAAAGCATTAGCGCACAAGAGATCAAAGAAGCCCACTCCTTATCCATTACTGATCTGATGAATAAAAAGCTGCAATCAGTCAACGTCAATGACTATCAGGGCAATCCATTCCAAATGGATGTCACTTATAGAGGCTTTACTGCTGGGCCACAAATCGGTACCCCCCAGGGATTATCAGTGTTTCTGGACGGCGTTCGTGTTAACGAACCATTCGGAGATGTCGTGAACTGGGACATGATTCCCATGAATGCACTTGCTGGGATTGACGTAATTCCAGGTTCAAACCCTATCTTTGGATTGAATACGCTGGGGGGTGCCATTACGCTGAAAACAAAGGACGGATTCAATAATGCAGGTATGAGTGCCGAAGTGCTAACAGGCTCTTTTGGGCGGAAATATCTTCAGGCAGAAGCAGGCTGGAACAATGGCACAGTAGCTTTATTTGGTGCGGGCAATTTCTTCATGGAAGATGGCTGGCGTGAGAATTCCCCAAGTAAGGTTAACCAAGTGTTTGGCAAGGCAAGCTATCGGGGCGACCAGCTAGATGTAAGTTTAAGTACTCTTTTAGTAGGCACTAATTTAGTTGGTAATGGCCTTATCCCTAACCAAATGTATCAGCAGGATCGATCGTCGACATTTACTTCTGAAGATACTACTGACAATAAACTTAGCCAGTTTCAACTCTCTAGTAATTACTTTGTAAACGATAACTTCAGCATCACTGGCCAAATCTATCGTCGGAACAGTAACCGACATGCCGTAGGTGCTGATGCCTATACTGATGGTTTCCCTGATACTCAACAAGTGTTACGCAATCTAGCACCCGGAGAGCAGGCGAGTTGCCAGTTCCTAAGTACTAATTCTTATCATCTTCCCGACTACTATGTGTTCGCGTTGTCAGATCCATTCGATACAAGCTCTAACCCATTTATTCAAGACTATATGGCAAATGGTGCTAATCCAGGCTACGACCTTCAAGCCGCAATAGCGTTATATGCGCCTAATGCCAAAAACGGCACATTGACATCAGAATATGCGCAAGCGGCACAACAATCATTTAATTACTGGAAAAACACAACTGATCAGAATTTATTCAATTCAGCTAACATACCTGTGCCTGTAGGGCAAGGGACGGTTTTGCCTAATGGGGACGTCTCATATTCTACGCTTGGGCCTTTATATGACGCTCTTAGAGCCAATGCGCTTGACCTAGACAATACAGGTTTTGAGGCCTCACAGAATTTTTTCTACGATAGTAATGGGGTTAAGCACGTAGTGCTTACTGTGTCGCCAATAAATAAGGCTGTTTGTGAAGGCGGACAAGTAGATTTAGTAGATCCCCAGTATTTTAACCGAAATCCAGATGGACATATTAGTGGTCAACCAGGTGTGGTTGAGGGCACGCCAACTTCAGTGATAACCGACAACAGGATCAACCAACAGGTTGATGGGGGGTCAGTACAACTCAACTGGAATTTTGATAAACATAAATTTATGGTAGGTGCTTCTATAGATATTGCCAAGACTACCTATTCAAATACGCAACAACTAGGTTTGTTGGACGACAGTCGAATGGCCTATCTCGCACCAGATCAGATTCGTGATCAATATGTTGCAGCAACTACACCTATCTCAAACAATAATTTTGGAGGTACCTCTACAACCAAAAGCCTTTATGCAAGTGAAACCTGGAGTCCAATAGACACGCTGCACTTTACTGGCGCAGCTCGCTACAACATTACTAATGTAAAAAATACCGTAGCTACGCGAACCGCTTTCACATTCTATGAGTTAGCAAATTATGTGTCACTCCCCGATTTTTTTAACCTTTGCCTAGGGAGTATCTCCAACTGTCCAAGTACCGGTTATAAATTGAGTGATGGCAGTCAGTTGCTAAAGCCGGCAGAAACAGAGCGATTCAGTTTTTATTCACTCAATCCATCGCTAGGGCTCAGTTGGCAGGCAACTAAAGCACTAAATTTTTACACTAACTGGGCTCAGGGTACACGTACTCCAAGTGTTGTTGAGCTGGGTTGTGCATACGATAGAACCCAGGTTTATGCGGGACAAGGAAATGGTGGTGCCATATATGCAGACAAGAGCCTTGTAGAAAACCGCTCTTGTACGTTACCTACCACTTTGTCAGGGGATCCTTATCTGCCTCAAATCAAGGCTACTACCTATGACATAGGTTTTCGAGGCACCATCGGTGAAAATATGAAATGGAATATTGGTGCCTATCAAACTGATTTAAAAGATGATATTTATCTAATTACTGTCGGGGGTGCGAACAGTTTCTTCGATACTATTGGGAATACCCAGCGCAGGGGTATAGAGGCCGGATTCTCTGGGAAAAAAGATAGATTGAGTTTTGGAGTGAACTACGCGCTCACAGATGCCACTTTCCAAAATACATTCAATATGATCTCCCAAAATAACAGTAGTGCTGTGCAAGGAGGCGTAAATGGTATAGCCAGTGAAGCTTTCAAACAGATCACTGTTCATCCAGGTGATCGTATGCCAGGGATTCCATTACATAACATCAATCTCAATGCCGGTTATGACGTTACAGATAATTGGAGAGTGAGTCTTAGTGCAGTGCTCCACTCTGGGAGCTACCTACGCGGTAATGAGAATAATCAGCATCAACCTGGCGTAACGGAATATTACACCGTCAATGGGGTGACTGTGCCACGCCAACCTTTCGATAACCCAGGGAAAGTACCTGGATATGGCGTTGTGAATTTTCAGACCAGTTATCAGCTTAATAAAGAATGGTCAGCGACTTTGCTCGTGAACAATATCTTCGACAAAGAGTATTTCAGTGCAGGTCGTCTGGGCCGCAACCCATTCTCACCTAGTATCAATGGAGCCATTGGCCCAGGTGGCTACAACTACAATTCGGACGACTGGCTAAGTGCAAATTTTCTGGCACCGGGCGCACCAAGGGCAACTTGGGTAACTTTGCGATATGAATTCGCACCGGACAAAAACTAATCAATGGAGGGCTAAGTATACAAGCATGTCAAAACTTTTCATCACGGTTTAGACATAGATTACGGGGCATTATGACTGCCCTTCAGCATTCAGCCTGATCAACTAAAGAACTCGCAAGGACTTGAAGTGAAATGAAGGCATCACCAAGCTCGAACAACTGGTCGCCAATAATCCAGACAATATTGAATACCGTAGCCGCATCTTTCAATCCAGTAATCGAGAATCGTTAGATCAACAGGCATTGGAAATGGTAAAAAAAGCTTCTCCTTTTCCGTTACCTCCAGACTCCCTAAGAGGAAAGTCTTTTAACATTCTTGTGCCAGTATCTTTTAAGCTGGGTTAAGACGTCTAAGGAGAGCAAAAAAATACCCAGAAAATAATTGATCGGGGTAAAGAATGGAGTCTGGCTACCTGAATAGCCCCGACGTATTGTTTGCCCTTATGACCCAGGTGATCAAACATGGTTAAGCGGAACATAGGAAAAACTTACATTAAAGTCCGACAGACTTTGACTTGAATTATCTTATTTTTCTTGTTATTAAAATCAAAGAGTTACATAACTGTCCCCGACGGACTTAATTAGTTATAGTCAGGCTGTAGGCTGAAATCAATGTCAAAAACGCTGTTAGTTGGCATTGATAATTGATTGATCAACGATAATAAAATTAGGACTGGAGATAATATGAACTGGAAAAATATTTTACTCGCTACTGCGCTAATGCATACTTTTTCTTATGCGCAAGCCGATGCTACTGTAAGCAAAAAACTTGATGGTTTTAAAACACCTGAATCAGCTCTCGCGCTTAAAGATGGTCGTATATTGATTTCAGAGATCAATGGTTTTGGTGTGGAAGGTGATGGACAGATTAGCGAAATTGGTAAAGATGGCAAAGTCAAAGTGCTGGCTTCAGGCTTGGATGACCCTAAGGGTTTGGCCGTCATCGGTCAGGATATCTATGTCGCAGATAGAACCCGCATCATCAAGATTACGCCTGACGGTAAATGGTCGGTGTTTACTGCGGCAGAAGATTTTCCTGCAAAACCACTATTCCTGAACGATCTTGCCACTGATGATCAGGGCAATCTCTTTGTCAGTGAGACGGGTGATTTAGACAAAGGCAATGGCGGCGCTATTTATCGCATTAATCCACAGGGTAAGGTGACATTCACCATCAATGCCAGTGATGATAAGCGCGTGTTAGGCCCCAATGGCATTATCACTAACAAAGGCGGCGAGAGTATTCTTTATGTGGATTTCTTCTCGGGTGTTTTATATGAGCTAAATATCAAGACTAAAGCGTTGACCCAAGTGGCCGATGGTTTTGGCGGCGGCGATGGTCTAGTACGTACCAAGTCTGGTGTGATATATGTGAGCGACTGGAAAAATGGCAAGGTGTATGAGGTACATCATGGCAAGGCTAAGCTCATTAAATCTGGATTCAAGGCTTCTGCGGACATTGACCTCAGCCAGGACGAAAAATATTTACTAGTCCCCGACATGAAGGCTGGTGAATTAGTTTGGTTGCCATTACATCATTAAGTCATCCACGTAAGTTGCTGTGAATCAAAGCCATTATCTTTTATATAACAAGATAATGGCTTTTTTGTATTAATCCCAGCTTAACGCACCGCCTGTTTGATATTCAGTGACGCGCGTCTCGAAGAAATTCTTTTCTTTTTTCAGGTCTATCATTTCACTCATCCAAGGGAATGGGTTGGCAGCACCCGGGTAAAGTACATCTACCCCAATCTGCTGCAATCTGCGGTTAGCAATAAAGCGCAGGTATTCCTTGAACATGGATGCATTCAGGCCTAGCACACCGCGTGGCATCGTGTCTTCAGCGTAACGGTATTCCAGTTCAACGGCTTGCTGCATCAATCCCTGTATTTCATCCCTGAACTGGTTATTCCACAGATGTGGGTTTTCCAGCTTAATGGTGTTGATGAGGTCAATGCCAAAATTGCAATGCATGGATTCATCACGCAAGATGTATTGATACTGCTCTGCAGCGCCTGTCATCTTGTTCTGGCGACCAAGCGCAAGAATCTGCACAAAGCCGACGTAGAAAAATAAGCCTTCCATGATGCAGGCAAACACGATGAGCGATTTAAGTAGTTGCTGGTCAGTGAGCATGGTGCCAGTTTTGAACTCTGGATCGGTCAATATCGAGATGAAAGGAATCAGGAACTCGTCTTTATCTCGGATGCTGGAGACTTCCTGATATGCATTAAAAATCTCGCTCTCGTCCAAACCCAAACTTTCTACGATGTATTGATAGGCGTGGGTGTGAATGGCTTCTTCAAAGGCTTGACGCAACAGATACTGACGGCATTCAGGGGCGGTGATGTGACGATAGGTACCGAGCACAATGTTATTCGCGGCCAACGAATCTGCCGTAGTGAAAAACCCGAGATTGCGCTTAACAATCAGACGTTCATCTTCTGTTAACGCCGTGCTGTCTTTCCATTGTGCAATGTCGCGGCTCATGGAGACTTCTTGCGGCATCCAGTGGTTGGCGCATCCCGCTAAGTATTTATCCCAAGCCCAATGGTACTTAAATGGAACCAGCTGATTAACGTCAGTCTGTCCGTTAATCACACGTTTGTCGTTGGCATTAACGCGGCCTGAGACGGAAGGTTGGTTAGCAGGTGCAATGCTGGTGGCGACTAATGTTGGTTTAGGCGTGATTGCGACAGCAGGTGTTTCTTCAATGATTTCTTCTTCAAATGACAGCATATTTTTCCCTATATTTTATTGATTGGCGGATGCTTACTGGCAAGACTCACAACCTGGATCATCAATAAGGCATTGCTTAGGCGCTTCTTCTGGTGAAGCTTCCGGCGCTGATGATGAAACTGCGTTCAGTTCGCCGCCACTGCCCGTTGATTTCTCAGCCGCTGTTGCACCCAATGAACGCAGGTAATAGGTGGTTTTAAGGCCACGTTGCCAGGCCAGCATGTAGGTATCGTTGAGCTTTTTGCCAGATGGAACCGCAAAATACAGGTTGAGCGATTGCGCTTGGTCTATCCATTTTTGGCGACGTGCAGCAGCTTCTACCAGCCAAGTGGGATCAACTTCAAAAGCCGTAGCATATAAGGCCTTAATCTCAGCGGGGATGCGGTCTATAGCTTTCACCGAGCCATCGTAATATTTGATGTCGGCAATCATGACTTCATCCCACATATCTAAGGCTTTCAGTTCAGCCACTAGGCCTTCATTCACTACCGTAAATTCGCCTGACAAATTGGATTTTACGTATAGATTCTGATATTCAGGCTCAATGCTCGCTGCCACGCCGACGATGTTGGAGATAGTGGCAGTAGGCGCAATCGCCACGCAGTTGGAGTTACGCATACCAACCGACTGGATGTGGGCACGCAAGGCATCCCAGTCCAGTGTGCTGCTGCGATCAACCTCAACATTGCCACCACGCGCTTCAGATAGCAGGTTCAGGGTATCAAGTGGCAATATGCCTTGGTCCCACAAACTGCCCTTAAAGCTGGAGTAAGCACCGCGCTCTTCAGCCAGATTACTCGACGCCAGATAAGCGTTGTAGCAAATGGCTTCCATGGTACGGTCTGCGATTTCAACGGCTTGTTGTGAAGCGTAGGGAATACGGAGCGCATGTAGCATGTCCTGGAAACCCATGATGCCGAGACCGACCGGGCGGTGACGGTAGTTCGAGTTACGAGCATGTCCCACTGCGTAGAAGTTGATATCCACTACGTTATCCAGCATGCGCATGGCAACATTGATGGTGGCTTTGAGTTTGGCCTGGTCTAATACCAGCTCGCCATTTTCTTCTTTCAAATGCGCCATCAGGTTGACGGAGCCGAGGTTGCATACCGCGATTTCTGTCGCTGAAGTATTCAAGGTGATCTCGGTACACAAGTTGGAACTGTGCACCACGCCTACATGTTGCTGCGGTGAACGGATATTGCATGGGTCTTTAAAGGTAATCCAAGGGTGGCCAGTTTCAAACAGCATGGAGAGCATTTTGCGCCACATCTGGGTTGCCGATACTCGCTTGAATAACGCAATCTCGCCACGGTCGGCTTGGCGTTCGTATTCAACATAAGTCGATTCAAAAGCCTTGCCGAATTTATCATGTAGGTCTGGTACGTCGGATGGTGAGAATAGTGTCCATTCGCCATTTTCATTCACGCGCTGCATGAATAAATCGGGGATCCAGTGTGCAGTGTTCATGTCATGCGTGCGGCGGCGGTCATCGCCTGTGTTTTTACGCAGATCGAGAAACTCCTCGATATCCAGATGCCAGGTTTCAAGATATGCGCACACCGCACCTTTACGTTTACCGCCTTGATTGACGGCCACTGCAGTGTCATTGACCACTTTTAGGAAAGGAATCACGCCCTGGCTTTTGCCATTAGTGCCTTTGATGCGTGAGCCTAAAGCGCGCACTGGCGTCCAGTCGTTGCCCAGTCCGCCTGCATATTTCTGTAGCAGCGCATTTTCCTTGATAGCTTGATAGATGCCATCAAGGTCATCGCTTACCGTCGTCAGGTAGCAAGATGAAAGCTGTGAATGCAGCGTGCCGCTGTTGAATAACGTGGGCGTGGAGCTCATAAAATCAAAGGTGGACAGCACATTGTAGAACTCGATGGCGCGATTCTCACGGTCGATTTCGTTAATTGCCAAGCCCATGGCAACGCGCATGAAGAATATTTGTGGCAACTCTATACGGCGCTCTTCAATGTGTAAAAAGTAGCGGTCATACAAGGTTTGCAGGCCTAGATAGCCAAACTGGAAATCGCGGTTTGCATCGAAGGCGCGACCCATTTTCTCGAGGTCAAATTGCGCAAGACGTTTATCGAGCAAGCCAGCTTCAATGCCTGTTTTGATGTATTGCGGGAAGTATTCCGCGTAACGGGTTTGCATGGCGGCATGATTGACATCTTCGCCCAGCACTTCGGCGCGAATCAGGTCTAGTAGCAGGCGTGCAGTGACATAGTTGTAGGCTGGCTCGCGCTCGATCAGGCTGCGTGATGAGAGAATCAGCGCGCGGCGTACTTCATTGAATGGCATGCCGTCGTAGCAGTCGCGCACAGCTTGCTCGACCACCGTTTTGGGGTTAACCGCGTTGCCAAGGAATAAGCATGCTTCGGCCACCATTTCAGTGAGTTTTGCCAAGCTGAGCGCTTCACGTTTGCCATTGATGATGATGTGTAATTGCGGCGCATCATGCGGCTGAGCGGCGCGTTCTGCCGAGCGTTTTTCGCGGTACAGCACGTAGGCTCTAGCGACGTCATGTTCGCCAGAGCGCATCAAGGCTAACTCTACCTGATCTTGTATATCCTCAATATGAACGGCGCCGCCAGCAGGCAGCCGACGCATCAATGCGGCGACCACCTGTTGAGTTAGCGTGGCTACCAATTCGCGCATGCGGCTTGAGCCAGCTTGGCCATGTTCGACTGCAAGAAACGCCTTGCTCATGGCAATCGAGATTTTTTCTGGGTCAAAGGCAACAGCGGCGCCATTACGGCGGATTACCTGCAAACTTGGTGCTTGAGTATTAAAGTTGGAAAGTGATGCAGTCGGTGTAGCGACTTGAATATCATCCATGGAAAGCTCCCTGTAAAAGGGACGGGAACGACAATACAGAATCAATCAGACTGCTTTGATACTGCATAGCCATAAAGACCAGCATGGCAGTAAGCGGAACCAGTTACCAATGCCCGGCAACAAATTAATAGTCGCTTACCATCTGCCGAGGACACCCCGCCTCAAACGTTATGAAAAATAATCCTCACTGATTTAACAGCAAAAGATTGCTAACGGCAGGTCTCCTGGCTCTCAGGTCATTGCTTATTGCCGGCCTTCCCAAGATTCCATGTTCAGAATCTCAGTGACCACTGGTTGGCAACAAACTCACTGATTACAGTTGCGGGGGCAGCCCTGGAATTAAAGCGTTGCAGATACAAACGCTTGTCACCAGATTCCCTTTTAAACCCAGAGTTATTGAAGTTTCTGATAAAACTCCTCACAAATCTCTAGGTACCGAAGTGGATTAAATATAACCCAGCATATTTTTTTTGGAAAGAGAAATTTTTAGAAAAACCACAATATATTGATATATAAAAGATATTAAATCGATATATGGGTAATTTATTTAAAGGAATCTAATTAAAGCTTATGTGCCGTGGCTTGTAAATGGGCAATAAACTCTTTAGCAATGGGCGAAAGTTTTTTCCCCTGCGGATATAGTAACCACCAGTTGGCGTGTATCGGAAACGTCTCAATATCAAGTACGGCTAGGCCTTCATTTTCTGCTTTTCCAGCCAAAGCGTGTCGTGAAATCACGCCCAAACCAAGGTCGCCAGCTACTGCTTGTTTGATCGCTTCATTGCTGCCCAGCTCCAGCCTGACTTTGGGTTTAAATTGATGTTCCTCAAAGTGTCTGTTGCAGGCGAGTCTGGTGCCAGAGCCACGCTCTCTCAGCACAAATGATTCATTTTCAAGTGATTTGAGGCTCAACCCTGTTTGATACGCAAGCGCATGATTGATCGGTGCAATGACGACTAACGGGTTCTCCATAAACGCTTGCTTCTCTAGCGCCATGTCCTCTGGCGGGATAGACATAATGTAAAGATCATCAGCATTTTCTTTCAGGCGTTGAACCACGCCATCGCGGTTAAGCACTTCGAGTGAGATATCCACTTCTGGGTAAGCGTGGCAAAAGTCACCCAGTATGCGTGGTACAAAGTATTTGGCCGTGCTGGCAACGGCTACGCGCAGTCGGCCTTTTTTATGCCCTTTCATCGCTTCTATGGTTTGTTCAAAGCGGCTCCATTCTTCGGTCATGGCTTGTGCTGTCTCTGCAAGAGATTCACCCGCTTCTGTCAGGTGCAGGCGCTTGCCGATTTGCTCGTAAAGTGGCAAGCCAATGGTATCTGTGAGCTCCTTCATTTGCATGGACACTGTCGGTTGTGTGACGTAGCAAGCTTCAGCCGCAGCGGTGATACTTTTAAGTTGTGCAACAGCCAGAAACACATTCATCTGCCTAAAAGTAATATTCATCAGTATTAACCTATGGTTTATATAAATATTATTGATTTTACACTATTCAATAGTCTGGTTAGTATCCGTGCCGCAAACACTACAGGGGGCTTTAAATGAAGACATTATTAGATCCAGCAATTCTATTTTTCGTATTTGGTTTACTGGCGGGATTGATGAAATCCAATCTTGAAATACCGCCACAGATATCACGTTTTCTATCACTATATTTGCTGATGTCACTGGGTCTTAAGGGTGGTTTTGCCCTTGCAAAATCTGGCGTTAATGGTGAAGTGGCAATTACTTTGGCGTGTGCAGTTGGTTTGGCTATTTCTATTCCACTACTGGGTTACCAGATACTCAAGCGATTCGTCAGTGGTTATGATGCCGCGGCGATTGCAGCGACTTATGGTTCAGTGAGTGCCGTCACTTTTATTACTGCTACTCAATTTCTTGAGAATGCAGGCATTCCATTTGGCGGTCACATGGCTGCAGCCATGGCATTGATGGAATCCCCCGCGATTATTCTTGCAGTGCTGCTGGCCAATAGAACTCGCCATCAATTAGCACCGCAGTCTCAATCCAAGGCGGGAGTGAGCCTAAGTAAATTGCTACACGAATCACTCACCGATGGTGCGCAGGTATTGTTGATCGGTGCCTTGATTATCGGCCTATTGACTGGCGAAGCAGGCAAAGCTGCGATGCAGCCATTTTCTGGTGATTTATTTAAAGGCATGCTGGCTTTTTTCTTGCTAGATATGGGCTTGCTGGCCTCACGAAATATCAGTGGATTAAAAGGCAAATCCGTCTGGGTATTCTTGTATGCGATCGCTGCACCTTTATTGCACGCAAGCATTGCACTAGGGTTGGCACATTGGCTTCATATCAGTGCTGGAAATGCCGTGTTACTCATGGTTTTAGCTGCAAGTGCATCTTATATTGCGGTGCCTGCAGCCATACGATTTGCGATTCCAGAAGCTAATCCATCGCTGTATGTCGGTATGTCACTCGCGCTGACTTTTCCATTTAACTTGATTGTAGGTATCCCGCTCTATACATGGTTCGTATTACATCTACTTTAAAGCTGTATCTATTTTAAATCACTAATGTAACTTGATAATGCCCGCGGCAATCAGCATTGCCGCGGTTGCAACTAGCAATGCGAATATTGAGATGAATAAGGCCCATCGCACTGATTGATCGCCATGCGGGGTAATCACTTCGGTATTGCTGGTTGGAGCGATTGTGCTCGATTCAGTGGGGTCGGCGGCAGCGTGCAACAAACCCATGACCGCCTGCGTGACTTCAGGGCTAAAGCTGTAAGGGTCAAAACTTTTATAACCATAGCCAGCAAGTAGTCGCTTCATCTCTGTTCCAATTCCCACGAATTTCATAGACCAGTCAGGGAATGAGCGCTCGCTGATTTCTTTTCGCGAGAGCAGTTTCAGGTCTTTATGGCGCGGGTCTTCAAGCAGGGTTTGATAGAGTTTTTCAACCGCTTCTTGCTCGCCTTCCAGGCACTGGAAAAAACAGCCATCTCCAAAATAAAGCACGCCTACCAAGCCTTCTTTACGATTATTAGTGCGTGATTTAGCAAGTATGCGTGCCACATTGGGGTCAAGCCCACCAAAGGCATCTGATGACGGAAATATTGAGCGGCTGATGTAAATAATCTGAATCAGGTTTTGCATGTTAATCCCCTTGATTTTTTGAATTCATTATTATTGATTTGCTAGCCAATATGACTATGAAAAACCAGTAATAATTCAACCTCAAGAACATGCGAATTAAAAAATATGGGTGGGTGATAGATGGCGTCTAACTAAGCTAATATACTTAGTCGATATTAGATATCAGGCATTCAATACAGCTGGCGAGTTAGCTGCATAAGCTAAGCTGCATTCGGCGGGGGAAGCAATGAAGCAACTACAAAAAAAATTACTGCAATTCAAAAACAATCACTTGAGTAGTCAACGGCTTAGGCATTATTTTCTGGCCAAACCCACCAAAATCATTGCCGGCTTATTCATTGCCTATCTGCTGTTTGGCTATTTTGCGGTTAACCCGATTGCCAAGCGCGCGTTGCCATGGGTGGCGGAGCATAAGCTGGCTAGCCGCATCACAGTAGATCAGGTGAAGTTTGACCCATTTAGCCTGATTCTTACCATTGATAATTTAAAGCTGAGCAAGCTAGATGGCTCGCCACTGGCCAGCTTTCAGCACTTGTTGTTGAACGTAGATACCGCAGGCATTTTCCATTTTGCCTGGCGTCTTAACGATATTCGCCTGACTGGACCTGAAGTCAGTTTTGATATTGGGCCAGACGGCAAGCTTAACTGGGCAGACCTGATTGCCAAGTTGAATGAAGATAAAAAGCCAGATGATGGCGGCATGGCGCGCCTGTTGATTGACCATATTCTGATTGAGGGCGGTGATATTCAATACACCGACCGCAATCGACCAACGCCCTTCAAGGCCGTATTAGAGCCGCTGGGGCTTGAGCTTGAAGGGCTCTCCACCTTGCCTGAAGACCGTGGTGATTACCTAGTTTATGCCAAGCTGCCAGAGCAGGGTGGTAGTTTGAAGTGGAAAGGTGACCTTTCTCTCAACCCGATTGCCTCGGCTGGCTCGATACAGATCGAAGGTATCCATTTAGCAAAATTGATGCAGGTGCTCACACAACATGCGCTGCCATTCGAGATTACAGGCGGGGAATTGCAAACCAATTTGGACTATCGTTTTGCGATGGTGAAAGTGCCTGTCAAGCCAGCAGACGCAGCACAGTCTGACCAAGCCGAACTCCCCCCAGTGCCAGAAGCGCGCGTTGAAAATCTCACGCTCAAAGTCACTAATCTTGCAGCGAATGTGCAGGGTAATGGTCATCTGGCACTTGGCGAAACCCAAATTACATTGCCTGCGCTGGATTTCTCAATGCTCAACGGTACCCAGCTTAAATTTGCGGGCTTGAAAGTCACTACCAATGAGTTGGCAATCACGCAGGGCAAAGACAGTTTGTTTAAGTTGAATCAAGCCGCGGTGAATGATGTGAGTTTTGATCTGGCCGCACAACAAATAAAAGTCGGTGAAATAGCGCTTGATGCAGGTGAAGTGAGTGCAACAAGATTGAAAGATGGCAGTATCAACTGGCAACAACTTGTGCCTGCTGGCCCCCAGTCCGCCGAAGTATCAGCCTCTAAAGACACAGCAAGCGATGACAAAAAAGACAGCAAGTCATTCAAATTTGAGCTCGCCAGTTTCAAACTCTCTCACTTGAAAGCCGCTTTTCAAGATGAAAGTTTCGTACATCCGCTGCATGCCGAGATCAAGGATATCAATCTAAGCCTGAGTGCCAATAATGCCGATGGAGGCATTGCGATTGAGCCGATGAGTGCCGATTTGAGTGGAGTTAACGTGCAGTCCGCGCTCTACCCGCAGTCTATGGCCAGCATTGACAAAATCAACCTGCAAAGCGGTGCGGTCAACTTAAAAGATAGTAGCGTGAAGTTATCGGAGCTTTTGGTTTCTGGCTTGCAAACCCAGGTGCTGAGAGCTGCGGATAAATCTATCAATTGGCAGGCAGCTTTGGCTCAGGTAACTGCCAACAAACCATCAACTCCAGCCACCCAATCCAAACCGTCTAGCCAAGCGCCATGGAAAGTTTCGTTAGATAAATTCGCCGTGCAAAATAGTGGTGTGCATATTGAAGATAAGAGCACACCCAGCCCAGTGGTGTTTGATATACAAAATACCTTGTTGGAGCTTGATAATGCCTCGCTCGACTTAGCCAAGCCATTGCCACTAAAGCTCAAAACACAGTTCAAACAGGGCGGGCAGTTTGAAGCGAATGGTAGCTTGGCGCTCATGCCGCTCAAAGCAGATTTGCAAATCAAACTAGATGCGCTTGCGCTTAAACCATTCTCGCCCTATGTGAATCAGGCGGCCTACCTCAAGCTCAATGATGGGCAAGCCAATGCGCAAGGCAAGTTGGCGCTCAAAACCGAAAAGACGCTCACAGGGCAGTTTAATGGCGGATTCAGCGTCAACAATCTGGCGGTCATTGAAGAGCCTGATAATGTTTTGTTTCTAGGCTGGAAGTCAGTATCCAGTAACTCACTCAAGTTAGCGATTGCCCCTAACCAGTTGCATATGGATGCCTTGCGTATTGAGCAGCCCACAGGCAAGTTCATCATATACGAAGATAAAACCCTCAACGTGAAGCGCATCCTGCGCACACCAGAGCCAGCAAGTAATCCGCCAGTTGCTGAAACGAGCCCTTCACCTGCGAGCGCTACAGAAGAGGCATTCCCGATTGCGATTGACCGCGTTAGTGTGAATAACGCTAATTTGGAGTTTGCTGATCTTTCGCTCAAGCCGCAATTCGGCACGCACATCAATAGCCTCACAGGCGTGATTAATGGCCTATCTACCAACCCCAATACCACCGCACAGGTGGAGATGGATGGCAAAGTGGATGAATTTGGCTCTGCGCGTATTCGCGGCTCCTTACAGCCATTCCGCGCCACTGATTTTACTGACCTGAAGTTGAGCTTCCATAACCTTGAGATGAATCGCCTTACCCCCTATTCAGGCAAGTTTGCTGGCCGCCGCATAGATTCTGGCAAGCTCTCGGTTGATCTTGAATATAAAATCAAGCAGCGCCAATTGACAGGTGAAAACAAGTTTGTCATCAATAAATTAAGGCTGGGCGAACATGTGGATAGCCCCGATGCAATGAACCTGCCGCTTGATCTGGCAATCGCTTTGCTCGAAGACAGTGATGGACTGATTGATCTTGACCTGCCTATCTCGGGCAGTCTAGATGACCCACAATTCAGCTATGGCAAGATCGTCTGGAAAGCCATTCTGAATGTATTTGAGAAAATCGTGACTTCGCCATTCCGCCTGCTGGGTAATCTGCTTGGTGTCAGCTCAGATAAATTAGAGGCGATTAGTTTTGACCCAGGCCTGGCAACGCTGCTGCCAGAAGAACAGGAAAAACTGAAGTCGGTGGCCGAAGGCATGGCCAAGCGCACATCACTCACCTTGAGTATTGTTCCAGCATTTGATGCCGCCGCCGATAAAGCCGCACTGCAAGAGCTGGCCACCCGCCGTGACGTATTGAATGATATGGGCATCAAGCTTAAAGAGGGCGAGCAGCCTGGGCCTTTGGATATGAATAACGTCAAAGTGCAGTCATCCATTGAAAATATGCTCAAGGAGCGCAAAGGCGAGGGCCGTAATCTTAAGGCGCTCGAATCGCTCAAAGACTATTTCAAAAAATCCAAACCAGAAGATGTGCCGAAATATGCTGACATGCTTCAACAACTTAGGTTGACGGCGAATGTCACAGATGCAGATTTGACCAACTTGGCTAAAGCCAGGGCAACAGCAGCTCAAGATTACCTGCTGAAAAATGCAGGCCTCGCGCCTGAAAAGTTGATGATTGCTGAGCCAGTCAAAGTGGTTGGAGATGGGAAAACGGTGAACCTTAAAATGAATCTGGGCGTTTCTAAAAAATAGGCAATGCTGAATAGAAATTTTAATTGAGGTCTGTCTCTGAATGTTCTTGCCATTTGTAACCTCTTAAATTATTCATTCGCCAAATATCAAATTTACGTTTGCATCACTACCAAGATAAGTAGTGGCCCAGTCACAAGTATTTCCCGATGGCGCATCTAGTAAAGTATGATTTCTATCAAACAAGCTATAGCCAATTACGGTAAGGTTTGCGACTATTTTATTTGTTCTCATATCGATAATTTGATTACCCGAGCGACCTGTTCTTAACTCGTTGGGGAATTCCTCATTAATATTTTTCCATGCATATACAGTCTTTTGAGTTAAGTCGGCTGACTTAATAGCATAAAATTCTTTATGATGGCTATATCCAATAACTTCACTTCTTGGAGGCTTTTCAGGGCCAATATAAGTAATGTCGTAAAGTTGTTTATCGTCATAGTCTAAGAATCGAACAAATTTAACATGGGGTGAAGCGGCAAGTTTAAAGACACTTGAAGGTGCTGTTGGTATACCTTCATTGTAAATCCAAGCCATATTTGGCTCGACTTTATTGATCACTTGTTTGGTTTTTTCTGTTTCACATAGCTCTTTAAATCGATAGTAGCCCTTGATGTTGTCAAAAAAAATAATCGCGACTACGAGTAAGCAAGCGCCAATAATCAGAACTGGTTTTGAAAATAAAATAACTTTTAGCTTTTTCATGCTACTAACCTCCATGGAACAATAGGGGACAGACCACGTTTAATGTCTTTGTTGAATCCCTTTTCATAGCTTCAGACTTGAACTAATAGTTAAGATTGAAAGCCTCAAAGATTGGCCTAGTTTTTCGCTTATATCAATATCAAAACATATTCTATCGTATCGTTTTGTAACTGCCTTATAACTGGCATCAATTATCGTTAAACTGCATTGGCTGTAAAAGTGTTGCAAAACAGCCAATGTAATATCAATGTAACTACCAAGAACCATCAATTGCAGAACTCAGATAGCAGGATTAGCTCATGGCGCTTACTCAAAACACATCAATTTCATCATCCAAAAAACGATGGAAAATTCTTATCTGGTTTCTCATCATCGTGCTGATTGTCGCTGGAGCGTCTTATTACCGACATTATCAGCAGGCTAAGGCAACCAGTGGTGATGGCGCTACAGAAGCGTCGCAAGCTGCTGGCCCGGGAAAAAAGTTTGATCCCTCTGCAAAACCTGCTCCTGTTGCCACTGCAAAAGCTAAAACTCAGGACGTGAATATATATCTTGATGCCTTGGGTACTGTGACGCCACGCAATACTGTTACTGTTAAAGCGCGTGTGGATGGCCAACTGCTCAAGCTTTATTTCACTGAAGGCCAGATGGTGAACGCGGGCGATTTACTCGCACAAATTGATCCGCAGCCTTATCAGGTCGCATTAGCGCAAGCTGAAGGCCAACTGTTCCGTGATAAAGCCCTGCTTGAGAATACGTCGATTGATCTTGAGCGCTACAAAACTTTGCTAGGCCAGGACTCCATCTCCAAGCAGCAGGCTGATACGCAAGAAGCCTTGGTGCGCCAATATCGTGGTGCAGTGGCAGTGGATCAGGCATTGGTGGATAGCGCCAAACTACAACTTAGTTATGCACGCATCACCGCGCCAATTGCAGGCCGTGTGGGTTTGCGGCAGGTGGACCCGGGCAATATGATTCACAGTACTGATACGAACGGGATTGTCACCATCACCCAATTACAGCCAATCACGGCCTTATTCAATGTGCCTGAAGACAATCTACCAAGCATTAATGAGCGCGTGAATTCAGGCGAGCCAGTCAGTGTAGATGCATTTGACCGCGCTCAAAAAAGCAAGCTCGCGAGCGGCAAGCTGCTGACCACAGATAACCAGATTGATACCACCACTGGCACCATCAAGCTGCGCGCAATATTCAAGAATGATGATGCGGCTCTGTTTCCTAATCAATTTATCAACGTGAAGATTCTGGTGGATGTGCAAAAAGATGCAGTGGTGATCCCTGTGGCTGGCTTGCAGCGCGGTAGCAAGGGCGATTATGTCTATGTGCTAGTCGATGGTGACAGCGTAACTGTGCGCCCTGTGAAATCAGGCTATGTGGATGGCGAAGTGGTGGTGATTGCGAAAGGGCTTGATGCTGGTGAAGTCGTTGTGACGGATGGCACAGACAAACTGCGTGAGGGTGCGAAAGTGAAACCGATGGAACCTGTTGCGGCAGATGCTACAGCTGGCAAACATGGCCATGGAGGACATCACAAAAAGGGAGGGCAGAAACCTGGCGAGAAATCAGGAGGCGCTGATTAATGAATCCCTCGCGTTTATTCATATTGCGGCCAGTGGCGACTACGCTGCTGATGATCGCCATTTTGCTATCGGGTGTTTTGGCGTATCGGCTGCTGCCGCTATCCGCATTGCCCGAAGTGGATTACCCGACCATACAGGTGGTCACGCTTTATCCTGGTGCCAGCCCCGATGTAGTGACTTCATCAATCACCGCGCCGTTGGAAAGACAATTCGGGCAAATGCCTGGGCTCAACCAGATGACCTCCACCAGTTCTGGTGGCGCATCTGTCATTACACTACAATTTTCGCTCAACATGACGCTGGATGTGGCTGAGCAGCAAGTGCAGGCGGCCATTAACGCAGGCAGTTCATACTTACCAACTGACTTACCAACACCGCCTATCTATAACAAGGTAAACCCAGCCGATACGCCGATACTCACGGTAGCGCTTACCTCTAAGACCTTGCCTTTAACCACGGTGGAAGATTTAGCCGATACGCGGCTCGCGCAGAAAATCTCACAACTCAGTGGCGTAGGCCTGGTCACCATCAGCGGCGGCCAACGCCCAGCGGTGCGCATACAGGTGAACCCCAAGGCGCTGGCTGCGGTTGGTATCAGTATTGATGACTTGCGCACTTCCATCGGCAATGCCAACCAGAATCAAGCCAAGGGCAGTTTTGATGGCCCAAGTCGCGCCTCTACCATTACCGCGAATGACCAGATTAAAACACCGCAAGATTACTTGAAGCTGGTGATTGCTTACCGCAATGGCGCAGCGATTCGCTTGAGCGATGTGGCCGCTGTGGTGTCAGATGCTGAAAATCTGCGGCTTGCGGCCTGGGCGAATCGCGATCCAGCTGTGGTGCTCAATATCCAGCGCCAACCGGGTGCGAATGTCATTGAAGTGGTCAATCGCATTCAAGCGTTGTTACCTGAGTTACAGGCTTCATTGCCGGCTGATCTTCAAGTGACTGTGCTCACAGACCGTACCACGACCATTCGCGCTTCCGTCAATGACGTGCAGTTTGAGCTGATGCTTTCCGTGGCGCTAGTGGTAATGGTGATTTTCCTGTTCCTACGCAATATTCCAGCGACATTGATTCCCAGCGTGGCTGTGCCTTTGTCGTTGATAGGTACGTTCGGCATCATGTATCTTGCAGGCTTTAGCATCAACAACCTGACCTTGATGGCACTGACCATTGCTACGGGTTTTGTGGTGGATGATGCCGTGGTCATGATTGAGAATATCTCGCGCTATATAGAGCAGGGCGATACACCGCTAGAGGCTGCGCTTAAAGGTTCCAAGCAGATTGGGTTCACCATTATCTCGCTTACGCTTTCGCTAATTGCGGTATTGATTCCACTATTATTTATGGGCGATATCGTGGGGCGGCTGTTCCGTGAGTTTGCTATTACGCTCGCCGTGGCGATCCTGATTTCTGCCGTCGTTTCATTAACGCTCACCCCGATGATGTGCGCTAAATTATTACGTCACCAACCCGAGTCTGAGCGCGGCTGGTTCTACAATAAATCCGGCGCAGTGATTGATCGCGTGACCCATGAATACGGCAGATTACTAAGCGTGGTGTTGAATCATCAATGGATCACCTTGCTGGTTGCGTTAGCGACCATGGTATTTACCGTCATTCTCTATATCGCCGTTCCCAAAGGTTTTTTCCCGATTCAGGATACAGGCGTAATCCAAGGTATTACTGAGGCGCCGCAAACGATTTCGTTTGATGCAATGGCTACCCGCCAGCAAGCATTGGTTGATAGCATTTTGAAAGATCCGGCAGTAGATAGCGTTACTTCATTCATCGGAGTGGATGGCACTAATACCACGTTGAATAGCGGACGCCTGCTGATTAATCTTAAGCCCAAGGATAAACGCGCTGGTAACGTTCAGACTGTGATGCAGCATTTACAGGATGGCGTATCTGAAGTCATTGGTATCAAGCTGTACATGCAGCCTGTGCAGGATTTAACCATTGAAGACCGCGTCAGCCGCAGCCAGTACCAATTCATCATGGATGATGCGGATGCGAAGGTGCTTGAGACGAGTACAGCGCAGATGCTGCAGCGCTTGCAGCAATCTCCCGTATTGAGAGATGTGGCGAGTGACCTGCAAAATAAGGGCTTGCAAGCCTATGTTGACATAGACCGCGATGCTGCAGGCCGCCTCGGTATTACCACGGCGGCGATTGATAATGCCTTGTATAGTGCCTTTGGCCAGCGCCTGATTTCAACCATCTTCACGCAATCCAACCAATACCGCGTAGTGCTTGAAGTAGCCCCAGAGTTTCGTATGGGCATGGATGCGCTGAATGGTATCTACCTAACAGCAAGTACCACTGCTGCAACCGTCACTCAAACCACTAGAAGCCCGGTTGCCATGAACCAAGTGCCTTTGAGCGCGATTGCCAAAATCAGCGAGCGTGAAACTCCGCTAGTTGTGAATCATTTGGGGCAGTTTCCTGCCGCTAATATCTCGTTCAATCTGGCGCCTGGCTACTCGCTGAGTGACGCAGTGAAAGTGATTGATGAAGCACAAGTGGCAACCTCTTTGCCCGCTAGCACCCGTATCACATACCAAGGTGCGGCGACTGCATTCAATGCTTCTTTGGGCAGCCAGTTGCTGCTGATACTGGCTGCGATTATCACCATGTATATCGTGCTCGGTGTGCTGTATGAGAGCTACATTCACCCAATCACGATACTTTCTACGCTGCCCTCAGCGGGTGTGGGTGCTCTGCTGGCTTTGATGCTATCGGGTAATGATCTGGGGATTGTCGGTATTATCGGCATCATTCTTCTGATTGGGATCGTCAAAAAGAACGCCATCATGATGATCGACTTTGCGCTTGAAGCACAGCGCGATCAGGGCATGCCAGCGCGCGAGGCGATTTATCAGGCATGCCTGTTACGTTTAAGGCCTATCTTAATGACGACCATGGCAGCGCTACTTGCCGCACTGCCTCTGATGTTGGGTACAGGTGTTGGTTCTGAACTGCGGCATCCTCTAGGGTTGACTATGGTTGGTGGCCTCATCGTCAGCCAAGCCTTGACCTTGTTTACCACCCCCGTGATTTACTTGGCATTCGACCGCGTGGCCCAGCGCCTCGATGCATTCCGCAAACGTCACCATATCGCCACAGATGGTGTCTGATTAATGAATATCTCTCGTATATTCATCGAGCGGCCTATAGCAACAACGCTGTTAACGTTGGGCATCACGCTCGCGGGTATTCTGGCTTACACCAAGCTGCCTGTGGCCTCTTTGCCGCAGATCGACATTCCCACTGTGTTTGTGCAGGCGCAATTAGCGGGTGCTAGCCCTGAGACCATGGCTTCAACCGTGGCAACGCCTTTAGAGCGGGCGCTTGGGCGGATTTCAGGCATTACCGAGATGACGTCCAACAGCACGCTCGGTTCATCGCGCATTATTATGCAATTTGATTTAAGCCGCAGCGTCAATAGTGCTGCACGTGAAGTGCAGGCTGCGATCAATGCCGCGCGTACTCTATTACCAACCAGTTTGAATCGCAACCCGACGTATCGTAAGGTCAACCCAGCAGATACCCCCATCATGGATCTGGCGTTGACCTCTGACACTATGAACATGGGCCAGCTTTACGATGTGGCAGATTCCATACTTGCGCAAAAATTCTCACAGGTAGAAGGTATCGGTCAAGTCGATGTGGATGGCGGTTCGCAGCCATCGGTGCGTATTGAATTAAATCCATTGGCTTTGGCGCATTACGGTATTGATACCGAAACAGTGAGGGCAGCGGTGGTGGCGACGAATGCTAATCGCCCCAAGGGGTTTATTGAAGATGACGAGCGCCACTGGCAGATAGGGGCTAACGATCAGGCAAAAACCGCCGCCGAATATCAGGGTTTGATCATCACTGTGCGTGATGGCGTTGTGGTGCGATTGTCAGACATCGCCCTAGTGCGCGATTCAGTGCAAGACGTGCGCAATTTCGGTAGCGCCAATGGCAAGCCTGCAGTATTGCTCCACTTGCGCCGCGAACCAGGGGCTAATGTGGTTGAAACCATAGATCGCGTGAAAGCCTTGTTGCCTCAGCTACGCGCCTCTATCCCCAGCGCGATTGACCTCACGGTGATGTTGGATCGCACACCGTCCATTCGTGCCTCTTTGCATCATATTGAATTCACACTGGTGTTATCGATTGGCTTGGTGATTGCCGTGGTGTTCCTGTTTTTGCGCAATGCACGGGCAACGTTAATACCCGCGGTTGCAGTGCCAGTGTCGTTGATCGGTACTTTTGTCGCCATGTATTTTTGCGGCTTCAGTCTGGATAATCTTTCACTGATGGCACTTACTGTCGCTACAGGGTTTGTTGTGGATGATGCGATCGTCGTGCTGGAGAATGTGTCCAGGCATCTTGAAAAAGGCGAGACTGCGATAGAAGCAGCCTTGAAAGGCACGCGAGAAGTGGCTTCTACGGTGGTCTCCATGAGTATATCGCTGGTGGCGGTATTTATTCCCATCCTGATGATGGGTGGGCTGGTAGGGCGCTTGTTGCGCGAGTTTGCTGTCACTATGTCCGTAGCCGTGCTTATTTCATTGGTGATTTCACTGACGACCACACCAATGATGTGTGCCATTTTTTTGAAAAAAGCGCCTATTGAAAACGACACTGATAAAAAATCTCAGAATCGTCTTTATCAATGGCTGGAAGATGGTTTTGAAGCATTGCTCAAGGTATATAAACGTTCGCTAGCGGTAGTCTTGCGCCATGGCTATATCACACTGTTTATACTGCTCGCGGTGGTATGCCTGAATGTGTATCTGTATGTGGTCATCCCCAAGGGATTTTTCCCACAGCAGGATAGTGGCCGTATTTCGGGCAATATCGTGGCCGATCAGGCGACTTCATATCAAGCCATGAAGGGAAAGCTCGATCAATATATCGATATTGTCAAAAATGACCCCGCAGTTGAAGCTTTCACCGCAGGCATAGGTGGTGGACAACGCAATACAGGTCGCATGCTGATTGCACTCAAGCCACGCGCCGACCGCGATGTGAATGGTGATGAGTTTATTGCGCGTATTCGTAAAAAGACGGCGAAGATCACAGGCGCCAAACTGATGCTGCAATCGGAGCAGGATATCCGCGTGGGTGGTCGTGCGGGTAATGCCCAATACCAATACACCTTGCAGGCCGACCAGTTAACTGTTTTACGTACTTGGGAAAAGCGCATCAAGGAAGCACTTTCAGATGCGCCTGAGTTGCTGGATGTGAATAGTGACAGCCAGGATAAAGGCCTGCAAACCACATTGACTATAGATCGTGATGCGGCCTCTAAACTCGGCATCACCATGGCGCAGATTGATAGCACGCTCAATAACCTGTTTGGTCAGCGCCAGGTTTCCACTATCTATAATCCGCTCAACCAGTACAAAGTAGTGATGGAGGCTGCGCCGCAATACTGGCAAAGCCCTGAAACATTACGCAATGTGCAGATTATGGTGACCCAAAGTGACGGTACAGTTAGCCAGGTGCCGCTAATGGCGATTGCCAAGTTTGGCCCTAACAATGCAGCCCTTGCGGTGAACCACCAGGGGCAATTTGCCGCATCCACCATCACATTCAATCTGGCAGAGGGTGGTTCACTATCCACCGCTGCAAAAGTGATCAACGACACCATGGCACGTATCGGCGTGCCGAATTCAGTGCATGGCAGTTTTCAGGGCACGGCAAAAGTATTCGAGGAATCGCTCAAAGGTCAGGTATGGCTGATTCTGGCAGCAATACTGACCATCTATATTGTGCTTGGTATTTTGTATGAGAGTTATATCCATCCGATTACCATTCTTTCAACCTTGCCATCAGCTGGGGTTGGTGCGTTGCTGGCGTTGCTGTTGTTCAAGATCGAATTCAATATCATGGCGATGATAGGCGTGTTGCTGTTGGTCGGTATCGTCAAAAAGAATGCAATCATGATGATTGATTTCGCGATTGATGCAGAGCGCAGCCGTGGCTTGAGCCCACGCGATGCCATCTTTGAAGCCTGTCAGCTCCGTTTCAGGCCAATCATGATGACCACGATGGCTGCTCTCCTTGGCGCGTTGCCATTAGCATTTGGCTTTGGTGAAGGCTTTGAGCTACGCCAGCCACTTGGAGTGGCAATCGTGGGTGGCCTGATTTTCAGCCAGTTATTAACGCTTTACACCACACCAGTCATGTATCTCGCGCTTGATAGTTTTACACGCAGGCCAAATGCAACGGGCACTGCCGTTAGCCCCAAACCACAGCTGACGTAAGGATGATTAGCCCATGATTAACAGACAGAACAAGCACATCAAGAAAGATACAGATATGCGTATTACCCCATTCTTACTTGCCATCATCATGCTGGCTGGTTGCTCGGTTGGCCCTGATTACGTCAAGCCAACCATGCAAGTACCTACTGTATTCAAGGAGCAAAACGGCTGGGTCACCGCGCAGCCGCAAGACACTTTGCCAAAAGGTAAGTGGTGGGAGCTGTTTGGCGATGTTGATTTGAATGCGTTAGTTGAACAGGTTGAAATCTCTAATCAGAATATCAAGGTAGCTGAGGCACAATATCGCCAGGCACAAGCACTAAGAGATCAATCGCACGCCGCATATTACCCGACTGTGACGGCCAATCTTTCAGCTACTAGAAGTCGGCCAGCAAGTAACAATAGTAATACGGTTAATTACAACCCTAATTTAAATACCGCATATCGCGGCTCGCTAGGCGCAAGCTGGGAGCCTGATTTATGGGGGCGTGTAGGGCGCGCGGTGGAATCAGGTGATGCGAGCATTCAAGCCAGCGCAGCAGATATCGAAAACGCCAAGCTCAGCGCGCAGGCTGAGCTTGCACAAGATTACTTTTTGCTACGTATTGCTGATGCCCGTAAGCAATTACTGGATGACACGGTGACTGCCTATGAGCGCTCACTCAAGCTCACGCAAAATCAATATGCCGTGGGCGTCGTCGCCCGCGCCGATGTGGTCGCCGCAGAAACCCAGTTTAAATCTGCCAAGGCGCAAGCCGTGGATGTTGGTGTGCAGCGCGCGCAGTTAGAGCATGCCATTGCCGTGCTCATAGGCAAGGCACCATCAGAGCTGGCCATTGCGCCACTGAAATCCACTTATGTCAGCCTGCCACCTAATATTCCCTTGGCTGTGCCTTCGCAGTTGTTGGAGCGCCGCCCCGATGTGGCTGGTGCAGAACGTCGTGCTGCTGCTGCGAATGCGCAGATTGGCGTGGCGAAAGCTGCGTATTTCCCAGCACTCACTATTGCGCCTACTTTTGGCTACCAGACCAGCAGTTTTTCTCGATTTTTAGAGTATCCAACCCGTTTTTGGTCGATTGGCCCCGCGCTCGTAGAAACCATTTTTGATGGTGGCCTGCGTAAAGCACAAACTGCGCAAGCGATTGCCACTTATGACCAGAATGTGGCGACCTATCGACAAACAGTATTGGGTGCTTTTCAGGAGGTAGAAGATAACTTAGCCTCGCTACGCATATTGCAAGAAGAAGCACAATTGCAGGATGAAGCCGTGAAAGCATCGCGTGAATCCGTAGAGATCACACGTAACCAATATAAGGCAGGCACCGTTGATTTCTTGAGTGTGGTGAATGTAGAAACCATCGCGCTTAATAACGAAAGAACCGCACTGACTTTGCAAGGTAGCCGCTTGACGGCCGCGGTACTATTGATCAAGGCGCTGGGCGGCGGCTGGGATGCTACGAAATTGGATAAGTAGTAGAATCCCAAGCAATGCGATTATTGAAAGCCCTGTTATGAATGCCCAGTTTGGTGACTTAAGCCATATACAAAACACTATTTTCGATTTAGCGATTACCTTCGGACCTAAGGTTCTGGTCGCCATTACTATCATTCTAGTCGGTGTCTTCGCTGGTGGCTGGGTCGCTAAAGTGGTGGATGGTGGCCTTAGGAAATTCAATCTTGACCAGCCAGTGCGTCAATTGCTGGTGCGTATAGTCCGTATATTCGTGCTGGCTATCTTTGTGATTATGGCGCTGCAGAATCTGGGCGTGCAGTTGCTACCGCTGATTGCTGGCCTAGGTGTTGCTGGTGCGGGCATTGCACTGGCGATGCAAGGTGTGCTGAGTAATATTGTGGCTGGGCTGACCATTATCTTCACCAAGCCGTTTCGTGTTGGCGAATACATTTCTATCGTCGGTGAAGAGGGGCAGGTCAATAACATCAGCATCTTTACCACGGTGCTCAGCCATGCAGATCAATCACTTGTGGTGATCCCCAACCGTAAGTTGGTGGGCGAGATCTTGCATAACTATGGCAACATCCGCCAGCTTGATATTGTCGTTAGTGTGGCTTACGACACAGATTTAGATACAGCCGTATCGGTGATTAAAGAGATTTTGCAGAATAACCCGCATACGCTTAAAGAGCCTGCCCCTGCTGTATCAGTCAGCTTGCTTGCGCCTTCTGGTATCAATATCGCAGTGAAGCCTTGGGTAAATGTGCCTGACTACAATCTGGCCAGAGGCGAAATCAACCAAGAAATCGTCAAGACTTTCCACAGCAAGCAGATCGTTATTCCATTCTCACAGCTTGATGTGCGCATGCTGCAAGTGACCGAGTAGTTAACTGAAGAAGGTCAACCTGTTACGGCCTGCGGCTTTAGATTGATACATGGCGCTATCAGCTTGTTTGAATAATTCATCTATATTTTTGGTTTGGTCACTAAACAAGGCAATGCCGATACTTGAGCTGCTGACATGCTGGTAGCCATCAAAATCAAAAGTATGGTTGAGCGTATTCAGAATTTTCTCCCCAATGACGCTTGCGATTTCTTTTGCTTGAATAGCATTAGGGCTTACATCCTCCAGCATCAATACGAACTCATCGCCACCAAACCTGGCTACGGTGTCAAAATCCCTGACACATTTTTTTAGTCGGCTGGCGACTTCGCAGAGTAGTTCATCACCTTTATCATGGCCCAGCGTGTCGTTCAGGGATTTAAAGTGATCCAGATCAATAAAAATCAAGGCCCCAAACTGATCTTTACGACGGCTTGATAACAAGGCTTTTTCTAATCTGTCTAGCAGTAGCCTGCGGTTGGGCAGATTGGTGAGAGGGTCATAAAATGCTAGAAGCTGCATTTTTTCATCTGTTAATTTACGTTCGGTAATATCCTGGAATGCGCCCATCAATTTAGTCGCTTTACCATATTTCATGACGGCTGAACCTTGCGCGCGCACCCAAATATGGTTGCCTTTCGCTGTGATAAAAGGGAGCTCTAAATCCCATGGCTCACCTTTGATGATGGCATTATTCACAGCAGCTTCAATCACAGGTCTTGCTTCTGGCGCGTAGAACGCAATCGCTTCATCAACGGGCGGCGGGGTTGTTGTATCAAGCTCATGAATTTTGAATACTTGTCTAGACCATTTGATTTCGCTGGTCATTAAATCAAGCTCCCAGCCACCAATCTTGGCCATCTCTCCAGCACTTTCAAGAATGAAAGTAAGATTAGCCAGTGATTCTTCTGCTTTAATATTCTCTGAAATATCTCTGGCTATACCGAGGTAACCAATGACCTCACCAGCTTTATTTCGCATCGCAGTGATAGATAAGTTGACGGGTAATCTACTGCCGTTTTTACGAATATAAGTCCACTTTCGGCTGTCTGGACTACCTTCATTGGCTTGTACCGTGAATACTTCAAAGCTTGGCGCAACACTTCGGCCAAACTCTAAACTGAGCATTTCGGCTCGTTTTGCTATTTCATGGTGATCGTGAAAAATAGCGGGCGTATGTTTACCGACTAATTCCTCAGCCTGATAACCGAGCATTTCTTCTGCGCCTAAGTTAAAGCTGGTAATGACGCCATCAACCGTGGTTGAAATAATAGATTTATCAGCGCTGCGTAAGAGTGTGTCGTAGAACGCAGTTTTTTCTGCTAACTCCTGCATCACTAGACGCAGCTCAATTTTATTGACGACTTGTTTACCCAGCTTTTTCAGGGCATTGCGCTGTTCTTGTGTGAGTGTTCGTGGAGTTTGATCAATGACGCATAAGCTACCAAGGCCATATCCATCTGAAGTGATCAGGGGTATGCCAGCATAAAACCGAATATCTGGTGCGCCAGTCACTAGCGGATTATCAAAAAAACGTTCGTCATTTAGCGCGTCATGTATTTCGAACAGATCGTCACCAAGAATTGCATGCCCACAAAAAGAAATCTCTCTGGGTGTTTCTGTGGCATCTAAGCCAACACTGCTTTTAAACCACTGGCGAGTTTCATCTAAAAGCGTAATCAGCGCGATAGGTGTGCCGCAAATGAGTGACGCAAGGCAAGTAATGTCATCAAATGATTCTTCAGCCAGCGTATCCAAAATCTTGTAACGTTTTAAAGCGGCTAGACGCTGGATTTCATTTTTAGGTGATTCAGGTGATTTCAAAATGTACATACCTAAACTTAATATACGTTTTAAGCATATAACATTTGCGGAAAACACGCATATACAATCATTGCTGCGAGTAAATAACTTACAAGCTTGAAGGGCTTAGGTGGCGGCTGCGCGAATGATTTGTAGCACTTTTCCTACATCAGAATCAGCGTATTGCTGAGCTTGTAGTTATCGAGATTTGATAAGATAAACATTCATCAAATTTACGGGGAAATAAAAAATGTATTCTGCCATAGGCTTACTCATTCTAGTGCTCGACATATTCGCGATCATCAAAATCCTGCAAAGCTCAGCGGGCGGTGGCGAAAAGATTTTATGGATTTTAGCTGTTTTGATATTCCCAGTTGCTGGGATGATCGTTTGGTTCTTTGCAGGGCCAGGCGGCAAAAAGCTGTAAGGCTGCGTGCTTTTTAAGTGATAAGTCTTTCATATTCGGGAAAGTACTGCGCAATGACGGATAAATCGAAATTGCGCAGTATGCTGGTATTCGGTTCGCTAGCCAGTAAAAACTCAAAAGAATCATGAATCAAAATTTCTACAGAAGCGCGGTTGCCGATGAGCTTTTTGGCATATTGTTCTGAGACTGTAACTTGGTGTGAAGTGCTTGTTCGGCTATCAACGCTCACTTCAAATTGATAATCGGCCAGCTTTTTAACAGTAATCGTTGCCATCAAGAATTCTCCCTGAATTCAACCTACTTATTTAACTTTAGACGATCGCCATTTCCACAATGGCTTCCAATCCAAGCCCACCAGCGCAGATATTGCGCAACCGCAGGCTACCCCTATGTTTTTCCGCGATATTTCGTGCAATCGTAAGGCCCAGCCCAGTACCACCAGACTCACGCGAGCGTGAGTCTTCTAGGCGTTTGAAAGGTTCGAGCACCCTTAACAACTGATCTTCAGGGATGCCATCACCGCCATCAATCACTGAAATAATCACTTTCTGCCCCTCACGTTTGACGATGACATGAGCAAACTGGCCATATTTGACAGCATTTTCCACCAGGTTGGAGATGCAGCGGCGCAAGGCGTTTGGCCTCGCCATGACAGGTACGCCAACACGGCCACTTTGTGTGACTTCCAGCCCAGCATCAGTGGCATCGTTGCAGATGGTATCAATCAGAGAATCCAGGTCCAGCATCTCGAATGGCTCGCCCTCATTCAGGCTGCGCGAAAGTTCTAGCCCTTCTTTAATCATCTCTAGCGTCACAGATAGATCATTGATGAGCTTGTCACGCAAGGCAGCATCAGAGACCTTCTCAAGCCTCAAACGCAAGCGGGTGAGGGGGGTTTGTAAATCATGTGCGATGGCGGCGAGCATGTAGGTGCGCTCTTCCACAAAGTGACGTATTTGTGATTGCATGGTGTTGAAGGCGATAGCCGCTTCACGTACTTCTGCCGGGCCAGTATCTTCAGGCAATTTTTCTTCATCAGCCTGTTGACCAAGGCTTAGTCCTACACGATGCGCAGCATAGGCAAGCTTTCGCAAAGGGCGAGTAGCCAAATTAGCCACGAACCAGGCTAAGAGTGAAACGCAGAGTAAGAACAAGCCAAGGTAAGGTAAGAAGTCAACGCGAAATGGTGGCGGCAAGCTTTCTGCTGGGGTGGCGACATCAATGCGTATGGCTGTTCCATCATTGAGTGTGGCGAAAATAATGCGGCATTTGCTTGTGCTACTGCTCTGCACGTTTGCGCTGGATTCATTACGCTTAAAGCCATCAGGGCGCACAGGGCAATCTAACCCTGTATGTTGGTAAGCCAAGACTTTTTTAGCATCGCCTAGGACTTTTGATAGTGCTGTGCTGGCCTCGATATCAGGGTTGTAGCCCTTTGTCTGCAATAGTTTGGTTGATTCTGGCGCAGAAAAATCCACTCGTACCCCAGTCTTGCTGGTAATGTCTGCAACCTGTTTTCTGGCAGTTTGCGGCGTGAGTTCAAGCGTGAGGACAATCTGTTCAACCCGTTCAGTGAGATGGCGTAGCCTGACTTGATACAGCATATTCTTGCCTTCATACGCGGCAAGGCTCAATGCAAATGCAGCGCAGACGATGATTCCGCCGATCAGGATCAGGAAAAATCGACCAGTCATGGAATATATAAAAACATGCACAAAACGGCTGGCTAGCGACTTAAGCATTTAGTATCAACTCTCAATCTCTATAGCGGTGGCTAACACATAGCCCTCATTGCGCACAGTTTTGATGATTTGAGGATTCTTGGAATCCACTTCTATTTTTTGTCGTAGGCGACTCACTTGAATATCCACGACCCGATCAAACGGGTCAGCGTCGCGACCTTGGGTCAGGTTAAGCAGATGGTCGCGATTCAGCACCTGATTGGCATGGTCGAGAAATATTTGCAACAAACGATACTCAGCACCAGATAGCGAGATGATCACATCTTTAGAATTCACTAGGTGTCGAGCCACGACATCTAATGTCCAGTTGGCAAAGTGAATACGTTTGGGCTCTACAGCCTTTTTCTCTTCACTAGTCATTTGCATGCGGCGTAACACATTGCGAATCCGCGACAGCAGTTCGCGCGGCTCAAACGGTTTGCACACGTAATCATCTGCACCCATTTCAAGCCCGAGAATACGGTCTAGAGAAGCACTCCTGGCCGTAAGCATGATGATGGGTAGGTCGGATTTTTCGCGAAACTGCTTGCATAGCTGAAAGCCGTTTTCCCCTGGTAGATTCAAATCCAGCACCACCAAGTGAATGTTCGAATTTTGCAGAATATTCCACATAGCTGTGCCATTGGCGGCGACAAAGGTTTTATAGCCGTGCTCCTCAAGATATTCGGCAAGCAATTGCCTGATATCCAAATCATCATCAACGATGAGAATGTTGGCTGGAATTTCTAAAGTGTGGGTTCTGTTCACTACATAGATTCCCGTTTGAAATGCGTGAATTAGCGCTTGAGGGCACTATTTTTATTATGTTAATAGTATCTCTAACAAGACAAGTTCCGTTGCGGATTTTTGTATCGTTTTGTAGCTAAATGTTGATATTAAAAGCGAATGTTATGCAAACATTCAGATATGTTTATTGAGTATGTGGGGGCTCTTTAGATGTGGGCTGGTTTTTTCTAAACAAACGCTCAACTAGTTTTTCAATTGATCTTCCAAGGGTTAACACTGCCATAATCAAAAAACTGGAAACTAATATGAGTGGCCAGTAACCTGCACCACAGAGAACCCCCATGACTGCGGCTACCCAGATAGTGGCAGCAGTAGTCAAGCCAGAAACATGCCCTTCAGGATCCCTGATGATTACTCCAGCACCTAAAAACCCGATACCAGTAAGTATGCCTTGCAGCACATGGCTCAAAGCGCTGGGGTCAGTCGGGCTACCGAAAGGTTGTAAATTTAGAATCACCAGTGTTGCCGTCGCTGCGCCTAATGTTACTAGTGCATGCGTTCGTAATCCTGCAGGTTTGCCATGCAAGTCGCGATTTAAACCCAGCATTCCACCAACTAATACTGCTACGCCCAGCCTGCTGAAGAGTGTGCAGATGGTTGAGCTGTTTTCTAGGGCAGATGTTAAAGCAATGGTCATGAGAGTTTCTTAATTAGTTAGTCTAAATTTTCACTTTGATTGATGACTTTGTAAGCGTTGTATTCTTTTATTACGTATATCAGCACGATATCTATTACAAGAAAAGCACCTAACGTGAGTTCGATTTTGGCGAAAATCTCTGCAGACCAAGGCGTGACCCAGATTTGTGCTAGTCCTAGCACAATAGATAAAACGAAGAGACCTGCCCCCAATAAGATGCTGGATTTCATAGTGACTCCTTTAGCTATTCAAGGATTTTTATTTAGGCTTAACCACGACAGCGGTGCCATAACAGAGCACTTCTGTGACGCCTGCCATAATCTCGGTGGCATCGTATCTTGCACCAATAATCGCATTTGCCCCATGTTTTTCTGCTTGTTTACACATGAGTTGGAAAGCATCACGTCTAGCCTGTTCACACAGCGTGGTATAGACCGTAATATTGCCACCTAAAATTGTCTGCAGACTACCAAAGAATGAACCGACAATAGAACGTGAGCGCACAACTATGCCCCTGACAACGCCAATATTTTGGGTAATTTCGTAGCCTGGCAGTTCGAGTACGGTGGTGACCATTTTGACTTCCATGTTTTCCCCTTTTGATATGTGTGCAGATAATCCGCGATAGCAGAAAAGTACGCCCTACGATTTCGCAAACATGATTGAATAAGAGTATATATAAGATTCATTCGATTGATATTGAAACCAGCCATAGGCAATTAAATATGAATGCAATAAATGCTTTACCTTTACTCGGACGACTCAAACGCAAGCCTGATTCGCATAAGGGTGACTATGGCAAAGTGCTGATTATTGGCGGCGCGGCTGGCATGGTTGGTGCGCCTTTGCTCTCTGGGCAGGCCGCTCTGCATAGCGGCGCGGGTTGGGTGGTTATAGCCTTTTTATCAACCAACGCACCCGCTGTGATGCAAGCGCAACCAGAAATGATGTTGCGACATGTTGAGACTATCGACTTTGGTGATATCAATCCCGATGTAATCGCAATTGGGCCTGGCATGGGCACAAGTGAACAAGCCAAGGCCTTGTTAGCACAGGTGTTCTTGATGGATGTTCCATTGGTGATTGATGCAGATGCCCTGAATCTGTTGGCGGCAGATTATGCTTTGATAGGTTTGTTGCAAAAGCGTAAAGCACCATCAGTATTAACGCCTCATCCAGGTGAGGCTGGCCGTTTGTTGCAGTTATCTAATCAGGCCATACAAGCTGACCGCATTGCCAGCATTAATGCCTTAGTGAAAATGACAAAAGCTATATGTGTGCTCAAGGGCTCTGGCAGTCTTGTAGCTTCTCCAGAACATGCTCCAGAGATATGTAGCGCAGGTAATCCCGGTATGGCAACGGCGGGTATGGGTGATGTGTTGACTGGCGTTATTGCCGCGTTAATCGGGCAGGGCGTACGTAATAGCCTGAACGTCTGGGATGCAACCCGACTGGCGGTGTTGTTGCATGCGATGGCTGCAGATAGCCTTGTCAATAAGGGCATAGGCCCAATAGGCCTAACCGCGCTAGAGGTGGCTTACGAAGTGAGGCAACTGGTCAATCACTATGCTGAAAATGCCTCATCTACTGACACAGATGGCTTGGCGTTCTTGCTCGATAGTCCTTGATAAAGGCATCGAAGTCGCCCGTCTGTGTTGCTTCAATCTGTGCTTGTTCATTGAGCGATGTTTGAGCCATCTCTTCAAAACTGGCTAGCTCTTCCGCGCTCAATGGGCGTGACTTGAAGTCTTCTGCATGAATTTGGCTTTGATGCAGGGCAAAAGTTTTGAATGAGCCACCATGCGCATGAATCGCCTCTAATACCTTGGCTGATGGCGTGAGTTCTACTGAGATTAGTTTCTCTTTTTGAACAGCTAGTGCATTCGCATGTACTGAGTCACCATGCTGCGCATCTAGTAAATCTGCAATTTTGCTAATTTCGGTTAGCAGTTCTAGCCCCCAGGTTTTGAGTTCAATGGCTTCACCATTGCGTTGCAAGGTAAAGCCTGGGCGGCGGCCTTCTTTCACCGTGCGAGCAAAGTTATCTTTATTTTCGGCATCTTCAGCTTCACTTGTGGCTGGGCTATCTGTAAATGCACAGAAGTGTAAAAACGCATCAATAAAGCGCGAGGTTTCCAGAGTAATACCGATGGGGTTGAACGGGTCAACGTCCATACATCGCACTTCAATATATTGCACCCCGCGTGAACAGAGCGCTTCCAGTGGGCGTTCGCCAGTGCGGATGACGCGCTTGGGGCGTATTGTGGCGTAAAACTCATTCTCGACCTGCAGAATGTTTGCGTTGATCTGTACCCATTCACCATCCCGTTGTATGCCAAGTTCCTCATACGGCGGATACGGCTCGCGCACGCCGCGTGCAAGGCTTACCATGTAATCACGCAACGAGTTAATTGGCTTCATTAGCCCCGCCTGCACATTGTTCTGGTACCCGAGGTCGCTCATACGGAGGCTGGTGGCGTAGGGTAGGTATAAGGTATCTTCCGACAATGCTTCTAATCCATGAGGATTGCCCCGCATAAACTGCTTGGCGACGGCAGGTGACGCGCCGAACAGATACATGAGCAGCCAGCTATATCGGTGAAAGTTGCGCAATAGCGCAATATAGCTCTCGGACTGGTAACTCATGGCAGTGCCGCCAGCTTCTTCTGTGTTCTTGAGTAAACGCCAGATATCCTCAGACATCGAGAAGTTGTAGTGTATGCCTGCGATACATTGCATGGTTCTGCCATAGCGCAAAGCTAGGCCTTGTCTATACACATGCTTGAGCATACCGATATGTGACTTGCCGTAGGTAGCAATCGGGATATGTTCTTCTTCTGGCAGGTCACAGGGCATGGATTGACTCCATAATAATTCGTCGCCAAGTGCGGTGTAGCTAAAGCGATGCACTGCGTCCAGCTGAGCTAGTACAGATTCAATATCGCGCCCAGTTGGAGTGATAAATTCAAGCAGTGACTCAGAGTAATCAGTAGTGATTTGCGGATGGGTGAGTGTTGAACCAAGTGATATTGGATGCGGCTTCTGCGAGAGATTTCCTGTGGCATCTACCCTTAAAGCTTCACGCTCTATACCGCGTAATCCCTGCGCCAGTAATTTGCGGTGAGCCTCATACGAAAATAATTTAAGACGGCGGGTTAGTTGCTCACTCAATTGGAATCTCTTTATTGTTTGTTATATGTGCTCACGCGATAAAATCAAGCTTGCTATATGACTGGGCTAAATTAGATTAGTGCCATACATTATAAAGCCTGCGCATCAATTTATCAGACACAATAATATGTGGGGTGATGCTATTTCAAAATCAAGCTTAATTAGGCTTTAATAACGACCAATTAATTAGGAGAAAAACATGACATTAGAATTATCCTGTTTAGCATGGCTAGTGGTACTTGCCGTTGTACAAATCATGATGGCTGGGCAAGCACGTACCAAACAATACGGTACCCAGTGGAATGTGAGCGCACGCGACGGCGAAATGCCAGAGCTTAATCCACTAGCAGCAAGACTTGCCCGTGCACAAGCCAACCTGTTTGAAACCCTGCCATTATTCGCCATCGCCATATTGATTGCCACGGTAGCGAATAAAACCAACTGGATGACAGAAGTCGGCGCTGTCACTTATCTCATTGCACGCCTAGTTTATCTGCCACTTTATGCATTCGGCGTACCTGTAGTGCGCACGGTTGTGTGGATGATTTCAATGCTTGGATTTCTGCTGGTGCTTGCTGCCTTGGCATTATGAAATTAACAGGTTGCCTAGCTACATATTTTCAATGCTAGTGCCTGTAACACCGCACCATTGGTTCGGTCTTGCACAAAAGTGGCAACCCCTGCATTGCGAGCTTTCCACTCCGATTTAAGCGTAATGGTACGTTGCCAGCCGACATTGTTGGCATCATTGCCATCCAGCTTGAATGGGCCATAAAACTCGCGCACCACGTAATCGTGGTCTAGTTTTCGCCCACTGTTTTCACCTGCATTGACCTGGCTCGAAAGCTTGTTTTCGTAGATTGCGATAAAGATATCAGCATTTTTACTGTCATTGGCTTGCAGGGTTTGTGCCGAGACTCTCAATGACAAATCGCCATTAGCATTAGGCTCTATATTCAAACTCAGGTTGGCTCGTGCGGGCTGTTTGAGTTGGTCGTTGATGGATTGATTAAATCGTGAATTTTGCTGCCAGCCGCGAAAGTCTGAGCCATTAAATACGACTTGTGGTGTATAGACGAAACGAGAGTTACCCATGCTCGCCACTTCATTCTGCCGTGCACTGTATTCTGGCTTGGCAAAGCGGTCTTTCCAGCCTATGTAATCCCAGTAATCCACATGAAAAGCCAGAGGTACTACTTTGTCTAAGGAATACCCTGCAGCATTGATACTACTCAGCCATTGCTCTGCTGGCGGGCAACTGCTACAGCCTTCTGAAGTGTAAAGCTCCAGTAGCGGTACGCGTTCTTTACCGCTTTGTGCGACACATGCGGCATTGATATACGGGGTGATGAGCATTGAGGCTGTGCCCAGATAAATGGCGAATAAGCGAGCGAACGACATTTGAATTCTCCAGATGAATAAGTCTATAAAACTTAGTCGTGAGAATTGAGCTTGGCTTACATGTTGAATCTCTACTTAATTAAAAGATTTACCGCCGCCACCGAAAAACTCGCCCATGAGGAAGTTTTCCAGTTCATCATTGTCCTCAATTCTTGCCGACTTAGTGACGGTTCGCCCCAGCCTGACAGACTCCCAGGTAAAGTCACCTGGATAATCCTTGCGAATAATCGCAATCATCTTTTTGACGATTGCACGGTTAATATCTTCACCCCTATTCGCTTCAACATTGATGACTTGGTGTTCAGCAATTAACGAGTTCTTTTTCCAGCCATTAAACGAGAATTGTGCATTGTAGGTGCCCTTACTGGTGATCTGGAATACACCACCGCCACCTCCCTGTGGTTGCAGATTTTTCTTGATAATGGCATCGCGCTTTTCTTCTTCGGTTGGGCCTCGCTCAGTGGCCATAGATGCTGCATTCTCCGCTGCTGCTGCGGTTTCTTCAGGCGATTGATTGGCCAAGCGCTTGGCTCGCATCGCATTCACATAAGATTGCATGTCAGTCGGTGCTGGCGTGGTCGGTTGCGCAGCGGAACTTGGTGCAGGTTTTTGCGTGGCGATCACTGGCGGTGTTGGCGGCACAGGGCGCGGTTTAGGCGGCGTGCGCTGTTTTCTGGGCACAATCACTGGATTAGGTTCAGGCGTGACTTCGTTGGGCGGTGCAACTTCGGCGGGTGGCTGTTTTTTAGGTTCACCAAGCTGCACGACGATAGGTGATTGTTCAGGCGGTGCAGTTGGAGGATTTAATGCATTAGGTACCGCTTTCAACACGAATAGTATTAGCAGTGCATGAATCAGCAGTGAAACAATAACTGCAATCAGCGTATTGCGACTGATACGGAAATTGAGGTAGAAATCGCCTCTGGGCGGTAATTCCCAGATAGGCAATGGTGCTTTGGGTTCTACATTTGGCTTTAAGCCAAGATTGATGTCAGTCCCAGTCAATGCTGAATTGCCTTGATGTTTTGGAGATTAGATTGTGCTGGCAAAAGACGCATAAACAACAAATGATTCCAAATGACAGGGGTAAGTGATCTGGAGAATATACTCAGTGAAATGTAATTTTAGTGTGATTCACAAAATCACGCCTGAATATCTTCTATTGATTACAAAGATTTACAAATTTTTTGGTGAAAAACTCTGACTTTAAGACCTGCGGCAGTTGCAGGTGTTCAACTCATTAATTGAAACTAGTTCAGTTTTGACAACGAACGCCCTACAGCAATGTAAGACCCAATCCAGCCTAAACTCAGTGCACTAGCAATCATGACCACGCTGGTAGCAAAATCAGGCAGAGCTAGATGGAAATTACTGCCGTAAGATGCGGCAATCTCAGTCACTGAGCTATTGAATAGGGTAATGACACTTGCCAGAAACAAAGTCGCAGCTAAGCCGCCGCCCAAGCCATAAATAGCACCTGCGTATAAAAATGGTCTGCGTATAAAACGGTCAGTTGCGCCTATCAGCCTGCTGACTTCGATCTCTTCTCGTTGCGTAAGTATTTGCAGCCGTATGGTGTTGCCGATAATGGCAATCAAGGCAAAACCAAGCAACAACACTAGAGCGAGAATTGCTTTTTTGCCTAGCTCCAGCATTGCATAAAGCCGTTTTACCCAATTGGCATCAGCTTGGGCGATTTCAACGCCAGGCCATTGCTGCATTTCTTGCTGTAGCGCTTCAATCGCGGCTGGCTCTATGTTTTTAGGGGTCACGAAATAGGCGTCAGGCAGTGGGTTTTTTTCGAGATTATGGGCGATTTCGGTAGCGCCGCTAGTCGCTTGTAAATCTTGCCATGCTGCATCTTTACTGACGAAACGATAAGTTTTAACTGCTGCATGCTCGCTCAGTTTTGTATCGAGATCAGCGGTGGTGTCGGATTTGATATCCTGCTTCAGAAACAGGCTGATCTGCGGCTCACCCTTGATGTCGCCCGCCAGGCGGTTCAGGTTATCCACAATCACATAGAGAATGCCGGGCAGGCATAGTGTCACGCCCATCACGCAGAACATGAGTAGCGTCGCCAATAAGTTATGGCGCATGCGCGTAAGGACTATCTGCAAGGCTTGCTGGTGCTGGTTGAGCCATTGCTTCATGAGATTAATGTTCCTTCTTCAGCGTTTAGCAATTGCCCCTGATTCAATCTCAGCACGCGTGCGTCTCCGGTGTCGTGCAGATTGTGGGTAGCGATAATCACGCTAACGCCGACTTGCCTGAAGGCATCAAAAATACCCATGATTTCGGTCGCGTAGTTTTCATCAAGATTGCCCGTGGGTTCATCTGCAATTAGCACCGATGGTCTGCTGACTACAGCGCGGGCAATGGCCAGCCGTTGTTGTTCACCGCCAGACAAGGTGATCGGCATGGCTTTTTCCTTGCCTAGCAAGCCAACTTTATCAAGCGCTGCACGAATGCGCTTACCAGCTTCACTACCTGTGACGCCATTGATATAGAGCGGTAATGCCACGTTTTCAAAACAGTTGCGGTCGTAGAGTAATTTGTGGTCCTGGAAGACTAGGCCAAACTTACGGCGCAGATAGGGGAGCGCTGCGGGGCGTAATTTACTGACATTCTGGTTATTGATGAGCACGGTGCCAGATGTGGGGCGCTCAATGCCTGCAATCAATTTAAGCAAGGTACTTTTGCCAGCGCCTGAGTGCCCAAGCACAAACACCATCTCACCTTGTTGCAGCTCGAACGAAACGCCTTTGAGCGCCTCATGGCTGCCAGGGTAACGTTTGCTGACTTGGTCAAAACGAATCATTTCCATGCTTCCATTATGAGAATAGCGCTTCTATGAATTCACTGGCATTGAAAGGGCGCAAATCAGCAATGTCTTCGCCAACGCCAATGTAGCGAATCGGGATAGGCCGTGATTGCGCAATCGCTGCAATTACGCCGCCTTTGGCGGTGCCATCCAGCTTGCTTAGTACTAGGCCTGTCACGCCAAGCGCGTCATCGAATGCATTCACCTGCATCACTGCATTCTGGCCTGTGTTGGCATCAAGCACCAATAATACTTCGTGCGGTGCGCCAGGCAAGGCTTTATCGATGACACGCTGTACCTTGCGAATTTCTTCCATCAAGTTCAGCTGCGTGGGTAAGCGACCAGCAGTATCGGCCATTACGATGTCGATGCCTTTTGCCTTGGCAGAATTCACCGCATCAAATATTACGGCAGCTGGGTCACCGCCATCTTGCGTAACGACATGGACATTGTTGCGCTCACCCCAAACCTGCAATTGCTCACGCGCTGCTGCACGGAAAGTATCGCCAGCGGCGATCAATACTGATTTACCTTCAGCCTGAAACTGGTTGGCCAATTTGCCTATAGTTGTTGTTTTACCTGCGCCATTCACACCCGTGAGCATGATGACGAAGGGCTTGTGCGTTGACGTAACCAGTGGTTTTTGTAGTGGTGTCAGTAATTCAAGTAGCGCCTGTTTAAGCGCCTCGCGCAGTTGGCTGTTGTCACTCAGGCTTTGTCTTTTTACCCTGTTCTTGATGTCATCAAGCAGCTTTTGAGTGGCGGCAACGCCTACATCCGATGTGAGCAAAATCGTTTCAAGTTCTTCATAGACATCATCATCAATCTTGCCGCCGCCAAATAGCCCTACCAGTTGTCCACCAAGCTGGTTGCGTGTGCGGCTGAGCCCTTGCTTGAGTTTTTCAGCCCACGATAGATTGTTTGTTGCTTGGTCTAAAATAGGAGCTTCGGGAATGCTAGATGGCAGAGTTGTAGGTTGTTGCGGTATAGGCGTTGGTTCTGCAGGCTTATCTTTTTTGAACAGGTTGAACATAAATAATGGCAGGGAAACTTTCACTTGAATTTCATAGTATTTTAGACGCATTCAACGCGACGTGCCACGAACTAAGCAGTATTTATCTGGGTCACAGGGTTGCCAATCAGACTTAACTCAAACTATAGCAATAGCGTTACAAGGAGATTCACAAGGTGTTCACCAAAAAAATAATCATGCTCATGCTGGTTTTTCCACTCGCTGCGCATGCCGAGATTCAGGAATTCAAGCTGGATAACGGCCTCAAAATCGTGGTGCAGGAAGACCACCGCTCCCCAGTCGTAGTTTCTCAAGTGTGGTATCGAGCAGGCAGCATTGATGAGGTCAACGGTAAAACCGGCGTGGCGCATTTGCTGGAACACATGATGTTTAAAGGCACTAAAGCCGTTAAAGCAGGGCAGTTCTCGCGCCTGATTGCAGCTGCTGGCGGTAAGGAAAATGCTTTCACCAATCGTGATTACACCTGCTATTTTCAGCAACTGGAAAAATCACAATTGCCGCTGGCAATGAGGCTGGAAGCTGATCGCATGGCTAACCTGGATTTGAGCAAGGAGGAGTTCTCCAAAGAGATCAAGGTGGTGATGGAAGAGCGTCGCTGGCGCACTGAAGACAAGCCGCAATCCATGGTGAGTGAGCAATATCAATCGACGATTTTTCAGGTGCATCCTTATGGTCGCCCAGTCGTTGGCTGGATGAATGATCTGGAAAATATGACGGTGGAAGATGCCCGCGAGTGGTACCACAAATGGTACGCGCCGAATAATGCCACGCTGGTGGTGGTTGGCGATGTGAAGGCGGAGGATGTTTACCAGCTTGCCAAGAAATACTACGGCCCGATCAAAGCGCGCCCATTGCCTGAGCGCAAACCACAGATTGAACCAGCACAAATCGGTGAACGCCGTATTATCGTCAAAGCCCCAGCTGAGTTGCCTTATGTGTTGCTTGGCTTTCATGTGCCAGCTTTGCAAGACCCAGACAAAGACTGGGAGCCGTACGCGCTGGATATTCTCTCCAGCGTATTGAGTGGCAATGGCTCTGCACGCCTGAACCAGAATCTGGTTCGCCAAGATCGTGTAGCGGTTGATGCAAGCGCTGGCTACGACTCTACGCAACGCGGTGCGACTAGTTTATTTGAGTTAGATGGCACGCCAAGCGAAGGCAAAACTGCCGCTGATCTTGAAGTTGCTTTATTAGGTGAAATAGAAAAAATCAAGACACTGGGCGTGACGGAGGAAGAGTTGCAGCGGGTAAAAGCGCAAACCATTGCGGCTGATGTATATAAGCGTGACTCCATGTTCTATCAGGGTATGGAGATTGGCCAACTGGAAACCATCGGTTTTTCGTGGCGTATTCTCAAAGATTATCCAGCCAAGCTTGCAGCAGTAACGCCTGAGCAAGTGCAGCAAGTTGCCCAGAAATACTTGGTGAAAGATAACCTGACAGTCGCCACGCTAGACCCACAGCCCATAGACCCTAACGATAACAAGCCAAAAGGTAAGCCACATGTTCATTAACAAGTTATTGAAATATGCATTCGGCGCGGCTGCTTTATGCGCCAGTTTGCAGGCCAGCGCTGGGTTGAACATCCAGCATTGGCAAACCAGCACGGGTGCTGATGTTTATTATGTTGAAAACCATGACCTGCCAATTATTGACCTCAGCGTGAACTTTGCCGCAGGCAGCGCGCGTGATGAGCTAGCCAAAGCAGGCCTGGCCAGTATTACGCGCTACATGATGACACTGGGCGCTGGTGGTTTGTCTGACGAAGATATTTCCAAACGTATGGCCGATGTGGGCGCGCAGCTTGGTGGTGATTTTGATGCGGACAAAGCCAGTTTTAAATTGCGCAGCTTGAGCAGTGAACGTGAGTTTAATCAGGCGCTGGATATCTATACGCAGATTCTGCAAAAGCCAGATTTCCCTGAAAACGTGCTTGCACGTGAAAAATCACGGATTATCGCAAGCCTGAAAGAGTCTGCGACCCAGCCAGATAGCATTGCTAGTAAAGCCTTCATGAAGGCGCTTTACGGTAACCATCCTTATGCTTACGACAGTCTGGCGGAGCCTGCTACCGTTGATTCCATCATACGCAGTGATTTGCAGTCTTATTATGCCAACCATTACGCAGCAAAAGGCGCAGTGATTGCCATGATTGGTGATCTCACCCGCGAGCAGGCCAACCAGTTGGCGGAGAAATTAACTGCAGGCTTACCACAAGCTTCTGCAAACGTACCACTTCCAGCAATGACATATCCGCTACAAGCCCAAGAGCAGCGCATTGCGCATCCAGCCAAGCAATCCCACATTTTGATAGGCTACCCTGGTGTGAAACGTGGAGACCCTGATTACTTTCCGTTATATGTCGGCAACTATATTCTGGGCGGTGGCGGCTTTGTTTCACGCCTGACCGAAGAAGTACGTGAGAAGCGTGGCTTGGTCTACAGCGTTTACAGCTACTTCATGCCGATGGCGGAATTAGGTCCGTTCCAGATTGGGTTGCAAACCAAGCGTGAGCAGTCTGAAGACGCCTTGAAATTGGTACGTGAAACGCTGAATACCTTTATCGTTAAAGGAGTCACAGAACCTGAATTGAAAGCCGCTAAGCTGAATATCACTGGCGGTTTCCCACTGCGCTTGGATAGCAATGCCAAGATTCTGGATTACCTTGCAGTGATTGGCTTTTACAAGCTGCCATTAAGTTTTTTGGATGACTTTAATACTAATGTGAATAAAGTCACTACTGCACAGATAAAAGAAGCATTTAGTCGTCGCATTGACCCGAGCAAGATGGTGACTGTAGTCGTGGCGGGGAATGTACCAGCCACAGCCGCTGAAGGAAAATGATAAAATCGGGCTTACTGTTTAATTGAGCCCGATTTTGTCAGCAAACAATAAAGTAAGAATAGGCGGTGGTGAGTGGCGCAGCCGTATGGTGACCTTCCCCGACCTGCCAGGTTTACGCCCTACACCTGACCGGGTACGCCAGACACTATTCAACTGGCTGGGCCAAGACTTAGAGAGTTTGGCCTGCCTTGACCTTTTTTCAGGGACTGGTGTGATGGGGTTTGAGGCATTATCTCGCGGGGCTCAGCAGGTAGTGATGGTTGAAAAGGCTGTTCCAGCCTATAAATCTCTACAGCAGAATAAACAGCAACTAAATGCCGATACTGCACAAATCCTCAATATGGACGCCGTGCAGTTTCTGGCAAAAAATCAGTTGGTATTTGACGTCATATTTCTTGACCCTCCCTACAATCAGGGCTGGCTGGCTAAGCTCTTGCCCACATTGAGCTCCCACTTGAGTTCTGAAGGTGTTATCTATGCCGAGGCCGAGTTTGCCATTGAAGATGATGACCATTGGCAAGTCATCAAACACGGCAAAGCGGGCAATGTTTTTTATCACCTGTTAAAATCACGCCATGAAAGCACTTAAAGTCGTTTATCCAGGTACCTTTGACCCTATTACTCGGGGACATGAGGACATCGTCCGTCGCGCTGCGGGATTGTTTCCCGAGGTGATTATTGCAGTAGCTCAAAGCCCAGGTAAAGCGCCATTCTTTGGTCTGGATGAGCGTGTTGCTATGGCTGCCGAGGTCTTGAAAGATTGTCCGAATGTCAAAGTGTTGGGCTTTTCAGGCCTGCTCATGCAGTTCGTTAAAGCACAGGGCGCGCATGTGGTCATCCGTGGCTTGCGCGCAGTTTCTGACTTCGAATATGAGTTTCAGTTAGCTGGCATGAATCGCAATATGTTTCCTGAAGTCGAAACCTTATTCCTGACGCCTGCTGAGAAATACATGTTTATTTCTGCCAGTCTGGTGCGCGAAATCGCAAGACTGGGTGGCGATGTCAGTAAGTTTGTCTCGCCATTAGTGCAAGACCATATCAGTCAGAAAATCAGCGAACTTAGTAAGAATCGTTAGGTTGATATGGCATTAATGATTACAGATGAATGCATCAATTGCGATGTATGTGAGCCAGAATGCCCGAATGGTGCGATCTCACAAGGCGAGTATATCTATGTGATAGACCCCAATCACTGCACCGAATGTGTTGGCCACTTTGATGAGCCGCAATGCCAGCAGGTGTGCCCAGTTAGCTGCATTCCGTTTGACCCCGATGTTATTGAAACTAAAGATCAGCTCTATCAGAAATATTTGAAGATTTCAGCTGTTTAGATTGCTGAAAGTCTAGAGTTTTCAATCACTCTGCAATTAAGTTTTTGCCAATTCGCTATCAATCCTTTCAGGAGACATGATGTCCTTAACAGCCCTACTCAATAGACGATGGATGACACTGATCGTGCTTTGTCTGGGCGAATTAATGATCGTACTCGATACCACTATCGTCAACGTTGCGCTCCCTTCTATTCGTGCAGACTTGGGTTTTACCGAGACATCTCTGGTGTGGGTGGTGAATGCCTACATGCTGACTTTTGGTGGATTCTTATTACTTGGTGGTCGTTTAGGTGATTATTACGGGCATCGAAAATTATTCCTGATTGGGTTGATTTTATTCACGGTTGCTTCATTGGCCTGCGGCTTGGCTAATACCCAACTCATTCTAGTAGTTGCCAGAGCGATACAAGGTCTAGGTGGCGCCGTTGTCTCAGCCGTGGCCTTGTCATTGATTATGGATTTATTCACTGAGCCAGGTGAACGTGCAAAAGCGATGGGTGTATATGGATTTGTCTGTGCTGGTGGCGGTAGTATCGGGGTGTTGCTGGGTGGACTACTTACTAGCCTGTTCAACTGGCACTGGATATTTTTAGTTAACCTGCCAATCGGAATAGGGGTATTGATGCTGTGCATGAAGCTGATACCCCGCGACCATATTGAGCAAGATTCCAGCAGCCATGATATCGCTGGCGCATTCACTATTACTGCATCGCTTATGCTGGCAGTTTATGCCATTGTGAATGGTAATGAAATGGGCTGGACTTCAATGTCAGTGATAGGCATGTTGATTCTCGCTGCTGCCTTCTTGGCGACTTTCATTGCGATTGAACAGCGCGTTGCTACACCGCTGGTACCGCTGGCTCTGTTTCGTTTACGCAACCTAGCCATCTCTAATATCACTGCGGTGTTGTGGGCCGCATCAATGTTCGCTTGGTTCTTTATTTCAGCCTTGTATATGCAGCTAGTGCTGGGCTATAGCGCTATGCAGGTTGGGCTCGGATTTTTACCTGCCAACCTTATCATGGCGGCATTTTCATTAGGTATCTCGGCCAAAATGGTCATGCGCTTTGGTATTAAAATTCCGCTCATTGCAGGTCTGCTGATGGCTGCGCTGGGCTTAGCCTTGTTTGCCCGCATGCCGTTGGATGGTCACTTTGTCATTGACCTGTTGCCTGGCATGCTGCTGCTAGGTTTGGGCGCAGGTATTGCATTCAACCCTATGCTGCTTGCTGCAATGAACGATGTATCACCAAAAGAATCGGGTTTGGCATCTGGCATTATCAATACCTCGTTCATGATGGGAGGTGCGCTAGGCTTGGCTGTGCTTGCTAGTCTCGCTGCTATGAGAACTACATATTTGATGGGGCAGGGGACTGCGGAAATTGCTGCGCTTAATGGCGGCTACCAGTTGGCCTTTGCTCTGGGGGCTGTTTTTGCAGCTATGGGTGGACTGCTTAGCGTCTTGCTTACCAGCAAATCCCCAGCGCACATGGCAGCTCACTAATCGTATCTGTACCGCCAACCAGAAACGTTGATAATCCCAGCCCTCGGCGTGCTGGGCAAGGTCCAGTGTATTTATGAATGGGTGCGATATCAGGAATATTCTGCTCTAATTAGTGTCAGATTTAAATTTTGAACCAGTTGTATGAATAATGACGGAGATTATGTGTGCTAGCAAAACGCAATCCTCTTTGCCCGATCTGTAATGAAATTAATGGATGTGCAATCGCCAGCACAGGTGATTTGCAAGCGCAGTGTTGGTGTAAACAACAGAATATTTCTATTGATGTGATCGCAAAAGTACCCGAATCCGAACGCAATCAGTCATGTATTTGCATGAATTGTGCTGGCAACTTTGCACTCGAGTCTTCAGACTAAGCTCGCTGGAGTCGGATAAACAACACGGCGTATAATTCATTAAACGCTAGTAATTTTTTTAAATTAAAAAGATAAAAACGAATTAGGAGAAGATCAATGCGAATGTTACACACTATGTTAAGAGTCGGTGACTTGAATAAATCCATCAAGTTCTATGGCGATGTGTTGAATATGAAACTGCTGCGCAAGCATGATTTCCCTGACGGTAAATTCTCGCTGGCCTTTGTTGGCTACGGCGATGAAAAAGACCATACCGTCATCGAATTAACCCATAACTGGGATACTTCAAGCTATGACAAAGGCAACGCCTACGGCCATATTGCGATTGAAGTGGACGATGCTTACGCCGCTTGTGATGCAGTCAAGAAGGCAGGCGGTAAAGTAGTTCGTGAAGCTGGCCCAATGATGCATGGCACCACCGTGATTGCTTTTATTGAAGACCCAGATGGCTACAAGATTGAATTTATCCAGAAGGGTACGCAGTAGAAATTATGTAAATAAAAAGGCCTGCAATCGCAGGCCTTTTTATTTACTCAAAGAAATCTTTCACCTTATCCATCCAGCTTTTGTTTCTAGGGCTATGCTTGCCAGAATCTTGCTGATTAATGGTTTCTAGCTCCTGCAACAACTCTCTTTGTCTATCGGTCAGTTTAACTGGTGTTTCGACTATGACATGGCACATCAAGTCGCCATTATCACTACCGCGCAATGGTTTGATGCCTTTGCCACGCAGGCGGAATACAGCGCCTGTCTGCGTTTCCGCTGGAATCTTCATCTTGGCATGGCCATCCAAGGTGGGAATCTCAATCTCGCCACCCAATGCAGCAGTGGTAAAGCTGATGGGCATTTCGCAATGTAGATTGCTGCCTTCGCGCTGGAAGATGTTATGTGGCTTGAGGTGAACGACGACATACAGATCGCCTGGAGGGCCGCCATTAACGCCAGCTTCGCCTTCGCCAGATAGGCGAATGCGATCGCCTTCATCCACACCTGCTGGAATCTTAACCGCTAGTGTTTTGTGTTGCTTAACGCGACCACCGCCTTGGCAGGTTGGGCAAGGTTCCTTAACCATTTTGCCGCTGCCATGACATTTAGGGCAGGTTTGCTGTACTGAGAAAAAGCCTTGTTGCATACGCACTTGGCCATGGCCGCTACAGGTAGTGCAAGTGACAGGCTGCGTACCAGGCCGTGCACCTGATCCATGGCAGGTTTCACACTCTGACATGACTGGAATGCGGATCTTGGTTTCAGATCCTCTCGCCGCGTCTTCAAGCGAGATTTCCATGTTGTAGCGTAGATCAGCGCCACGATAAACATTAGAGCGACGCCCACTAGCAGCACCGCCAAAAATATCACCAAAGATGTCGCCAAACGCATCAGAGAAATTGCCGAAACCCTGACCACCAGGCCCGGGGCCAGCGCTAGGGTCTACACCTGCATGGCCATATTGATCATAAGCTGCGCGCTTTTGATCGTCCGAAAGCATTTCGTAGGCTTCTTTCGCCTCTTTAAAGCTTTCTTCGGCTTTTGGGTTATCTGGATTGCGGTCTGGATGATGCTTCATCGCCAGCTTGCGATAAGCCTTTTTGATATCATCTTCAGACGCGTCCCGGTTTAAGCCGAGAACTTCGTAATAATCACGTTTTGCCATTTATACTCGCCACACATAGCACGGAGGACAGCGAGGGTGCAGATTGCTCTGGCCTCGCTGTCCCCCGTGACTGGTTAGATTTATTTCTTGCTGTCTTTTACTTCTTCGAATTCCGCATCCACGATTTCTGCATCTACGGTTTTCTCATTCGGTGTGCCTTCGTTGGTTTCAGCGCTGGCAGTTTCTGCCTGGCTGGCCGCATAGACTTTTTCACCCAACTTTTGTGAAGCTTCCATCAATGCATTGCTCTTGGCTTCAATCGCATCTTTGTCATCAGACTTCAGCACTTCTTCCACTTCCTTGATGGCAGCTTCGATGGCGTCTTTTTCGCCAGCGTCTAGCTTGTCGCCATGTTCAGCCAGTGATTTCTTCACGCTGTGGACCATGCCGTCTGCGGTGTTGCGCGCATCAACCAGTTCACGCAGCTTCTTGTCTTCATCGGCGTGGGTGGCAGCATCTTCTTCCATGCGCTTGATTTCTTCTTCACTCAAGCCAGAGTTAGCCTTAATCGTAATCTTGTTTTCCTTGCCTGTTGCTTTGTCTTTGGCAGAAACATGCAAGATACCATTGGCATCAATATCAAAAGTCACTTCAATTTGCGGCATACCACGTGGTGCAGGTGGAATATCGCTCAGGTTGAATTGACCCAAACTCTTGTTGCCAGAAGCCATTTCACGCTCACCCTGTAACACCTGAATGGTCACTGCGGACTGATTATCATCAGCTGTAGAGAACACTTGTGCAGCCTTGGTTGGGATGGTGGTGTTCTTCTTGATCAGCTTGGTCATGACGCCACCCAAGGTTTCAATACCCAAAGATAATGGCGTTACGTCTAGTAACAGAACGTCTTTCACATCACCTTGCAACACACCACCTTGAATAGCAGCGCCAACAGCAACCGCTTCATCAGGGTTTACGTCTTTACGTGGCTCTTTGCCGAAGAACTCTTTAACCTTTTCTTGCACTTTAGGCATGCGAGTCTGACCACCGACCAAAATTACATCTTGAATGTCGGTCAATTTAACGCCTGCATCTTTAATCGCCACTTCGCATGGTTTGATTGAACGTTCAATCAGGTCTTCAACCAAGCTCTCGAATTTCGCGCGGTTGATCTTTACAACCAAATGTTTAGGGCCAGTGGCATCCGCGGTAATGTAAGGCAGATTCACTTCAGTTTGCTGGCTAGATGAAAGCTCGATTTTGGCTTTTTCTGCTGCTTCCTTCAGGCGTTGTTTCGCAAGCAAATCGTTGCGCAGATCGAGACCACCGTTTTCTTTCTTGAATTCATCAGCCAAGAAATCGATCAAGCGGTTGTCAAAGTCTTCACCACCAAGGAAAGTATCGCCATTGGTAGAAAGCACTTCAAACTGGTGCTCGCCATCAATGGTTGAAATCTCAATGATGGAAACGTCAAAAGTACCGCCACCTAAGTCGTAAACAGCAATCTTGCGATCACCTTCCTGTTTGTCCAGGCCGAAGGCGAGGGCAGCAGCAGTAGGTTCGTTGATGATACGTTTAACTTCAAGACCAGCGATACGGCCAGCATCTTTAGTGGCTTGACGTTGACTGTCGTTGAAGTAAGCTGGTACGGTAATCACTGCTTCAGTAACTTCTTCACCTAGATAGTCTTCTGCGGTTTTTTTCATCTTACGCAGAACTTCGGCTGAGATTTGTGGTGGTGCCATTTTCTCGCCACGCACTTCTACCCATGCATCGCCGTTATCGGCTTTAGTAATGGTGTAGGGCATCAAACCGATGTCTTTTTGCACTTCTTTTTCATCAAAGCGGCGGCCAATTAGGCGCTTTACAGCATACAGCGTATTTTTTGGGTTAGTAACAGCCTGACGCTTGGCTGGAGCACCAACCAGAATTTCGCCATCTTCCTGATAAGCAATAATCGATGGAGTTGTGCGAGTGCCTTCAGCGTTTTCGATCACCCGTGGCTTGCCGCCTTCCATCACTGCGATACAGGAATTTGTTGTTCCCAAATCAATACCAATAATTTTACCCATCATGTTTTCCTCGTAATTTTTAACTATAGATTGGAGTCATCTAAATACTCATGTTCTAAAAGTGGGGATTATGTTTTCCATTTCAAGAAGCTGAGTTGTATTTTTATTTAACTTTTTGCCTTGGCAACCATGACCAGCGCAGGTCTCAGCACGCGGTCATTAAGCGTGTAGCCTTTTTGCAGTACGCTGACTACGGTGTTTGGTTCTTGGTCTGCTTCTACAGAGCTGATGGCTTGATGTTTGTTCGGATCGAATTTCTCACCGACTGGGTTGAGTTCCACGATATGGAATTTCTCAAACACATGGGAGAGTTGTTTAACGGTAATCTCAACACCATTCTTGTAGCTTTCGAGCGTGCCAGTTTCTATATTTAATGCGGCTTCCAGACTATCTCTGACAGCAAGTAATTCGCCTGAAAATTTCTCAAGTGCAAATTTACGTGCTTTATCGATGTCGTCCGCTGCACGGCGGCGAATATTTTCACCTTCCGCTTTGGCATACAAAACAGCGGCTTGTTGCTCTGCCAGTTGCGCTTCTAGCTCAGCAATCTGATCTACTTGGTTTGTGTTTTCTTGATCCAGTGGGCTTTCCTGGTCCATAGGAGTTTGGTCTTCTTGCTGCATGGCTATCCTTTATCACTTGGTAATTTTTATTAATGATAATTACTGCATCTAATTCAATTTAAATGAGGCGTCTTGAGTTATTTTCAAGTCTATTTAACGAAAACTCTATTAAATATGCGAAACAGGTTTGTAGCTTAGCGTTTGAGTTCCGAGAAGGCTGTGAGCACTTGATTGACGTCGGGACTGTCATTTTTCCCGCCAAGATTAATTGCAATAGAGCCTTCACCAGCGTAAGCACCATTCAATGCTGGGTAGGTATCTGTATAAATCGCGATACTAGGGATTTTTAAAGCGATTGCAAGATGTATTAGCCCAGTGTCTACGCCGATTGCTGCAGTTGCTTTACCAATAACGCCTGCTAGTGTTGCCAGGCCGAATTTTGGTAGCACTATAGATGACGCTACATTTTCAGCAATTGTATTCGCGCGTAGATGCTCATCCTCATTTCCCCAAGGTATTACTAAAGTAAAGCCTTTAGCTTGAAGTGCTTTGCCCAGTGCAATCCAATGATCAACTGGCCAAAGTTTAGAGTCTCTGCTTGTGGCGTGAAAGGCAATCACATAATTTTCAGGTAAATCAATACCAGATTCGTCGTCTGATGGCCTAGCTGATAACCCATACTCAGGCAAGCTGGCAGGCAAAGTGTAGCCAAGCGTTTTAGCTGCTAGTGCACGGTTTTGCTCAACAGCATGCTGGTTGCGAGGCACAAAATGCGTGTGATGGTAAAAAAGTGCCGCTAACGGCTCACGTGTAGTTTTGTAATTCTGACCATGCCGAATCCCCTTGGCAAATGTGGTGATTAATGCGCTCTTAAGCAAGCTTTGCATATCCAATATCAAGTCATATTGTTCGGCACTTAATTGCTTTTTAAAGCATGATATTTCGCGCCACGTACTTTTGCTAAACAAGTGCTTGCGCCAACGTCTGATGGCAACAGGAATGATTGCATTAATGTGAGGATTAAGCGCCAATATCTCAGCAAAACTTTCCTCAATCACCCAATCAATTTTTGCGTCTGGAAACTTTGCGCGGATATCGGCAATGATAGGCAAGCAATGAATTGCATCGCCCATAGACGAGGTTTTGATGATAAGGATGTTCATATATCTTTGTGATTAAGCAAAGGTTGCAAGCCTTGCTTGTAATTTTTCAAACACTTGTTGAGGCTGAATACCATCCATACAGGGATTTGGACTGCCGCATGTTGGTTTGCTGTCTAACTCAGCGCTTTTGAAGCATGCGCAGTCATCACCAACGACCACTTCTTCAGCTTGATAATGAGGGGCCACGGAACGAATAGAGTTGCCAACTGCATATAAACCAATTACAGGAATACCTAAGCCAGCAGCAAAATGTAAAGGGCCTGTATCACCTGCAATAAAAAGTTTTGCACGGCTTATTAATGCTAAAAACTGAGCTAAGTCTGGGATGGATGGAATGATGATGATGTTGGCATCCATCTTTTTAAAATCCGCAAGCAAGGTGCGCTCTCTCGCATTAGTACCAGCTGAAAACGCTAATGAATAACCTGCATTTCTAGCAAGTTTATAAAATTCGTACCACTTTTCCAATGGCCACTCTTTTTTCACTTGAGAAGTTGCTAAATGACATAAAATCGTATTCGGGGGAATGATTGTGCTCACAGCGTTAATCGCTGCGGAGTGATTCGAAATACTGAGCTTTAAATCATTTTTCGGCTTAATTCCCCATTGCGCAAGCAATTGAAGATGTGTCTGAGCATAGACGTAACTGAGGGATTCAATAGCAACTGTGTCCGTATACCCAATTTTTTTAATGAACCCTTGTTTGTGCTCACGATATGAAAGCCTGATGGGCGCGCCTACTAGTAGTCCAAATATGGCACCTCTATCATTGCCGCCAAAGTCCACAACTCGATCAAAGCATTCTTTTGTAAGAGATTTAATGAGTGGCCAAGTCTCTTTAATGTTTGCTTTTCCGCGTTTTCTGGGCATTGCCCATAGCTTATCAATGAACGTTGAATTCTCAAGTAAGGGAGCCATTTCTGCGGCTATCAGGACATGTAATTCTGCTTGCGGATAATGCAGTTTAATTGCTTGCAAAGCTGGTGTAATAAACACCGTATCACCAAAGTACTTAAATTGAATAGCAAGAATCTTCTTCGGGTTAAGCCGTTCCATATTTAGACGTTTTAGCCCAGTTCTTTGTTATTTAACATCATGAGTTTGAGGTATTTGTAATAGGTTGTTTCAGCATTGTATACAGCAAGTATAAATCCCATGCGACCATCTAATATGCCAAGTTTCAAAATGTATGTTCGAAGAAATGCCCATAGTCCACGCAACACAGCGCTTAAAACACTAGTTTGTTTGTTCTTGGCCAACAACATGGCGGCCCCATCACTGGAATATCTGTTTAGCTTGATAAGAACATCTTCTAGGTTGTTGTAGCTTAAGTGAATTAATGGGGATGACAGATTTTTTATCTGACAATTTGTAATCAATTTTTCGTGAACAATATCGTCACTAAATTTTGCTTCACCACGTTTAAATAATCTTGTTACATAATCTGGATTCCATCCAGAGTGATTAATAAACTGCCCACAAAAACTCGACGATCTTGAAATTTGAAAAGCTGAGTTTAAAGGATTCGACCTTATCGTCTCTTCTATTTCTGAATGCAACGCTTCTGACACACGCTCATCCGCATCAATTGATAATACCCATTCATGGCTAACTAAAGCCAATGCGCGATTCTTTTGTTTACCAAAACCTTGCCAATCTTTTGCAATATGTACTTTAGCGCCAAATGAACGGCATATTTCGACAGTGCTGTCCATGCTGCCAGAATCTATTACAACAATCTCATCTGCCCATTTGACTGAGGATATACACTCTAAGATGCTATCTTCTTCATCCTTGGTGATGATGATGATGGAGAGTTTAGGTGGGTTCAATTTGCGAGCGGTTTGTGAGTTTTGTGAATGATGATAACTAAGCGAGATCAATATACCTCAGAAAGAGCAGTTTGTTCTACAGTATGCTCAATAACTCTTACATCATATGGTATTTCCGAAAACTGTGATTTGTGTTTCAAATGAGTCAATGATTTCGCTGCTTAAATATGAGGATTGATGGAGTAATACACATAATGGGCGTTCGCAGGCCGTATTGAATTAAACTATTTAGGATCTAATCCACGTCAGTCCCAAGTTCTATATAAATGCATTTTGCATTAGGCGGAATGCTGCTGGGCTGTTTTGACCATGTTAATAATGTCTTCTGGGAGAATCGTATTAATGTCGCGAGATTTTGCCTGAATTGACAGGGCGAGTAATTCATCTGGCAGCCGCCATATAGGATTGATGGCATTATTGAATAATGAGAGCACAGGTTTATTTGTGCTGATCGCAAGATGCATTAAACCGCCATCTGCAGCAATGATGAGGGATGATTCTTGCATGATTTTTTGACATTCTTTTAGGCTGGTTTCCCCCACCAAGTTTTTTATTTCAAAGGTATCGTCTTCTAACGATAGTATTTTTTCCGCATAAGAAACACCATTTTCACTACCCACGAGCACTACCTTTTTTTTATCCATTTTTTTAAGCTCTAAAACAACCTCATACCAGTGCCTATAAGTTCTGGTGGAGTCTGCACCTCCTATGGCAATTGTTGTTACATCTACGTTGTTTATTGAATGTTCTGTAATTTTCGTTAAGCTGAGTTTTTGGTGTGCATGATAGGAAAGTTGCGCACGGGTAAGTGTTGTGTTCAATAATTCAACAATTTTTTTTGTTGAATAAAGTGAGCGATTAATTTCAGGACCAGAAAATTTACCAAATATACTTAACCATGGCAGGTACCAAGCATAGTAAATTTTGTGGCGAATGGATCGCCATTTCATGCTTGATACAATCACAAAGTCATATTGCTTTGCATTAATCTTGGACTTGTCTGATTCAACCCTATTCAGCCATTGGTCGTCAGCAAACAGTGACGCGATATGTATTGGGCAGAATAAATCAATTTGAATACCATGTTCATTAAGTAGTGATCTTGGCGCCAGATCCATTAAGGCATCCCCAATTTGTGGAATATCATAATAAAGCCATAAACATTTTTTCCATTGCGGCTTTATATGCTTGACCAAGTATTTTTTTTGTCCGCTTAACCGATATGCTAATAATCTGCGAAATGCACGCCATCCCAGTTTAGGTATTCCTTTTTCTGGCAAATATATAGATTTGTTAGAGTGAATAGGATGAGCAATTGATTGAGAAATCGAGTCTATTGCCTCTTTAATCAAAAAGCGTTTTAAGCATTTCATGCGGAATTGCACTCTAATTTAATCTTTGTGTTTGTTTGGGCTTGCTGGCTAGACCATCGAAAAACTTCTAGGCTACCTTCTTAATTCTTGTTACTGATGCTGGGATTGGGGGTATCAGCAACAAGGCTACTGCTTTTTGGTATATAAGCACTAAGTAGGACACCTGCAAGTACGCAAAAAAACTTTCCTTCTGCGGCGTCTAGTAAAAGTGAATTAAACAGCGACCCTATTACCATCGTAACAATGAGTCCTTTCATTGCTGTACCGTAACTAGTTTTTTTTAGTTGGCTGGCAGTACGCCACTGAGTGGTGAAAAATGCCATTAACGCGAAAAGTCCAACAATGCCAAGCTCGTGAGTAATAAGTAGGAATTGGTTGTGAGGGTTAACTAAATGATCGATAGCAAGATGTTTAGATGTTGCTAGTTGGCTAAACTCTTGTTCAAAACTCCCCGTTCCTCCTCCCAAAAATGGATGCCTTTTAATTAAGATTAGCGTGTTTGTATAATATTCAATTCTCTGGTCTGATGATGTTTCTACTACGTTGGCATGGTGGCTTGATATTTCTTTGCCAATTACGGTGAGTCTGGAATCTGGTAAAAATTGATGGCATGTCAATGTAATTGATATTGCAATGCTAAAGCCAATTATTGCTCTTTTCCCCCATGTTTGATAAGAAAAAAGTGCTAATAAAACAAATGCTAAGACTTGGCCTGTGCGACCATTGACTAAAAATAATATATTGAAAATTACCAGAGCTGAGAAAATAAGCCATGTGAGTCTGAAGTAACCCGTGAGGTTTTTTGCCTTCATCAGCATTAGAAACATTGCAAACGCCATAAGTATGCTTTGGTATATGCGGTTGGTAAATACGATATAACCTTGCGTAAGGTCTTTAGGAGTAATTAGCCCACCCCACATTAAGTAAGAGGCTGTGAGGGTGATAATTGAGCTAATTAAGAAAGCATTAATCGCATAATTTCTGTGGCGGTCTGAGGTGATTATGCTGATGACGATGGGTATGTAAAGTAATTTGTGATATCTAAACCACCACATGGATTTTGTATGCCAGTCAACGTTGGAATAAACCATTCCAAGGCCGTATAAAACAAATAGTCCAATAGCAATAGTTGACGCTGGATTCTGAATTATTCGCTGGTACTTGGTTTCCCACTCGCCAGAAAATAACCAAGCTAAAAACAATATGCCTATTGTGATATTGATAGCACCTATTCCAAATGGAAAACTAAAACAAACAGCTATGATGAGCCACGGTAATATTGTCTGGTTGAGTTGTTGGATGTGTTTAGTCAATTGGTTTCTTTTACTAATTTATAATGTTTTTTGCTCAACTCCCAGCCAAATAAATTCTCTAGTTTCATCGCATATCTGTGTTTAATTTCTCTACGTGTGGCTTGGTAATTTGGATTCTGGTGGTAGCTTTGTTCTGCTTCAGTTCTAAGCCAAGTACAAATAATTTCAGGGTGCGACTCAGTAAATGGTTTTAATGCTTGGGCATCAATTTGATAACCGTCAAAAAGTGGGTGGTTATGGCCCCAATAGTGTCCAACACGCTGATTTTTCTCTCGCATTGCTGCAATGTTTCTGACATGTCCATAATGATAAATTGAGGCATTTGCCAAAGCGGCTTTGGGATATCTGCCATGCTTGTTTTTGTCCATGATTACAAAATATAGACCATCTGGTGCCCAGCTACGTATTGTGTTTCGAATAATGCGAGGTGCTCTGCGGTACCAACCTGGGCTAATTGCTAGCCAGTCAGGGCTGCCGTAAAAATGCTTGTAATCAAAAACTAATGCCTCAACTTCTGGGTTCTTTAAATGCTTTTGCATGCTTGCGCGTATTGTTTCAATGTCTTGTTGGTGCAATATTTCATCACCCTCAAGATAAAATGCCCAGTCGCCCGTGCATGCATATTGAGCAATCATTTTCTGCTGGGCATATACGAAACCTCTGTCCTGCATTTTTTCATTCCAATGAGTTTCGATAATTTTGATTTTATCTGACGGAATGTTCTTAACTCTCTCAAGCGTATCGTCCTCACTTTTACCAACTACTACAATGAGTTCATCGCAGAGCGGCAATAATGATTGAATGCTTTCAATAAATGGATATCCCAGTAAGGTGCCATTTTTGATAAATGTGTAACCACTGACCTTCATAAGTATTTACTAAGGTTGAAATGAAGAGGGCTTAATTATAAGCGTATATGTATTTTATACCTTATATGCTTTGAGATTTATCAATATGGAAATTTAAAGTGTTAATAATGTCTCTTGTGGCTCGTGCGACTTGATTGGGGTCAATGTTATCCACTTTTTTATTTGCGATTAATAAGCGATTTATTTCTGATTTAGGGCTCCAGCTAATGATTGCAGCAGGGGCTATAAAAATCGCAACGACTGGGGTGTTGAATGCCGACGCAATATGAATTGCGAAGGTATCTGGGCTAATTAAAACATCGCAATCACGAATAAGTGCAGCAACGTCTAAAATATTTTTCTTGGGCGGAGTGATGAATATTTGGTTTGAGTGTTTTGATGAGTTAAGCTCCTTTTTTAAGTCGGAAGCATGTTTTGTGTTTTGAGATATGATGTGTAATAAGACTTTTGGGGCTATAGCGAAAATAGAGTCGCAAATTAGTAGTACTTTGGGGGGGGATAAACGTCGATCATCTCCGCTTGCGCCAGAATTCAGTAAAATCTTTGTGTAGTCTGATGAGTGGGTATTTCTCCAATACTCATTTGCAAAATTTATAGAATCTTGAGGCAAGCTTAGCTGAGGTTTAACTTTAACTGGGGCGCTAAGAATAGTATCTAAAACGGCTTGGCATCTATCAAGAAAATGACCATCGTCCCAGTTTCTTATTATTAATATGTCGTTCTTTCTGCCTACAGGTGTTGTACTTATCCATAAAATTCGCTTTATCCGAGCGGCCCACCTCATGATTGAGAAACTTTTACCTTGATGTTCCCCGCTTGTTACAATCGCTATTGAATAATTGCTCCTGCTCAACTTCAGGCCGCACCAGAAACGTGTTAATACGCTACGACTGGGGATGATAAATACTTTGTTAATGTCTGGGTTTGCTTGCCAGATAGCGGCGTTGTTTTTTCCCGCAGCAACATCAATAAGGCAACTTACCCATTGTTGCTTCAGCGGTTTAATCAAGCTATTTAGTAAGACGGCATCTCCGATTTTATTATCGTGACTAAAAATGAGAATACGCTCTGGATTTGTGATTGTTGTATTTATACGCATGAGGCTTTCAATTACAATTTTTAATATACTTGGCAGCTTACTTCAATAGTTTATTTTTTTGTCAACCTTAATAACAGAAGTATTTTTCTGCCCCTTTTTTAGCGTACGGCTAGGTTTTATATTGTTAACAAGGATAGAGATTTAGTGTGGTTATGGCGAATTTTAATAAAAAATTGTCTTTGAAAGTCAAAATTAAAGCATGGGCTATGCGCAGGCTATGCAAAAAAGAATCTCCTCAACCGCTTAGCCATCAATCAGTAAAAAGTATCCTTGTCATGCGCTATGACCGAATTGGCGACATGATTGTAACGACTCCATTGATTCATGTCTTACGTAAGTATTATCCAGATAGCCACATCATGGTACTGGCGAGCAAGGCAAATTATGATGTAATTATACAAAATCCAGATGTTGATGAGGTACTGATTTTCCCCAAATCATTGCTTGCCCGTATAGCAGTATTGATGAAGTTGAGGAAAAGAAAGCTATCTATGGTAGTCGATTTGTACCATGATTTAATTTGGCACGCGATTATTGCGATACGATTAATCCGTCCTACTTGGGTATCCAGTAGTTTTAAGAATAATCGTTATGGAGTCGATGCCAAATCACTAGATTTATACGATGTGATGAGTAAGGTTGATGTTACACACCCAATCTCTGAGATTTATTTAGGTATAGCAACAGCATTAGGCGCCAAATTAAATAGGGATGATTATTTCTATAGATTAAATCCAAATGCCGAACAACGACAGTGGGCAAATGCAAATATTAAGCAAGGTGTTAATGTGGGTATTAATTTGTTTAGTAGTCATGTAGATCGGCGACTGAAATCAGAAGATTGCATAGCATTGTGCCAGCAAATATTGAACGAAAAACCAGATGCTAATGTTTTTCTATTGGCAACACATCAAACATTAGCTGAGATGAAGCGTTTAGCTGACTCTATGGGAAGTTCAAAAGTTTTTGTTTTACCGCCAAAAGATAACATTATGTTTATTGTTAGCTTCATTAAACTATTAAATTTTTTGATCACGCCTGATACGTCCCTTGTTCATGTTGCTTGTGCTTGTAATACCCCTTTTATTGGGGTTTATCCAAAATCCTCTGGAAACTACACGCATTGGAAGCCAAAACATCTATCCAATAGATTTAACGTTATATTTTCATTAAAGGAAAAGTCTTTAGATGGCTATTCTAAGCAAATGCTAAAACAAGCAGTGCATGAAATGATGGTCAAGCTTTAATTTGACGGTAATGCTCTCATTAAGGATAATCAAAGACTAATTTAATTCTATAAATCACATCTGATGAAACAATCCCTGATCGAAGTGACACAGCGCATACAAGAACGTAGCGCGCCTACGCGCAAGGCGTATCTGCAGCGTGTTAATCATGCGATTACCACGCCTAGAGGGGCTGATAGGCTTGGCTGTGCCAATGTGGCTCATGCATTTGCTGCCTTACCAACTAGCGATAAATTCCGTGTGGTGGCAGAAAAAGCCAAGAATATTGGCGTGATAACCGCTTATAACGATATGCTTTCTGCGCATCAGCCGTATGAGACTTTCCCAGCGATTATTCGTGATGAAGCCCGCAAGCTAGGCGCTACAGTGCAAGTGGCTGGTGGTGTACCAGCCATGTGTGATGGCGTCACACAAGGTGAGCCTGGCATGGAACTCAGCCTGTTTTCACGCGATACGATTGCGATGGCGACAGCTGTTGGTTTATCCCATGACGTATTTGATGCCGCTTTATTATTGGGCGTTTGCGACAAAATCGTGCCTGGTCTGTTGATTGGTGCTTTGCATTTTGGTCATCTGCCCTGTGTGTTTGTGCCTGCTGGCCCGATGAGCACGGGTATCGACAACACAACCAAATCAAAAGTGCGCGAGAAGTATGCGCAAGGTCTGGTGGGGCGTGAGGAGCTATTGGCGTCGGAATCTGCTGCGTACCATGGTGCTGGCACCTGTACTTTCTATGGCACGGCCAATAGTAACCAGATGCTGCTTGAAGCCATGGGTCTGCATGTGCCAGGCGCTGCGTTTATCCATCCACATTCTGGCATGCGCGAAGAATTGACCCGTGAAGCTGTGCGTGCAGTGTTATCTATTACACAAGGCCAGCGTTTCACGCCCATCGGCCAGATGGTTGATGAGCGTGTGATCGTGAATGCAATGGTGGCCTTGCTGGCTACTGGCGGTTCTACCAACCACCTGATTCACTGGGTCGCTGTAGCGCGGGCTGCCGGCATTATTATCGACTGGACAGACTTCTCTGATCTTTCAGACAACACACCATTGTTGGCGCGCGTTTACCCAAATGGTAAAGCTGATGTTAATGAGTTCCAGAATGCAGGCGGCCCAGCTTTCGTTATTCGCGAGCTGATAGATGCTGGCTATATGCATGCTGATGTTTCCTCGGTTGTGATAGGTGGTTTGCGTGATTTCTGTAAGCAGCCAGCTTTGTTCGAAAAAGACCTGATCTGGGTTGATTTACCTGAGCAGACACCTGACGACACCATCGTGCGTAATACCGAGAAGCCATTCAGTGAGTCTGGCGGTATGAAGTTGCTGACTGGCAATCTGGGCCGTGGCGTAATCAAGACGTCTGCAGTGCCAGAAGATCGCCAGATTGTTGAAGCACCTGCCATTATTTTTAATGGTCAGGAAGAATTGCTGGCAGCGTTTGAGCGCGGCGACCTAGAGCGTGACTTTATTGCCGTGGTTCGATTCCAGGGCCCGAGTGCCAACGGTATGCCAGAATTGCACAAACTGACGCCCCCATTATCTGTACTACAAAGCAAAGGTTTCCAGGTTGCAATCGTGACTGATGGCCGTATGAGTGGTGCTTCAGGCAAAGTTCCTGCAGCGATTCATGTCAGCCCTGAAGTGAATATGGGCGGCCCATTGGGCAAGGTACGCGATGGCGACATCATTCGCTTGAATAGTATTGTTGGCACCTTGAACGCATTGGTCGACTCCGATGAATGGGCAGAGCGCGAGATTGTACACATGAGTGATCAACAGCGTAATGGTAATGGCCATGGTATGGGTCGTGAATTGTTTGGCGGTATGCGTAGGCATGCACTCAGCGCCGAGCAAGGCGCAGTCACCTGGCTATAATCTGCTTCAGAATTGAGCGATAACTGCGTTGCCTTCGCTTGCCGTACTTATTGTACTGTCTTCGCTCAGGCGCCTTGTTCTCGCACAATTCTGAAACAGATAGTTTCAACGAAATTATTTACTTAATCAACAACAGGTCATTTCAAGATATGAATACATTAGATTTAGCTAACTACGGCCCAGTGATTCCAGTCATCGTCATCAACAGGGTTGAAGATGCAGTGCCAATGGCCGAGGCCTTACTTGAGGGCGGCATCAAGGTATTAGAAGTGACATTGCGTACTTCAGTAGCTCTGCAAGCGATGGAAGCGATTGCCAAAGCTGTGCCTGAGGCAATTCTTGGTGCAGGTACTGTGCGCAGTATTGCGGATGCGTATGCGGCTCGTAATGCAGGCTGTACCTTTGCCGTTAGCCCTGGCTACACCAGTGAATTGGGCAAGGCAGCTCGCCAGATCGGCTTGCCTTTGTTGCCAGGTGTTTCTACTGGTAGCGAGATCATGATGGCGAATGCCGATGATTATTACTTCCTCAAATTATTCCCTGCAGTAGCGGTAGGCGGCATCAATTTGCTCAAGGGTTTTGCTGGCCCATTCACTGATGTGAAATTCTGCCCAACGGGTGGCGTTACCGTTGAATCAGCACCACAGTTCTTGGCTCTGCCAAATGTTGTGGTTTGTGGCGGTACTTGGCTCACACCAGCCGATGCGGTCAACTCCAAGAACTGGGCACACATTACCAAGCTGGCGCGCGAAGCCAGTGCCATCAAGCCTGCTTGATTTTTAGTGTCATGATAATCAAATCTGTATCTAGTCTAGGGCTGGATACAGATTTTTTATATGCGCCTTACGCAGAATACAAGCCGTCATGACTGATTTAAGCCGATACAAAACACTAGTGTTTGATTGTGACGGAGTGGTACTCAACTCAAACCAGCTCAAGATTCAGGCCTATTACGCCACAGCACAAAACTATGGTGCCAGCCACGAGCAATCACAGGCGCTGGTGGATTATCATGTCGAATATGGTGGCATCTCACGCTTTGTGAAGTTCGATCACTTCTTGCGTGAAATCATGCATAAGCCAGTCAGCGATGCTGATATTCAATTTTTACTGGCTGACTTCGGCCGTGAGGTAGAGCGGCGCTTACTGGGCTGTGAGGTAGCACTAGGTCTGCACGAATTGAAAAAATCTATGCCCCATACTCGTTGGATGATGATTTCAGGCGGTGACCAAGATGAGTTGCGTCGGTTGTTGGCACAACGTAATTTGGCTCAGCTGTTTGATGCTGGTATTTTTGGTAGCCCAGATAACAAAGATCAAGTCATGGCGCGTGAGATAGCCAGCGGCAATCTAGCTAAACCAGCTATCTTTTTTGGGGATAGTAAATATGACCACCAGTCCTCAGGCCGTGCAGGGCTAGACTTCATTTTTTTTAGTGGCTGGACAGATGTTGAAGGCTGGCAGCAGTATTGCCGCGAGAATGCGATTATTATATTGCCCAGGCTAGCCAGTCTGTTAGGCACTGAATCCTCAACCAACTCTTTTGATAATGCTTAATCTATGAAAATTCTCGTCACTGGTGCTGCTGGTTTTATTGGCTTCCATACTGTGTTGCGTCTGCTTGATCGTGGCGATCAGGTCATCGGGGTCGATAACTTGAATGATTATTACGATGTCGCACTGAAAGACGCGCGCTTAGCCGAGATAAGCAAGCACGCACAGGCCGCGAATTTCAGCTTCATCAAAATCGATCTGGCCCATACCAGCCTGACTGACGCATTGTTTGATGAGCATAAGTTTGACCGTGTGGTACACCTTGCAGCCCAAGCTGGCGTCCGTTATTCGCTCACCAATCCACATGCTTATATCAGCAGCAATATTGTCGCTTTTGCCAATATTCTTGAGGCTTGCAGGCACAATGCTGTGCAACATCTGGTCTATGCCAGTTCTTCCAGTGTCTATGGGGGCAATACCAAATTGCCGTTCAGTGAGCATGACAATGTTGACCACCCGGCCAGCCTGTATGCTGCGACTAAAAAATCCAATGAATTGATGGCACATACCTACAGCCATCTTTATGACTTGCCGACGACAGGGCTGCGTTTCTTTACCGTCTATGGCCCGTGGGGACGCCCTGATATGTCGCCTTTCCTGTTTGCAGATGCCATCTTAAATAATCAGCCAATCAAGGTGTTTAATCACGGCGATATGCTGCGTGACTTCACTTATATCGATGATATTGTGGAAGGTATCATCTGTGTGTTGGATAAAACCGCGACTACCAACCCGACTTATGATGGCGACCAGCCAGACCCAGCAACGGGCATTGCCCCCTATCGTGTGTTCAATATTGGCAACAATAATGCAGAAAAGCTGATGGACTTTATAGGGGCGCTGGAGTCTGCGTTAGGTAAAACTACCGAAAAAATCTTCATGCCTATGCAGCCTGGTGATGTCAAAGCGACGTTTGCCGATACCAGCTTGCTGGATGCCTGGGTAGGCTTTAAGCCAGATACGCCCTTACAGGTTGGTATCGACAAGTTTGTTAGTTGGTATAAAAATTTCTATAAGTTTCTTTAGATACTAATGGCGATACACAATTAAGTCTGTTGGAGTTTTTAGAACAATAAAAGTAGGGCTTTATTGGCTTTTTATCAGAGTCTACTATCGACGGCGGATTCAACTGATCTCTGAAACACACGCATTAAATTTTGAAGTTGGGGTCTCATAATTCAAGTTTTTTTGAGGCCTTTCATTCACCTGCCTAGCCAGTCTTCTAAGAGTTTTTCCGTGTCAGCATTAAGCTTGGGTTTAATGACTAGATTGCAGTAATCCAGCGTTTCTGTTTGTTTAATAATCGTTGTTAGCATGAGTTCGTCACGGCGGAAAAAATGCGTCTGTAGATGAGCACCATTAGGTTTTTTAGCGACAATATCCTTTAGGCTTTTTGCATTGACCTTAATGTTATCTACTGCGATCAATACATCGTTTGCGGCTAATCCTGCTTGTTCTGCGGGGCTGCCTGTAAATACGTTTGCCAGCTTTGTTTCATTTTCACTGCTAAGTTGAAGCCCTAGCATTTCTCGCAAGACATTCGGGGTTTTATCTTTGGTTTCATACGCGATTCCGAATTTTGCTAATAGCTTTTTCAGTGGCGGGTCATCTGTGCCGCGCACCGTGCTATCTAATAACCTAGTCAAATTTTGGCCAGTACTGGCTAAGATAAAATCATCTATCTCATCTTCACCTAGCAAACTGCCCCTAGTTTGATAGCGCAACCACAAGGCGCGCATAACGTCATCTAATGAACGGTTTTTTATGCGTAAAGATAAATCCAGCGCTAGTGCTACTAAGGAGCCTTTGAGGTAATAGCTGATTTGTGTGTTTGGGGTGTTTTCGTCAGGTTTATATAATTTAACCCAACTATCAAAGCTCGATTCGTCCAGTCTTTGTAGTTTTCGCCCTGGTGTACGCAAATAGCGTGTGATGTCTTTGCTCAGTGATTTTAGATATTCTTCACGGCTCATTAGGCCTGCGCGTAATACTGCTAAGGTGTCGTAATAGGCGGTAAAGCCTTCGAATATCCAGAGCAAACGGGTATAGGCTTCGCTTGATAAATCAGGGTTTTCAAATACTTGAGGGCGCATGCGTTTTACGTGCCATGCATGAAAATACTCATGGCTACACAGCCCTAGAAACTGCTGATAATTTTCAATATCCAGCGTTTCATCTTTAACAGGTAGCCAACTACGTGGGCATATCAGGCTGGTTGAATTGCTGTGCTCCAAACCGCCATATTGATTATCGCCAGCGGCATAGAGCATGAATAAATACTGTTCGAACGGTGCGGTGCCAAAGAATTTGATGTGGTATTCGCACAAGGTTTTCAGGTCTTTGCAAATGCGCTTGAGATCACTTTTATGTTTGCCAGAAATCGCGATGCGATGGGGCACGCCAGCAGCTTTAAATTCTGCGACAGCCAGATTGCCGATTTCAAAGGGATAGTCGATCAGTTCAGCGTAATTGCTGGCTTGGTAGCGGCCAAAGCCTTGTTTGTCTATTTTTACAGCAGGCATTGCAGTCGCCACTTGCCAGTGTTGATAAGGTTTTGGGGGTGAATTCAGCTTTACTTCACAAGTTGCTTGATCAGCGCCATGTACTTTTAAAAATAGGCTGGTACCGTTAAAGTAAGCGCGTTCGGTATCAAAATAAGCAGTGCGCACAGACATATCAAACGCATAGACCTGATACGTAATACGCAACGGAGTATTGCACGGCGCGCAATGCCAGGTGTGCTTATCCAGCTTTTGGATGGCAATGTTTTCGCGCTTGCCTTTATGCTCAATGATGGCGCTTATCTTCACGATATGCCTAGCAAAGTCGCGGATTAAATAACTGCCAGGTATCCATGCGGCAAGCGATACTATTTGACCATCTGGATCAGGCTTGCTAATCAGGCAAGTGACTTCAAACAAGTGAGCTGTAGCTGAGTGCAGGGAGACTTCGTAATAGATGGTTTGCATAATCGTTATAAATTGGGTTGTACTTAATAAATATAGTCAGGTAAAAAATGCAGTCAAAATGGAATCATCAATCAGAGTTTAATGCGGGCTTGGAAATGCGCAAGCACTGGATGCTAGATGATGAGATTTCTTTTCTGAATCATGGCTCATTTGGCGCAACCCCGAAAGTTGTATTACAGAGTCAGCAAGATTACCGCGCCCTGATGGAACGTCAGCCTGTCGATTTTTTTGTCAGGCAACTGCCAGATTTAATTAGGAAGGCAGCCGCTGATTTAGCGGGTTTTCTGGGGGCTAATCCTGATGATTTAGCCTTTGTCGAGAATGCTACAGCAGGCATTAACGCAGTGTTACGTTCTTTTCCATGGCGGGCAGGTGATGAGCTATTGCTAGCCAATCATGCGTATCCTGCAGTAAAAAATGCGGCTTATTTTGTTGCTCGTCAATTTGGAATTACTGTGCGGGAATTTGAAGTGCCATTTCCGCTAGAAGATGAAAACGAAATACTGCAGGCATTCACGAAAGCAATTAGCCCCAATACCAGAATGGCCGTGCTTGACCATGTTTCATCGCCTCTCGCCATTATTTACCCCTTAGAGAAAATGCTGGTAATTTGTCGTGCACATAGTGTGAAGACTTTAGTGGATGGGGCGCACGCACCAGGAATGTTGCCGCTTAACCTTGATGCAATAGATGCTGATTGGTATGTGGGTAATTGCCATAAATGGTTATTCGCTGCCAAGGGCTGTGCATTCTTATGGGCAGCGCCACATGCGCGCGATTTTTTGCAGCCAATGTCTATTTCTCTGCATGCGGATGTTGGCTTTCCTCAAAGCTTTGATTGGGTTGGCACGCGAGATGTCAGCGCATGGCTTTCAATTAGTGCTGCGATAGATTTTTATAAAAGTGTAGGTGGTGATGAAATACCAGAGAAACTTCACAATTTTGCGATTGTAATGGCGCAGCAACTTGCGGCAGATTGGCATGTCGATTTGCCAGCAAAGCCTGCGATGTTTGGCAGTATGGTAACTTTGCCTATGCCGTTTAATGGTGAGGCTACCCAAGAAACAGCGGATCAATGGCGAGATACGCTCTGGCATGAAAACAGAATTGAAGTGCCATTTTTTGCGATCAATAGACAGTTATGGCTACGTATTTCAGCGCAGCTTTATAATAGTAGTATTGATTATGAACAGTTGTCACAAGCTGTTACCCGCAAATTTTTGTGACTCTAGAATAGGCTGAGTATGAACATATTGCACACATTCGATTTTGAGAGTTGGCGTCCGGATATTGATAAAGCACTCAGGCATCGTGCAGTGAGTGCACTTGAGGGGGGCGGTGTTATTTTCATGCCTGCACTGACTTTTAGCCTCAAGGAAGATGAAAAGCGTTTTCTTTCACCTGCATGGTCGGATGGTAAATCTAAGAATATTTCATTACGGCCAAATGGTGGATTGAAGGGCGCTATAGGTAATGAAGAAGAGCTTAATGCTTTGCAGCGGATGATTCATCGCTACGCCACTGAAACAACGGCATTAATTCATACGCTATATCCTGAATACACGCCATATTTACAGCCAGCAAATACAAGCTTTAGGCCATGCGAGGTAGAAAACCGCAAGAGCTCTTACCGCAAAGATGATAGCCGTTTGCATGCGGACGCTTTTCCTTCGAACCCTACACAGGGGCTGCGTTTATTGCGTGTCTTTACGAATATCAATCCTGATGGCAGGCCTCGCCAATGGCGAGTAGGTGAACCGTTTATTGATATGGCGGCTAAATATTTGCCAGATACTAAATCGATGTTGCCAGGTCAGGCAAAACTCATGCATGTCTTAAATATCACCAAGAAACGTCGCACGCCTTACGATCATCTCATGCTGCAACTACATGACAAAGTGAAGTGGGATATCGAGTATCAGAAAAACGCACCACAACAGCATGTGGATTTCCCACCAGGAAGTACTTGGATTGTGTTTTCTGACCAAGTATTACACGCTGCAATGGCAGGTCAATACATGATGGAGCAGACTTTTTATCTCCCAGTGGATGCGCTTTATAACCCGCAAACTGCGCCGATTCGTGTGCTGGAATCCATGCTCAATAAATCATTGGCATGAGTGGAAAGTTTTGAGCCTGCTTTAATTAAGCTGGTGGCTCTTTAGGATAGGTGGCAGCTAGGTAAATCAGCGCCAAGATGGGGACGAGTAAGCAAGCAAAAGACCAGTATTTGTAGAGAAAAGCGCCCGCGATAGCGCCTATCATAAAGGCGACAATCGCAGGGCCATAAATAGCAAAACGCTTGGCAGCATCGTTTGCAGTTACAGGATTTTTGGTGACGATATCTACAAAATCAATCACGGCTTGCGTCATGTTGCCCGTCATAATCGTAGTAGGGACTTGGCCCGGCTCAATCAGGCGTGATTGTGCGTTTTGTATACCCATGGCCATGACAGCGAATATCCCCGTTACAAGGGCAAGCCAGTTGTCTGGATTCAATATTGGGCTGGCATACCACCCACTCAGCATGAAAAAAGTCAAAAAGCTTGCCTGCAGCATATACAACAAAATAATCAGTCGCCTTGATTGCGAGCCGTAATGCGTAATCACAAGGCGTGTAGCTGCCACGGTGATGATAAATACAGGGATGGCCAGTAATTTTGATACTAAGCCATTAGAAGAGTTACTGACTGATACGCCTATCATCACGATATTGCCAGTCATGTGATTGGCAAATAGCCCAAATAAGGCGACGAAACTCACTACATCAACAAACCCACCAGTGAAAGACAAAATGTTGGATTTGCCAAATATGGGTAAGGAACGAATTTTGTTGATCATAAGCGTTGAGTTATTTTTACGAGATAAAGTTGTTATGTTTAGATGACTGTTAATTGGTTAGCTTGCCTAAACCTTCACCATCAAGATAACAAAAAACCCGCATTTGCGGGTTTTTTGCTTGGGTATCACTACGTGAGTGCCAGATTATTTCTTGACAGCAGTATCAGTGATTTTTGCTTTAGCGCGCAGGTCGCTCAACAGTTTTTCCAATTTTTGTTGTTGCAGGCGTTTTTGCAAGTCATCTTTTACTTTTTCGTAAGCTGGTGGTTGTGCATCACGAATATCGTTCAGCTTGATAACGTGCCAGCCAAATTGAGTTTGTACTGGTGTTTGTGTGATGCCACCTTTTTGCAGTTTAGATACTGCATCGCCAAACGGTTTCACCATGCCACCTAGAGAGAACCAGCCTAAATCACCACCTTTTTCTTGTGAACCCGGGTCTTTAGATTTGTCTTTAGCGATTTTTGCGAAGTCACCGCCTTTACCAAGCTGTGCAATCACGTCTTTTGCTTCAGCTTCTGTAGCGACCAGAATATGGCTTGCGCTGTATTCTTTGTCGCCCAGTTGTTTCTTGTAATCATCGTAGGCAGCTTTTGTATCAGCATCGCTTACTGGGTTCTTCTTGATGTAATCAGCCAGGAACGCGTTTACCAATAATTCACGTTGTGCAAGTTCTTGGCGTGCGATGTAGTCAGGTTGTTTGTCCAGGCCAATGCGCTGCGCTTCTTGCGCTACTAATTCGCTGCTGACTAATTTGTTGATGATGACGTTACGTGTGTTGTCATCAACATTTTGACCGCGGGCAGTAGCATCCTTAACGATAAAATCGTAAACAGATTGTTTGATTGGCTTGCCATTGACTGTAGCAATAACGCCATCAGCCGCTTGTGCTGCGGGCAACATCATTGATGCTGATAAGGTGATTGCCGCAAATACACGGCCAATCGTCAAAAAGTTAGAAAATTTCATGCGTGATTCCTTCAGTAATTTTAGTAATTAAGTGCAGTATTTATAATTCATTTGGCGACTTTGCACGAATGCTCAGTGCATGTATTTTAGATGTCATCAGGTCTGCAAGTGCTTGGTAAACCATACGATGTCGGATTATGTGGGATTTTCCGTAAAAATGCGAGCTTACGATATATAGGCTGTAGTGTCCGCCGCCTGTATTGCCAGCATGACCCGCATGCGAAGCACTATCGTCACTGATTTCAATAGTCGTTGGTTCAAGTGTGGCTAAACGTCTTTTTAATTCTTCTATCATTATGTGTGGGTAATTTTGATACTTAGTTAGGCAGGGTTTTGCGGAATGGTTTGACTGATACTTTTGCATAGACACCCGCTGCCAAGAAAGGGTCAGCATTCGCCCATATTTCAGCGGCGGTCAGATTATCAAATTCAGCCACAATCAGGCTACCTGTATAACCTGCTGGACCCGGGTCTATGCTATCTATCGCAGGCAAAGGACCAGCGAGAAGCAGGCGACCTTCTTCGTGTAATTTGGTTAAACGCGCCAAGTGTTCAGGCCTTGCTGCAGTGCGCTTGGCAAGGCTGTCAGGGAAGTCTTCTGTAATAATCATGTACCACATTATTTAGGTGTTTCTTCGCTAATGTATTTGTTGAGTATCAAGCCCTGGCCGATGATAAAAATGAACATCAGCGCAGTCGTGCCAAACAGCTTGAAATCTACCCAATGATCAGTTGAGTAATTGAATGCTACATACAGATTAATAAAACCCAACACCAAGAAAAACAAAGCCCAGGCCAGGTTAAGTTTGTTCCAGATGTTGTTAGGCAAGCTGATCTGTTTTTCCATCAAGCCACGAATCAGATTCTTTTTAAATGCCAGATTGGCCACGACCAAGGCGATAGAAAATACCCAGTAGAGCACGGTAGGTTTCCACTTAATAAAGTTCTCATCGTGCAGTAGCAAAGTCGCACCACCAAACACGACGATAATCAGGCCGCTGGCAATCAGTGTGCCTTCAATTTTTCCGTATTTGAGCTTCATCCAGATGATCTGGATAATCGTGGCTACCATGGCCGCTGCTGTGGCTGGGTAAATGCCAAAGAATTTGAACACCACAAAAAACAGGATGACGGGAAAGAGATCAAAAAGAAACTTCATAAATGCCTTAAATTGAATGCAACAGCTACCAAAGAAAAATCTAAAAGTAGCATGAGTATGAGCGACAACGCTATTTTGCTATGATTGCGCACTAGTCACAAGCAACCAAGTGCAAGTATTCAAGTCTTATACCCATGCCCACGCCGATAGATCTACATTGCCATTCTACCATTTCAGACGGATTGCTTACGCCCACTGAGTTGGTGGTGCACGCAGCTAGCAAAGGTGTGCGTGTGATGGCTTTAACTGATCACGATGATCTTTCTGGTTTGCCTGAAGCCAAAATTGCTGCAAAAACAGTAGGGATCACGCTGCTCGCAGGCGTTGAAATCTCCGTAACTTGGCGCAAACGTACTTTGCATATCGTTGGCTTAAACATTGACCCCGATTATTCGCCCTTGGTTCAAGGTTTATCCGCCATTCGCGAAGGCCGACATCTACGCGCAAAGGCTATGGCAGAGTCATTGGATAAAGTTGGCATTCATGGCAGCCTAGAAGGCGCTTATGCCTATGCGACACATGGAATTATCAGCCGTACGCACTTTGCCCGCTTTCTGGTTGAAAAAGGCTATGCAAAAGACTCAAAAAAAGTATTCAAGAAATATTTGGTCAAGGGTAAGCCTGGCTATGTTGAACACCGCTGGGCAGAACTGGCTGACGCCGTGAACTGGATTACCGCTGCTGGTGGCGTAGCTGTGATTGCGCACCCAGGGCGTTATGATCTGGGGCGTACGAATATGTTGTTACTATTGGAAGAATTCAGGGCTTTAGGCGGCAAAGCCATCGAAGTGGTGACAGGCAGTCATACGCCGCCGCAATATGATGAATATGCCAAGTTTGCCCGGATGTTTGGTTTTGCGGCGTCAAAAGGTTCTGATTATCATGGTCCAGGCCATAGTTATATTGATATGGGCAGCCTGCCCGACCTGCCTCATGGCTGCATACCTGTATGGCAAGATTGGCCTGAAGCCAAACTACTGGAAACATTGCCAGCAGAAACATTAGCAATAGAAACCTTACCTTTAGAAAACGAGTTGCACTAATGGCGCAGTATTTCGTAGTTCACCCTGAAAACCCGCAAGCGCGGCTGATTAGCCAATCTGTTGAAATCTTGCGTAATGGCGGCGTCATCGCCTATCCAACAGATTCAAGTTATGCCTTGGGCTGTATGCTCGGCAATAAAGAAGCGCAGGATCGTATTCGGAGCATTCGTGGCGTGGATGAAGACCATCTATTTACGCTGGTGTGCCGTAATTTGAGTGAGCTGGCAGTCTATGCGCAAGTCGATAACAGCCAGTTTCGTCTGCTCAAGGCAAATACGCCTGGCCAATATACCTTCATCCTCAAAGCCACGCGTGAAGTGCCTCGTAGATTGCAGCACCCAAAGCGCAGTACTTTGGGGCTACGTGTGCCAGAGCATGCTGTTACGCAGGCTATTTTAGAGCAACTGGATCAGCCTATCCTCAGCATGACCTTGTTGCTGCCAGAAGACGATGAACCCATGAACGCTGCGTGGGAGATTCGCGATCGCCTAGAGCATCAAGTCGATTTGGTGATTGATGCTGGTGCCTGTGTTGCCACGCCAACCACAGTGATTGATCTCACTGGTGAAACCCCTCAACTCATACGTGCTGGTGCTGGCGACACTGCACCTTTTGGACTATAAAACATCATGATGGAATTGACCTTCATTCAGAAAATCGCAATCTATGCATTGCCGGTTATTTTTGCGATCACAGTGCATGAGGCTGCGCATGGTTACGTAGCCAGATATTTTGGTGATATGACTGCGCAGGAAGAAGGACGCATTAGCCTAAACCCGATCAAGCATATCGATTTGGTGGGTACCATTGTGATTCCTGCAATCAGTCTGCTATTGGGCGGTATTTTGTTTGGTTGGGCGAAGCCCGTGCCAGTGAATTTTTCAAGATTACGTCATCCCAAAAAGGACATGTTGTGGGTAGCTGCTGCCGGCCCAGCGGCCAACTTGGTAATGGCCTTATTCTGGGCAGTGCTTTATAAATACTCTGTTGATATGGGTAGTTTCGCAACGCCAGCAGGCTTAATGGCGCAAGCGGGCATTATGATCAATATCGTATTGATGGTGCTTAATCTGTTGCCTATCCCACCGCTCGATGGTGGCCGTATTGCCGTAAGCCTTTTGCCAAATCACTTGGCTTATCGCTATGCAAAAGTTGAGCAGTATGGCTTTATCATCCTGATTATTTTGCTGTTTACTGGTGTGTTATCGCAGATATTGCATCCGTTTATTGAGATAGTGGCAGGCTTTATCCAATGGCTGATTTTGTGAACACCCAAATATTTTAAGTCGCTATTTGGCTTTTCTCTAAAATCGCTCACTTGCCCTTATAATGCGTATATCTTCATTCTAAGTTTGTAAATCACTATGGCGGTTGAGCGGGTTTTATCGGGCATGCGGCCCACAGGTAATCTCCACCTTGGGCATTATCACGGCGTATTGAAAAACTGGTTGCGTTTGCAGCATGAGCATGAATGCTTTTTCTTTGTTGCTGACTGGCACGCGCTCACCACACATTACGATACCCCAGAGATCATAGAAGAAAGCGTCTGGGAAATGGTCATAGACTGGCTAGCTGCTGGTGTTGACCCCGCCAATGCCACGATCTTCATTCAGTCTCGCGTACCAGAGCATGCCGAATTGTTTACCCTGCTTTCGATGATTACACCTTTAGGTTGGCTGGAGCGTGTGCCAACTTACAAAGACCAACAAGAAAAACTTGCGCAGAAAGATCTCTCCACTTACGGTTTTCTTGGTTATCCGCTGCTGCAAAGCGCGGACATCCTGATCTATAAAGCTACACAAGTGCCAGTTGGTGAAGACCAGATTCCACATATTGAATTCACACGTGAAATCGCACGCCGTTTTAACCACATTTATGGACGTGAAGTTGGCTTTGAAGAAAAAGCCAAGGCAGCCATCAAGAAGTTGGGTAGCAAGCGTGGTGGCTTGTATGAGGAGCTGCGCACTCGCTATCAAGAGAGCGGCGATGACGAGGCCCTTGAGTCAGCCCGCGCTATGATAGAAGAACAGCAAGGTTTGAGCATGGGTGATAAAGAGCGTCTGCTCGGCTACCTTGAAGGCGGCGGCAAAATGATTCTGCTGGAACCAGAACATAAGCTCACTCCCGCATCAAAAATGCCTGGTTTGGATGGGCAGAAAATGTCCAAGTCATACAACAACACAATTTCATTGCGTGAGTCACCAGACGTCGTAGCTAAAAAAATCAAGACTATGCCGACAGACCCAGCACGTGTTCGTCGCACTGATCCAGGTAATCCAGAGAAATGTCCTGTATGGCAATTGCACGAAATTTATTCTGACGAAAAAATACAAAGTTGGGTGCAGGAAGGCTGTCGCACAGCTGGTATCGGCTGTATCGAATGCAAACAACCAGTGATAGAAAGCGTGCTGGAAGAGTTGAAGCCTATCCAAGAGCGTGCTGCTCAGTATGCAGAAGACCCAACCTTAGTCAAAAACATCGTTGCTGAAGGTTGCGAGCGGGCGCGTAAACAGGCACGCGAAACCATGCGTGAAGTGCGTGATGCAATGGGCTTGAATTACTCTTGAGCGATTTCTGATTCTTTATTAAAAGAGGTGAATGTTTGCAGACTCAGCTGACAATCGATGCGCGTATCTACGGTGAGCAGCTAGAGTCTATTCCCCAGGATTTATACATTCCGCCCGATGCGCTTGAAGTCTATCTGGATGCCTTCGAGGGCCCGCTTGATTTATTGCTGTACCTGATACGCAAACATAACCTCAATATTCTTGATATCCCTATGGCTGAACTCACACGCCAATATATGGATTATGTCGAGAAAATGCGCCAACTCACGGCAGGCTTTAAACTTGAACTGGCCGCAGATTACCTGCTGATGTCTGCCATGTTGATTGAAATCAAATCACGCATGTTGCTACCCAAACCAGCTGCTGTGGAAGAAGAGGATGACCCTCGCGCTGAGCTGGTGAGGCGATTAATGGAGTACGAATCCATTAAGCTGGCAGCGCAAAATCTTGATGCCATGCCGCAAGTTGGCCGCGATATTCTGGTTGCCCAAGCCTATTTGCAGCAAATCACAGAAGTGCAATTGCCAACGGTTTCTATGGATGACCTGATGGCAGCCTGGCAATCAGTATTGCATAGGGCAAGCCAGTATGCGCACCACAAGGTAAGCCGCGCTGAGCTTTCAGTGCGTGAGCATATGAGCTATGTTTTACGCCGCCTGAAAAATGATAATTTGCTCGAGTTTATCCAGCTTTTTGATGTGGAGCATGATGGCCTGCCGAAGCTGGTGGTGTGCTTTTTAGCGATACTGGAGCTTGTGCGCGAAGGCTTGCTCAAGATTACACAGCAGGCTGCGTTTTCACCGATTTATCTGCAATTGGTTTAATTAATATGACCACAGAGACACAAAACATCCAGCAAATGAAAAATATCCTCGAGGCTGCATTGCTGACGGCAGGCGAGCCATTGTCGCTAGATGATTTGTTGCGCCTTTTTGTTGAGCGCATGGAACGTGCGACATTGCGCATGTTATTGGATGAACTGAAAACTGACTGGCAATCAGGCACTATGGAGTTAGTGCAAGTGGCCAGTGGATGGCGCTTTCAAGCGCGTGAGGAGTATGCGGGTTTTCTGGCACGTTTAAATCCAGATCGCCCACAGCGTTACTCGCGTGCGGCGCTGGAAACACTGGCGATTATTGCGTATCGCCAACCCGTTACCCGTGGCGATATTGAAGAAATCCGTGGCGTGGCAGTCAACCCCAACATCATGCGCCAACTGATTGAACGTAACTGGGTTGATGTCATCGGCCAGCGTGACGTGCCTGGCAGGCCATCACTCTACGCAACGACTAAAACTTTTCTGGATGATTTAGGCTTAACTTCGCTGGCTGATTTGCCACCTATGGAAACGTTTACCCAGGCTGAGATTCAGCTAGACCTATAGTTTGTGCTTTTGGTTTTCTAGTAACTAGCAGCAAACATCTTGCTGTAATCGCGTTAAATCAGAGTTTCTCCACTATCTGCGGTAAAATGCCTTAATTATTTAGTTGGCAATCTCTCATGGCTCGTCCTTTTAAACAGCAGCGTGACCCAGGCGCTGTAAAATTCAAACCTGTTCTTTTTGATCCCGATGCAGTACCACAGCGCCTGCACAAGCTGTTGGCATTGGCTGGCATAGGCTCACGCCGCGATATGGAAACGCTGATTGCCAGTGGCCGAGTAACCATTAATGGCCAAGTTGCACAAGTGGGCGCAGGTGTTGTGCCTAACGATATTGTGCGGATTGATAGCCGACCAGTCAGTCTGCCGTTTGAGCCAGCCTTACCTAAAATACTGATTTACCATAAACCAGAAGGCGAGATTGTCAGCCAAGATGACCCGGAAAAACGGGCGAGCGTGTTTGATAAATTACCCAAGGTTAAAGGCGCGAAATGGATAGCGATTGGTCGTCTGGACATCAACACTTCCGGCCTGCTGATATTCACTACGTCTGGTGAATTAGCGAATCGTTTCATGCATCCACGTTATGAAGTCGAGCGCGAATATGCCGTGCGTATTTTCGGTGAATTGACCGAAGGCCAAATGTTGCAACTTACCCAAGGTATCGAGTTGGATGACGGCCCCGCTAGTTTTGATGTGATCAGTCCACAAGGTGGCGAGGGTTCAAACCACTGGTATCAGGTCATTCTGCGCGAAGGTCGCAATCGCGAAGTGCGTCGCCTGTTTGAGGCGTTTGCATTGCCAGTTAGCCGTCTCATGCGTGTACGTTTTGGCCCGATTAACCTACCACCGCGTATCAAGCGCGGCATGATGATGGAGCTTGAGCCGAAAGAGGTTGTTAATCTGCTCGAATGGGCTGGTTTGGAAGCGCCGCATGTGCCATTCAAGCAACGCACCGCACGTGAGATAGAGAAGGCTTCGCAACCGTTCACACCTAAATCACGCAAAACTGAAGCTGTCACCGCAGATGCTGAGGCAGTAGCGAACCAGCGCAATCCAAGAAGAGTAACCAAGACCAGACAAGAAGCCGATAAGTCTGCTACTCCAACTAATAAACCTTTTCAGGCAGCTAAACCCAGGAAACCTGCCCAAAACAGGCGGATCAGGCAGGCCTCTGATGTGCCAAGCCCGCAGCAAAAACGAGGTAGTAAGTCTAAGCGCTAGTCAGGTGCTATGTCTATTAGTGTTGAAGCAACTGTTCTTTTGTTAGCAAGAACACAAACGCGTTACCAGACTCAACCTCTAGCCAGATAAAAGGCAGTTCTGGATAGGCTTCAATCAGGGCATCGCGGTTATGCCCGATTTCTACTACCAAAATACCACCATCATTCAGGTAATTACCAACTTCGTTCAAGATAGTGTGGGTGTGATCAAGCCCTGCAATACCGCTACCTAAAGCGATTTGAGGTTCATTTCTGTATTCTTGCGGTAGTTGTGCCATGGATGGCGCATCCACATAAGGTGGATTGCTGATAATCAAGTCGTAGGTCTTGCCGCTGAGTGCGCTAAACATGTCAGATTGAATCGCGCTGATCTGGTCTTGCAAACCGTAGTTGGCAATATTGATGTTGGCAACGGCGATTGCGTCTGGCGAAATATCGATTACATCTATCGCAGCATTGGGGAATGCATGTGCCATCAGCACGCCGAGACAGCCACTACCCGTGCAGATATCGGCAGCGCTTTCAACCATTTCCTGATACTCAATCCAAGGGCTCAGGCCATTTTCAAGCAGCTCTGCAATGAATGAGCGAGGCACGATCACGCGTTCATCTACGTAGAATTTAAAACCTTTGAGCCATGCTTCCCTGAGTAAATAGGCCGTGGGGGTACGGTCGGTGATGCGGCGTTCTATGAGATGGGCTAAATGCTTACGTTCTGCTTCCGTAATCACGGCATCAAGAAAATTTTCCAGCGTATCCATCGGCAAGTGCAGTCCACTCATGATGAGCCAAACAGCTTCGTCATAGGCATTGTCAGTACCATGACCGAAGAAAATGCCAGACTCTTCAAAGCGGCTGACGGTGAAGCGTAGCCAGTCACGAATGGTAAAAAGCTCTTCGGTCAATCGTGGATAGTGAATCATGGTGTGAGCAGTTTTTCTAATGTGATGCGGTAAGTGTCTTTCAATGGCTCGATATCAGCGACTGCAACACATTCGTTAAGCTTGTGAATGGTTGCGTTGAGTGGCCCGAATTCAATCACTTGCTTGCAGATGTCGGCAATAAAGCGGCCATCGGAAGTGCCGCCAGTGGTAGAGAGTTCGGGTGTTACACCGTAACTCTGTTGTATGGCTTCTGAGATTGCCTCTACCAGATTGCCACGTGGTGTGATGTAGGGTGGTGAATACTCCCACTCTAGGTCATATTCCAAGGCATGTTTGTCCAGAATGGCATGCACACGCTCACGCAGATTTTCGTCAGTACTGGCGGTGGAGAAACGAAAGTTGAAAAGTATCTCCACTTCACCCGGCACAACATTGGTGGCACCTGTGCCGCCGTTCATATTGGATATTTGCCATGAGGTGGGAGGGAAGTATTCGTTACCGTTATCCCACACGGTTTCCACCATATCTTTAATCGCTGGTGCGACCATATGGATAGGGTTTTTAACGAGATGCGGATACGCGATATGGCCTTGTACCCCCTTCACTGTGAGCTTGCCTGATAGTGAGCCGCGGCGGCCATTCTTGATCATGTCGCCAACCACTTTATTTGAGGTGGGCTCACCAACGATGCAGTAATCAATCAATTCGCCACGCGCTTTCAAAGCCTCCACCACTTTTACTGTGCCATTGATGGCAATGCCTTCTTCGTCCGAAGTAATCAGCAGGCCTATCGAACCTGCATGGTCTGGATGCAAAGCAACAAAATCTTCAATAGCGGTGATGAAAGCTGCGCATGAAGTCTTCATGTCAGCTGCGCCACGGCCATAGAGCATGCCGTCTTTGATCGTGGGTTCAAATGGTGGTGTGTGCCATTTATCGACTGGGCCTGTAGGCACAACATCAGTGTGGCCTGCAAACACGAGTAATGGGCCAGTTGTGCCGCGCCGCGCATAGAAATTATCAACATCGCCAAAGCGCATACGCTCGATTTTGAATCCGAGGGGTTCCAGCCTTGAGATAAGCAGCTCCTGGCAGCCTGCGTCATCAGGCGTATTAGAGCGGCGAGAGATCAGATCTTTAGCTAATTCGAGAGTTTTCATTTGGCAAATAGCTTTCTGTAACTATCTTCATCAAACCTAAGGTTAAGGATTTTCTCATCCTTAACCAATATAGGGCGCTTGATGACGGAGGTTTTGTCTATCATTAACTTGATGGCGGCATCGTTATCTACTACTGCGGCTTTCTCGGTGTCGCTCAAACCGCGCCAAGTCATACCGGCACGATTTACCAGCTTTTCCCAGTTTGTTTGGCTCAACCAGTTTTTAAGTGTGGTTTCGTCTATGCCCAACTTCTTGAAATCGTGGAATTCGTAGGCAATGCCATGTTCATCGAGCCAAGTACGGGCTTTTTTTACGGTATTGCAGTTGGGAATGCCATAGAGTTTCATGGGTAGTATGACCAGAAATAATTACAGATATTCTAACAGTTGGTGTTGTTTAAGCGAATCTAAAGTGGGTGCTACACTGTAAAACAAAACGCCCACCGAAGTGGGCGTTTGACTTAACTAATACTTCTTAAATGCCGCGTAACAGTTCGTTAATGCCGACTTTACCTAAAGTCTTGGCATCCACTTTCTTCACGATCACCGCGCAATACAGGCTGTAGCTACCGTCTTTAGATGGCAGGTTGCCTGAAACCACGACTGAGCCAGAAGGGATGCGACCATATGTCACTGAACCAGTTTCGCGGTCATAAATCTTGGTGGATTGTCCGATATACACGCCCATAGAGATTACGCTGTTATCTTCAACTACTACGCCTTCAACTACTTCTGAGCGGGCGCCGATAAAGCAATTGTCACCAATGATGGTAGGGCCAGCTTGAACTGGTTCCAGCACGCCGCCAATACCTACGCCGCCAGATAAGTGCACGTTCTTGCCGATCTGCGCGCATGAACCAACAGTCGCCCAGGTATCTACCATGGTGCCTTCATCCACATAAGCGCCAATGTTCACATAAGAAGGCATAAGCACGGCATTTTTGCCGATGAATGAGCCGCGGCGCACGATGGCGTTTGGCACCACGCGGAAACCGCCGGCCTTGAAATCTGCTTCAGTATAGTCAGCGAATTTTGGTGGTACTTTGTCGAAATACTTGGTGACACCATCGTCCATCAATACGTTTTCTTCCAGGCGGAAAGACAGCAACACGGCTTTCTTGATCCACTGATGGGTTTCCCATTCCTGTGATTCACCAATGCGGCTGGCAACGCGCAGCTTGCCAGCATTGAGTTCTTCCAGCACGGTGAATACGGCTTCTTTGACGTTTTTGTCTACATTGGCTGGGGTAATGTTGGCGCGGTTCTCAAAGGCCGCTTCAATCGTGGTTTGTAAATCACTCATCTTAAAAATTCCGCTCTAAAAATTTGGCTGTCGCAAAAGAGCGCTATTTTACCTGAAACTAAGGTTCAAGTCGGTAGTGCTTTCTTGCTTAATGGATTTACTTGCTGGCTTGCTGATACAGCGGCATGACCACAGGGATCAGGCGTTTGATATCTTCAATGCGTGAAGCATCGGCAGGGTGTGTGCTCAGGATTTCTGGTGGTTTACTGCCATTGCTTGCTTTACCCATCTTTTCCCATAGGCTAACTGCTGCATTGGGGTTGTAACCTGCGCGAGCGGCGAGTTCTAACCCCATTTCATCGGCTTCGTGCTCGGCAGTGCGGCTGTTTGGTAAGGTAAGAGCTACAGCCGCAATTGGTGCGCCAATGGCTAAAGTGGCAGCCGCATTCTTACTGCTGTCAGTAGTAACGCCTATGATGGCAGCTAATCCTAATATGCCTATCTGCTGTGCTTTAGCGCGCGACATCTGCTCACGTACATGTTCCCGCAAGGCATGTGAAATTTCGTGGCCCATCACGGCGGCCAATTCATCGTCTGTTGGTTTAATTTGGTCCAGCAGGCCTGTATAAACCATGATCTTGCCACCAGCCATGCAGTAGGCGTTAATTTCTTTGCTATCTTGTACATTGATTTCCCATTTCCAGTTCACAGCATCTGGCCGGAATATGCCAACTTGCGCGATCAATTTCTGGGCAATGCTACGCACACGCTGCGTTTCCTTGCTATCGGTGTTCAGTAGTTTTTTGGTTTGGGCTTCTTTAATAGTTTGTTGGTATGCCAGTGCTGACTGGTTTACTGCCTGTTCTTCAGTGACCAGTTCCATGTGCTGTTTGCGATCAATTCCTACGGCGCCAGACTTGGTGCTGCTTGTGGCTGCACAACCTGTCAGGATCAATGAGATTAGCAAGGCTAAGGTGATGTTGAGTGTTTTTGTCATAGGTATTTTGATATTAGAAAATGACTTGAGCACCTAATTCTACAACACGATTAGGCGGCAGTTTGAAGTGGTTGGTGACGCTATCTGCGTTGCGGAACATAGCCACAAACAGCTTTTTACGCCAGAAGGCAAAGCCAGGTTCATGTCCGAGAATCAGGGTTTCTTTGCCAATAAAAAAAGAGGTGTCGATGGAATCAAGCTCAACGCCATGTACAGAACACATGCGTAAATCCCTAGGCAAATCAGGCTCATCTTTAAACCCATAACGCACGGTGACTCGGAAAAAGTCATGGCCTAGTTTTTCTACATTGAGGCGATTAACCAAAGGTACAAATGGGTAATCTTTAACTTTGACGGTGAGTAGTACCACTTTTTCGTGCAGCACCTTGTTATGCTTGAGGTTATGTAGCAGGGCGTTGGGAACGCCTTGAGGATTCTGTGTCATAAACACCGCATTACCTGGCACGCGGGTTGGCGGATATTTGCCTATGGATTCGATAAATGGATCAAGTGCCATCGCCTCGCTCTTGAGTCGCAAGAACAGCAAATCGCGACCTGTTTTCCATGTCAGCATCACGCTGAAAATGACCACTGCCATCAAAATAGGGAACCAGCCGCCATCGGGTATTTTAAGCACATTAGCGCTAAAGAATGCGAGATCTATAGTTAAAAATAGCGCGACGACCAAGCCTGTTCGTAACCAGCTCCAACCCCAGACGCCGTGGAATACCACGCTGGCAAGCAAGGTGGTAATCACCATGTCGCCCGTGACTGCAATGCCGTAAGCGGCTGCCAGATCGCCAGAAGAGCCAAAACCAACGACCAGCGCCATCACGGCTAACATCAGCGTCCAATTGACATAGGGCATGTATATTTGACCTTCTTGACTGCTTGACGTGTGTTCAATCTCCATGCGTGGCAGGTAGCCAAGCTGCAGAGCCTGGCGTGATACAGAGAATGCTCCTGAAATGACGGCTTGAGATGCAATCACGGTAGCGACTGTGGCAAGCGCTACCAATGGGTAGAGCATCCAGTCTGGCGCGAGCAGATAGAACGGGTTTTTGACGGCTTCAGGGTCATGCAATATCAAGGCACCTTGGCCGAAATAATTGAGTATCAATGCAGGCAGCACTAGGCTGAACCACGCCAGCTGTATTGGCTTGCGGCCAAAATGCCCCATATCTGCATATAAGGCTTCAGTGCCAGTCACCGCCAGCACTACTGCGCCCAAAGCCACAAAAGCTACCCACGGGCTAGCAATAAAAAAATGCACTGCATAATGCGGGCTGAGGGCAACTAGCACGTTGGGATGATGGAATATATTGATTAAGCCTAACGTACCCAATGTGCCAAACCACAAGAGCATGATGGGACCGAATAAAGCGCCCATGGTGCCCGTGCCTTTGCTCTGCACAAAGAATAGGATAAACAAAACAATCAAGGTAATCGGGATGATCCAGCTATCGAACGCAGTCGTGGCGACTTGCAAACCTTCAATAGCGGAGAGGACTGAAATGGCGGGGGTGATCATGCCATCGGCATAAAACATACAGGCGCCTAGTATGCCGATGAGCATCACCAGCCGCTGCTTACCCTTATCGCGAGCCAGATTACGGCTGGCTAAGGCCAGCAAGGCCATAATGCCGCCCTCACCACGGTTATCTGCACGGGTAATAAATGTGAGATATTTAACCGAAACCACCATGATCAGCGACCAGACAATCAGCGAAAGAATGCCGTAGATATTGTCTGGCGTGAGCGCTACAGGGTGATGGCCTGCGGCAAATACCTCTTTCATTGTGTATAGCGGGCTAGTGCCAATATCGCCATACACTACGCCCAGTGCGGCTAGCGAGAGCGCGCGCGTACGACTTTTTGTACTATTGTTGCTTGAACTCATGGACTTGAACTCACAGATAGGCCAAACATCATGCAGATGTCTTTAAATTTTATATATGAGACGCTACAAATCAAATTCTAACAGTTATCGCCAGCCCACTGTAGAACGCGCGTGCATTGTGTTGTTTAAATGCGAAAGGTGACCAAAAACCACCCATCAAGACCTAAATAACGATGCAGGTAAAATCTCTGCGTCAGTTTTACCATCTTTAAAGTTGAGCGCAACACGTTGCCCAGTTTTCAGGCCTTTGCTAGACGAAACCAGTTCGCCATTCGCATTTTCTACATAAGCATAACCCCGCTCCAGAACAGCTTGTGGGTTCAAATGTTGCAGGTTCTGGCCTAATTGTATGAGTCGTTGCTGCTGCTGTTGCAGCTGCGTGGTACTGGCGGTTTTTAATCTCGATTGCAATTGAGTCAGTGTGTCGCGTTTATGCTTGATTTGCTGTAATGGCGATAGCAAACGTCTGCTCAGGTAATCCAACTGCTGGCTACGGTTTTCCAGCAAGTAGCGTATCTGGCGCGATATTCTTTGCTCAATCTGCATAATGCCAGCAAGTAGATTATTGCGATCTGGCGTTGCCAGTTCAGCCGCTGCGGTAGGTGTTGGCGCCCGATAATCTGCAACGAAATCGGCAATGGTGAAATCCGTTTCATGCCCTACACCGCTAATAATAGGGATTTGGCAGGCATGAATCGCACGCGCAACAATTTCTTCGTTAAATTGCCACAAGTCTTCAATGCTGCCACCACCGCGGCAGAGTATCAGCACATCACATTCTGCCCGTTTACTGGCTTTATCAATGGCTGTTGCGATGAGATTGGCGACACCTTTCCCTTGCACGGGGGTGGGGTAGAGGATCACAGGAATGCTTGGCATGCGGCGCTTAAGTGTGCTTAACACATCGCGCAAAGCGGCTGCATCTGCCGAGGTGATGATGCCAATCTGGCGGGGATATTGGTGTAACGGTTTTTTAAAGGCTGCATCAAACAACCCTTCACTTTCCAGTTTCAGGCGTAATCGCTCGTAGGCTTCAAACAAGGCGCCCAGCCCAGCCTGCTGTAAAAACTCAATGGCTAATTGAAACTCGCCACGGGCTTCATAAAATGAAACCACGGCACGGGCTTCAACCTTGTCACCTTCTTTCGGTATCCATCCCAGATAACTATTGCGGTTCTTGAACATCACGCAACGCACCTGCGCGCCACTGTCTTTGAGTGAGAAATACCAGTGACCAGAGGCCGCGCGCGTGAGGTTGGATATCTCGCCACTCACCCAAAACAGCGGAAAACTACGTTCTAGTACATCGCGCGCTAAACGATTCAATTCGCTGACGGTCAACACTTTTGTCGGTGAACCAATCGCTTGGTTTTCGGCCATTTTCTCTTTAATCCGTTACAATATTGTCTTGAATTATAAGGCGTGAAAGCATCGTATGTTAAATAAAGTATTCTCTGGCAGAGCTGGCTATTTTCTTGGGTTTGTCGCAAGTTTTGGCTTGGTTGGGCTCGCGTTATTCATTCAGCAAAAATACAATCTTGAGCCATGCCCATTGTGCATTTCACAGCGCATTGCATTCATGGCATTGGGCATTACTTTCTTGTTGGCAGCTTTGCATAACCCTAAAAATATAGGTAGAAAAGTATATGGCCTGCTGCAGTTTGTGGCGGCAGTGACTGGTGCTGGCATTGCCTCACGCCACATATGGATACAAGCTAACCCTGACAAAGTGATGGCAGAGTGTGGTGCAGGGTTTGACTATATCTTTGAAAACTTCCCCATGAAGCGCGCTCTAGACTTGGTGTTTAAAGGTACTGGCGAATGTACTTCGATTGACTGGACATTGTTTGGGCTCACTATCCCGCAATTGTCACTCATCTGTTTCGTAGGCTTGGCGATTTACGCCATATTGCTGGCATTTTTAAAAGCCAAAGCCTGATTCACACTGCTGCTACAAAAACCAAAAAATAAAGAACTTACATGTATAAAACTTTAGAAGATTTTGTCGGCAATACGCCACTCGTCAAACTGCAACGCATGGCTGGCAATACCAGCAATACGATACTCTTAAAGCTTGAAGGCAATAACCCTGCAGGTTCTGTGAAAGACCGGCCGGCGCTCTCTATGATCAAACGTGCCGAAGCGCGTGGTGATATCAAGCCAGGCGATACGCTGATTGAGGCCACGTCAGGCAATACTGGCATTGCACTAGCCATGGTGGCGGCGATGCGCGGTTATAAGATGGTGCTGGTGATGCCTGAAAATCAAAGCATAGAGCGTCGTCAGAGTATGAAAGCCTTTGGTGCCGAGCTCGTGCTGACACCCAAAGATGGCAGCATGGAACTGGCTCGAGATGTTGCGCTAAAAATGCAGGCCGAGGGTGAGGGCATAGTGCTAGATCAATTCGGCAATCAAGATAATCCACTTGCCCATTACGAAGGCACGGGACCAGAAATCTGGCGCGATACCGAGGGTAAAATCACCCACTTTGTGGCCAGCATGGGCACCACAGGCACGATTATGGGCACTTCACGTTATCTTAAAGAGCAGAACCCGAATATCCAGATTATCGGTGTGCAGCCAGAAGAAGGCGCGCAAATTCCAGGCATACGCAAATGGCCAGTGGAATATATGCCCAGCATTTTTGATGCAAAACGAGTAGATGAGCTGGTGTATGTAAGCCAAGCCAATGCTGAGAAAACCACGCGTAAGTTAGCCAGTGAAGAAGGTATTTTTGCTGGCATTTCATCTGGCGGCGGCTTGTATGCCGCCTTGCAGCTTTCTAAAACGCTGGAAAATGCAGTGATTGTCTCCATCGTTTGCGATCGTGGCGACCGTTATCTTTCCACTGGGGTTTTCCCTGCCTAGTTTAAACAGTCATCACCAATCACTGCGTTTTGCAGTCTTGGTGATGGGCTTGTTTGTTTTACAAAGCAATCTTGCACAGGCACAAACCAGGCTCAGCATTCAGGTTGGTCAGATGCAAAGTGATGTCGGTGAAGCACGCAACGTGAATCTCGATGTGCGTTTACTTTCAAGGCCATCTGCAAAACCCACTCTGAATATTCAGGCGAAAGCGCAGATAAAAGCTAAGGAAGATAAAGCTTGGAGCGATGCTGCATTGACCTGCGATAGCTTGAGTAATCCATCCTTAGCAAAATGGCAATGTGAGCATGGTAGCGTTAGTTCAACTGCGTTTAAGCTGCCTTTTAGCCTAGCGATACAACTACCAATTGATAAAAACCAGCCCAACTATTCAGCGGATATTGCATTAAAAAACGCCAGTTTTAATGATGCTGCAGGGTTACATGCTGGCGATAAAATCAATGCCAGCATGCAAGTTGTCGCAGCTAAAAAAGCCAGCCAGTGGCGTTGGCAAACCAGTCTGGATTGGCAGTCAGGCGAAGTCTTCTGGCAACCGTTTTATATCGCGACGGCAGGTCATCAACTACATGCTAGTGGCTATCTCGATCAAAATTCCTTGGCTATCGAGCAGGCATCGCTTGATATAAAAAATGTTGGTGTGGTGAATGTAAACGCCAACATTAGTTTGCCAGACCACGCCATTACTAACCTCACACTCAACGCATCTAGCCTTGATATGGCAGCGCTATATCCGCTCATACTCAAGCCTATGCTTGAGGGCGGTAGCCTGAGCCAGCTTGAGGTCGCTGGCAAGGCTGATATACAGTTTCAGTTGCTGAATGGTTCGCCGCAGTCTTTTAATGTGCATTTGCAGGATGTCGATCTTGAAGATGGCAACGGCCGCTTTGCACTGTACAAGCTGAATGCGAGTATTCCGTGGGATTACGATGATGTTCGCAATATGACTGCCAGCTATCAGGGTGGCCATGTGCTTAAATTACCATTGGGCGCGACCAACTTGAATGCCGAGCTTAATCGCTATGCGCTGACTTCAAGTCAATTGAAATTGCCTGTCTTGGACGGTGCACTGGTGTTGTCAGAGGTTTCGGCCGCGCTACTCGGCGGTGACTTGCACGGCCATCTGCGCGCTAGCATTTTGCCTATTAGCATGCCTGATCTCAGCCATGCACTTGGCTGGCCGCGAATGGAGGGCAAAGTCTCTGCAATGATTCCACTGGTCACTTACTCTGCGGGCTACCTAACGACAGATGGTGAGATGCTGTTTAATGTATTCGATGGCACCGCAGTCATCAGGCAACTCACAATGCAAACGCCACTCGGCATCAACCCCAAACTCAATGCGGATGTTGAGATGCGCAATCTTGATTTAGGCGCACTGACTCGCACCTTTTCTTTCGGCGCAATCGAAGGCAAGCTGGATGCTGATATCAAAGAGCTTGAGTTGAATAACTGGCAAGCAGTGAAGTTCGATGCCAATATGCGCAGCAGTGCAGGCCGCTACCCTAAAAAAATATCACAACGCGCTGTGGAAAATATCTCGTCGCTAGGTGGTCCAGGTGCTTCGCTGGCGATACAGCGCAGTTTCTTGCGGTTCTTCAAAGAATTCAATTACGAAAAAATCGGTCTCTCATGCCGCCTGATTAATAACACTTGCCTGATGGATGGCGTTGAATCAACCCCGCAAGGGTATGTCATCGTAAAAGGCAGCGGCGTGCCTGCCATTACCGTGATGGGCTACAATCACAATGTGAATTGGTCGGAGCTGGGCACGAGAATCAAGCGCATTACGCAGAGCAATGTGAAACCCGTGATTGAGTAATGCCAGAATCATGTTCAGAATGAGTGATGACTGAAGTTGTATTTTAAGAGGATGACAAAATGAATAAATGGAAATTAGCCTTACCAGTTGTGTTCTTACCTCTAGTATTTTTGCCTGCATGCGTCACCATCAACATCTATTTTCCCGCCGCGGCCGCAGAAAAAGCAGCCGACAAGATTATTGATGATGTGTGGCAATTAAAACAGCCAAAAGATAAAGCACCTGATGCGCCAGACGCCACCAGACCCGCAAAATAAGGATGACAAAATGAACGCTATCAAAATCAAAACTATGTCGCAAAACCGTTTGAACTTAAATTTCCTGATTGCGGCATTCATGTTCCTTGCTATTGGTTTATTTGCGTCTTTCGCACATGCCGCCGCAGATATTGAAATCAATACACCCGCTGTCTCAGCGATTAAAAATAGCATGCAGGCGCGCCATACCCAGCTTGAGCCTTTTTACGCCAGTGGTGCTGTTGGCTTAACGCGAGATGGCCTAGTCAGCGTGCGCGATGCCAATGCGGTAGCGCTCTCGCAACGCCAAAGCGTGAATGGCTTGGTCTCTGCCGAGAACACAGATCGCAACGCACTATATAAAGAGATTGCCAATGGCAATGGCCATCCCGAATGGGAGGCCGAAGTAAGAGCTACTTTCGCCCAGCGCTGGGCACAAAAAGCACCCGCAGGCTGGTGGGTTGAGGGCGCAAATGGTTGGGTTAAAAAGTAACTAATTACGAGCTAATATTAAGCCATCCATATGACACCAACTCTAGTTTTTGATATTGAAACAGTGCCCGATACCGAAGGCATCAAGACGCTATTGGACTTACCTGATAGCACCTCTGCTGAAGATGTAGCCAACATAGCCTTGCATAAACGCCGTCAACATAATGGCAGTGAATTTTTACCTTTGCACCAGCATCGTGTGGTTGCTATTTCATGTGCCTTGCGTGAAGGCGATAGTTTTAAGATATGGACGCTTGGCTCGGTGGATGAGCCTGAAGGTCAGCTAATCCAGCGTTTCTTTGATGGCATTGAGAAATACACGCCCAATGTGGTTTCGTGGAATGGCGGTGGTTTTGATTTACCCGTGCTGCATTATCGTGGCCTGATTCATGGCGTTCAAGCGCCACGCTACTGGGATATGGGCGATGATGACCGTGAATTCAAATGGAATAACTACATCGGCCGCTACCACATGCGGCATTTGGATTTGATGGATTTGATGGCCATGTACCAGCCGCGTGCCAATGCGCCGCTGGATGATTTGGCGAAACTCTGTGGCTTCCCTGGCAAACTCGGCATGGATGGCTCCAAGGTCTGGGATGCCTATAAAAATGGTGAGACTCAAGGCATCCGCGATTACTGTGAAACCGATGTTGCTAATACTTATCTGGTATTTTTGCGCTTCCAACTCATGCGCGGCGCATTAAATTCTGAGTCTTATGCTCATGAGATTAGCCTCGTACGTGATACTTTGTCTGGCTACACGGGTAAACACTGGCAGGAATTTTTGGCTGCATGGACTGCCTGATCTTGGTGCATCTTTATTTCTATGGTGCACTCAACTGCTTTTTTTATAAAAAAACATTTTTATAATTAAAATTAAAGCACTGATTTGGATGTAAAAAACCTAAATTTTTGTTGTGGTACATGAATTGCTTTATCAGTAATAGTATTGAGAAAGCGGTGATTCACCGTATTAAGTATCAAAAAGATCACTAGGGTTCCGTCTTTTGTTTTTATAAAGAGTCTGGTCCGAGAGCGGTCGGCCAAATTGATTGGCTACACGGAGGGATAAAAGCCCGGGAGACAGCATTTAACTATGCCGCCTTCTTGAGTTTGTTCTAATGTGAGGGTCAATATCTTGTTAAATCGTAGCATTGCTTCAGTTAAATTTTTTCAAACACCGTTACCCGATTTGTTGGCCTTTGCATTTGTGCTACTAGGGTATCCATTGGGTGTTTATCTTCTATTTTCAAACTATTGGCTTATCAATCTTCTTGGCTTAATGCTAACGGCTGAAACCTTAATCATTAGTGCCTATTTGATTCATGAGTTTAGTCATTGGAGTATTTTTAAGTCCCCCAAAACCAATGAGCGCTGGGCAAATATCATGGCCTGGATTAATGGGAGTTGCTACACCACTTATCAAGCGATTCGCGATCAGCATATGAAACATCATGTAGATCGTGCAGATGTACTAGATTTCAATGTGCAGCAATTGATGAACGGAATGCCTGCCTGGATTAAAACCATGATTGTTGCGCTCGAATGGTTATACATACCAGCATTCGAAATCATGATGCATTTCTTAGTAATTCTGTTGCCATTTTTTAACCCTCAGTTTCATAAAAAACGTCTTAGGATACTAGCCATTCTGGCAATACGCGTTCCGTTATTCGTTGTGATGGCTTTGGTTTCTTTGAAAGCTTGGCTTTTATATTTGGTTGCGTATTGCATCATGCTAACAGTCTTGCGTTTTGCTGATGCATTTCAGCATACCTATGACGTTTTCTTAAAAACTGACGCTAAATCAAGTGATGGGAAGTTTAAAGATGGCAAGCTGCGTGATCGTGCCTATGAACATGCCAATACTTTTTCAAATTTGGCATCCATTAAGTACCCTTGGCTGAATCTGCTATTTCTCAATTTCCCCTATCACAACGCTCACCATGAGAAACCTGTCGTGCCTTGGCATAAGCTGCCCGAGTTTCACAAAAAGCTATATGGCGATACCACACATTTGCCAGTAATCCCAATGTCTCGCTTGCTGAAAACATACCATAAGAACCGAATTAAGCGGGTGGTGAGTGATGATTACGGCGTCATTAGCGACGGCCCGAATGGCGCTGATCAGTTTGTCGGCGGAGTAGGTGTTTCGTTTCTAACGGCAATATAAAGGTGGTCAAGAATGACTAGTGTGACCAAATTATGGCCGATATTAACCGCCACACATCAATATGATAAATCTCTCTCGACCCGCAACAGAGGCGCTGGCCAAATGATTGTGGCGCCTATTTTGGCCTATTTGATCGAGACAAAAAATGGGCGAATATTGTATGACGTAGGCTGTGATTACAACAAGATTGCCGACCCAGCGCTTCGAGCACGTTACTACAATCCGGATGTATTTGAGTTTGGCGCGCCTGATATGCAAGACTCGCAGCGTTTACCCAATCAACTTGCCAAAATGGGTTTATCCGTTACAGATATTGATGTCGTGTTTTTAGGCCATCTACATTTTGACCATGCGGGTGGTTTGTGCGATATGTGTGGGGCTGAGGTGCATATTCAGGAGGCAGAGTTAGCTGCTGCAAACTCTGAAAATGACTTGGCTTATTTTGATAATGAGGTGATTGCACAAAGTAATTGGCAAGTGAAACAAGGTGAATATGCGCTTGATGCGGGTATTCACGCAATCGCAAGCCCAGGGCATACGGCAGGTCATATGTCTTTATGGATAGAAATGCCTCAAGGTGCGCCGATTATTCTTGCGGGTGATGCGGCGGACTTAACTGAAAATATTGTCGATGAAGTCGCCCCTGGCAATTGTTGGCAAGATCAAACTGAGCTTGCAATTGCTAGCATTCGCAAGCTTAAAGCCCTTGCAGAGAAAGAAAAAGCAGAGCTGTGGCCTAACCACGATATTGCTTTTTGGCGCACATTAAAACAGTTTCCAGAGTTTCATATATGACCAGTATTTCAAATACGAGCAGTACAACTTTAAGCGCTCATCAATCAAAAACCTCATCTGGCTTGCCAGTCATCTCTATTCTTACAGGTGCCGTATTTTGGGGCTTTTGTTGGTGGCCATTAAAATTCTTTGCAGATGCGGGGCTTTCAGGAAATTTAATTGGCATGACGGCTTACGCCATTGTGGGGCTAGTTGCAATCCCTATTGTTTGGAGAGAACGTCACCAGTGGCGAAGCGAAACTGGTTTGTTTTTCCTCATAGGCATATTTTTTGGCTTAGCTAACATCACTTTCACTACCGCACTTATGGAAGGGGAGGTCGTCAGAGTAATGCTGTTGTTTTACCTGCTACCAGCATGGGGTGCTTTAGGTGGTGTTTTTTTACTGGGTGAAAAACTTAATAAGCGTCGTTGTATTGCGATAGCACTTTCACTCATCGGTGTGTTTGTGATTTTAGGTGGCGCTGAAATTTTGAATCAGCCTTTTTCTAGCGTCGATATTATGGCTTTGGCCGCAGGCTTTTGTTTGTCTGCGACAGGGGTGGTCAATAAAATGGCGCAAAAAATCCCCATGGCAAGCCGTTCTTTTATCCCATTCATTTTTTGTCCGCCGATGGCGCTGGTAGGCAATTATTTTTCGCCGACTACTATGCCCGTGATAGGGACTGTGACTTGGCTATTGCTAGTGCTATTTGCTTGCTTTTGGCTGTTTGGCGGCACTTTCCTCACCACTTACGGTGTGGCAAATATGGAAACAAGTCGTGCCTCTATATTGCAAGTGATGGAGCTCTTTGTGGCAATTGTGACTGCGATGTGGTTGGGCGGTGAAGTGCTGGAGTTAAAAGAATACATTGGTGGAACACTCATCATTATCGCCACGATATTAGAGTCGCTACCTAGTGCATGATTCTTACTTGCGCTCTACATTAGTGCATCTTTTGAGTATCAAATGTTGGGTGTTGTGAGTGATATTTAATGGATAAGCAATTGATTGCAAGGTTTATATTTAATTTAGATTGAGGTGGCATGCTGTATGCTTAAGTATTACTAATCGAGAAATTGGTAATACTTTTACCGAAGCAGTATCGCAAGACATCTAGGGTTCCGTTTTCTTTGCTAATAGAAAAGCCTGGACCAAGAGTTGTCGGCCAACAAACACTTTGGCTACACGGAGGGATAAAAACCCGGGAGACAGCATGAATGAATGCCGACTTCTCGTACTTTGACCGTTGTGGGAGCTAGATATGTTTTCAGTAAATTGGGTAAACAATCAGCGAATCGTTATTCGTGTTTACCTTAAATCAAATGCGCTGCTGGACTGTCAGAAATGACAACCCATTCAGTCCCCAGCCAATACCTCGGTATGTGGCGCAGAACACTATTAGAGCAGGCTGGTGTGATCGACACATCAACTTTGGTATTGGTGATACAGACCGAGCAATATCATGCAGATATACGCATCCCAAGTGATCGCCCCGATTTTAAAGATGTAAAGTATTTAGCGGATTGCGCATCAGAACAATTGCGTTGGCTTGCTACTCAACAGGGCTTTACGGGCATAACAGAAATCAATGGCGATATTTCTCAATGGCTACGAGACCACGATTATCAGCCATCCAATGGCCAGCGAGATATTGGTGAAATGACGTTTGAATCTGAAGATGTCATCGTCGAAATAGGCATTGAAGCCGAATATCGTGAAATCTGGCAAAAAATCAAAGATTCCCAGTTTAATTTAAGTGTTAGTCATATCGCTGGAGTCGATCGTCATGGATATGAATTGCCAGCAAGATTATTCACTGCAGGAAAACAATTCGCTTATGTCAGGCCGCGTAGCACTGTATTACCCAAATCGGCGAGTTTTCTTGAGGCGATAGACACTGTAAAGCCCAGCAGAGAGCTATTGCTTGACTGGTTAGATTTTGAAATTTCATTTGGGGAAATTCAAGATAAAGGATTTGGCAAGATATTGCATTCAACCTTGCCTTTTCGAGAGCAGGAAATGATGTCGTTGATGTAAGTTTGATTGTTAGTTGCAGTGGGGTTTTGAAATTTTTGTTTTTACTTAATATTTGTGCTTACTTAATTCGTGTTCACTTAGGAGATTCAATATGTTTTCCAACACAAGCGTTTCAAGTTTGAAAAAATTGATGGTTGCTTTATCCGTTCCATTGGCCATGGCTTATGGCAATGTCACCCAAGCAGCAGAGCCATTGAAAATTGCATATAGTGATTGGCCTGGATTCGTAGCATGGCAAGTAGCGATAGACAAAGGCTGGTTTAAAGAAGCTGGTCTTAATGTGAAGTTTGAGTGGTTTGACTATGGTGCATCGATGGATGCTTTCACAGCTGGCAAAGTAGATGCGGTATTTGTCACCAATGGCGATGCTTTAGTGGTTGGCTCAGGTGGCGCGAAAAATACGATGATTTTGATTACTGATTACTCAAACGGTAATGACATGATTATTGGTAAGCCAGGCGTTAAAAGCATTAAAGATTTAAAGGGTAAAAAAGTGGGTACGGAAGTCGGCATCGTTGATCACTTATTGCTACTTGATGCATTACAAAAAAATGGTATGAAAGAATCGGACATTACGATCGTAAATACCAAAATTAACGATACACCTCAAGCACTTGCAGCTGGTGACTTGACCGCTGTTGGTACGTTCGAACCTAGCGCAAGCCAAGCGCTAAAATTGGTAGCAGGTTCCAAGCCAATTTACACTTCAGCACAATCTCCTGGCTTGATTTATGACGTGTTGGCTGTAAACCCGGCGAGTCTTTCTAACCGCAAGGCAGAATGGACTAAGTTAACCCCTATATGGGCGAAAGTTGTGGCTTATATCAATGACCCGAAAACGCAAGCAGATGCTGTGAAAATAATGTCTGCACGTGATGGTACAACCCCGCAAGAATATACAAAGTTTTTAAAAGGTACACGCTTGTTGAATGTTGATGAGGGTAAAGCCGCCTATGTTAAAGGTGATGGCCTCACATCATTGTATGGCTCAACCGCAAATGCAGATGCCTTTAACGTGAAAAACGCTATTTACAAGACACCGCAAGATATTAATAAATACATTGATCCGCTGTTATACAAGTAATTGTAATCAATATATTTAACTATCTTTATAGGAGCAGAAATGCGTTTTTCATCCAATGTATCTAGCTGGTTTAATGTCAGGCAAGAGTTATCGCCAGAGCGAAGAAAAATCGTTGGATGGGCGTCATTTCTGCTACCTATATTACTTTGGTGTGTTGTGAGTTATGTGCCTTTTATTTGGCACCCTATGGTTGTCGTGCAGCAAGCAGGAGATGTTGATTACTTTCAGACAGACATGCTGGTGACGCGTGAGGTTTTTGACGAAGAAGTCGCCAATATGCAAAACGATGGCAAAAAATTACCGGAAGGTAAAGCCGCCAACCCTATCTACTTACCAGCACCGCATGAAGTAGCAAAAGCCTTTTATACCGCTTTTACCACAGAGCCAGCACAGAAAGAGGGCTTGTGGCTTCATCAGAGCTTATGGCAAAGCATACAGGTGATTTTCTGGGGCTTTTTCATTTCGTCCCTCATTGGCGTGCCCTTAGGTATTTTATGTGGCACTTATAGCGTGTTCTCTCGCTTGTTCGAGCCATTTATTGAGTTTTTTAGGTATCTGCCAGCCCCTGCGTTTGGCGCATTAATGGTGGCCATATTGGGCATTTATGACGGGCCGAAAATTGCCATTATTGTGATTGGTACATTTTTTCAACAGGTACTCATCATCAGTAATACCACCCGCAAGCTTGATTACTCACTTCTAGAAGCTGCCATGACCTTGGGCACTAATAAATTCAAGCTGTTATGGCATGTAGTGATTCCAGGTATTTTGCCTGATTTATATCGTGATTTACGCATTTTGTTAGGGTGGGCTTGGACGTATCTGATCGTTGCTGAGCTCATTGGCACATCTTCAGGCATTACCTTGTTCATTACGCAGCAAGCAAGGTATCAGCACTTTGAAAATGTATATGCCGCAATTTTTATTATCGGATTTATAGGGTTAGGGTCAGATTTAATGTTGGCTTGGCTAGGCAAGCGCTTGTTTGCCTGGAATAAAGCAGTGAACAAAGAATAAATCTTCCCAACTTTAAATTGACGGATAGACACAATGACTAATGAAGATAAAAGCATGATAGGTACTGACTATTTAACGCAATCAGATGCAGTTAAACAAAGGTTTGATCGGCTGAAAAACCGCGAAGTAATTTTAGAGGTTAAGGGTTTAAATAAGATATATAAAACCGCCAAAGGCGAAACGACTGCGCTCAAAAATATCAATTTTAAAACCCATAGGCGTGAGTTTGTCTGTGTGATTGGGCCATCAGGTTGCGGTAAGTCTACACTTGTACGAATTTTGGCCGGGCTCGAGAGTTACAACGGTGGCGAAGCCTTATTGGATGGAAAGCCCATTACAGGGCCAGGCCGTGACCGTGGGATGGTGTTCCAAGGCTATACCCTGTTTCCATGGAGGACAGTCAAAGAAAATGTGATGTTTGGATTGCAAATGAACAACATTACCACCAACGAAGCCGCGAGAGAGGCTGATCAATGGCTAGATTTGGTGGGCTTGGAAAAATTCGCAAATGCCTATCCACATGAGTTGTCGGGCGGCATGAAGCAACGCGTTGCGATTGCACGTGCATTGGTGAATCAACCACGCATTTTGTTGATGGATGAGCCTTTTGGTGCGCTGGATGCGCAAACGCGCTGCAAAATGCAAACGCATTTGCTTGAAATTTGGCGAAACATTGATATCACTATCGTGTTCATTACGCACGATTTAGACGAAGCAATTTTTTTAGCAGACCGTATTTTGGTACTCAAAGCGCATCCCGGTGAAGTCATGGAACTCATTGAAGTGCCAGTGCCACGTCCGCGCAGTGTAGACCAATTATTTAGCCCAGAATTTTTAGCGACCAAAGCACGTCTAGAAGCGCTGATCCATCCAAAACAAGAAACTGATACAAACGAGATACCCATTCAGCAACGCATGCTTCGATTTGTAGATGTAACAGATAACGTGGAGTGATGTCATGACAATGGAATGGTCAAAAACTACTTGGGATGAAGTGCCTGCTAAATTAGAAGCCTCTAATTATTCAGCGATTTTACCAATAGGTGCCACTGAGCAGCACGGCCCACATATGGGTTGTGGAATGGATTACGTATTGGCCGATGTTTTGTGTAAAGCGGTGGCAGAAAAAACGAATGTCCCTATGTTACCTACCATGCCTTATGGCTGTTCTATCGGTCATAGCCAGCGCTGGCCCGGCACCATTGCGCTGCAGCCAATCACATTAATTAACACGATTAAAGATATGGGTGACTGGGCTTATTACAGTGGTATCAGGCGCTTATTTATTGTGAATACACATGTTACCAATGCAGCCCCTTTGCGTTGCGCTTTAGAAATGCTGCGTGCAGCGCATGATGACATGATGATTGCTGTTATCAACACCGCGCACTTAAGTAAACGCGCAAAAGAATTTCAGCATGCGGACGGCGATGATTGGCACGCTAACGATGGGGAAACATCACTCATGTTGGCAACCGCTCCCTATATGGTGCGCACCGACAAATTAACAATGGCGGATGACATCGACCGCACGGACGGGTTGGTATTTTCTCACCCTGTGAATAGAACGAGTTTGAATGGTGTGACTGGCTTACCTAGTCTTTCGAGTAAGGAAAAAGGCGAGGAATGGTTCGCCTGGATGGTGGAGGATCTAAGTAATTTGGTGACAAAAGGTACGCAGGAGAGCCCTCCTTTAGAGTATTCATATTTTGATAAATTTAGCGATTAATTAATAAGGACTAGAACGTATGAAAACGGCAGCAGAAGTTAAAGTCATTGAGCAACAATTGAAAGATAAGGGCGTGAAATACTGCATAGGCGCTTATGTCGATATTCATGGCATCCCTAAAGGTAAGGTCGTACCGATTGACCATTTACCTCAAATGTCAGGTGGTTCTGAGCGCTATACAGGCTATGCTTTAGATGGCTTGGGGCAAGGTCCTAGTGATGATGAATTAACCTCTGTGCCAGATTTAGACCAGATTATCCAGTTACCTTGGGAGCCGAAGGTGGCATGGATGCCTGCCGACAATTACTTTCAAGGCAGCCCATACCCGCTGAATACACGTGTGGCGCTTAAAAACGTGTTGGCAGAAGCTGAGAAATTAGGTTTTGGCATGAATTTAGGCATTGAATGCGAAATTTACCTATTTAAGAAAAATGAAGACGGCACTTTAAGTGTTCCGAACCCAGACGATAAATTGGGTAAAGCAGCCTATGACGTCAGTACCTTTATGGATAATTTTACTTGGCTAGACAAAGTGGGCAGTGCCATGAATAACTTAGGTTGGGATTTGTATTCATTTGACCATGAAGATGGCAACAGCCAATTTGAGTTTGACTTTAACTATAGCAATGCACTGACCATGTGTGATCGCTTCACTTTCTTCCGCTATATGGCTAAACACTATGCCAAAGAAGAAGGCTTGCTGGCGACTACTATGCCCAAACCGTTTGCGGATAAAACTGGCACTGGTGCACACTTCAACATGTCTTTATACGATTTAAAAACAGGTAAAAACCTCTTTGCCTGTGACCCAAAAGATGATCCTCGCGGTTTAGGTTTAACTACGTTAGGGTATCAATTTATTGCCGGTATCCTTAAACATGGCCCTGCACTTTGCGCTGCCTTTGCACCTACTGTAAATAGTTACAAACGCTTGGTTCGCCGTGGCGCGATGAATTATTTTAGCTGGGCACCTGTATTTAATTCATTTGGCTCAAATAACCGCACCAACTCAGTACGTGTACCGATGGGCGGTGGCCGTTGTGAATCACGCAATGCTGACGGTTCGGTCAACCCCTACTTAGCGGCTACCTTAGCGCTAGCAGCAGGCCTGGAGGGCATTAAAGAGGGGCTGGATCCAGGGAAGCCAAACGAGGACAACTTGTACGAAATGACCGAAGAAGAACGTACAAAGCGCGGGATCGGCTTTTTACCACAAACCCTGCAAGAGGCTGTCAAAGCCTTTGCTGCCGATCCTTTGGTGGAAAAAACCCTGGGCAAAGGATTGAGTGATGAATTTATTAAATATAAAACAGAAGAGTGGGAAGCCTACCACCAGTCTATTAGCCAGTGGGAGATCAACCGCTACAGCCACATGTTCTAAAAAATATGCGCATTATCCTACTGCGCGGCCGTGATCGTGATGCATGCGCTGCTCGAAATCCTCATGTACTTTGAGTACATTCCGGTTTCTGTGCTGCTCTTTATCACGCTGACGGTCGCTCGCGACGGATACTGCACATATTTTGCAATGTATCTCGGCTCGCCATACAGGTTTTTGAGGAATGGAAATTGCTCTTGATTACTCAAGGCAATTTAAGAAAAAAAAGGGATAAAAATGGCCATTAAAGAAAATAAGAAAAGCCAGCTAGTAAACCGTATCAGTATTTCGCTACCAGAGGATTTACACGCGGAACTAGACATCATGGTTAGCGAGCGCGGCTTTGAGAGTCGCTCACAGGCTATTAATGACATGTTGCGCCAGCAGTTAGTTGAACACAAAAGAGAGACTGGTAATGAAGTCATGGTGGGTACTATTACCATTCTCTATAACAATTCCATTCGTGGTTTGCAGAAATCGCTGGCCGATTTGCAATATGAACATCTGGACGAAGTCATCAGTTCGCTGCACGTGCATTTGATGGATAACCAGACGATGGAAGTGATTTTGGTACAAGGGCCAGCACAGAAAGTACAAGCTATCGCTAATGAGATCGTGACCTTGCGCGGCGTCATTACTGGCAAGCTGCAACTCATGGGCGCTGTGATTCCGCCATTACACCCAATGACTAAGGCCGAAACCAAACTGGCCAGTGTTACTCCTTTACCCACAACTAAAAAGTAGAGTCAGAAGTATTCAACATGAGTATAGAAACACAACAAAAAGCACTGAATCTTGAGCAGATTTTATGGGAAGAAACCATCCCAGGCGGTAACCACTGGTCAGGCCTGATTCGCCGCGGCACATCGCTGCGCTTTACAGACCTCACTGGCGGCGCCAACCTTTCAGCATTGTTTTATAACACTGAAGACAAGCTTGAGCGCTACAACATGCCAGACACCTTGAAAGGTCAACACACGGCATTTTTGACTACAGGTAACGTTTGCTATTCAGATATGGGGCGGGTGATGTGCTCAATCATCGGCGATAGCTTGGGCTGGCATGACACCATTTGTGGCGTGACGGATGCTGCTCAGATAGAAGCGAAATATGGCAAAGCCAATTTTCAAACCCACAGAAATGATATGTATCGCAGTGGCAAAGATGGCTTGCTGATTGAGCTTGCCAAGTATGGCTTGAGTAAGCGCGACTTGGTCGCGAACGTCAATTTTTTCAGCAAAGTCACCCCTGATGAATCAGGCAATTTGAGTTTTGTGACTGGCCATAGCAAGGCTGGCAGTTATGTTGATGTGCGTTTTGACATGAATGTGCTGCTGGTACTTTCTACTACGCCACATCCGCTAGACCCAGCAACCACCTACAAACCTGGCGCTGTAAAAATTAGTGCATGGCATGCTGGGCTTGCCACCGCTGATGATGCGTGCCGCAATGCCTGTGGCCAGAATAGCCGTGCCTTTATTAACACTGAACGGTATTACCTATGATGCAGAACTTAGTGGAAAGTCAGCTAACTCCAGAAAATGCAGTACTAGACCAAGTCTGCAACTCGGGCGACCCATGGATGGCTGAGATCAAGAAAGGCCAGATATTCCGTATTCTGGACTTGGAAGGCAACCAAGCGGTTGATACCTTGTTTTACAGCGCAGCCAACCCCGAAGAGCGCTACAGCGCGGTCGATACCATTGCCCGCCAAGCCAAGTTATACCTCACTACTGGCTCGGTGCTGTATTCCAGCGAGGGTAACGCCATGCTAACGATTATTGCCGACACCTGCGGCCGTCATGATACTTTGGGTGGCGCCTGTGCAGCCGAAAGCAATACCGTACGCTACGCCCTGGATAAACGCCCTATGCATAGCTGCCGCGATACTTTCATGCATGCGCTGAATACCTGCGAATGCGCCACGCATAGAAACATGAGCAAACGCGATATCACCGCGAACATCAATTTTTTCATGAATGTACCCGTGACGGCCGACGGTGTTTTGAGTTTTGCTGACGGTATTTCAGGCGCTGGCAAATACGTGGAAATGCGTGCCGAGATGGATGTGGTCGTGCTGATCTCTAATTGCCCGCAATTGAACAACCCCTGCAATGCCTACAACCCAACACCTGTGCGCTTGCTAGTCTGGAATTAAATGCTGGAACACTGAGCAGGACGGCCTGATTCAGTTGATATAAATCTGGGACGACCCACCAAGAGGTTAAATGTTTAAGAATGTACTCATAGCAAACCGCGGCGACCAGCCACTGATAAGTGGCGCAGCGGCGAAGCCAAATTGCATGCGGGTCGAAGACCTAGCAGGCGATTTTGACGCGGTAAGTAGCACATGCTTAGTCGTGGAGCTAAATCATGTTTAATAAAGTATTGATAGCAAACCGCGGCGAAATTGCCTGCCGCATCATTCGTACCCTGAAAAAACTGGGGGTTGCATCAGTCGCTGTTTATTCCGAGGCGGATGCGGGCGCAAAACATGTGATGGATGCAGATGAAGCTATTTGCGTTGGGCCAGCGCCCGCAGCAGAAAGCTATTTGAATATCCCAAAGATTATTGCTGCAGCCGAGCAATCTGGTGCGCAGGCTATACACCCAGGGTACGGATTCCTATCGGAAAACCAGGGCTTTGCGCAGGCTTGTGAAGCGGCTGGCATTGCTTTCATCGGCCCAACGCCTACACAGATGCGTGACTTTGGTTTAAAACACACCGCCCGTGCGCTGGCTGAGCAGAACGGCGTGCCTTTGTTGCCAGGTACAGGTTTGCTTGCCGATGTGAAACAAGCCGAACTTGAAGCCGAACGCATTGGCTACCCTGTCATGCTGAAAAGTACCGCTGGCGGCGGCGGCATTGGTATGCGGCTGATTTGGGCTGTGGGTGAACTACAGGAAGCTTTTGATTCTGTGCAACGCTTATCCAGTGCTAATTTCAAAGATTCTGGCATCTACCTAGAAAAGTACGTACAGGCCGCACGCCATATCGAAGTACAAATATTCGGCGACGGCGCAGGCAAAGTGGTGGGGCTTGGCGAGCGCGATTGCTCAGTGCAACGCCGTAACCAGAAGGTGATTGAAGAGACCCCAGCCCCCAATATCAGTGATGAAATACGCCAGCAACTCTCACACACTGCAGTCAAGCTAGCCAGTGCGATCCAGTATCGCTCTGCTGGCACGGTGGAATTTGTGTACGACAAAGAGTCTGGCCAGTTTTATTTCCTGGAGGTGAATACACGCCTGCAGGTAGAGCATGGTGTCACCGAGTTGGTGACAGGCGTGGATCTGGTTGAATGGATGATACGACTTGCGGCAGGTGAGTCTGATTTTATTCATGCATACCAGCATCAACCACAAGGCCATGCCATACAGGTTCGCGTATATGCCGAAGACCCTAACAAGAATTTTCAGCCTAGTGCTGGCGTATTGACTGAAGCCCAGTTTCCCGCCTTTGCCAGAACCGATACCTGGGTAGAAAAGGGCAGCGAGGTATCGCCATTCTATGACCCACTGATTGCAAAAGTGCTGGTACATGCAGCGAATCGCGAAGATGCCGTTGCCAGCATGCGCAGTGCCTTGGATGAAACTCGTCTGAGCGGCATAGAAACCAACCTTGAATACCTGCGCCAGGTGCTGGCCGATGATGTGTTCCCCGCTGGCGAACAAGTCACGCGCTACCTGAATAGTTTCAACTATCGGCCTTATACGATAGATGTGCTTGAAGCTGGCGTGCAAACCACGGTGCAAGATTATCCCGGCCGTGTTGGCTATTGGGCGGTCGGCGTGCCGCCATCAGGCCCCATGGATCATCTTGCATTCAGACTTGCTAATCGCCTTGTAGGTAACAGCGAAGGTGTTGCTGGGCTGGAAATCACCCTGATAGGCCCTAGGCTCAAATTCAATACAGATGCAGTGATTGCCGTCACTGGCGCGCCGATTGAGGCAGAGCTAGATGGCGAAAGTATTGCGCTTTGGCAATCCTATGTGGTGAAAGCAGGTAGTACGCTGTTGTTAGGCAAAGTGAAAGAAGCTGGTTGCCGTAGTTACCTTGCTGTAGATGGTGGCTTCGAAGTACCTGATTATCTGGGTAGTAAATCTACATTCACACTAGGCCAGTTCGGTGGGCACGGCGGTCGCACTCTCAGGGTTGGCGATGTCTTACACCTCACCAAACATACGCTGAGCAATAATCCTGAGTTGAAAAATTTACCTCTCAATCTTCAGCCAAACTACAGTAATCTGTGGGAAATCGGCGTACTCTATGGTCCGCATGGCGCGCCTGATTTCTTTACTGATGACGATATCACCATGTTTTTCAGTACCGATTGGGAGGTGCATTACAACTCCAATCGTACTGGTGTGCGCCTGATTGGCCCCAAGCCAGAGTGGGCTAGAAAAGACGGCGGTGAGGCTGGTTTGCACCCTTCGAATATTCACGATAACGCTTATGCAATCGGCGCAGTGGATTTCACTGGAGACATGCCCGTGATTCTAGGGCCAGATGGCCCAAGCTTGGGTGGTTTTGTTTGCCCAGCGACTATCGTGCAAGCCGAGCTATGGAAGATGGGGCAGCTAAAAGCTGGTGACAAGGTCAGGTTCAGGCGCATTTCTCAGACCGAAGCCAGTGCCTTGGAGTCAGCACAGAACCACATGGTTGAGAATCTGAGTGCTGCAAAAGTAGTGGGTGTCGTGCCGCAATTCAGCCTGAATCCGGCCAGCCCAATACTTGCAGAAATCGCGGAAACTGCAGGCCAGATTAAAGTGGTTTATCGCCAGGCTGGTGATAAGTACTTGCTAGTGGAATATGGGCCTTTGGTGCTTGACCTGAATTTACGCTTTCGCGTGCATGCTTTGATGCATTGGTTACAAGCTGAAAATATCAACGGCATTATCGACCTCACGCCTGGTATACGCTCCCTGCAAGTGCATTTTGAAAGTCGATTGTTACCAGTCAATCAGTTACTCGACATATTGCATGCGGCTGAAAGCCAATTGCCTACAGTCAGCGAGATGGAAGTGCCTACACGCATTGTGCATCTGCCGCTTTCCTGGGATGACGCTGCGACACAGTTGGCGATTGAAAAATACATGCAATCGGTGCGTAAAGATGCACCATGGTGCCCGAGCAATATTGAGTTTATCCGCCGCATTAATGGATTGGGCAGCATAGCCGACGTTAAGGATATTGTATTTAACGCGAGTTATTTGACGTTAGGTTTGGGTGATGTCTATCTGGGTGCGCCAGTTGCAACGCCAGTTGATCCACGCCATAGATTGGTCACAACAAAATACAATCCTGCGCGCACCTGGACCCCTGAAAATGCGGTCGGTATCGGCGGCGCTTACATGTGCGTTTACGGTATGGAAGGCCCGGGTGGTTATCAATTTGTCGGCCGTACGATACAGATGTGGAATCGCTGGGGGCAATTCAAGTTACAAGGCCAAACACCAACAACTGCCAGCCAACCGTGGCTGCTACGATTCTTTGACCAGATTCGTTTTTACCCAGTATCAGCCGAAGAATTGCTGCAAATGCGCGAGGATTTTCCACGCGGAAAATTCGAACTCAAAGTCGAGGAAGATGTGTTCCGCTTGCGCAATTACAACCAATTCTTGAAGGATGAAGCGCCATCAATCAATGCGTTCAAGACTACGCAACAAGCCTCTTTTGATGCAGAGCGTGAGCGTTGGATTGCCAGTGGGCAGGCCAATTACAGCAGTGATCATGAAGTTAGCGATTCAGCCGTTGGCGATGAATTTGTGTTACCGGCCAATAGTCGTGCGGTGGCATCCCATGTGTCAGGCAACCTTTGGCAACTCAAGGTAAAAGTGGGCGATACAGTGAAAGCGGGCGATGCATCCGTCATCGTTGAATCTATGAAAATGGAAATCACCGTGCCCGCCAATTGCAGCGGCAAAGTCACCCATATTTTCTGCCAGGAAGGTAACCAGGTATCTGCTGGACAAAACCTTTTTGTCATCGAAGAAACTCATTGAGAAATGCACACCATGACAACAAAACAAGCACTAAATCTTGAAATACAACACCTGCGCAGCCTGTATCTTTCTGCGGCATTAACACCTGCACAATTGGTGGAGCAACTCGATGCGGCAATCGGCAATGATGATCCAGGCCACATCTGGATACGCCGTTTGAGCAAAGCAGAAATGTTTGTATATGCAAAACGTTTGGAAAGTTTGAATCCTGCTGATCTGCCCCTGTACGGCATTCCGTTTGCAATTAAGGACAACATTGATCTGGCGGGCTTCCCCACTACTGCGGCTTGTCCGGAGTTTGCCTATACCCCAGAAAAAAGTGCAACAGTCGTGCAGCAACTGATAGATGCAGGCGCTATCCCGGTAGGGAAAACCAATCTAGATCAGTTTGCCACCGGCCTTGTGGGGACACGATCACCTTATGGTGCTTGTCAGAATAGTTTTGACTCTGAATACATCTCAGGCGGCTCCAGCGCTGGTTCGGCAGTGTCGGTGGCTAAGGGTTTTGCCAGTTTTAGTTTGGGGACTGACACTGCAGGCTCTGGCCGCGTACCAGCCGCATTTAATAATCTGGTCGGGCATAAGCCAACATGTGGGTTAGTAAGCACACATGGTGTAATACCGGCTTGCCGCACGCTGGACTGTGTATCGATTTTTGCCCTTACAGCAAGCAACGCAAAAATCGTATTGTCAGTCGCACAGGGTTACGATGAAGCCGATGCGTTCTCTCGCAAATTACCTATCTCTCCAGAAAGTAAGACCAAAACGACGTTTACTTTTGGTGTGCCGCAAGCCAATCAATTGGTATATTTCGATAATCCAGAAACACCAGGATTATTTGATGAGGCAATCACGCAACTTGAGGCCATAGGCGGTACGCGAGTTGAAATCGATTTCTCAGGCTTTCTTGAAACTGCGCGATTACTATATGAAGGCCCTTGGGTCGCAGAGCGTTATGCAGCGATTCGCGAATTTTTCGAAGCTAAGCCCGAGGCTTTATTTCCAGTCACACGCCAAATTATTGGCGGCGCAACTAAATTCAGCGCCGCAGATACTTTTGCAGCGCTCTATCGGCTGAAAGATTTACAGCGCAGCAATGCCCCTATCTGGAAAACGCTGGATTTCATTGTGACGCCTACTGCTGGAACCATCTATACCATTGCCGAGTTGGCAGCAGAGCCCGTGAAATGTAATTCCAACCTCGGCTATTACACCAATTTCATGAACCTACTCGATTTAGCCGCCATCGCTGTACCCACGGGTTTTCAGAAAAATGGTTTGCCATTCGGCATTACACTATGCGCGCCTGCTTTCAGCGATGAGCAGTTGTTAAATCTGGCAAGCCAGTTGGAAGTAGCCGCTATTCAGCAAGGCAAAAGAACACTAGGTGCAACAGGTATCGCTCAACAAATAGACAAATCATAACAAGACCAACCTAAAGGGAATTTCATGGCGGAAAACGATCAACAATATATAGAGGTTGCAGTCTGTGGCGCGCATATGAGTGGTTTACCACTTAATCCACAATTGACTGCTTTAGGCGGCGAGTTTGTGCAGAAGACCAAAACTGCGCCTTACTACAAGCTATTCAAGCTGAATGGCTTTACGCCCGAGCGCCCAGGCTTGATCCGTATTAGTGAAGCAGGGCAGGCGATTGCACTGGAGGTATGGAAATTGCCGATTGAAAACTATGGCAAGTTTGTGGCGGGCGTGCCAGCACCACTAGGCTTTGGTACGCTGGTACTAGCCGATGGCGCAAAGGTGCAAGGTTTTTTGTGTGAAGCTTATGCGACAGAAGATGCTGTTGATATATCTGCTTACGGCGGATGGCGCTGTTACATCCAGGAAAAATCAGCATAAATGCCTAGTTTGTGAGATTGATAATATGGTCGCGATTGCCAATATGGGATAGCGCCATAGTGATGCAGACTGCATGATACTTTCACTTAATATTACTTAAAGGGGTCTTTTCATGAGTTCTGAGTTGAAGTCCACATTAAATGGTTGGCATCTCTGGGGGCTAGCCGTTGGTTTGGTTATCTCAGGCGAATATTTTGGTTGGAGTTATGGCTGGGCACAAGCGGGTACGCTTGGTTTCCTTGTCACCTCCATCATTATTGCCGTGATGTACACCACATTCATTTTTAGCTTTACTGAGTTAACGACTTCAATTCCTCACGCTGGTGGGCCATTTGCCTATGCCCGGCGAGCTTTTGGGCCAAAAATGGCTTATCTGGCTGGCTTTGCGACCTTGATTGAATTTGTGTTCGCACCACCTGCAATCGCGATGGCGATTGGCGCTTACCTGAATGTGCAATTCCCGGGCGTTGATCCCAAGCTATTTGCGATAGGCGCGTATGTCATATTTGTTGGCCTGAATATTATAGGCGTACAAATTGCAGCCACTTTTGAGTTGTTTGTTACCGTGTTGGCAATTATCGAACTACTGGTATTCATGGGTGTAGTTTCACCTGGCTTCTCTATGACCAACTTCGTGGCCAATGGCTGGTCTGGTCAAAGCACTTTCACCTCAGCGGCAATCCCCGGCATTGTGGCGGCTATACCATTTGCGATCTGGTTCTTCCTCGCGATTGAAGGTGTAGCGATGGCAGCAGAAGAAGCGAAAGATCCTAAAAAGACGATTCCTAAAGCCTATATCGCTGGCATTCTTACTCTGACTGTTTTAGCGATGGGTGTGATGATATTTGCGGGTGGCGCGGGTGATTGGACTGCGCTTTCTAATATCAATGACCCATTACCACAAGCCATGAAGATGATTGTGGGTGAGCATAGTGGCTGGTTGCACATGCTGGTTTGGATTGGTTTATTCGGTTTGATTGCCTCATTCCACGGCATTATCCTGGGCTACTCACGCCAGATATTTGCCTTGTCGCGCGCTGGTTACATGCCTAAGTTCTTTGGTGAAGTAAACGATAAATTCAAGACGCCACATCGTGCGATCATTGCTGGTGCTGTTGTAGGTGTTGCGGCTATCCTGAGTGATGACTTCCAGTTTAATGGCATGACACTTACAGCTAACCTGATCACCATGGCGGTGTTCGGTGCGATTGTGATGTACATCGTTTCCATGATGAGTTTGTTCGCATTACGCAAGAATGAGCCTAATCTTGAGCGTCCATTTAAAGCGTATGCATATCCATTGTTCCCAGCGATTGCACTTGGCCTTGCGGTAATCAGCCTGGTGACGATGATTTACTATAATCAACAGCTCGCTCTCGCATTTGGCGTATTGATGGTGCTTGGTTTTGCATACTTCAGCATGACTCAACATCATCGTGATGCTTCGTCAGATAACACCATCGTAAAAACAGCTTAATCTACTTTGATATCTTGAGTACTTACCTTCTCCACTTGATTGGAGAAGGTAAGCCTGAGGTATAAGCTAGAACCCACCTGTTCATAGATGAGACATGTATGGTTTACAAATACACTACAGGCTTACACACTTACCAGTTTTCTGATTTAAAAGAGGTCATGGCGAAAGCCACGCCTGCGAGATCCGGCGATTATCTTGCTGGTGTTGCAGCAGAAACCTATGCCGAACGCATGGCAGCCCGTATGTGCCTAGCTGATGTGCCACTCAAACATTTTCTTGAAGAATTACTGATTCCATACGAGACCGATGAAGTCACCCGGCTCATTATCGATAGTCATGATAAAACTGCATTTGCTGAAATCAGCCACCTGACAGTAGGTGGTTTTCGTGACTGGCTACTTTCAGACGCCGCAGATAGCGCGTCATTGAAACGTGTATCACTTGGTATCACTCCAGAGATGGCCGCAGCGGTTAGCAAATTGATGCGTAACCAAGACTTGATTCTGGTCGCTAAAAAATGTCATGTCATCACAGCATTCAGAAATACCATTGGCTTGCCGGGCCATATTTCAAGCCGCTTGCAACCCAACCACCCAACTGATGATGCCCGTGGCATTGCCGCTTCTATCGTGGATGGCCTGATGTATGGCTCTGGCGATGCAGTGATCGGCATTAATCCCGCCACGGACAGCATTCCCGCATTGATGGATTTGTATTATCTGGTAGATGAAATCATCAACCAGTATGAGATACCTACGCAATCTTGCATTCTGACTCACGTCACCAACCAGATTCAGTTGATTGAAAAAGGCGCTCCACTAGACTTGGTGTTCCAGTCGATAGCGGGTACAGAAAAAGCCAACAAAAGTTTTGGTATAGACCTCGCCGTTTTGCAAGAAGCACAAGAGGCTGCGCTCTCACTGAAACGCGGTACAGTCGGCAATAACGTAATGTATTTTGAGACAGGTCAAGGCTCGGTTCTTTCAGCCAACGCCAATTTTGGGGTGGACCAGCAAACTTGCGAAGCCCGTGCTTACGCCATTGCAAGACGATTCTCTCCTTTACTCACTAATACCGTTGTCGGGTTTATCGGCCCAGAATATCTTTACGATGGTAAACAGATCATCCGTGCAGGTCTTGAAGACCATTTCTGCGGCAAGCTGCTCGGCGTGCCACTAGGTTGCGATGTCTGCTATACCAACCATGCCGAGGCCGACCAAGATGATATGGATACATTGATGACGCTGCTGGCAACTGCTGGACTGACCTTTATCATGGGCATTCCAGGGGCAGATGACATCATGCTCAACTACCAAACAACCTCGTTCCACGACACTTTGTACATTCGAAAAGTACTCGGCTTAAAAGCCGCACCGGAGTTTGAGCAATGGCTGAAAAAGATGAATATCATGGATAGCAACGGCCAGGTGCAGCCTGTTACTGCTGCCCACAATATGTTGCAAAACATGCCTAAACATTTATTAGCTGCTGCATAAGATGAGTAACTCAGATAAATCTGCTTTAGCCAAAGATGCTTTCGTACAAGATCCGTGGCAACAACTCAAAGGCTTTACTCGTGCTCGTATTGCATTGGGCCGAGTAGGTAGCAGCCTTCCAACCAAAGAGGTGTTGGATTTTGGCCTGGCACACGCTATGGCAAGAGATGCCGTACATTTGGCATTGGATATAGATGCATTAGAACAATCGATTACCACGCTCGGGATTACGACACTCAAAGTGCATAGCAAAGCTCCAGATCGTGCCAGTTATTTACTACGCCCTGATTGGGGTCGCAGGCTAAATGACGCAAGCCTTTCTTTGCTGCAGGATGTCAAACCGAAAAGTCCCGTTGATTTTCTTGTTGTAGTGGGCGACGGCCTTTCATCATTAGCGGTTGAGCGGCATGTAGAACCATTGTTGCGAGAAATGCAGGCATTAATTCCCGATACATGGTCTATAGGCCCGGTTGTGCTTGCAAGCCAGGCGCGTGTTGCGATTGCAGATGAAATTGGCGAGACACTAGGTGCGCGCATGACAGTCATGTTAATTGGTGAGCGCCCTGGTTTAAGTTCACCTGATAGCCTAGGTATTTATCTGACCTATGCCCCAAAACTCGGTTATAGCGATGCCGACCGTAATTGCATTTCAAATGTGCGGCCAGAAGGCCTGAATTACCCAGCGGCAGCTAAAAAACTCATGTGGTTGGCGAAAGAGGCGATGCGTTTGCAACTTTCTGGTGTGGCATTAAAGGATGAAAGTGATGCTGTGCAAATTGAGGTAGAAGCGGCAGTGCAGTTATCAATCGACTAAGGTAAGGGTTAATCATTACATTTATCTAATGACTGCTATCGACCCATAGCAGACTCTTGCATAATTAAAGCTTAAATCGTAATAGGCGTTTATTTATCGATAAGTGCTATTAAATCACCGAACATCTACAAGTGACATTCAACCCACGCAATGGCATCTGACTCATAGTCAAATTCAGGTGATATCCTCAGATTTGAACAGTCGATGACCTGAAATTTCCCATCAATGTTTTTTAATGTCAGGTCGTCGTTAATTCGATTGATGGTATCTCCTCGACTCATGTCGTAATCAAGATCCACGTTTTTCCAAGTATGGGTAATTGTCACTTAATAGTTCCAGTTAGAAATGTGCTCAAAAGTTAATAGTGAATTTATTGGGATAGCTAATTAACGTCAATGCCCATAAAAATACTAGCTACGCCTAACAATCACTGATTGGGTGTTTTGATTTTGGCAGATTATGCTGACGTGAATATAGGACAAATCCCTAATTAATCCATTTAGTACTTCCTTTAATCTTGATTCTCATAAGTCAGCTCTATGGCATTGCGAAAAGTAACTCGTAATCTCAAGAGCAATACCTTAAACCAAATATGAGGATCTACAAGATGGCACTATCAAAAACATCAAGCGCTGAGAGTTTAGGACATCAGCCAGTACTCCCAGAAACTTACACTGATTATATTCACGCTAACGCCAGCGTTGTATCTTGGGCTGCGATTTTGGCCGGTGCAACATCAGCAGCGGCTTTCTCATTAATCTTATTGGTATTGGGTGCAGGCTTAGGATTGTCATCCATTTCACCATGGGCTCATGAAGGTGTTAGTGCAACAGCCTTTGGTGTCTCTACCATTGTATGGGTTGCGGTTACGCAAATTCTGGCTTCTGGTCTAGGTGGTTATCTGGCAGGCAGACTCAGAACAAAGTGGACTGGTACTCATGTCGATGAAGTTTACTTTCGTGATACGGCACATGGGTTTTTAACTTGGGCCGTAGCTACGCTGGCAACTGCAGCATTGCTCTCATCTGTGATTGGGAGTGTCGTCGGCGGTACTGCAAAAGCAGGCGCGAGTCTGGCTGGCGGAGTTGCCACCGCTGTAGTTTCCAGTGGGGTAACAAGTGCCGGAGTCGAAATGGGTAGGCATCATGACAGCAGTGGTCTTGAGGGCGGACCTATTGCGTATCTGGTGGATTCATTGTTCCGTCCAGATCCTAATGCTACGACTGACACTTCACAGAGCTCTGTACCACTGCCTGAAGTTACCCGTATTTTTATAAACTCAGCTAATGCAGAAACGTTACCTCCGGTCGATGCATCTTACCTAGGGCAGCTAGTTGCCAAGCACACTGGCTTGAGTCAGCAAGATGCTGAAAGACGAGTGAATGATACCTTTGCCAGCCTGCAGGCAAAAAAACATGAGGCTGAAGCAATGGCAAAAGATGCAGCCGAAAAGGCGCGTAAGGCTACGATTTACGCAACTTTGTGGCTGTTTGTTTCGTTCCTGATGGGTGCGTTCTCAGCAAGTCTGGCAGCCACTTGTGGTGGCCGGTCGCGCGACGTGTAATTTAACTTTTATTATTTAAATCAATTAAGGAGATCACCATGCGTTCACTACTATTATTCTTTCTTGGCGTACCTATCCCTATCATTATTCTGATCGCCTTGTTCGTCCATTAAATCTATGTGTTTTAGCTTGGCCTGAGTGTTAAAAGGAGATTGTGTTCTTTTCTGAATATACTTATAACACTCAGGCGTTCTTAGCTTAGGAGTCGTAAATTGAATAAACCCGCGGTCAGAAACATCATTGAGTCAACGCTAAAGAGTGGTGATAAAACTCCAGGGTTATTTGATATTCCTAAGATTTTAAAACTTAAATCGAGCTTAGAGTCATGCGCCTCTGTAGAGGAGGTTATTGCTCTTCTTGAAGGTAATCGGAATCTAATAACAAAGGCATTTGGCTTAGATGACAAGGTAATTGCGAATGGTATAGCAGCAATAAAAGACCTGAGTTAAGGCTTTAGATTGGGTTGAATTATTAAGGCAGCAATGGCCGAAAGTAGTCATCACGGATAAATTTATTGCAGGCTCTTTATGTTTTGTAGAGTTTTAGTTTAGGCTACGCAATCTTTTGAAGGTCATTGAAGGTAATTCACCAAACATCTTTTTGTATTCTTGGGAGAAGTGACCAAAATGCCAAAAGCCCCAGTAGGCGGCGGCTTCTGTGACTGAGTTTGCGGTTTTTAGCATGTGGCGTACGCCATTTAAGCGTTCTGCACGTAGGTAGGCAATCGGGCTGATATTAAGCAGGTTTTGAAAACAGTATTGCAAAGTGCGGCGGCTTACACCGAGTTTGAGGCACAGGTCAGCAACACTCACAGCGTTGTCTTGATTGCTCAGTACAATCTCGCGTGATTCGGCGATGATATTCCAGCATTTTGCGGTAGAAATCGGGTCGCTATATGTTTCATGCTGGCTAAGTAAACTTTCTGCCACTAATGAAATCACACTGGCTCTTAGCGACTCAATCATTTGCGCATCCTCGAGCAAGGCTGGCGTATGACTGACTGTTTCAAAAACGCCAGTCATAAACTGGCGAAAGTTATTCACTTCATGCATGCCCATTGGCTCTACATGGGCATTTTCACAGTGGTCAATCACGGTTTGCTGATCATCCACAGAGAGTGTGGCCAGCAATGCGGCACGGTTGACGGATATGCCACCCATTACCAGTTCAGTTGGGGATAAAAACTCAAAACCATTGTTGCCAGAAAAAATATGCATGGATTCGGCTTGGCTGATGGAGCCGCAAAACAGGCCATTACTTTCTGACCGAATCGGCATACCAACTGCAATCACATCATCGCCCAGCTTGCCACTTTGAAACAGTTTTTGGCTTGTGTGCTCCATAAACAAGTGCGTATCTTGAAACTTCATTTCGGAGATAAAACCGTTGAAATTGCCAGATGAAATCTGCGAGTAATCCTGATTCCAGCCTTGTAGCAGCGCTGCCTGTTCGTCAAAATCATGGGTTTGCTGATGGTTGAAACTGAACGCAGGGTCAGCTAAAGCGCTTGATGCGATGATGCTGGGAAGAGATTGCATGATGTCGTTGCTCCCTGTGATCAGTTAAGCAGAATATGCTTTTGAAACCAGATGATTTTAGTCTCTATTACACAGCAATAATCATGCCCATAAAAATGTCATTTATTGTTTGTTTTCAATGAGATTTATCGATTAATCAGCGATATTCTGCACCGTTTTATTGCGATTTGAAAATGCATGCACCAGTAATTGCTCTGCATGCTTATTCTGCACTGCCGAAAATACGCGACTACGGTAAAATTACGCTATGAATAATTCAAGCAATCAAAACAATTCCCAGCCGAAGATAAACGCAGAAATAGAGTCTCTAGACCAAGAGGGGCGTGGCGTTGCACATGTTGAGGGCAAGACTATTTTTATTGATGGCGCGTTGCCAGGTGAGATAGTGACTTATATTTCAACGCGCAAAAAATCCAGCTATGAGTTTGCACATGTAGATCAAATAATCAAAGCCTCAAATTTGCGCACAACGCCTAAGTGCAAACACTTTGGGCAGTGTGGTGGCTGTTCGATTCAACATCTAGAGTTTTCAGGACAGGTGGCAGCAAAGCAGCGCATGCTTGAGAGCAACCTCAAACATATTGGCAAGGTAAAGGCAGAGGCTATATTACCGCCTTTGTATGGGCCTGCTTGGGGTTATCGCCACAAAGCACGTTTGCGTGTGAAATATGTGGAGAAAAAGCAGCGTGTGCTGGTAGGTTTTAACGAAAAAGCCACGCGTTTTGTGGCAGATATTCAGAGCTGTGATGTGTTGGTACCTAGCGTTTCCAAACTCATTATGCCGCTGCAAGAGTTGATCATAAAGTTAAGTTTGCGTGATCGTATTCCGCAGATTGAAGTAGCAGTTGGAGAGCATGCGATTGTGCTGGTGTTGCGGATTATGGATCCACTTGCCCCAGCTGACGAGCCATTGCTACGGGCGTTTGCTGATGAATACCAAGTGCAGATTTGGACGCAAAGCAAAGGCCCGGATACGGTGATGCCTTTTTATCCATTAGATGGCGCAGCGCTTAGCTATTCGCTACCTGAATACAATCTGACGTACCCATTCAAGCCCACCGAATTCACGCAAGTTAATCCGCATATCAACAAAGTCATGTTGCGGCGCGCCATGCAATTATTGAAGCCAAATGCAGATGAGCGCATTGCTGATTTTTTCTGCGGTTTGGGTAATTTCACCCTGCCTATCGCGCGCAGCGGCGCCAAGGTGTTTGGCTTTGAGGGTTCAGCAGCGCTAGTCAGCCGTGCAGTAGAAAGTGCATCACTTAACGACCTGCACAGTGAGGTGAGTTTTAGTGAGGCAGATCTATTCAAGATCACCCCTGAGAGCCTTAACATGCTCGGCTATTTCGATAAATGGCTCATAGACCCGCCACGCGATGGCGCAATGGAGTTGGTTAAAGCGCTGCCAGAAGATCACAACATGATACCTAAAGCGATTGTCTATGTCTCCTGCAACCCCGCTACGCTAGCGAGAGATGCAGGGATTCTAGTCAATGAAAAAGGCTATGTATTGAAGGCGGCTGGCGTCATCAATATGTTCCCACATACTTCACATGTGGAATCTATAGCGCTATTTGAATTAGCTAGTTGAATCAACCGAGCCAGAGATATTGAGCAAAATTTATTTGCTCAATATCTCACGATAGATCGCTTCTCTGTCCTGCTGATTTGCTTGTGCCAATTTGGAAAAAACTCTGTCGTCCAGCCGTCTAATTTTTCGGCGATTGGATTTGATCTCTATCTCTCGCCAGCCCATCAGTATTAGCCAATCCCACAACTCTTGGGTAACTGGTGCTGTGATCTTCATTGCAGTTTGTTGCTTTGCAATATAAGCATTAATTGCGGGCGGCTTACCAACTCTGGGCATATGACGACGTTCTTTAGCGGGTTTGCCACCAAATACGAGGGTTTTTAGCGCATCAAACATTAAAGCAGCTCCTTTTAGTCATCCCCGACTTGATAGCAGCTAAATCCAAAACTACGGATACTTCATGCAATTTTCTATAGGTAATGAGTTTTCACACAAATATCCCGATTGCTTCTTTTCATTTTGACTTATGGAGATGTAATATCCACATATGAGAGCAACATAGTTTCTAAAAGTTGCCTGAAGCATTCAATTAACAAGCCATTCTGAAAAATGGCATCAAGGGATTAGATCATCGGGGATAGCAATGAGGAACGTAATATGGCATCCCGACATGAGAAGCAGATTTATGAAGGCCAGTCTCGCAGGCTAGAAGAGCGTCGCAAAAATGATCGTAGAAAATCCGTCAATATTATTAAGTTTCTTAGTTATCTGGCGGTAGCCATTGTCGCAGTGGCCGTAGTGAAATTTCTAAAACTATAGAGTGGTTATGAAACAACTGGCACTTGTCATCATTTTAATAAGCGCCTGTTTTTCAGCTTGTAGCAAGCCAACTGAGCCCAATAAAAATGCCCAGCAGGCTATTCGTATTGGGCTGGCACAAGCACCACTTAATCTTGACCCACGTTTTGCTACTGATGCTGCATCCGCACGTATCAATCGCCTGTTGTATCGATCACTTGTAGATTTTGATGAGCATTCTTTGCCGGTGCCATCTTTAGCTAACTGGCAGCAAATCAGCCCGTTCATCTATCGCTTTAAACTGCAGCAACAAGGCCGCATTTTTCATCATGATGCTGCATTGACTGCAGACGATGTTGCTGCAACTTATCAATCTTTTACCCAACTCAAGGGTTCGCCTCTCAGTAACGAGTTTGCCAATATCCAGCAAGTTAAAGTGGTTGATGTCGATACAGTCGATTTTTATCTAAAGACCGCAGACCCGCAATTCCCCTCACGCTTAATCATTGGAATTTTGCCTGCTGATTTAATCAAGTCAGGCCATGATTTTGCGCATCAACCCATCGGTAGCGGGCCGCTAAAGCTCGTGAGTTGGAATAGCCAGCTAGTGCTTGAGAGAGTCGTAGATCAACAGATTTTTAGTTTTTCAGAAGTCAAAGACCAGACCGTGCGCGTGCTTAAACTAATGCGCGGTGAGGTCGATATGCTACAAAGTGACCTGCCGCCAGAGCTGGTGAAATACCTGAGCCAGCAGCCTGAAATTACCGTGCAGTCAGCGCAGGGAGCTAATTTTTCCTACATCGGCCTGAATATGCAAGATGCACTGTTGAGCAAGCCTGAAGTGCGGCTTGCCATCGCACATGCCATTGATACGCCAGCAATCATCATGCAAGTATTGGTCGCAGATAGCCGTCAGGCAGGTGCGATATTGCCCCCCGAGCATTGGGCTGGCAACGCAGCACTTACGCCGTATGACTACAATCCCAAGTTGGCACGTGAACTACTTATAAAGTCTGGCATTCAACTACCCCTCAAGCTGGTTTATAAAACCTCTACCGATGCCCAGCGTGTGCGGCTTGCCACTATTATGCAGGCTCAAATGCAGGCGGCAGGTATTGATCTCGAAATCAGAAGCCTTGATTGGGGTACTTTTTTCGATGACATCCAGCACGGTAAATTCCAGCTTTATGGCCTCACCTGGGTAGGTATCAAAACGCCTGAAGTCTATCGCCTAGCCTTTCATCGCCAGTCCATTCCACCCAAAGGTGCAAACCGTGGACAGTTCAAAGATGCTAAGCTAGATCAACTAATAGGGGCCGAGAACTGGCCTGCCGTTACCCAATATGTGCATGAACAACTGCCTTACATTCCGCTCTGGTACGAAGGCCAGTTTGTCGCGATGCATAAAGGTTTGGTAGATTACGGTTTGAAGGCGGATGGTAGCTTGGATGGCCTTGCCACAATCCACAGAAATTAATATCTTCCCAGCTTATATTTTCTGCTTGAAACCTAACGTAGCTTGGTTACGCAGGGTGCGCAACAAAGTAAGTTGCTGGGGCTTTATCTTTAAGCCATTGGTGATATTTGAATCGGCATAAATCAAACCAATCACTTTGTTTTTGACCGTAATCGGCAGCAAGAGAAAGCTTTTTGCTTTCACTTTTTGATGAAACCATACGGGGATTTTTGCAGCAATATTCTCAGCGGAGACATCTTCAATCACGATATCCACTCCTTTATCAACCGCCACATGAAATACATCAGGAGTACTGTCTAGTGGAAAACTTAAATCGCCCAACAAGTCGCTAATTTCCTTACCAAATCCAAATTTCGCCGACATGCTGTTTTTCTTGGGGTCGCGGATGAAAATGATGGTGCGGTTAAATGCCATACCGCGATAGATGGTTTCAACCACCATTTGCAGTAAATCGTTAAGGGTAAAGTCATGGATTAGTGTATTGGTAATGTCCTGAATTCCCTCGTTCAATATGCTTTCAGGCGTCCTTGCTTGCTTGTCCTCAACCAATTCAGCTTCTAATTGCTGAATTGCATTCATGAGATTGTCTTCTTCTTTAATAGCTATCGGCGCTTGAGTGGCACCTGTCCATGCGCTGATGGTTTGCAGCACAGGGCTTTTAGCTACTGAGATATTTAAAATAGAAGCGCATTGCTGCATTTCCTCCAGACCTTCTTTAAGCGCTTGGCCGAGCGCATCACTGTTTAATGCAGTGGCGTCTTTGTACCGATCAGCTAAAGCGTTTAATGCTGAAACTCTCTCGGTTTCCAAAGTCTTGAGTGCCATCATGCATAGTTCGTTAGCAAGTGAAGATATCGCGCTTAATCGTTCAAGCTCAGATTGCGTCGCTTTGATTTTTTGAGAGGTCTGCTTTTTCATGCCTTGAATTAGACGTTCTGGAAAGCACCATTTTTTCGCTACTGCATTGCCTATATCCTGATAACTGACCCCTAGAGTTTGCACAACAGCTTTTTGCTCTTGAATGTCGTCCGCAATCAGAGCATGAATCTTCTGGCTTTCTTCGTAAAAAAAGAACACCGCCAATAAACGACCCAAGTTCTGGAACATGCCGCAAATCATGCCTTCTTCAGGGTCTGTGAGCTTGTTCTCACGGCATAGCGATTTCGCTACTACCCCTGCGAAAAACGCCATCACAATGTCGTTTTTCATTTCTTGTGCTTGTGATTTGTTTTGCATGAATTCAAGCAGAATCAAACTCATAGAGAGATTCCTGACAGTTTCCTGCCCAAGAATAATGACTGCTTTTGATATCGTATTGATGCGGCCACCATATTGGCTGAAATTGACGGTATTAACGAGTTGCAGCACTTTATGTGTGAGCGAAACGTCATGCAAAATGGCGTTGGTCAAGGTCTGATTGTGGCCAAGGTCATTTTCTACAATACGATTGATCTCAGCGACGGTAGCAGAAAGCGCGGGGAACCCATGGCTACTATCCATGCGATTTAAAATTTTTTGTAATGGTGTTGAAGCGGATGCTGGATTGATGTTTGTCATACTTGCATGCTAACAAGCAACTACTGGCATCACAACAGGCTTGGCTAATTTACTTTAACGCTCTGCTTGGTATATCGATACTTGAATTCATGATCGTCTGTTAATATCTTCTGCAACTTGATTCTCTGCGGTTGAACCCTAACAATTTCATCAATATGCGCATTCAGATATCTATAAAACTTCAAACACTTACCCTACTAAACCTTCAAGATGAGGTAGTAGCGACGTTTGCAGTTTCAACCGCCGTCAATGGCGCTGGCGAGCAAAAAAACAGCTACCAAACACCACGAGGCAAGCATATTATCCGCGCCAAAATAGGTGCTGGTGCTGTGCCCAATACGGTATTTAAAGGCCGCAGGCCAACGGGCGAAATCTTCACGCCTGAGTTTATGTTTGCTAACCCAACGCGTGACTGGATTTTGACGCGAATTCTGTGGCTATCAGGCACTGAAGTTGGTAAGAATCGGCTGGGCAACGTGGATACCATGCAGCGCTATGTATATATCCACGGTTCGCCGGATAGTGTGGAGATGGGCAAGCCTGGCTCGCATGGTTGCATCCGTATGCGTAACCAAGATGTCATCGCCTTGTTTGATCTGGTGCCTGTTGGCACATCCGTCAATATTACGGAAGACTGATTGTTGCTGGCCAAACGTCTTTTAGCACTTATTCCCGTAGTTTTCGGCATATTGCTACTCACTTTCTTGCTCGTGCATCTGGTGCCCGGCGACCCAGTAGATGTCATGCTGGGTGACTCTGCGGCATCAACTGATCGTGCGCAATTGCGTGCTGAGCTAGGCTTGGATAAATCCCTGCCTGTGCAATTCATCAGCTATATCGGTCATCTGGCACAGGGCGATTTTGGGCGCTCTATCCATACACAAGCTTCAATTTCAAGCATGTTGGTTGAGCGTATTCCCCGTACAGCAGAGCTGGCGATAGTGGCGTTATTGATTGCCATGGCGATTGGCCTGCCGCTTGGCATCTTCGCAGCGCTTAAGGCTGGTAAATGGTTGGACCACAGCGCCAGCGTATTGAGCTTATCGCTCTCTGCCATGCCACATTTTTGGCTGGGGCCATTACTCATGCTGGTGTTTGCATTGTGGCTAGGTTGGCTACCAGTGAGCGGTATGGAGCATGCGAGCTCAATTGTATTGCCTGCCATGACTTTGGGTTTTGGGCTTGCTGCGATCCTCACTCGCATGACGCGCGCAAGCTTGCTTGAAGTGCTGAATGAAGATTTTGTGCGTACGGCGCGCGCCAAAGGCTTGAGTGAACAAGCGGTGATTGTGCACCATGCGCTGCGTGCCGCATTATTGCCGATTATCACAGTGCTTGGCTTACAGCTTGGCAGCTTGCTGGCAGGTGCCGTGATTACCGAAACAGTATTTGGTTGGGATGGCATAGGCCGCTTGTTGGTGGAATCGATTGAAAAACGCGATTACCCCGTTACCCAAGCCTGTGTGTTGGTGATTGCCCTGAGTTATGTGCTGATTAATCTGGCGACAGACTTGTTGTATGCAAAGCTAGACCCTAGATTGCGATTTGCATCATGAGCGCTCGGGTAACACAATATTGGCCGTTGGCTGTTCTATTGTGTTGGTTATTTCTTGTTTTGATCGCCAAGCTATTACCGCTGCAGCCAGACCATATTGAGCTTACACACATACTCGGCAGCACCAGTCAGCATGCTTGGCTGGGCTATGACGATTTGGGGCGTGATGTGTTCGCCAGATTGCTTACGGGCGCACAAGTCTCACTTTTAGTCGCATTTTTTGTAACTGCGGTCACCTTTTCATTCGGTACTTTACTCGGTTTGATTGCGGGGTTTTATGGCGGCTGGATAGATCGCCTTTTAATGCATATTACGGATGTATTTCTCGCATTCCCTGGCATATTGCTGGCGATTGCGTTTGCCGCAGTGTTGGGCCCGGGGCTCAATAATTTGATACTGGCGCTGAGTATGACGGGCTGGGTAGGCTATGCCAGATTAACCCGTGCGCAAGGTTTGGCATTACGTAATCGGCAACACGTACAGGCGGCAATTTCTTTAGGTGCTTCAACGCCACGGATTATGTTCAAGCACATGCTGCCGTTACTTGCCGCACCACTTCTTGTGGAAGCGACCTATAGCATTGCCAGCTTGATTATCGCAGAAGCTAGCTTGTCGTTCCTTGGCCTAGGCATACAGGCACCACATGCTTCTTGGGGGGCTATGCTGCGTGATGGCGTCCGTTTTATGTTGGTAGCGCCGCATTATGTGTTGGCGGTAGGCTTTAGCCTGATGTCGCTGGTGTTGGCAATTAACGTACTTGGCGACCAGTTGCGGGATAGATTAGATATAAAGCGTGTCACAAGCTAAGGGCGCTCTACTTAACCCTGACTTCGTCGCTATGCTTCGTTACTCACACAAAATTTCTCCTTACATATCAAATATATGCCGCGTCAAAATTTTGTGTTCGCGCCTCGCCTAGCTTAGAATTCAGGCTTAATTAGAACACCCTTATATATTGCAACTATTGATTAACCCTATATAAAGCCCTGAACTCATGCAACAAGCGCGCAGTTATCGGTATTACGATTTAGTGATGGTGGCATTTGTCACCGTATTGGTGTGTTCCAACCTGATTGGGCCAGCCAAGATATCGCAAATTTCATTGCCGATTGTCGGCACGCTCACCTTTGGCGCGGGCGTTCTGTTTTTCCCTATCTCATTCATTTTTGGCGACATTCTTACTGAAGTCTATGGTTATGCAAAATCGCGGCGCGTGATTTGGGCGGGCTTTGCGGGCTTGGCGTTTGCCTCCGTCATGGCGTGGATGATTGTGGCATTACCGCCCGCGCCATTCTGGCAGAACCAGGATGCTTACGAGATTGCCTTTGGCTCTGCATGGCGCATTTCGTTAGCCAGCTTGGTGGCCTTTGCCGCAGGTGAATTCGTCAATTCGTTTGTGCTGGCCAAAATGAAAATCTGGACCAATGGCCGCTGGCTATGGACGCGCACCATAGGCTCCACCATTTTCGGTGAGGCAGTTGATTCCATTTTGTTTTATCCACTGGCTTTTTATAACACTGGTATCATCCCCAACGACAAATTATGGTTGGTAGTCGTGGCACAGTTTGTCGCTAAAGTGGCTGTGGAAGTTGTGTTGACGCCAGTGACTTACAAAATTGTCGCGTTCCTCAAAAAAGCCGAGAACGAGGACTATTACGACACCGATACTAATTTCAATCCTTTTAACCTGAAAAGTTAACTATGTCACTTGGTCCTGTCATGTTGGACGTAGTCGGCACTGAACTCAGTGCTGATGATATTCGCCGTTTGCAACATCCATTAGTGGGCGGCGTGATTTTGTTTGCGCGCAATTATACATCCCCCGCACAATTGAAGGCGCTGACAGCCAGTATCCATGTGGTTCGCCAGCCACCCTTGTTGATTGCGGTAGATCACGAAGGTGGTCGTGTGCAGCGTTTTAAAGAGGGCTTCACACGTATTCCGCCGATGCGCGAATTCGGCAAGATTTGGGATAAATCGCCTAAACGCGCCAAGCAGCTGGCTGAAGAGGCAGGCTGGATACTCGCCGCTGAACTGCGCGCGCACGGTGTTGATTTCAGTTTTACGCCCGTGCTCGATATGGATTACGGCGAAAGCCAGGTGATTGGTAATCGCGCCTTCCATAAGAATCCGCAAGCTATCAGCGAGCTAGCGTTTGCGTTGATGCAAGGCCTGAAGCGCGGGGGCATGGCGGCAGTTGGCAAACATTTTCCTGGGCACGGCTTTGTGGTGGCTGATTCGCACGTGGCGATTCCTATTGATGAGCGTAGCTTTGATGAGATCGCCCAAGCCGATTTGCAGTCTTTCCGTCAGATGATAGACGACGGCTTGCCAGCCATCATGCCTGCTCATGTAATCTACCCAAAAGTGGATAGCAAGCCCGCGGGCTTCTCAGAGCGCTGGTTGCAGAAAGTGCTGCGCCAGCGCCTTGAATTCAATGGCGTGATTTTCAGCGATGACCTTTCGATGGAAGGCGCAGTGGTGGCAGGTAATGTCACCGAACGTGCTTTGGCGGCGCTGAATGCGGGTTGCGATATGGTGTTGTTATGCAATCGCCCGGATCTTGCAGATGAACTTCTGCAAAATTTGAAATGGGATATTTCAGGCCAAAGCTTGGCAAGATTGGCGCGCATGCATGGTCGCCGCGATCTGGATCATGCTGTGGTGCCTGACATGGTAGCGCTACGCGAAAGTGCTGAATTCACTCAAGCGGTGCATGAAGTGGGGCAGGTGGGTTTGTCAGAAGCGGATTTGTTTAAAGCTTGAAATTTTCCTAAATAACGCCATCTATGTGAAGATTTCAATACAACAGCCAATATTTACAACTTGAAACTTTACTTAGCTTACAGCAGTCTTACAATGTATATTGTGCTGGTTAAGACATACGCATTTTTATTGAAGAGGAAACACAATGGACAATAACTATCAGGTATTAGGTCGTAATACAGAAGTACTTTCAGACAGTGCAAACAAGGTGTTGCGCAATACCTACGCCTTGCTTGGTATGACGATGATTCCAACCGTCATTGGTGCATTTATTGGCGTTAGCTTGGATTTGAGTCTTTTTGCGCAGCATCCAATTATGGCAGTGGTCGGCATGTTGGTGATCAGCTTCGGCTTGATCATGGGTATTAAAGCTAATAGCAACAGCAGCGTTGGTGTAGTACTACTTTTGGCCTTCACTTTATTCATGGGTGTGATGTTAGGCCCAATCCTGCAAGTAGCCTTGCATCTACGTAACGGCGCTCAATTAATCGGTATGGCCGCTGGCGGTACAGGGATTATCTTTTTAACCTTGGCTGGTATTGCTACCACAACCAAAAAAGACTTTAGCTTTATGGGCAAGTTCTTGATGGTTGGCATCATCATGCTGATCGTTGCTTCACTGGCTAATATGTTCTTCCAGATTCCAGCTTTTCAATTAGCTTTGTCTGGTGTAGGTGTTCTGTTGTTCTCAGGTTTCATTTTGTATGACGTAAGCCGCATTGTGAACGGTGGCGAGACCAACTACATCATGGCAACATTGAATATCTATCTGGATATCTACAATCTGTTTGTTAATTTATTGCAAATCCTGATGGCTGTTTTTGGTGATCGTGATTAAGCGGAATTGATTCCCGCTAAATAAGAAACCCGCTTCGGCGGGTTTTTTATTTAGCTGACAATTACTGGGATTGTTTCTTTCTTCGGCTAGCAAAGAACTGGCTCAATATAGCGCCGCATTCTGATGCCAGTATGCCACCGGCAACTTCGGTGTGATGGTTAAGTCTAGGCTCGTTCATCAAGTCAATCACACTGCCGCAAGCACCCGTTTTTGGGTCAGATGCGCCATATACCAAGCGTGCAATCCGCGCGTGCTGAATAGCGCCAGTGCACATGGCGCATGGTTCAAGTGTGACGTATAAAGTACAGCCTACCAAGCGATAGTTACCGAGTTTGTTTGCGGCATCGCGCATGGCAATAATCTCGGCATGTGCACTGGGATCATGGTTAGCGATGGGGGCATTGCTACCGCGGCCGATGATTTCGCCATCTTTAACCACAATCGCGCCTACTGGCACTTCTCCAGCTTCAGCGGCAAGTTGTGCCAGCTCAAGCGCAGCTTTCATGAATTGCTGATCTAGTTTTGCTATATCTGAAAGGATTTCACTCACAAGCTATTTACCAGTTCTTTAAATGCCTTGATGGCGGCAGGGCTTATTTTGCTGGCATAACGCAATTGTGTATAGGCATCTGTTATTTGCACAATCAGCTTAGCCTGGGCAGGCAAGCGGCGTACAGCACGGCTTGAGAAATCTACAGGTCCTTCTTGTTTATAGCGTGTTAAACCAGCTTTGCTGAGTTTGTTTAGAAACTGGTCATAAATCTTCTGGATGGCATCTCGCCTGATTTTTTGACTCCGCAAAAGAAAATAGCTTAGTGCAAGTAGCGAAGCCGTCACTAGCGCAAACAGCGCAATCACCAAATCTTGCCAGGAGAAATTATTGCCAGTCAGGTAGCGCAGTAATTGCAATTGCCTATCCTGGTTATAACCCAGAACCCATTGGTTCCAGCCATTATTGACGGCATCCCATTGCAGGTAAAGTTTGCGTAAGAGCGGGTAATCTCGCCGAGATAACAGGGGCAATGCTTCACTGTCATTGACTGATTCAGCCACGCCCAATTCTATGCGGTCGGGCGATACGGCCCCTGTTGGGTCAATTCTCACCCAACCACGATTTTGTAGCCAGACTTCAGCCCAGGCGTGTGCATCAGATTGACGGACGATCATGTAATTATCATTCGGGTTGATTTCGCCACCCAGGTAACCAGTGACTACCCGTGCTGGCACACCTGCGGCACGCATCAGGTAAACAAAGCTGCTTGAATAGTGTTCGCAAAAGCCGCGACGTGTGGTAAAGAGAAAATCATCCATCGCATTTTCGCCAAGTGGCGGCGGACTCAGCGTATAGACAAAAGGCTCTTCACGGTACATCTTGAGCGCTGTGTTGACGATATTTTCTGGCGATTGGTTTTTCCAGCTTTCGGCAAGTGCTAGCGTTTTGGGGTTTCTGTTTTTTGGTAGCTGCAGGTCGATTCTTTGTTCACGCTCACTCAGCCCAGCTGCTTGCAAAGTGTAATTGAAGCTAGAGCTTGCCTCATAACGCATGCGGGTGCGCACCGGTTCTTTGGAGATCACTTGTAGCTCAGCGGTGATCATGGCTTCTGGCGGAATAGCCGTTGGCATATCCAGCATCAATAGCCACTGTTTATTGTGCGGCTCGAGCGTAACGGTGTATTTGCTTACGGTGCCGGTTGTAACCAAGCCTTCTGGTAACTGGTCTTTCTGGATATTGTTGATGCCAATACCATTGATGCTATATGAGTTAATCCGCCAAGTACGGCCATCGTAGGTGGTAAGGACAGGGCCACGCCAGTAGAGCTGGTTCTTGGCCGGTGGCTTGCCTTGAAACTCAACACGAAAAGCGGTCGCTCCTGACAAACTCAACTTGCTGATATTACCTAGCGCCATGTTGTCAGAGAGGCCAGTCATGCCGCTGTATGCATCTTGCGGTACGCCCCACAAAGGCTGTGGCAGGCGGGGGAACAGTACAAAGAATATCAACATCAATGGCAGCGCTTGCGTTAATAACATGCTCGCAGTTTTGGCCTTGAATCGCCAATCTAGTGCGCCATTGGGGTGGTTAACACCGACCAAGGTGGCGGTGAGTAATGTAATTGGCACAGCCATGAATATGCCCATGGCGATGGATTGGTTGAACAGAAAGGCATTCGCAGCCAGAAAATAACCCAGGAAAATCACGATGATGTAATCACGCTGTGTATGCGTTTCCATCAACTTGAGTGACAGCATGATGGCAAATAATGCAACGCTGGCATCTCGCCCAAACAGGCCGTGGTAGCTGACGGCAATTCCAATGGCTGCAGCAAGCGTGATTGGAATCAGGATCGCAAGGCGAGGCATCACCCAGCCATTTCTTGCCACCATCAGGCGCCAGCCAGCAAACCCTGCCATAACGAGCGATACCCAGTTATGCAGATACGCTACGTGCAATGCAAGCACCGAGGCAAATGAAGCGATCAACCAATACAGGTCGTGATTGCCAGGGTTGTGTGTGGACTTGATCTGCGCCATTTATGTAGCGTCCATCAGTGCGAGTGCTTCCAGGCAGCGGTGGTAATGCGGTTCACCATTATTCGGGCTGATTTCTATGCCTGGAATACGGAGGCTATAAGTGTGTTTCAAGCCATGAGCATCAAGCACCCAGCGCGTGAGTTGGCTGATGCGCTGCTCATTATCCGCACCTGGTGTGGCAACCCAATCCAGCCATAAAGTGGACTGCGCCTCGCCCTGAAACTGCTTGGTGAGCAAACCTTGTTCGCGTGATGAGGCTTTCCAGTCCACGCGTTTGGGAGAGTCGCCCAGCTGGTATGCGCGATGCCCAGCAAAATCATCATCACCGCTGCTGGAATTCAACACGCCCGCTGCGCCCTGGTCAGGCGATGCGGGCAGGGGCAGGTGATGTGTCGCTGGTTTTGGGTACACCATGCAGCGTGCATCCAGCGCCACATAAGACCATGCGTAAAACAGGCCTAGTGGGAATTCTGTAAATAATGTGACACGCTCGGCTTTTAGCCAGCCACGTTTTTCAGTCGGTAAAAGTAGTCGTATTGGGCTTTCACCAGCCGTGACGATATCTGCATAAGTGGGGATGGTGTCATCAAAATGCGCTGCAATGCTGAAGCGTGCGCGTTGCCGACTATCTTTCGCAATCACTTCAAATACCGCATCTTCAGTTGCAAACACAGGCGCAGGTTTTCGACTATCTATCACCAGGTATGCCAAGTTGCGCCAGGTATGCAGCATGCTGATCACCGCCATGCCAGCCAGTAAGAAAGTGACGACAAACCCTAGGCTCAATGCATAGTTGATAGAGCCTATCAGCAAGCCCAGCAAGATGCAGGCGAACAAAACGCCGTAACGCGTAGGCAAGATATAAATATAACGAGAACTTAAAGTCGCTGGCGCTGGGTTGCCACGGGCGACTCGCAGCCATTTTTTCCAGCCTTTGGCGCTACTCATATGGGAAAATTAAATGCGTGGTAACACATCAATATGGCTGAAAATAATCAAGGGATACTGACAGCATTTAACAGGTAAGCGCCTATGTCGCTATTAGCCTCAATGCTATTTTTATCAATCCCTGCCGCTGCCTGCAATCGATGCCCAGCAATACCTGGCAATACGGCCTGTATATCTTCAGGTAGCGCAAAATCCCGGCCTTGCATCAATGCCCAGGCTTGGGCGCATTGCTTGAGCGCCAAGCCTGCGCGTGGTGAAAGGCCTGCGCTATAGCGGCCAGATGTGCGGGTGAAATGCAGGATGGCTTGAATGTAATCCAGCAAAGCATCGGAGAGATGTATTTCGCTGACGGTTTGCTGCAAACTTTGTAAGCCCGCCCCATCAGTGCAAGCTTCTAACTTGTCTACATTGCTGCGGCCGCCGTTGTTTTGCAGTAAAGCGCGCTCTGAACGTACATCTGGATAGCCCAATTCAATGCGCATGAGAAAGCGGTCTAGCTGTGATTCAGGCAACGGGAACGTGCCGATGTGATGGGTAGGATTTTGCGTGGCAATCACGAAAAAGGGTTGTGGCAGTTTGCGCGTTTCACCTTCCAGCGTGACCTGGCCTTCTTCCATGACTTCCAGCAATGAGCTTTGGGTTTTGGGCGTGGCGCGGTTGATTTCATCTGCCAGTAAGACATTGGTAAATACAGGGCCTGGATGAAACTTGAAGCTGGCGACATTGCGGTCATACACTGAAACACCCAGCACATCGGCAGGCAAAAGATCGCTGGTGAATTGCACGCGACGGAATTCCAGGCCGAGCACTTGTGCCAACGCGTGAGAAAGCGTGGTTTTGCCCATGCCAGGCAAATCTTCAATCAGCAGATGGCCTTTAGCCAGAATGCAGGCTAACGAGAGCCTGATCTGGTGCTCTTTGCCGAGGATAATCTGGCTAGTGGCGTTAACGATTTTATCGGTGATGGCGCTGTATTTAGTATTAGGCATGTAATTGAGTATCCTCGCTAACCAACTGTTCATTATCCTTATCGTCAGCCTTGGATTTAAGATTGTTCGACCAGCGCACGATGAAATACATGATGCCTAGCATGAGCCCAGCGCCTACCCAGAATGCTACATCGCTAGGGATGAGCACGCCATCTTCTACTGGCATCACAATCAGTTTGCGCAGAATCACAATCATGGCCACTTCAATAAAAGCCTCAACCTCAAGATTGCTGCCACGCAGATAGCGGATTTCGGCAGTGATTAGGGCAGAGATCGACCATAGCAGCATCAATGTACCTAGCGCATTTAAAAAGCCATGTACCAGGTTATGCGCACTGGCAGCCTCGCGCACATCGACAAAAAACAGCCAGGTAAACATGAGTACGGCAATCGCTAACGCCAGGCCAATCAGGATGTGTGCAAACCCATTCAGCCAGACCATGGCTTTCACGGCGTAACGATTAATGAAGTAAAGCTCGCGTGGGATATCAGTTTTATTCTGCATATTGTTCTGCCTGATGAAGTTTAAAAATTATTGCTATGCTGGCGGTAGAGTGTGAATTCTGGCATTAGATTAGCAGTTCATCTAGTGCTAAATGATTAGCTCTTCCAGAGTAAGTTTAGAAAACTCTTTGATTAGCCAAGTCAGCGCCTTGCCATTACATGTAGGCCATGCCAGGTAAAAGTTGCCTGATGATTTTGTTTCAGCCACTTTTTTGATCACTAGCTCACCAGTCGCAACATGCTTGTCTGCCAGAGGTTTTGGCAGATAACCAACACCCAGGCCGTAGATTTGCGCCATTACTTTACTTTGCATGTCCATCAGCGTGAGTACATCTTGCCCGTTCAATATGCCAGCAGAACGCGGAGGCAGGTTGCGCGAACTATCGGCGGCAGACACTGAGCGATATTGAATAATTTGTTGATTGGTCAGCGGTTCAGGCAGATTTGCAAGTGGATGATGCTTGGCCACAGCAAAGCTGAATTCCAGGCTGCCAATCAGGTGGGTGGAGTAGCCGCCGCCAGAAGGGCCGTCATCCGGCGCGCCAATGGCAATATCCGCACGCCCTGTAGTGAGGGCATCCCAGGCGCCACCAAATACTTCTCGTATCACTTTCACGCGGGTGCCGAAGCCTTGCTCGTAGAATTTTTCCAGGGTTGGGTAAAGCGCTTCTACCCTGAACAAATCAGTCACGGCAATACTGATGTCAGTTTCGATGCCTGTCGCTACGCGTTTGACGCGCGCCTGCAATTCGTCTGCGGCGCGTAATAAGAAACGGCCTTCACGTAATAGCTCCGTGCCTGCATCCGTCAGCTTGGCGCGGTGACCACTGCGGTCAAACAGTACAACGCCCAAATCTTCTTCCAGCTGGCGGATGGTATAGGTGATGGCAGAAGGGACACGAAACAGCGATTCTGCCGCGGCAGCAAAGCTGCCTTTGCGATCAATGGCATCCAATACCTCAAGTGCTTCTATTGATAGTTTTATGTTCATATAATTTGAATGATCAATGCAAAATTATTCGGTTTTTATTCAGTTGAAGCAAGCATAGTATGCTTAGTGTAATTCAATTTAATTGAATGTGAGGATAAAATGAAAATCAGGAAATCGCAAGAACGTGGGCATGCCAATCATGGATGGTTAGATAGCTATCATTCATTTTCGTTTGCGCAATACTATGACCCTGCGCATATGCAGTATTCCGTGCTGCGCGTGATTAACGAAGATGTGATTGCGCCTGCCATGGGTTTTGGCATGCATCCGCATCGTGACATGGAAATCGTCACTTATATGTTGCAGGGTGAATTGCAGCATAAGGATAGCCTGGGTAATGGATCTGTGATTCGCGCTGGCGACGTGCAGCGCATGACGGCTGGTACAGGTATCGTTCATAGCGAATTTAATGCTTCAACCACTGAGCCAGCACACCTGCTGCAAATCTGGCTATTGCCAGAGCGCAATAGTATTGTGCCGGGCTATGAAGAAAAGCATTTTGATGCAGCGAGCAAGCACAACCAGTGGCGCTTGATTGCTTCGCCTGATAGCAGCGAAGGTTCATTAAAGATTCATCAGGATGTGTTTTTATACGCGACCCAGTTGGATAAAGATGCACCGCTCAACTATGCGCTGAAAGAGAACCGCAGTGCTTATATTCAGGTTGCACGTGGCAGTGTCACGCTCAACGGCGCTGCTTTAGTGGCGGGTGATGCTGTGGCTATTGATAGCGCGCAAAATCTTGAGTTGTTAGCAAATGAAAGTGCCGAATTACTGTTGTTCGATTTACCGCCTAATCAATCAGGCGAACCTAAAACCAATACATTAAGGAGTTAACATGACTAAAGTAGCTGTTGTATATCATAGTGGATACGGACATACCGCCGCACAGGCGCAAGCAGTGGCACGCGGTGCAGCTAAAGTGGCGGATACTGAAGTAACCCTGCTAACCTCTGAAGAAGCCCAGCAACAATGGGAAAAACTGGAAGCCGCCGATGCGATTATTTTCGGTAGCCCAACCTACATGGGTTCGGCCTCAGCACAGTTCAAGGCATTTATGGATGCTAGTTCTACCATTTGGTACGGACGTGGCTGGCAAGATAAAGTGGCTGCAGGCTTTACTACATCAGCCAGCCAGAGCGGCGACAAGCTGAATACGCTCATCCAGCTTGCAGTGTTTGCCGCGCAACATGGCATGATTTGGGTTGGCCAACATCTGCTACCAGGGAACAATAGCAGCACTGGATCAGTCAATGATTTGAACCGTCTTGGTGGTTTTCTTGGCGCGCTGGCACAAGCCAATGCTGACCAAGGCCCAGATGTTGCCCCTTTGCAAAGTGATCTGCTTACTGCAGAAAGCTTGGGCGAACGTGTTGCAACAATCACCAAAAAGCTGCACGGCTAATTACAATTAAAAATCTTTAAGGAGTGAAGTATGGCTGTCGATTTGTTTACCCCAGTAAAACTAGGTGCACTTGACCTGAAAAACCGCATTGCCATGGCACCATTAACGCGTAACCGCGCTGGTGTTGGCAATGTGCCGCAAGACATCAACGTGACCTACTACGCACAGCGTGCAAGTGCTGGGCTAATCATTACTGAGGCGACACCTATTTCAGACATGGGGCATGGTTATCCGGCTACCCCAGGTATTCATACTGATGCGCAAGTGGCAGGCTGGAAAAAAGTGGTTGATGCCGTGCATGCCAAAGGTGGCAAGATCGTGTTGCAACTTTGGCACGTGGGCCGCATTTCACATCCTTCGCTACTTCCGAATGAAGCTTTACCCGTTGCGCCATCAGCACTAAAGCCTGCAGGCAAGGCATTTACCTATAAAGGCTTGGTAGATTTTGTCACACCACGCGCACTCGATATTTCTGAATTACCAGGCATAGTTGCTGATTATGCCAAGGCCACCGAAAATGCCTTGGCTGCTGGTTTTGATGGCGTTGAAGTGCACGCCGCCAATGGCTACCTGCTAGACCAGTTTCTGCGCGACAGCACCAATAAGCGTACGGATAGCTACGGTGGCAGCATAGAGAATCGCATCAAGCTATTGCTTGAAGTCGTGAGTGCCGTAGTAAAAGTCGCTGGCGCAGGGCGCGTTGGCGTGCGCGTTTCTCCGTTGAATCCATTTAACGATATTAGTGATTCAGACCCACAAAAGCTATTCAACAAAGTGGCTGACGAGTTAAGCGTGTTTGGTTTGGCTTATCTGCATGCGGTCGAAGGTGGCATGGGCGGCGGTGAATTACCACCGTTTGATTTTGTTGAATTACGCAAGCATTTTAAAGGTGGCTATATCGCCAACCTAAGTTACGATAAGGCGCGCGGCAATGCAGCAGTGGCTTCCGGTAATGTGGATGTGGTCGCTTATGGCGTACCATTTATTGCCAACCCTGATCTGGTTGAGCGCTTTGCAAAAGATGCACCATTAAACGCGCCTGATCAGGCAAAATTCTATGGCGGCGGCGAAGAAGGCTATATAGACTATCCGACTTTATAAGCTTTCAATTTACTAGCTCATTCCATACAAGAAAGAAAACAATGAAAAAACCAGCCATCACCCAAGTTGCTATTGAAGAAACCATTGCTAACCGCTGGAGCGGTCGAGCTTATGATGCCAGCAAGGTTGTCACCCAAGAGCAGGTGATTGCAATGGTTGAAGCTGCTCGCTGGGCGCCTTCATGCTTTGGTGATGAGCCATGGCGTTTTATTGTCTGGAATAAAAATACTGATGCCGCTGCTTGGCAAAAGGCGTTTGATACACTGGTGCCATTCAATCAAGGCTGGGTTAAAGATTCACCAATCTTGATTCTTGCAGTAGCCAATACCTTGTTTGGCCACAACGGCAAAGAGAACCGTTGGGGTGCTTATGACACAGGCGCGGCGACTGAGAATATCTGCCTGCAAGCTACTGCCTTAGGTTTAATGGCGCATCAGATGGGTGGCTTTGAAGCTGATAAGGTACGTGCTGCATTTGCAATTCCTGAACAATTCCAACTTATGGCCATGGTTTCTGTGGGCTATCCAGCGGATGTTTCAACGCTGACTGGTGAAGTACTTGAACGCGAAACTGCAGCGCGCAAGCGTAAACCGCTTGGTGAAGTATTTTTTGCGGGCGCTTGGGAACAACCTATCGCTTAAAGCTTGCTTGATAAGATAGCAGATATGTCACAAACCCTGCTATCTGATAATATAAGCGACTTTTTTCGATAACGCTTTGCTCCAGATAACTTCTTAAGACAAACAGGATTACACCATCATGGCCGTATTAGAACTCACCAAAGCCAACTTTAAAGAAACTATTCTCAATAATGCGACTGTGATTGTTGATTTCTGGGCACCTTGGTGCCAGCCATGTGTGACTTTTACCGATGTATTTACTGCTGCCGCTGATAAAAATCCAGACATGGTATTTGGCATGGTGAATACAGAGATTGACCCTGAAATCGGTGAGTATTTTGAAGTGGAAAAAATCCCAGGCATTCTGGTGATTCGCGAACAGGCTGCGATTCATGCACAAATCGGCGAACTGGGCGCGCCAGCGCTAGATAAACTGATTGAATGGACGCGTGAATATGACATGACCCAAGTGCGCCAGTATTACGCAGAAGAAGATGCCAAAGTCACCAAGTAATTATTAAGTAAGCTTATTCAAATCAATAAAAAAGCCGAATTCAATATTCGGCTTTTTTATTTCCAGAGTCGTTAGAATGTATTATTCACTATCAATAATTGGAGTCAAAAATGAGCGATAAAATTGTCATGCGGGTAGCAGAAGCGCTTGTTGCGGGAGGCCCGCCAGGAACGGCAGCAGAGCCTGAAATAGCGATTGGCGAAATGGATGGACCTATGGGTGTTGCGTTCGCCACTTTGCTTGGCGACCAGGTAAAGGGGCACACGCGCGTGCTGGCTATTCTCAATACCGATGTCATGGTACGGCCAGCAACTATTATGGTAAGTAAAGTCACTGTCAAAGACCCAAAATATACCAATATCTTGATGGGCACCGTGCAGGCGGCGATTGCCAATGGTGTTTTGGATGCTGTGCGCTGTGGGGATATCCCAAAAGAGAAAGTGAACGACATTGGCATTATCGTCTCGGTTTGGTTAGCACCAACCGTGGTTGATATAGAGAACCTGGATCACCAAAAGCTATTTGATATACACCGCGAAGCCACTGCCAAAGCCATCAAGAAGGCGATGAATAACGAACCAAGTATTGATTGGTTGCTTGAGAACCAGGATAAAATTACCCATAAATACTTCCAGATGGGTTTAGACGGAAAGATCTAGATTTTATAGATATGCAGATCAAAACAAAGGCCGCTTTTAGCGGCCTTTGTTTTGATTAAATCTGGGGGAGAATTAAAACGAACCAGTCGTGACAATATTAAATACAAAGTAAGCGCCTATCCCCATCATCAGGTACATCGGCAAGTTGCCGCGCTCACTGGCTTTGCCATCGGTTTTCCCACTCATCCATTTATTAATTAGAAATAAGACAACGAATAACAATGGAAAGGAGAATAAGCCTATAGGCGAGTTGGCCATTTTAGAGATGAGTTGTTGGAGCAAGCCGTTATCTCTAAAAAACTCTATGGCAATTCCAATCAGGCCAATCAGCATCAGGCCGAATTGAACAACCGAGATAATGATTTTTTTCAGTGAGTCGGGTCTGTCATCTTTAAACATCGCGCTATCCTTTAGTGTTAAGGGTTGCCGCTTAAATACTTGGCAGGGTCAACAGATTTACCCTGACGACGAATCTCAAAGTGCAGTTTAACTTGGTCAGCATCTGAATTGCCCATTTCTGCAATCTTTTGCCCTTTTGCGACCTGCTGGCCTTCTTTGATCACGATAGCACTGTTGTGGGCATAGACTGAAAGATAGGTCTTGTTGTGCTTGATGATGACCAGTTTTCCATAGCCACGCAGATCAGAACCGCTATAAATCACCTTGCCTGCGGCTGCCGCTAATACGGCTTGACCCTGTGTGCCTGCAATATCAATGCCTTTTGCGCTTTCGGCATCATTAAAACCAGAGATCAGTTTGCCACTTGCAGGCCATGCCCAGTCTAAATCTTCGTCATCACCAGTGGCGGCAGGTGTGTCTGCAGGTTTGGCTGTCGCAACGACTGGCGCAACGGCTGTAGGTGGTACTGGTGGAACACTAGCAGCAGATCTGACAGCAGTTGGTGCGGCAGGTGGCATAGCTAAGGCTTGTGTACTGTAGGGCTCTTTGATGGCTTTGGGTTCTCTGAGTACCAACGACTCACCTGTTAATACTGGCGTAGCTGCAGTAGCTGTGGGTTTTGTCGGCGTAGGGTTAGCTTCTGTGTTGAGTGGTTTTACAATGACGCCACCATCGTTAGTCGGGCTGACATTTTTCACAGTTGTGGTTGGCGCACCCTTGATCTGTTTAAAGCTCAGTTGCTGGCCAATATAGATGGTATAGGGTGATTGTAGGTGATTAGCCTCTGCGATGTCTTTGTAATCATAGCCGTACTCCAAGCCTATGCTGTAGAGCGTATCGCCTTTTTTGACTGTGTAACTGTCAGGGCGCCAGTCTTTATCTGTAGGTTTAGCAGATTTGTTAACAGGCGCGCGCTCAATGACGGGGGCTGGTCTGGTGGCTGTACAGGCAGATACCAGAATACAAAGAATCAAACTAAATAAAACAGGGAAATGCAGGCGGTTCAATAGCACAGGCGTCTCTTGCATCAGTTCGTTCCACCTAACAACGGTACAAATTTCACCGCTTCCAGCTTGGTTTGGCGATACTCGGTTTCAGTGCGTTCAATCAAATACAATATCTGTTCCTCAGTGCCTACAGGGATTACCATACGGCCACCCACGGCTAATTGAGCCAATAGATCTTGCGGAATATGGCTGGCCGCAGCGGTGACGATGATGCCATCAAACGGTGCCAACTCTGGCAACCCAAGCGTGCCATCGGCATGTTTCAGTTTAATGTTGCGCATACGCAACTCGCGCAAGTGGCCGCGCGCTTTCATGATCAGCGGGCTAATACGTTCTACTGAATACACTTCTTTGGCGACTTTTGACAATATTGCTGTCTGGTAGCCGCAGCCTGTGCCAATCTCAAGTACTTTATCTAGCACCCCATTGGCGCGCAGAATCTCAGTCATCCGCGCGACGATATATGGTTGTGAAATGGTCTGGCCAAATCCAATTGGTAATGACACATCTTCATATGCGCGCGAAGACAGTGCTTCATCTACAAAAATATGTCGTGCAATGCTACCCATCGCGCTCAGCGTCACCTCATCTTTAATGCCTTGCTCACGCAGGCGTGCCAACATACGCTCGCGCGTACGTTGTGATGTCATGCCAATTCCCCGAATTACAGCGCTCATAGAGTGAGTTTTTTCTTTATTTTACCGACTTTTGAAGCCGTTATTTTGGTAGCCAGCTACCGATATTATCGATCAGATTATATTGTGTCAGGTCTGCTTGTAGTGGGGTAATTGATACCTGATTTTTTGCTACGGCATAGAAATCGGTACCTTCTCCAGCATCTTGCGCATTACCCGCAGCGCCTACCCAAAACACAGTTTCACCACGTGGTGTTTTTGATTTGATCACCGGCTCAGCTTTGTGGCGCTTGCCCAGACGAGTCACTACTTGGCCTGTAATTAACTCAAATGGCACATCGGGCACATTGATGTTCAACAAAACTGGCGGCGGAAATGCATTGCTCTGGTAATGCTTGATCAGGTTTACTACGACTTTTGCCGCAGTTTCAAAATACTTTGGCTGGTGTTGCGCCATTGATACGGCAAAAGAGGGAATGCCCAGCAAATAGCCTTCCATCGCCGCAGCTACCGTGCCAGAGTAAATCGTATCGTCGCCCATGTTAGCGCCGTCATTAATGCCAGAAATCACCATGTCAGGCAGGCCATCCAGCAAGCCAGTGACTGCAAGGTGCACGCAGTCAGTCGGTGTGCCGTTCACGTAATGAAAGCCATTGCTGGCGGTGCGCACAGTGAGTGGGCGATCTAATGTGAGTGAGTTGCTTGCGCCGCTACGGTTGCGCTCTGGCGCTACCACAACGATGTCGGCGATTCTGCCTATGTGCTCAGCCAGTATGTTGAGCCCTGGCGCAAAATAGCCGTCGTCGTTGGATAAAAGAATTTTCATGACTGAATTATAAGGGAAATATGACTTCGCTGATAAGCTAACATCAAGTAAGCAAACATCAGGCCTTGCTCAATTAGGTACTAGGTCGTGTGAATTTGGCGTAATAAATTGCGCAGGTGAAAAAGATGACTGTCAGCAAGACTTCAAGCATCGCCAGATGGGCAGATAGTCCTTTGTCTGCATAGCTACGCACGGCACCTTCAGTGAAATAAAAGAGGATGAACATCGATGCCCACTGGTAGGTATAACGCTTGCCTTTCAGAATGCCGAATAGCGGTATCAGCAATGGCAAAGCTTTTAATATCAGGTTGGAGCCTGTAGGCCTTAAAGGCGCTAGCCAGCCTTCCCAAGCAACGCATAGAAAGATTAATGCTATCAGGCTTGCGCTAGCGCCCAGACGTAGGTTTTTGATCATGATTTTTGCTTGAGTGTAAACAATTAATTACGGCTGGCTTGTGCCATAGCGACAAGCGCCTTACGCGCACTATTGGCGTCGCTGATCGGTGTTTCAAAGTGAAAGCGCAAGATTTTTTGTTTGCCTGATTCATCTTTGCTATCTACATCAAATCCATCACAATCAATGCCTAGCATCGTGACTTCAGATGCTATAACGCCATGAAAATGCTTACAGTAAGTAATGAGGTTTTCATGATGATCAGCATTCATGTGTTCAATAATGCCAGTTTCCTGTGACTCCAATTGATTAGGCTCTGCATTAAGTTCTTGGCCTGATAGTTGGGCACCATCAACCCAGCCCATGCGACCAAACCCAGCAATGTAGCGTGCATGAGCAATCTGTATGCGGTAAAACGAAAAGTCATGCATATCAAAATAGCTAGCCGCTTGTGGTAAATAACGCAAATAGCGGGCACGTAAATCCGTATCGTTTTTATCTATTTTCGTGGCCTCACCAATAAGAGTCAGGCGCGAATTCGCCTGCAAATCTTCAGCGCCAGCAAATACCAGCATAGAGACTTTGGAGTTCGCCGCAATGTTGTGGGTATGCTCAGCAAGCGTGCTGATCAGGATGATAGGTTGCGCGTTATGGTCCAACACAAAAGGCGCAACTGAGCCAAATGGATAACCTGGGAATTTGGTCGATAAGGTAGAAAGCATACCGCTGCGCGTGTTGCGGAGAAACTGTCTTGCTTCGTTTGCTAAATTCATGGGTAGTGATTCAGGCAGCGAGTTTTAGCGCAGATTCAGCGAGGCGTTTACCAAGTGCAATACACAGTTTGCGCTCATCGTCGGTAATGGGTTTGTCATCAGAGATACCGCCAACATGGCTTGCACCATAAGGCGTACCACCAGATGTGGTGCTGGATAACTCAGGTTCTGAATAAGGCAGGCCAACAATCAGCATGCCGTGATGAAGCAATGGCAACATCATGGTGAGCAGGGTGCTTTCGTTACCGCCATGTAATGAACCCGTGGAGGTGAATAAAGAGGCTGGCTTGCCAATGAGCGCACCCTTCAGCCATAAGCTTGTTGTGCTATCAAGGAAATACTTCATCGGTGCTGCCATATTGCCAAAACGGGTAGGGCTTCCAAGCGCCAAGCCTATGCACTCTTGCAGGTCTTTCAGTTCAACATAAGGCGCGCCTGATGTGGGAATGTCAGGTTCAGTCGCCTCGCAGTTGGCAGACACTTTAGGCACAGTGCGAATGCGCGCTTTAATACCTTTGACGCTTTCAACACCACGCGCAATCAGTTGTGCCATCTCGCGAACAGCACCGCCTTGAGAGTAGTAAAGGACGAGAATCTCACTCATTTTGTATGCTTGGCTGTTTTGAAGATAATGAATCGATTGAACGATAAAAAGTCTTCACTTTCGGGTTTGCGCCATAGCACCTTATGGCTTTTGCGATATACCCTGAATCGATCTTCAATTTCAGGTTTTTCAGATTCCATGGCGCACTCTTCACCATGTTTCTCATATACGCGAATATCGAAATATTGTCTGGTTTTACCCTCCGTATAGAAGCGCAAACAGTCTGTTTGTGGGGCTTCACCATATACTTTTGATTGAGTGATTTTCTTGCCAAGAAACTCGATCGCTTTTGTTTCATTCAATACGGCTGCTAAAGACTCGGTGGCATGAGTCAAAGAAAAGAGCAGTGCGCTACTCAAGAGTAATCGGGAAAACAACATCTTTAAATACCCTTTGCCAGTTCAGCGGCTTTACCGATGTAGCTTGCGGGGGTCATTTCCAGCAACGCTTGTTTGGCTGAATCTGGAATCGCGAGCGTGCTAATGAACGTATGCAGGGATTCTTTATTGATTCCGCCTTTACCGCGCGTTAAATCTTTTAACTGTTCGTACGGGTTGGCAATACCGTAGCGGCGCATCACGGTTTGTATCGGCTCGGCCAGCACTTCCCAGTTGCCATCAAGATCATCAGCCAGTTTTGCAAAGTTGGCTTCCAGCTTGCCCAATCCTTTCAGGCAGGAATCGTAACCTAGTAGGGTATAGCCGAACGCGACACCCATATTGCGCAGAACGGTAGAGTCGGTTAAATCACGTTGCCAGCGTGAGATTGGCAGCTTCTCTGCTAGATGGCGCAATACTGCATTGGCTAAACCCAAATTACCTTCGGAGTTTTCAAAGTCAATCGGGTTTACTTTATGCGGCATGGTAGATGAACCGATTTCGCCAGCTTTGACCTTTTGCTTGAAGTAGCCAACCGAGATGTAACCCCAGATATCGCGGTTAATATCAATCAGGATGGTGTTGATGCGAGCCAAGGTATCGTAAAGCTCGGCCATGTAATCGTGTGGCTCGATCTGGATGGTGTAAGGGTTGTAGGTGAGCCCAAGATTGGTCACAAAATTCTGCGCAAATGTTTCCCAGTCAAACTCTGGGTAAGCAGAAAGGTGCGCGTTGAAGTTACCAACAGCGCCATTGATCTTGCCCAGTATTTCGTTCTCAGCCAGTTGTTTGCGCTGGCGGCGTAAGCGATACACCACGTTGGCCATCTCTTTACCTACCGTCGTTGGTGATGCGGTTTGGCCGTGTGTGCGTGAAAGCATAGGCACGTCTGCCAGCTCTTTCGCCAGTTCGGTGAAGCGGGCGATAAGCTGATCCAAGGTCGGTAGAATCACGTTTTCACGCGCAGCTTTTAACATCAGCGCATGTGAGAGATTGTTGATGTCTTCTGAGGTACAGGCAAAGTGGATGAATTCACTTGCAGCACGCACTTCAGCATTGCTGTCAAAGCGTTCTTTCAGCCAGTATTCAAGTGCTTTTACGTCATGATTGGTACGCGATTCAATAGCTTTTACTTGTGAGGCTTCAGTTTCACCAAAGCTGCTAATCGCGGTATCCAGCTCTTGTATAGTGCTGGCGCTGAACGGTGCAATCTCTTTTAATTCAGGGGCGGCTGCAAGGGCTTTGAGCCATTCAACTTCTACCAGCGCACGATGGCGGATAAGGGCGAATTCGCTGAAGTAAGGGCGTAGCGGATCAAGTTTGGCTTGATAGCGGCCATCAAGCGGGGAGAGTGCGTTGAGCGGGGTGAGTTCCATCAAAAACCTTATCAATATATGTACTATTTAAACAACGCTAATTTTACCCTACAACGCCAAATATCAATGCGGATTATCAAAATCTACTATTAAACTCGTTTAATTATTTAGCTTAGTATAATTTTTGAGATAAATTAGAAGGATTGTTGGGTTATTCGTCGCACTATTTTTAACCATAGATGGTCAATAGTTCATGAACAAGCTTCTTTTTGGTGCTTTATTATTATTTTCGACCAGCCTGCTGGCGGCCGAGGCCAAGCCCTATGCCACGGTAGAAGAAAATATATTAGCGATGGATACAGACCATGACGGCATGGTATCCGTGCACGAGGTGCGCGCCTACATAGAAGCCAAGCACGGCAAAGACTATAAGAAAGCAGTGCTGGATGATCTGGAGTCTTCGGCTGATGGCAAGAGCTGTAGTTCGCCTTTCGCCAAACCCACCTATTAGGCTTACAGCTTAATTCCGATTCTTTAAATTGCCGCTCATTTAGGCACATTCATTGCAGGCAAAAGTACTGACGTCGCCACATAGTGGCGTGCTGCGCTGTATAATCTTCACTTAACTTTCTAACTTAAATTATTGGTTAACATCTCTATGCTGATTGCCTATCGTGAACATGAAGCCGAGCGCGCTGCGCTTGGCTTGCCGCCACTCCCTTTAAACGCAGAGCAAGCTGCTTTGCTGGTTGAGCTTCTCAAGAATCCACCAGCAGGTGAAGAGGCTATGTTGCTTAACCTGCTGGAGAACCGCACACCAGCTGGTGTTGACCAAGCTGCGTATGTCAAGGCCTCATTCCTGGCGGATGTAGCTAAAGGTATCGCAAGCTCACCATTGATTACGCCGACCAAAGCTATTGAGCTACTTGGCACTATGCTAGGCGGTTACAACGTGCCTGCATTGGTCAGCCTGTTAGATACTCCACTGGCAGAAGAAGCTGTAAAAGCCTTATCAAAAACCATACTCATGTTTGATGCGTTTCATGATGTGGCTGACAAAGTGAAAGCAGGTAATCCGCATGCCCAAAAGTTGATGGAGTCATGGGCAAATGCCGAGTGGTTCACCAACAAGCCTGTATTGCCTACCGAGATTCGCGCCATTGTGTTCAAGGTCGATGGCGAAACCAATACCGATGACTTGTCGCCTGCGCAAGAAGCCTGGTCGCGCCCTGATATCCCTCTGCACGCCAAAGCTATGTTGGTAAACAAGATGCCTGATGGCCTGCAAACCATAGAAACGCTCAAGAAAAAAGGCATGCCGCTGGCTTATGTTGGCGATGTGGTCGGTACTGGCTCTTCACGCAAATCAGCGATTAACTCTGTGCAATGGTTCATGGGCGACGATATCCCGAATATCCCTAACAAGCGCACGGGTGGCATTGTGCTGGGCGGCAAGATTGCGCCTATTTTCTTTAATACCGCTGAAGATTCAGGCGCGCTGCCGATTCAGTGTGACGTGAGCCAGATGAAAACAGGCGATGAAATCATTATTAAACCTTATGAAGGCAAAGTGCTGAATGCGCAAGGCGCAGTGATTTCAACTTTTGAGCTTGCTCCGCTCACCATGCCTGACGAAGTGCGCGCTGGTGGTCGTATCCCGCTGATTATTGGCCGTGGCCTCACTGGAAATGCACGCCAGATGTTGGGCTTGCCGCCTTCAGAGCTATTCATCAAACCAATCGCCCCTAAAGATACGGGCAAAGGCTATACGCTGGCGCAAAAAATGGTTGGCCGTGCTTGCGGCTTACCAGAAGGTACTGGTGTTCGCCCCGGCACTTACTGCGAACCCAAGATTACAACTGTGGGCTCGCAAGATACGACTGGTGCGATGACACGTGATGAACTGAAAGAGTTGGCCTGTCTAGGTTTCTCTGCCGATCTCGTCATGCAAAGTTTTTGCCATACCGCCGCTTACCCAAAACCAGTGGATATCAAGCTCCAGCACTCACTACCTGAGTTCATGTCTAGCCGTGGTGGCGTGAGTTTGCGCCCAGGTGACGGCGTTATCCATTCATGGCTCAACCGCTTGATTTTGCCTGATACCGTCGGCACAGGTGGTGATTCGCATACCCGATTCCCCATCGGTATTTCATTCCCCGCTGGCTCAGGCTTGGTGGCTTTTGGTGCAGCCATGGGCGCCATGCCGCTGGATATGCCTGAATCAGTATTGGTGCGCTTCAAAGGCACAATGCAGCCTGGCATTACCTTGCGTGATCTGGTGAACGCAATTCCTTATGCAGCCATTCAACGCGGCGATTTAACCGTGGGTAAGCAGGGGAAAAAGAACGTGTTCAACGGCCGTATTCTAGAAATTGAAGGCTTGCCAGACCTCAAGGTTGAACAGGCTTTTGAATTTGCAGATGCCTCTGCCGAGCGCTCTGCGAATGGGTGTACTGTGCATTTGAATAAAGAGCCCGTGATTGAATTCCTGACCTCAAATATCGTACTCATGCAAAACATGATTGATAACGGCTATGAAGACCCACGCACGCTGCAACGCCGTATTGAAGCCATGCAGGCTTGGTTGGCCAAACCGGAATTGTTGCAGCCAGATGCAGATGCCGAATACGCCCATATTGTAGAAATTGACCTCAACGAAATCACCGAGCCGCTGGTGGCTTGCCCGAATGACCCTGATGACATCAAGCCACTTTCAGCCGTTGTCGGCGACAAGATTGATGAAGTGTTTATTGGTAGCTGCATGACCAACATCGGCCACTATCGGGCTGCAGCGAAGGTGCTGGAAGGCGCAGGTGGCATACCAACGCGTCTCTGGATTGCGCCACCAACGCGCATGGATGAAAACCAGTTGCGTGATGAAGGCGTTTACTCAGTATTTGGTGTGGCAGGTGCGAGAACCGAAATACCAGGTTGCTCTCTCTGCATGGGTAACCAGGCGCGCGTGGCAGACAAAGCTACCGTGTTCTCTACCAGCACCCGCAACTTTGATAACCGCATGGGTAAAGATGCCCGAGTTTATTTGGGTTCAGCCGAGTTAGCAGCGGTTTGTGCGCTATTAGGCCGCATGCCAACGCCCAAAGAATATATGGATACCGTGGGCGATAAGTTGACCAAAAATGCTGACAGCATCTACAAGTACCTTAATTTTCACCAAATGTCTGAATACGCAAGCAAGAAAGTAATTCCGATTGCTGAGCTAGTTGAGTAAATCAGTTAGTTAAATCAAAGAAATCCGTAGTAATAAAAAAGGCCACGAAAGTGGCCTTTTTTATTACTCAATTACCAGTAGTTATCAATGTTTATCGTCGCTATGCGTCATCAGTTTATCTATCCATGCAATTGAAATCGCAGAGGCAACGAATGCCATGTGAATGATGGTTTGCCAGATCAACACTTTTTCATCCAGATTAGGCGCGTTGATAAAGGTCTTGAGCAGGTGGATTGATGAGATGCCGATAATGGCAGTTGCCAGTTTTACCTTGAGCAGATTGGCATTTACATGCGATAGCCAGTCTGGTTCATCTGGGTGACCAGCAAGGTTGAGGCGTGAGACAAAAGTCTCATAACCGCCCACAATCACCATGATGAGCAGGTTGGAAATCATCACGACGTCAATCAGGCCAAGCACGATGAGCATGATGTCTGCTTCGTGCATATCAGGTACTTTTTGTACTAGGTGAATCAGCTCCACCATGAAGTGAAATACATAGACGCATTGCGCGACAATCAGCCCCAGATAAAGCGGCAATTGCAACCAGCGACTGCCGAATAGAATGGCACTCATGGGATTTTTACTATAGTTGTGAGCGATATTTTTTGCTTCCATCGTTTGTTTCCTTTTTAAACTTGGTAATTCAATAAAGTGTAAATCTAATCTTTTTATATGACATCTTTTAGGGAATCTGGCTTTCCAGATTAAATGCAGCGCCGCTATCTTGACCTAATTCTTCTACCAATACGGGCATGACTGTTCTTAGTGTTTCGGGCAATGTCCACGGTGGGTTCACAATAAACAGGCCGCTACCATACATGCCGAAGCCATCAATGGCAGGCGTTTGCACGGTGAGTGATACATTCAGCCAGCTTTTAAGGCCAAGTTTTCTCAACTGATCGACCATTTGTTTAGGTTCTGGGCGTTGCAGGAGTGGATACCATACGATGTAAGTACCAGTGGCAAAGCGTTCCAGACTGTCCTTGATGGATTTAACCACGCGTTGATAATCTTCTTTTTGTTCATATGGCGGGTCTATCAACACCACAGCGCGGCGCGGTGGTGGGGGTAAATGTGCCTTGATGCCAGCAAAGCCATCCTCGGTTTCTATCATGACTTTTCTGCTGGCATGCTTGAAAGTTTGCCAAAGCAATTTACAGTCGTTGGGGTGCAGCTCAAACAGCCGCATGCGGTCGCTCTGGCGAATAAAGTGTTCTGCAATTAATGGTGAACCAGGGTAGTTCTTTAGATGGTCTGTTGGGTTCAGCTTTTTTACTAAAGCAACATACTCAGCCAATGATTCAGGCAGATCAGTGGCTTGCCAGAGTTGTGCGATGCCATTATTGAATTCAGCATTTTGCGCAGCATAAGCGCTATCCAACGCGTATTTTCCAGCGCCAGCGTGGGTGTCGATATACCAATAGGGTTTGTCTTTTTGTACCGTATAAGCCAGCGTTTGCATCAATACAAAGTGCTTAAGCACATCTGCATGATTGCCGGCATGAAAGGCGTGGCGATAACTCAACATCTGATTCAGTCGTTTCTTGTTTGCGGGTTAGCTTGTCATTTTACCAAGCTAACCCGATAAACCGTTTTTTATATCGTTAATCTGCTTTCAGTCTAATTTACGAGACCACACGCAATTCTTGCTCCGCCACCACCCAATGGTTTGGGTGTGTCGCTATAGTTATCGCCATTTTCATGAATAATCACGGCGTGCCCCAGGATGTCTGCTAACTTTAAGTGTGGGGCGAGCAGGCTGGCGGTGCTTGTGCCATCGGCCTCTATAGTTAATGCGGGCAAATCACCCATGTGGCCCATTCCATCAGGGCCTTCGTGCATGCCCGTTTTGCTTGGGTCAAAGTGTCCGCCAGCGGCGAGGCCTGCTACCATTTTTCCATCTTTTAGTGCGCTATCGCAGCTGCCTTGGTCATGGATGTGAAAGCCATGTACGCCAGTTGGTAAGCCTTTCAGGTTGGGTTTTACCACTAAACCCTTTGGGCTGTCTGATAATGTAATTGTGCCAACACTCATCCCCACACCTGCTTCGCTGATGGCGTTGATAGTGACAGTTTTTTCATCTGCATGTGCATTGATGCTAGCTAGTAGCAATGTGATCATTAGTGCGTGGCGTATTTTCATGGCGCTTAACTCCTTAATAAATGAATGGTATTAATTGCGAATGCTCATGCTTGGTATAACAATTGGTCAACGAGATGCGTATGTGGTTCACCAATTAAGAAAAATTGGCTTAATTGATGTATTTGGGTTGTGCTATCAAGACGCTGACTGCTAGCATGTAAGGCTTATGGAAAAACATCTTCACGATCACGACGAACACCATGATCATGGTGGTCATAAGCATGATAGCCACAGCCATGACCACCATGCACACAAGCATGACCACGATAACACGCTTGTATGGGTGTTATTGCTGACACTGGCTTTTGCCTTTGTTGAAGCGATTGGCGGCTGGTTCACAGGTTCGCTGGCCTTGCTGGGCGATGCTGGGCATATGTTTTCAGATTCAGCAGCGCTGGGGCTTGCTGCCCTTGGGGCTTGGTTGGCACGTAAACCAGCATCACAAAAGCATAGTTTTGGCCTCATGCGTTCTGAAGTTATCGTTGCCTTTTTAAACAGCATCTTCATGCTGGTGGTTGTAGTGGCCATTGTTTACGAAGCAATAGAGCGCATACAGACCCCGCAGCCTGTGCACGGCGGTGAAGTGATATTGATTGCACTAATCGGTTTAATCATCAATCTAGTGGTTGCCAGCAAACTGCACGGGCACCAAGAAACCATGAACCACCGTGCAGCCATGTTGCATGTGCTGGGCGATTTGCTTGGCTCAGTCGCTGCGATTGTCGCCGGTGGCGTGATCTACTTTACTGGCTGGTTGTTGATTGACCCGATACTTTCTATTTTCATCTCTTTGTTGATTCTGGTTTCTACCATACGCCTCTTGCGCGAGGCCTTGCATGTGCTGATGGAGGGCGTGCCAGCCCATATCAACCTGCAAGAAGTCACGCTGACCTTATCTCGATTACCGCATGTGCAAGAAATCCACAGCATTCATATCTGGAGTCTTTCTTCTGAAGTCACCGCGCTATCGGCCCATGTGGTGCTTGAAGATATGCACGCCTGGCACCCAGTATTAACCAATATTCGTGAGCTGCTGCACGAGCGTTTTGATATTGACCATGTGACCTTACAGCCTGAAACTGTCTCCGCACTTAAGCAGGGCGAAGTGGCTTGTTGGCTCACGAAAAAGCCAGATACTCCATTATCAGATTAAATCCCTATGCAGAGTTTTGACCTCAACTGTCGGCTATGCCCGCGGCTCAGTAATTTTTTAGATCAAGTAAAAATAGAGCAACCTACGTATTTTGCAAGACCAGTACCACCCTTTGGTAGCGCTAATCCCCAATTGCTGATTGTCGGTCTCGCACCTGGCATGCACGGAGCCAATAGAACTGGTCGCCCATTTACAGGTGACTATGCTGGTGTCTTGCTCTACGAAACCTTGCATAAATATGGTTTCGCCACAGCGCCAGTGTCAGTTTCCAGTGATGATGGATTGGAATTGATCAACTGCCGTATTACCAACGCAGTTAAATGCCTGCCGCCAGAAAACAAGCCTACAGGGCAAGAAATCAGCACCTGTAATCATTATCTGGCGAACGAAATCAAGGCATTACCAAGCAATACTTATATTCTGGCATTGGGCAATGTCGCCCACTTGGCCGTGCTCAAAGCCTTGCAATTGAAAGTCGGCCACTATAAATTTGGTCATGCAGCCCGCCATCAATTGCCTGATGGCCAAGTGCTTTACGACAGCTATCATTGCAGCCGTTACAATACCAATACCAGACGCCTGTCCGAGCCTATGTTTCATGAGGTGTTTGCAAGTATCAGGCAGGAACTGGCTCTCAACTAACCATTAGGAGATCAACATGCCTTATGTCGATATTAAAATTGCAGGCTCATTGAGCCGTGAGCAAAAAGCCGAAATCGCCCAAGAAATCACTGCAACCTTGCAGCGAGTCGCCCATAAACCGCCTTCATATACCTACATCACATTTAATGAGGTGGCTTACGAAGACTGGGCAATTGCAGGTGAATTGCTGGACGGCAAGTAAGCAATAAATGGATTGATAGTCATGTGTTGGTCATGTAAGATGACCAACTATAATTTTGTCTTTCTGGAGCCAAAAAATGAGTCAATTCAATATTGCTGAGGCTAAAGCGCAATTTTCCACCTTGGTTAAAAAGGCCATGATGGGTGAAGAGATCATTATTGCCAAAGACAACAAGCCATTGTTAAGGTTTTCGCCGATTGTGCCAGACGCGCCTAAACAGCCAGTTCCTGGCACTGGAAAACAAGATATTCTCTTTATTGCAGATGATTTTAATGCAATCCCAGAAGGGTTCGAGGATTACATTTAATGCGTTTGTTGCTCGATACTCATGTTTTTTTATGGTGGGTATATGACGATCCTAAGCTGTCTCAAACCGCAAGAGATGTGATTTTAGATAGTGCTAATACAAAATATGTCAGCGCAGTCACAGCCTGGGAGTTGGCAATAAAAGCTGGGCAAGGCAAATTAAAGCTGAATCAATCGGTGGCTGACTTTTATATTAAATACACCAATCAAAATTACTTTGAAACCATTCCGCTTGGTTTAAATCACTTGTTTATGGTTGAACGTTTGCCATCACATCATAAAGACCCGTTTGATCGATTACTGGTTGTGCAAGCGCAGGCGGAAAAGTTAAAAATTGTATCTGCAGATAATGCTTTAGATGCATATGAGATTGAGCGACTTTGGTGATATCCGAGTTGATATATCCAGATTAAAGAATATAAGTTTTGACTGCTATGTTTGATCCCAAGCCTATCCTGAAGACCTTGCCTAACTTGCCTGGCGTTTATCGCATGATCAACGCCACGGATGAAGTAATTTATGTCGGCAAGGCAAAAGACCTCAAAAAGCGGGTCTCGTCATACTTCAATAAGAATTTACCCAGTCCGCGTACGCGCATGATGGTGTCGCATATCGTCAAGATTGAGACGACGGTCACGCGCTCTGAATCTGAAGCGCTGTTGCTCGAGAATAACCTCATCAAGAGCTTTATGCCGCGTTACAACGTGCTGTTTCGCGATGATAAGTCTTACCCTTATATTGTTTTGTCTGGCGATGATTTCCCGCGAATTGCTTTTCATCGGGGTACGCAGCGTAAGGGCAGCACTTATTTTGGCCCATTCCCCAATACAAACTCGGTCAGGGAAAGTATTCAGCTTTTACAAAAAGTCTTTCGACTGCGCACCTGTGAAAACACCGTGTTTGCCAATCGGTCACGGCCCTGTTTGCTCTACCAGATTGAGCGCTGCACTGGGCCTTGCGTTGGCCATATTTCAGAAGAAAATTATCGTCACGATGTGAACCAAGCCACACTGTTCCTGCAAGGCAAAGAGCAGCAGGTGATGGAAGAGCTGGAAGAGCAGATGATGACCTCTGCTCAAGACCAGAACTACGAGTTGGCAGCCGTCTATCGCGACCGCATGCAGAGCCTGCGCCAAGTGCAGGCTAAACAGTTCGTCAGCGATTTCAGCCTGAGTGATGCTGATGTGATTGCTTGTGCCGAAGCGCAAGGGCAGCACTGCGTGAATCTGGTGATGATCCGCGGTGGCAGGCAGTTGGGCGACAAAAGCTTCTTCCCAAAAAATGCAGATGGCTGTGAAGTCGAAGCTTTGCTAGAGGCTTTTCTGGAGCAATATTATGTTGCGCAAAATCTGCCGCCTGTGATTATTGTCGGCGTGCCGATTGAAACAACGGCACTGGAAGAGGTTTTCACCGAGTTGGCGGGCAGAAAAGTACGTATAAACACCAACCCCATCAGTGATAAGCGTGTGTGGCTCAAAATGGCGCAGACCAATGCCGAGTTAGCATTGCAGCAACGTGCATCGCAACAGGCAAACCAGCAAGCCCGATTGCTTGCCCTGCGCGAAGCGCTGGATTTGAGCGATAGCACCGAACGTATTGAGTGTTTTGACATCAGCCACACCATGGGTGAAGCCACTGTGGCCTCTTGCGTGGTATTTGATAAAGGTGCCATGCAGAATTCAGAATACCGTCGCTACAACATCACTGGCATCACCCCAGGCGACGATTACGCCGCGATGCGTGATGCGCTCACCAGGCGCTACAAGAAGATCGCAGCAGGCGAGGGCAAAGTGCCCGACCTCATCTTTATCGACGGCGGCAAAGGCCAGCTTGGCGTCGCGGTAGAAGTCATGCGTGAAGTGGGTTTACCTGATATTCTCTTGGTCGGTATCGCCAAAGGCGAAGAACGCAGGCCCGGCCTTGAGCAGATGTTTTTCGCCGATAGAGAAACGCCAGTTGGTCTTAAGAAAGATAACCCTGGCTTGCACTTGCTGCAGCAGATTCGCGATGAAGCGCATCGCTTTGCGATTACAGGGCACAGGGCAAGGCGTGGCAAGGCACGCATGCATTCATCACTGCAAGATATTGCAGGCATAGGCGTTAAACGCAGGCAAAAAATCCTCACGCATTTTGGTGGCTTGGATGGCGTTAAAAATGCGAGTGTTGATGAGCTTGCGCAAGTAGAAGGTGTTAGCCAGATGTTGGCCGAAAAAATTTACCAGGAGCTTCATTAATGCTGTGGAATATCCCCAACAGCCTCACCGTATTGCGTATCTTCTTGATACCTGTATTCGTGGGGATTTTCTACCTGCCAGCCAGCGTGATTGAGCCGCATTGGATCAATTTTTCGGCAACATTAGTCTTTGCCCTTGCTGCGATTACTGATTGGCTTGATGGTTATCTTGCGCGCAGGCTTAACCAAACCTCTGCTTTCGGTGCTTTTCTTGACCCCGTGGCTGACAAATTGATGGTGGCTGCTGCATTGATTGTATTGGTTGAGCTTGGACGTACTGGCGCGATTACCGCCCTCATCATCATCGGCCGTGAAATTGCCATCAGCGCACTGCGTGAATGGATGGCAGGTACGGGTGATAAAGGTAGCGTAGCTGTCGCGACAATAGGTAAAGTGAAAACGGCGTTGCAGATGCTGGCGATATTGTTTTTGCTATATTCCGACCCAGTTGCCAATATAAATATTTATTTAATTGGTAAAGTGCTGATAGTGATTGCGGCATTTTTAACATTGCTGTCAATGGCTTACTATCTTAAAGCCGCCTGGCCGCGCATCAACCTGAAATAAGAAGCCAAAGTTAGCCTTGACACATGGCTGAAAATCCTTAGAATAGCGCCTTCTTTCGATGCGGGAATAGCTCAGTTGGTAGAGCGATACCTTGCCAAGGTATAGGTCGCGAGTTCGAGTCTCGTTTCCCGCTCCATACAAAATAAAGGGAAGGCACTATTCAAGTTGCTTTCCCTTTATTGCTTTAAACCAGTACCTGCACTTTCGGTAAAACGGTTCTGGCGCGATAGCAAAATGGTTATGCCGCGGCCTGCAAAGCCGTTTACGCCGGTTCGATTCCGGCTCGCGCCTCCAAAAATTCAAATCATCCCACATCAATAATCTCAAAACCCCTGTATTAAATCCAAATTCAGCTTATTGTTCGAATCACATCGCATCAACTCATTAAATTGTTTTATATTCGCTACTTTGCAGCAATCTGTTATTGCAATAGTCACATTTATCAACAGCCGCAATAAGTTAATAAATAAGGATGGAATAAAATGTTTGATAATGTTTTTGCGTTTTTTGAACAGTTACTTACAAACTTCACTTGGACAAGACTAACATTTACAATTGTTGTCCTATTTTTAGTTGGTAGTACATTCATTGGATATGAGTCTTATACACATCATTTCGCCTTAAATCGCATAAGCGAAGAAGCTAAGATTCTTGACCAGCTTGTAGCTATTTCTGAAAAAATAGATGCTAAAGATAAAGAAGTCTTAATTGACCAATCTTTTAGGTCTCTTGCAACAGCATACAACATTGAGCTTTCGCCAAATTCGTATTCAGATTCTGCAATACCACATAATTTAATTCCCCCCATTTCAGATCAGCTAAGCAGATCGTTATATGTTGCACTGCCTTGGTTCATGTTGAGTATATTTTTTGCCTTTACTATGACGGGAGACAAAGGCAACGCTATAGCAGGAGTCATCGTATTCGCTATAATTTTTATAGCGTTAGGAAATTGCCTTCCTGAATTTTCTCAGACATGGATAAATAAGTGGCTTTACCCTTGGGGCTCAATGCTAATTACAATTGCTTTAATTATGATTTGGGATAGAAGGAATAAAATTAGAATGTCTCAGGGAGCACATAGTTAATTATGATGCCAACAAAGAGTGTGATTGTATGGATAATTGTGGCAATTCCAGTTTTTATAATTGCTGCTCTGACAGGCATGATCTGGGCTATAAAATCTATTGGAATTTAGGATGGGAATACAATAAGAAATCGTACCTCTGGGTTAACTTCTGTGGGTTACTAAAATATCTAAAACTCTCGCTATCTATTGTCTTAATTTAATCATGTGGGCGGGGCTGACCTCCATACTCCCCAACTAAAACTGTTTCATGTAAAGTGCTTGCAAGCTTTGCTACCAAACAACTTAGCCGTAGTAAATTTAGTTGTTTAATAGTCACAATGTTGCTGGATTCAATCGTAGAGTTGAAAAGGGTTGTAGGTAAATAATGGGTGAAAATCGTTTTGATAAGTTCGTGGAATGGATTTTCTCCAAGGCGCCTTATGAGCTCAGCGCTATCGATGCTGCTGACAAATTTCACAAAAGCATGCGCACTACGGCCAAGTGTTGTTATATCGCTTCTGTGCGATTGCAGCGTCAGGCAAAACTCTCGTATTTCACTGCTGGGTTTCTTACCGTTGGCTTAATACTGATTCCCCTTATCCAGAATTCAAATTTCCAGATTGCCTTTGCGCCTAGTGTGCTGCATATGATGCAAATCTTTCTGGGCACTGCTGTTCTGGTCTATCTAGTGATGATTGCTTTGTCTAAATGTGATGTAAGGGCGAGGCAGTTTCAAGAATGTGAAGCCAAGATCAAAGCGTTGATTCAAGCGTTTAATAAAGAGCGTTCTTTGGGCTTTGAGCCTTTAACGCCAGCGCGGCTTGATGAGTTTCAGGCGCACTATGTTGCGATATTGGCTGAGCTTGAGAGCCATCACCCTAATGACTATCGATTCGCTACCTTAGAGATGTTTCGCGATTACTACATTACAGGCCTGCCAAGGCTGAAGCTCTATGCTAGCGCCCATATCATCAGGACTTTTGTCTTTATTATTCCTATTGTGTTGATGCTGATAGAAGTTATTTTTATCGCGGATATGCTGGGTGCAACGCAGGTGATTACGCCACATCTGGGCGCTAAAGTAATAGATACCAGGTTGAGCCACGCATTAAGTGAACTGCCTGCTGACGCACCTTAATGCGCTTGCTTGGCGGCTTTTTGCGGAATGAGCAATATGCAGGCAACGATCACTACTAATAGCGCGATAGAAGCTGAGTAGCGACTTAACTCTAAACCACCTTTGCTGAGCGGCTTATCAAGAAAATCGCCAACCACTGCGCCAAGTGGGCGAGTGAGAATAAAGGCAGCCCAGAAGAGTGCTGTGCGTGAAATAGTTGTCCAGTAATAGGCGGCTGCAATAGCCACTAACATCGCACTAAACACCATTGCCCCACCAACGTAGCCCAAGCCAGCGGTGTCGGCTGTCCAATCCCCCAACGCAGTGCCCAGTGTCTGTGAGAACATGATGGTGACCCAGTAAAATATCTCAGACTGACGAGAGCTGATGCTGCTGACGGCGATTGTGCCTAATGTTCTATACCAAATCAGCAGGGAAGCTATGAGTAGCGTAAACAAAATAGCGGTGCCGCCAGCATAGCCAATGCCCAGTGAGCGCGTGGCACAGTCTGCCAGGGTTGTGCCCACAGTGGTGGTGGCAATAATCGTTAGCCAATAAAGAAATACATGGAATTTCTTGGCCGAAACCTGGGCAGTGACTGCAATGGCAAAAATGACTGCAAATATGCCAGTGCTTACCAGATAGCCAAGATCCATAGACATCGAGACTGCATCACCACCAGTTTCACCAAGGGTAGTCGCCAGTATTTTCACTATCCAGAAAATCAGCGTGACCTCTGGTACTTTGCTTAATGCTTCTTGGTTTGTCATATTGGTTTTTCTAAGTTGATTCACTGCCTAGGTGCTTTGCGTACTATTTTCCGCCAAGCGCTTTTTCAATCTTTTGGTCGGTTTTATATTGGCTGAGCGCATACACAGACCATATTGCAGCGGGAATCCAGCCTATCAATGTAATCTGTAAAATCAGGCAGATGATGCCAGCGAAGGGGCGGCCAATGGTGAAAAATTGAAACCAGGGGAGCAGGATGGCAAGTAAAAGACGCATGAATTTTCCTCAAATATTGGTGTGTTTAAGTGTAACTAATCTTAGTCATTAGCGAACCCAATAGTGATTATATTCATTTCATCTTTTTATATAAATCCTTGGATTTTTTATTGGTGGCCGTCCAGCTTTCAAGCCATTTACCGAATTGATCGGCAGGCATGGGTTTGCTGATGAAATATCCTTGGCCAAAGTCACAACCCAAGCCTTCTAACGCCGTCCATACATTCTGGTTTTCTATACCCTCAGCGACGACTTTCAAGCCAAGGTTATGCCCGAGGTCAACTGTAGAACGGATGATGTTCACATCGGCTTTATCATTCTCCATATTGAGCACGAAAGATTTATCGATTTTTAGCTCGCTGACGGGCAGGTTTTTCAGGTAGCTGAGAGATGAATAGCCTGTACCAAAGTCATCAATGGATAATTTGAGCCCCATATCCGAAAGCACATTGAGTGTATTCAATGCGCGCTTGGGGTCGTCCATAATGCTGCTCTCTGTGATCTCGAGCGAGATGGCGTGGTTGGACAGCTTATTTGCCGTCAACATTTCCTGGATTTTATTAGGTAGCAAGTGATCAACCAGATCGCGCGCTGACAGGTTGATGGCAATAACAGGCGCGGGCAGATGGTGCTCATGCTGCCATTCGCCACTGAATCTGGCGACTTCAGCCAGCATCCACATACTGATTTTATTGATATTGCCGCTTTGTTCTGCAAAGGGGATGAAGCTATCAGGGTAAATCAGGCCTTTTTGCGGGTGATTCCATCTAATCAAAGCTTCTGCGCCAATTACGTGGCCTGTGCCTAAGTCGATTTTTGGTTGCAGGTAAAGCGCCAGTTGATTGGTCTCTACGGCTGATTTGAGCTCGCTGGCAAAAGTCAGGCTTTGCTGGCTGCTTACATCATGGTTGCTATCGTAGATCAAAGCACCTGCGCCGCTAGACTTAGTGGCATACATCGCCATTTCAGCGCGGCTCAACAGCAATTCAGCAGTGTCTGCATGCTCAGGGTAGCTGGCAACGCCTATGCCTGCACTTAAATCAATGGATTGGTCGTTCACCTCAATGGGTTTTTCCAGCAATTGCAAAATGCTCTTTGCAGTTTCTAAGGCTGCTTCAGCGCTGGTGTTTGGCAACAATATTGAAAACTCATCGCCACCAAATCTGGCCACCAGGTAATGCGTGGCATGCATGTTGGCTTTTAATCTTTCGGCAATTTTTTTCAGCAGTTGGTCGCCAGCTCTATGCCCGATGACGTTATTGATCTGTTTGAATCTGTTCAAGTCCATGACCAGAACAGATAAAGGTTTATTGGTATTTGCACCTTCGGCGATGGCTTGTGCAATCGATTGAATGAATGACGCGCGATTAGGTAAATCTGTTAGCTCATCCCAATACGCAAGTTTTGTGATGTGCTGCTCACGTATCGCAATCGCCTCGCGCATGCGGTTTAGTGCACGCCCCAGATTACCTATTTCATCTTTCCGTTTAACTTCTACCACTGTGGAGTAATCACCTTGCTCCAATTTCTCTGCACTTTTTGCCAGCTCAGTGAGCGGTTGGGTAATGCGTTTTGACGTGATCAAACTGCCAATCACAAAGACTATCGCGCCGAGTATGGTCAATATCAGCAGTTTAAATTGCAGTGCCCGGTAAGGCTCGGTTGCTTCACTAATAGAGCGTTGTAAAACGGCCACCATTGATTGGTCACCATGCGCGAATATATTTACAATACGGCTGCCGTAAGTGGATTCACTGACTTCAATTTCGGTGTTCATCGAGTTGCTCGGCAGCGCGCGGGGCATGCTCTGGGTGAGATCAAGCAAGGATGACCTGCCCAGCGTTGAGGTTTCTGACCGCCAGACATCGTCCTTATCTTTAATCAGGAAAGACACATCCAGCAGTGTCAAATTGCGTAAACGCATGGCCAGATTGTTATCAATCACAAAGCCCATGACCACCCAGCCGATGACTACTGGTGCTTTGACTGGCACAACCACCAATTGGTACGGGCGGTTGTTGAGCACGACGATTTCATTGGCATCGCCCTGTGAGCGAGCATTCATGAGGAGCTGTGAAATCTTGCTGTTATCCTCATTCATAGCATCTTCGCCAGCTGAGGCCACTTGCTCCCCATCATTATTAAAAAACATGGCGATATTGGCATTGATGCGGGATTGATGGTTAGCCAAGGCAGAGTTGATGGTTTCAATATCTTTACTGCTCACAGCCTGCCTGAAACCATAATCAGAGGCCAGAATACGTGCACTCAGGCTCAGGCTTTCTGCATTTTGATCCAGCAAATTATGGAAAATCTGCTCACCTACCTGCAATTGCTCGTTGATCGATGCGCGCGCGTTGGTGCCTATGCTATGACGAATAGCGATGAAGCCGATGAATTGAATCACCAGAATCAAAGTGAGAAAAACAAAAGTAATCCGCTTTTTTAAGCTATTGAATTGCATTGGGTCTGGGTCATTAAATTATTTGCTGATGATGAGTGCATTGGCTTGTATCTCTAGCTTAACGGCAGCCTGCTCGGAGCCTTTAACGCTGATGGTTTGCATATCCGTATAATTTTCTTTGGCGACTGCGTAATGCCATGTTTTAAGTTGATAACTGCCATTAGGTAAATCTGCCAATTTCGCTTTGCCATTCACATCCGTTTTCGTGAAATAAGGCGTATCGACAATATTCACATAGGCAATCATCTGGTCATGGATGTTGCAGCCAAGTACGGCAATGCCCGCTTTATCAAAGGTCACTGGCGCTGCGGGCACCCCTGCATATAGCTTGAGCTCAAATGTTTTGGCAGGGGAGAATGAATACACATGGTGCCTTACCGTATCGTTATTAGGGAAAGTAACACTGGCGCCTGTTTGAACCACCGTGACTAGCGGGATGAATCTACGACCTTTTTGCGCAATCATTGCAGTCGCGGCTGGTGTGGCAGTTTGTTTATTGGCTGGCTCGGCATATACCACAGCATCTTGCAGTGGGTTGCCAGCCATGTCCGTGACCGTAACGTTGATTTCGCCTGCGCAAGATAGGCTACTTGCCAGCAATATCCCTAACGTGCAGATGAGCCCAAAGGCTCCTCGGGGCTCAATCATGAAATAGTGGTTTGTGGGCTTGTTCATCAGTATCTTAAGGTTTGATTGTGTCGCCAGTCGCTGGGGTAGGCCCTGTCACAATGTCACGCTTCATTGGGGCTAATAGTTTCAGCATTTCATTTTTCTCGCGTGTGCCAACATGGCGGTTTAATGATTCACGTAAATCTTCTACCATCAGCTCAAACTCTGCTTGGGTAATGCCTGATTGCGAATGGGCTTTTTTCATCGTCTCGCCATCGTAAGTGCAAGGCCCACCGCTAATCACACAAAGCTGATTCACAATGCTTTGCTTCAGGGTTTTGAGCTTGATGCCTTCAAACGAGCGCTTGGTTTTTGGGTCTGTGGATACTTGGTTAATCGTCTCATCTACGACCACCGTAATGACAGGTAATCCACCCATGCGTTCAAAAAGAGAGGTTTGGGGTGGCTGGCTTGCGCAACCTTGCATCCATGCAATTGTCATCAGTAACGTTGAAGCTAAAAATAGCTTGGATATTGTTTTATTAACCAACATTTGAAATCCTTATAGTATTACGCAATATCATTTGCATGATATTTGCTATGTATTTAACGTAGCTAAAACCTTACATTTTTATAGTAGCAATAAGTGTTCTTAAACGGCTATTTTTAACAAATTTGAAGCTCATTAAAGAATATATTAAGGATACATATGGTCAAGTTTTTTACAAATTACATTACTCCAATATTGGTCGTACTTTGTGGCTTATTCATTACATCTACGTCCCAAGCGGGAGACAGGCTGCTTGCGACAGGCGGCGTCACGCAAATTGAAGGCGCAGCTGGGGGCGGTCTTGTTCCTTGGGCACTCATTTCTGGTTATGCGACACAAGACCAAATTGGTGGCTCAGCCTTTTTTACTAAAGCCAGAACAGACGGCGGTTTTGATTTACAGAGTGGTGGAGTGAGTGTGGGTTTCAACAACCGCGTTGAAATTTCGGCAAGCCAGATGCGCTTTGGCTTGAGTAATACCGTGCCAGGTCAGCATATCAATTTGACTACGCTAGGTGCAAAAGTCAGGCTATTTGGTGATGCTGTTTATGATCAAGATAATTGGATTCCCCAAGTCTCAGCAGGTATTCAATTCAAACATAATGAAGACTTTAATTCAGTACCCAAAGCCATAGGTGCAGTAAAAGCAGATGGTGTTGATGGTTATATTGCGGCTACCAAACTGTTTTTAGGCGCAGTGTATGGCAGAAATTTATTAGTCAACGGCACCCTGCAAGCGACTAAAGCTAACCAGTTTGGCTTGCTAGGTTTTGGCGGTGACAAAAATGATGATTATCTGCTGGAGCCTGCTGGTTCGATTGCATTAATGCTGACCGACAAAGTGTTTCTAGGCGCTGAATATCGCGCCAAGCCAGATAACCTCAGTGCATTCAAAGAGCAAGACGCCAAAGATATTTTTGTGGCTTGGTTCCCTAATAAATATCTAGGTATTACTACTGCCTATGTTGATCTAGGCAACATCGCCAACAAACCAGACCAAACGGCTTGGTATATATCAGGCCAGATTTCTTACTAAGGAAACTCTGCTTAAGCCTGACTTCGTCGCTATGCTTCGTTACTCACACAAAATTTCTCCTTACATATTACATATATGCCGCGTCAAAATTTTGTGTTCGTACCTCGCCTAGCTTAGAACTCAGACTTAATCAGAACCTCCTTAACTTGAGTCATAAAAGCCTGAAGATTACTTATTTAGGTTTATACGCCAAACAGAAATCTTTCCAGCAGCGAATCTTAAGTAGTAAAAAACCGTCACAAAGGTTAAAATACGCCCCGCTAATCAATTGGCGCTTAGCTCTAAGCGCTATCTTTTTTTAAGATTGCCCGGGTGGTGAAATTGGTAGACACAAGAGACTTAAAATCTCTCGCCTCACAAGGCGTGCCGGTTCGATTCCGGCCCCGGGCACCAATAAAATCAAGGCTTTCAGCCACTTCAAGAAGTTCCTGAATTTCGGCATTGCCAATCAAGTCACAATGGAATAATTTTCTCGTTTGCTTTCTGTTTTATTTTCTGATTAAGTCGGGTTTTAATAAGAAAAACAACATATGCGCTTACAAGGGAGGGTTACCCACTGGAATGACGACAAGGGATTTGGCTTTGTATATCCCATTGGCGGTGGGCAAAAAGCATTTGTTCATATAAAAGCATTCTCACAAAGTTCATACAGGCCTGTGGATGGCGACTTGATTTCGTATGATCTATCTAGCGATCAAAAAGGTCGTTACGTTGCAAAAGATGTTCGGTTCGCTGGTGGGGATGCGAAGCTGACTCGCGCTTATAAGTTAAAGCCCTTTGGAACCATATTTGTCTCTATGTTCTTTATTTCACTGGCCATAGCAACGATGGTATTTCACCTTCCACTTACCTTGATTGGACTTTATCTCGTTACAAGTATCGTCACTTATATTGTTTACGCAATAGACAAATCAGCTGCGCAAGATGGCAGAAGAAGAACTCCCGAAAGCACTTTGCATTTATTGAGTTTTGTTGGAGGTTGGCCTGGCGCTCTTCTTGCACAAAAGAAGCTACACCACAAATCTAGGAAGATGGAATTCCAAGTCGGCTATTGGCTTACTGTCATTGCCAACTGTTGGGGTTTGGGCTGGATGCTGACAACAAAAGCTGGTTATGACTTTCTAGGATATATTGCCAAAATGATCCCGTAAGAAGGTGCCAGTCATTTTAATTGGCGGCTAGTCGCTGCCAATCCTGCACTTTCTCACGGGACGGGAATATTGCCTCAGCTCACTGCTAATTATTTATTAGTAGTAGGAACGCTTTTCTCATTAGTCCGACGATCCTTACCAGAAAAGTCTTTAGGTTCGATATCTTTATCTCTTCTGTCTTGTTTGAGAGCTCGAAAGTTCGACAAATTTAATGCCCAAGGACTAACTTGTTGTTTCTTTGCATTTGTATTCATAACTAACTCCTTATAAACGTTGTGAAGAGACTAATACATGGTTCTAATAATAAGAAACTCCCGAAAACTTCGATGTAGGGAGCTTTCTTGATATCGTGTAAGAATTATCTTAAACCTAAAAATAAAAAATTGCTTAAATATTAAACAAATAAGCATATTTTAAAGTAATAGAGAAGCATATGATTTTGACTCATATCGACCTTCAAAGAGTGTCAACAGCATAAGCCTATAATGACTTATAGAGAGCCACGTCATGTCGTCGCTTATCTTGCAAATGGGAACCCCAAGGCCAGATAATTTCGCCTGATGGCGCCCCTTAATTCAAACGCTAGTTCTATTCAGAAAGGGTATCGAATGCCACACGTTTTAATCATTCATGAAGTCGAGTCATATCAGCCATGGAAGCTGGTTTTTGACCGAGCCGCGGACATTAGAAAGCGCGCAGGAGAAATTAGTTATCAATTGCTGGCAGATCAGGATGATGCAAACAATATTATTCACTTTTCTGAATGGAATTCGCTTGATAACGCTAAGCGTTTTTTCGAGTCTCCAGAGCTGGTGAAAATAAGGGAAGAAGCTGGCGTAAAGATGCCAGCTTTTCTTTATTTACAAGAGATAGAGCATGGAGTGCTCTAACTTTCGCTTAGGCTCATCAAAAACGAAAGATTGATTGCAACTCATTAAAGCTAAGCTTGTTCTAACTTCACAGAACTCGATTTTTTATGTCTTGTAACAAAACCGATAGCAGCAAAGCCAAGCAGCAGCATTGCTAGGTTACTCGGCTCAGGTACGGCTGATGTTAGTAAGAGCTGGTCTTGTTTATATAAAGAGTCAGCATATTTCAACTGATAAGCGCCAGTAGCCGTCCAAGTACCTGATGTGATGTTGTTGATGAAGCCGATGGCAAGGCTCTCTGCTGCTGCATTGTTGTATGGGAATGAGGCGGATGCGCCTGGTAGATAAAATGAGCCGCTGCCACTAGAGAGGCTGAGCGTGGTTGAGGTTTCTTCTGCAATTTCCCATACTGCTAGTTGAATGGCTAAGGCATAGTTGTTAGCGGCGGTTTTGTCAGCTGTGCCATACGTACTCAAGGTGCTCAGATAGGTATCACGCAGGCCGAGAAATGTGGGCATTGTGTTGCTCACGAGCAGGTCTATAGCTTCTATACGACTTGCGCTAAATCCAGCGCTGGATAAACCTGCCGTGACTGCAAAGCTGGTATCCCAACCACCGCCGATGCCTTTTTGCAGACAAAAACTGAAAGTTTGACCGCCAAGTGCAGAAATATCCCAAATACTGAGTACGCCCCAGTTGTAAGCGCTTGTGGCTCCGCTCTCTGTGACGTTGGTGTAACTTGAATAGGCCTCGCGGTCGGTAGCTGGGTCAGGCCAGCTAACCGTGGTGGATGCGTTTGCTGTGGATGTCATCGCTGCAAACAGCATGAAGCCTACAGCTAATAATTGGGAAATATGCTGCGTGATGACTGCTAGATTATTGTTAGTGTTTGGGCTAGCCAGCTGATTATTCATGGATCACTTTAATTGTTGGTTGATTACTCTGCATTTTTGCTATGCGTTATAAATATGCGCAAAAGGCCGATGTAAGCAGAATGCATGCCAAACGATTGTTGAGATCGATGGTTTAACCCAAGCCGCCAGTCATACTGTGAAAAAATAAGTTTTGAAAGATCGCGAGATAAAAGTTAGAAAGTCTTGGAAATGCGCGCATGTGCTCAGTAACTGAGCGCTAAAAGCTAAATGGCACTTAGCCGAATTATTTGGTGGAGTCACAAAAAATAAATTAAACGATTAGATTCAGTCAGCTTTTTTATATTGCGTGACTCCTTTATCATCGAGCCAGCATGTCACAACACAAACCACTGACCAAAGCACAAAAAGCCGCTGCCATTCTCAGGCTGCAAGATTACCTGTCGACCTTTCCACTTGCCCGCTCGCTCAAGCGTAAGATTCATTTCAATTTAGGGCCTACCAATTCAGGTAAAACGCATGAGGCGCTGGAGGTGTTGGCTCGCGCAGCTTCTGGTGTTTACCTTGCGCCATTACGTTTATTGGCGATGGAGATTCGTGATCGTTTGATGGATGCAGGCGTGCCTTGCAACCTGATCACGGGCGAAGAGCGCAATATCATCCCCGGTGCCCAGCACACAGCTTGTACAGTGGAGATGCTGAACTCTAGTCATCAGGTAGAAGTGGCGATTATTGATGAAATCCAGATGCTGCAGGATGAAAGCCGTGGCTACGCATGGACAGCTGCGCTGGTTGGCGCGCCAGCAAATGATGTGTTTGTCTGTGGTTCAAACGCAGTCACCGAGCCTTGCTTAAGGTTGATAGATTCGCTAGGTGAGGACTATGACATCACCTACATGGAGCGTAAAACACCACTGATATTGGAAACCGAGGGATTGAGCGGTGCACATTACAATCGGCAACGCTTGAGAAAACACTTACGTAAAGGCGATGCCGTGATTGCCTTTACGCGTAAAGATGTACTTACCTTAAGTGCCAGATTCAGGCTGTGGGGCTTTGGCGTTGCGAGTATTTATGGTGCGTTATCGCCTGAAGTGCGGCGTACGGAAGCCCGCAGATTCAGTAGTGGAGAGGCTGATATATTGGTAGCGACTGATGCTATCGGCATGGGGCTGAATTTGCCGATACGCCGCGTGGTATTTTCAGCGATTGATAAGTTCGATGGCGTTGCCAGCCGCATGCTGAATGCGACTGAGGTGCGCCAGATCGCAGGCCGAGCAGGGCGCTATGGCATTTACCCTACAGGCTATGTCAGCACGTTTGAGAATGATGAGCTGGTGCATATTGAACACATGCTGAGCACTTCGGATATTGCCACATTGACTAAGTTACCGATTTCGCTGAATCCATTTCACGTAGAAACCTTGTCGCACATGCTCAATACCGAGCGTATAGGCGAATTGCTGGAGTTTTTTGCCAGCAGTATTGCTATAGATAGCCCGCTATTCCAGATTGCAGGTATGCAAGGGCAGGTGGCACAAGGTCATTTAATTGAGGCACATGCGCCTGATCTCAGCCTTGAGGATAAATTCAGGTTTGCTTGCGCGCCAGTCTCTTTGGATAAAACACATGAGCGCGATTACTTCGTGAGTTGCCTCACCAGTTACGCGCAAGGTAAACAAATGCATTTGCCAGCAGAAACCTACTGGCTTGATTCAACCAGCCCGCAACATCTTGAGCAGGCCGAAGACTTGAGTAAAGATTTAAGTCTCTATGCATGGCTGGCGTTCAAGTACCCTGATATTTTTAACCAGAGCCATTTATTGCCTGCACTTCGTGACAGAGTGAGCCGTTATATTGAGCGTGCATTGCTCAGGCAAGCTGGCTTTAACGACACATCAAAAGAGCTTATGTACTACTCTGAAAGAAGATAGCGCCTGCTTAGTAAAGTCAATTAAGGTGCGCAACAACCAAAATCCCGTTCCGCAGCCACCCAATAATGATGTGGATGGTTTCTAAATCCATCTTTCTCGGCCATTAAATAGGCTTCAGTTTCTATTTTTCGCTGCATTTCTACCTCGTACCCCCAAGGTAAGGGATGCTCTGACGGTTTGCTTTTCCTGGATACTCTTTCTGATTTACGTTTTTCCATTTTTAACCCTTTCTAATTCAGCCGTTGTTTAAACCAATATCGTTTTATCTGCGACTAGCCAAAAATGACTGAGAAGAAGCTGATATAAGACATAACGATCAAAGCGATGACGATTGCCATTGGGAAGTTGTGAAAAGTGAAAATGTTTTTCATCGTGTCTCCAATCTGAGATTGCTTGTTGAGGGTTAATCATCAGGCAAAACAAATAAGAGGTTTTTGATCTATATCAATCAACTGATTTATTCGTGATTTTTTTACAGACTCAAAAAATTAGCCATTCAAAATGCGGTAATAGATTTGTTTATCAGAATGGTAGCAACTACATGCTGCACGCTCTAAGCCTTCACTATCATGAATTTTCATATTGCCGCGGCTGTAGCTGATGAGCGATTTGCGCTGTAATGAACGTGCAGCTTTAGTGACGCCAACACGGCGTACCCCAAGCATTTGCGCAAGAAACTCTTGTGTAATGTGAAACTCAGATGAATGCGCGCGATCTCGTGTCATCAACAACCAGCGTGCCATACGTTCTTCTACCAGATGAAACCGATTGCAAGCAGCGGTTTGTCCGAGCTGGCGCATGAGTACATATACATATCGCTTTAACTGACGTTCCAGAGAAAGGCTTTTGCCTAACACTTTTATAAAAGTGGATCTTTCTATACGCAATGCAGGCCCCGCACCTTGCACCTGTGAATGAAAGGGTGCGATATTCACACCCAATACCAGCGGAAGGCCATACATACCTTCATTACCTATCAAGCCCACTTCCAATCCTGTGCCGCTATCTAATGGCATGACGAGTGAGATGATGCTTTCGGTTGGAAAGTAAACGTGCTGTATAGGCTCGCCTACTTCACATAGCACATTGCCCAATACCAGCGTTACTGCTTCGCAAGATTCAATGAAACGCTTTCTGTCAGCTCCTGGCAGGCCAGAAAGCAGGTTATTCGTATCATCTGTAAATCCTAGTTCAGGCATTTCTGAGTCCTTTTGAATTTTGGACGCTGCCAGGGAAATAGCGGGTGATTTGGCAAAGCCGTAAAGATGTGGGCAATCTAAAATAGGGCAGACATCGTGACGTGTCTGAACGCTGGCACACCTAGTTCGATCTGTGACGAACATAAATTCTAGTTATGTGTGGTGTCAGACAGAACGCAGTGCCTAACCACCATACTCTTTATCTACTAAACAATATGATTATTTGTTGAGGCTATTAGCGTCTATGCTTTAGCGCACTTGCCGTGATGAATTACAGGAGTGAATTGAAGAACTAACTCGCGATGACATGCAGCGATGGCAATAGGCGATCAAACTCGGTTTTTACTACGGTATAACATTCACAACTGCGTTTTTCCAAACTGGGTCGGTCAAGCACTGTGATATGGCCTCGGCTATAGTCAATCAGCCCAGCACGTTGCAGCTTACCTGCGGCTTCAGTCACGCCTTCACGGCGAACCCCAAGCATGTTTGCAATCAGTTCCTGCGTCATGGTTAATTTATTACTAGACAGGCGATCGAGGCTTAACAACAACCAACGGCACAATTGCTGTTCAACCGTGTGGTGACGGTTGCAGACTGCGGTTTGCGCCATTTGGGTAATGAGTGCTTGTGTATAGCGTAGCAAGAGCCGCATCACTGGGCCTGCTCGGCTGAATTCTTCTTTAATGAGTTGTGCTTTTAGCCTGTAACCAAAGCCAGCGCTTTGTGTGACTGCTCGGCTAGGCGTGGTATTGCCACCCATAAACAGGGAGATGCCGAGTATGCCTTCATTGCCCACCACTGCAATTTCAGCTGATGAGCCGTTTTCCATCACATAGAGCAAAGAAACAATGGCTGATGTGGGGAAGTACACATGCTTCAACTGGCCGCCAGATTCGTATAGCACTTCACCTAATGGCATCTCGACCAACTCGAGCATGGGTAAAAGGCGCGTGTATTCGGCAACAGGCAGTGCATTAAGTAGATGGTTTTGCTTAGGGGAATGTTGATCGTGCATTGGCGTCTCTACAAGGTTATAAAGAACATCAAACACCAACGCGGGGTTTGAAGAGTCTTTTTATTTTTGCTGAATGTAGTATAGAACAACATCTCCAGTATGTGCGGTAACGCACATATAGAGCGATAAAGAATTAAGCGGGGTAGTGAATTTTGTATGGAGGGTACCGAACAGGTGGTGTATTCAATGAGAAATTAATACTGATTTTAGTGTGCCATACTGTACTTGACCTATCCAACCCAATAATAGTGATGTGCAGCAGCCGCTGAGATCATTTATCCAGGAGTAAACGCAATGAATAAAGAACAGAAAAGCAATAAGCTGGAGAAAAAGAAACCTTTGCTGACACCCAAAGAGAAAAAAGCTGCGAAGAAGACCAAGGAAGAATCCAAAGACTTTTTAACGCACGACAAGTCACGCTAATCGCTAAACCTTTACGGACTATGCTTAAGCTCTCCTACATGAAATTAAGCATAGACTGACATCATATGTTCATCTGAGTTACTACAATGAAAGCTCAGAATTCATTAATGATTAAAGGAATTAACATGAACAAAGTTAAACACTTGCTGCTAGTCGCAGTCGCCACATTTTCTATCTCGGCTTTCAGTAATTTTGCCAACGCAGCCACGGCTGAAGACTTGAATAAAGATGCTGAGCAAGCCCTGCAGAAGCTTTATAAAACCAACCCATTTGCAGAAGATGTTGCCAAAAAAGCTAAAGCGATTCTGGTATTCCCTAACATCATCAAGGCTGGTCTTGTGTTTGGTGGTAGTTACGGCGAGGGCGTGCTGACTGAAGGTGGGAAAGTGGATGGCTACTACAACTCAGTCTCTGCTTCATGGGGCTTACAAGCTGGTGCGCAATCTTATGGCTATGTGGTGTTTCTGATGAACGATAAAGCCGTGAAGTACATTCATGAGACCAAAGGCTGGGAAATCGGCGTTGGCCCAACAGTCGTGGTTGTGGATGAAGGCGTAGCCAAGAATCTGTCATCTTCTACTTTGAAAGATGATGCTTATGCCTATATTTTCGACCAGCAAGGTTTGATGGCAAGCTTGAGTATTGAAGGTACAAAAATCTCACGTATTAAGCGTTAAGAGAACCGTAGTACCACCACACTAGATTAGCCTCAATCTAGTGTGGTTTTGACCTAAATCAATATGGTGCAGCCTGCATCAATTATGGTTGGTGGTCAATAAAGGAGGCCTACATGTCAGACACCTTGTCACCCGCGTTGCTGCATAAAATGCATGCTTATTGGCGCGCCGCTAATTACCTCTCAGTCGGGCAGATATATCTGCAAAGCAACCCGCTGCTAAAGTCACCGCTTAAACTTGAACACGTTAAACCAAGACTACTTGGGCATTGGGGAACAACTCCCGGCTTGAATTTTCTTTATGTTCATCTAAATCGCCTGATACAAGAGAACGACCTGAATATGATCTATATTATTGGCCCTGGTCATGGCGGGCCGGGCATTGTGGCTAATACGTATCTCGAGGGTTCATACACCGAGTTTTATCCTGCGATTGAGCGCAATGAGCATGGCTTGGCACGTTTATTCCGCCAGTTTTCATGGCCGTACGGCATTCCCAGCCATGTTGCGCCAGAAACCCCAGGCTCTATTCATGAGGGCGGTGAGCTAGGCTATTCACTCGCCCATGCTTTTGGTGCTGCGTTTGATAACCCTGACTTGATTGTCAGTTGCGTGATTGGTGATGGCGAGGCCGAAACAGGTGCGCTGGCGGCTAGCTGGCATTCCAACAAGTTTCTAAACCCCGCGCGGGATGGCGCGGTCTTGCCGATTTTGCACCTGAACGGTTTCAAGATTGCCAATCCCACGATTCTGGCGCGGATCAGCAAGCAAGAATTAACCGAATTAATGCTTGGCTATGGCTATGAGCCTCATTTTGTTGAGGGTGATGACCCAATGTTGGTGCATCAACTGCTCGCTTCAACGCTGGATAGTGTGCTGGCAAAAATACGCGAGATTCAAAATAAAGCCAGAGCCAATAATCAGACAGAGAGTCATGAGCGCCCAAAGTGGCCGATGATCGTATTTCGCACCCCCAAGGGTTGGACAGGCCCGAAAACAGTCGATGGCAAGCCTATGGAAGGCACATGGCGTGCGCATCAGGTGCCAATTGCTGACTTTAAAACACCAGAACATTTGGCTTTGCTCGAAGTGTGGCTAAAGAGCTATAAACCCGAAGAGCTGTTTGACGAGAATGGCAAGTTTCTCAAGGAGCTTGCCGCGCTTGCGCCTACAGGTCATCGCCGCATGGGCGCTAATCCCCATGCCAATGGCGGCTTATTGATGCATTCGCTCACTATGCCGCACTTTCATGATTACGCCATTACAGTGTTGCAGCCGGGTAGCGTAAAAGCGGAGGCGACCAGAGTGTTGGGCAAGTTCTTGCGTGATGTCATGAAGCTCAATCTTGAAAAAGAGAATTTTCGATTGTTTGGCCCTGATGAGACGGCATCGAATCGGCTGGATGCCGTATTTGAGGTATCAGGCAAAGAATGGATGGCCGAAATCGACGGTGTAGATGTCAACCTTAACCAGCAGGGGCGGGTGATGGAGGTCTTGAGTGAACACCTTTGCCAGGGCTGGTTGGAAGGTTATCTTCTGACAGGTCGTCACGGGTTCTTTTCTTGCTACGAAGCATTTATCCACATTATTGACTCCATGCTCAACCAGCATGCCAAGTGGTTAAAAGTGACTAAAGATATCCCCTGGCGTAAGCCGATTGCGTCGCTTAATTATTTGCTTACTTCGCATGTGTGGCGGCAAGATCACAATGGCTTTTCGCACCAGGATCCTGGCTTTATCGACCATGTCGCCAATAAAAAGTCCGATGTTGTGCGTATCTATCTGCCGCCTGATGCCAATTGCCTGCTCTCGGTCGCTGACCATTGTTTGCGCAGTCGCCATTACATCAATGTGATTATCGCTGGCAAACAGCCTGAGTGGCAGTGGCTGGATATTGATGCAGCGGTCAGGCATTGCAGCATAGGCGCGGGTATCTGGCAGTGGGCGAGCAATGATGAGGGTAAGCCTGATGTGGTGATGGCCTGTGCTGGTGATGTGCCTACCCTAGAAACCATGGCAGCAGTCACATTGTTGCGCGAATATATTCCAGACATTCGCATCTGCGTGGTGAATGTGGTCGATTTAATGGTGCTGCAACCACAATCCGAACATCCACATGGCTTGGAAGACCATGATTTTGATGCGCTATTTACGCTAGATAAGCCCGTGATTTTTGCCTTTCACGGCTACCCCACCATGATTCACAAGCTGACGTATAGGCGGCATAACCACCACAATATCCATGTTCGCGGTTACAAAGAAGAGGGCACGACAACAACGCCATTTGATATGGTGGTGCTGAATGACCTTGATCGTTACAGGCTGGCACTTGATGCTATCACCCGCATACCAAGGCTCGCTGACCGTGTTGAGGCGGAAACGGCCAGATATTGGACAACGATGGAGCGCCACAAACTCTACGTGAGTGAACATGGTGACGACATGCCAGAAGTGAAAGATTGGCGCTGGAGCTCGTGAGCGCCATGCACATACTTACCCTCAACGTAGGCTCATCGACGCTTAAATTTGGTTTATACCGTGTGGATGGGCAAGCGCTTGAGGTCTTGCTGAGTGATACCGTGCACACCACAAACCCCCATCTGGTCATTCAAGAAGTCGCCGCAAAAATCACAGCCTTAAACTTACCCGCGCCAGATGCGATTGGTCATCGATTCGTGCATGGCGGTTTTAAGTTGCGGCAACATTGCCTGATCAACGACCAAGTCTTACAACAGCTCGAAGATGCCACAGCGTTTGCGCCGCTACATAACCAAAAAGCGCTGGGGGTCATACGCGCTACATTGGCACATTTCCCTGGCTTGCCAGAGGCTGTGTGCTTCGATACAGCTTTCCATGCTGACTTGCCAGAGGTCGCTCGCACGCTGCCAATAGATAAAACATTGCAGGCTGAAGGCATCCAGCGCTATGGCTTTCATGGTTTGTCGTGCGAGTCTATCTTGCAGCAGCTTGGCGACGCTTGCCCACCCAGGTTAATTGTTGCCCATCTCGGCAATGGTGCCAGCATTACGGCCATCAAAGACGGCAAGTCTATCGACACCTCCATGGGATTAACCCCCGCTGGCGGTGTGATGATGGGGACGCGTAGCGGTGATATTGACCCAGGCGTACTGATTTATCTGATGCGAGAAAAGCATTATGGCGTAGCCCAGATTGAAGGCCTGATTGACCACAATTCAGGTTTGCTCGGCGTTTCTGTCGTGAGTAGTGATATGCGGGATTTACACAAGATTGCAGATTCAAACCCAGATGCAAAGCTAGCGATTGAGATGTTTTGTTACTCAGTTCGCAAACAAATTGCAGGCATGATTGCAGCGCTCAAAGGCATAGACATGCTGGTATTCACAGGCGGCATAGGCGAACACGATGTACCACTAAGAGCCACAATTTGTCGCGATTTAGCTTGTTTTGGCATTGATGCTGAAAGTGATTATGGCAGCAATGTACAGGTGCTAAGCTCTCAAGAAAATGAACAGATTGCCCGTCATACACAGGCTTTGCTTGAAGCAGGTTTATGACTTTAATGCACAGACTTTTTTGATTAAAGTAGAACCATCTTCAATATAGCCTCTCTCAACGTAGGGGCAATTGAAAATGCGTCATTTAGATTTATAACTTAATGAAAGTTAACGTATCATTTAGCCATGTTATTTAGCAAAATCAAAAAGCTATCATATCAATTAGTCATCGTGCTTGCCCTCTTGCAAGTGCTGATGCCATTGATTCACGGCCACCCTGCAGGTTCTCCTGTTAGCGCGGTAACAGGCTTTCATATCCATGAAATGGATGCGGATGATGCAATACATGGCATGGATCAAGCGCCTACAGTAAGAGCCCAGCATATTCACGAGCAAGTGATTGGGGTGGCAGGCGGTTTCGAGCCTGATACTTTGCGCTTACTTACCCCGTTTCTATATTGTTTATTTTTTATTGCATTTACTGATTTTGTTCTCAAAAACAAGCAACGATTTGCATCACCTGAATCTCGTATTTTTCTAAGACGATCCCCAAGCCAACGCCCGAACTCCCCCCGCGCACCACCTCTGAAATAAATATCTAGGCGAACTCCGCCATGTAATTTTTACTGACGAGTCACGCTCGCCAGTATCAACGTATTTAAATTTAGAGGTGTTCCCATGCCACTGTATAAACTGATTCAGTTATGCATTGCCATTAGCTTTAGCTTGATAAGCATCGCCATGGCAGAGCCAATTACTGATGTTAAGCACCACGATGAGTTGACGGTAAATCCAGCCCTCACGCTACATGACGTGCTTGAAAAAACCTACGCACGTAATCCCCAGCAATACATGCTGCAAGCCATGGATGGCGAAGTACAGGCACGCTATATCCAGGCACGCAGCTTGTTGCCAGCAGCGCCCGCTGTCATCGTCAGGCATATCAACGATACGGTTGGGAGCAACAGGGGTGAACGCCAGTATGAGGCTGGTCTTGAGCTCCCTATCTGGTTACCTGGCCAGCGCGATGCCCGCAAAAATGTCGCCGATAATGCAGAAAATACCCTGGCGGCTAGTCGTGATGGCTTGCTGCTGCAAGTCGCCGGGGTGCTCCGTGATGCTGTGTGGGATATCAGCATGAATGCCAATTATGCTGATTTAGCCAAAGCGCGTTATGAAACTGCTAAAAATCTGCAGCATGATGTTGAACGTCGCTACCAGGCTGGCGAGCTGGCAAAGACTGACTTTATGCTGGCACAGAATGAAACCCTCAAAGCACAAGATGCGCTGGTACTCGCCGAGGCTGAGCTAGCGCATGCCAAGCATCGCTATACGGCGCTGACAGGCTTGGAGGAAATCCCCGCTAATTTGCTTGAGACGCTATCCACGATTACTGAGTTAAGTGATGGCCATCCCCTGATACGTGAAGCAGAAAGCAGAATCAGCCTGGCGCAGAGTGAATATGGTCTAGTGAATTCAGAACGGCGCGAAAATCCACAACTAACGCTTTCTACCATCAGCCTGCGCGGTGGTTTTGATCCAGCCTACAACAATAGTCTTGGCTTGAGTTTGCGCGTGCCACTTGATAGCGAAGTCCGCGCCAGACCCCTGATGGCGGCCTCACAGAAAAACCTGGCACAAGCCATGACGGATCGAGAGCGTCTGCGTATGACGATGGAAACCATGTTGCACGAGGCAGAGCACAATCTCGAAGTCACGCGCGCAGAACTCACCATCGTCACCGAACAAAACACTATCGCGCAAGAAAGCCTGCGCTTGTCACGCAAGGCATTCACATTAGGTGAAATCGACCTGGTTGCCATGATGCGCAACCAAGCGCTCGCCTACGATGCTGAGCGTGCCTTGACCAGTAAACAAATTCAATTGCAGTGGGACACCGCGCGATATAACCAAGCTGTAGGAGTTTTACCATGAACAAATTTTTAAACATTGCAGCAGCATTAGCGCTTGCTTGCACTATATCTTCAGTCGCTGCTCAAGACCTAGCCAGCATTGCAATGACGGCTAAACAGCAGCAGGTATCAGGGATCACCGTTGCCGCCATTAACCTATCAAGCAACACAGAAAGCCGACTGATTCCTGGCGAAATTGTCGTACCCGTTGGCCAACAACGCGTGGTCGGGGCGGCCCAATCTGGCCTGATCGACGCGCTTTATGTAGCAGCAGGCGAACAAGTCAAAAAAGGCCAGGCTTTAGGGCACATCAGCAGCCCTGATTTGCTTGGTTTGCAACGCGATTATTTACAGGCTTTGACGCAAAATAGGTTGGCAAAAAATACCTACGATAGAGATGCTGAGCTGTTCAAAGACGGCATTATTGCCGAGCGGCGTTACCTCACTTCAAGAAGTGCGTTTGAAGAAGTAAATGCATTGCTTAAGCAGCGTGGTCAAGCACTTAAGCTCAGTGGTATGCCAGATACTGCGATATCTAGGCTAGGTAAAACTAGTGAATTGACCAATGGCTTGACGATTACTTCTCCCATTGATGGTCAAGTGCTAGAGCAGCTAGTCACAACAGGTCAGCGCATAGATGCCATGATGCCCATGTTCCATATCGGCAGCCTGACACCGCTCTGGCTGGAAATGCATGCACCTGTGGAGTCGTTTAAGTCTTTAGCGCTGGGGATGAAAGTCAGTATTCCGCAATATCAAGCTGAGGGAAAAATCATTGCAATCATTCGCAATATCAATAAAAACGATCAAACCATGACGGTGCGTGCAGAGATCAACCAACATGCTGAGCGCTTATCGCCAGGGCAATTTGTTGAAGCTAAAGTTGTCAGCGATAGCACGAATGCAAAACAATTCAGTTTGCCTAGAGTGGCTGTCGTCAGACAGGGCACAGATAGTTATATATTTGTGCAAACCGATCAGGGCTTCACGCCATTAAAAGTGCAAGTGTTGTCTGAGCAAGCCAATCAAGTCGTGATTGCAGGCGCATTATCTGGCGCTGAAAAAGTGGCGGTGTCTGGCACCTCCGCCATCAAAGCTGCCTGGCTTGGCGCAGGGGGCGAATAAATCATGCTTTTACGCATCATCCAGTTTGCCCTTACGCAACGCCTGCTCATGCTGTTAATTACCCTGCTGCTGGTCATTGCAGGTTCGCTAGCTTTTAAAACCTTACCGATTGATGCCTTCCCTGATGTTTCAACCACGCAGGTGAAAATCATCATTAAAGCAGCAGGCATGACACCAGAAGAGGTCGAGGCGCGAATCACGGCACCTGTTGAAGTCGAAATGCTCGGCTTGCCGCATCAAACCATGCTGCGCTCAGTCGCCAAATATGCGCTCACCGATATTACCGTTGATTTTGCGGATGGCACTGATATCTACTGGGCGCGCCAACAGGTCGCCGAGCGCTTGAACAGTATCTGGAGTAGTCTGCCCGCTGATGCTACGGGAGGTATTGCGCCCATGACTACGCCGCTTGGCGAGATGTTTATGTTCACCATAGAAGGTGGAGGACTTTCACTGCAAGAACGTCGCAGCTTGCTTGATTGGGTGATACGCCCACAATTGCGCACCGTGCCTGGCGTGGCGGATGTGAATTCATTGGGTGGCCTGGTTCGCAGCTTCGAGATTGTTCCCGATAACGCGCGCATGTATGCCCGAGGGGTTTCGCTAGACCAGCTGCAGCAAGCACTGGAGATGAATAACAAGAACGATGGCGCTGGCAGGTTAAGCGATGGTGAAGAATCCCTACTTGTAAAGGCAGAAGGCCGATTTAAGACGCTTGATGATGTGCGTAACACCGTGATTAAAACTGAGCAGGGCATGCCAACGCGTATTGGCGATGTGGCTCTCGTGCAAATCGGTTCACTCACGCGATATGGCGCAGTGACCAAGAATGGAGAGAGTGAAGCGGTTGAAGGGCTGGTGCTCGGCCTTCGTGGCGCCAATGCGAAGCAGGTGGTTGAAGGCTTACGGGCAAAAATAGCGGAAATAGCACCAACTCTACCCAGTGGCGTAAAAATCGAAGTGTTTTACGACCGCAGCAATCTGGTTGAGCGCGCGGTTGCCACAGTCACGGAAGCCCTGCTGGAAGCTATTGTGCTGGTGGTTATCCTGCTTATCTTGTTTCTGGGGAATTTGCGCGCAGCACTGACTGTGGCATTAGCGTTGCCACTGGCGGTGCTGGTGACGTTTATTTTGATGAATCAGTTCAATATGTCGGCCAACCTCATGAGTTTGGGCGGCTTGTCGATTGCAATTGGTATGCTGGTAGATGCCGCAGTGGTGGTGGTCGAGAATATGGTGTCTCACCTCGCTAGTGCCGAAAAGTCTAAATTACCCAGATTGCATTTAATTTATCGCGCAGTGAAAGAGGTCAGCCTGCCAGTTGCTTCGGGGATATTGATTATTATCATGGTATTTCTGCCCTTGCTCACATTGCAGGGGCTGGAGGGCAAACTGTTTAGCCCAGTAGCCATGACAATAGTCTTTGCGCTCTCAGGCTCACTGATTTTGTCTTTGACCGTGATCCCCGTGATTGCTTCGTTCCTGCTAGGCAAGGTCAGTCATGATGAACCCTGGCTGGCACGCAAAGCACTCGGCATTTATACGCCAGCGCTGGCGTGGTCGCTTGACCACAGCAAAACCATCGTCATTGGCGCCATCGTTGCGCTGCTGATGACTGGTGTTGTCTATCTGCAGATTGGCAAAACCTTTATGCCGACCATGGATGAAGGCGACATCATCATGCAGGTTGAAAAACTGCCTTCTATCAATCTGGATAAATCAACCCAGACTGATATGGTGGTACAAAAAGCCATACTCGCCAAAATCCCAGAAGTGAAAGGCATTATCTCCCGCACTGGTTCCGACGAGTTAGGACTAGACCCCATGGGTTTAAACCAGACTGATAACTTTCTGGTGCTAAAGCCGCGCTCTGAATGGCGGTCTCCCAATAAATCGGTGTTGATTGATCAAATGCGCATTGTGATGCAAGACATGCCCGGGCTCAGTTATGCGTTCACGCAGCCGATTGAGATGCGCGTGAATGAGATGATACTGGGCGTGCGTGGCGATCTTGCCATCAAGATATTCGGCAGCGACCTCGACAAGCTGGATGAGGCGGCGCAGCAAACGGTACGCATCCTCAAATCCATCTCGGGTTCCGAGGATGTATACACCCCGCAAAACAGCGGTGTGCAGTACCTGCGTATCGATGTGGACAGGTTGGTAGCGGGCAGGCTGGGCTTTAACGTCAACCAGATTGAGGCCATCCTGCGAGCGCAGCTTGAGGGCAATCAACTCGGTATTGTGCAAGAAGGGCAGCGCCGCACACCAGTCTTATTGCGGGGCGCTGACAGCTTGCGATTGTCGCCGCCAGACTTCAGTAACCTGATGCTCACGCTGCCAAATGGCGTCAATGTGCCGATCTCAACCATCGCCAAACTGGAGCGCGTTGAAGGGCCAGTAAAAGTAGATCGTGAACGCGGCATGCGCATGGTCGTAGTGGTGGCAAATGTCCGTGGCCGCGATCTGGTGGGCTTTGTTGAAGAAGCCAAGCAAAAGGTTGGCGCATCAGTGAAACTGGGCGAAGGCTATTCCATGAAATGGGGCGGTCAGTTTGAAAACCAGCAGCGCGCTGCTGCTAGGTTAGCCATTGTGGTGCCTGCGGCCATAGGCCTCATTTTCTTGTTGTTATTCGCTACTTTCCGATCCGTTCGGCAATCGGTGTTGATACTCTCCAACATTCCATTTGCCATGATAGGTGGCGTATTTGCCTTGTGGATTTCAGGGGAGTTTTTATCCGTGCCAGCCTCGGTTGGCTTTATCGCGCTATTGGGCATAGCCGTGTTGAATAGTGTCGTCATGATGAGCTATTTCAATCAGTTGATCGATCAAGGCATGCCGATTGCACAGGTGGTGGTTGAGGGTGCAAAACGCAGATTAAGGCCAGTATTGATGACAGCCAGCATTGCCGCCTTTGGGTTATTGCCCCTGCTTTTTGCAACAGGCCCTGGCTCAGAAATTCAGCGTCCATTGGCGATTGTAGTCATTGGTGGCTTAGTTACTTCTACTGCGTTGACCCTGATTCTTTTACCCATTTTATACAGACGTTTCGGAACGGAAGCTGCCAAATGAGCCAACATTTATTGACCATCATTACCCTGCCCAGGATGCAAGATGCCATGATTGACTGGCTACTTGAACAAGATAACCTGAGTGGTTTTAGCACTGCCGAAATCTACGGCCATGGCGCCAGACACACAGGGATGAGTTTGCTGGAGCAAGTCACTGGCCGACAAAAAAGGACGCAGTTTACGGCGCATGCTGATGAGGCGGTGATTAATTCTGTTCTGGAAAAGTTGAAGCTTGATTTTGCAGGCAGTGGCTTGCATTACATGGTCACGCCATTGCTAGAAGCAGGCGCGCTGTAAAAGAGGTTTTATTGGGTCATTGATATTTGTGAATTGTGCTGAGAATAAAGGGCGTTGATATGGTTTTAATTTTTAACCTGAGCTAAACCGCGTAATTCAAACTCAAGCGTTCTGATGCGTTCCAGAAAAACCAGTGTCAATGCAAAGGCGTTTGGCTCTAATTCAAAATCTTGCTTCAGCCTTGAGAGGGTGTGTATAGAAACTAAGTAATGGCTATTAAAATGCCATATTGCCTCCTCTTTGTTATTCGGCACCAGCACGCCGCTTTCTAACAAGTTTTGTAGCTCTTTGATGGATAAGCCTGAGAGCTCAATCAACTCATCCATCGAAACTTGATGGTGTTCATCCAGCCACATTGAATCTTTTTGTTGGGTATTCATGAGGTTCTCCTATTCAAAACGCTTATTCAAAATGTAGGCGTGGATCAAATGTGGATATTTGCGATAACTCTTTGAACAATGCCTCTTCTTGCTCGCTGAGTTTGGGTGGTAGAACAATTTGCGTCACAGCAAACAGGTCACCAAATTCTTCGTTCTTTTTAGGCATGCCGCGCTTGGCTATGCGCAGCTTTTGACCGCTGCTGGTGCCTGCGGGTATCTTGAGATTAACTGCCCCAGAGAGTGTCGGCACTTTGACGGTTGCGCCTAAGCCTGCTTCCCAAGGGCTCAGTGGCAGGTCAATCAGCAAGTCATGATGTTTGGCGCGGAATAAACGGTGGGGGATGAAATTGACGGTAAGGTAAAGATTGCCATCCCGTCCGCCATTAAAGCCTTTACCGCCTTTGCCTCGCAGTAGCATCTTTTGGCCATCGGTTATCCCTTTAGGGATGCGCGTTTTGAAGGTATGTGGCACACGCTTTATTTGTCCCTGCTGGTTTTGCTCTTGTACGGTGAAGTTGAGTTCGGCGGTTGTGCCTGTGTAGGCATCCTCAAGCGATATTTCGGTGGATAGTTCATAATCCTGGCCTGCTGTAGGGGCGCGCTGGCCTTGTTGTTTGCCACCTGAGAAACTGGCAAATAAATCGGAGAGATCAATATCGTCGAATGAGTATCCTTGAGAATTGCCATTCGCAGAGCCTGAGCTTTGATTACCCCAATTGGGTGGTGGCCTGAACTCTTGCCCAGCAGGGTGGCGGCCTAATTCATCATACGCTGCCCGTTTTTCTGGGTCTTTCAGCGTGCTGTAGGCTTCGGCGACTTCTTTAAATTTCTCTTCGCCTTTTGGGTCTTTTGAAACATCAGGGTGGTACTGATGGGCGAGTTTACGATAGGCTTTTTTGATCTCATCTAAGTTTGCCGTGGGTTTAACGCCGAGTGTTTGGTAATAGTCTTTAAATTTCATGTGCGAAACCCATCCATGCGTTAACCGGCGATGCGTTAAAAGTCACTTACGCAATCTACACCTCGTGATTTTGTCGATGAAACTTGGTGCCATGACATTTACCGCAGGGTGGGATATGGCTGGGCTGGTGAAAGTGCAGATTGGTTTGGCAGTGGTCACAGACCAGAGTGCCAAGCCCTATCATCTCGCCTGTAGTGTATTGAGCATCGGCCGCAGTGCTTTTGATCTTAATCAACTCTAGCGTGGTTTTATCGGTGGCTTCTATGAACTTTTGCCATAACTCAACTTTAATCAGCTCAAGATCAAAGCCCAGCCAGGATTTAAGCTCTTGGTTGGATGCCTTTAAGTGCTGGGCAGCATCGCTCAAATCACGCTTGAGGGCATGTTTTAAATGGGTGGTTTCCTCAACGGTGAGTTTGCCAAGGGCGGCCAAGTCATCTTGAACCGAATCAATAGTGTGATGAATGCTAGTCACGGTTTGATGTAGCGCCTTATCTAGCACGCTTTCATATGCTGTTGCCAGCTGCTTGATTTTATCTTCTGAAGTCGGAGTTTTGCTCATGGTGGATTCCTTATCAAAACTTAGGGGGTGAGTTGTTTAGTGCGTTGAATAGGTTTTTTTGCATGATGCTTACTTGCTAATAGATAGTCCCAGAATCCGCTGGTCACGCCATAGTATCCAGGCTGGTTAACATGGTGGTGCAAGGCATGCCAGCGCTTACGCTGCTTAAGCCACGCGCTATCACTGCGCCAATGGTGAATCGCGTGATGTGTGACTGCGTAAGATAGATAACCCGTCATTACCCCAAGTGTTAGCGCAGAAGCGCGTAAAACATCAGTTGCAAATAAAGCAGGCATAAAAATCAGTATCACGATGAGTGATGCACTCAATATCGTAGGCGCGCAAATTAAGGCGGTAGGTCGCTGGTGATGTTCTGCATGCCAGCGGTTAAATGGGCGCAGCCCATGCAGTACGAACCGATGCAAAATATATTCAATAACAGTCCAGCCAACTAAGCCCAGAAATACTAAGCCAAATACCGGCAGCTCGCAGCCCGAAGGCACAAACGCAATCAGATAAGCCAGCAGCCCCAATACTGTGAGGCTATACAGCGCAAAATCAGTCACATAAGCAAGCTTGCTGTGCTCTAGTTTAAAAAGACCCATGCATTTCCTCGGTTTGTTATTTAGCGGAGTAGCCGACTCAGTATGCGCGTAATAACACTAAAGGTGTGTTCGTTGCCGTACTTACTCGATTTAAAAGATGGGTGAATGGATTGCTATTGATGCAGTATTTTTAAATTGATGAATATTTACAGATCGTGTCAACAAACATAGATAGACCTTCGTTAAAGCAGTTACCCAGTAGCTTTAAAGCTGGCAACTTACTCTTGGAGATATACATCATGAAAAAAAGTATCGCTGCTATCACCGCAATGTTAGTTCTGTTGGCTTTTTCATCTGCTTACGCTGACGAATCAAAAGCACCTGTAAAACATGTACATAAACATCATATGAAAAAAGCTGCAGCTGCAGCCAAGTAATACAAGCAAGTTGTAGAAGAAATAACCCGATAAGGGTTTGAATAAAAGGCCTCGTGTATGCGAGGCTTTTTGTTTTTTATGATTTGAGTTGGTTGTTTGGTATGACAAACTGCCGATTAGTCATGAATATTTAACCTGAACTTCATAAAATACGGGTTAAAGCATTTTAAATAATAAGATGCTAATAAATAACAAAGCACTAGGGGCTGGGCGTGTATCAAGATATCAACCAAAAAATTTCAGCAATCTCCACTCTGTTTTTCGTGTTGCTGGCCACAGCTGTTTCTTCAGCCTATGCTGAGGGCGAATTGTCAGCAAATACCGAGGAAGCATGGAATGCCAAGTTCCAATCCACAGTAGTTTGGCAAAAGAAAAATGGCTTTAACGCGCCATACTCTGGCCCTAATAGTTTGATCACTGCGCCTGAGCGCAGCTATTCATGGACTTCAACACTTTTTCTGGGCTTCAGGCCGTGGCAGGGTGGTGAAATCTACTTTAATCCTGAAATGGCACAAGGTTTACCTTTGTCTGACCTTACTGGGTTGGGAGGTTTAAGCAATGGTGAAATGGCGAGAACCTCTGGTGCCAAGCCTACGATTTATCGAGCACGACTTTATCTAAAGCAAACTTGGAATTTTGGCGGTGAGCAGGATTATGTGGCCTCTGACCAGAATCAACTGGCGGGTTACGTCGATAGGCGCAGACTCGTGCTGAGTGTGGGCAACATGTCAGTGATGGATACTTTTGATGATAACGCCTATAGCCATGACCCGCGTACCCAGTTTATGAACTGGTCGCTGATGGCAAATGGCGCTTACGATTATGCAGCTGATTCCCGTGGATATTCCTGGGGAGCAGTGGCTGAGTATTTTTATGATGATTGGGCGATACGGGCTGGGCGTTTTGAGCAGCCAAGACATCCTAATCAGTTAGCGCTAGATGCGAATATCTTTAAACACTATGGCGACCAAGTGGAGTTTGAGCAGGGCTACCAGTGGCGCGGTCAGCCAGGTAAATTCAGGTTGCTCGGGTTTCGTAATCGCACTGTGATGTCTAAATTTACAGATGCCTTAAACGAGGCTGCCTTGAGCGGTGGCGTACCCGACATCAATAAAGTGCGTGATGGCGAGCAAACCAAATACGGATTTGGCTTTAGTATGGACCAAGCGCTCAGTCATGATTTTGGTGTGTTCGCCAAAGCCAGTTGGGCCGATGGCCAAACTGAAACCTATGCATTTACCGAAATCGATAATGCCATGTCTGCAGGCTTTGCCCTTAAAGGCGGTCAGTGGAAACGCCCTGACGATACATTTGGCTTAGCCCTCATGCGCAACGGGTTATCTTCAGCCCGCCAAGACTACCTAAGGGCTGGTGGTATCAGCTTCTTTATCGGCGATGGTGCCTTGAATTATCACCCTGAGCAAATCGTTGAGACCTACTACAGCTTGAAGGCGACTGAACATGTATGGCTGACGGCAGATTACCAGCATATTCAGAACCCAGCCTATAACGCAGACCGTGGCCCAGTTGATTTGATCGCGTTTCGCGCACATGTTGAGTATTAATTTCGGTACTTACCATTGTCGATAATCAATGTGTGTAAATTACTGATTCATTGAGTAATATCACGTATTTACTTGACACGATTTTTGGAAGTAGTATGGTATTTATGCAACTGTAAATTAATAACAACAAAGTATGCTGAGGTTTCGAGGGGAGATGTTGAGTGCCCGCCTTAAAAACAAAAAAAGATATGCTCATCTCAGCAGGTATTGTTCTGGCATTTGTTCTGCTCGTTGTTATTTCCTTCATTACCTACACCCGCACCAGTCAGTTTATGGCGAGCTCTCGCTGGGTTGATCATACCTATACTGTACTTTCTCAAATCAATCTCCTACTCTCTGAATTAAAAGATGCAGAAACCAGCCAGCGCGGTTTTTTACTGACTAATGATGAGAAATTTCTTGAGCCATATAACAAAGCGGTCTCAAACCTACCAAATTCAATCCAGCGTCTTAAATCCCTCACAAAAGATAATTTCGATCAGCAAGACGATATTGCGTTATTTGAAGAGTTAGCCAATCGCAAATTACTTTTCCTCGAGCAAGCCATCAATATGCAGCGTCAGCATGCTTGGAAAGGCAATGAGGATATATTGCAGACCTTGCAAGGCGGCAAGATGACTATGGATGAGTTGCGCTTGCATATTCAAACCATGACATTGCGAGAAGAACGGCTTTTAGATCAGCGCGCTGAATCAGAAAAAGCGCATGCGGTTTCAACCCAGCGCTGGATTTTATTCGGAAATTTAGGTGCCATACTGTTGATTTTGACTTCATTTTTGCTGCTCAGGCAGCAGATCAAACAGCGTATTGTCGCGCAACGCCGAGCCGAAAAAACTGCACTGCAACTTGAGATCACTAACAAAGAACTAGAAAGTTTTAGCTATTCCGTTTCGCATGATTTGCGCTCTCCATTGCGTGCGATTGATGGCTACTCACGCATGTTTGAAGAAGACTATGGTGACAAAGTCGATGAAGAGGGCAGGCGCCTGCTTGGTGTGGTCAGGGCTAATAGCAAAAAAATGCGCATGCTGATTGATGACTTGCTTGATTTTGCACGCACAGGCCGTCAAGCCATGGATCGTCAGGAGGTGGATATGAACCAGCTAGTTGATGAGGTATGGGCTGAAGTGCTTGTTGCAGAACATCCTAACCCTACCTTGCAATTCTACAAACATAGCTTGCAGCCAGTTTGGGGCGATCCAGTATTACTGAAGCAGCTATTAAGTAATTTACTTTCTAATGCCGTTAAATACAGCAGCACTAGAGAGCAGCCTAAAGTAGAGATTTCATCCAGAGAAAAAGATCGAGAAATAATCTACCAAATACAAGATAACGGAGTAGGGTTTGATATGCGTTATTACAAAAAACTCTTCGGCGTGTTTCAACGATTGCATACAGCTGAGGAGTTTCCTGGCACTGGGGTTGGCCTAGCCATCGTGCAACGCATCATATTGCGCCACAACGGGCGCGTTTGGGCAGAGAGCGAGATCGAGGTTGGTAGCACGTTCAGCTTTAGTCTGCCAGTTAAGGAGGTGTAATCATGCCAAATTCACAATTAGTCCATATTTTGCTGGCGGAAGATAGCGAGACTGATGCCGAGATGACCATGCGTGCTTTGCGCAAAATCAATCTCAAGAATGAGATTGTCTGGGTGAGGGATGGTCAAGCGGCACTTGACTATGTTTTTCATGAGGGTGAGTTCGTCGATAGGCCAAAACGTGTGCCTAAACTGATATTGCTGGACCTGAAAATGCCCAAGGTGGATGGTATAGAGGTCCTGCAAAAGCTAAAAAGTACGGCATCTACCAGGCAAATTCCAGTGGTGATGCTGACCTCAAGTGCAGAGGAGCAAGACATTGTGAGAAGTTATGAACTCGGTGTGAATAGTTATCTCGTGAAACCAGTGGAGTTTGACCGCTTTGTTGAAGAGGTTTCTAAAGTTGGTTGCTATTGGGGGATATTGAATAAAATCCCCAGCAATATATAGCCATAAAATATTGATGGTTAATTAAAAAGAACCGCTGCCAGTATGAAACTACTAAAAATATTATTAGTGGAAGACAGCCCAACTGATGCCGAACTGACGCTCAGGGAGTTAAAGCGGGGCGGGGTGGTGTGCGACATTAAACATGTAGATACCGAGCATGACTATCGTCATCAATTAAGCCATTTTCAGCCAGATATTATCCTCTCAGATTACTCCTTACCAACCTTTGATGGCCTGAGGGCGCTTGAGATAGTCAAGGCAGAACAGCCGGATATTCCATTCATCTTTGTCTCAGGCACCATGGGTGAAGAAACTGCAATTGAGTCCTTGAAGCAAGGCGCGATGGATTACATCATTAAAGGTAATTTGTCGCGATTACCCACTGCGATCAACAATGCACTAGACCGAGTGCAAAAACGAGAAGCGCTCAAGCAGGCTGAAGAGGCTCTGCTACTGCATAATCACGCAATAGAGGTGAGCGCAACGCCTACCTTGATCGTGGATGTGAGTGCGTCTGGCATGCCTATAATCTACATCAACCATGCATTTGAGCATGTGACTGGCTATTCAAAAGAGGAAGTCATCGGCCGCAATTGGAATTTCCTGCAGGGCGACGATACGAATCAATTAGAGCTTGAGAAATTGCGCCAGGCGATTGAAGAAGGTTCTGCCAGCTCAGCCGTTTTACGTAACTATCGCAAAGATGGTAGCCTGTTCATTAATGAGCTTTATCTCTCCCCCGTACTCACTAACCCGAATGGCAAAGTGCAGTATTACGTGGGTGTGCAAAATGATATTACCCAGATTCGACAATATCAGGAGGCGCTGGAACGACAGGCTAATTACGATTTATTGACTGGCCTTGCTAACCGTAACTTGCTGAAAGAGCGTATCAAGCACGCGTTTAATGAAGGGCGCCGCAGTGGCAAGGTATTTACGGTCGCATTTATCGACATTGATAACTTCAAACGAGTGAATGATAGCTTGGGGCACAGCATCGGGGACGAGCTGATCAAAATGGTAGCCGAGCGTCTGCAGCACTGTGTGCGCGAGGGCGATACAGTCGCGCGGGTAGGTGGGGATGAGTTTGTCATGCTTCTGACTAGTCAGTCTTCAGAAGAGAGTACGCATGTTGTTTTACAGCGCATCAATATTGAAATGGGTAAACCATTTCCATTGACTAAAAAACAACTCACAGTGACTTGCAGTATCGGTTTGGCAAGTTTCCCGCGTGATGGTGATAATGCAGAGACGCTGATGGCTAACGCCGATAGTGCAATGTATAGAGCCAAGGCTAACGGCCGTAATAACTTTCAGTTTTATGCAAAAGAGATGAATGCAGAGCTGGGCGAGCGTTTATCACTGGAAAACGATTTGTGGCATGCACTTGAACGAGACGAATTAATACTACATTACCAGCCCCAAATTAACATGTTCACTGGTGAAGTGATTGGGATGGAAGCGCTCGTCCGTTGGCAGCATCCAACGCGAGGGCTCATTCCACCCATACAGTTTATTTCAATCGCTGAAGACGATGGTTTGATCATTCCTATAGGCGAATGGGTATTGAGGAAAGCCTGTGAAGATAATCAGCAATTACAGCTAGATGGTTTTAAACCCATTCGAGTAGCAGTCAATCTATCGGCACGACAGCTGGTGCAGAAGAGTTTGGTACGCACCGTGAGCCAGATTCTGGCACAAACGCGCATGCAGCCACAATATCTTGAGCTTGAGATTACGGAAAGCATGATTATGCACAACGTAGAAGACTCCATCAGCTTGCTCAGTAAAATCAATAAACTGGGAGTACAGCTGTCGCTGGATGACTTTGGCACTGGCTATTCAAGCCTCGCTTATTTAAAGCGTTTTCCTATCAAACGCTTAAAGATTGATAAATCGTTCATCCGTGACATAGCTACAGACCCCAATGATGCGATTATTTCACGTTCAATTATAGCTCTGGCGCATGCCTTGCAGGTTGAATCTATAGCCGAAGGTGTAGAGACGGTTGAGCAATTTGAATTTTTGAAGGCTAATGGCTGTAATGAAGTACAAGGCTATCTGTTCAGCAAGCCTCTGCCGATCGATGCGCTACGTATTTTTCTTGCATCAAACCCAGTTAGAACGACTATCCCCAGCGCAGCATTAGATTTCTAGTGCTGCCTCAAATATCTAGTGCAGCGTTGGATTTTTAGTGGGCGCTTTCACCAGCTCGGTAAAAAGCTTTCTGTATGCCGCAATGCCATCTTTGATGTGGTAACGCTCCACCACTGTTTTACGTGCGGCGGTTCTTAAATATTGCATCTGGTCTGGGTGTGCGAATACGCTATCAACCGCATCAGCAATCGCGTCAGGAGAGAAGAAATCAACCAGCAATCCGTTGCTTCTATGGTTAATCACTTCTTTCACAGGAGCCGTATTCGAACCTATGACCAAACACTCGGCAGACATGGCCTCCAGCATGGACCACGAAAGCACGAACGGCACAGTGAGATAGACGTGGGCAGATGAAACTTGTAGCACCTTGAGGTATTGCTGATAGGGGATTTTGCCTAAAAATATTACGCGTGCTGGGTCTATTTTCACCTGCTTCAGCATCTGTGCGCGATAGGTTTCACCAGCAGGTAACTTACGGCCGTAACTGACATCATCGCCGCCGACTATCAAAATGTAAGTATTGGGGCGGCGCTCGCAGATTTTCTCGGCGGCTCGCATGAATTGGTGAAAGCCGCGATACGGCTCAAGATTGCGCGAAACATAGGTGATGATTTCATTCTCACGCGTCAGTTTAAGGCCGGAGCCGAATTCCAGAGTCGCAGTGCTGTCAGGTACGGCCAAATCAGTATTCACACCTTCATGCGCCAGCCTGATTTTGCCGCGATATTCTTCAGGGTAAAGATTGCGCTGCCAAGCCGTAGGGCTGATGCCCATATCAGCTGCCTGTAGTGAGAGCAAGTTGGTGATGTTTTTGGTGCGAATACGCAAGTGGTCATCCAGCCCAACTGGGTACTCTGGGTCAAAGCCCGCGTCAGCTCCAGCGTTTTGGTAAAAAAATTCGAAGAAAGTCAGCAACGGCACATTGGGGTAAATATCTTTCGGGTATATGGCTTCACCCCAACCCATGTGAGCCACCATGATGTCCGGCTCAAAGCCTGTTTTTTTGAGTTCCAGCAGGGCTTTTGCCACACCTTGGCCTCTTAGCACATGCGCTTCAGTATCCGCGATATACGGGTGAATGCCTGTAGTCACTTTGCGTGCAGGGCTATGATTGATGCGCTGAACACCTTGCATGCCTGGCGCATGGGGCTCGCACAAGGTGACAATCTGGTGGCCGCCTTCAGTCAGTAAGTCTTGGACGATATGGCGAAACTGCCCGGGGAAGTTTTGATGGATAAAAATAATTTTCATAGCGCATGATTAAAACATGAGGCCGCATTTAAGCAAAGTCGCGCAATCAAACCGAGGCCATGCTTATTTCAGCAAATTATGGCTTGCAAGCAAAATGCATGAGACGTTTCTGGGTGACCAGGTTCTCTTCTTTGCTCATGGTGTCATAGCCGCTTTCACATAACCTTGCTGCTTTGGCATCACATACCTGCCAGTCGGCAAAGCCACTACAGTTCACTTCTTGTGAAGGTCGATTGACTGGTTTTGTAGAACTGAATGCACCACAACCTGTGAGGGTTAAAGAAATGAGCATAGCGCTAACATAAGCAGAAGATTTCATGAGGTATAAGATTCCATTGAGTAGGGTGCGATTTATATCAGTTTTTTCAAGTCGTCGATAATTTCTTGCGAATGGCGTGAAGTGTCTACGCTTTGGTAGATTTTAGCAATATTACCCTTGGGATCGATCAAAAAAGTATAGCGTTTTGCAATCTTGAATAAGCCTAGGTTGGTCAATGCGCCATAACTATCCGCGACTTTGCCATCAGCATCCGCCAGTAAAGGGAATGGCAGGCTATATTTTTTGGCAAAGGCAGCATGTGAGTCACTGGTATCTACACTGATGCCAATCACCTGAGCCCCCAGTTTATCCAGTTGCGACATATCATCCCTGAAACTGCAGGCTTCTTTTGTGCAACCTGGCGTATCGTCTTTGGGGTAAAAATAGAGCACGACCCATTTGCCTTGGTAATCCGAAAGTTGGTGGGGCTGTGCCTTTGCATCCTCCAGTTTAAATCCAGGCGCTGGCTGACCTATCTTTGGCACGTCAGCCGCGATAGCAACCGACTGCATCAACATTAGTAAGCTGGATAAGAGTGTGACTAATCTTAATTTCATGGTGACTCCGTTGAATGTTACTAAATCATATCGCTTATAAGCAGCACAGATGCTCGTTGTATAGAGCAGTATATTTGAGCAGCGTTCCATAATAATAAGGTTTGGGCAGAATCACCTTTAGCGAGTGGAAGATGCTGGCCATTTTCTTGTAAATAGCCAGATGCCTAAAAATGCAGTGCAAAGATTACCCAAGACAAACAGTGCCACCAGAATATCGCGGAAATCTTTGTTGTAATTGGCAAACTCCCATTTGTGTAAATAAGCGAAACTCCAGCCTTCAGTGGCATCAATATCCGTGATTTTTGCTGCAAGTGCGCCAGTCTCTGGCTCAATATAGAGGCGCAAGTGATCTTTGTTTTTAAACTGTACCTTGATCACTGGCAATCGCTTGAATACAAAGCCATATTCGCCACCAAACTGGCTAACGACTGAAGTGGCGGTGATGTCGTCGATTGGTAATTGTGCATAATGTGTGGCTTGCACTTTTGCCAGTTTGATGAGGTCCGGTGCTGCCTCGCTACTGCCATTTGCATTGATCAGCAAGCTTGAAGATGGCTCTTGTGCTGGTGTTGCATGGTGGTGCTCATGCGACATCATCGCGACTTGTGCCATTGGTGCATCAGTATCTTTGGCCAACATCCAGAGCGGGGTTTCACTTTCACTGATCAAGCGTAGTCGTGACATCGTTTGCGCGCTGAGTTCTGACCATACCTGGTCAGAGAGCTGCTCCACATCGACCAACTTGAGCGCTAAATCAGGCGCTGTTTGCCGAGCTTGCTGAAAACTCATGATGAGGTGAAATAGCCCGCTGCCAGCAAATAGCAGTGTGGATGTTGCCACCAGTAGCCCGATGCGCTTGTGCCATCGCCGCGCGGGTTGATTGGCCAGCCTGTTTGCAGCATAGCGGCCACGTTTCACATACAGTATGAGTCCAGAAATGCCCGAGCTGATTGCGATTACTAGCACAAACGTCATTAACGACACTTGCAGGCGCGGCGTACTATCAAGAAATGACCAGTTGTGGCCAAATCGAAATACTTTAGTCAGTTGGTAACGCCAGTCGTTGGAGAGCGTTGCCAAGCGCGCCTGGTCCGTATCAATAAATGCCCGCAAGTGGTCGCTACCAGCAAACTCGATTCGCCAGACAGGCAATAAGCGATTGACCTCTGGATATTCATCACTGAACTGGTTGATGAGGCTGCTGTTTGTCACTGCCAGTCTATTGCGCCCGCTGTAATGGCTGGCGAGATATTCAGCATATAAGCGGTCACCATCCTTAAGCTCCCTTCCATTAGCACTATCAAAATAGCGAGCGGGCAGGCTTGCGTCTGTGGAGACTCTAAACAATTGCTGGCCATCATATTCAATCAGGCTCACACCTGAAACGAATGGAATGTGATGCATGGCCAGCAATTTAACAGGGCTTAGGCTATGACTCAGATCCAGGTGCTGTGGGGGCGGCGTAAATTGTGCAGGCACTGGCTGCAGCCTTGTCATGATGGGGTGTGATAACCCAGATAACCCCCAGAGTAAGAGACCAATACAGGTGATTAACCCTAGCCAGCGATGCCAGAAAAGCCAGCCAGTTTTTTTAAATAGATTTATTTGCATCATTTCCCCATTAGTAGCGGTATTGCACACCGGCATACACAGAAACTCCATCACCCGGATAAAACGGGCGATCTGACGTGGGGTCGTAAACTTTGAGTACATCAGTGCCCGCTGCATATTTCTTATTGGCAAGGTTGCGGCCTTCCACAAACCAAGATAAATGCTCGTCATACTGCTGACCGACTTTCAGGCCAACAATGGTGTATGAGTCCACATATAGCGTTTGGGCAAAATCTACAGCATAGCTTTGTGGTGACACCTCAAACGTAGGGCCTGCGTAAAAGCCATTGTTCCGGTAAAGCAACTCACCGCGTAATAGCGTGCGCTGTATGCCTGGTAGATGGTTATTGCCAAATGTCGGATCATTTTCCAGCCTGAAATCATTCAACAACAAGCTGTGGCGCCATACAAGATGTTGCGGCAGGCGGGCTGTCATGCCCATCTCAAGCCCATCTCAAGCCCTGTATGGATGGTATTGCCAGCATTGATGGTGTCAGTAACGCCTGGTGTTGGCGAGACGCCTAATAGCTCGTTTTGTAACCTGGCATGGTAAACAGCAACATCCCAATCTACATACTGGCTATTGCCACGGCTACCGATTTCATAAGTGGTGCCTTTTTGTGCTTTCAGGGTTTTGGCCATGGCAGGTGTGGTCAAGTCACCAAAGTCAGGCGGGGCAAAACTACGCGAGACATTGGCAAATAGCTGGATTTTAGGCTGTAACTGATACAGCACGCCAAGCTTTGGATTGGTTTGCGTATAGGTTTGGCTGTAGCTTTCATCACCAGTGCTGGTAATGAACAAATCCTTGGTTTCGCGTTTTGAGCGTGCGTATTGCAAGCCCGCAATCAAGGTTAAATCTGATGTCAGCGACAAGCGATCTTCTGTGTACATTTCAATATTCGAGGCGGTTTGTGCGTAATGATTAGTCAGCGCGCCGCGTTGCCCCTGAATATTCCTGAAGCGCTTATCGTCGGTTTCACCATAAGTCGGGCTGATACCAGCGATGATTTCGTTCTTCAGGCCGAATAGCGTGTTCTGGTGTTTAAGTCGCGCGGTCAAGCCGTAATCATCGTTATGCTGGTCGATTACACCAACAGTGCTGGTGATAAACGGGCTGTAATAAAACAAATCGACAATGGGGTGGTACAAGTCTTTATTGGCGTAATACGCGCCAAGCTCAAGCGTCGTGTTGTCGAACTTGAACGTGGTTTTGTTAGCGATGCGCCACAAGTCTATATTACGTTTCCACTGGCCTGTGCCTTGCAGCGCAGGATCAAAAGGGTTTGCTTGATACTGCGATTGACGTGGATTTTGCTGCAACTCGGCCTTGGTAAGTTGCCCTGGCAGATCCGAGTCGTTGGTCACATAGCCTAAGTAAAAACGTGTTTCTGCATTGTCATTGATTTTGTAGCCCAGATTAGCATTCAGGCGCTGCGCCGATTGGTCTGCGTTATGGCGAAAACCGTTCTGACCACCGCTGGATGCACTCACGTAATAATCAAGCGCATCGACCACGCCTGCGGTGCTCAAGCCTAGCTTGTAATAACCAAAGCTACCCGCTTCGGTGCGCACTTCAAACTTTGGCGCCGTATAGCCAGTGGGCGAAATGAAATTGATCGCGCCACCCAGATTGCTCGCACCGTACTGCAGGGCGTTGGCACCACGGAATACTTCTACATATTGCGTAGAGAGCGGGTCAATTGAAGGGAAATCAAAGCTGCCATCGGCCTGATTCACGGGGATGCCATCTTGCATGAGCTTGATACCGAGACCGTGGAAGTTACGCTGCAAGCCTGAGCCACGAATCGAGAGTCTGCTCTCTTCAGTACCAAACCGTGATTGAATAAACACGCCAGGTGCCAGCCCTAATGTGTCAGTGAAGGTGGATACGCGGCCTTCGCGGTACTGTTCTGCATCTACTACGGTGACACCCCCAGCAGTTTTGTTGATTTCTTTAACTGCTTTTTTAATGTCAGGTTGTGTGATCGAAGAGGGAGCCGGCAAATATTGGTCGGTCACATTCACCACTGGTAACACTAATGCTTCGTTATTATTTGTTTCTGCCGCACAAACCTGATGCGTGAATGTTGCAGCAACAGCCGCGCACAGCATATGGATTTTGAATTGCATGGTATTTCTCCAAAACTACAGTTGGAGAAGGTGTGATATTCATCATCACCTGCTCCCGATTAGATTAAGCCAGCGTTAATCACTGGCGAATTGATAATCAGGAGAAAACAGGCGGTGCGCGGGGGTTAGATGATGCCCAAACGAATAACTTGCCTGGGGCATGGTAGAAAAGATATGGCAGGGAATACGATAAATCAAGGTCTGGCAGATTAAGCGCAAGCTGATGTGTCATGCCAAATGAACCCGCATGATTCAAGCAATAACCGCAGTCTTCCATGCTCATGGGGCGGGAGTCATCTGATTTATTACTGCCCTGTTTATTTGAGGCATCAATCAGATTGAGGGGGGTGGTATTGGATTGACTACAGATTTTGAGCCATGGCACTTGGTTGCCATGTGCGACTGCAGTTGCATGTGAAATGGCAGGTGCAAGCGCGTTTAACAAAATAGTCAGGCATGCGAATAACGCAATGGCACGACGTTTTTGTCTAAAAATTCTCATGCCCAGAGCATAACAACTAATGAGAGGCGGTTCAATTTGAATTTTTTGAATGGTGTCCCCGTCAGGACTCGAACCTGAAACTGACCCTTAGGAGGGGCCGGTGATATCCGTTTCACCACGAGGACAGCCAGATGGTATTCTACCGTTTATGCCAAGTTTACGAAACGACTGGCTTTAGAAGCTAGCAATGACAGGCTTTTTCATTCATATTTTAAAAGAGTAAATCATGACCAATCAATTGACCATGTACCAAGCATCAGTGCCTGTGTTCATCAAAATGCTGAACAATCTATCTGCGATTATCACTAAGGCTACAGCACACGCTGAGGCCAAGAAAATCGAGCAGTCGGTATTCATCAATGCCAGGCTATCGCCTGATATGTTTGCATTTGCGCGACAGGTGCAAATTGCCACAGATACTGCTAAGGGTTGTGTTGCCAGATTAGCGGGAAATGAGGTGCCGAATTACGCTGATACTGAGACTACATTTCAAGAGCTGCAAGACCGCATTCATACCACTGTAGCGTATCTGCAGAGCTTTAAGCCCGAACAGATTGATGGCAGTGAAGACAATACCATTACGCTTAAATTGCGCGGCAACCCCGTGGTTTTTACAGGTAAGAATAATTTGTTAGGTTTTGCACTACCTAATTTTTTATTCCATGTTACGACTGCATACGCGATATTGCGACACAATGGTGTGGATATAGGTAAGCCAGATTTCCTTGGAAACCTCACTTAACTTAGGCCTTAATATTCAGGCTTGATAGCAAAAGCTGTTTTGTTTTAAAATTGATTCAGCACAGGAAATGGCATGCTTCCTGATATAAACCGCTGTGCTCCAGCAGCTAATGATGCCTACGTGAACCCGATTCGGGCGCGTAGGCTTGCGTCCGAAAAGGTTAACTTTTAAATAGCGTTGATTGTTAACAATTTAAGGACTTCTAACATGCTCTATTCCATTTTTCTGATTTGTTGCGGTGCCTCTGTTGGCGCATTGATACGCTGGCAGCTCGGCATTCAGTTGAATCCACTATTCGTCAATATTCCCTTGGGTACTTTGATTGCCAACTTAGTTGGTGGCTATCTGATAGGGCTTTCAGTAGGCGCTTTTAGTAGTTTTCAATCAGTGCCGCAAGAGGTGCGTTTGCTTGGGGTGGTTGGGTTTCTTGGTGGGCTAACGACGTTCTCAGGGTTTTCTGCCGAGGTCGTAGTGTTGATTCAGCGTGAGCAGTTATCTTGGGCGCTGGGGCTGGTTTCACTGCATGTCATTGGATCACTCATCATGACATTCCTTGGTATTTTTACTATTCAGTTTTTGCGTGGGGTCTGATTAATTAAGCTGTTAAAAGCAGTGAGTTATCTCACTGCTTTTAACAGCTTTTCAAATTCGTCTGACTTGACTGGCCGCGAGAATAAAAATCCCTGTGCATAGTCACAGCCTGCTGCAAGTAGTAAATCACGCTGGGAAATGGTCTCTACACCTTCAGCAATCACTTTGATATTAAGCTTATGCGCCATCACGATAATTGCCTCGCAGAGGGCAAAATCTTCAGATTCTGCAGTCAGATTACGCACAAACGATTGATCTATTTTTAGGTAATCAATATCGAATTTCTTGAGGTAAGAAAGTGATGAATAGCCTGTGCCAAAGTCGTCTAGCGACACTTGCATGCCAGCATCCCTGAAAGCCAGCAGCTTATCAATAATGTTATTGCTGGCATCCATCAGCAGCCCTTCAGTGATTTCGATGGTGATACTTTGGCCTGGCATGTCTAGCGATGCCAAGTAGTCAAACCAGTTGGCATGGTTCTCATGCATGTCGTAAAACTGCACAGGTGATTTATTGATGCTGATTTGAAATTGTGGATGATATAGTTCGCGCCATATTTTGACTGTTTTTGCCGCCTCTTCAAACACAAACTGGCCAATATCAACAATCAGCCCAGTTTCTTCTGCGATTGGAATAAAGTCTGCTGGGCTGACCAGTCCACGGGTTGGATGTTGCCAACGTACCAGTGCTTCAGCCTTATGTATATCGCCACTCGCTAATTCAACAATCGGTTGGTACACCACAAACAGTTGCTCGTGCGAGAGTGCAGTGCGCAAATCGCTGGTTAGGCGCATACGCGTTTGCGCAGCCTCTTGCATGTAAAGCGTGAAGTAACTATAGCGATTGCGGCCAAGGTTTTTGGCGGCATACATGGCTTGATCCGCGCTCTTTAATAGCGCTTGTATGTTGTCGGCATCGGTTGGGTAGAGCGTCATGCCAATGCTGACTGAAACATAGACTAGCTCACCATCCAGATTAAAAGGCTCTGCTAGCTTCTGCAAAATCTGTTTGGCAACGCGCTCTACGCTGCTAATGTCTTCAAGGTCTCCCAGTACAATGGTGAATTCGTCACCACCAAAGCGCGCCACTGTGTCACTTTCACGTATGCAACCCAGCATACGCTTGGCGGCTTCTTTTAAGAGGTTATCGCCACTTTGGTGGCCGAGCGTGTCATTCACTTCTTTGAAATGGTCAATATCAGTAAACATCACCGCAAGCGGTAAACCTGTACGCTTTGATTTTTTGATCTCTTGCTCAAGTCTATCCATGAGCAACACACGATTTGGCAATCCAGTCAGTACGTCAAACTGGGCAAGCTCCAGTATGCGCATATCAGAAGCTTTTCGATCTGTGATATCAGTGTTAGTCCCCAGAATGCGCAATGGTTTACCATCTGCGTCGCGGCTCATGACCATGCCACGGCCTAATATCCATCGCATGCTGCCATCTTTACACCATGTCCTGTATTCGTGGGTGAACGCGGGCGTTTTGCCTTCCATATGGTCACGCATCATTTGCAATGTTGGTTCTATATCATCAGCATGGACTAGTTTTTTCCAGCTTTCTAAGCCATTGGCGTTATCTTCATGCGGGTAGCCCAGCATCTCGTTCCAGCGTTTCGAGAGAAAGAGTTCTCCATTTTGCATATCCCAATCCCAGACCGCATCACCTGACCCCTCAAGTGCATATTTCCAGCGCTCTTCACTGAGTCTCAAGCTCTCTGTCATATTTTTAGCAATGTTAATTGCTCGTACTCGACTGGTGGCGAGTATCCAGGTCAGTGTGGCTAGCAACAGACTAAATAGGGCCCCTGTAATGGCTATAAAACGGGGCTCATTTTTCTGAACACGTGCTTCAAATGCAGGTAGTGAGTTAACGATCAGTGTCCAACGATGACCGGATATTTCAATATGCTCAAGCTTTTTCATCAGTGGTACATGAGGTTTTTTATCAGGCGTTTTTGATGCATACATTAAAGTTTGCGCTGATATAGTGTCGCCATCGTATATCTTGACATCAAGATCGTTGCCACGCTCACCGCCTATTCCACTCATCAGGTCATTCATCCTGAACGGTGCATCTACCCAACCAACGATGTTGGCTTGCCGTTCTGCAACATTGGTGTGTATAGCACCTTTTTTATAAAGGGGGAAATACATAATAAAGGCTGGCGTTTCTGGTTCACCTTTGTCTTGCAGTAGCTGCATTTTTCCAGAAATGGTCGCGATATCCTGATTGCGCGCTTTATCCATGCTTTGCCGGATCATTGCTTGAGGATAGGGGTCATAGCCAAGTACAACCTGATTTTTATCTTTAAAGGGTTCCATTTGCGTGATGACGACATAAACATCACGCTTACCTTCGGGGTGAATATTGTATTCAGGAAAGCCTAGGCCACGCATGTGGGTAATATGCTGATCTTTATCAGCATCGTGAACAATCTCTGCTAGCCCCACGCCTTGAATACCAGGGAAGTTGGCATCAAGTTGCAGCGAATCAACATAGTCAGCAAATTCTTCACGTGTGACTTGGTCAGAGGCGCGAATCAGGCCTTGCACACCTCTCAAAACCTGCTCATAGGTGTTCATGCGTTGATTGATACGTACAATCAGGTCTCGTACTCGAAAGTCAAAGCTGGACTCAAGGTAGTGTGTGGCATTGTTTTTAGCAATGAGCCAGCCTGCAAAAGTGAGTGCCAGCAAGATGGAAAGAACGGTGGCAGAGAGTGCGAGAGGTTTTACCCAGCGATCAACTAGATCAGTTTCTAATAATAGCGCATCCGGCAATGTTTGATGACTGCCAGTTTCTCTAACAACATCTATCTTGCCAAGATCGATTGCCATGTTGCCTTTGACGATACATAGAGGGTTGCATGTATGATGCTCACATTCAGTATATGCCAATCAGTAACAGTTTATTAACATGTTTTGAATTTCACTAAATAAGGACTATGTATGGCAGGAGCCAGTTTATTAACCCTGATTGATGATATCGCCAGCGTATTGGACGATATCAGTGTCATGACCAAAGTCGCCGCCAAGAAAACAGCGGGTGTGCTTGGTGACGATTTGGCATTAAATGCACAGCAAGTATCAGGGGTGAACGCTGATAGAGAGTTACCCGTAGTCTGGGCAGTGGCTAAAGGGTCGATTAAAAACAAATGTATTTTAGTGCCAGCTGCATTAGCCATCAGTGTGTTCGCAAATTGGGCTATCACGCCTCTGTTAATGCTGGGTGGCCTATTTCTTTGCTATGAAGGTTTTGAGAAATTAGCCCATACTTTTTTTCATCATCCAACGCCTGCTGAATCAAATAAAAATCATGCTTCAAGCGGTAAGACGGAAGATGTTCTGGCAATTGAACAAGAAAAAATAAAAGGTGCGGTGCGCACAGATTTTATTCTGTCCGCTGAGATTATTACGATTACGCTCGGCACTGTTGCCACGGCTTCATTGTATGACCAAGTGGCAGTCATGGTTGCCGTCGCCATCATCATGACAGTGGGCGTCTATGGCTTGGTTGCAGGCATTGTAAAGTTGGATGATGCAGGTCTTTACCTGCTGCAATTGCCCGGTGAAAGTCGCGTAAGAAAAATTCAACACATACTCGGGCGTGGCATTCTGGGGTTTGCCCCGCGCATGATGAAATCGCTCTCAGTGATTGGCACAGCCGCTATGTTCATGGTGGGCGGCGGCATATTGGCACATGGTTTACATGCAATAGATGTTTGGATTGAGCATGGCGTTAACGTCGTGGTAGCTATGCTGGCGGGTGTTCAATGGTTGGGCGCGGTTGCTACAGCTATTTTGCCAGCAGTGTTGCATGGATTGCTAGGTGTATTAGCTGGGGCATTAGCCTTGTTGTGTGTGACCTTAGTTAGCAAACTTATCAGTAAATTAAGAAGCTAAATTTAAAGCCCCACTCCAAGTTGACTGGAGCGTAACCTACATCAAGAGCTGCAAGAAAGGCTTGAGCAGCCTGCTTTATGCCGTGCCCAATCAGGCCGTTTTTCGCTATAGCGTTCGCGCCCTGGCTGTTCGTCATAAGGTTTGCGCATCACATCCAGTAGTTCAATAATCATGCTGTTATCACCGCTCTCAGCAAGGTCGATGGCTTGCTGTGCCAGGTAATTACGCAGTACATAGCGTGGATTGAATTGGTGCATGCTGGCAATGCGCTCAGCGTTTGGTCTAGCATCTTGGCGCAAGCGCTCAACATAACTTGAAAGCCATGCTGAGAACGCAGGGTGGAACTCGTTATATAAATCCTCACGGTAAAACGCATTTTTCAACGCTTCTGGTGTTGGGTTATCTATATCAATCACTGCAAGGCGGCGGAAGAAATCGGTCATATCCACCTCAGCCTGATACATGAGGCCAAAGATGTCGTTGATTAACGCGCCGTCATTCTCTTGCCATGAGTTAAAGCCAAATTTGCCTGCTAATACGCGCGTCCACTCAGCGTTATAGACCACATCGTAGTGACGCAATCCACTTTCCAGTATTTTGCTATCTACTAACAGAACGCCAATTGCATCGGCTAAACGCTCAAGATTCCAACGCGCGATCTCAGGTTGACGGCCAAAACAGTAACGACGACCTGCAGCATCGGTGGTATTGGGCGTCCAGCCTGGGTCAAAGTTATCTACCCAGCCGTAAGGACCATAATCAATCGTTAGGCCAAGAATCGACATATTGTCGGTATTCATCACGCCGTGTACGAAACCCACCTGCATCCATTTTGCGATCATCTTGGCTGTGCGTTCACAAATTTCAGTAAACCATGCAACAACACATTTTTCTGAGATGGTTTTTGACTCATCTAACAAAGGCTCAGGAAGTACAAGGTCAGGAAAGTCGCGCTGAATGGTAAATACGATTAACTGCTGCAGTAATGCATGGTCGCCACGCGACGCTGGCAATTCAAAATGCCCAAAGCGCGTGAATGAAGGCGCAACGCGGCAGACGATAGCGCCCAGTTCTGCTTTTGGATTGCCATCGTAAAACATGTCGCGGACAACTTGATCTCCCGTCTTAACCAAACTCAATGCGCGCGTGGTTGCTATGCCAAGGTGATGCATGGCCTCGCTACATAAAAACTCGCGCACTGAAGAACGCAATACAGCGCGGCCATCTGCACGGCGAGAGTAGGGCGTGACACCTGCGCCTTTTAGCTGTAATTCCCAGCGCTGGCCTTGTTTATTGACGGTTTCGCCCAGAAAAATCGCACGGCCATCGCCGAGTTGGCCAGCCCAATGCCCAAACTGATGACCACCATAGCAAGTTGCATAGGTCTGCATGCCTGCTAACAAGCCATTACCTGATAATGCTTTGAGCATCTCTGGCGATTGCATTTCAGCATCATCTATGTCAAGTAGCTTGGCCATCTCTGGCGAATAGGCAAGTAATTCTGGGGCGGCTACGGGCGTTGGTGTAACAGCCGACCAGCTAGCACCGACGACTTGCCGTAAGTGATTGTGGGTTTCGCTATCCCCCGGCAGTTCACGCAATAATCGATTGTCGAAATTCAGCATTTAGCTTGGTTAAGCATCCATGTTGTTGAGGAGTAATGCATCAAAGCTACTGGCAATGACTGGCCTTGAGAATAGATAACCTTGGCCGAAATCACAGCCAGCCTGTATCAGTAATTTGCGTTGGTCTTCGGTTTCTATACCTTCGGCAATGACTTTGATCCCCAGTTTATGCGCCATCACAATAATGGCTTCACACAGCGCCATGTCATTAGAGTTCAGCTTCAGGTTGCGTACAAAAGATTGGTCAATTTTCAGGTAATCAATATCAAATTTCTTCAGATAAGAGAGTGATGAATAGCCTGTGCCAAAGTCATCAATCGCTACCTGTATGCCAGCATCGCGATATTGCAGTAATCGAGTAGTGACATCGCTGGCAGCATCCAGTAGCAAACCTTCCGTAATCTCAACCACGATACCTTGGCCGGGCAAATCTAGCTCTATTAGTTGCGCAATCCAGTCAACAGATGTCTCGCCATTATTGCGAAACTGTACCGGTGATTTATTGATGCTAATTTGAAATTCAGGGTCATGCAATGCCCGCCATAGTGCTGCCTGCTTGGCGGCTTCTGCAAATACCCAGTCGCCGATCTCAACTATTAGCCCAGTGTCTTCAGCAATCGGGATAAATTCGGCAGGGCTTATTAGGCCATGTTTGGGGTGTTGCCAGCGTATGAGCGCTTCAGCTTTGAATATATTGCCTGTAGCGAGCTCAACGATAGGCTGGTAATGCAATAAAAGCTCGTTTCTGGCGAGCGCTACCCTTAAATCGTTGGCAAGGCGGATTCTGCTTTGCGCAGACTTTTGCATGTCTGCGGTGAAATAATGAAAGCGATTGCGCCCATTCTCTTTGGCGGCATACATGGCCTGATCAGCATTTTTAAGTAGATTGTCAATGTCAGTCGCATCATCTGGGTAAAAAGTAATACCTATGCTGCCCGATACATAGCTCATGTCATCACTCAACGCAAAAGGCTGTGAAAGACTGTGCAAGATGTTATGAGCGATACGCTCAACGTTGGTATGGTCATGTAAATCAGACAGGATGATGGTGAATTCGTCGCCACCTAACCTGGCTACAGTATCTGATTCGCGTACAGCGTTTTTGATACGTTTTGCTGCTTCAATTAGCAATATATCGCCCATACCATGACCCAGCGTATCGTTCACTTCTTTGAATCTATCCAAGTCGATAAACAGAATAGCCATCGGTAAGCCATCTCGCTGGCTTCTGATAATCTCGTGCTCCATTTTTTCACGGAACAAGCGGCGGTTGGGCAGCTGGGTCAATGTGTCAAAGTTGGCCTGTTGCCAGATGAGTTCTTCTGACTTCTTCTTTTCGGTAATGTCTGAGAACAATGAGACGTAGCGCTCAATATTGCCCTGACTATCATGGATGATGTCGATGCTCATCAATATCAAATACTCTTGACCATTTTTATGGCGGTTCCACAACTCGCCTTTCCAGCGGCCATTGGCTTTTAGTGCTGCATTGATCTTGTCAAAAAAGGCTGCATCGTGCTTACCAGAGCTTAATATGCGGGGATTTTCCCCTAGTGTAATATCTTCCGAGTACCCTGTGATTTCAGTAAAAGCAGCGTTGATGGCAACTATATTTTTGTTGGCATCAGTCACTAGCATGCCCTCGCTTGCATTTTGATAAACCAATGAAGCCAGTTCCAGCTGTTCCTTCGCCAAGGTTTTTTCAATGGCAATGCCTGCCAGGTTTGCGTTTTGCTCAATGAGTTGTATATCAGCCTCTTTGGGCGTGCTGGGCTCATGATGATAAATGGCGAAACTACCCAGCACTTTGCCTGTAGCGCTTTTAATCGGCTCAGACCAGCAAGCCCCTAGATTGGCTTTTTTGCCTATTTCTTTGTAATTTTCCCAATATGGGTGCGTCTGTATGTTTTCAGCAATCACACGCTCGCCTGTGTAACAAGCTGTCCCACAACAACCAACGCCTACCCCAATAGCCAGCCCATCGATTGCCTGAGAGTAAAACGCAGGCAGACTGGGCGCTGCAGCCGTGCGCATATGCAGGCCCGTATGGTCGATCAATATAATGCTGCAGATCATGTCGGGATTTTGCTGTTCTACGCTGTTGACCAATACCTGCAAAATATTATTGAGTGGCGCGCCGTTGGCTAATAGCTCCAAGATGTGATTACGAGCGGTTTCACGCATTTGGGCGCGCCGTTTTTGCGTAATATCCGTATGTGTGCCAACTATACGGGTAGGCTTGCCATCCTCGTTTCTATCGATCACCATGCCGCGTGATAGTACCCAAAGATATTCGCCTGAATTTACTTTTGAGCGGTATTCAGCTTCATATGTGCCTATGTTTCCAGCGACATAATCTTGCATCTTCTGGATTGTATTTTGATAGTCATCGGGGTGAATGAATGCTTTGATCGAATCAACTGGATTTTTGAGTCTACTGCTAGGTATGCCATATTTTTCAGCGAGTTGATTTGAATAGGTCACTTCGTCAATGGCGATGTTCCAATCCCACACCGCATGATCAACCGCTTCAAGGGCAAATCTCCAGCGCTCTTCACGTTTGGCAATACTCATATAGCGATACGCAGTCACGCTAGTCACAATCAATGCCGCGAGTAATAACAACACCATAATGACAATCACTGCCAGATAAGTGGTGCTCAAATAATCGAGTCGTGCTGGCAATGGAATATCACTTTTAATGAAATAGGCTGCTGAAGTGGCGGTGTAATGCATGCCAGAAATAGCCGCCCCCATGATCAGCGCAGCCACTAGATCTCGGCTCTTTGCGAAGTTGCTCAATCTGGCTCTACATTCGAGCGCGATGAATGCCAGTAAGATTGCCACCACAATTGATAAGCTAAATAAATAAGGATTGTAGCTAACATAGCCAGGCAATCGCATGGCTGCCATGCCTGAGTAATGCATGGCACCAATACCAGCACCAAGTAGTGTGCTAGAGCCAAACAGGCTGAGGTTGCTAGAATTCTTTCTGGCGATGAACACTAATGCTACAGCGCTTGCCAAAACCGCAGGAATCATCGAAGCCAGCGTAGTTAAAGGCTCATATGAAACCCCGCAAGGTAACTTTAATGCCAGCATGCCAGTGAAATGCATGGACCACACTGAAATGCCCATCGTGAGGGCACCGACTAATATCCAGAACACTTTAAAGGCTTTGGTTTCAGCAATCTGGATGCGCGGTATGACCTTGAGCGCCATATAGACACCAATGACCGCCACTAAAATAGAGATGCAGACCAATACAGGCTGTATGGATACTGCATATAGTGTCCCAGTGTCGGCTATGTCAGTCGAGAAGTGAACAAAATCAGAAAGCTTCAATACGGCTGGTTCCTAAAGTCATGTATTTCAGGTGTGAGCCCTCTAAAAGCGAGGGTTGAGGCAGGGTGGTGTTGATTAATATAGCAATTAATATGCCGTATCTTTGTATTTAACTAACGGCAGAAGATGACATTTTCTTAAACGAAAATTGGATTACCTGAGTCGTTTTTTAGTTCAGATTGCAGCGTAATCTGATCAATGTTTTTCAATCGACTCGGCAATCTTATCCATCACTGCGAAAAGTACGCCAGAAATAATCAGGGTGAAGTGGATACCTACCATCCAGGCAAGTTGGGTATTCGAAAGCGCTGATGTGCCAATGTCTGATTGATGCATAAACGCCTTGAGCAGATCAATTGCCGAGATAGCCACAATCGACCCAATTAGCTTCATCTTGAGGCCTGAGTAATCCACCTTGCCCATCCAGTCTGGCCTATCTACATGCTGCGCCACATCAATCTTGGAAACAAAGTTCTCATAACCACTAAATATCACCATGATGAGTAGGTTAGCAACCAATGTGATATCAACTAAAGCGAGGATGGACAGCACAACATCACGTTCTGGCGTATCAATGATATGCGTCAGAATATGGAAAAACTCCTGCCCAAACTTGACCAACATAAACAGCAAACCACCTACCAGACCCAGATACATCGGGGCGAGTATCCAGCGACTGCCAAAGATCAGTTTTTCTAAAAGATGTTCCAAGATTTGCTCCGGCTAGTTGATGTGGCTGATGTTGAAAATTAAAAAATGCAAAAATTAAAAGCGGGCAGAACCAAGCTGCCCGCAGATTTTATAGCTTAATTATTAAGTTGTGATTATGCCGCTTGTTGCTGAATGAGGTGCACATTATTACTGTCATCAATCGCAATTTTGCGGGGTTTCAGCGCTTCGGGCACTTCACGCAACAGTTCAATGTGCAGCAAACCTTTATCCAGCTTGGCGCTGAGGACTTTTACATGGTCAGCTAACTGAAAGCTATGCTGAAAGTCTCTGGCCGCAATGCCACGGTGCAGATAAGTAGCGTCATCAGCATCATCTTTCTGCTTACGGCCGACAATTTTCAGCGTTTGCTTTTCGGTTTCAATCTCAATCTCTGAGCGGTCAAAACCAGCCACTGCCATCACAATACGGTATTTATCTTCGCCCAATAACGCAATGTTATAAGGCGGATAGTTGGTTTCATTTTCGCCGCGTTGGGCTTCATTAATCAGTCTTGCCAAACGGTCAAAACCAATAGCAGAGCGGTAGAGTGGACTTAAGTCATAAGTACGCATGATGTATCCTTTCAAAAAATAAGCGATTATCAAAAGTGCGAACCTCAATTGAGCATTCGCTGAAACTTAAAATATGTGCGCTCGCTTATTTTTCAAGAGGATTACAACAAAAATCAGCTATTTTTTTGCAATAACTCTTCCCAGCGCCCCATGAGTTTTGTCACCTTTTCGCTAATTTCATCAAGGCGAGCTTGATATTGTTTCACCTGCGCAGGGGCGTCACGATAGATGTTGCTATCAGTCAGCGAAACGTTGATTTTAGCCTGTTCAGTTTCCAGCACTTCAATCTGGTCTGGCAGCTTTTCCAGTTCCTGCGTTTCTTTAAAGCTTAGCTTTGTCGCAGGTTTACCAACGGATTTGCTGGCTTCAGATTTTTTGGGTTCAGCTTTGGTTTTACTTGCAGCTTCTTCAGCTGCGCGTTGTGTAGTAAAGCGCTGCCAGTCGTCATAGCCGCCACCGAACTCGGTCAACACGCCATTACCTTCAAACGCAATTACCTGTGTGACGGTGTTTTCGAGAAATGCGCGGTCATGGCTGACCAGGAATAGAGTGCCAGCAAACTCTTGCAACAGACTTTCCAGCAATTCCAGTGTGTCAATATCCAAGTCATTGGTTGGTTCATCGAGCACCAGCACATTGGCTGGACGCGCAAACAAACGCGCCAGTAGCAAGCGGTTACGTTCGCCGCCTGACAATGATTTGACTGGTGAACGTGAACGCTGCGGCGGGAACAAAAAGTCTTCCAGATAGCTGATGACATGTTTGCGCTCATTGCCGATCTGCACGAATTCAGAGCCTGGACTGATGGTGTCTGCGAGTGTAGCCTCGTCATCCAGTTGCTCACGCATCTGGTCGAAATAGGCAATATTGAGGTTGGTGCCGCGCTGGATACTGCCGCTATCAGCCTCCAGTTCGCCCAGTATCATTTTTAGCAGCGTTGATTTTCCAATGCCGTTAGGCCCTAACAGGCCGATGCGGTCGCCACGCAGAATGCGGGTGCTAAAGCCATTGATCAGTGTTCTATCACCATACGATTTCCGCACATCTTCAAGCTCGGCTACCAGCTTGCCAGAGCGGTCGCCGCTATCCAGTGTTAGTTTCACATTGCCTTGACGCTCGCGTCTGGCGGCGCGCTCTAGGCGTAGCCTTTCAAGCTGTCTTACGCGGCCTTCGTTACGGGTACGGCGTGCCTTGATACCTTGGCGGATCCAGGCTTCTTCTTGTGCCAGTACCTTATCAAATTTGGCAGCATGCGTAGCTTCGACCGCTAGCAACTCTTCTTTTTTCACCAGGTAATTCGAGTAAGTGCCAACAAAATCGGTCAAGTTGCCGCGATCCAATTCGGTGATGCGGGTAGCCAGTCGATCCAGAAAACGTCGATCATGGGTGATAAACAGCACGCTACCATTGAAGCCTAGCAACAGTTCTTCCAGCCATTCGATGGCTTCTAAGTCCAGATGGTTGGTTGGCTCATCCAGTAACAGCACTTCAGGCTCCGCGACCAGCGCACGACCCAAAGCCACACGTTTGCGCCAACCGCCAGAGAGGCTAGCCACAGGGCTGTCAGCATCAAGCTTGAGGCGCGTTAGTACTGCATCAACACGTGCCTGTGATTGCCAGCCATTCTTGCTATCCAGCTCATGCTGCAAAATTTGCATGCGCTCTAGCAATGCTTCGATGTCGGCATCTGGTTCGCCCATTTGGTGCGATACACTGTGGTAATCCACCAGTATCTGCTGCAATTCGCCCAGACCTTCAGCCACAGCTTCAAATACGGTATGTGTTTCGATTAGCACGGGTTCTTGTGGCACATAAACTACACGAGCAGATGGCGAGCGCCAAAGAGTGCCGTCATCCAGCTTGCTTTCTCCTGCGATAACCTTAAGCAGGCTGGATTTGCCAGCACCATTGCGACCAATCAAGCCTACACGTTCGCCGTTATCGAGCTGGAAGCTGGCATGGTCAAGTAGGGGGTGGTGTCCGTAAGCAAGACTAGCTTGGTCTAATGTAATAAGAGGCATAGCTGCTATTTTAACAGGCTATCTAAGTAGCTAATGAAATCTATGTGACTTTTGCCGGAATGTAGTCTGGATGAATATCGCATAGGCAATGCACACTCAGTTATAGTGATTTTGTAATTTCAGCCACGATAGACTGTAGAGATGCAAGTGGATTTGTGGCTTGAGTAATGGGTCTACCGACGACCAGGTAACTTGCACCGAGTTGCAATGCTTTAGCTGGTGTCACTATGCGAGTCTGGTCATCAGACTTTGCATCTGCTGGTCTGATACCTGGAGTCACTAGGCAAAAATCAGCGCCTAGATGTTGACGTAAAACTGGAGCTTCTTGTGCTGAACAAACCACCCCATCTAATCCAGCTTGTTGTGTGAGTTGAGCAAGCTTTAATACTTGATCTTGTAGATTGCCAGCAATGCCGATTTGATTGAGTGTAGCTTGATCCATGCTAGTTAAAACGGTGACAGCTATCAACAATGGTTGTTGGCCACTTTTTGCTACCCCTTCTTTTGCCGCTTGCATCATTGCTAATCCACCAGAAGCATGCACATTGAGCATCCACACGCCTAGTCGGCTAGCGGCTTCACAGGCCTTGGCAACTGTGTTGGGAATATCGTGGAATTTAAGGTCGAGAAATACGTTAAAGCCTTTATTGACTAGCGTTTCAACCAGATGAGGCCCTGCCGCTGTAAATAGTTCTTTGCCTACTTTCAGGCCACATAATGCTGGATTTAATTGATTAACTAGCGCTAGTGCACTGGTGGCATCTGCGTAATCTAAAGCAACTATAATTTTTGATGCGTGAATTTTAGGGTTCAGTTGACTCATATTGCTGCTTCACTTGGTTCTGGCGGTAGTGATTCCCATGCGTTACATGCAGGGCATTGCCAATGATAGTTTTTGGCGCGGAAACCGCACTGATCGCAGCAATAGGCATTACGTTTGCCAATGGCGCGGCGGACAGTTTGCTGCATCAGTAGCGTATCTTGCTGCTCATTATTATCAATTTGGGCGCGGGCTTCTAGGAGTTGGTCTAGCGTTTGTAGGCTAGGTTGTTTTGCCAGCTCATCTCTGGCCAGCTTTGCCGCATTCTCTGGGCCTTCTTCAGCGAGTGTTGCTTGGTAGACTACATTCAGCAGGGCTGGTAGTTTGTAGGTTTGCTGGTAATACTTGAGCAGTTGCAAACCCTCTTCAATTTCACCAATGGCGCGATAACTGTTTAACAGTTTGTCGGCAATCAAACTCAAAAACTCTGGATCTTGTAATTCAATCCGTTTCCAGATGGAAATCGCAATTTTATGCGTGCCATTCACGGCTTCCATATCGCCCAACATGATATTGGCGCGTACGCAGTTTTTATTGGAATCCAGCGCCTTCTCAAGCTCGTATCTGGCCGTGTGGGTATCATTATTGAAGATGGATTTTACGGCCATTTCGCAATAGAACTGGGCCACTTCTTTACGGAAAGGCACGCCGGAGATGCGCTCTAGCTCAATGGTGGTTTTTACTGCACGTTCCCATTCACGCTCTCGTGTATAGATTTCAAGTAGTGCACGCAGGGCGGGTTGTTTGTAGCGTGTGTCATCAAGCGATTTGAATAGTTCTTCTGCACGGTCAAATAAGCCAGCTTTCAGGTAATCCTGCGCTAGCTCTGCCATGACGGCGAGTTTTTGTGGTTCTGGTAACTCTTTACGATCTAGCAGGCTCAAGTGTAAGTGAATGGCTCGATCTACCTCGCCACGACGGCGAAACAGGCTACCTAGCGCGAAATGCAGCTCGAGCGAATCTGCATTGGCTTCTACAGCTTCAGTGAATGCTTCAATGGCTTTGTCATGCTGATCTGAAATCAGGAAATTCAAGCCCTTGAAATAGGCCGCAGGTAGGGTGGTGGATTCTGAGAGCAGCTGTTTGATATCCACGCGAGCTGCGATCCAGCCTAGTGTGAAAAACAGCGGCAATGCCAGCAGCCACCAGTATTCAAACTCCATCATGATTGCGCTTCTTTATGTATTGGAGGTTGATGAAGTATTAGAAGCTGAGCTATTTATCACCGAGCTACTGGTCCTGAGAGACTTCAGCTCCCGTTGTATCGCAATTAATTTGCGGCGTTGCTTGATCAGCGGGCTAACGCAGGCAATCAGGCCAAACACTAGGCCAAGCGCAAATGTTGCTAACAGTACCAATGATAGAGGTGCTTCCCAGACAAAGCCCAAGTAATATCGAATCTGCACAGGTTCTGCGTTCTTGAATGCAAAGCCCAGCACAAAGATAAACAGGACCAGGCTAATTAAATTATATAAATATCGCATATCAAGATTTTACCTAAGCCAACTAGAAATAGCCCACTAAATCGTACAAAAAAGCCATAAAAAAAGCTGACTTCTTTATTGAAGTCAGCTTTTTAATTTGGTTTTATCAACTCGACGAGTTTTTAAAACCTATTTAAACCCGCCATTTAACCGTCAACGCGTTCACGTAACTCTTTGCCTGCCTTAAAGTGCGGTACGTATTTTTCTGGTACTTGCACTTTGGAGCCAGTTTTTGGATTACGCCCGAGACGAGGAGGACGGTAGTTCAAGCTGAAGCTACCAAACCCCCTGATTTCAATGCGTTCACCAGTCGAAAGATTATCCGACATGGAGTCAAGAATGGTTTTTACAGAAAGCTCTGCATCCTTAACAACTAGTTGCGGAAAACGTGCTGCCAGATTGGCAATCAGTTCAGATTTTGTCATGGCAGTTGCCTTGCTTACTCGTTATTTTTGCCATCAAGTTTCGCTTTCAACAGGGCACCAAGATTGGTGGTACCTGCTGCACCTGCAGAAGCGTCGTTGCTGTATTTTTGTACGGCATCGGCTTCTTCAGCGATATCTTTGGCTTTAATAGACAAGGTAATTGCACGTGTTTTGCGGTCTACGTTAGTAATACGTGCTTCGATTTCATCGCCAACCTTCAATGCAGTGGTCGCATCTTCGATTTTTTCGCGTGAGATATCAGCAGCACGAACGTAACCTTCAACTTCGCCATCTAAGGTAATTGTAGCGCCCTTAGCTTCAACTGACTTAACGGTACCCTTAACGATTGCACCCTTGTCATTCACAGTGGTGTAAGCGCCGAACGGATCGCTATCCATTTGTTTTACGCCCAGAGAGATACGTTCTTTTTCAACATCAATGCTAAGCACTAATGCTTCAAGTTCGTCACCCTTCTTAAAGTTGCGGATGGCTTCTTCGCCAGTTTGGTTCCATGACAAATCAGACAAGTGAACTAGGCCATCAATACCACCTGGCAAGCCGATGAATACACCAAAGTCAGTAATAGACTTGATCTGGCCAGATACTTTGTCACCCTTTTTGTGGGCTGCAGCAAAGTCATCCCATGGGTTAGCTTGGCACTGCTTCATGCCCAGTGACAGACGGCGACGATCTTCGTCGATCTCAAGAATCATGACTTCAACTTCATCACCCAATTGAGCGATCTTAGCTGGGTGTACGTTCTTGTTGGTCCAATCCATTTCAGAAACGTGTACCAGACCTTCGATACCTGGTTCAATTTCAACGAATGCGCCGTAGTCGGTCAGGTTGGTTACTTTGCCGAACAGGCGTGTGCTAACTGGGTAACGGCGGGTTAATGCAACCCATGGGTCATCGCCCAATTGCTTGATACCTAGTGATACACGGTTTTTGTCTTGATCGAACTTGAGGATCTTAGCTTCAACTTCTTCACCAACGGTGAGGACTTCTGAAGGATGCTTAACACGGCGCCATGCCAAGTCAGTAATGTGCAACAGGCCATCAATACCACCGAGGTCAACGAATGCACCGTAGTCGGTGATGTTCTTGACGATACCCTTAACGATTGCGCCTTCTTTCAGTGAGCCGATTAGTGCTTCACGGTCAGCACCCATGTTCTCTTCAAGTACAGCGCGGCGTGAAACCACAACGTTGTTACGTTTGCGATCCAGCTTGATAACTTTGAAATCCCATTCCTTGTTTTCGAATGGTGTAGTGTCTTTAACAGGACGCAAATCAACCAGTGAACCTGGAAGGAAAGCACGGATGCTGTTAACCATGACAGTCAAGCCACCCTTAACGCGGCCATTGACCATACCCTTAATGATGCGCGCTTCATTCATCGCGTTTTCAAGGTCTAGCCATGCAGCCAGGCGTTTAGCCTTTTCACGAGATAGCTTGGTTGAACCATAGCCATCTTCAAGTGTTTCGATCGCTACTTGAACGAAGTCGCCAACGCTAACTTCTAATTCGCCGCGATCGTTATGGAATTCTGTGGTCGGGATGATACTTTCAGATTTGAGGCCTGCATTAACGATAACGAAGTCGTCGTCAATTGAGATCACTTCTGCAGTAATCACTTCGCCAGAGCGCATTTCCTGACGAGCTAAACTTTCCTCAAAAAGGGCTGCAAAACTTTCGGTGTTGGTAGTGCTGGTTGCAATGGTAGACATTAAAAAAGATACCTAAATATAATCCCGCCGAGCAGCGGGGAAAATTAAAAAAAGCCATGAACTCGTGAAGTCCACGGCGCCTATTACTCACTTCTTGTGTTACTAGTTGCTTTGATCAAGAACAAACCTCACGGCTTGTTCTATACTTAAATCACTTGTTTCAAGCAATATTGCATCTTTTGCTTGTTGCAATGGCGCTACCGTTCTTTGCTGGTCACGCGCATCACGTTGCTGCAAGTCTAACAATATATCCGCTAGATTAGCATGGATTCCTTTTGACATCAACTGCTTATACCTTCTTTCGGCACGCACTTCAGCCGTCGCGGTTAAATAGATTTTGGTGTTGGCATCGGGGAATATGACAGTTGCCATATCACGCCCATCTGCCACCAAACCAGGCGCTTTGCGGAAACTATGTTGCAGTGATACCAACTCCAGCCTCAATGCGGGATGCACGGCTACTTGTGATGCGCCTTTACCCATTTCTTCGGTGCGCACCTCTTCGCTGACATTTTGTTCATTCAGGTAAATTTCGCCATCTTTAAAGCTAATGTTGAGCTTGCTTGCTAAATCTGCAAGCGATAGTCCATCCTGCCAAGAAATATTTTGAGCTTTAGCCGCAAGGGCGACGATGCGATAAAGCGCCCCAGAGTCCAGATAGTGATACCCGAGTTTTTTAGCGACCAATTGCGCCACTGTACCTTTGCCAGATGCTGAAGGACCATCTATCGCGATAACGGGAATATGTTGTTGGTTGCTCATATTGGCTTTAGTTTTGCGTAATTTGTGCGAAACGTTCGAAGTAATCTGGGAATGTTTTAGCCACGCAACCTGGGTCATTGATGGTGATTGGCACGCCACCTAGTGAAACCAGCGAAAAACACATCGCCATGCGATGATCATCGTAGGTATCAATCACAGCGTTCGGTGTTAACTTTTCTGGAGGCGTAATTCTTATATAGTCAGCGCCTTCTTCAACCGTAGCACCGACTTTACGAAGTTCGGTTGCCATGGCTGCCAAACGGTCAGTTTCTTTCACTCGCCAACTGGCGATATTGCGTAAAGTTGTTGTGCCGTCAGCAAATAGTGCTGCTATCGCTAATGTCATTGCGGCGTCTGGGATATGGTTGCAGTCCATATTTAATGCTTTAAGCTTATTATTAGTTGGACCTTTGGAAACTATCCAATTATCGCCCCAACTAATATTCCCATCCATTTTTGATAGTGCTTCTGTAAACTTTATATCGCCTTGGATACTATTTTTAGTTATGCCCTGAACACGCACTGGCCCAGCCCCAATAGCACCTGCAGCTAGGAAATAAGAAGCTGAAGAAGCATCGCCTTCTACAAAAATTCTTCCAGGACTTTTATAGTGACTATTCGCGGTAATCACAAAACGTTGCCAACCATCACGCTCAACTTCAACCCCAAATTTCGCCATTAGGTTCAGGGTGATTTCAATATAAGGTTTGGAGATTAACTCTCCAATGACTTCTATCGTGACGGTTTGCTTGGTCAATGGCGCTGCCATCAGCAACGCAGTCAGAAATTGGCTGGAGACATCACCGCGTATCTTGATGGGCTTGGATGCATCAATGCTTGCAGGCGATATTTTTAATGGTGGGAAACCTGAATTACCCAAATACTCAATATCAGCGCCAGCTTGGAGTAATGCATCCACCAAGTCACCGATAGGGCGCTCATGCATGCGTGCCACACCAGACAGGGTGTAATCGCCACCCAAAAAGGCAAGTGCTGCCGTAATCGGGCGAAAAGCCGTACCTGCGTTGCCGAGGAAAAGTTCAGCTTGTTTTATGTCAAAAGCCCCGTTGTTTCCCGTTACTTGCCAATCACGCTCACCTGTTTTTTGCAGCTTAATACCCAGCTTTTGCAATACATCCAGCATGCGATCGGTGTCGTCTGAAGCCAGTAAGTCGCGAATCTCTGTAGTACCGCTTGCCAGCGCAGCCAGCAATAAAGTGCGGTTAGAAATACTCTTGGAGCCAGGCAAAGTGATTGTGCCGCTAGCCTTTGTGTGTGGTTTGAGTGCTAATGATTCCATTATTGCTTATCAGTTTGTTCTTTATCGGTGATAGCTTGTTGATGCGCCCAAGCATTGCGCGCTGCACTTGCTCGCTCAAATAAACTTTGCAAGCCTGCACTATCATTATTTTTCAGTAGATTTTCAATCAGGCTTAATTGCGTTTGGTAAGCAGCTAGTTCCCCCAATAAAGCCTTGCTGTTGGCCAAGCTTATGTCGCGCCACATCTCGGGTGAGCTGCCTGCAATACGGGTGAAGTCTCTAAACCCGCTGGCTGCAAACTTGAAGAAGTCCTGCGCATCTGGTCGAGTGGCTAGTTCTTCTACCAATGCAAATGCCAGCAAGTGTGGTAAATGGCTAACGGCGGCAAAAATGCTGTCATGTTGAGTAGGGGGCATTCGATTGATCACCGCGCCTGTAGCCTGCCACATAGCGGTTACCATATCAATCGCTGTTGAGTTTGTGCCTGCGATAGGTGTAATAATCACGTTTTTGCCGAAATAAAGCGTGGCATTTGCAGCAGTTACACCACTTTTTTCAGCGCCAGCGATAGGGTGTGCAGGTACAAACTGGCTAACACGTTCACCTAGGATGCTGGTTGCGTAATCCACTACATCTGCTTTCGTGCTGCCAGCATCTGTGATTACGGTGTTTTTGTTCAGGTGCGGCAAGATGAATTGCAAAATGGCTGGTGTTTGCGCAACAGGCGTTGCAATCAAAATCAGCGTGGCGCTTTCTAGTGCCTGGCCTAAATCGATGCCAATTTCATCGATGACACCTAGCTTCTGTGCTGTTTGCAGGTTGGTATCATGCAATTGCAGTGCCCGACCAATGCCAACGATATGTAGTTCTGGGTATGCTTTGCGCAACGCAAGCGCAACGGAGCCGCCAATTAGCCCAACTCCAAAAATCACCAGTTTTTTCACAGATGAAACCCTGAAAACCAAACCAGTATTGTAGCATTCTTCAAATTCACTGGCTTAGCCCTTAAGAGCAATGTAAATTCAGTATTGTTGACCTATTTGGAATATATCTAACGATGCCATTATTCAATCCATTCAGAAATCGATTGCCTACAAGCAAACGCTTGGCAATCTTTTTTGTATTTATATAGTTCTTGATTGGAGGCATTGGCCACTTTGTTAAGCCTGAGTTTTTCCTGAAAATTATGCCGCCATATTTGCCTTACCCACTTGCCTTGGTTTATATCAGTGGTTTCTTTGAGTTGCTCGGCGCGTTTGGATTGTTACTGGCAAAGTATCGAAAATGGGCCGGTAATGGCTTGGTGTTATTGACCATTTGCGTAACGCCAGCGAATATTTATATGTGGCAACACCCTGATTTATTCCGTGACATTCCTGAATCGTTGCTTGCTTTCAGGCTGGTGTTTCAGGTGGCGTTTATTATATGTATTTGGTGGTCAACTCGTCCCAACAAACGTCGCTTCTTTAATTTCTCATGATGAAATTAAAACGTAACCAGAGCCTTCGATCACTAAATTTATCAACCAAGCGCTAAATAAATATAGAATAGTGGTTCTTTAAGTTTGCCTTTCAGCCCTATCAATTCACACGGTTTATCGCCACTTTCTTAGACTACCCATGCCACGCTATTCAACCGACTTCCTGTCTCGCAAATCCGTCCTCTTTTTGGTTGTTGTTGGATTGTGCTTATTAGCGGTTATTCGTTCTGTGTATGGGTTTTATCAGCCGATTCCGTTGCAGGTGGATGAAGCTCAGTATCTGGGCTGGGCACATGATATCGCAGCTGGTTATTACTCTAAACCGCCTTTTATTGCTTGGGCATTGGGTGGCGGGGCAGCTATTTGCAACGGCTTAGGTATTCAGCAGATTGAAGGCTGTACCCGCATGCTGCAATCGCCCGCGCTTTTGCTATCAGCAATTGCCATCGCACTCACGGCTTTTCAACTGTTTGGCAGCAGAAAAATAGCGGTTGCCAGCGCATTGCTGTTTCTGACTATGCCTTTGAGTGGTTTTTACGGATTAGTGGCCAGTACAGATGCATGGCTATTTTTATGGTGGTCTTTTGCTTTACTGGCCTTTGTGGTGGCGCAGAAAGAAGATAACTCTAGTTTAGTGCCTTGGATTTTATGTGGCATTGCTCTAGGTTTTGGATTGCTAACCAAATACTCCATGGGGATATTCGTATTCAGCGCGGTCATCTGGTTATTGATGCAGAAAAGACTGTTTACCAAAGCGCCTTTTATTGCTGGTCTTACCGCTTTTATCGTATTTCTACCCAATATACTCTGGAACATAAAAACAGGGTTCCCCACACTTACGCACCATCTGGAGCTTTCACATGTAGATACGGCCGTCTCTGCGGGGTGGGATTTATATGAGCGCTTTAACGAGTTGTTCGGGTTTTTTAGCGCGCAGTTCTTGATGTTTGGCCCACTGGCATTTTTGGCATTACTGATTATCAGCAGCGGGTTTGGCGGGCAAGGGTTCACCGCGGTCGAGCGCAAAAGTCAGGGATTATTGCTGGTATTTACTTGGCCTATGCTGGGTATTATTCTGCTACAGGCGTTCATGAGCCGTGCGCATGGTAACTGGGCAGCGCCAGCTTATGTCGCAGCGAGCATTCTCGTGACCGCTTACTGGTTGGGCGTGCAAGATAACAGGCTGGGTGCAAAGCCCAAGATTGCCCTGCGTACTAGTGCATTCTCCACCACGATTATTGTTGGCCTGATTGTTTCTGTTCTTATCATGATTGCGCCGCACTGGAGTGCCAGTCATGAAGAAGTCCGCACCTCACAAAAAAACCCGTTACGTAAATTAAAAGGCTGGAAAGAAGCCGCTTTGTGGGCACAGCAACGAGTCCAGCAACAGCCGATGCATGTGATGTCTGATGATCGAGATATGCTGGCGGCATTGTCTTCTTATGGCTATCCCGAAATCTATCCTCCGCTTGCATGGAACCCCAGCCAGCATAAAGACAGCCATTACCGCTGGTTTTATGATGTTAAAGATGCGACGGAGTTGAATAAAGGCGAGATACTAGTCCTATTGGTTGGCCCATCGACTGGGATTGATTTAGGCCAGCTTGAGCGTAGTTTTGAGCAGGTCACGCCTATCGATGATGCCAATCTGGCAGCGATTCCACTGGGTGGCAACAATTACAGAGCTTGGGCATTCATCGTACGTGGTTTCAAGGGTTATCAATAATGACTAATCTAGCCCTTCAGTCTTATATTGATTTAGCCCAGAAAAGAAGTATTCAAGCCCTTAAATACGCCATTCCTTTGGCTTTATTGCTTGCTGCCATTTTTTATTTATTCCCTAGTATTGATCTTACGGCGAGTGCGTGGTTTTACGACCACCAGTTGCGCATTCATCAACTGGCGAACGCATTGAGTCAGCCTGAAACCGATTTATCCATCAACACTGGCTTTCCATTAGCGACTTCCAGATTTCTCATTTTTGTCTATGCCGCGGTTGATGTGCTTTCAAGGGCTGCACTGATTATTTCAATGTTACTATGCGTCTTTTTCGCTATCAGGAAAAACGCTCGCTTTCTGCCAGCATTAATCGTAACTTTAAGCCTGATCGCGGGGCCGATTTTAGCTGTCAACGGTGGATTAAAAGAGCATTGGGGCAGGGCGCGTCCGAGAGACGTGGTGGAGTTTGGCGGCACACAGCAGTTCACGCCAGCCTGGGTAATCTCAGATCAATGTACTCATAATTGCTCTTTTGTCACAGGGCATGGTGCTGCAGCATTTGCTGTGACCATAGGTTTTTTTGTGAGCAGGCGTAAGGCCTGGTTGGCGGGCGGATTGCTATTCGGCGGATTGATTGGCCTGACAAGAATGATGAATGGCGCGCATTTCTTAAGTGATGTGACATTTTCGTTCTTTGTGGTGTTCATTGCTGCGGCGCTTGTCGCTTTTATCGTCTCAAAAGTTTGGCCAGTAAAACAGGGTGTACTAAACACCTCAGCTAATAAGTAAAAGGGTTTTATGAAAAAAGTCTCTGTTGTTATTCCCGTCTATAACGAAGTCGAGAATATTGAAGCCATGGTCAAAGCAGTGGGCGATGCTTTACTGCCAACCAAGCGCGAATTCGAATTGATATTGATTGATGACGGCTCACGCGATGGCTCACGCAAAATCATACAGCAAGTAGCCAAAACGACTGCTTGGCTGAAACCACTGTATTTTGCGCGCAATTATGGCCAGTCAACGGCGATGCAGGCGGGTTTTGACCATGCTGTTGGTGACTATATCGTGACGCTGGATGGTGACTTGCAGAATGATCCAGCTGATATTCCCACCTTACTCAAAATGCTGGACGATGATCCTGAGATTGACTGTGTCAGTGGCTGGCGTAAAGACCGTCAGGATGCAACGCTCTCACGCAAGATTCCTTCCATGATTGCCAACGCACTCATTTCTAAGATTACCCGTGTGCAACTGCATGATTACGGCTGTGCCTTGAAAGCTTATCGTGGCCAGATTTTGCGTGACTTGAAACTATATGGCGAATTACATCGCTTCATCCCCGCATTGGCGGTGGAAGTGGGTGCAACCATTGTAGAAGTGCCAGTGAACCACAGAGCGCGTGTGGCTGGTGTATCAAAATACGGCATTGATCGTACTATCCGTGTATTGCTGGATTTGCTCTGGATCCGCTTTACCATGCGCTTCTTGCATCGCCCTATCCATGCGTTTGGTGGTATTGCCATGCTGATGCTAGTCCTAGGTCTAGGTACATTAGGCTGGCTCACCTTTGAAAAATTGATTATGGGTGTTGATATCGGTGGCCGTCCCTTGCTAATGCTGGGTGTGTTATTCACTTTGGTCGGCATTCAATTGCTTGCTACGGGCCTGATCGGTGAATTGCTGATTCGTATCTATCACGAGCCTGAAGGCCGCAAACAGTACATCCTAAAAGACATGGATAGTCATTAATTGCAGCTAAGCCATTCATATCGGGCGGTTTCAGCCTATGTTTTGCTCATCCTGATAGCACTTTGGCTAGGGTTTCTGTTTGAGAAAAGTGCACTAAACGGTGCCATTTTTACAGCAATCAATTCACAAATGCCTGTGTGGGGCGGCCCCTATATCTGGGGTTTTCTCACTTCACTAGGTGATACAGCTGTTGCCGTTGTTCTGCTATGGCTGTTGTTACCCAAAACCAAAGCTTGTTTGGCGCGCTTATCAATTGCGGTATTAGTTGGCGGCATTGCATCTAATGCGCTCAAGGCATTTTTTCACTACCCACGCCCTTTGGCATTGACGCCAGATGTAATGGTGGTAGGCCCATCCTTGCACCACAATGCATTTGTTTCGGGCCATACCCTGACTGCGTTTCTAGTCGCAGCATTGTTGATGCTGACCTACAAAAAACAGGGCTTGGCATTGATATTATTGATCGCTTGTTTTGTTGGTATATCAAGAGTGATGGTAGGGGCACACTGGCCTGCTGATGTGTTGACAGGCGCAATCGTTGGCTGGAGCCTGGGGGCTATCATCAATCTTCTCACGGACAATATTCAGCCAACATTAGAACGTGTGCTGGCTTATGCTGGCTGGGTGTTGGTCGTTATTGCGCTAGTGTTCATGCTGCTTGGCAAAATGCAGAATATTCATAAAGTGATTGTGTTCTGGCAGGCATTTGCCGTATTCGGGTTTGCTATGCTGATTCCGAAATTCCGGCATGCCTTGAGCAGGCTGTTTGCCAATAAAAAGCCAGTTTCGCCTGCTTAGCTGAATCCTTAACGTGTCTAAACACCCAATTATCAATCGAATCATCAAACGCTTTTTTCGCCCAGTGTTAGGGTTGGTACTAATTGCTTTGCTGATCAGCCAGCTTGATACAAAAAAGCTACTCAATGTGCTCGCCAATGCGGACTATGGCTGGTTCTTTCTGGCTTGTATTTTGTTAATCATTTCAAATCTACTTTCGGTCGCCCGCTGGAAAAAAATCGTTAATCATCTGGGCCTGGCGATTAGCTACATCAGGCTGGTATTCCTTTATGCGCAAGCATTATCGGCGAATATAGTATTGCCGGGCGGCATAGTGGGCGGCGATGTTTGGCGGTCGCTGGGTCTAGTCCGTTACAGGGAAAAGATTGTGACGCAAGTGCCAGCATTTACTCATGCCGATGCTGCTGCCAGCGTATTGCTGGATAGAGTAGGTGGGCTATGGAGTTTGTGCCTATTTTCTTTTGTAGCAAGCCTGCTTGTTTTAGGCATGGCGACTGAGAATAACTTACAGGGCATCACCCAGAGCTTGCTGGTTAGCTACGTTGTATTTCTCGGCGCTGCGGTAATCGTTCCGATTCTCCTTGGTTTCGTGGCATTACCATTGCTAGAAGCGGCAATCACTTTAGCTACCCATAGAGTTTTGAAAGCGGGAATTGAAACGCTACTCAAAATCGCGACAAACATGCATCTGCTTTTTAGCACTTTGATAGAGTCGCTACTAGTGCAAGCTACAGCAATTGCCGCCCTGTATCTCTGCTTAAAGGCAGTCGGAGTGGAGATGAGTTTTGCACTGGTTGCTGCGGTAAGCCTAGCGATATTTTTGGCGGCGATTATTCCAGCCGCTATCAGTGGTTTTGGCGCACGTGAATTAGCTGCTGTCGTCGTGCTTGGTTATTTAGGCGTGCACGCTGAGTCTGCTTTTGCTGCGTCTGTACTTTTCGGCCTCGCAGGTACTTTGCAAGGGTTTATCGGGATTTACTTCTGGATTAAGAAAGAACCTCAGGAAATAACTGTTTGATGCAAAACGCTAAACTCACAAACCTCTTACTTTGGGCGCTAGCCGCCATTATCATGATCTGGGGCATAGGCCATGTACCGCTCACAGATGTTGACGAAGGTGCCTTCGCTGAGGCCAGCCGTGAAATGCTTTCTCGCGGCGATTTTATCTCGCCTTGGCTGCTAGATGCACCACGTTTTGACAAACCTGCCCTGATTCACTGGCTACAGATCGCATCCATGCAGGTATTTGGTATCAATGCCTTTGGCGCGCGATTGCCATCTGCATTGGCGGGGCTGTTATGGCTATTTGTGGTAGCGCAATGGAGTAAAGACATTGCTGCCCGCGTTGGTGTTTCTGGTAACGCAAGATATTTTGGCCTGCTGATCGCCATGACTTCTATCGCAGTGCCAGCGATTTCAAGGGTAGCCACGGCGGATGCGCTATTGAATGGATTGCTGGCAGTTTCACTCTACTTTCTCTGGCGAGCTTTGCTTGCAGTAGATGATGCCAGTTTAAAAAAATATGGGCGCCTAACGGCCATATTCATAGCCCTTGGTTTGTTGACCAAAGGCCCAATTGCAGTGCTAGTGCCAGCTGCAGCAAGTTTTCTCACTGTTTTAGTCGTTCCAAGCAGATTTAAAAATTGGCGCAAAGTCGCGTTTGATCCTATCGCATGGACTTTGGTGATTGGGATTGCGCTGCCTTGGTATGTGTTGCAATACCAGGCACAAGGCATGGCATTCATTCAGGGGTTTTTCGGCAAACATAATCTCGGCCGCTACACAGGTACCATGCTCGGTTTCAGTGGTGGTTTTTGGTATTACCCAGCATGGATGCTGGTCTCGCTATTGCCTTGGATACCTTTATTGTTCCGCACGCTGGCTGAATTACTGTTCAAACGTAGTAGCCCGTTACGTCAATCTGTAGCGACCTTGCTCTGGGTGTTGCCCTTATTCGTGCTGGTATTTTTCTCTTTCTCGGCCACCAAGCTGCCCCATTATGGGTTTTATGGATTAACGGGATTATTTGTCATGATGGCACTCACGCTGGCCATCAAATCAAACCCGATTGAAGTGACAAAGCCTTCACCATTGTTGGTGGATAGACTCTGGATTTCAGCGCTATTAACGGTATTCGTATGTACCCATCTCTGGGCAGGCAAGCTTTCCAGCCTAACCAGCGAGCCATATTACAAGCTCGTGTTGGAGAATGCTGGCGCAATGCTTGTGCAACATGCAGATTGGTCGGTGGGTATCGCGGCGCTAGGTATCGCCTTATTATTGCTGCCCCAGGACCTGATTAAACGTATTGCTGGTTTACATACCATTCCATCTAACGCTTGGCGTTTAGGTGCCGGTGCGGTGAGTTTTGCTATTTGTCTGCATTTGATTTTTGTTCCTACCGTGATTGCTGCATTGAGAGCCCCGATATTGAACGCAGCGTTGGAAGTTAGAGCAATTCAAACGCCAGTAGTCAGTTGGCAACTATCAGCGCCCAGTCTTTCATTTTCTGCACAGCGGGTGATTCCATCGCAAGAGCCTAAGCCAGGCGATACGGTGGTGATGTTTGAGAAACATCACCAACAATTGATGGAGTTACTAGCGACAAAATATGCTGGCGTGAGTGTTACGCAGCTTTGGCATGAGGGTGGAGTGGAAATTGTTAAGCTTAGTGAGTAACTTAAAGCAGTTGCCATTCACCATCAATCAATGCTTCTTGCGGTACAAAGTTCTGTTTGTAGGCCATCTTGGGGCTCTCTTTTATCCAGTAGCCCAAATATAGATAATCGAGTTTGAGCCGTTTGCACCATTTGATCAGCCACATCACGTTATAAGTGCCATAGCTGGCATGAGCATCGCTGGCATCGTAAAACGTATAAACCGCAGATATGCCATCGCTGACGATATCCACTACGCTCACCATTTTGAGCTGATCGCCTAGCCTGAATTCCACCATCACGCTTTCCACATTGCTTTGAACGAGAAAATTGCGATACTGCTCGGCGGATTCCTGATCTTTGTTACCTGAATGGCGTGCTACTTGGTAAGCGGTATAAAGCGCAAAATGCTCCTCGCTGAACTCCAGTGGAATGATGGCGACAGAAAGACTCTCGTGGGACTTGACTGCACGGCGCTGGCTACGTTTAGGGATGAAATCATTGATAGGGATACGCACGGGAATACACGCATTGCAAAGCTCGCAATGTGGGCGATAAACGAATTTACCACTCCGTCTAAAGCCCAGTTGAATCAAGCCATTGTAGGTTTTGGCATCTACTAAGTGCTGTGGCGAGGCAATCAGCGATTGCGCCAATTTACTTTCAATATAGCCGCAGGCATACGGCGTAGTGACGTAGAACTGTAGCTTTGAAAGCGGAGCATCGTTAGGCAGGGTCATCTGACAAGTGTATCAATTTCGCCAGCCGTTGTGAAAATTCTGCGCGATCAATTTCGCGTGCGCCAAATGATGCCAGATGCGCAGTTTTCATCTGGCAATCAATCATCTCTACTCCTTCGGACTCTAATTTTTTGACGAGTGATACAAAGGCCAGCTTGGAGGCATCGGTCACATGATGAAACATGGATTCTCCATAAAACATGCGGCCTATTTTTACACCATATAATCCACCCACTAATTGGTTATCTATCCATGTTTCTGCGCTAACTGCATAGCCAAGTTCATGTAGCTTGCAATAGCCCTCGATAATGACATCTGTGATCCAAGTGCCGTCCTGGTCTGGTCTTGATGCCATCGCACACGCTTTCATTACCTGTTTAAATGCTGTGTTATAGCGTACTTCGTAGTCAGCTTTTTTCAGGCGTTTGTTGAGCGAGCGGGAAACGATGAGTTCATCGGGGAATAACACCATGCGAGGGTCAGGGCTCCACCACAGTATAGGCTGGCCTTCGCTAAACCAGGGGAATATGCCTTGTTGGTAGGCATTGAGTAAACGTTCGGCGGATAAATCACCGCCAATCGCCAGAAGCCCATTCGGTTGAGTCAATGCGTCTTGCAGTGGGGGAAAGGGCGTGTTTGTTTCTATTGCCGCGACTTTACCCCCATGTAGTTGATAGTAACTAGCCAACACAACGATCCTTGAGTAATTTACTTAAACAGCATCCAAAGCGCCATCGCCGCCATCAGTAAATCTTCAATAATGGTGATTGTGGACATCGGCAGATTAAATACGCTACCTAGACATGCACAGCGAATCTTCTGTCTATTTAGCACTGCGCGAATAACGCCGATTGAAGAAAAGCCCATCACCACTAGCGTGGCTAAATTAGTGAGGTTTTCTTGCCAACCAATCACATAGGCAATGCCAAGCCCTAACTCAATAAATGGGTAAATCAAGCCATAAGTATTCCAGCGCATAGCCAGTAGATCGTACATGGCATAACTATTCGCGAATTCACGCAAATTCAGTAGTTTGAAAAACGAAAATACGAGAAAGAAACCTGCCATGAAATTTGTCATGAAGTCATGGCTACTGAATTCGCCTTGAGCGATTTGTATCAATATACAAGTCAATAAAATATAACCAACAATCATTAATAGTGGCTTGTAAGTGCTGATCCACCCAGCTGCAGTGACCGCTTCTTCAGTATTCGGGGTGTTGGTACTCAAATTGCTTAATTGATAGCTACCAACAAGCGATAGCTGCTGATTGAGTTCGTTAATGCTCGATGCACTATTAGAAATGACCGCACGTGGTGGGTCTAAGCTGACCTTAACGTTTTCACCATATGGCCGCAGCGCGGCTTCTACCTTTGCTACGCAGCTACCACAGTGCATGCCAGTGACTTGAAATGTGAGTTCGTTTGGTTTTTTCATGATTGTGTTTGATTACTTGAGCCTTAGTTTCAGCTTGTTTATTAATCGGGAAGTTAATGAAATGAAAGCGCTATGATGGTGCTGATTAGTTTTGAGAGCGTCTTGTTATTACCATTTTTAAATAAAGTAATACTTTTGTATGCCGATAAGTAAATTATAAAAAGAATATTCAGTTGCCAGTACACGAGCAGAGTGAGGTTTCATGCTACGATTCAACGATATTATTTACTAACTTGTATACACTCGCTTAAAAGATACCAGCAGACATGTTAACACTGCTTAAACTGCGATATGCGTTCAAATGGATTATTGTCTGTTTAATCATCAATCTATCACTGGTTGGTACAGCCTCTGCCACTTCTGAGTTAGCCGAAACCCCCATAGAATTATCTGGGCTATGGTTTCAAGCGCCTGACCATTGGGCATATTACTATCAGTCCGATCTCTCAGATATTCATCTAACCCCAGTATTGGCGACTAAAAATACTGGCGGACATTTCTTCTTCCAATCTGATTTTACAGTTAGTAAGCCGGGCATATTGGTTGTTGATTTTAAGAACTCCAGTGTGATTGCTATGTTTCATCATTATGTATTTGATGAACAGGGAAATCTGGTTCAGGAAGTAGAAGGCGGTATCCAATCTAAAGCCAGCAATCCATTCCAGTTGAGGCATGGACGAGAACTCGATTTGCCAGTTGGCCACTATAGACTGGTTACCGAATTATCTTCGCCTTTTTATCTGGCGCAGCCGCAGCCGTATATAGATACCCACAGCCAATATGAGCAGCATATTAAAGCTGGCAATGCACTCGTCTTATTATGCCTAGGCAGCATGTTTGCCTTGATCGTTTATTTTGTTAGTCTGGCAGTGATTCGTCGCCAGATTACCGAGTTTATGTACTCCCTTTTTATTCTCGGCAATATTTTTTATAACGGCACTGCATTGCTGTTTTTCTCAGATTTATTAGGTATTCACTATTTTTACTTGATTAGCGTACCGATCCTGTTTAGCAATATTGCCTATATTTCTTTCGCGACTACGTTACTTAATATCAACAGGCGCAGCCATCACAAGCTTTACATTGTCTCTCAGGTCATAGTGGCTATCATGATAGGCCTTATTTTAATTGCGCCGTTTGCACCAAACTGGAGTCTTGAATTTGCCCGTTATGGTGTAGGCATGATGATGCCATTTGGACTTATTGCGGGTGCGATTTGTGCCTATCAGGGTAACCGCACAGCACGTACTTATCTTCTGGCGATTACCCCGTTCTTTGTAATTGGTTCATATGCCATCACAAATGCAAAACTTGATGGCATATATACGATTTACATTGAGCATATCGGTCTGCTGGCAGTGATGGTTGAAATGTTATTGCTATCGCTAGTTGTCGCCAGACAATTTGCGCAATTACATGAAGACAAGGAAATGGCATTGTATCTAGCAAAGGAACATTTGCGCGTTGCCCATACCGATGCACTGACGGGGTTGCCCAATCGCTATGCTTTGGACTTAACCTTAGCTTCGATGCCGCAAGCGGGAATGCTGGTGTTCCTGGATATGGATGGCCTCAAATTTTATAACGATAATTTTGGTCATAAAAAGGGCGATGAATTGCTTTGCACGTTCTCAACTTTAATGAGAAGCTCGCTACCCGAACCTTGTGGTCTGTATCGAATCGGCGGCGATGAGTTTGCAATCACTTGCCCCAGTGGCAATATAAAAATGATCGAACAAAAATTAGCTGACACTGTGAAAGGTGTTCACCATGCTGGCTTTGATTTTTCGGGCATGAGTTATGGTAGTGCTGTGATCAGTGAGGCTGAGGATAAAAATACATTGAAGCATTTGGCTGATACACGTATGTATGAGAACAAACGCCTGAAAAAACAAAAAGATACAGAAGATAAAAATAACGTAACTCAGTAGGTTCAGCATGTGTGTTTTAGTGTAAATAAAGGGGAAATCATGAAACAAAAGTCTGGCCTAATCTGGCCTTTTTTACTGTGCCTCGTATTACCATTGATAGCCGCATGGTTTGCTTACCCTGCAACACATGTGCCACCAGGTTACGGTGTATTTCCTCCCGAGTTCGTCCAAGCGCCACCCCCATTTAATCTTCTGGTCTTTTTAGCAGTGCTGGCTGTTGAACTAGTGTTTGCTGTGTTCTTACTGTTCCCAACCAAGTTTGGCTTTAAACCCGTGGATAGTCCTCCAGCCCCTGCGCTGATTGTTTATCCCATCTGGTTTTGGATAGGCGCTGCGTTCACCCTGTTTTTCTGGTGGCTAATGTGGGAGAAAGTCACGGTTTTTGGTGATCTGGTCTATTACGCTTTTACGCCACTATGGTGGGGGTTTATCCTGGTGCTGGATGGCTTGGTTTACAAGCGTAATCAGGGTTCTTCATTGCTGTCGAAGAAACCAAAAACTGTACTCATCAGTGCCGTGGTTTCAGTATTTGGCTGGTATTTCTTTGAATACTACAATTACTTCGCGCTGGGTAACTGGTATTACCCAAATGGCCATATGGCGGCCTTGCCACATAGCACGATAGTCTTTCTTTTCCTTATTGCTTATACGACTGTGTGGCCAGCGGTATTCGAGTGGTACACCTTGCTTAATACTTTTCCTAAACTGGTTGCACGCTATAGCCAGGGCCCAAAAATCTCTATACCGGGTAACTGGCTGATATGGCCTGCTTTGGCAGCAATTTTTATTATGGTGTTCTATCCTTATCCATTGTTCTGGGTATTATGGATTGGGCCTTTATTTGTGCTCAGTGGCGCGCTGATCAACCAGAAAGTATGGACGCCGTTTACTGCGCTGGCAGAGGGAAACTGGTCGCCTTTGCTGCTAGTGGCCATTGGCTCGCTATTTAATGGATTTTTCTGGGAAGTATGGAATTACGGTAGTGCGCATCCACAGACCTGGCTGCAGACCAACCCGAATTACTGGATTTACGATATCCCTTACGTCAATGTCATCCATATTTATGCGGAGATGCCATTGCTGGGTTATTTTGGCTATATGCCATTTGGCTTGCTGGTATGGATCGTCTTTATCTGGGCTGGGCAGCTATTCAATTTTGATACTAGCTTGGATTTGAGTGATACCAAGCCTTCATTGTGGAATAAGCTAAAAGCCTTGATAAGCAAATAGCCTGAAACCGCCATAAAATAAAAGCGCCTCTAAATGAGGCGCTTTTATTTTAAGTGAATCTTTTAAGAACGGTTGCTCTTACCACTCGCGGCTAACCATGAAGTGCAGAAATAATGCTTCGTTGCGTAATTCTGAGTTTGTACCAAATGGCAGCTGCACATTGGTGTAATCCACTTTTACCTGCGGGTCGTATTCTATGCCGCCTGTGAATGTCCATTCCGGGTCAAATTTATAGGCAGCGCCAAAAGTATAGTGGTGCTCTAGAATGGCCGCCAGATTGGGTGTGGTTGTATTGGTTGGTACCGGATTCTTTCCATAATTGTGCCCGGCGTAGAGCATGGTTTTATCATTCAGCTTATAAGCCAGGCCAGTGGCGATGACCCACTGGTTTTTCCAGTCTAGTGCCGAATTGGCCGAGAATACAGGACCATATGCGCTGGTGCTATCAGGGTCAGTTGCAGTCAAAGTGCTGCTTTTCATCGCATCAGCCCAGTTGATCCAGTTCAATTTTAATGAAAGTAAAAGATCGTCTGTCGCTTGGAAAGCTGCACCAATGGCGACTTCTCTTGGCAACGCAAAGCCTGAAATGCTGGCATTTCTATAGGTTACGATGCCATTACCAGCATCTGTTTGGTTAAATGAAATCCTGCCACCTGATAGCGGTAATTTGGTTTTATCGGTGAACGCAGCCCCAAGTGTTAATTGCGGAGTTGCTTTGTATTGCATACCGATTTTAAAGCTAGTTTTTATGGTATTAGCACCTTTTAATTCGTAGCCGTAAAAATTAGCTGGTTGGAAAGAGCTGTTAGGAAAAAGCTTCTGATCCAGGCTTGCATAGACGAGACCATAACTAATGCCCAGCGATAGTTTATCCGTTACTTGGCAGCCAATCCCAGGGGTGATTTTGGCTATGCCAAATAATGCAGAGAATCTATCTTGGCCACCACCTAAGGCAGGATTCACGTTGATATTCTTAAAAACGCCACCCGCTCCACCTTGTGCAAATAGCCCAATGCCGATGGTGCACGGCAAACTATCTAATGACATCGCGTAGCCACCACCACCCAGAGCGGTGTAGCGGTTCGATGCATTCTCGTTGTTACCAAATTGATCTTGGTGAGATAAGTCCAAGGTGCGCAACACAGATCCAAAGCCATTGAAGCGCTGGCCTTTGATTTGCGCGAGACCAGCGGGGTTCGTGTTTAGGGCGCTGGTGTCTCGGGCAACTGCTACATCTGCCCCCGCCATCAGTGTTGATTCCCCCCCAAAACCAATCAGGTTAATACCGTTAGTGGCATGGGCTGGTAAGCTAAGTGTTGTGAGTAGGCATGTGAAAGCCGCTACTTTTGAGGTAGATATATTCAATTGATTGATCATTTTCTATCAAAATGGCGAAAGTTGAAGTAATACAAAATAGACGTCTACTAATAGAACAATGCAATTGATGTTTATTGTTGTAATGCTATCAGCTTTTAACGGCGTGAATTTTGATAACCTAAGTGCTGAATGTGATTTTTATTTCTGTAATTTAATTGAAATATGTTCAGGATTTTAAAGTTCTTACTTTTGCTTACTGATTGATTCATAAGGCACAAAATCAACATTTAGTCAGACAATTGATCGCTTTGCCTGTAGAATGCGCAACTCATGGAAACATTGCGCTTAATAAATTCACATCGCCCTTACTGGGCAAAACGTTTTGGTACGGCTGGCTTTTTGCCTATGAGCCGTGCCGAAATGGATCAGCTAGGCTGGGATTCGTGCGACATTATCTTGGTGACAGGTGATGCGTATATAGATCACCCAAGCTTTGGCATGGCCTTGGTCGGCCGTTTGCTTGAGGCTCAGGGGTTTCGCGTTGGCATTATTGCGCAGCCAGATTGGCAATCCGCCGAAGCATTTAAAGCATTAGGTAAACCGAATCTGTATTTTGGCGTCACCGCGGGCAATATGGATTCCATGGTCAATCGCTATACCGCTGATCGTAAAATTCGCTCAGATGACGCTTATACTCCAGACGCAGCCGCCAATAAACGCCCAGACCGTGCCGTGTTGGTCTATTCACAGCGTTGCCGCGAAGCCTATTCAGATGTGCCTTTGGTGATTGGTAGCATTGAAGCCAGTTTGCGCCGTATCGCCCATTACGATTACTGGTCTGACAAAGTGCGGCGCTCTATATTGGTGGATTCAAAAGCCGATATCTTGCTTTACGGCAATGCTGAGCGGGCGTTGGTTGAATTGAGCCATCGTATCGCTAAAGGCGAAAAAATTGCGAATATTACTGATATTCGCGGCACTGCTTACCTGCGCAAAAACTTACCAGAGGGTTGGCAAGAAGTGGCTTCAACCAATCTTGATCGACCAGGTAAAGTTGATATGCCAATAGACCCGTATGCGATGGAGCCGGCAAAAGAACAAACGGGAAAATCCTGCGCAGAAACTTCTGCTAATGCAGCGGCAGAGGCGCCAGTTGAAAAAACCAATGTCATCCAGATTCACCGCAAACCCAAGGCTGATCGTGCCATGCAAGTCGTGCGTTTACCTGATTATGAAGAGGTCGCACGCGACCCTGTGCTATATGCGCATGCGTCACGTGTGCTGCATCTGGAAGCGAACCCTGGCAATGCACGTGCACTGGTCCAAAAACATGGTGACCGTGAAGTCTGGCTGAACCCGCCACCGATTCCACTGACGACCAAAGAGATGGATTACGTTTACGATTTGCCATACGCACGTAACCCGCACCCCGCTTATACAGGCACCAAAATCCCCGCCTGGGATATGATTCGTTTTTCGGTCAACATCATGCGCGGCTGCTTTGGCGGTTGCACGTTCTGTTCGATTACTGAGCATGAAGGCCGTATTATCCAGAGCCGTTCAGAAGAATCAATCTTGCGAGAAGTAGAAGAAATCCGCGATAAGGTAGAAGGCTTTACTGGCGTTATTTCAGACCTCGGTGGGCCTACTGCCAATATGTATCGCATGGCTTGTAAGAGCGAAAAGATTGAAAAATCTTGTCGCAAACTTTCATGTGTGTACCCTGGCATTTGCGAAAACCTGAATACTGACCATTCCGCATTGATTCAGCTTTACCGCAAAGCCCGCAGTATTAAAGGCGTTAAAAAGATATTGGTGAGTTCTGGCTTACGGTATGACTTGGCTGTGACTTCGCCAGAATATGTCAAAGAGCTGGTGCAACACCATGTTGGCGGCTACCTGAAGATCGCGCCTGAGCATTCTGAAGAAAACGTGCTCTCTAAGATGATGAAGCCGAGCATGGAGGCTTACGATAAATTCAAGGAAATGTTCGAGCGTTTCTCTAAAGAAGCGGGCAAAGAGCAATACCTTATTCCATATTTCATTGCCGCGCACCCCGGTACTACAGATGAAGATATGCTCAACCTAGCTTTGTGGCTCAAACGCTATGATTTCAGGCTCGATCAAGTGCAGACTTTTACGCCAACGCCGATGGCGATGGCCACTGCTATGTACCACTCAGGCAAAAACCCGTTGCGCAAAGTGACTGCTGACAGTGATGATGTACCTATCCCTAAAGCGGGCAATGTGCGGCGTTTGCACAAAGCCTTTATTCGTTACCATGACCCTAACAATTGGCCCATGCTGCGTGAAGCGCTAAAACGTATGGGGCGTGAGGATTTAATTGGTAGTGGCAAAAAGCATTTGATTCCTGCATGGCAGCCAATTGCAGCTAAGCCTATTGTGGCAGCATCAAGAACCAGAAAGCCAAATGAGGTGTCTCAAAAGGAAATATCTAAGCATCCAAGGCAGCCATTTAAATCTAATCTTTTTAAATCTGGCAAAACCAGTCAATCAGTTAGAACTCATATATCTGGTAGTGCCAAGCCTGCTAAGCCGAAATTTAATAATGATTGATAAGGTTTTTCGTCATGACATTAATAATTAACGGCCTCAAACGAGGCCTTTTTTCTATCTTGTTGTTGTGTTTTATTGGCAGCGCACAAGCCGCAAACACCAGCATGCTGTGGAAAGCAGTCGCCCCTAATGGCAAGGTCAGTTATCTGTTTGGCACCATGCATACCGATGATGAAAGGGTTAATGAGCTTGCTGCGCCTGTAATCAGTGCATTGAACGAGAGCCAGGTGTTTATGATGGAGGTGTTGCCAGGCAATGACCCCACTATTTATCAGATGAAAAACCAGAACCTGAAAGATTTGCTGACAGACAAAGAATGGGAGCAGGTCAAAACACTAGCGGATTTTCATTATCTGAACGGCAACATGGCCATGCACATGAAGCCTTGGCTCATGGCCATGACTTTCGACTTGCCCAAACCCGCTAGTGACTTCGCGCTAGATAACCAGTTATTGAGCATGGCAGAAGATCAGGATAAGGATGTACTCGCGCTAGAAGATACGACCCAGCATTTTGAGTTGCTGGATGATCTGACCATGAATCAGCAACTCACCATGCTGCGTGCAGTGCTAAAGCGCACGCAAGCACAAAAAGAGCGAGATTACCAAACGTTGGTAAAAGCCTATCTGACAGGTGACCCTGAGAAAACTGCAGCCATTGATGAAAAGCTTACTGCTGGCATTTTGCCGAAAGACCTCTGGTCAAAAATGCGCGTCAAGTTACTGGATGAGCGTAATCAGCAAATGGCCGCTCGTATTGCTGACCAAGGAACGCTTAATAGTTTATTTGTGGCGGTGGGGGCAGCACATTTGCCTGGTAAGAGCGGTCTGATTAACTTACTGAGAAATGCAGGTTACCAGGTTGAGCCTGTTAGTTTGAAAGCAGCATTCACCCATAAAAACTAAAGCTGCTAGTTGCAAGCAAGCTTTATGAGCTGAACTTGTTTATAAAGTAAATTTAGCTGCTTCTTCTTCAATGGTGTCTATAGCACTGTCAAAGTCCATAGATTTGTCGAAGAAATACTTCACACCAAGGTCCTTGGCACGTTGACGGTAGTGCGGGTGGGCATGGTTAGTCAGGATCATGGCGATTGGCGGGGTGAAGGGATAGTCTGGTTGCATCACATGCTTGATCACTTCAAAACCGTTACCTTGAGCAAGTTCAATATCGACGATCATGAAGTCGAAAGTCTCTTTATCTAACAAAGCAATTGCATCTGCTTGTGTAGTGGCTACATGCTTGAAGTTAAGGCTGGCGTGGGATAAGACTTCCATAATGGCTTCACGTAGCAAAGCCGAGTCTTCAATCAGCAGCACTTGCATGGGCTTGTGCTCCAAGTGATACGGTTTTTTGCTACTGACAACTGAGTTGTGTGAAGCTGTTTGCAACAGGAAAATCCTTTTTTATAGCTTACTTTTATCATAACTACTAAGCATAAATTTCTTTGCCTAGCTCTTGTATCGGTTTTTGTCCTACATATGACTACATCCAGCATTCATGCTGGTTTCAACGCCTTATGTTATGAAATCAATGCATTTTTAATTGCATAATAAGTCAGGTCTGCATTATTTTTAAGGCTCATTTTTTCGAGTATGCGGGTTCTATAGGTACTGACTGTTTTCACGCTGATAAATAATTCTTGGGCAATTTCCGTGGCTGTTTGCCCGCTCGCTAGCTTGAAAAATACCTGAAACTCACGCTCGGACAATGTTTCATGCAACATCTTGTCTTTTGGTTGTGTGATCTCATTAGTCATCAGTTCAGCCAAGATGGATGAGATATAGCGTTTGCCATTCGCAATTGCACGAATAGCAGTAATGATTTCATCGCCTTCAGCATCTTTCGATAGATAACCTTTGCAGCCACTGCGTATCAAGTTCAGCGCGTATTGTTCTTCAGCGTATCCGCTCAAAATCAGTACGGGTAAGTCAGGGGCTACATGCTTTAACTCATGCAAAGTATCTACGCCGTTTTTGTCTGGCATTGAGATATCCATGACGACTACGTCAAATTTCTGACTCCGTATCAACTTGATGGCTTCAACGCCAGAGGCGGCTTCGGCAGTCACTTCAAGATCAGACTCCAGCTCTATGAGGTTGCGTAAACCTTGACGTACGATGCTATGGTCATCAACTAATAGAATTTTTTTCATGACTTGTTTTCAGAATGTGAGATAGCAAGAGTATAAACAGTTTCGACTCAGCGCATATGCTTACAGCTTCAAACGGGTACATCCGTACCCATTTGAAGCCAGCAACTGTTAATTATGCTTCTTCAGTTGTGCCGCTTTTTGCCAGCACATAACCAAGTGCTAGGCCTGCACCAACTGCTACCGATAGTGAAAGTAGGGTGCGTGTACGCACTACTTTTTCAGTACCTGCGATGCTTGCCTTGAACGCATCAATCAACTCTTCTTTGATTGAGTCAGTAAACACAACTAGTTGCTCAGCAATTTCAGTGCTTTTGTCTGAAATTTTGTCAGAGTCTAAATTGCGCTTGATGCTGCTTAAAAAGCTCTCAGCCTCTTGTTTGGTCTCTGCAGATTTGGCTTTTACTTTTTTACCAAGTTGAGTCGCTGATTTCTTTACTTCAGCACTAATCTCTTCAACATCATCCGTGATTTCATTCTTAATTTGCTTCGCGCGCACTTTAGCGTTATCCACTAAATCTTCAGCGTTCTCTTTCAGTTCTGGATTTTTAATAAGATTAAACATAGTATTCTCCTGTGGTTTTGAAATTAAATTTTGAATGCCTGTAACTACCTGCTTTAGCTAACAATGAAGATGCCAGCAAGTAGTGAAATAATGGTGATGACCAAAAATATGAAAAACAGTATTTTTGCAATGCCAGCAGCACTTGCTGCAATACCTGAAAAACCAAAGAATGCGGCAATCAGTGCAATGACAAAAAATACAATCGAGTAATGAAGCATGATGAATCCTTCCGTGTTTGTTTTGTGTACGTAGCCATCATAGGCAGTGATCGGTTTTATATTCAGTCGATAAACACTGAAACCGTTGTCAGAACACACTGACAGCCTAAAATATCCATATCTCAACCCGTTATAGAGCCAGAGTTAATCAAGACATGAAGAAAATATTGCTGCTAGCGGACAAGATCGAAAAAATGCTGGGAGGCCGTGTAATCGCAACCTTGGCTGCTGCCATGGTGATGTCTATCATGGCTGTAGTGTTTACTGATTCAAAAATTGCTGAGCTTGGCCAGCAGGTTGAACAGATTGGTAAGATTCGCGAGAACATCAGTACCATTAATGCGCTGCGTACAAATCTATTCAGGGCAGAGAGTGCGCAACGTGGCTATATATTGACGCAACGAGAACTTTATATTGCACCTTTTGCTGATGCTATTGCTGGGGCTAGGGCGAATATCGATAAAATCAATGAATTGCTGGATGAGGAGCCATCAGCGTTAAAAAACAAACATGACAACGAATGGCTGAAGTCAGTAGGCGCCAGTCTTGAATCTAAAGTGGCTGAGATGGAATTGACAGTCAAACTTTCTAAAGCTGGCAAGTTTAAAGAGGCCAATGAGATCGTAGCGGCTGATCAAGGCTTGGCTGCCATGAATAAGTTTATGCAAAACACACAAGTATTGCTTGATCAGCGTGCTGACCTGTTAACGGTCATGCTCAAACAGCGCAAAATTTCGATTGCGGTCGTGCGCGCGTTGGTTGTTGGTAGTGCGCTTGTGTTGTTGTTGCTCGTGGTTGCGGTCATACGGCAACTGATCAATGAAATGGCCTCGCGCGAGCAATTGCGCGACCAGTTGGCTCAAGATCTCGTTAAATATGAGCGTCAAATCAGGAACAATTCACAAGAGCTCAAAATACTGGCCTTGCAATATCAGCAAGATGTAGAGCGCGAGCGCCAAAAGTTATCAAGAGAGTTACACGATGAGCTTGGCTCTATCTTGACTGCCACCAAGATGGATATTTCCTGGGTTATGCGCAAATTCAAAGAAACTGCCCCAGAGATTGGTGAAAAGTTGAGCAAAACCATGCGCTATCTTGATCAGGGCATTCAATTCAAGCGTCAGATTGTGCAGGACTTGCATCCATCCATGATTACTACCTTTGGCTTCTGGCAGGCATTGAAATCATTGATCGACGAAAATGGTGAGCGTAATCAATGGACAATGAACGTTATTTTGCCAGACGAGGACATCTCATTGGGCGAGACCATAGGCCTGATTGCCTATCGTGTGGTGCAAGAAACATTGAATAATGCCAGCAAGTACGCTAAAGCTACTAAAGTCTCTGTCCACCTGATGATTGAGTTAGATTACCTCAAGCTGGAGATTGAGGATAATGGCATAGGTGTTGATTTAAATAATATTGACACTACCCGCCATGGTTTAACGGGCATGCGCCATCGTTTGTTGGCGATTGGTGGCCGTTTAGATATCGCCAGTGCGCCTGATAAAGGCATGGTGACACGTGCCATGATTCCGCTTGACCTTAAATCAGAATAATTCAATCGCAATAATAAAGCCTGCGTTTTAAAGATAAGGTATTCAGTAGTTAAGCCCTTTCCTCACTTCCACGTATGCCGTAGTTTGTAGTCTCAATCTGACAACAGAAATTGTGTCTGTCTGACTGTGCGCTTGACCTAAGCCTCCTAGTATTCAATCTTGTTGTATCACCTGAATTTAATTAGTCAGTTTGAATATCAAGAGGGGCGCATCATGAATCAAAAGGAAAATGACAATATTTTGCGAGTGCTGACTTTGCTCATGCTCGTTTTATCTTTATTGATGTGCATTTCTGTTTTCGCATTCAAAAATGTAGATGCAAATACCTCAGTCAAGCACCCTTTAAATGCAGTAGAGAAATCACAGATTAAACCCATTAAAAATATTCAGGTGCCCGTGAAGTTTTATACGGAACCCAACATTAATTATTCAACAGAAAAGAACATCTTTGAAACCGTTCGTAGGGTGAAGGCTTAATCATGAGAATACAAAAAACTGATGTCAGCGGCTTCTTACAGATGAATCATGGACTGGCTGACTGTCAGCAAAACTAGACAGCACTAAGATGGCAACAGCACTACAGAATGAGTTTCGATAACAACCCAACCATTCAGTTAACTTTTTAATTTTAGATATGGAGATAAAAATGAAAAATCAATTTAACCTTAAGACAGTAACAGTATTAGTCGCTTTAACAACCGCTGCATTCACCAGTGCAGTTTTCGCGCAACCAGATATCAATGAGAACCCAAATGGTGTTCAGTTCCGCAAGCTTGATACGGACAATGATGGCACTCTGACCCATTCTGAAGTCGCAAGTGAAAAGTTATTCACCAAGAAAAACTTTGCTAAAGCTGACTTGGATAAAGACGGTACTTTAGATCAAAAAGAATACGATGATTTCAAATCAGAAGCACAAAATGCTGAAGTTAAACGTGTGGCTAATGACAGCGTAATCACTACCAAAGTGAAATCTCAAATCGTGAAAGAAGAAGGTTTCAGCGGCTTCCAGATCAGTGTTGAAACACACAAGGGTGTGGTTCAGTTAAGTGGTTTTGTTGATAAAGCTGAACAAATCACTAAAGCAACAGAGCTCGCTAAATCTGTTGAAGGCGTTAAATCTGTTAAGAATAGCCTGCTAGTTAAAAGTTAATCACTAGCAAGCAACCGAATACCCAATCTTCCCCTTGGGTGTAACAAAAACCCCACATACTCTAAACAAGTATGTGGGGTTTTTCATTGCTGCTTCTTAATTATCGCGTGCGATTATTAGGTCGGCTAGAGGGATTGCTGGCGGGTCGATTGCTGGGACGATTACTAGGGCGGCCATTGTTACGGTTTGGCTGTGGCGGGGTAAATAACCCAGTCTGCGGCATTGATTGATGGCGTGCAGCTTCTGACAGATGCTGGTTCTGATCTGGCTTGTTACCGTTTGCTTGGCCTCTATTGCCATGCTCTCTACCAGAGTTATCCCTATTCGCTTGTGCTGGCGCTCTCTGGCCTTGGGTTGGTGCTCGGCCTTGCGCAGCTTGCCCTTGAGGGTTTCTAGGGTTGCTCTGAGAGTTTCTAGGCTGACCTTGGCGCTGCTGCCCATCTCTGCCATTCGGCTGCTGGCCGTTGTTGGTTCTTTGTGAATTACGTGGTGGCCTGCCGTGTGGCTGGCGTGGAGGGCGCGGTGCTTCAGGTTCTATAGTAGTTGGCATCACAAAGCCTTCTACTGAAACGCGTGGAATCTCACGCTTGATCAGCTTCTCAATGTCTTTCAGGTATTTCGCTTCTTCATTATCTACCAATGAAATAGCGGCACCACTAGCACCTGCACGGCCTGTACGGCCAATACGGTGGACGTAATCTTCAGGGATGTTTGGCAGCTCGAAATTCACCACTTGTGGCAACTGGTCAATATCAAGGCCACGTGCAGCAATATCAGTCGCTACCAGTACACGCATGCTGCCATCCTTAAACTGGGCTAGAGCTTTAGTACGTGCGCCTTGGCTCTTATTGCCGTGGATCGCAGCGGCTTCAATACCATCTTTTACCAACTTCTCAGTCAGGCGATTCGCGCCATGCTTCGTACGGGTGAATATCAGTACTTGCTTCCAGTCATGGTGCTTGATCAGGTAGCTCATCAGCTCGCGCTTATGGCTCTGATTCACCATGTGCACGGTTTGCTCAACCATCTCTGAGGCGGTATTGCGGCGCGCCACTTCTACAAAGCCTGGGTTATGTAGCAGGCCATCGGCCAGTGTCTTGATCTCGTCAGAGAACGTAGCGGAGAACAGCAGGTTCTGGCGTTGCTTAGGTAACATAGCCAATATCTTCTTGATGTCGCGGATAAAGCCCATGTCCAGCATGCGGTCAGCTTCGTCTAGCACCAGGATTTCTACGCCTGAAAGATCAACGGATTTTTGTTCAGCCAAATCCAGCAGACGGCCTGGTGTTGCTACCAGAATGTCCAAATGACGGCTCAGGCGATTGATTTGCGGGTTGATGCTCACACCGCCAAAAACCACCATCGATTTTAATGGCAGGTGTTTGCCATAGGTTTTAACAGATTCTTCGATCTGTGCTGCAAGCTCTCGCGTTGGTGTGAGCATCAGGCAGCGTGGGCGGCCTTTGCTAGGCGCAATTGGTTTAGTGCTCAGCAATTGCAAAATAGGTAAGGTAAAGCCAGCCGTTTTGCCAGTGCCAGTTTGCGCACCAGCCAGCAAATCACCACCGCTTAATACTTGCGGAATGGCTTTGGCTTGAATGGGGGTAGGGGTGGTGTAACCCGCGTCGCTAATGGCGCGCAAAATGGGTTCGGATAAACCTAACTCGTTAAAGTTAGGGGTAGTTGTTTGTTCTGTAGACAAGGTAATACTCCAGCTATAGGCAAACTCGACAAACCTACTGAGCAATTCATCTGCTGCGTTGCGCGGTGCTCAAACACTCGCCGTACTCATGTACTGTCTCGTGTTTTGCGCTCCGTGCGCCTTGCATATGAACCGCTCGCTACGGTTTTCGGGTTTCCCTGAATTTAGTGAAGTGCTGAAAACGAATCTGCAAAATTTAAGATGCACTGTTCAGAATTCAAAACTTCTAAAACCAGCCCATTACTTTTGAGGCAACACCAATCGAGGCAGGCGAATGTTTAATCATTCATGATAGCTTTGAGAAAATCAGGAAGATCAGGTTTTAATGACCGCTGCGCTGATTGGTTGGCGCAGGGAAACTGGATTATACGGAAGAATGGGATTAAAGCGAGAAATAGATTTTTGTAGTAAAAGGGTATAACTGGTAATAGCTATTTAACTATATTTTGGCGGACAATAGTTTTAGAGAACTCTTCAATTGCATACCAATTATGTTCTGGGAATTTATCAATATCCCATAGCCAGTGAGGTTCCTCAAATAACAAGTATATGAATTTATGGTACTTGAAATAAAAGATGGCTAAATTAAATTGGGAGCGGTCGCTGCTAGCATGTGATCGAATATTTCTTACAGAGCGGAACTGTAAGCCAAACTCTTCTGGTACTTCTACTTGATAAGTAGATATGTCATTTTCATATGATGGAGCATCACCACGAAGAATTCTATCTCTTCTAATATTTAGGAGTTTTTTTACTTCGTTGTTTAATACTTTGTCTACCGCTGCCCCTTTGATGTGTTTTGGAAATCTACCGTCGCGCCTAATACAGCCTAAATAAAACTCATAAAGATGGGAAACGAAATCAGAGTAAGCGTTGTAAGAAGCGATAGCGATTTTTTTATCCTGATTTCCTGTTGCTAGTATCAAGTGTAATCCTGCAAATAAATTAAAAGCATCTCTGCATCGTTGAAACTCATGAGCAAGGGCATTTGTTAATAGCTCATTCTGCATTTCCTTTGAACTCCTATATTTATAGCTAACTATTTATAAGCTTAGCCCAAGATACCTCATAAACTTTTCAACCTGATCCGTGTAGTCACTGGGCAATCCCAAATTTTCATTGATCTCACCATGAGATAACGCCTCTGGCAGGGTGCTGGCTTTAGTGCCCAATGCTACTGCTTTATCAACAAATGGCTGCGCCTGTTTTGGGCAGGGTTGGTCTTTTCTTTGCGTTGAGCAGACTGCCAACATAGGCACGGTTTTCTGGGTCATCTGGTCGCTGGGGGAGGCTTTGTGCCAGAAACTGGTATCGGTGCCAAAGGCGTTGTCGTACAAGCCCATGTGTTTGGATGTCATGACTTTTTCAATGTCGTAGCCTGCGCTATCCAGCATCACTGTACCTAGCCATGGCTGTGCGCCTTGCTGTTTTGCGATGCTGGGGCTGGCAGTGATGAGTGCAACCAGATGCGCACCAGCAGAGTGGCCCATGATGACAAAGCGCTTGCTGTCCCCACCCCAACTGGCAGCCAGACTTTGCGCCTTGGCAAGCGCGAGGGCGACATCATTGGCTTGTACTAGTGGGTCAGCATCGGGCAGCATGCGGTAGTTGGTGGATACAAAGATGATGCCCTTGGGCAGCCAGCGGTTGACCTTGTTTTCTACCACGCGGTTCATGGCTTTATCGCCGCGTTTCCAGCCGCCGCCGTGCACCATGAATATGACAGGCGCGTTTTGAGCGTTTTGCGGGATATAGACATCCATGCGCTGCGCTTTATCGCTGCCGTAAGGGATGTCACTTTTTAGTGTGGCACCAGCAGGTAAAGTGAATGATTGGCTGCTGCCCATGCCGCCATCATCGGCTTCAGTACCTTGCTGCCGCTCAGCCATGCGCGCTTTTAATTTATCTAAAAACGGCCCAGCATTAGCCGTTTGGTAAAGGCAGGTCAGGATTAAAAATGCACCACAGAATTTGAGCAGTTTCATAATAATTACCTTGGCTGTAAGTAGTATTAAACGGTGTAGTCAGCGGTATCCGTCGCTGAGTATTATTTGTTTATATTCTTTCTGCCGAAGTCAGCATCTTCATTTCTGCCTCAGTCAGCCAGCGCCATTCACCTTCAGCCAAATCATCTGGTAAATCCAGCTCGCCTATCTTGATGCGCTTTAAACCTTCTACCCGATTGCTGACTGCAGCTAGCATGCGTTTTACCTGATGATATTTGCCTTCAGCCAGCGTCAGGTGGATGACGTTATCGCTGACGACATTGCAGGCAAGAGCGGCGGTGATGCCAGTCTCATCGACCAGTTGCACGCCTTTGATCAGCGCGCTGACTTGCGCTTCATCTACTGGGTGTTTGGTAGTCACTTCGTACACCTTGGGCACTTTCCATTTGGGTGAGCTCATGCGATGGATGAACTGGCCATCATCGGAGAGCAATATCAGCCCAGTGGTGTCTTCATCAAGACGGCCTATGCATTGTGCATCACGCTCTGTAAGCGCTGCAGGTAGCAGCATAAATACGCTGGGGTGATGCTTGGGTTTGTGCGAGCACTCGTAATTTGCCGGTTTATTGAGCATGAGATAGGCTTTCTCATGGTATTGCCAGGCCTCACCATTCACCGTGAATTCAAGCCCAGCAGGATCAAACTCGGCAAACGGGTCATCACATGGCTTGCCCTGAACCGTAACGGCATGATGCCGCACCAGCGAGCGACAGCCTTTGCGGGAGCCAAAACCTTGGGAAAAGAGGATACGTTCGAGTTGCATAGGGGGGTAACACTTTCTTGCTTTAAAAATGGATGCTAGTTTAAAGCAGGTTGTAAGATTGCTATGTGGAATTAATCCGCCAGCCGCGTTTCTATCTTGCCTTCATGCGCAATCAGCACCGTGCCAGCTAGGCCTTCAAAAATGCCGTGTTCAACAATGCCTGGCGTATTGTTCAAGATGATATTTAACTCGCTGCTGCTGAGCTTAGCGTCAAAGGTCATTTCCAGCACCAGGCTGCCGTGCGAGGTCATCGCCAGGCCGTCTTTACTTGCATTGGGGCGCAATTCGCCGATGGCACCTTGAGCTTGCAGCGAGGCTTGAACCAGCTGCCATGCAAACGGCATGACTTCAATCGGGATGGCATATTTTTCACCGATACGGCTGACCAGTTTGCTTTGGTCAACCAGCACGATGAATTCAGCACTGGCACGCGCTAACAACTTTTCTCTTACCAAGTCTGAGCCACGCCCCTTGAGCAATGCAAGACTGGGGGTGACTTCATCAGCGCCGTCGACATAAATATCCAGCTTGCTGATCTGCTCCATCGCTAACAAAGGCAGCCCAACTTCACGCGCCTTGATTGCGCTGATGTAAGAGCTGGAGACAGTAGTGACTTTCAGGCCTTCACTGGTGTATCGGTGTGCCAGCGCTTCAATAAAGTAGTTTGCAGTTGAGCCCGTGCCCAAGCCAACTACCATGCCGTCTTCGACCAGGTTGGCCGCGTGTTGTGCTACCAGTTGTTTATCGTTCATCGCTTTATCACTCTTGATTGTTTATTGAAGTATGGCGCTAAGCTAATTCGGTTAAAATGAGACCTTCAGTAAATCTATAAAACTCATGACATTTAAGCATATTACATCGCGCGATAACGTACTTTTCAAGCAACTGAAAAAGCTGGCAGAATCTTCGCGCGAGCGTAGCAAGCAGAATCAGACCTTGCTGGATGGCGTGCACTTGGTGAATGCTTATATCGACCAGTTTGGCATGCCTGAGCTACTGATTATTGCCGAGGGGCAGTCTAGCAATGAAGTGAATGGCCTGATACAGCATTTGGTGGATATTCCTACCGTGATGTTCACCACACTCATGTTTGCCGAGCTGACGCCTGTCGCTTCACCCACTGGCATACTGGCGCTGATCAAAATCCCACAACTGGATGTGCCCGAAGCGCCAGACTTTGTGCTGATGCTGGAAGATATTCAAGACCCAGGCAACCTCGGCGGCATCTTACGTACCGCGGCAGCGGCTGATGTGCAGGCAGTTTATCTTTCCACTGGCTGTACTGATGCATGGTCGCCTAAAGCCTTGCGTGGTGGGCAGGGCGCGCAGTTTGTACTGCCGATTATTGAACGTGCCGATTTGATGGCAGAAGTACAACAATTCAAAGGCCAGACCTTAGCAACTGCTATGGATGGCGAATCTCTCTACGAGCAAAGCTTGACTGAACCTACAGCTTTCCTGATTGGTAATGAAGGTGCTGGACTGAGCACAACTTTGCTACAAGCCGCTAGCCAGAAGGTACATATCCCCATGTCGGGTAAGGTCGAGTCGCTGAATGCAGCTACTGCCGCTGCCATTTGCCTGTTTGAGCGGGCACGTCAGGCAGCAAAACTGTAGGCCTAGCTGCCTGCAGACTTCGCCTATTTCTTTGCCTGCGGGCCATCAGTTTCGTAATTACAACTGCCTATTTTTTTGCCGTTAGCCGTCATGTTCATATTGCCCTGAGCAGTTTGGGTCTTCATTTTGATGGTGTATTCATTGGCGGTGGCATTCATTTCAGCGCTACCTGACATCGGTTGAGCGCCAGTACATTTGTACTTCCAGCTAGATTTAGTCCCTGCGTTTTTGTAATCGCTCACAGTGCAGCCATCTTGACCTTTCATCGCATCGTTAGGATCCATCGACCTGCCGGCTTGGGTACAGATTTTTTGAGATGGAATAGCCATTCCCATCATCTCCATGCCTTCAATCGAAATTTTGCTTTCCCAAAGGTCATCCTTACCCGCAGCATTCGCTGTTGAACTGGCTAAAGTGAGTAATGCAAATAAGACTGAGATGGTTTTTTTCATAGCGCAGCTTTCATAAAAATAGAGAGTTCAGTGTTCGTAATTGATATTGACTTGGCCAATCTAGTGCTGTGTTTTTGGTGCTTCTGGCACTACGTCAGCTTTAAGCAATAATGCCGCATCCACTTTATCAAAAGCGTAGTAGGCATTACAAAAGTCGCAGTTGACTTCAATTTTCCCGTGTTCACTTAATATGCTGTTGATTTCTTCTTCGCCCAGCATGCGCAACATATTCGATACGCTGTTTCTTGAGCAACTGCACTTAAACGCTATCGCTTTGGCGTCAAATAGGCGGATATCTTCTTGGTGAAACAGCTTCAGCAATAGCGTTTCAGCATCTGTAGCCAGCAACTCATCATTGCTTAATGTTTCGGCAAGGATGCAGGCGCGATTCCAGGCATCTTGATCGTGCGTTGGCTGGTCAGGTAGTTTTTGCAGTAAAAGTCCGGCTGCGTTTGATTGGTCACAGCTTAGCCAGATGCGGGTTTCAATCTGCTCGGAACGATGCATGTAGTTTTCAAGAATCTCGCTGATGCTATCACCCTCAAGCGGCACAATGCCTTGGTAGGATTGCTCGCCATTCTTGGGATCCAGGGTAATCACAAAATAACCGTCGCCAACCAGCTCTGCAAAAGAAAGATCATCTAGCTCACCTGACCACTTGGCAGTGGCACGCAAAGTGAGCTCAGCGGTGCATTCAACCACTAACAGGCTGACAGGGCCTTTACCTTGAATTTGCACGACCAAAGCGCCGCCTTCAAGCTTAAGCGTAGCCGCCAATAAAGCGCTGGCTGCCATTAATTCCCCAAGTGCTTGGCGCAGTATGGGTGGGTAATCGTGATGTTGCAGGGCAGCGGCAAAGGTTTTGTTTAAGTGCACGGTATTGCCGCGTACTGGCGTATTTTCAAAAACAAAGCGGTGGAGTTGGTCGGTTTTTGGCATTGAATCATCTAGCAAAAATAAAACAGTATTGTAGCACTCGCTTGTAATGGGTATTCCCCAAGCTCATTTTTTGCTAATAGCTATCTCAGGAATAACGGCCATTTAGCAGTTGTGATAAGTGTTTGATATTTATATACTTGGTGTTGTAATAATATTCTCTAGTTTCTTGAGCTGACCATAATTCGCATGTCTCGTTTACGCACTTACTTTAAATCTCAGCACCTCTCTTTTTTTCTGGCGATGGCGGTTGTGCCCGTATTGTTGTGGCTATTCCATCAATCCAGCCATGAGCTTGCGCAGTCTCGTGCATGGGTATCACATTCAAATACGGTGTTAATTACCCTGGACCATATCAGGATAGATGCGGGTGCCGTGGAAGGTGCGCGACGTGGATATTTCATTACCAAACAAGATTCATATCTCCCCGCATATCTCCAGGCGAAGAAAACACTCCCACGTAATCTAGCAGATTTAAAAAGCCTGACTGCTGATAACCCCGACCAGCAGGGACGTCTTGAACTGCTTACGCCTGTTATTAACGAATTATTGAGTATGGCTGATAGCGAGATTACCGGGCCAAGCTATGATGCCTCGCAATCTGGGCTACGAATGGCACATGCTAGAGAATTGCTAGAGCAGATGCGCTCACTTTATGCGCAAATGTCATCTGAAGAAGAGGTCTTGCTACGCATTCGCGAGCAGGATACGCGCAATAAACTGCACAACCTTAACCTATGGCTGATAGGTATCAGTATTGGATTTATCACGCTGATTGTATTGGCTTTTGTGAATGGACAACGTGAAATCAAACAACGTCGATTGGCTGAGGCAGCGCTGCTTGAAAGCGAAGGCCTGAACCAGTTAACTGTACGTAATTTGTCATTGATGGGTGAAATGACCAGCCTGCTGCAAGCATGCTCAGATGCTGACGAGTCTCTCGATGTAATTTGCCAATATGCCGCAAGACTGCTTAATACGGATTCTGGCGCATTGTTTCTGTTTCGCGAGTCGCGTAACCAAGTAGAGCTCAGCGTTAGCTGGGGTGAGGAATCTAAAAGTGATGTGATATTCCAACCTGAAGATTGTTGGGCCTTGCGCCGCGGTGAGCTTCATGTGCTCGATCACGTAACCCACTCAATTGCTTGCCGACACTTGCAAGATTGGGGTGATATCTGCAGCGTATGCGTACCGATTGTGGCGCAGGGTAATGTGATGGGTACACTCTATCTCGAGAATCGTCATAATCGCGAAATCAGGCTGGATGAGCGTAATCTTGCGCACAACTTAGCCAACCAGATCGCGCTGGCGATGTCCAGCATCAAGCTGCGCGATACTTTGCGTAATTTATCCGTGCGCGACCCACTCACTGGCTTATTCAACCGTCGATATATGGAAGAATCGCTACAGCGCGAAATCGCTACGGCAAAACGTAAGAATCGTCCGCTGGGCTTGGTGATTCTTGACCTGGATCACTTTAAGACTTTTAACGATACCTTTGGTCATGACGCCGGCGATATGCTGCTACGCGAAGTGGGTTCAGTGCTTGCCAAGAACTCCCGTGCTGGTGATGTTGCTTGTCGTTTTGGTGGCGAAGAGTTCGTGATTATTTTCCCTGAAGCGGCACCTAATATCGTGGTGCAACTCACCAATCAGCTACGCGAGACTATTTTTGCCATGCAACTCCAACACTTCGGACGCTCGCTAGGTCAAGTATCAGCTTCTTTCGGAGTTGCAGCATTCCCTGATCACGGCGGTACTACAGAAGAGTTACTGCGTGCTGCTGACAAAGCTTTATATCGTGCTAAAGCTGCGGGTAGAAACAGGGTGGAGATGGCTGGCAACCATGCGCCTATCGCCACTGAGAAGCCTGTATAACTTTCAAGCTAGCTAGACTTAAAAACCTCGTACTATTTGATGCCTTAATGCGGGCACATTCGATATGCGCCAGTAGCTATTCGCCCAATCCCATAAGGTAGGCAAACTTGCCGTTTGTAAGCCTTGTGGCGGCGACTGCCCCAAAAAATCCAGAGCCTGCCAAAGATGCAATACGGGTTTGGTTTTATCCAGCGGATTTGCCTGCGTAGTTTTGCTTAGTTTTTCGCCTTGTACATTCACTGCAATGAGGGTGTGGGTGTAGTGAGGTGTTGCAAAGCCTAGTACTTGCTGCAGATAGATCTGGCGGGGTGTTGAGTCGATTAAATCTGCACCCCGCAGCACGTGGGTGATATGTTGCGCCTCATCATCGACCACGACTGCCAATTGATAAGCATAAAAGCCATCTGCACGTTCTAATACAAAATCGCCAATCTCGTCTGCTAAGTGTTGCCCGATTTCACCTTGTAGCGCATCGATAAAGCTGATGTGTGAGTCTGGTACTTTAATGCGCATGGCTGGTTTTCGGCCTTGTTTCGCGAGGGCTCCATTTCTGCAAGTGCCAGAATAAATCAAGCCATCCAAGCCATGCATTGCCGAATCGGCGATTTCTTTACGTGAACAGCAGCATGGGTAAACTAATTCACTGTTTACCAACTTTTCCAATGCTGCGGCGTATTCAGCGTGTTGTTTGCTTTGATAGATGACGGCTTCATCCCATCTGAAACCAAATTGCTCAAGGGTAAACAATATGTCATCCGCAGCACCAGGTACTTCGCGTGCAGTATCAATATCTTCCATACGAACCAGCCACTGCCCATTATTTGATTTGGCTTCCAAGTAGCTGGCTACTGCCGTGACGAGCGAGCCAAAATGCAGTGGCCCAGTGGGGGATGGCGCAAAACGCCCTCTATAACTCCAGGTTTGCAAGCTTAATGCAAGGCCTGTAAATAAGGCGGAATGTGCCATGACTGCAATTGATTGCCGAGTAAAGTCAGGTTGCACGATAAACGCTCGCCACCACTGGCACTCACTTCAAACTCATAAGTGCGCAGCAACTGCACATGACCACGATGGTTTCTTGCCAGTGATACACGGCTGCATGCGACGGATTCATCCAAAAACTGCAAGTTGGTACGCTCAGCAAGGCTAGTGCCTTGCTTGATGGCTATTTCGCGCGTGCCCATGCTGTCAAACCAGAACCAGGCTAGTAAAACTAGAAGGATAGTGAAGCCAATTTCTAACATAAGGAGTATCGATGATGGATGGTGAAAGAAAAGATGAATGTTGATTTGTATTTTAGCGCTTAATTAGTGTTTACCTAACGACGGATTTGCCATGAACCTTACGTTTAATCGTTAACATCTGATTTTTTACCAAGGCTGGCATTGTCTGGGGTAGGAAATATAAGAATGTGAAATAGTAGCCTGTACAACTGACTTTAAGAAACCAAACTTAGGAGCTCCAAAATGAATAAATATCTAGTTTCTATTATCACACTTGCCGTTTCAGTAGCCTTTGTTAGTTCTGCCGCCGCAGGTACCAGGGATCCACGCATCAATGCTCGCCAACATCACGAACATGAGCGTATTGGCCAAGGCGTAAAGTCTGGAGAGTTAACCCGACCTGAGGCAAAAGATTTGCGCGGTGATCAACGCAATATTCGTCAGGAAGAGCGTGCCTATAAGTCAGACGGCAAATTCACAAAAGATGAACGCCAAGATGTTCGCCAAGATGAATCTGCTGCCAGTAAAGAAATCTACCAAGAAAAGCATGACGAAGAAGTACGCACTCCAAAGTGATTTCAGTCGCTTAATAGCCCAGATTATAAAATCTGGGCTTTATCATATCGTTACACTCAAATCACAGGCTTCATTAAGTATTTAAAATGCCAGAGAGTGGTTTACTAATATTGCTTTCTGGAAAGAGTGTTTTTGCCACTTTGTTGGGGTCTATCCCAAAGCGTTCGCCCGTGAGTGACGCAATCAGTTTATCTAGCCCCAGCGTGGGTTTAAGGTCGCGGCCTTCATACAGGGCGCTGTTGCTTAGGCCTGGCCAGTCGGTTATTACACGGCCACCTTTTACATCACCACCCAGTATCATGGCGGTGGATCCAGTGCCATGATCTGTACCGCCTGTACCATTTGCTGCTGCCGTGCGGCCGAATTCGGTAGCGACAACGATGGTAGTTTTCTGCCAACTATCGCCTAGCCCGTTACGAAGCGCAGCAATCATGGTGTCCAGCGATTTCAACTGCCTGTCTAGCCTGGCAGTTTCGGCTGTATGCGTATCCCAACCACCAGTTTCTATCATGGCGATACGTGGCCCATTGGCGCGTGCCAGAAATGAGGCCGCGAGTTTGCCCAAGCTAGCTGGATCTTGCCTGGCACTAGCATCATCCCCCATGTTTCGCGTATCCATCGCGGCTGTCCAAATGGCATTCAACTGCTTATCTTCGGTGTAGAGTTGTGATACACGCATAAGCAGATCATCTGATGCCTGTGGCAAGGCTGATGGTGCATAAGAACTGACTTCTATTTTGCCACGCAATGCCATCGGTACAGTCGAGGCGAACGCGATAGCTTCATTTTGCGCACTGGGTAATAAAGTCAGTAGCCGATTTAACCAGCCGTCTGTCAGTTGGTAAGGAGATGTACCGCCTGTTTCCAGCACGTTTTGACCATCGAAGTGGGAGCGATCACGGTATGGCGAGGCAACCGCCTGCACAAATAAAGCCTGGCCAGAGGCATACATTTTTGCCGTTTCTGCCAATGCGGGGTGCAAGGCAAATAGGCCATCCAGCTTGATGGCTTGAGAAACATCAATGGCAAGTTCGCCGCGTAACTTGGCATAAGCAGGGTCAGCATAAGGGATAACCGTATTCAAGCCATCTGCCGCGCCGCGCTGGATGATAAAAATAAAGCGGCGGTCAGTATCGGCGCTCGCAAAGGTGATGTACGGTGAGGCAAAAGCAAGGGCGCTGCCAGCTGCAATGTAGCGCAGAAAATCTCGGCGGTTGATGGAGTTTGTCATCATCTATCTCCTTAAAAACTCTGGCGAAACCAATAATAGAGCTAGGCCTGTGGCGGCGCTCTCCGATCTGGCGATGGCGGTTTTTGTTTGCTGACTGATGCTGCCAAGCAGTAATTGGTCACCCAGTATTCGTGCATCCAGTTTGTCACCGAGTGGGTTTGCCAGGCGTTGCGCAAGCTCAACCCGCCTGATGAGCGCATCGGGCGCGGCCCAACTATCGGCGATGTCATCGTAGCCAGCAGGTGAGCCTGGTTTCCAGACCTGTTGCCCTAGCTGGTTCATAATCTGGGCTGTATTAATACCACTAAGATTCTGGCGACCAGTGCCACGCAGGCTTGATATTAGCCATTCCCAGGGCGTTTTGAATTTAACGGGTGTTGGTTGCCAAGCTTCAGGGGCATCAATCAGCACGCGGTAAAGGCTGACCAAATTGCCGTTATTTCGCATGTAAGCATCAGCCAGTTTTTGTACTAGCGTATCTGGTGGCGAATCGCTCACAAAATGGCGTGCCAACTTGGTTGCAATATGGGTGGCAGTGGCTGGTGAATTAGCAATGTCACGCAATACTGCGGCAGCCTGGTTTTTTCCATATTGGCTATAAGTGCGCCCCATGATGTTGCGCGTGCCTGGCTCATGCAGGGCAGGCCTGAACATAAAGCCGTTAGCTTCCACTACAGCATTCTTGTCTTTGCCAACTCCACCTATGCTCCAGCCTGTCATGGCGCGGGCAAACTCGGTGACATCAGTCTGCGTATAACCGCTACGAACGCCTAGTGTATGAAGCTCCATGATTTCACGCGCCAGATTTTCATTCAGCCCGCGCTTTTTATCTGGGTCACGCTCGGCCAAACGTTCTGCGGCTTTGCTATTCGGACCTATGGATTTTGCCTGGTCAAGATACAAAAGCATGGCGGGGTGTGTTTCTACTGCCATCAGCATATCGGTGAAATTACCCAGTACATTAGGTCTGATGGCTTCGAGCTCGAATGCGCCAGCGAATTCGGCCACAGCTGGCTTTTCGATAGAGATGGCAAAATGATTCGCCCAGAAATGCACCAGTCTTTCTATAAATGGTGTTGGTGTTGTAAGTGCAGATTCTGCACGGGCGGTGACTGCCGATTGATAATCACCTTTTACTTCACGCCTTAGCATTAATTGTGCGGCTTTTTTATCATCTTCATTGGCATTACGCATTTGCTGTTGTTTGTCTGCAAAATCAGCTACCAAGTCAGCCGTTTTAGCTTGATTGGCCCACGCGCTGGGGGCAACTTCATATTGATTGAATTGCGCAAGCAGCCATTTTTTAGGTTCGGTTGGTGCTGGCTCATCAGGCCTGGCACCGAGGCCAAAACGGTTAACGGCAATTGCAGCAGGTGTCATGTTGGTAGTCATGGCGTTGTGGCTGCTTCTGCTTGCTGATTGCGCAATAAAGCCTGGCGCAATGGGCCTTGTTTGGCTAAGCCATCTGCGAACGTTGCACGCTCTTCTGGGGACAATATTTCTACGAAATCGAGCAAACTTTGCTCAATGCGGATACGCAGTGCCATGTCAGCTTCGTGGGTTTTGTTTAATGCGGCTGTGACTGCATCGCGGTCAAATGTAGGTGCGGCAAGTAATGTTCTAACTTCACTGCGAGCATCCTGCCCTGATTTTATCAATGGTCTGGCATCTCGCCTTGCTTCGCGTAATACCTTGCGATACATGTGCTGGCGCTCGGTAGGCAGGTCATCTGCAGCAAAGCGCAGGCCGCGCTGTGCTTGATTGCCAAACACTGCATGGTCAGATAAAAACAGGCGGTATACACCACCCACAATGCCGCTGATTAGAAACAGATTGAGAATGAGCGAGGCTGTTAACAGCCACTTAATTTTGCGTGGCTTCACGTTCATATTTGCATTATCTGCCATGCTTATCTCCAGTCCGTTCCAAAATCAATCACGTCTGCTGTTCCATTCGAGCCATCCCCAATATCAGGCGTGCTCATGGTTGAAGTGAGTAGTGATACACAAAAAATACCAGCGATTGCCCCAGCCAAGCTTGCGCTGGCAAAGCCGATACTTGGCCACAGTGTGTTGTTCCACCACCGAGGTGAAGACTGCTTGTGCGATTCGCTAGCAGGTTGATGCGGCAGGGCATGGTTGATGATCAAATCTGCTAATCGTCGATCAGCAGATACCACATGGCTGTTCAGTATTTCATCCAGCATATTGGCTTGTTTCAAGGCCGTTTCTACCTCTGCTGAGCCCTCGGCAATAAGTGCCTTTGCGGCGGCCTGATAATTGTCTGGCCAACGCTTGAGATCAGCGCCATAGCTTTCAGCAAGTGATCTAAATTGTTCAGGTGACATGATGACTCCTTTTCAACAACATCTCGTTTAATCCTTTTCTGCTAATAGCAGCGATCGCATATTGCGTCTTGCCCGCGATAGCAGGCTCTCTAATGCATCTACGCTAATTTCCATCAGGCTTGCTGCCTCAATGTTAGATAGCTCCTGGTAATACTGCAGCACTAGGGCTTCGCGCTGCCTCAAGGGTAATTTGGCTAACGCGTAGGCAACCTGGTCGCGTTGTTGCATCGCCATCATGGTTTCGTCTGGTTTTAACGCTGCATCAACCTGATCTGCACTTTCTTCATCAAGCTCCTTAAGCTCAGCTTGTGGCTTGCTGCGCAGTTTGTCATAGCAGAGGTTGAGCGCTACGCGATGCACCCAAGTATCAAATTTGGCAACGCCTGGTTGCCAGTTTGGTGCATGTTTCCATATGCGGATAAACGTCTCCTGTGCCACATCCTCGGCTTCTCCACGATCATTGAGCATGCGCATCGCCAATGCCAGCAATCTTGGCAGTTTGCGGGCAACCATCTCCCTGACTGCCGATGCGTCGCCCTTTGCTACGCGTGCAAGCAAATCTATATCAGGGTCAAATTCAGTCAAGCCAGCTCCCATACTTTATTAGCCAGGTGTATCCATATAACTATATTTGGCGACTTTGGTTGTCTTGAGGGCTGAAATACATCAATAGTTAACTTTCTTTATCATTGAACGGAGTATTCGAGAGTATCCGTCGCATTACTCAAGAAAAACTGGAATGATTGTTGCGAGCTATTAATGACAACTCTATGTTTAATTCGCTTCTACGCTAAAATTTTATAGGCTAATATGTTTTAAACCTTCTGAACTCTCTCAAAACGCTTTAATTACCTCAACTCAAAACCCATCAAATAAGGAAGCACATGTTGAGTTTGCTTTACCTGGAACAAGCGATATGACCCAAAATACCAGCCGTGAAAATGAAGCCCGCGATGCCTACTTCAAGCTTTTAGAAAACAAAGGCGCTGATAATGAAACGCTCATGGAGCGTAATAAATTCTTGCATAAACTGATTCAAGAGCTAGTGGGTAAACCTGCAGATGGGTTGGTTTACCGCGAGGTTGTTGAAACAGTGATAGAAGGCACTGAAAAGTCAGAGTGGGCATTCAAGCTAGCTGTTGCCCGCGAATACTATCCATTCTGGATCAAAGATATCAAAGTGATTGCTGCCATGAATGCGGGCAAAGGCTTTGAGATTGAACCTATCAAGTGGCAGCCAGTGGATTACACCCTCAAGGTGCTATGGAATATGCTGGATAAAGAAAAATTCAGCACAGTAGAAATATGGGCTATGAAGGCTTACACGCTAGCCTTGAAGCAAGAGGGCGCAGAACAATCCATTATTGATACGCGCATTAAGCTAGCCAAGCTTTTACTGGTGCGCTTGCGTACCGCGCCAGAGAGTAACCCTAAGTTTTACAGAATCGGTGTTGGCGCTACTTGCCCATTGTTTGAGTTGCGAGATACACGACGCTTGTTTCTTGCGGTAGTGCGTGAGTTTTATTACTTCTGGATAGGCGATCCAGAAGCGGCGAAATATATCAATAATGAGCATCCGCCTAATTATTTTTAGGGTTACTGATTTTAAACTGGAAAAAATTTACGATGACTACTTTACATTAGGGTTCGATATGTCACGACAATTTATTTTGGTTGTCGCAATAGTTGTAGGGCTACCGCAAGTCGCTTTTGCAGCGAGCTTTGGCTGTTATGGTGAGCTTTCAGCTCAAGAGCGCTTAATCTGTAGTGATAAGTCACTTTCAGCATTAGACATCCGCCTCAATTCTCTCTACTCGGTGGCTGTGCTGGTAGCAAAGCCTGCCAGCTCCATTCGCACAAAACAGCGCGAATGGCTGCAAACCGTGCGAAACAAATGCAACGACGCCCAATGCTTAACAAATGCATATCAACAACGTGTTGATAGCCTCATGATTGATGTGCGAGAAGTAGCAAGTCCAATTCCAGCTGCCCTGAAAGTAAAAGTGCAACATAAAGCTACAAATAGTCCATATTGCCAAATGGGCGGCGATGGGGATTGGTTTTCAATTACGGCCACTGTCAAAGATCAAGGCATTTCTGGAAGTATTGATGGTATTTGGGATTGTGGAAGAAAAGTCTGGGGGGAGATTGATTTCAAGGGGAAGCTATTAGGTAATATTGCTTTCGTAGAATTTCAACCAGGTTTTTCAAGTGATCAAGGCCCCCTTGCTGAAGCCCTAATAATAGCTACGCCTAATCGCATTTACTGGCGGGTTTTAAGCGAGAGATATGGGGAAAGCTATGTGCCTAGCTCTGAAGATATTGTTAGCTCGCGTAGGGCGCAATAACTATAGGGCATTGCCCCGTATTGATTGATGGTTTCCGGCGTTGCGCTACGCTTATTACTCCATAATTGCTTAATTGAAACGTTCGGACACACATGGCATTTTCATTCACCAACTCTGAAGGCCAACTTCGCTACGAAGAGCACGTTAGCATGGGAGCACTACGAACGGTGTTTGTGGTCGTGGGCCTTGCAGCGATTGCATGTTCCTACATTTTTATTGAGATTATCCAGAGCATGGGCCAGATTGTCGGCGCAGCGAAGATCGGCGGGCTTGCCGCCTCAATTTTATCAATAATCGCATTCTGGCTTTTTGGCGGATATTGCTTAAGGATGGGGCTACTTATCCCGAGACAAACAGTCATTTTTGACAAGGTGCACAGGCAGATGGTCTACATTGCCCGCACGCCGCTGCTTGGAGTAAGAGAAATAAAGTATGAGTTTGATGCAATTTCTAAGATAGAGGTTGTGGCTAATGTGTCTGAAGACGATGACACCTCATACAGCGTGGTAGTTGCCGTCTTGCCAGCCAAATCGATTGTGATGGGTGTTTTTCACGATCAAGCGCAAGCAGAAAACACTCTCCATCAAATACGTCAGGCAGTTGGGTATGTTGCCTGAAACACTGTTCATTCTGTGTAGCTCGCATAGGGCGCAATAACTATCAGGCATTACGCCGTAATGTTCGGCGTAATGCAGAACGTTTACTACGCCCTACTTGCTAACTAACAGAGCTAATATTGCCGGCCTTCGTCAAGTTCTTAAACCCCAACCATGCGATATACGCATAGCACACTACTGGCAATATAAATGCGTGATGCAGCCCCAGACTATCTGCCAGCAAGCCAGTAAACATTGGTACGACTGCTCCGCCCAGAATAGCTGTGGCGAGTAAACCAGAGCCCTTTTTCTCTTGTCCTGCTTTAAGGTTTTTAATGCCTAGGGTAAAGATGGTGGGGAACATGATGGAGTTGCACAAACCTACCAACACCATGCTGTAAACCGCCAACATGCCAGAGCTGTTCATGGAAACTATAATCAACGCAATTGAGAGTGCGGCATGCACACTGAGAACTTTAGCTGGCGCAAAGGCTTTGAGGGTGAAAATGCCGATAAAGCGGCCGACCATGGCGCCAGCCCAATACAAAGCGACTAGAGATGCGGCTTGTGTTTCGGGCATTTGCGTGAGGCTGACTATGTAGTTGACCAGAAAGCTGCCGATGGCTACTTCGGCACCCACGTAGGAAAAAATACCTACCATGCCGAGCATCAATCCTTTTTCACTGACTACTTCGCGCCATGTGCTCTCATCTTTTTGCGCAGAATCCAGCCCAGTCAGATTGATGCGCGATAGCACCACAGCGATGATTACTAGCACCAGCGCAATCATCAGGTATGGATACACCACGCCTGCTGCGTTGGTGGAATGCGCGAGTGTTGAGAGTATGAAATAGGCGCCGAAAAAGGGCGCGACAAAAGTGCCAAATGAGTTAAACGCCTGCACCATGGTTAAGCGCGAAGATGCAGTTGCTTGTGGGCCTATGACCGCAACGAATGGGTTGGCGGCTACCTGTAACAACACAATGCCAGAAGCAAGTACGAACAGCGCCCCAAGGAACAGCACATAGGTGTGCATGACCACTGCTGGGTAAAATAACAAGCAGCCAAGTGCGGCCAAGGCAAAGCCGATGACCATGCCTGTTTGATAGCCTACGCGCTCAATCAATTTGCTGAACGGAATAGAGGTCAGGCCATAGGCGGCAAAGAAGCAGAATTGCACCAGTGCAGCCTGCGCATAATTGAGGTTAAAAATCGCTTTGAGGTAGGGCACCAGGATGTCATTAAGACAGGTGATAAACCCCATCATAAAAAACAATACGGTGAGCGAAGTCAGTGCTTTTTTATACATATATCCCCTTTAGATTACTAAGTGCTTTTCTATGTTTGAACTGCCGTTACAGCTTGTTTAACTTTGCTTCTAATAGATTGCAGATGTGGCGCAATATTTTGATGCGTGCATCGTTTTTATCATTGGCTTCAATCAGCTTCCATGGCGCAACTTCAGTGCTGGTGCGCTCTATCATGTCGCACGCGGCTTGCTGGTAGTCATCCCACTTTTTGCGGTTGCGCCAGTCTTCCTGCGTAATCTTGTAGTTCTTGTAGGTGATCTCTTGACGTTTTTCAAAGCGTTTGAGTTGCTCTTCCTGATTGATTTGCAGCCAGAATTTAATGAGTAATACATTGCTTTGAGCAAGCTGCTCTTCGAAATCATTAATCTCGGCATAGGCACGTCCCCAGTCCTGCGGGCTGCAAAAAGCTTCGACTCTTTCTACCAGCACACGGCCATACCAGGAACGGTCAAATATCGTAATGCGGCCTTTGCTCGGAATGTGCTGCCAAAAACGCCATAGATAGGGCTGCGCGCGTTCTTGCTCATTGGGCGCAGCGATGGGGATTACTTTGTATTTGCGTGCATCAATCGCTTGAGTGATGCGGCGTATGCTGCCGCCTTTGCCCGCTGCATCTACACCTTCAAATGCAATGACTAATCCAATTTGATTGAATTTCGGATGCCTTGTTAGCAGGTTTAGCTGGCCTTGCAAAGCTTCTAGCTGTTCTTTGTAAACGCTATCTTCCAGCGTTTGGTTCAGGTTAAGAGTATCCAGAATGCGCACGCCATCGATGGGCGGCAGGGCTGGCATAACGGAACCGCTTGCAGTGGTTTTTTTAGACTTTTTGCTATGTGCGGCAATATGCGATTTGATGGATTCAAGGATATATTGGCCTGCCGTCAGGTTGCGGTAATTAGCATCCAGCCCCTCCACAAGAAACCATGGCGCATTGGCAGTGCTGGTCTCTTTAATCATGTGGTCAGCAATCCCACGAAATTTGTCATACATTTTGAGATGCTTCAGGTCTTGCTCATTCACTCGCCATGCGGTTTTGGGATCTTTTTGCAGGGTTTTGATACGTGCTTTCTGTGCCTCTTTAGAAAGGTGCAGCCAAATCTTGATAATAAGTGCACCTTCATCAGTGAGCATGCGCTCGAAGCGCACTATATCGTGCAGTTTGCTATCAAGTTCTGGCTGTTTAATTTTTCCGTAGGCTTTGTCGATAACAGGCGCTGTGTACCACGAACCAAAGAAAATGCCGATTTCGCCTTTAGGTGGCAATGCCTGCCAAAAACGCCACATAGGCGGTTTGCTCGCTTCATCTGCAGTTGGCGCGCCGAATGCATGAGTATCAATGTGGCGTGCATCCATCCATTCGTTGAGCAGGTTGGCAGTTTCACCTTTACCCGCGCCATCCACACCGCCAATCAGAATGATTACAGGGAAAGGTTTGTGCTCAATCAGCTTTTGCTGGATCGCAATAAGTGATTCCCGCAATTGCGGCGCTTGTTGCTTATAGATTTCTTTGGAGATTTGGTGATCAAGTTCTACTGATTCAAACATGTCACGCCTTTGGTTTTAATTGTTAGGGAAGGCAGAATAAGTCGTTGAGCGGGATGAAGTGCAAGGCGCACGGAACGCAGTAACCGAGATAGTATGAGGTATACAGCGAGGTTGCGAGTGCCGCGCAACGCAGCAATTCGCCCGCGCAGACACTTATTCAGTGTTTCCGTAGATTCAGCCGCAAATTTCGACTGGTGGTAGATGTTGCCATTCTTCATCACTGTATAACCTGGAACGAATGATGAATCTTAACCCAGTAGGGCGCTCAAGTGAAAACTGGCCACCAGTGCCAGTAATTGCATCTAACGTGAGATGGGTGTGCTCCCAATATTGAAACTGGCTCACGCTCATGTGAAAAGGTACCCCAGCCACTTCGCCGATTTTAACGTCTGAGCTACCCAGATAAAATTCGCCTGCGGGGTAACACATAGGTGCACTGCCATCGCAACAGCCACCCGATTGGTGAAACATCAAATCGCCATGCTGCGCTTTTAATGTATTAATCAGATTAACTGCTGCTTCTGTTGCAGTGACTCTTGAAGCAATCATATAACTCCTTTAAGTCAACGAGGCAGATGAAGTGCAAGGCGTGGGTTGGGCAAAAATCGAAGACAGTACAAATTGTACGGCAATATTTTTGCCCAACCCACAACGCAGCAATTCGCTGTCGCAGTGACTTAAAACTAGAAGAAGCCCAACTTGTTAGGGTTGTAACTCACCAACAAGTTCTTGGTTTGTTGGTAGTGATCCAACATCATCTTGTGGTTTTCACGGCCAATACCAGACTGCTTGTAACCACCAAATGCAGCATGTGCGGGGTAGAGGTGGTAACAGTTAGTCCAAACGCGACCAGCCTGAATGCCACGACCCATGCGGAATGCACGGCTACCATCACGCGTCCAGACGCCAGCGCCCAAACCGTACAAGGTATCGTTGGCAATCGCCAGGGCTTCAGCTTCATCCTTGAAGGTGGTCACGGAAAGCACTGGGCCAAAGATTTCTTCCTGGAAAATACGCATCTTGTTGTGGCCTTTAAACAAGGTAGGCTCAATGTAGTAGCCACCACCCAAGTCGCCGCCAAGTTTGGTGGCTTTGCCGCCTGTGAGTAGCTGAGCGCCTTCTTCTTGACCAAGCTTGATGTAAGACATGATCTTTTCAACTTGTTCGCTAGAAGCTTGTGCACCAATCATGGTCGACATTTCCAGTGGGTTGCCTTGCTTGATGGCTTTTACGCGTTCAATCGCACGGGCAATGAAGTCATCGTAGATTGATTCCTGAATCAAGGCGCGTGATGGGCAGGTACAGACTTCACCCTGGTTCAGTGCAAACAGCGCGAAACCTTCCAGGCACTTGTCGAAGTAGGCATCATCAGCATCCATGATGTCTTCAAAGAACACGTTTGGTGATTTGCCACCCAGCTCCAGTGTGACTGGGATGATGTTCTGTGAAGCATATTGCATAATCAAGCGGCCAGTGGTGGTCTCACCCGTAAATGCAATCTTTGCGATACGGCTTGAGCTCGCCAGCGGTTTACCAGCTTCAAGGCCAAAACCATTGATAATATTCAATGTGCCTGGTGGTAACAGATGACCAATGATTTCCATCACGATCAGAATAGATACAGGTGTCTGTTCTGCTGGTTTCATGACGATACAGTTACCAGCAGCCAGTGCTGGTGCCAGTTTCCAGGCTGCCATCAAAATCGGGAAGTTCCAAGGAATGATCTGACCAACGACGCCTAGTGGCTCATGGAAATGGTATGCCATGGTGTCATGGTCAATCTCGCCAATAGAGCCTTCTTGCGCGCGAATACAGCCTGCAAAGTAGCGGAAGTGGTCAATGGCCAGTGGAATATCGGCCAAAGTTGTTTCACGTATTGGCTTACCGTTATCAATGGTTTCAGCGATGGCAATCTTTTCCAGATTAGCTTCCATCGCATCAGCGATCTTATTCAGGATGTTGGCTCGATCTGTAGTCGAGGTTTTGCCCCAAGCATCTTTGGCGGCATGTGCAGCATCCAAGGCTAGATTGACGTCTTTTTCAGTTGAGCGGGCAACTTGGCAGAACACTTTGCCAGTGACTGGGCTGACATTATCAAAATATTGACCATCTACAGGGGCAACCCATTTGCCACCAATGTAGTTGTCATATTTCGCTTTATAGGGATGTGCTACGCCCAGATTTTTAAGGCTTTCTAAACTCATGATTTACTCCTCCTAGAGAGTATTTTGCTAGTTGAGACTAAAAGTTATTTGTATATTTTATGGTTTGATTGTTGATGGATTTAAACAGCTGCATTAAACAACGTTGGCTTAAACCCAACCCTCACCTGAACAGCTAGTTTATTCCTCAACGCCAAGTTTTGACTACTACAATTTACAATTAATTTACAATTTAGACTTTAGTAAAAAATAGCTAAATACTTGTCTCAATTATTTAAACTATATTTTTACTGAACTTGAACACTGTATTGGTTTCTAAGGTTGTATCAGGATGTAACAAGGCGTAATATCATCAATAATAAAAATTATTTGATGCAGTACAGGAGAGTAAGTTGTCACAAAATCAATTAGCACAGATTCACTTGAAGATTACTCGGCATATTGAGAAGCATAGTCAGTTGCCAGGCGCATTATTGCCTTTGTTACACGCCATTCAAGATGACCTCGGTTTTATTCCTGAAGACAGTTACAGCCTGATTTCTAAAGCACTTAATCTTTCTGTTGCTGAAGTGCATGGCGTTGTCAGTTTTTATCACCATTTCCGTACGCAAGTGCCAGGCAAGCATATCTTGCAGGTATGTCGTGCTGAATCTTGCCAAGCCATGGGTAGCGAGGCCTTGGAACAGCATATTAAATCGCATTTATCTGTGGATTTTCATGAGACTACCGAAGATGGTGCTATTACCTTGGAGCCTGTTTACTGTTTAGGCAATTGTGCCTGTTCCCCAGCGGTGATGCTGGATGGCGATGTTTATGGGCGAGTTAGTGCCAGTAAGATCGACGGCCTGATTGCTTGTGCTAGAGAGACTGTAATGAATAGCGAGGCAGCATGACTATTAAGGTATTTGTTCCGCGTGACTCCAGTGCTTTATCTCTTGGCGCAAACCAGATTGCGGAGTTCATCCAGGAAGAAGCAGCCAAGCGCAATATTGAAATTCAGCTTGTTCGCAACGGTTCACGAGGCATGTTCTGGTTAGAGCCTTTGGTCGAGGTTGAAGCGGCGGCAGGGCGTATTGCCTATGGCCCAGTGGAACCAAGTGATGTGGCGAGTCTGTTCGATAGCGACTTCTTGCATGGCGGCGATCACGCATTAAAACTGGGCATTACTGATCAGCTGCCTTGGCTTAAAAATCAAGAGCGCCTGACTTTTGCGCGTGTTGGCATTACCGACCCTGTTTCGCTGGATGACTATATTGCGCACGATGGCTATAAAGGCCTTAAAAACGCGCTGAATCTTGCACCAGTCGATATCGTTGCACAAGTCACTGATTCAGGCTTGCGAGGCCGAGGTGGCGCAGCGTTCCCGACAGGCATCAAATGGAAAACCGTACTGGATTGCAAAGTTGACCAGAAATACATCGTCTGCAATGCAGATGAAGGCGATTCTGGGACTTACTCAGATCGCATGATTATGGAAGATGACCCGTTTGTGCTTATTGAAGGCATGACGATTGCCGCAGTCGCAGTGGGGGCAAGCCAGGGCTATATCTATCTGCGTTCAGAGTATCCGCATGCGGAAGTGGCCTTGAATGAAGCCATCCGTAATGCCTATGAGGCTGGTTATCTTGGCCGTAATTTACTTGGTAGCGGCCGTCATTTCGATCTCGAAGTTCGCCGTGCTGCGGGTGCTTATGTCTGTGGTGAAGAAACAGCATTGCTCGAAAGCCTGGAAGGCAAGCGTGGCCTGGTAAGATTCAAGCCACCACTACCTGCGATTGAGGGTTTATTCGGCAAACCTACCGTGGTGAACAATGTCATTTCATTCGCCACCGTGCCTATGATCATGGACAAAGGCAGTGTTTTTTATCGTGACTACGGCATGGGGCGATCACGCGGCACCTTGCCGATTCAGCTTGCTGGCAATATCAAACAGGGTGGACTGGTTGAGAAAGCGTTCGGTATTACCTTGCGTGAATTGCTTTACGACTATGGCGGTGGCTCTGCAACTGGCAAGCCAATCCGTGCTGTGCAAGTGGGTGGGCCGCTGGGCGCATTCTTGCCTGAATCACAATTCGATACACCGCTGGATTATGAGAAATTTGCCGAAATATGGGCTGTACTAGGCCATGGCGGCATTGTTGCATTTGACGACACCGTCGATATGGCAAAAATGGCGCGTTATGCCTTTGAGTTTTGCGCGATTGAATCTTGTGGGAAATGCACACCTTGCCGCATAGGTTCAACGCGAGGTGTTGAGGTGATTGATAAGATCATTGCAGGTAAAGACCACGCCAAGAATATCGCATTGGTACGCGATCTGAGCGACACCATGTTGCATGGTTCACTTTGCGCACTTGGCGGCATGACGCCTTACCCAGTGTTAAGCGCGATTAATCATTTCCCTGAAGATTTTGGGCTGCAACAAAAAGAACATGCAGCGTAACCCTATTTAATACCTAACTATTAGAAAATAAGCAGTACGAGGAGAACGACATGGACAAGCAAAAAGATTACGCGACACCCGCCCGAAAATCTGACAAACAGGTGACGCTGGAGATTGATGGCCAGCAAGTCACTGTGCCATCGGGCACCTCCCTCATCCATGCGGCGATGGTGGCTGGAATTACTATTCCGAAACTGTGCGCTACTGATAGCCTGGAGCCTTTTGGTTCATGTCGTTTGTGCCTCGTTGAAGTTGAGGGCAGGCGTGGTTTCCCTGCATCTTGTACTACGCCCGTGGATGAAGGCCTGAAAGTACATACACAAAGCAAAAAATTAGCTGATGTGCGCCGTGGTGTGATGGAGTTGTATATCTCAGACCATCCGCTAGATTGCCTAACTTGCGCTACTAATGGTGATTGCGAATTGCAAGACATGGCAGGTGCAGTAGGCCTGCGCGAAGTGCGCTATGGCTATGAAGGTGAAAATCACCTCAAGGCTGAAAAAGATGAATCTAACCCATATTTCACGTTTGACCCTTCTAAGTGCATTGTCTGCTCACGTTGTGTGCGTGCTTGCGAAGAAACACAAGGTACGTTTGCACTGACGATTGAAGGCCGTGGATTTGAATCAAAAGTAGCTGCTGGTATTAACGATTTCATGGATTCGGAATGCGTTTCCTGCGGCGCTTGTGTCGCTGCCTGCCCAACGGCTACGCTGATGGAAAAATCCGTGATTGAACAGGGTTTGCCTGAACACAGCGTGACAACTACCTGTGCCTATTGTGGCGTGGGTTGTTCGTTCAATGCCGAAATGCGTGGTGAAGAAGTCGTCCGCATGGTGCCAAACAAGGACGGTGGGGCCAATCATGGTCATTCTTGCGTAAAAGGGCGTTTTGCTTGGGGTTACACCACGCACAAAGACCGCATCACCAAACCGATGATCCGCAAGAGCATTCACGACCCATGGCAAGAAGTGTCATGGGATGAAGCGATTAATTACGCAGCCAGCGAAATCACACGCATCCAAGCTAAATACGGCAAGCATTCAGCAGGTGCAATCACGTCATCACGCTGCACCAACGAAGAAGTCTATGTAGTGCAAAAACTGGTACGTGCTGTATTTGGCACTAACAACGTAGATACCTGTGCCCGCGTTTGCCACTCTCCCACAGGATATGGCCTCAAACAAACCCTGGGTGAATCCGCTGGTACGCAGACCTTTGATTCGGTGATGAAATCTGATGTCATCATGGTGATAGGTGCTAACCCAACGGATGGTCACCCAGTATTCGGCTCACAAATGAAGCGGCGTCTGCGTGAAGGTGCGAAGCTGATTGTTGCTGATCCACGTGCGATTGACCTAGTTTCTTCACCGCATGTAAAAGCGAATTATCACCTCAAATTGCGTCCTGGTACCAACGTGGCGTTGATTTCAGCCATGGCTCATGTAGTGGTCACTGAAGGACTTGTTGACGAAGACTTTGTTAAAGCGCGTTGCGAGTGGGATTCTTTTGTGATTTGGCGCGATTTCGTTGCCAAGCCACAAAACTCTCCAGAAGCTTTGTCAGAGGAATTAGGGATTAAAGCAGAAGAAATTCGTGCAGCTGCCAGATTGTTTGCTACAGGCGGCAATGGCGCGATTTATTACGGATTGGGCGTGACCGAACACAGCCAAGGCTCTACCATGGTGATGGGCATTGCTAACCTTGCTATGGCAACAGGAAATCTTGGGCGTGAAGGCGTGGGTGTTAACCCGCTGCGTGGGCAAAATAACGTACAGGGTTCGTGCGATATGGGCTCCATGCCACATGAATTTACAGGTTATCGCCATGTTTCGGATGATGCCGCACGTGCCTTGTTTGAAAAGGCATGGGGCAGGCCACTTTCTAATGAGCCTGGTTTGCGTATCCCTAATATGCTGGATTTAGCAGGTGAGGGCGGCTTTAAGGCACTTTATTGCAATGGCGAAGACATTGCGCAATCTGACCCTAATACCCAGCATGTGACGCATGCGCTAGAGTCTATGGAATGCGTGATTGTGCAGGATCTATTCCTCAATGAAACCGCGATGTACGCTCATGTATTCTTGCCAGGTGCATCATTCCTTGAGAAGAGCGGCACCTTTACCAATGCCGAGCGCCGTATTTCACCTGTTCGCCGTGTGATGACACCGAAAAATGGCGGCAAGGAAGATTGGGAAATCACCGCCATGCTATCCAACGCATTGGGTTACCCCATGAACTACAAGAGCGCCTGGGACATTCTGGATGAAATCGCTGAACTAACCCCAACATTCAAGGGCGTGAGCCAGCAGAAACTGGATGAACTCGGCAGCGTGCAATGGCCTTGCAACGATGAGCATCCAAGTGGCACGCCGACTATGCACATTGATGAATTCGTACGCGGCAAAGGCAAGTTCTTTATCACCGAATACGTGCCGACTACCGAGAAGGTCAATGCCAAATACCCATTGATTCTGACTACAGGCCGCATACTTTCACAATACAACGTGGGCGCCCAGACTCGTCGCACCAACAATGTGGCGTGGCATACAGAAGATCGCGTGGAGATACACCCACATGATGCTGAAGACCGTGGTATTAAAGAGAATGATTGGGTCGGTATCAATAGCCGTGCAGGGCAAACGGTATTGCGCGCCAAGATTACCGAGCGGGTGCAGCCTGGCGTGATTTATACTACCTTCCATCACCCTGAGTCTGGGGCGAATGTGATTACGACCGATAATTCAGATTGGGCAACCAATTGCCCTGAATTCAAGGTCACTGCGGTGCAGGTCACTCGTGTTTCACAGCTTTCCGATTGGCAACGTAATTACCAGGAGTTCAGCGAGGAGCAGATTGGTTTTGCGCAAGTGGCCTCTGAACAAGCTGCGCAATAGCTTATTTTCTACGGGTATCTGGATTTAAAAAAGTGAACGATTTGGCTATTAAAAAAACGGTCATGGTGGATGCAACTACCAGTATTTACCCTGTGCAAAAATCGCATCAAGGTCAGCTTGAGGCGCTTGATGATTGCGTTGCAGAAGAAGTGCCGATTGCGCTCATTTACAACGGCATTTCACACGCGGTCATGCTGGCAACACCGCAAGACTTAAAAGAGTTTGCGCTTGGATTTTCTTTATCCGAAGGTATTTTGACCTCAGCAAAAGAGCTCTATGACATTGAAATCGTGCATCAGGAAAAAGGCATAGAGCTTCATCTTGATGTCGCTACCGAGCGATTCCAACAGCTAAAAGAACGTCGTCGCAGCATGGCTGGCCGCACAGGTTGTGGTTTATGTGGTTCCGAAAGTCTTGATCAGGCGCTGCGTATTCCAGAGACTTTGATCGAAAGCAATCTGCAGTTTGATAGCGCAGCCATCTATAAAGCCCATCAGGCAATTCAGGCGAAACAGGAACTACAAGCACTGACAGGAGCTACTCACGCCAGCGCATGGGTAAAACCCGATGGTGAGGTTGTGATGGTGCGCGAAGATGTAGGCCGCCATAACGCGCTGGACAAACTGATTGGTGCAATGGCGTTGGCTGGCACATCTAAAGAGGGGTTTGTGCTTACGACGAGCCGTGCCAGCTATGAAATGGTGCAAAAAGTAATCACAGCGGGCATCCCCATGCTAGTGGCTATATCAGCCCCTACAGGCCTTGCGATCAGGATTGCGCAAGGTTGTGGACTCACGCTGGTTGGTTTTGCCCGCAGCCATCAGCACGTGATTTACAGCCGTGCGGATAGAGTTTTGTATAAATAACAACAATGAAGATAGCTCAATATGAAGATTGAAACCTTAGTGACCATGGCCAACCAGATTGGCGATTTTTTCCGTTCCTATCCCGATGTAGAGCAAGCAAAACACGATATCGCAAGTCACCTTAAACGCTTTTGGGCACTCGGCATGCGCCAGCAGATAGTGGCCCATGTTAAAGACAATAATGCTGAAGGCCTGCATGCATTGGTGAGTGATGCTATCCGCGAAAATAGTGCTTTACTTGCATAACTTCCAATAGGCCATGCTGTTTAGGCAGTGCGGAGAATATTAACCCTCCTCAAAACACCCTCGTCGTATTGCAGTCATATCTGGCATAAAATCTGCGTATATCTTGTGGATATATCACGGAGTGATTGCCATGAACCATTCACCAACAGCCCAGATTTCTTCAATCAAGGGCATTCTGTTTGACCTTGATGGCGTACTTTATGTAGGTAAAAGCCAGATTGATGGGGCAATGGACGCGGTTGCAAGCATCCGTGCAAAAGGCATCGCCTGCCGTTTCGTGACCAACACCAGCACTTTGTCGCTTGATTCCTTACAAAAGAAGATCAGCGCGTTTGGGCTTGATGTTGAGAGAGAAGAAATCATTAGTGCACCACAGGCGGCTTTGCTTTATTTACGCAAACAATCCAAACCTATTTGCCGTTTTCTACTGGCTGATGATGTCAAAAAAGACTTCGCTGAATTTCGGCAATCGAATACAGAAGCCGAGTTCATCGTTGTTGGCGATATTGGCGATGCATGGTCTTACAAACTGTTGAACGAATTATTTAATTGCCTGATGGATGATGCCAAGCTAATCGCCATTCATAAAAACAAGTTTTGGGAAACCGAATATGGTTTGCAAATGGATATCGGCAGCTTTATTGCCGGGCTGGAGTATGCAAGTGGTAGCACCTCGATGATCATCGGCAAACCGTCTGCAGATTTCTTCCAGATCGCATTAGATGATATGGGCTTGAAACCGTCGGAGGTCATCATGGTTGGAGATGATATTGATTCCGACATCGGCGGTGCGCAAGCTGCTGGGATTAAGGGGGTATTAGTTAGAACTGGTAAATTCAGACAAGGCTATTTTGAGGCATCTACTATCAAGCCCGATTGGGTGATTGATTCAGTGCGTGATCTACCTGCACTTTTAGGGCTCTAATACCAGAATCTAAATGACCGCATGCTAAAATAAGGCATGCCTATATTTCACGTCATTATTCCCGCAGCTGGCGCTGGTAGCCGCATGGGATCACAAGTACCTAAACAATATTTGCCACTTTCAGGGCGCCCCATGATTGAGCAGACCTTGCGCGTATTTTCATCAAGCAACCGCATCAGTTCAGTGGCTGTATTACTGAGTGCAGATGATTTGGAATGGGATGCAGCCAAGATTCAAATCAGTGACAAAACCCGGATTTATCGTTGCGGAGGTATTATCCGTTCGCAAACGGTATTGAACGGCCTTGGCGAATTGAGCGGCCACATAGACCCAGATGACTGGGTTCTGGTGCATGATGCAGCTAGGCCCGGTTTGACTGATGGCTTGCTGAATCGCTTGCTTGATAAATTGGAAAATGATGCGGTTGGTGGTTTGCTGGCGATACCTTTGGCTGACACCCTCAAGCGTGCTGACGACGAGCAGCGTGTCGCGCATACTGAGCCAAGAGACCATCTCTGGCAGGCACAAACGCCGCAGATGTTCCGTTATGGCATGTTGGTTGAAGCACTGAAGCTTGCGGCAGAAAAATCTAGTGTGGCGACTGATGAAGCACAAGCGATTGAGGCGCTTGGCCATCACCCCAAATTAGTCCTAGGTGAGCTGCGTAATCTTAAAGTCACTTACCCAGAAGATTTGGCATTGATAGAAGCTATTTTGCAGGCAGATGTGTCCAGATTAGCCGTAAAAACTAATTAGCCAGCAAAACCAAGTAAAGGAAAAGCAATTGAGAATAGGCCACGGCTTTGATGTACATCAGCTAGTAGAAGGGCGGCGCTGCATTATCGGCGGTGTTGATATTCCCTATGAAAAAGGCTTGAAAGGCCATTCTGATGCGGATGTATTGCTGCATGCTATTTGTGATGCCCTATTAGGTGCGGCAGCGCTTGGCGATATCGGCAAGCATTTCCCTGATACTGATGAGCGTTATAAAGGCATCGATTCACGCCAGTTGCTGAAGCATGTGGTGGCGCTGGTCAATGACAAAGGCTATGTCGTTGTTAATATCGACGCCACAGTGATCGCCGAAGCACCCAAGCTCGCCCCTTACATCACCACGATGCGTGAACATATTGCTGAAGATATTGGTATAGCGCTTGATGCAGTGAATGTAAAAGCAACAACGACAGAAAAACTCGGCTTTACTGGACGGGGTGAGGGGATTGCCGCTGAAGCAGTATGCTTGATCAATCAACAGTAGTTAAGCTTGTGTATGGTTTTATTCCATAAGGAGTGACGCATTATGAAGCTCATCTCAGTAAACGTGGCCATGCCAGAAGCAGTCAGTATGCATGGCACACTGATATCAACAGGCATATATAAGTTGCCTCAGCCTGGTCGGGTCTGGTTGGGATTCAACAATCTAATAGGGGATGGCCAGGCAGATTTGACGGTACATGGCGGTGAATATCAGGCCGCTTATAGTTACCCACTTGAGCATTATCAATATTGGCAACAATTTCTTGGCATAGAACACTTACCTTACGGCACCTTTGGTGAGAATTTCACTATTAGCGGCTTACTTGAAGATGACGCCTACATAGGCGATATATTGTCCATCGGCGAGGCGGTTATTCAGGTAACCATGCCGCGTAATCCATGTTTCAAGTTTGGTCACAAAATTGGCAAGCCTGGAGTGGTCCGCGAGTTTTTGGTGAGTGGCCGCAGCGGTTTTTATCACAAGGTGTTAACCGAAGGCGAAGTTGGGGCGGGAGATGAAATACAGCTGTTAGAACGTGACCCACAAAGTATCAGCATACGTGCAGCATTAGGCATGCAAAAACTAGAAGAGGGCAACGCAGAAACCTTGCGCCATGCTTTGACGATTAAATCGTTACCCCCTGTCTTAAGAGAAAACTTTGCTGATCATTTGGAGCAAATTACCAGCGCGTAGGCATTTACTAAGAACTGGCGCTGTTAGCCCGTGGACATGAATAAGGCGCAATGGCTTAACAGCATTGCGCCTTATTCATTAGCTACTATTGCCCGCCTTTCCAGGCACGGCTTTTCTTTTCATCAGAGAAGAATGGGAATAGCAGCGGTAGCAGTAAGAGTGTGAAGAACGTCGCGGTGATCAAGCCGCCAACAATCACCACTGCAAATGGGCGTTGAGTTTCTGAACCTATGCTGTGCGAGAGTGCGGCAGGCATCAAGCCCAAGCCCGCCATCAGGGCGGTCATCAATATAGGGCGTAATCTGGCAACGGCACCTTCTAGCACGGCTTCGCTAACTGCCATACCTTCGCGAATCAAGTGCTTGATCTGTTCCACCATAATCACGCCGTTTTGCACGGAAATGCCGGCGAGGGCAATAAAGCCAACGGCAGCCGATACTGATAGATGCAAGCCTGCAAAACCTAAGCCAGCAAGACCGCCAATCAGTGTGAATGGAATCATCAGCAATACTAGAAGTGCATTACGTATGGAGCGGAAAGCAGTGAATAGAAGCACAAAAATCAGCAATATGGATAGCGGTACGATGACTTCAAGTCGCTTCATGGCGCGTTGCTGGTTTTCAAACTGGCCACCCCATGTCATGGTGTAGCCAGGGGGTAGATTGACCTGCGCTTTTACTTTTTCCATCGCCTCTTTAACAAAGCTGCCTTGGTCGCGATCAATCAGGTTGGCCTTGATGGCGACAATCCGTGATACGCCTTCACGGCTGACACGTGATGCACCCTGTTTCACTTCTATAGTGGCTACTTCACTTAACGGGATGGTGCCCGAACCATCAGGCAGGGCAATTGGCAGTTCCGCAATGTCGTCTACCGCATCACGATAAGGTAAGTCCAGGCGCAGGGTAATATCAAAGCTGCGTTCGCCTTCATAGAATGTATTGGCGGCATTGCCAGCCAGTGCGGTTTGCACGGTTGTATTCACATCGCTGACATTCATGCCATAGCGTGCCAGCTTGCCGCGATCCAGCGTGATATCTAGCTCGGAGTTGCCTGAGATTCGGATGGCGGCAACATCGGTTGCGCCTTTTACCGTATTTAATACATCAACGACTTCATCGGCTTTCGCTTCAAGAATCCCTAGATCAGGGCCAAATATCTTGACTGAGATTTCGCCTTTAACACCAGATAATGCTTCTTCGACGTTATCCTGAATCACTTGCGAGAAGTTGGTGGGGATGCCAGGAATCTGATGGATTTTTTCCGACATGCTGGTAATCAGTTCATCCTTGGTGGCAAAGCTCCACGTGTCGCGTGGTTTCAGGTCTGCCAGTATTTCGATATTATTCGGACCTTTAGGGTCGGTACCATCATCAGGCCGTCCCATGTGGCTAACGACCAGATTCACCTCTTTATAGCTCAATAGAATCTGGCGCACATGTTTTTCTACCTCTTTGGTTTTCTCAAGTGCAGTAGAAGGCGGTAGGCTTATGGTGAGCCAGATATTGCCTTCATCCAGCTTAGGTAAGAACTCTGATCCCAGTCTCGGGGCAAGCAGTAGTGAAACCACAAGCAGGCCTATGGAAACAGCGAGTACCGGTATTTTGAATTCGCCAGCACGCAACAGCATCTTGCGATAATTTTGCTGAATCTTATCCATCCATTTGCTATGTTTCTCTGCCATGTCCGAACGGCGCATGGTGAAAGAAAGCAGAGCAGGGACCAGCGTCAGCGTGAGTGTGATTGCGCCAAGCAGGGCGAAACTTAGGGTAAATGCCATGGGTGAGAAGATTTTGCCCTCAACTCGCTGAAAGGTGAATATGGGCAAGAATGCCAAGATGATAATGGCTTTTGAGAAGAGGATAGGGCGCCCCATTTCAATCGCGGTTTGTTTGAGGGTGTTGATGCGCCAGCCGTAATTTCCCTGCTGTGGATATTTATCAGTCTGTGCCATCGCTAGCCGCACCATCAGTGCTTCTACCAGTACCACCGCACTATCGATGATAATCCCGAAGTCGACTGCACCTAGTGAAATCAGGTTGGCCGAAACGCCACGGATATCCATGATGATGAAGGCAAATAATAACGAAAGTGGAATGACTGAGGCCACGATCAAGGCGGCACGCCAGTTACGTAAAAATACTATCAATATCGCAACCACTAACACCGCACCCACAATCAGGTTTTCAGTGACGGTGTGTACCGTGTGGTGAATCAAGTTAGTGCGGTCATAAAACGGTACCAGTTTCACGCCAGGTGGTAGTTTTTCGTTGATCTCTTTTACTTTGTCCTGCAGGGCAGCTATGACGTGGGCGGGGTTCTGGCCCTTGCTCATAATAACAATACCTTCAATCACATCATCTTTGTCGTTGAACGAAACAATGCCTGAACGTGGTCGGTCACCAATTTCCACTTTACCAATATCACTCACCAGGATTGGTTTTCCATCATGGGAGGTAATCACTGTTTGGGCAATGTCATCCAGACTTTTGTATAGCCCAATGCCACGTACTACCAATGCCTCATCGCCACGGTGCAGGTTACCACCGCCAACATTGGTGCTGTTGTTCGCTAGCGCCTTGTTGACCTGGTCGATGCTGATGTCGAATTTCTTTAGTAAGTATGGATCAAGTTTTACTTGATATTCTTTTACTGAACCACCAAAGCTGGTGATATCAGCTACTCCTGGCACGGTACGCAGAGTGGGGCGAATCTGCCAGTCTTGAATCGCACGAATCTCGCGTTGCGGGGTATCTTTAGGCGCTTCAACCAGGTAGCGGAAGATCTCCCCTACTGCCGTGGTCAATGGTGCGAGCGTTGGTTGATAAGCGGCGGGTAGACCAACTCCTTGCAAACGTTCAAGCACTTGTTGGCGCGCAAAATAATCATCGGTTTTTTCAGAGAATGTGAGCGTGATGACTGAAAGCCCGACGATGGATACAGAGCGCATTTGGGTGAGATGTGGCACGCCACTCATCTCATGCTCAATAGGCAGCGTGACTACCCGTTCAACTTCTTCAGGGGCCAAGCCACTGGCTTGCGTGACGATACCGACGTGCACATCTTCTACATCAGGGAAGGCTTCGATGGGTAGGTTGGTCACTGCAAACCAGCCAGCAATAGCAAGTATGACGGCGCTGAGCAGCACAAAGGCGCGCTGCTGCAGTGAAAACGTAATGATTTTACCCAACATGCCTATTTACCCGATGCCAGCTCAGAGTTTAAAAGAATCGCGCCAGACGTTACCAGGCGGTCGCCGACACTCAAGCCTTCTTTCACGGTCGCAAAGTCTCGTCCTTGTGAATTTAGCGTGACTTGGCGTTTTACGATACGACCAGGAGATACCTCAACGAATACGTAGTTATACAATCCTTCGGTAATCATCGCTGTATTGGGGAGGCGTATCACCTTGGTGTTGGCGGTACTCAGTGGTGTAATGCGGGCATACATCTCTGGCTTCAGCTTACCCTTGCCCTCTACAGCGCAACGCACAGAAATACGTCGCGTGCTAGGGTCAACCATCGCGCCTATTGAGAGCACACGCCCCTTAAATACTTCATCAGGGTAGGCATCTACTTCTATGCTCAATGGCTGGTTTTCACCGACTTTAGATAAGTCACGCTCTGGCAGATCAATGGTTGCCCACAGAAAGTTAGGGTCGGTAATCGTGAATAAAGGCGCTGCTGCATCAGGCCTGATTTCGCTACCTGGATTGGCTTGTCTATCGACTACCACGCCAGAAATGGGGGAACGCAAGGTATAGCTTTCACTGGAGTTGCCACCACCAGCGCCAAGATTTGTGAGGCGCGCGCGTGCCCGTTGCGATTCAGCCGCTGATTGCGCCAAATCAGCTTGCGTTCCTTCAAACTCTTTCTGCGCTATGACACCACCTTCAAGCAGCATTTTGCTGCGATCATGTGCCTGTTTTTTAAGGGCGAGATCAGCATCTGCCTTGCGTGCATCGGCGAGTGCGCTACCAAGGTCAGGTGAATCCATCACTAGCAATACTTGGCCTGCTTTTACTTTGTCGCCAATTTGCACGTTGATTTTGATGGCGCGACCCAACACAGATGAACTGATGCGCGAAGTGTGATTTTCATCAAAAATAATCTTGCCGTTCAATGGGTCAGTCACTGGTGCCGTGACTTCAATCACAGGCTCAATTTTCAGGCTGGTGAGTTGAGGGGAATTCGGCGGCAGCACGATTTCATTAGTGATGGTCTTGGCTGTTTTGGTCGTATCCGCATGCGCTTGATGCACGGTTGCCAAGTTGAAAGCCAGTGTGCCTAAAAATACTGCATTGATGGCTATATTAATAGCTGAAATCGGGTATTTCATGGTGCTTCCTCAGGATTAATAGCGGCTTGCCATGTGGCAAGCGATTTTGCATAGTCTGCACGCACAACGGCGGCATCAAGTTCAAGTGCGCGCAGTACGCGCCTTGCATCTAATAAATCAGTGACATTCATAGCTCCATGCTGATAAGCGAATTCGGCGGCATCAGCTGCTTTTTTAGCTTCGCTAAGCATTTCACCATCTACGCGCTGTACTTTTTCAGTCGCTGCATTGAGGTCGGCACGGGCTCGGGTGATTTCACCGAGTGCTGCTGCACGTGTTTGTTCTTTGGCTTCAAGTGCAGAGGTGAAATCAACTTCTGCCCGAGCGATCTCGCCTTGATATTGATAGCTGGTGAAGAGGGGAATGCTGACTGAAGCCCCTACGGTATCTTCACCCACCCCTGGGTTTTGGCCAGGGAAGTGATCGTATTGCACGCCGACTGTCACATCCCTAGTTTTTAACGATTGCGCCAAGCGACGGTTATCTTCAGCTTGTTGGGCGCGGGCATCAGCTGCTTGAATATCGGCGCGCTGGCTTAATATGGTTTCGTCGGTGGCAGTATCGTGATCAATCACTTCTGATGCGCCTAAATTAAGGCTTGGCCATGTGTCAGTGGCCACAATGCTGCTAGCTACTTTCTCTTGCCCAATCAGGTAGGCTAGGTTCGCTTGGGCTTTCTCACGATCAGCAACAGATTGTCGTTGATCATTTTTTGCCCGCAATGCATCTACCCGAATACGCGCAACATCAGTGGCTGATATGTCACCTGCTTTCAAGCGCAAGTCGGCGGCTTGCAGGCTTTTTTCATAGAGTGCTACATTGTTTTTTTGTATTTGCTCAGATTCTTGAGCCAACAGTAGATCGTAATAAGCACCTTTTAACACGAGCTTTTGTTGACGAAACGTATCCTTGAAATCCAGCTTGGAGGCTTTGACTGCATTCTCGGCTGATGCCAAACGCAATTCACGCTTATTGCCGCGTTCAAATAGCTGGTTAAGCTGCAGGCCGCTATCCAGCGTTTTATTCTCTAGTGAATTGCTGCCATTAGGATTGGTGTTGCCCTGTTTGCGATTCAGGTTGAAGCTGGAAACACCCATAGACAATACTGGGTTAGGTTTTTGTCCAGCGGTTAAAGTATCTGCCTCAGAACCTTCAACAGCACGTTTTGCGGCAAGCACTTCCTTATTATTCTTGCTGAATAGCTGCTCGGCTTGCGTCAGGCTTAAATGGCTTAAGTCAGCGTTGATTAAATCGTCATCTGCGTGAAGTATGCCTTGAAAACCAACGATTAAAACCAAGCTGCTGAATAGATGGATAATGCTATTGAGTGGATGCTTCATGGAATGCTCTTGAAATACATATCAGTATTGAGAATAGATCAATTGATAATGTTTGGATTTATTTACTGGTTGATTCTAAATCTATGTTGATTCTAATCTGTCATTTTTAAGTTAATCAGCTTGTAGGCATTAACGCCAGCTTATCCATCGCGTTGACCTGAAAATTATTTAAATATTTTTTTCAATTCGCTTTAAGCAATACCAACACTGCGCCACTACCACCATCATTCGCTTTTGCCTGTGCATAAGCAATCACTTCATCTTTTTGCATCAACCAGTTACGCAGTTTGTGTTTAAGGATAGGTTCTTTATTGCGCGAGCCTAGCCCCTTACCATGCACAATACGTACACAGCGTACGCCACGTTTTTTACATTCAGATAAAAACTCGGCAACATACAGACGTGCTTCATCGACAATTAGGCCATGCAGGTCAATACTGGCTTGTACTACCCAATGGCCGCGTCGTAACTTGCTCAATATGTCAGGTGAATGGCCGTCACGCAGATACAAAAGTTCTTCACCACTTTCAAGCTCATGCGCGGGAATATAGCCGTCACTCAGTGAGTCAATGAGCGCTTGTCTTTCGTCACGAATAAATTGTTGGGGAATGGGTTTGGGGCGAGGGATATGTGGTTCGATGCGCTTGGCTTTAAGTGGCCGCGCATCTTTAACGGCCTCTTTAAAAAGTAGCCGCTCTGTTTCATCAATCGTTTGATCGGGTGCTTGGTCTTTATTCGGACGTTTGTCTGACATAGCGGTAAGCAACCTAAGAGGTATGAGTCAGCTAATTATAGGCGCGCTGGCCAAAATAAAAAACGCAGGTCAGGGTTTATCCTGTGCCTGCGTTTTTGTTTTGCTACTTAAATTACTCTACAACTGCTTCGGATAACCCATCAAGGTAACGCTCTGCATCAAGCGCTGCCATACAACCTGTACCAGCGCTGGTCACGGCTTGACGATATACATGATCTTGCACATCTCCCGCAGCAAATACGCCTGGTACGCTGGTGGCAGTGAAGTTACCTTTGCGGCCCGCTTGGGTGACGATGTAACCGCCTTCCATTTCAAGCTGGCCTTCAAAGATGTCTGTGTTTGGCTTATGACCAATCGCGATAAACACGCCTTTGAGCGGGATGTCTTTGCTGCTGCCATCCTGCACATTTTTAAGGCGCATGCCAGTCACACCCGTTTGGTCGCCGAGCACTTCATCTAGCGTAGAAAAGAGTTGCAGTTCAATCTTGCCTTCTTTTACGCGCTCATTCACTTTATCTACCAAGATTGCTTCAGCCTTGAATTTGTCACGTCTATGCACCAGCGTGACTTTGCTGGAAATATTAGACAGATACAGAGCCTCTTCCACTGCAGTGTTACCGCCACCGACTACAGCGACTTCCTGGTTGCGATAGAAGAAACCATCGCAAGTCGCACAGGCAGAAACGCCTTTGCCTGCGAAAGCTTCTTCAGATGGCAAACCTAAATATTGCGCAGAAGCACCAGTCGCAATAATCAAGGCATCACAAGTGTATTCACCAGCATCACCAATCAACCGAATCGGTTTTTCGGTGAGTTTGGCAGTATGGATATGATCAAAAATCATTTCCGTATTGAAGCGTTCCGCATGTTTTTGAAAACGCGCCATTAACTCTGGGCCTTGCACGCCATCGGCATCCGCTGGCCAATTGTCGACTTCTGTCGTCGTCATCAATTGACCGCCTTGGGCGATACCAGTGATCAACACTGGTTTAAGGTTTGCGCGCGCAGCATATACCGCGGCTGAATAGCCCGCTGGGCCTGAGCCCAGTATGAGTAAATGAATGTGTCTTGTCGCCATGCTTAAAGCTCCTGAATACCTGTTAAATGCTTGTTATATTGCTGAATGCTTATGTTGGTAGTTATTCGATCAATAATTACTTAGCCAACAAACTGCGCAACATCCATGCGGTTTTTTCATGCACTTGCAGACGCTGTGTTGCCAAATCAGTGGTGACTTCATCGGTAGCTGCATCAGCAATCGGGATTAATTTTCTCGCTGTCCGTACAACGGTTTCATGGCCATCAATCAATTCCTTGATCATGTCATGTGCATCAGGTACGCCATCGGTTTCTTTAATAGAAGTCAGCTTGCTGAAATCTTTGTAGGTGCCAGGTGCAACAAAATCAAGTGAGCGGATGCGTTCAGCAATGAGGTCTGTTGCCAACCAGAGTTCGTTGTATTGCTCTTCAAACATCAGGTGCAATGTACGGAACTGTGGGCCTGTTACATTCCAGTGGAAGTAATGAGTTTTCAGGTACAAAGTATAAGTGTCGGCCAAAAAGCCTGATAAGCCTTCAGCGATTTTTTTGCGGTCTTTTTGTGAAATGCCAATATCCATGATTAATTCTCCATATCAAAAATCTGGTTAGTAAGGAGATGACAAAGATTGCCATCTTAGGTTCTACTTCTTAATAGTACAAATTGATTATATATATCAGTTCAATGTGCTTAGGCTATCGGTATTTATCCTACCCAATTGTCAGATGCAGGCAAATCAAGCGGTATTACGCCATTCAATTTTGCGTTCAGAATCGCGGCTCTAACGATAGCGATTGCTTCAGGCCTAGGGAAGCTCTTACGCCATGCCAATGCCATTCTACGCATAGGTGCGGGCGGATCGAAAGATTTAAAGATCAGCATGCGATTTTCTTCACGCGTTGGTATGCAGGCAGTGCAAGGCAGTATGGTCATGCCCACACCAGAGGCCACCATATAACGTATGGTTTCCAGGGAGCTGCCTTCCAACGTTTGCTGAATACCATTCTCATTTTGGCTATTCGCGAGTTTTGGGCACATTTTAATGACCTGGTCACGGAAGCAATGCCCAGCGCCTAGCAATAGAACGGTTTCTTCACCTAATGATTCTGCGCTGATGGTTTTTCGCTTATTCCATGCATGGTCTGAGGGTAATGCTAGTTGAAAAGGCTCATCATAAAGTGCTTGTGTGACAATTCCGGGCTCTGAGAATGGGAGCGAGATAATAATCACATCAACTTTGCCAGCTTTGAGTTGCTCTCGTAAGTTACCTGTGTAACTTTCTTGAATAATGAGCTGCATTGCGGGCGCATGCTGTTTTAAATAAGGCAACATCTGTGGCAGCAAGTAAGGTCCTGCCGTGTAGATGGCGCCTATACGTAATGGATGCGCCAATGGGTCGCCACTTTGTTGGGCGATGCTTTTAATGCCCGCGGCTTCTTCCAGTATGCGCGCAGCTTGGGCGACAATCAGTTCGCCTACCGCTGTTAGCGTAATTTCATTTGAACCACGCTCAAAGATCGAAATGCCAAGTTCTTCCTCAAGCTTTTTGATGCCTACGCTGAGTGTGGGTTGGCTAACAAAGCAAGCTTCTGCTGCGCGGCCAAAATGACGTTCACGTGATACGGCAACGACATAACGAAGTTCAGTCAGGGTCATAATTTACAATTATTTTTAGAATTTCAAATGTGAAGTTTAATGGCAAATTGTGCAATGTTTCTACTATAAATATGTGCTTTCGCGCGACTGACTTGATACTGCTATAATCTTTTCAATATTAACCTCGTTCAGGTACGAAAACACCTTGTTTTTCAAGAATAAGAAACGCGCCCTTAATAGCCGCCGTGAAACTCTACCGCTCACGGATAGTAGTGCCGGCAATGGTTTGATTAAAGAAGCTTGGTGGCTGGCTTTAGTCGTCATTGGTATTTATCTCACAGTTATCCTCGCCACTTATCATCCACAAGACTCTTCCTGGTCACACAGCGCTAGTGATAGTGCCTCTATTAAAAATGCAGGCGGCGCAGCAGGTGCATGGATATCCGATATTCTGCTTTATCTGTTTGGGCTATCTGCTTGGTGGCTGGTCGTGTTTGCTTTTTATGCCATGTGGCTGGTGTATCTGAGGCTTGAGATTGTCGCTGCTAACGAGCGCCCCTTACTTTTGTTCAATATTGTGGGGTTTTTCATGCTGTTGATTGCATCATCAGCATTGGAAGTCGGTCACATTATTTCACTACCTGCACATTTACCTTTAAATCCAGGTGGCATGCTAGGTTCAGTGGTTGATCATATGCTTGAGTCCATGCTTGGTTTTACTGGCTCGACCATGTTGTTATTACTCTTACTTGCAACGGGATTCAGTCTATTTACAGGATGGTCATGGATCATGATCGCCGAGAAGCTGGGCGGTGCGATCATCAATACCAGCCAGTTTATTAGCGATAAATTGCAAGACAGGCAAGACCGAAAGCTCGGTAAAGTGGCTGAGCAATTACGTACCGAGTTTGTGGACAGCGAACGCAAGCGTGTTGAAGATCACGCGCCCGTCAAGATAGAAGTGCCTGTGCTTGAAATCGCCAAGAGTGACCGGGTTGAAAAAGAGCGTCAATCGCCGCTTTTCGAAACCATGCCTGATTCACCATTGCCGCCATTACATTTGCTTGACCAACCGCATGGCGAAGTCGAGTTACAATCAGCAGAAACGCTGGATTTTACCTCTCGCCTGATTGAACGCAAGCTCATGGATTTTGGTATTGAAGTTAAAGTCATTACCGCATTGCCAGGCCCGGTGATTACGCGTTATGAGCTTGAGCCAGCTGCGGGAGTAAAGGGTAGCCAAGTTGCCAATCTTTCCAAAGACTTGGCGCGTGCACTTTCAGTAGTGAGTATCCGTGTGGTTGAGACTATTCCAGGCAAAACATACATGGGTCTGGAAATTCCTAACCCGAAACGACAAATCGTATTCCTGTCAGAGATCATGGGCTCGCAAGTCTATGCAGATGTGAATTCGCCATTGGCCATGGCTATGGGTAAAGATATTGCGGGCAAGCCTGTAGTTGCTGATCTGGCAAAAATGCCCCACGTGCTGGTTGCGGGTACCACTGGCTCAGGTAAGTCAGTCGCCATCAATGCCATGATTCTGAGCCTGCTATATAAAGCAGAGCCGAGCAAAGTCAGACTGATACTGGTTGACCCTAAAATGCTTGAGCTTTCAGTTTATGAAGGTATTCCACATTTGCTTGCTCCAGTGGTAACCGATATGCGCCAAGCTGCTAACGCACTTAACTGGTGTGTAGCCGAGATGGAGCGCCGTTACAAGCTGATGTCTGTGCTTGGCGTGCGTAACCTTGCGGGCTTTAACCAGAAGATTCGTGAAGCAATCAAAGACGGTAAGCCAATCACCCATCCATTTACCTTGACACCAGACAGCCCTGAACCGCTGGAAGAGCTGCCCTTGATTGTGGTGGTGATTGATGAATTGGCTGACATGATGATGGTCGTTGGGAAAAAAGTAGAGGAGCTGATTGCGCGCTTGGCACAAAAAGCTCGTGCATCTGGCATTCATCTTATTTTGGCAACGCAGCGTCCATCGGTAGATGTGATTACTGGCTTGATTAAAGCCAATATTCCAACCCGTGTAGCATTTCAGGTTTCCAGCAAAATTGATTCACGCACGATTCTTGATCAAATGGGTGCAGAGGCTTTGTTAGGGCAGGGTGATATGCTTTACCAACCACCCGGCACCAGCTATCCGCAACGTATCCATGGTGCCTTTGTTTCAGACCAGGAAGTGCATCGTGTTGTTGACCATATCAAATCGTTAGGTGAGCCAAACTATATCGAAGGCATCCTCAATAATGTAGCAGAAGAGGGCGGCGAAGCAGGCGAGCTGAGTGAAGGTGGCGGCGAAGCTGACCCACTGTATGACGAAGCCGTTGCCATTGTGCTCAAAACCCGCCGAGCTTCGATTTCAGGCGTGCAACGCCAATTGCGTATTGGCTATAACCGTGCCGCTCGCCTCATCGAGGAAATGGAGCGCGCGGGCCTAGTCACAGCGATGCAAAGCAATGGCAATCGCGAAGTGATTGCACCTAATACCAATCAAGATTAATACTCAACTTAGTACAAGACAAAAATGCCAACCAAGAACAGATTCGCAAAGATTTCAGTAATTTTAATTTTTTCTACGTTATTGCCACTAGAAGCTTTTGCCGATGGCATCGACAGCCTTAAATCCTTTTATCAAAATACCAACGCGATCCGTGCGCAGTTTCACCAGACGGTGGTTGATGGTCAAGGCCGTAAGTTGCAGGAGGTTGATGGCAGCATGCAGTTACAGCGTCCAGGAAAATTTCGTTGGGATTACAACAAACCCTATGTGCAACAAATCGTGGGTGATGGTGAAAAGGTATGGCTATACGACCCAGACCTTAATCAGGTGACAGTGCGCACCATTAGTAAGGCGCTAGGCTCAAGCCCCGCAGCACTACTGGCTGGTGGCAAAGATATGGATAAAGCCTTCGAACTAAAGAATGAAGGTCGTCAGGATAATCTTGACTGGGTGCAAGCTATTCCAAAAGATAAAGAAAGTGGCTTTGACACTATTTATCTTGGGTTTAAGGCCGATGTGTTAAATCAAATGGAGCTGCATGACAGCTTTGGTCACGTTACGCTAATCGAGTTTAATAAGTTGGAGCGCAACCCAAAACTTAACTCGCAGGTGTTCAAGTTCAGCCCGCCTTCTGGCGCTGATCTGGTGGGCGACTAAGCAGTTAATTCAGCTAGCTTTGTTAGTTACAAATAGAAAATGTTGTAAACTCACAACAAATGGACTTTATATGGATATTTTTTGAACGATATGTTTAAAAAAACTGAATCTATATGTATAGTTAAAGTTAAATTCTAATAACTTAAACTGAAATATTTAAACAAATTTACGGGGACGTTCTAAATATGCAGAAAACACACCTTTGTAGCTTAATTGCAGCTACTTTCTTAATCTCCTACTCATTTATTGGTTTTGCTGGTGATGCTAATACCGAAAAAGCTGCCGAACTTCTCAAAGCGCGTGATTATAAAGCTGCTTATCAGTTGCTTGAACCCTTAGAGTCTGACAAAGCTGGTAATGTGGATTATGACTATCTATTTGGTGTTTCCGCAGTTGAAACAGGCAATGCTTCACGTGCAATTTTTGCTTTTGAACGTGTATTAGCAGTTCAACCAAACAATGCTGATGCCCGTGCAATGTTGGCAAGAGCTTATTTCATTGCTGGTGAGCCAGAAAATGCAAAAGCCGAATTCAATAATATACAGTCAGACAAGCTTGATCCTGCTATCTCTAAATTAGTGAAAGACAACATTTTAGCGATCGATAAAGCGACTGGTCAGGCAACAACTTTTGCTGCATACATTGATCTTGGTTTGGGATACGACACTAATATTAATAGTGCAACATCAAATGGCTCTATTATTGCAGCGGGTATTAACCCAACAATTCCACTACCGCTTTCCAATACGTCAATAGAAACAGGCAGTGCATATGGTGTATTAAGTGGCGGTGTATCTTTCAAGGCTCCCGTAGCTAAAGATTTCACTGTATTTGGCGGTGTTCAAGGTAGCGCACGTAGCAACAGAGACACTGATGCTTTTAATCCTAGCTATATTGATACAAATGTTGGTGTCAGCTACAAAAAATATATCGATACGTTTACAGCAAGCGTCAGCCGTAATGACTTTGATGTCAACAGTGTTCAGTTTTTGAAATCTACTAGCTACACTGGTCAATGGCAGCGCGACGTTGATGATGTCAACCAAGTCAGTATATTTGCTCAACTGATTAATCTTGAATATGCAACCCAAAGCGTACGTGACTCACGTCGTAAACTGCTTGGCGCAGGTTGGGGTCATGCGTTTGCGGGCGATAAAGCGCCTGTTATATTCTTAAGCGCATACGGCGGTAAAGAAGAGGCAGATAACTCGTCTGCTGATTACTTGGCATCCGATGACATCTATGGAATACGCGCTGGTGGTCAGTTTGCAGTGAATTACAAAACCGTAGCTTATGCGAATTCTAGTTATGAAAATAGAAGTTATGATGGACAAGACCCGAACTTTTTGGCCGAGCGTCATGATAAGCAATACGATTTTTCAGTAGGTGTGCGCTATGCCCCATTCCCAGGCTTAACGGTCAAACCACAGTTCAGTTATCTGAATAACGATTCAAATATCAGTCTGTTTGGCTATGAGCGCACAGTAATTTCAATCAATATACGTAAAGACTTCAACTGGTAAGTCAAGTTTAGAGAAATTCTTGCAATTTAATACACCTGATGAATCAAGCGCTAAAGGGATAGAAAATGAAAACAATTAGCAGCAATAACAAACTATTTAATTTAAATCGCACCGCCATTATGGCTGGCATTATATCTGCTACTTTTTCTTTGCATGCGATAGCATCAGCAGGGCGCGTGGAGTTCGCATTGGGCGGAGCCACTATTTTGCGTGGCGATGGAAGCGCATCACAAGCGATTAAAGGTGATGATATCAATCCTGGGGATACTATCAAAACTACCGATGGACGTGTGCAAGTGCGCTTTACAGATGGTGGCTATATGTCATTTCAACCTAATACTGAATTCAAGGTTGAAGATTACAGCTATACCGGTAAAACAGATGGTACAGAAAAAGCATTCTTCCGCCTGATTGAAGGTGGTTTGCGCGCAATTACTGGTGTTGTAGGTCATGCTAACAAGCCTAATTACAAGGTTTCTACGCCTGTAGCTACTATCGGTATCCGTGGTTCTGAATATCTTGCTGAATATCGTGGCAAGCTCATGGCGCATTGTAATCATGGCTCTATTTTTGTTTTTAATGACAAAGGAAATTTGATTTTATTCCGTGGTCAAACGGCCGTTGTAGGTAGTGGCGCGCCAAGCTATGGTGATAACACTGAAGGTGTTGGTGCAAGAGGCCCAAGTAATACAAACACTGCCTATAACGAGCAAAATAAGGGGCAAGATCAAAACAATACCTACCGCGGGGGCGAAATCAGAAATGAGGATGGAAGTTTAGCGTCTATTGTTACCGTTAAGAATGCTGATGGCGCTGCCTTTGCCTACGCAGGTGATGGTGGTGAAGGAGTATTCACGCCTCTCTCATATGATTTTGGTTATGAGAATCAGACGGAGACATCATCCTTTAACTTTGATAGTGCTGGTAACTTCGTAAAGGCAGAACTCAAATATACCTATAATGAACCAAGTAATAATTATACAGCGATCGGAACAGACACTGTCACTGCATCTGCAGGTGCGCAAACCTTAGATAAGGGCAGTGTTGGTGCTTTGTCTTGGTTTAGAGTCAGTGGCACTGTAACCGAGCAAGAAAGTTATGATTACACATATAATGGTAGCGGGCCATATCATGTTGATGGCTCTTCTAGCACTTACAATAATCCTCACTTTATCTACGGCACCCCAACGTCACTTTCTGATTTGGCTTCTCTCAATTCTGATGTTGCATCGATCAGTGGATATAACGCGACCTATAATCTTGTGGGGGGCACTAGCCCAGTGGACACACAGGGTAACACTGGTAAATTAAATAGCGGTTCCCTGAATGTGGATTTTGGCCAGCAACACTTGACTGGTAATCTTAACTTAACCATGAATGGGGGCGCAGCTGCTGGCACATATGATGCGAATTTTAATGGTAGCTTAGGGAGTATTAGTGGTGGAACTTTAACTGGTACTTTTAGTGCTGGTGGCTCTGCAAACGGAGGGCCTTCAGGCGGATATATAAACCTTTCAGGTTTCTTTGCGGGTTCTCGAGCTGCACAGGCGGGTCTTAGCTACAATTTAGATGCGTATGGCACTGGCACTCAGATTAATGGTACAGCCGCTTTTACAAAAACTTCTCAATCGGCTAATCTACCTCCTCAATAATTTATTTAAGCTCAAAAGCGTCCTAAATAGGGCGCTTTTTTTATGTATTTAGTATGAATAACCTTCTGACAAAAATTCCATCACTGTGGTATTAAAAGCGTGAGCTCAACAGAAAAAACACTTCAATACTGGTTCAATCTAGGGAGTACATTACACCAGCAACACCGACTTAATGAAGCTTTAATTGCTTTTCAAAGTGCGCTGGAGCTATCCCGAACCCCCACTACACTCAGTGCTGTGGCAACTCTTTATTCTGAACGCATGCGATTTGAAGAAGCACTCCCATATGCCTTAGAGGCATTATCGTTGTTGCCATGCCATCCCCAACTGATTGGTAATCTTGCTGTGCTGGAAGCGCATCTGGATAAATATGAAGATGCACTCGAACACTACAATCAGGCGCTAGAACTTGCCCCTAACTTGGCGATTGCTTTAATAAATCGAGGTGCTGTATTAACTAAACTAGGTAAAAGAAAAGAGGCGCTTGCACACAATAAAAATGCCTTAGAACGCCTGCCAGAAATCTTTCAGACATATTTCAATTACGCAGATAATTTGATTACTATTTTTAAATACCACGAAGCTTTAAATATATGTGAGGCAGGCTTAAAAATCGAGCCTAAACAGGCACAGTTAAATCTACAGCGTGGTATTTGTTTAGCAGCTTTACAACGACTGGATGAAGCGAATCAGGCAATAGCGCTTGCAAGGGAATATGATCCAGCAGTGTTGATGGACTATTTAACGCAACTTAAAACAACTCAGGAAGCAAAGGCCATAAGAGTTGATGCGCGCCATTTATATCTCGAATCCAAGTATCGTGAGAAAAAAGTTTGCTATTGGGAGAACTTGGATGCATATGAGAGCTTTATGGAAAAACAGCTTGCCCCAGAGAACTTGGGTGATTCGCCATTCAAATCGGCAGGTTACGCATTTGAAATATTATCCTCGCGATTAAACAATACATACCGACTAATGATAGGTCACCTGATATCAACTAATCATAAAATAGGAATACAAAAATCTGGTTTAAAACCAATTGAACATGTTAGGAAAACAAAACCAAAAATAAGGATAGCGTACATCTCCCCAGATTTCCGCCAGCATGCAACTTCGATCTTAACTTGTCAGATTTATGGTTTACACGATAGAAATCAGTTCGAAGTATATGCCTATTCTTTATATAACAATAAAAAAACAGACCATTATCGTATAGATATAGAGCAATCATGCGATGTTTTTCTTGATGTTGCATCAATGAGTGTGCCCGAAATTGCCGCAAAAATTGCTGAAGATGAAATAGATATATTGATAGACCTAGCGGGTTACACAACACATTCTAGGCCAGAGCTTTTTGCATTAAAACCTGCGCCGCTGCAAATGCAGTATCTTGGATATCAAGCAACTACAGGTGCTGATTTTATTGATTATACGATGGTCGATGATGTGCTTTGCACAAATGGAACAGATCATTATTGGCAAGAGAAGTTGGTTCGTCTGCCTGGTTCATTGTGGCCTTATGATATTGCCATTAGCAATTCAGCTACATTATTTAAGCGCGATCAATATGGGTTGCCGGATGACGGTTTTGTATTTTGCAGTTTGAATAATAGCTACAAAATAGAACCTCTGGTCTTTAATGTCTGGATGAATCTATTAAAAGCGATGCCCCAAAGTGTGCTCTGGTTGTTGACTGACAATTTGGAGACAGAAGAGAATTTAATGCAAGAAGCTGAGACCAGTGGTGTAAGTAAAAGCAGATTGGTCTTCGCGCACCGTACATCATTGGCAGAACATGTGGGGAGACTTCAACTCGCTGACTTGTTTTTGGATAGCCGTTGGCATAATGCCCACACCACAGGTGCAGAAGCGCTCTGGCAGGGTTTGCCGATGATTACCTGTATGAGCGAGCAAACGTCATCACGTGGGGCTGGTTCTTTGTTGTATGCACTTGAAATGCCTGAGCTAGTTGTGGATTCGTTTAAAGCCTATGAAGAGTTGGCAATTTTTTATGCAACGCACCCTCCAGAATATCTGGCGATGCGCGAGAAATTGAAAGCTAAACGCTATACAGCGCCCTTGTTTGACATCAAGCTAAAGGTCAAGCATCTGGAGTGTGCTTATAATATGGCTTGGGAGCGATATCAGGCCGGTTTGCCACCTGAGGCAATCCATGTTCCAATATAGGCTCGTTTCTTTATAGCCTGCTCAATTGAATTCATTCTTTAAACCGAATGCGCCACAAGCCCCGCTTGCAGAACGACTACGCCCGCAGACGATAGACGAAGTGGTCGGGCAGTCGCATTTGCTGGCTGAGGGTAAGCCGCTGCAGCTGGCTTTTACCTCAGGCAAGTTGCCATCGATGATACTCTGGGGCCCACCTGGAGTAGGCAAGACCACGCTTGCACGGCTGATTGCCAATGCTTCAGATGCTGAGTTTATTCCATTGTCAGCTGTGCTAGCTGGCGTGAAGGATATTCGTGCCGCTGTCGAGCAGGCCGAATATAGTCTGCAGCAGTCTGGTCGCCGTACCATCATGTTTGTTGATGAAGTCCACCGATTCAATAAGTCGCAGCAGGATGCATTTCTCCCGTTTGTTGAAAGTGGTTTGCTGACTTTTATAGGCGCGACCACTGAGAATCCGTCGTTTGAAGTGAATAGTGCGTTATTAAGTCGTGCACAGGTCTTCGTGCTCAAGGCTTTATCTGAAGAAGAGCTAGGGCTTTTATTCCAGCGTGCACAACAGGCTGTGGGTGAAGGCGTGACGGTAGAAGAGGGCGTTAAGTCCGAAATACTGGCTTATGCCGATGGTGATGCGCGCCGCTTGCTTAATTTTCTGGAAGGCCTGTTTAATGCAGCGCAGTCCGCCAATATTACGCATATTGATGAGACCTTTCTGCAAAGTACGATGGCCAGCAAGCTGCGTATCTTTGATAAAGGTGGCGAAGCCTTTTACGACCAGATATCTGCGCTACACAAATCGGTGCGTGGCTCTAACCCTGATGCCGCCCTCTATTGGTTTCTTCGCATGATTGATGGTGGGGCAGATCCTTTGTATCTGGGTCGCCGCATTATGCGTATGGCGATTGAAGACATTGGTATTGCCGACCCACGCGCCCAGACTATGGCGCTCGAAGCTTGCCAGATATATGAACGGCTTGGTTCGCCAGAAGGCGAATTAGCATTATCCAATGCCGTAATCTACTGTGCAGTCGCACCTAAGAGCAATGCTGCTTATATGGCCTACAACCAGGCTAAGGCATTTATCTCACAGGATAAATCGCGCAACGTACCCCTACATTTACGCAATGCGCCGACCAAGCTGATGAAAGAGTTGGATTACGGCAAAGAGTATCGTTATGCGCACAATGAGCCTGATGCTTTTGCCGCAGGTGTAGATTATTTCCCTGATGATCTACAGGTGATTGAGTTTTATATGCCCACGCCACGCGGCCTAGAGGGTAAAATTGGCGAAAAGCTGCAGCGCCTCAAACAGCTTGATCATGAAGCCAAGCAAAAGCATTCAAAAAAGAAATAGTAAAAATAATTAGGAAATAGCATGTTAGATATTCAGCAGTTGCGTAACGATTTAGATGCAGTAGTCAGCAAACTCGCTGCCCGCGGTTTTAGTTTCGATACAGCAAGTTTCACTGCGCTGGAGCAGGAACGTAAAACCGTACAAACCCGCACACAAGACTTGCAAGCCAAACGCAATGCGACCTCTAAGCAGATTGGCATTGCAAAATCTAAAGGCGAAGATGTTAGCGCGATTTTGGCTGAAGTGGCTGGCCTAGGTCAACAACTAAAGGCTGATGAAACACGTCTTGAGCAGATCCAATCTGAGTTGCAGAACATATTACTCAACGTGCCCAACCTGCCGCATGAGAGCGTGCCAGCTGGAAAAACTGAAGAAAATAATGTAGAAGTACGCAAAGTTGGTACGCCACGCACGTTTGATTTTGAGATCAAAGACCACACTGATGTAGGTACGCCTTTGGGGTTGGATTTTGATACAGGCACCAAACTGGCCGGTACGCGCTTTACCTTGATGCGTGGTCAGATCGCCAAACTACATCGAGCCTTAGCGCAATTCATGCTAGATACGCAGACTGGTAAGCATGGATATGAAGAGTGCTACACGCCTTATCTGGTTAATGCTGAAACGTTGACTGGTACAGGCCAATTGCCGAAGTTTGAAGAAGATTTGTTTTCGCTTTCGCACAATGACAGCAAGCTCTATCTGATCCCAACTTCAGAAGTCACTTTGACCAATACCGTGCGTGATGAAATCGTGCCGCTGGAATCCTTGCCTATCAAGCTCACAGCACATACGCCGTGCTTCCGCTCCGAGGCTGGCTCTTATGGGCGTGATACCCGTGGCATGATACGCCAGCACCAGTTTGATAAAGTGGAAATGGTACAGATCGTCCATCCAGAAAAAAGTTATGAAGCACTGGAAGAGATGGTTGGCCATGCTGAGAATATTCTCAAGGCGTTAGAACTGCCATATCGCGTCGTTTCATTGTGTACTGGTGACATGGGCTTTGGCGCTGCCAAGACTTACGATCTGGAAGTTTGGCTACCTGCACAAAATACTTATCGCGAGATTTCATCTGTCTCTAATTGTGAGGCTTTTCAAGCAAGACGTTTGCAGGCGCGTTTCCGTAATGAAACAGGCAAAACTGAACTAGTACATACCTTGAATGGCTCAGGCTTGGCAGTTGGTCGCACACTGGTGGCTGTGCTTGAAAATTACCAGAATGCTGATGGCAGCGTAACAGTGCCACAGGTGTTACGTGAGTACATGGGTAATATCACAGAGATCAAGCCAGTTTAACTGGGCTGCAGTCTAACGCGGGATAGCAGGTGAGATATTACCAAGGCTTAACTGCTGCTCTATAAAGTTGAGATTGCTAGTATTAAAGCTCGGTAATATCGGCCTGTGTTGTGGCTCGTATTTCTCAAGCACCTTATGGTAGCTGCGTATTGATTCCACAAATACCACTGGCGCGCCGCCACTGGCATAGCCATATTTCAGGGTCGTGTAGTATTCGGCTTTATTCAATAGCGGCAGCACCTTTTTAAGGTCAGCCCAGCTATCTGGATTGAGCGCCAAGCGTTGTGCCAATACTCTTGCATCTTCAAGGTGCGCATAGCCAATGTTGTAAGCGGCCAGTGCGAGCCATGTGCGGTCTGGCTCTTCTATGCGTTTGGGTATCATGTCTTTCAACGACATAATGTAACGCGCGCCGCCCATAATGCTTTGCTTGGCATCGAGCCTATCCGTCACCCCCAGTAAATCGGCAGTATTTTCAGTCAGCATCATCAAGCCACGCACATTGGTGGGCGAGGTATTGAATCTATCCCAATGAGATTCCTGATAGCTAATGGCTGCCAGCAAACGCCAATCAATATCGGTTAACTCCTGTGCCTCTTTAAACAGTGGTACGTATTCAGGTAAAGTCGTGCGCGTACGCCCAAGGAAGGTGGTGATGTCCACGGGATTAAGGCGATCTGAATGCCCGTAGTAGCGGTCTATCAGGCTGCGTAATGTGCCGTCTTTACTGATGCGCGCAAAGAACTTGTTAGCACGCTCACGTAGCCATGAAGGGCCTTTTTTTGGGAATGCCCAGGCGATTTTCTCAGGCTCGCCAATCGCCATCTCATCACCCAGATTAGGGTAGTAATTTTGTAGCATGGAGACAATGTGGCTATCTGCTACGGTGTAATCTAGCTTGCCTTGTGCAACTTGCTCCAGTAGTTCATCAGCCCCTGCATTAGTCAGCAGATCCCACCTGAGCTCAGGCTCTTTCTGTTTTAGAGTTTGCAGGCGCTCTGCGTAACTCGTGCCTGCTGTCACAGCAATTTTCCTACCGATTAAATCTTTGAGTGATCTTGGTTTGCTGTTTTGGGATTTGTTATATACCAGCTTTTCTTGCACGCTTTGGTAAGGCTCGCTGAATACCACCAACTGCTTTCTTACGGGGGTAATGGTAAGGTCAGCCGCTGCGATATTAGCTTGCCCTTTCATCAGTGCTGGGATTACCTGTGAGATATTGTCCACAATCAAGTACCTAACCGTGTATTCAGGCCCCAAATCTTTCATGAATAGACTGACTAAATCATATTCCAGCCCAGCCGATTGATTTTCGCCATCAATGTAATAAGTATTGGGGCCGTTGTGCGTGACAATCACTATTTCTTTATTGTTGTTCTGGGCTTTTGGGCTTGGTAGCGGTGCTGGTTTGTCACATGCAGATAGCATCAGCGAAATACAGATAACGATGGTGACGGGGGAGAAAATGGCTTGCATAAGCCAAGTTTCTACAAGTTTTGCAATCTTGTCCAGTTGGCAAAATATATGGTTAACCTTAATTTACACACAGGCTGTATTTATCAGAGGGACTCAACGCTATAATCTAGGCCATCGGAGAGGTGGCAGAGTGGTTGAATGTACCTGACTCGAAATCAGGCATACGTGAAAGCGTATCGAGGGTTCAAATCCCTCCCTCTCCGCCAGCTTAATCAATCCTGTCCGCGTTATATCAGATAACTCCTACAGCATTATCAGCTAGCGACTATGGTGACTTTTTTCTGAGAAATCATAATAAGCACATCTTCTTCTATTTGATGCTTTGCATTACATCAGTTGAAGAAATGCTGATTTTTCAGTATTAAATCTTTCGTTAATGTTAAGGAGACCACCATGAAATCTTTTAAAAACACTTCTGCAATCTATAAGGCACTATCTGCAACCGCTTTAGTCGCTTGCATGCATTTTTCAGTAGCAAATGCTGCTGATACTCGCATTATGTTGGCAGACGCTTCAGCACCTGAAGCGCATAGTGATGGCGTAGGCGCTACCCTTAGCGATACTGCGATCACTGCGAAAATTAAGGCGAAATTGTTGACAGATGATGGCCTGAAGAAATCAAAAATTGATGTGACCACAACGAATGGCGTAGTGACTTTAGAGGGTTCAGCTACTAGTTCAGCAGCAAAATCACGTGCTGGAAGCATTGCCAAGGCAGTCGATGGTGTTAAGAGTGTAGATAACACTGTCAAAACACCTGATAGCAATAAAACTGCTGATAAAGCTAAGCGTGAAGTTTCTGATAGCTGGATTACCACCAAAGTGAAATCAGCGATCTTGGCTGATAGCGTGACCAAGGGTTTTGACGTTAGCGTAGAAACCACAAAGGGCGTGGTAGTGCTTAAAGGTCAATTAGCTAGTGAAGATGCGCTTGATCACGTAAAAGATATTGCTGCCAAGATTGAAGGAGTGAAGAGTGTTGATACAGCAGGTGTTCGTGTAACTACGATGTAATTTAGTTGTCATGACTATTGTAAAGATGTGGGGCGTAATTGACCAAGTTAGAGTCAATACGCCTCATATCATGTAATTAATTAAGAGATTGAATGGGGTGAGATTTGCAACGATATCTGGATCGGTTTTATGTAAGCTTTGAATACATAAGATTTAAATTAGATAGGGCTCGCATATGAACCACTTAAAGCATGATGCCTTTAAGTGGTTGCAGCCATTTTTCTTGTCTTTACCTTTCTTGTTAGCGGGCTGCGGATCATTACCCACTATCAATCCAGATATGGCACTTCACTCTCCAAAGCCTATACACATGGAGGGTGCGCGGGGCCCATTATCCAATAAGCAAAGTAAAGCGATATTAGCAAAACTGCAAAAAGGTGCAGATGACACCAATATCTTTGACCGCCATCTGGCGATTGAGCAAGAGATTGGCGATAGCCCACTAATGGTCGGTAACCATGTTGATTTGTTGGTAGATGGCCCAGCCACATATGAATCCATGTTTGCTGCAATCGCACAGGCAACTGATACGATTGATATGGAAACTTTCATACTTGAGCCAGACGATATAGGCCAGCGCTTTGTGGATGCCCTGTTACAGAAGCAACTTGAGGGTGTGCAGGTTAACCTGATTTATGACAGTGTCGGTTCTTTGAATACCCCAAAATCTTTCTTTCAACCTTTAGTTGATGCTGGTGCGCACGTCATTGAATACAATCCAATTAACCCCTTGAATACACGAAAGGGCTGGGAGTTGAATGAGCGAGACCATCGCAAGCTGTTGGTGATAGATGGCAAGATTGCCTATGTCGGCGGTATCAATATCAGTAGTGTGTATTCATCAGGTTCTTTCGGTAGCACATTTGCCAGTCTCGGTAGTAGCAAACGCCACAAAGAATCGCTCGAAGATAAGACCGAAGATGGCAAGCAAACTAAAAAGTCAGAGGGACTTGCCTGGCGGGACACCCACATGAGGATGGAGGGCCCAGTCGTAGGCGAATTCCAGAAACTATTTATGACGAGTTGGGAAAAGCAAAAAGGCGAGCCACTTGAAAATCATGACTATTTCCCCGCGCCAGTAAGTGCTGGACGAGACGTTGTACGCGCTATCGGCAGTACACCTGATGATCCATTCAGTTTGATGTATGTGACTTTGATCTCGGCGATTAATAGTGCTGAGAGCCAGATATACATTACCAATGCCTATTTCGTGCCTGACAAGCAAATGCTGGCGGCGCTTAAAGAGGCGGCAGGGCGTGGTGTAGATGTGCGCATATTGTTGCCAAGCACGACTGACTCTAACCTGGTGTTGTACGCATCACACTCTTACTATGATGAATTACTCGAAGCTGGTGTGAAGATCTACGAGCGGCAAGATGCATTCTTACATGCAAAAACTGCAATGATTGATGGCGTGTGGTCCACTGTGGGCTCAAGCAATATGGACTGGCGTAGCTTTTTAAATAATCAGGAAATCAATGCCGTGATTCTAGGGCAAGACTTTGCCGACCGCATGCAAGCACTGTATGAAAAAGACTTGCAAGACTCAAAACAAATCACGCTATCTGAATGGGAGCATCGCTCTTTGCTCAAGCGCCTGAAAGAGACGGGCGCACGTTTGTGGGCACGCTTTCTCTAGCATTCAGATATTATTTATCAAGCCTAGTAATAATTGTCTAAAACGAGACCGCCGTGCGCTACTAAGCTAGGGGCGATTGACGTATAGTCCAGCTTCTACAGCAAGCCCTTGATGGAAGCCATGCCTGATGAAGTTAATCCCAACCCAGCAAGTTAATCGCTTATTGAAAAAACTAGGGCCTGGCCTGATTACTGGGGCGGCAGACGATGACCCAAGTGGCATAGCGACCTATTCCCAGGCTGGGGCGCAGTTTGGCATGAACATGTTGTGGACTGTATTGTTCACATACCCCTTGATGGTAAGCATACAAATCGTCAGCGCAAAAATCGGCAGGGTGACGGGTCGTGGACTCGCTGACAATATCCAGCAACATTTCCCAGCTTGGTTACTTTATGGCGTGTTGAGCTTATTGCTGGTCGCTAACACCATTAATATCGCCGCTGACATCTCTGCCATGGGCGAAGCGTTTAAATTGATTGTGGGCGGCTCTGCGCATCTCTACGCGCTGATATTTGGTTTGGCCTCATTGCTGTTGCAGGTGTTTATTCCTTACCGCCGTTATGTGCGCATTCTCAAGTGGCTTACATTATCGCTTCTGGCTTACGTAGCCACTGCATTTGTGGTGCATATCCCTTGGACGCAGGTGCTCGTCACGTCACTATTCCCACATATCAGCTGGCAAACAGAGTACATAACCACCGTGGTGGCGGTATTTGGTACTACCATCAGCCCGTATCTGTTTTTCTGGCAAGCTTCGCAAGAGGTAGAGGAGCAGCTTGCTGACCCACAATCAAAACCATTGATTGCTGCCCCTGAGCAAGCCGCAGATAGCCTGCGGCGCATTAAGATTGATACGATTATTGGCATGGGGTTTTCTAATCTGGTCGCTTTTTTTATTATTTTGACGACAGCCGTTACGCTCAATTTGCATGGCATCAGCGATATACAAACCTCTGCGCAAGCAGCATTAGCATTGAGACCAATCGCAGGTGAGTTTGCATTCTTGTTATTCAGCGCAGGTATCATTGGAACAGGCCTGCTTGCTATCCCTGTGCTGGCTGGTGCATCTGCTTATGCGATGGCAGGGGCATTTAAGTGGGAGCATAGCTTGGAGCTCTCACCAAAAATGGCAAAACCGTTCTACGCGATTATTGTGTTATCTACCTTGATCGGTGTTGGTTTGAGTTTTAGTGCAATAGACCCGATTAAAGCGTTGTACTGGAGCGCAGTGATTAACGGGGTGATTTCAGTACCGATTATGGCGGTGATGATGCTGATGGCAGTGAAGCCTGAGATTATGGGGCAGTTTGTCATCTCTAGACGCCTTAAATCATTAGGCTGGCTGGCTACATTTATGATGGCGCTTGCTGTGGTGGCCATGTTTGCAACGATTTGAGCGTTGCACTTAGTTCTAGTGATTAATCCGTTTTAATAGCGTAATAAAATCAGCTGCTGGCATGGGTTTTCCCATCAGGTAGCCTTGGTACATATCGCAGCCATGCGCATCGAGAAACTCTAGTTGCTGCTGTGTTTCTACGCCTTCAGCAACTACTTTCAAGCCTAACGTGTGAGCAATCTTGATGATAGTCGCGGTGATCGCACGGTCATCTTCATCTTTTTCAATATCCATTACAAAGCTGCGGTCGATCTTTAGTACATCAAGAGGGAATGTCTTGAGGTAGGCCAGTGATGAATAGCCTGTACCAAAATCATCAATCGAGAGGCTGACGCCTTTGCTACGCAATTGATTCAGCGTTTCAACCATTTCACTCTCACGTTGCATCAATATGCTTTCCGTCAGCTCAAGCTCCAGATATTCCGCGGGGAATTGCGTGATTTCCAGCACATCAGAGAGTGTTCTTACGATGTTTCCGTGGTGAAATTGATGGGCCGAGAGATTCACGGCTAAGTTGAGTGGTAGCAAACCCGCGTCTATCCATTCTTTACCTTGCCTGCAGGTTTCAGCTAATACCCATTCACCTAGCGACTTGATCAGGCCTGTTTCTTCTGCAATGCCGATAAATATAAATGGCATGATCAGGCCGTCTACTGGGTCTTGCCATCTCACCAAGGCTTCAGCGCCGATGATGCGGCCTGAACGTATATCTACCTTAGGCTGGTAATACACGCGTAATTCATTATTGGGGATAGCTTGTCGTAACCTTGATTCAATATGAAAACGATCGCGCGCTGCTTGTGTCAGGCTTTCTGAGAAATATCGTATGCAGCCGCGGCCAGCATTCTTGGCTTGATACAAGGCAGCATCCGCATGTTGTAAAAGCTCCAGTGCTGATTCACCATGCCCAGGGAACATGCTCACCCCGATGCTAGTGCCTATGCGTACTTCAACATTATTGGAAAGCGTCCAGGGCGCTTCTAAAGCCGTAATGATACTGCTGGCGATCTTACTTACATCTTCTTGCGAGTTAATACCTTCAATCAGAATGGTGAATTCATCGCCACCCAGCCGCGTTACCGTATCCACGGCCCTTAGCTTGTTGAGGAGTCGCTTGGCAACTTGCTGCAGCAGCTCATCTCCAGCAAGATGGCCAAAACTATCATTCACGTTTTTAAAGCGGTCCAGGTCAAGCATCAATAAGGCAATCATCTTGCCTTCGCGCCGCGCGACTTCAACCGCGTGATCCAGCCTTGAAAGTAGCATCAAGCGATTAGGCAGGTGAGTGAGCGGGTCGTGATGCGCGAGAAATTCCAACTGGTCTTCGGAGGCTTTGATATTGGATATATCAGCAAATACAGCCACGTAATTAGTAGTGTCGCCCAGCTCGTTTTTAATTGAACTGATGCTCATTAATTGGGGGTAAACCTCACCGTTTTTTCGGCGATTCCACATCTCGCCTTGCCAGTGGCCTGTTTGTATCAGGATATCCCACAAGTCAGAGAAGAACGAGTCATCATGCCGGCCAGAATTAAGCAGTTTGGGCGATAGATTGATGACTTCTTCCGAATCATAGCCAGTGATGTCGGTAAATGCTGAGTTGACCATCATGATGCGGCTATTTTCATCGGTCACCATGATACCTTCACGCGTATTTTCAAATACAGCGCGTGACATGCGGTGCTGTTCTTCATTATTCTTGAGTATGGTGATGTCAGTAATTGTGCCAACAAAGCCCATAAAATGGTGGTGCTCATCGTATTCTGTAGCAGCTTGGCCTTTTACCCAGACAGTTTTGCCATCGGCACGTATAAACCTGAACTCTTGATTAAATGTCTGTTTAGTCGAAAGTGCTTCTTTCCATTTGGCACTGATACGAGGGCGATCTTCTTCATACAAGGCGTTCAGCCAGCGATTGCTAGTCGCTTGTTCCAGTTTGGTCTCGGTAATGTCTGACCAGCTTTTATTCACATAAATGAAATGTCCTTTAGCATTGGTATGGAATATGCCAACTGGGGAAGACTGGGCCAAGGTATGAAATAAGGTTCTGCTTTTTTGTAATGCATCTTCAGCAATTTGTTTTGCCCTGTCTGCCTCCGAGGCAGAGACAGCAAACGATACGTTGTTGGCGAATTGATCAAGCAAATCGACCACTCTTGGCTCAAAAGCGCCTGCTTCACCCATATATAGATTGAGTGTGCCGATCACCTTGCCATTGGTATTCAGCGGCAAGGTGATCATGCTTTTGTATCCATGGCCAAGGGCTACTTCTCGCCAGTAGGTCATCCTTTTGTCTGTGGCGATGTTATCTACTACTACATATTTTGCTGTGCTGATTGCAGTGGCAATTGGGCCATTCTTCAAGTCTTCTATGCTGACCTGGTTGGCCTCTATCTTGTTCAGGTCAATGGTCAGGTTTTCAATATAACTGCCAGTTTCTCCTGCGCTGGAGATGACATTCACCTTATTGGCTTGTTCGTCTATTAAACCTATCCACGCCATTCTGAAGCCGCCATCGTCGACTGCGATATTGCAGGCTTCATGCAATATCTCTAGCAATGGAAGTCTATGCATAATCAGCTTATTCACATTGCTTAACATCAATAACAAACGGTTAGTGGATTGGGTTTCAAGCTCGACTAACTTACGCTTGGTGATGTCATACGCTTGCACCAGTCTTGCAGCATGCTCATTGAATATGATTGGGTGAGAGGTGATTTCTACATCAATCAGGCTGCCATCTTGTTTCCAGTGCAACCATTCACCAAAACTTTTAATGTGATTATTTTCAAAGCTGGGCATAAGCTGAAGCAGCCGCTGCTGCTCTTCTATGGGTCGCATTTCCAACAGCGTCATGGAAAGAAACTCTTGTTTTGACCAGCCATACAGGCTCACAGCGGCTTCGTTCACAGCAAGAAAATCGAGTGTTTTGATGTTGAATACCCACATCGGTATCGGGTTGGCATCGAACATCTCGCGATATATCGCCTCGTTTTGTGCCAATGTGCGAGATTGTTCAAGTTGTGCAGTCATGTCTCGCATGACGATGATGGCGCCTAACTTATTACCAGCATCATCATAAAATGCTGCACCGTTGCAAGAGACAACCCTGGGGGCTTGTCCCTTGGCTCTAATCATAATAAGTACATCTTTGATGATTTCGCCATTGAACGCGCGTATCAGCGGTATTTGCTCAACACTTAACCTGTTTATGCCATCTGCATCGTACAAGTCGTAGTATTGGCTCCACTCGCTAGAGGCGATTTTAAGCGGGTCGAGCCCATGCCATTCTCTCGCAGCGCAGTTAAACCTGAGCAGTTGCATATTGGCATCACAAGCAACCACACCTTCAGTCTGGTTTTCAAGGAGCTGCTGATTAAACTGGCTGTTGAGTCTTTGTTTTTGCAGAACGATAGACAGTACGGCACTGATACAAATGATGGCAATCAGCGCTATCACACTGATCCAGATCAAGAGCTGCATCGTAGGCGTCAGTGAGTCTGCATCCTGTGACTGAAGGATCAGCCCCCAGGCAATGCAAAATATGATGTATATGCCCGCCAGCACGGCAAGCATGAACTTTTTGATGATGGCGCGCAGCTTGGCTTGCATATCGATAGGTAACCTTGTCAGCCCATGTAATGGAGATGCTGAAGGGATTATGCGTAGCTTTGATGTTTTTTACAAACGGCGCTTTGTAACAAAGACAAACATGCGCACTCATGCGCATGTTTTATAGGTGGTGGAACAGTCTAATTTTTAGATTAAACGTATCAGTTTGAACGTGATTGATTAATCTACGCCTTGGCTGGCAAGGTAGTCTTCATAATTGCCACTGAAGTCTATGATTTTATCTGCGCGAATTTCTAATATGCGCGTAGCCAATGAGCTCACAAACTCACGGTCATGACTCACAAACAATAAGGTGCCTTTGTATTTATCCAGCGCCGTATTGAGTGACTCGATAGATTCCATGTCCATATGGTTGGTTGGCTCATCCATCAGCATCACATTAGTTTTATCCAACATCAGTTTGCCAAACATCATGCGGCCTTTTTCACCGCCAGAAAGCACTTTGACTGATTTTTTGAAATCGTCGCCAGAGAACAGTAAACGTCCTAGCATGCTGCGCACGGCTTGGTCATCATCAGTCGCTTTTGTGTATTGCTTCATCCAGTCAAACAGATTGAGATCATCTTCAAAATCTTCTGAATGGTCTTGCGCAAAATAGCTGACGTTGGCTTTTTCTGCCCATTTTACTTTGCCATGTTTAGGCTTTAATTGACCTGCAAGACAGCGTAGCAGGGTGGTCTTACCAATACCGTTTTCGCCGATAATCGCGACTTTCTCACCTGCCTCTATCATCAAATCAAAATCATTAAAGAGCAGATGGTCAAAACCGTGGCTGAGCTTTTCTACTTCTACCGCATTGCGATGTAGTTTTTCGCGTTCATCATATTCAAAGCGAATGAATGGATATTGGCGGCTTGAAGGCTTGATATCTTCAACCTTGATTTTGTCGATTTGCTTGGCGCGGCTGGTGGCTTGTTTAGCTTTAGATGCATTAGCCGAGAAACGACGTACGAAATCTTGTAAATCAGAAATCTGCTGCTTGGCCTTGGCGTTATCTTTGGCTTGCTGCGCGCGTGCCATGGTTGAAGCTTCCATGAAGTCATCATAATTGCCTGGGTACACCGTCAGTTTGGCGTAATCCATGTCAGCTGTATGCGTACACACCTGATTCAAAAAGTGGCGATCATGCGAAATGATGATCATGGTGCAGTTGCGGTTATTCAGAATATCTTCCAGCCAGCGGATGGTGTTGATGTCCAGGTTATTGGTTGGCTCATCCAGCAGCAAAATGTCAGGGTTTGAGAACAGCGCTTGCGCTAGCAAAACACGTAATTTCCAGCCTGGTGCAATCGCGCTCATCAAGCCAGTATGTTGCTCAATTGGGATGCCGACACCCAGTAGCAATTCGCCTGCACGGGCTTCTGCCGTGTAACCATCATATTCAGCAAATACTGCTTCAAGCTCTGCGGCTTTCATGTAGTCGTCTTCAGTGGCTTCCATGTTCATGTAGATGGCGTTTTTCTCTGCACTGGCCTTCCACATTTCCTCATGGCCCATCATGACCACATCCAGCACACGCTGCTCTTCATAGCCAAACTGATCCTGACGTAGCCAGGACATGCGTTCGTGGCTATCCAATGCAATATTGCCAGCTGTAGGTTCTAATACACCAGCCAGAATCTTCATGAATGTGGATTTTCCACAGCCGTTGGCGCCAATCAAGCCATAGCGATTACCTTCGCCAAATTTGACTGATACGTTTTCGAACAAAGGCTTTGCGCCGAACTGCATGGTGATGTTGTTGCTAATGAGCACGTTGGTGTTCCTAAATGATTAAAACGAAAATACTGATTTATCCGAGATGCTGGTTTATTTGAATTGATCGTGAATGACGACGTCACCCAATGGTAGTTGGCCACCGCGCGGCCAAGGCTCTTTAATGCCTTTACCAATGGCGACGAACATTGCCGGTGTGTGATCTGCTGGCAGATTGATCAGTTTTGCTACGGCATCAAAATCAAAGCCATCCATCGGACAGCTGTCATAGCCCATATCTTTGGCTGCCAGCATGAGTGTCATGGCTGCCATTCCGCAAGAGCGCATCGCTTCATCGCGTTGTACTTGTTCGCGTCCACCATAATATTGGCCGATTGCGGGCACTAAAAAGTCTTGCACAGGTTTTGGCGCATCTTTCCAGTAACGTTCTGGCTGTTTTTCCCAAGACTTTAAATCTGCTGTGAGAATGACCAGAATTGAAGCATCTGTTACTTGGGCTTGATCCCAGCTGACTGCACGAATCTGTTTGCGTAGCTCAGGGTTTTGCACCACAACAAAGCGCCAGTTCTGAATATTGAAAGCGGTAGGGGAGAGTATGGCCAGTGAGAAAAGCTGATTGATTTCAGCCTCAGTGAGGCGATGTTCAGTGTCATAGGCCTTGATGGCACGGCGTGTTTCAATGGCGGTTTTTACTTCCATGATTACTTATTCTTTCCTATAATATTTCTATAATTTCGAGCGCGAGATCACCCGCTGGGCGTTTCCAAATAACAGTTTCACCAGTTTTGTGCCCGATAAGTGCTCGTGCCAAAGGTGATACATAACTGACTTTACCAGCGGTAATGTCAGCTTCATCTTCACCTACTATCATGAAGGTTAGCCTATCACCATGTTCATCTTCTACTTTTACCGTTGCACCAAATAACACTTGTTCGGATGGCTGCTCAGCAGGCTCAACCAAAATGACACTTTCCAGCCTTGCCTGAAAATAACGCAAATCCCGTTCCACCATACCAAGGCGTTGGCTGGCGACTGGGTCATCTTTATCTGGAGATAATTGCTGGCGCTCTAGCTCTAGGTTTTCAGACTGGTTTTGTAGCTGAGCCAAGCCAGCTGGTGTTACATAATTGGCATGTGGACTGATTGGCCGTTCCGGCAGATCAGTACCCGCATGCTCAAGATCATCTTCCTTAACAAATCCGCGACTCATGGATAGTTAAGCTTATTCCCACTCAATGGTGGCTGGTGGCTTGCCCGATACGTCATACACCACACGGTTAATGCCTCGCACTTCATTGATGATGCGGTTAGATGCTTTGCCCAATAGTGCATATGGCAACTCAGCCCAGTGCGCTGTCATGAAATCGCTGGTGACTACTGCGCGCAATGCCACTACGTAATCGTAAGTGCGGCCATCCCCCATCACGCCCACAGACTTCACTGGAAGGAACACAGCAAAGGCCTGACTGGTGAGGTCATACCAGCTTTTGCCTGTTTTTTCATCAATCGTATTGCGTAATTCTTCGATGAATATGGCATCAGCCAAGCGCAATAGATCGGCGTACTCTTTTTTAACTGCACCCAAAATACGTACACCTAGACCAGGGCCTGGGAAAGGGTGACGATAAACCATATCGTGTGGCAAACCCAGCGCAACGCCGAGTTCCCGTACTTCATCTTTAAACAGGTCACGTAATGGTTCTAGCAGTTTCAAACCTAGTGTTTCTGGCAGGCCGCCTACGTTATGGTGGCTCTTGATGGTGACCGCTTTTTTAGATTTCGCACCGCCTGATTCAATCACATCGGGGTAAATCGTACCTTGCGCCAGCCATTTGGCATTTTCCAGCTTTTTGGCTTCAACCTGGAAAACCTCTACGAATTCTTTACCTATAATTTTGCGCTTAGCTTCTGGGTCACTGACGCCTTCAAGTTCACCCATGAATTGAGCAGTCGCATCCACATGAATTACTTTTGCATGCAGGCGACCAGCAAACATCTCCATGACCATCTTGCCTTCATTCAGGCGTAGCAAGCCGTGGTCTACAAACACACAAGTGAGTTGGTCACCAATCGCGCGGTGGATCAATGCTGCTGCAACGCTGGAATCAACACCGCCGGACAGGCCCAAAATCACTTCTTCATCACCAACCTGCTGGCGAATTTTCTCGACCGCCTCAGTAATGTAATCGCCCATAATCCAATCTGCACGTGCCTTGCAGATATCCAGCACGAAGCGATTCAACATCGCTTGGCCTTGCTTGGTGTGAGTGACTTCAGGGTGGAACTGTACTGCGTAAAACTTACGGCTTTCGTCTGCCATGGCCGCAATCGGTGTGGTTTCATTGCTGGCGATGACTTTGAATCCTGCTGGTAATTCGGTCACTTTATCGCCGTGGCTCATCCAGACTTCAAGCAAGCCGTGGCCATCAGCGTTGCTGCTATCCTGAATATCCTTGAACAGTTCAGAATGGCCTCTTGCACGTACTTCTGCAAAGCCAAATTCACGCTTGGTGCCAGCCTCTACCTTGCCGCCCAATTGTTGCGCCATGGTTTGCATGCCATAACAGATGCCAAGTACTGGAACACCGAGCTCAAATACCACATTCGGTGCTTTGTCGGTTTCTTCTTCATACACGCTAGCATGACTGCCAGAGAGGATGATGCCATCCGCACCAAAATCACGGACAAAGTCATCTGACACATCGCATGGATGAATCTCGCAATAGACTTTTGCTTCACGCACACGTCTTGCGATTAACTGAGTAACTTGTGAGCCGAAATCAAGAATGAGGATTTTTGAGTGCATGAAAAAACTTGAAGAGGGAAGAGGGCTAAAACCAATTGGTTTATTTGCGCCTCTTTCCCTCTTCACCTTTAGTTAGTTAGTCGATACTGAGTTAGTCGATATGATAGTTAGGAGCTTCTTTGGTGATTTGTACATCATGTACATGAGATTCACGCATGCCAGCAGAAGTGATCTGCACAAACTCAGCCTTGTTGCGCATCTCATCAATGGTGCTGCAACCTACATAGCCCATAGAAGCGCGCAAGCCACCCATCAACTGGTGAATCACCGCAATCACACTGCCTTTGTAAGGTACACGGCCTTCGACGCCTTCAGGCACCAGTTTGTCGGCATTGCCATTGTTGTCCTGAAAGTAACGGTCGCTAGAGCCTTTTTGCATCGCACCAATAGAACCCATACCGCGGTAAGACTTATAAGATCGGCCTTGGAACAGCTCGATCTCACCAGGCGCTTCTTCAGTACCAGCAAACATACCACCTAGCATGACAGAGTAAGCTCCAGCGGCAATTGCCTTGGAGATATCGCCAGAGTAGCGGATGCCACCATCTGCAATAAACGGCACACCAGAACCACGCAAAGCTTCTTCAACATTGCTGACTGCGCTGATTTGCGGAACACCTACACCAGCCACGATACGAGTCGTGCAGATTGAGCCAGGGCCAATACCGACTTTTACACCATCTGCGCCATTATCAACCAACGCCTTGGCAGCAGCAGCGGTAGCAATGTTTCCACCAATCACTTGTACTTGCGGGAAATTCTTTTTAACCCACTTCACGCGATCAAGTACACCTTGTGAATGGCCATGCGCGGTATCAACCACGATGACATCCACACCAGCTTCTGCCAGCGCTGCAACGCGCTCTTCAGTACCTTCACCCACGCCTACTGCTGCGCCAACACGTAAGCGACCTTTGGAGTCTTTACAGGCCAATGGATGGTCACTGGACTTTTGAATATCTTTAACAGTGATTAAGCCTTTAAGCTCGTAGTTTTCATCAATCACCAATACGCGTTCAAGGCGATGTTGATGCAGCAATTGAATCACTTCTTCACGACTGGCGCCTTCACGTACAGTCACCAGACGATCGCGCGGGGTCATGATGTTCTTGATGGATTGATCGAGGTTAGTCTCGAATCGAAGGTCACGATTGGTAACGATACCAACCACTTTGGTGCCTTCTACCACTGGCAAACCTGAAATTTTGTGCTGACGGGTGATGTTCAATACATCACGTACTGTCATGTGCGGCTGAATCGTAAAAGGATCATTCACTACGCCAGATTCAAAACGCTTAACGCGAGAAACATGTGCAGCTTGTTCTTTGGCCGTCATATTCTTGTGGATGATGCCGAGACCACCTTCTTGCGCTAGAGCGATTGCAAGCGGTGCTTCCGTGACGGTATCCATCGCGGCAGAAACCAAAGGGATGTTGAGGCGAATAGAACGAGTGAGCTGGGTGGCTAGGCTTACTTCACGCGGCAGCACGATAGAGTGTGCTGGAACCAGTAAAACATCGTCGAAGGTAAGCGCTGTTTGCAACAAACGCATAAAATATCTTTCTGGCAAAAGCTAATTATACAGATTTGATGCGCGCGGGTAAATCCAGAATGCAGGCAATTAGTAAGTCAATAAGCATTGACTGCTAGTGCTTATGGTTTTAATGTAAAGCATTGATATTAAAAACATAGGATTTAAAGCAATGACTAGAATGTTTACATTGGTGATATTTGTGATTGGCGCGCTAGTGACTATGACTGCCCAAGCCGACATATACAAATGGAAAGACACGAATGGCGTCGTTCGTTACTCAGATACTCCACCCAATGGAAACATACCAACTGAATCAATAAAATCCAGGAAAATTATTGCTGCTGAACCTACAGCATCAACTAAAGATACCCCAGATAGCAAAGAGGCGGCTGCAATGAAGCGCCAAGAGTCTGCGGAAGCGGAGAAGAAGAGTAATGAGGAATTAAAAGCTAAAGAAGAGGAAAAAAAGAATAAGAAGCAGAACTGCTTATTAGCAAAAGATAGCCTCAAAAATTATCAGGATGGCGCACTTGTCTACAAAGTTAATGACAAAGGCGAACGTGAATACCTCGATCAATCTGGCATGGCTAAAGGGATGGCTGAAGCAGAGAAAAACGTAAAGCTTTATTGCAAGTAGTTTAAGTAAAGCTTTATTGCTTTTTTGCTGCGTTTTGTCTGCGTAGTTGTTTGGGGTCAGCAATTAACAGCCGATATATTTCAACCCTGTCATGATGCCGCAACAGTTTTTCTAGTTTGCAAAGCTTCCCAAATATTCCAACCTTATTGATGTTTAAATCAATCTCTGGGAATTTTAATAAGATACCTGAAGTTTCAATTGCATCCTTAACTGTCGCTATTTTCGGCAATTGCAATTGAACGATTAATTGCATATCAGGGTTTGCGTAAGCTACTTCCACAATAATTTCCCCACTATTGCCAGAAGTCAATTTACCTAGCATTGTTGCTCAATAAACCTTTTCGGCACGCACCACAAAAGCATCTACAAATGTATTGGCAATGTGGCTAAAAACGGGAGAGATGAGTTTTTCAAGGAACAGGTTTGAAAACTCATAAGTCAGCTTAAATTCAATCTTACAGGCGGTTTCAGACAGTGCAATAAAACGCCAATTGCCTTCGAGATGGCTAAACGGACCATCTTTCAGAGTAATTTCCATACTGCTTGGGTAGGTTTTAAAGTTTTGAGTGGTAAATTTTTGTTTGATGCCGTGATAGTCAATATGCAACGTAGCGGTCGTGGTGGTTTCATCCCGTTCAATCAAGTCAATACCGCCGCACCAAGGTAAAAACTCTGGGTATTTTTCTACTGTATCTACCAACGCATACATCTGTGCGGCAGAAAAGTTGACCAATACTGTTTTTTCAACATGCGCCATTTGGGTTTTTATCTGGAGTAAAATACTGATTTTAAGCCTAAAGCACAGCTAGAACCAAACTCTGATATGAGCATTGCACAAAACAAAAAAGCCTTTTACGACTACTTTATTGAAGAAAAGTATGAGGCAGGCATCGTGCTCGAAGGCTGGGAAGTCAAGGCTATTCGGGATAATCGAATCAATCTTAAAGAAGCTTACGTGATTATTCAGCGTGGCGAGATTTATCTGATAGGTTGCCATGTCACCCCGCTCGGTTCAGCCTCGACACACGTGCGGCCAGATACTATTCGCACCCGTAAATTGTTGCTACATTCCGAAGAAATTTCTAAGCTAATAGGTAAGGTTCAGATTGCAGGCTACACCCTAGTGCCGCTTGATTTGCACTTCACCCGGGGCAGAATTAAGGCACAGATTGGCCTAGCCAAAGGTAAGAAACAATACGATAAACGTGCAACGGAGAAAGACCGTGACTGGCAACGTGAAAAAGGCCGAATAGTTCGTGAAGCCAATCGATAAGGCGTATAATTCGAGACTTGCTTAAACTTATGGTTAATATTTAATCATAAGCAAAACAAATTGGGGCCGACCAGGTTTCGACGTGGGTTGCAAAGCAGTGCAGGGCATACCGAGGCTCAGCTACCTCGTAAATACAACTGAAACAAGTATAGTCGCAAACGACGAAACTTACGCTCTAGCCGCTTAATCCCGGTTGGACGCTGCACCGAAGGGCCTCTCGGTCGGGTGGGAAACCACAGCAGCGTCATAAAGAGAGGCTCGTGTTGTATAGGGTTACTTTATACACCATTAAATCCAAGGTAACTCGTCTTGTAGTCGCTTGTCGGTTGGTGCATGCAAGATTAAATCAAACAACCAGGCTAAGTATGTAGAACTGTCTGTAGAGTGCTTGCGGACGGGGGTTCGATTCCCCCCGGCTCCACCATTTACTCAAATTAAAAGCATCAAAAACAAAAAGCTCAATGATTTTATGCATTGAGCTTTTTGTTTTTTGCCTGACTGGTTTTCTAAATAAATGGTGCGTCAAAGATTGTTGGTAGCTCGAATTGCAGTGATCTTATGAGTTCTTTTTCTGCTGTTCGATAAGTTCAGCGAGAAACTCTGCAATATCCCACTCGCAACCGCCACAGCCAGACAGAGCGCCTGTCCATCGTGAAATGCCATCGACATCCTTGCCTTGCTCGAAAAGGCTTTGAATAGCTCCTCGGGTGGTTCCGCTGCAGTGGCAGAGAACTTCATCTGCTGGATTGACGTTTTTGCTGCTCATGGGCGGTTACATAATTCCAAATTGATCATAGTGTTAATTATAACGCTCTAGATATACGATGCAGCAGCTATTAAAAGCTTGTTGAATTGTGCTTATTCTTAATACTTTGAGGGTATGGATATATGAAAGTTTAATAGCTCATGTTGTTTTTGTGGACTATTTGTATGAGAAGTCGGAGTATTAAATAAAGCAAAATATATAAGTGTTATTGAGGAGTAATCCCATGAAAATTCAGGCGACAGCTTTACAAATTCAGGCGCATATTCAATCTTGGATTGATGAGGCCAAGTTAGAAGACCCTTGTGATGAGTGCGAAGCGCCTTATCCCGTATTTGCAGACCCTGAGAAAAACGATGGCTGCAACTGGGTGACACAATCAGCGAATTGTGACTCGGAATGTATTACCCATGTTTGGCCTTATGTGCTGCAGGCACAGGAGAAATTTGAATTAATTTAAGGCAGCTGGCGTTTATTTTTTATTGGCAATGTCGATATGAAATGAGGAATATCGACCACTGATTCCTCGGGATTTATTCTGGCTCCCTACCAATTTCAAACGCCCAGGAATCCATCCGCTGTTTTCTATGATGCTAGGGTGGGCTGCGAGCAGCATTTTGTCGCTATTGCTTACATATTGGTTTTGTTTCAACAGCTTTTCTTCACCCACCATTCTGAGTGGAGTTAATGATGATTCATCCCCAGAGAATGCTAGCTCTCCCCCTTTTATTGGAATGAATAAGGTGCCCGAGGCTATTACGCTGAGTGATGCGTGAATGCCGTTGATACTCCTCACTTCTTCCACAGACACATTTTGCCTGATAGCAAAATGCGTTAATGTTTCATTAGGTAATGCTTTGGCTGCTTTCAGGCTAATCAGGCTCAGCATGGGTTTATCTGTTTTACCTAACTCAGTTTTTAACCTTGATAAACCCTCTTGTGAAATCCATATAGGGTTGCTGTTTGCTGTGACTACCTGTCTTAAAATGCCTGCATTGAGTAACTTTAAGTCATTTAGTGGCATGCCGCTGACCGCGGATATTGTGCCTAAATCAACCGGCCCACTGAAGTTGATTTGGGTAATGGCGGCCTTGTTGTTGGCTTGCAGCAGCCTGTTAAGGTCTGTGCCCGCAATGATGTTTCTAACAGCGATAAAACGCGGAACGTAGTTTTGGGTTTCAACGGGTAGCCAGGGTGAGATGCTAATGAAGTCGCTACCACGCCCAGCTTGGCGCGCCTTTGTCTGTGCTTTTGCTACGCAGCCTTCGCCACAGTTGTAACTCGCCAAAGCAAGTTGCCAGTCACCAAATTGGTTATAAAGCGCTTGTAGATAGTCAAGCGCAGCACTGGTGGCGGTGAGTGGGTCTCGGCGCTCGTCACGCAGCCAGGTTTGTTGTAAGCCAAAGCGTTTGCCGGTAGAGGGGATGAATTGCCAGATGCCCGCGGCTGCGGCGCTTGAGGTGGCGCGTGGGTCAAATCCGCTTTCTATAATGGGTAACAATGCCAAATCTGTTGGCATGCCGCGATATTCAAGCTCATCAATGATGTAAGGCAGGTAGGGAGCTGATTTTTGCAGTGCCTGCAAAATAAAATCTGTATGACTGCCATAAAAACGGGTGTAATCAGCCACAGCGTTTGAATTGAGGTTCGCTATGCCAAAGCCAGCTTGTAAACGTGATGATAGCTTGCTAGATTTTCCAGAATTTAGCGGCGGTGGATTTTCTGATGGGTGATTAGGGTCTGACTTACCTGATGACTTGGCACTAGATTTCGCGTCATTATCCTGTGCATTGCTACTAGGTTTATCATTACTATTTTCAACACTGAGATCATTGATCTCACGTAATGTACCAAGTCTATCGTCTTGCGTTGCACAACCTGCTAATCCAACAATAGAGAGTGCAATAACAAATAATGCGAGTAAACGTAGAGGCGGCTTCTGCCTTTTTTGCAGCATTTACAAACGTGCGCGCAAGGCAGCATTTCTAGCAAATACGGCATTAGCGAGTTGGATGGCGATCATGTATTGAAATTGATGGGCGATGCGTGGCGCTTGCTCTCTCAGTGCCGCAAGGTTTTCACGCGGAAACTCAAGGGCAATAGATGGCTCAAGGGCAACGACAGTGGTGGGAACAGTTAAATCTTCAACCAGTGAAAGCACGTTAAAGACTTCGCCAGCGCAGATTTCATTCACGCTCATGGTTTCGTTGACTACATTGTCATGCTGAAAAACACGCACACGCCCTGAAATCAATAAGTAGGTTGATTCACCTGGTTCTTTTTGATCTGAGAACAAATAGTCTTCAGGAAACTCGAATAATCTGGAGTGAGCAATAAAAGCAGTGAGTTCAGTCTCGGTGAATTTTTCAAATGCGGGAAGATCACGCAAAAAAGGTAATAGTGTCATTGCTAATCCCTGATTAATTATTCATTGCTTTGTTTCAGTAGGCTAAATGCTATCAATGCGGTGTGCGTAATCTTGCAGCCAACACTTCTGTTAAAACATTAAGGAGTGCAGGTCCAGTATCTTCAGCAACGAGTAAATCCTCTAATGGCTGATGTCTTAGCTTTAAGGTTCTCATTGGGGTCGCGGCTTCTACGCTGGCACTTGAAACCAATTTGCGGGATAAGATAGATATTTCGCCTAGTATTTGGCCAGGTTTAATGTTGCCAAGTTTGATCGATTGATTGTCATTTTCGATAAACACTCTAGCTTCACCTTCTAATACAAAGTAAATCGCATCAGATGGCATACGGTCTCGCATGATGTTGCGACCAGGGCGGAATTCAGTCAGAGCGCAGCTGTCCAGCAGTTTTTTTAACGCTGCTGGTGATAAGTCTGAGACTAGCTGTGGAAAAACCTGTTTAAATTCATTGATCCCACTTTCATCTACTGTTGCCATGTATTCCCTCAGCCCTAATTCAAATGTCACAATTTAACGTTATTATTTTGTTTGGATTTATATCAATCATAACCGACTAATTCAAACTAAGTTAGTCAGAAATAGTGAAAGTTTCCATTGAATAATTTATAGTGCGTAGCAATACAATTAATTATAAATTTGTTTTTTCGAATCAGGGGCTCACATGAAATTCTTCCACAGGCTATTTTTTGCCGCATTATTCTCTTTAGGGTTTTCAGTCACAAGTCATGCAGGCGTAGAAGAGGGCTTAGCTGCTGCTAAAAGCGGCAATTATGCTGAAGCGCAAAAAATATGGCTGGTAGATGCTAAAAAGGGCAATGCTGATTCACAAAATAACCTGGGTGTTCTATACGAAAAAGGCTTAGGTGTTCCACCTGATTTAACCAAGGCACGTGACTGGTATTTAAAAGCAGCAAATGGCGGTAACCGCAGTGCACCAAACAACTTAGGTGTCTTATTAGAGCGGGGTGCAGGTGGCCCGCAGGATTTAGCTGGTGCAGCAAAATGGTATGAGGCAGGTGCGAAATTTGGTGATCGCAATGCCATGAATAATTACGCTGTATTACTCGAGAATGGTCGTGGAGTCCCCGCCAACCTGCCTGCAGCAATTGATTATTATCGTAAGGCCGCTGATTTGGGCTCTGCACAGGCACAGAATAATCTTGGTGTTCTGTATGAAAAGGGCTTGGGTTTGCCGCAAGATTACGGCATGGCTGCCCAATATTATCGTCAGGCTGGCGCACAAAAACATGCCGCTGCACAAAACAATCTGGGCGTACTGTATGGCACAGGCCGTGGTGTTCCCCTGAATTATGTAGATGCCGCCTACTGGTTTAGCCTAGCCGCCGAAAATGGTGACAAAAACGGTTTGAATAATCGTGATGCCGCAGTTCGTAGGTTGCAGCCTGCAGAGCAAACCGAACTGCAAAATAGACTTGCTTCACGCATAGCTTCACCAGCACAGTAATGAACTGGTTTAATGCCGTCAGGCATTCAGTACCGTTGCTGAAATTCAGTTTTCTGCCAGTTGTTTTTGTGGCGATTTTTGCTTGCTATATGGGGCAAGCACAAGCTGCAACTGCACTACCACCGACTCCCGGTGCCGTGCAGGATTCAGTGCAAGATAGGCGCTCGCCAGAAGTATCATCCCCCGCGCAAATTGTATTTACTTCAGAAGATTCCGCAGAAAACAGCGAAGAAACCACGGACACCACTAAACGCTTTCTGGTGAGTGGTTTTACGTTCACTGGTAACACCGTATTCAAAGAGTTCGAGTTGCGCACCGTGACCGAGCAATACCTCGATTTGCAATTAACACTGGAAGAAATCGATAGAATCGCTGCCAAAATTACCGCGATTTATCGTCGCGAAGGCTATACGGTTGCACGTGCTTTTGTACCTGCACAACGGGTTGAAGATGGTTTGGTGACCATACAAATCATTGAAGGCCAAATTTCCAATACCAGTTTCAAAGGCCAATGGCGCTATCGTAAGAATTTTTTACAGCCTTACTTTGATGATTTCATCCGCAATAAAGATGGCCAGCTAGTAACTGATGCTGGCATGGAACGTCAACTACTTTTACTGAATGATCTGCCAGGATTGAAAGCCCGTGCCACCTTGGTGCCGGGCGAGAAGTTTGGTACCACAGATGTGAATGTAGAATTAAAAGAGAAGTTGTTTGATGCTTTTCTTGGGTTTTCCAACCCAGGCTCTAAAGAGACTGGCGAGAACCGTATAGATGCTGGAGCTTCGGTCAATAATCCTTTTACATTAGGTGACCAGCTTACATTACGCGCGCTGCAATCTACCGATGATTTATTCAAGTACCAGCGTGTAGGTTACTCATTTCCAATTGGCTCTGATGGCATCAGGCTTGCACTCTCGACCCTCATTACCGATTACAAGCTGGGTGGTAATTTTGCAGCGCTGGATATATCAGGCAAGGTACGTAATTCTGACATTACTATTTCATACCCCTATCTGCGCACACGCTCGCAAAATATCATCGGAGCTCTGCAGTTCCGGCGTACAAGCACGCAGCAGAATGTGCTGGGTGTGCCATTTTCAAGTTCTTCGCTGCCATTAGCGGTGGCTTCTGTTTACTCTAACTGGGTGCATGAGGATTCATCAGCTACGTCGCTGAATATGGCTTATTCAACCAATATGTGGCGTAACGGCAGCGTTGCCGAGCAGAATCATGTGGCCTCTAAAGTAGATGCCGAAGTGACTCACTTGACTGGTGCTACGCGCTATTGGGATTTCTATTTCCGTGGCCAGGGTGTGTATTCAGCTTCAGCTTTGCCTGATACCGAGAAATTTTCACTAGGTGGCAGCGAGAGTATTCGCGGCTACCCAACAGCACAGGTGCGTGGCGACGGCGGGTATCTGGTGACGATGGAATTGCGCAGGCAATGGCGGCTAGCAAGTGTTCCCGGCTACATATCCGTATTCGCTGATACTGGTGGTGTTAAAAATAAAGGCTTTACAGGGACAGACCGCTTGTCTTCTATAGGCGCAGGCCTTGTGTTTTATTTGGGGAATTACGGGCGCTTCAAAGCTGAATATGCGATACCAACAGCAGATGATAAAGCTGTGGATGGTAAAAATGGCAGGCTGTGGTTTAACCTGAATTTGTCATACTAACCGTGCATATGATTGGTGTAGTATTGGACTGTAATCCTTGGACTGGGGTCACGATGTGGCAGGTCGCATAACATGAAATGCCATAAGGCTGGCAAATTGAAACAGCATCTCCGAAGTTCGGAACAATTCCGTTCGTCTGTGCTTGTTGCTCGCCATGCCTTCAACTTGAAGCGTGTTGCCTTCTTTGTTGCGACTGCATTTACCAGTTTGACTGCGATATCACAAGATCTACCGACTGCAGGGCAAGTCATCAGCGGCAGTGCTTCAATTAGCCAGACTGGTCAAAATCAGACCATTACCCAAACTACCGATAAAGCCATTATCAATTGGGGTTCATTTTCAATCGGTTCTTCATCCAGCGTTAATTTTGTGCAACCAGGCAGCAATAGCGTGGTGCTTAATCGCGTAACAGGTGGTGACCCTTCGAGCATATTGGGGTCGTTGTCGGCGAATGGTAAGGTTTTTCTAGTCAACCCCAACGGCATATTCTTTGGCTTTGGTTCCAGCGTTGATACTGCAGGTCTAGTGGCGACAACCATGTCGATCTCAGATTCTGATTTCTTATCCAATCATTACAGTTTTGAACGTAATAGCGCCGCATCAATTGAAAACGCGGGCGTAATCACTATTCGTGGTGGTGGCTATGCCTTGCTGGCTGCTGATAAAGTCAGCAATAGCGCGACAGGCCAAATTAACGCAACCAAAGGCAATGTCGGGCTAATATCTGCAGACCGTGTAACGATTGAAACCCAGAGCGATGGCTTGGTGGGTTTCTCAGTAGAAGGTAGTGCATTACGTCAGATCGCCAGTGTAGAGAATGCTGGCTTGATCACTGCTGATGGCGGCAAGATTGTGATGTCAGCCCGCAGTACAAACGAGCTGACAGGCATGGTAGTCAACAACACTGGTGTGCTACGAGCACAAAGCATTGATGAACGAGATGGGGCAGTGATTCTCTCTGCATCCTCTGGGGTGACCAAGTCCACAGGGTCGATTAACACTAGCGGTAAACGCGGCGGCACCATACAAGTCACCAATGATCAGGGCGTTGCCGCTGTATCGGGGCAGTTAGCCGCTACAGGCACAACTGGCGCAGGCGGCAGCATCATAGTTGCAGGTAAACAAACTGGTGTATTTGCCGACTCCACGCTGGATGTTACTGGCGCGACAGGGGGGCAGGTGAGGGTCGGTGGCGATTTTCATGGTGCTACAACTGCTGGTCAGGTTTCAGACAACACCTATGTGGCTGGTAGTGCCAATCTGCTAGCGAATGGCTTAGCCGGTAACGGCGGTTCAGTGGTTGTTTGGGCGAATGACGCCACTCGATTTGATGGCTTTATTTCGGCAAAAGGAACTGGCACAGGTGCAGGTGGCAATGCCGAAGTATCAGGCAAGCAAAATCTTGTATTCAATGGCTTTGCTGATTTAACCGCACTCTCTCAACAATACGGCACTTTATTGCTCGACCCCAGCACCATTACGATCACTGCGGGGGCTGCTGCTTCAGGTTCACTTGATACTGAATTTGGTAATGCACCAGCCAACCAGATTCTGGTGGCGACTGCTGACAACGGCGGCAATACGATTTCAAGAGGTACATTACAAGCAGCAGTCGCTGGCGCAGACGTGGTGTTAGAGGCCACTGGGTTAATTACATTAGCGGATTTGGGCGGCGGGACTTTAAGTATGGCGCAGACCAGTTCAGGCAGCTTACGCTTAACTTCCACCACTACTGGTGGGGTGACCTTTGCCAACAAAGCCGATACGATCTCGACTCAGGGTGCCAATATTACGGTTGAATCGTTGGGTACTGGAGTGATTGATATTGGTAATCTTTCGTCTGGCTCTGGCAGCATTTCTCTGACTGCTAACAGTAATAGTGCCAACGCAATTACCACTGGCAATCTAAGTACCACAGCTACTGGATCAGTTACCTATAACACCTTTGGTGGCATTGCTCAGATCGCTAACACCAAGATAACGGCTGATAGTGTCGTGATTAGCAAGGCTAGTAATGTAGCGTTGACTCAAGCCAATTTAGTTAATAAGTTATCAGCCACCAATATCAGCGGCACAAGTTTCAATTTCAAATCAATGAATGATCTGACCGTCAATCAATTGGCTGCCACGAATGCCAGTTCAAGTGTGGTGGTGGAGTCAGACAAGAAAATAACGCTGGCAAACTTGGGCGGCACTACAAGAGCCGTTGCGGGTGCATTGCGTTTAACCTCAGACACATCTGGCGGGGTGGAGTTTGCAAATACGGCCGATACGATTGCTTCAGGCGGAAGTCTTACCATTGAGGCGCTAGGTACAGCGGGCGGCGCTGGCATCATAAATGTAGGTAATCTTTCTGCAAGCAATGGTGCGGCTATATCTCTTAAATCAAATAGCAACAACGTGCAGGCGATTACAGCTGGTAATCTGAATACCACAGGCACCGTTTTTTACAATACCGCTGGTGGAATTTGGCAGATACCTGTCAGCCATATCACGGCCAATAGTGTGGTTGTCACAAATGCTAACAAGGTTGATCTAGGTCAGGATAATCAGGTTAACCAGTTTGCTGCCAATGTCACGGGAACAGCTAGCAGCCCTAATGGTGTTGATTTTAGGTCAGTCAATGACTTGGTGGTCAATACTGTATCGGTTAGTGGCGCAGCTAATGCCGATATTAAAATTGTATCGACAGGAAACATGACCGTGACTGGTGCAGTGACTGCTCTTGCAAATAATGGCGCAGCCAATGCTACCTCACCCGCTACTGTTGCACTGACTTCGTCAGGCAATATGACCATTAACAATAATGTGCTGGCACAGGGTGGTGGCAGTTTTGGCGTTGAAGCAGCTAAAGTTTCGCTGATATCCACCAATGCTTCTATTACGCAATCAGCCACCAATAATAATCTAATCAAGGCTTATGATACTGCAGTGCAGCAGGCTGACAGTACTCAGCTGGCACACTCTGCAACTGTGTTGATACAGGCAGATAACGGGAGTGTCAGTACCAAGCAGGTGTTGGCAGAATCCACGGGCGGGCGTTCACAAGTCAATATCAATGCTAAAGGCAGCATGACTGCGACGGGGACTATCACCTCAAAAGGTGCATCCCAACCGGGCGTTAACATCAACACTCAATTCAATGGTGGTAATGGCAACATTGATACATCTGCCGCTGTGATTAAAACAGAACAAACGGCAGAGCGAGTTATTCCCTCTACTGGAGTTAATAACCCGATTACTTATGCTGATATTAACAAGCAGGTTAGTAATGTTGCTGGGGCTAGTGATGTTGGTGGGGTAAGTGTTGCTGGCAACACTATGAATTTGGGTGCGATGAGCATGGTGAGTACTGCAGCCAGCGGCCAAGCACTGTATGGAATCTCAACCAATTCAAACGGCAATACTACTTTTAACCAAGCGGTTTCAACTAATTCTGCAGTGGGCATCACTATTTCTACGCCCAACGATACGATTATCAAAACGGCTGGTAGTGGTTCCTTAAATGCAAACTCATTGGGCATTAAAGGTGATCGTGACAAAGCAGTATTTAGTCTGGCAACCAATATTTCTACCTTGACTGCCCTCGGAGGGAAAGCGGTAGATATTGATAACAGCAGTCATGGCAGTGGCGTCTTGACGATCAGCGCACTTGGCCAGATTGCCGATGCTTACACTGAACAAAACACAGGTACGCAGATTGCCGCAACCAATAAGCCGGTTGGTGCTGTGCGTATTAAATCGCAAAACATTAAGTTGTTGAGTATGGATAATCGCTCAACCAATACCTATGCTTTTGACGGTAGCAGCAATGTCGTTGCGCAAAATAGCGGTGGCTCTGCCAGACAGGATTTGATATTCATTGCAAATAACTTGGATTTTGTGCAGGGCACAATCAGTACGGGTGCAAAAACTTATGTGAATCTGAGGCCTTTTACCGATACGCGTAATATCCAGCTCGCCTACAATGCGCCGAGCGTTGCTGATGTGAATACAACATACTATGTCAGTAACCTTGCAAAGAGCGGCTTGCTAGACCAGTTCAACCCTTCAAGTACTATTTTGTTTGGTGGTTCGGGTTATAACGGCAATATCAGCGTGGGCTATGCCACTGACACGTCGGCACAGCAAATATCCCTTGGTGATATGACGCTCTATTTTGAAACATTAGGGCGTTTTTATAATAACTATGCCTTCAATCCTGATTCTCCAGCTACATGGAACAACAGTAGTAACTTGTCTGCACCATATTCACCTTCACCAGCATTTATATGTGGTATTGCAAGCTTGCCTTGCCTGACAAAAATGACTACAACGAATTCCAAGATTTATATTAAGGATTCATTGCAGCAAGGTAATGCGGCAAGCCCTACCAGAAACATCGTGCTTAATGGCGTTAACACAACCAGCGTCGGCGGCACTGTGCCACCTAGCAGCAGTCAAACTGGCAGCGGTACTGGTGGTGGTAACAGCAATAATAATGGTGGCAATAACGGCGGTGGTTCAAGCAGCAATGATAATGATTCAGGCCCAGGCGGTACAAATGCGCCAGAACCCAATAACGGCGGCGGTAATGAAACTGCAAACCCGCCTGGCTCTGGCACAACACAAGCAGCGAATAATCCAGGGCAGGTGACAGGTAATCCAGGTGGTAATAATGGTACGCCTTCTGACCCATCGACTCCTGGCACTCAGGCTGGTAATCCTAACGATACATTAGGTACGCCAGCAGATGGCTTGGCAGGTGGTGGCCAATTCAGTGGTAACGACCCTGGCTACAGTAACCCGATACAAAATGGTGGCCAAACATCTAACCCACCGAGCAACAACAGCAACCCTACTGGTGGCGGTACCCTTACGGATGGCAGTACTCCAGGGAGCACACCGCCAAGCAATCAGAACGGTAATAACCCTGTTGCTGATAACACAAACAATAATAATGGGTTCACTGGTGGTGGCAACAACGGCAACAATAACAGCAACCCAGTAAACAATAACACTGGCGGTGGAACGTTGAGCGATGGCACAAACCCTGCCAATAATAATCCTGGGAATACCCAGACAGCTGATAACGGCAATAATGGATTCAATGGCGGCGGTACTAACAGCAATAATAACAACAGTAATAATTCCGGTACCAACAATACTGGTGGCGCTACCCTAAGTGATGGCACTTTACCGGGCGGTAATCAGTCAGGTAATAACAGTAATGGTAATACGCAGGTTGCTGATAACACGAATAACAATGGCTTTACTGGCGGCGGGAATAACAATAGCAATTCATCTGGTTCGAGCGGAAATACATCAGGTGGGGCGACCTTGAGTGATGGCTCTAATACTGGAACTGGTGGCAATACACAAACCGCGAATAATGGAACGGGTAGTAGCGGCGCTAATAACAATTCAAACAATGGCAGTTCAAATGCTGGGAATTCAAATTCCAGTGGTTCAACGACCCCAGGCAATAATCAAACTGCCAGCAACCAGAATAACAACGGGTTCTCAGGCGGCGGTAGCAGTTCAAATGGTAGCGGCACTAATAATAGTAATTTTGGCGATAATGCTGGCGGCGCAACCTTTAGCGATGGTTCTGGTGTGACCAATACATCAGGCGGTACGCAGTTTGCTGGCAATAGTCAAACTGGCGGTAGCGCTTCGAATAACGGCGGTAGTACTAATACCTCTGGCACCTCAAGTGCTGGCACAACTACCAATACAAGTGGGTCTTCCAGCAACAGTGGCTCCGGTAGCAGCGCTGCCAATACCCAGACTAGCAACAACAATCAGAATAACTCCAATGGATTTAGTGGCGGCGCTAGCAGCGGTAGTAATCTTGCCAATAATAATTTTGGGGATAGCGCTGGCGGTGGAACATTTAGCGATGGTTCGGCCGCGGGTGGCGGTTCAACGCAGTTTGCTGGCAACAATCAAAGTGGCGGTGGTTCAAGTAGTTCTAGCGCTGGTAGCTCAAGTTCTGGCAGTTCAACTTCTGGTTCTGGTACCGTTGCCGGTTCAAACGGCTTTAATGGTGGAGGTAGTAGCACAGCTAGCAACACGTCAAGCGCTGGAAGTAATTCCGCAAATAGTTCAAGCGGGAATGCTAACGGATTTTCGGGAGGGGCTAGTGGCACAAATGGGGGCAGCAGTAATGTAGCCAATAATAGCTTTGGCGACTCTTCTGGTGGAGCTTCCTTTAGTGATGGCTCGAGTGCAAATGGTAGCGGATCAACACAATTTGCAAGTAATAACAAGGGTTCAAGCAATGGCCAGGATGGCAATTCAAATTCTTCGTCATCAAGTAGTACGAATAGCAATAGTGGCAGCGCAAACAATTCGGCTGGAACAGTTGATCAAAACACTAGTGCTGATGCAGATAATCCATTTGCTGGTGGTGCAGGTGGTGGTTCAACCAGTGATGCAAAGCTGGTCGCACAAAATGATGCTAATCAAGCTGAAAGCTATCCACCTTGTGAAGATGAAAGTCAGTCAGTTAAAACAGTCTCCAAGGCTGGGCAGCCTAATGGGGATATGATTCAGATGAAAGCAACAGGCATGAGACTAAGGCAAAATACAGGGACGGTGTCTGAACAGAGGGCAAGTTGCAAAGCTTCTACCAAGGTGCAATAAGCGAGGTGCAATAAATGCCAGAAAATATCCTATATTTTCGCTATTCATTTTGAGAAATATTGTTAAAATCAGGCATGGCTACGTAATATTCGGTTATGCTTGTTGGCTGTTGTAAGTAGTGTCTTTGAGTTGGATTTATTAGTTAAATAATCGGGGAATTATATGAATATTTTGAATTTGAAAAAACAATCTGGTCAAGGTATGACCGAGTACATCATTATCGTGGCACTGATTGCTGTAGCGGCGATCGGTGTATACAGCTACTTTGGCGGTACCATTCGTGCGCAAACGGCAGGTATGGCGCAAGAAATGGCTGGATCTAAAGCACAGACCTCACAAACTGCGGCTAAGACTGCTGGTCAAGCTGCTGAAGATACTGGCGTAAAGAAGAAAACCTTGGGTACATACGGTAACGAGCAATAATATTGCTTTCGTTAGTGTTTTTTTACACGGTTTAAGTTTTAAATAATGTATTAATCTATAAATCAGGCTGATAAATTGAGTGTTTTATCAGCCTGATTTTCCTAGTTTTCGTTCTATCTACTGAAGGGGAGTTCGGCAGATGAATCAGCGTTTTTCTACCGCTGAACTGGCAATGGCATATCCGCGCAAACAGCGTGGTCAGTCTATTGTGTTCATTACTGTCACCTCAGTGATTGTTCTGCTTGTAACGCTAGTTACATTCAATAGCGGACAGCTTTCATACCATCGTATCAAATTACAGAATACTGCCGATGCCGCCGCTTACAGCGCTGCAGTCGCCGAAGCTAGAGACCTCAATTTTGCCGCCTATATGAATCGCGGCATGATTGCTAATCAAGTGGCCGTTGCCCAGATTGTCAGCTTAACGGGCTGGTCTCGCAATTTTTATGACACCTACAATGGTGAATATGTATCCATTCAGGAAACTATTTCCAGTTTCTCATCATTAAAAGCCATGTGGTCAACCCCCTTTAATGTAGCCAAGGGTTTTAGTAATGGGATTAAATCTGTGCTTGATCCCGTTGCAGGCCCAGCCGTTAAAGCCATTGATTTTCTAATCGACGGGCTGTATTACGCTTCTAAAGCTTATCACTTAGCAGTTGTGGCTAGCATTCCATTGCAGGTCATCCCAAATGTGGTTGAGGCCAATGAGCCTGAAGCGAAAGTATCGGATTTTGGCAACCTGGCCTTGGCTGCTTATGCTGCTAACTACTACACGTTTACCAAGAGTTTTTCACCGTCTGGCAACACCGATGGCGATGACCGTATGGCTAAAGTGACGCAAGCCTCTACTGATGTCTTTTATAAAGACAGGTCATTACCACCGATTTGGCCACTTCCTATTTTGATTGATCCGACCAGGTTGTTTACCTACGGCGTAGGGCCATTACTGATGATGCAGTTTCACTCTGGCGGTAGTGTGCTAAAGAACAATGCCAACGTCGCAGACCAGAATATGAAAGGCTGGGATAGCCTGGATTCAACTGGTTTATTTGTCATCATGTGCCTGACTATTCCTGTGTTTGGTATTCCCGTGCCTATTCCATTTCCATTACCACCTTTACCAGCTGGCGCTGGCGCTGCTGCGGCTGGTAATTCTGCATGGATATCATCACAAGGGCTTGGCTTAAGTAATAACTTTGGGCATCGCAACCCTGCAAATACAGACGTTGATCCATTGGCTGAGATTCCTTTCGGTGGAGTCCATGTAAATCCGATGACGGCGATTCCAGCCTGGATCAAAGTAGCAGAAGGGCCAGGTACCAATCTCGATTCAAGGGCGGGTATCCGTGATTACTACGACTTGGCTGCCAATATTAAAACTAATGCGAGCCAACAAGCAAACGCGACTAACAAGACCAATTTGAACGATGTTGCGCCTTCCTGGGTGGTAGAAGTTGAAAGACCAAATAGCAGTTTGATTACCTCCAGCACAGGCGATTACACCATTGGTGGTGGTTCGGATGGAAAACTGAATTTACCCATGGGTAACCCAAGTAATAATTTACGGGCACTTTCCAAAGCCCAAGCCTATTTCTCACGTCCCAGCTCAAAATTTGTGCGTGCCCAAGGCAGCCCTGAATGGGGAATATTCAAACGTGACGATGGCAAGACCGAGTGGGGAAGCCTCTATAGCCCATACTGGCAGGCACGGTTAGTCCCTAACAATATTCTGGAACAGGGTCTTTCAATTCTCGGAACAGGTATTTTGTAGTGAGTTTGAATATACACAACTCACGCATGAGCAAGTCTCGCCAAAAGGGTCAGGCAATGACCGAGTTTGTCGTCGGTGCCATGCTATTTTTGATTCCACTCTATCTGATTATCCCTATGCTGGGTAAGTATGCCGATGTTAAGGCCGCTGCCGCACAAACCGCTAGATATACCGCTTGGGAGCGCACTGTCTGGTATGGCGGTAATAGTTCAAGCAACTCATGGCCTGGTAATTCAAAAACGTATCAGGAAATCGAAAATGAGGCGCGACAACGGGTGATCTCTTTTGGACAAAAAATCCAATCGAATGATAAGGCCGCTGGCTCTTTTACCGATTCAGGCGCGAGAAACTTATGGCGTAATCGCGATAGTTCAGTGATGCTGCAAAAATATGACGATGCTGCGGTAGGTAATATAGGGAATGGTAATAGCCCCGATACTGTGACCGGCGATGTGTTGGGGGCGATCACTGCCATTACTTCAATTACAGGTTTTAAGCTTGAGACCAACGGTCTTTACACAGGGAATGCAGCTATTACTGTGACAACATTACCGATAGGGCTAAATTTGAGTGGCTCGGACTCAGGTAAATTTGACCCAGGCGTGCTGGTTTTTAGGGATAAAAATGTCATTCTGGCGAATGGCTGGGGTGCTAATGGCGCTAGCCACGTGAAGACGCAAACAGCGGGTATCGCGCCACTTGGTTTAGTCAATGACTCTTCATTGAAGCCTGTAGTGCAAGCGCTTGGCTGTGCATTGCTGGGTGCATTCACACCAGAATTTTGTTGGTTAGAGATCGGTAAGATTGAACCAGATGTGGTGCCACCAGATAGGCTGACTAATTAAGTATGAGAAGTAAGTTTGTTGTTTGTGTTGCGTTGTTTGGATTTGCTTGTACTGCTAGCGCTGAATTTTCATGCGAAGTACCCAAAGCACCTGATGGCGCGATGATGGAGATGATAGCGCCAGATATGACGATGAATGGGATACCTACGACCATACGTGCGGTCCATTCATCAAAGTCGGTGGCTGATTTGATTACGTATTATCGAAATCTATGGGCGCCACTCGCGAATGACAAGCGCCCAGGCTCCCTAGAGCAGAGCCTGAATGAATGGAGTTTGATTTCGACCATACAGGGTGATTGCTTCACTACTGTACAAGCGCGTATGAGTGGAAAAGGGAGTTATGCAATCGTCTCAGTGATTGAGACGCAAAAGCTGAATAAAGCCAAACCCAAGGTGGAGAGCTTTCCAGCATTGCCTGGTAGTCAGGTGCAAAATGATTTTACTTATGCCGATGGTGTAAGAAATGCAAGAACGCTGGTGATAACTAATAGTTCTGATTTGGCAGCGAATGTTTCTTTTTATAAAAATGAATTTAGCTCCAGAGGATGGACGACGCAGATAGAGCGGCAACCTGAAGGCCAGTCAGTCAAGAGCCATGTGTTCTTGCTGAAAAGAGGGTTTGAAGAAGCAAATGTAGTGATTAGCCAGATTAAAGGCCAAGTGCAAATAGTCGCTAATCTTGTTGATAGGCCTTGAGTTTAGTACTTAGAAGAATGGATATGAATATGCCTGATTACCGAATGATGAGCCGCCAGCTAAGTATGAAGCTGCCCAGCAGCATGTGTGGGCAGTCTATGGTGGAATATTTTGTGGTGACCTCATTCACTGTAATTATTTTAATCACAGGCGCAGATTCATCAGTCATCCAGCAACTGATTGTTGCAATAAAAGATGCGTATGCTGGCTTTACATACGCAATGAGTTTTTCAACAAACCTGAATGTACTTTAATTACTTTCAATATTTAATAAAGGCCTGTGCATGGCGCTAAGACTAGGAAAATTAAGAATTAACCGTCTGTGGATACTGGTGATTTCAGCGCTGGTTCTAGGGCTTTTTGCAACGTGGCTATCAATCACCTACCTCAAGAATCGAGAGAAGGATATCGAGACACAGCTATCGACCAAGGCAAAGGGCGGCCCTAAAGCCTCGGTTGTTGTACCAACTGATGACTTGCCAGCCGGCACAGTGCTTAATGAGGGTTTGGTAGCTGCACGTGATATTGCTGTTGATCTGGTCTATAAAGATACGATTACCACTGATGACTTTGATGCGATCAGTGGCAAGCCATTGTTGCGTGCCGTGCAAAAGGGGCGTCCACTAATGCGTGAAGATATCATCGATGATAGACCCAAAGATTTCTCTCAAAATGTACCTAAGGGCTTACGGGCAATTACTGTAGATATTGATGAGCTCAATTCTATTTCGCAGATGTTAAAGCCAGGTGATTTCATCGATTTACATTTGATCGCTCCAGAGCCAGGTTCATCATCTACGCAGCAAGTATTTTTATTCCTGCAGCATGTGAAAGTGCTGGCCACAGGCAATACAACAAATGCAGATCATTTGAACCCATCACTGATGACAGAAGAAGAACGTCAGCAATCACTACATTACTCAACGATTACTGTTGAAGTCACACCAGAAGAAGCAGCCTATGTAGCGCTCGCACAACAGTCTGGGCGTATCCGCGCAACCTTAAGGCAGCCAGATGACAATGTGGTGGTTGATTACCCTCCCGTGACCAGCACCAGGCTGATTGGCTTTGGTAAGAAGGTGACGCAAGGAGTGGCATCTTCATCTTCAGTACCAGCCAAGGTTGAATATATTGTGGGCGGTAAAGGTGGTAATGGCGCCGCTGCTCCAATGAATATCAATATCCCTGGATTAAATATTCCTGGGGTTACGGCACCGAATGCATCATCTTCGGGTATTCCTGGCACAGTTCCACCAACAGTGAATGCTGCAATCAATCAAGCTAACCCTGCGGCTTACCCGCGATAATCAGATAAGACTGCTGACATAATGAACTCAAAGCTAAAAATTTCTCTATTATTGCAAGGCTTGGTTTTTTCAATCGCCTTATCCAACTTAACGCCCTCACTTGCTATTGCAGCTAGTACAGTCACTGAATCAGGGCCTGTCAAAACAGCAAAACCCATCACCCTGAATGAATTACCCAGTAAGAAATTCATGAGCGCTCATGGGGCTAAACCAGATGATGGTAATCCCAGCTTAGATGTGCAGGCTAATGTAGAGCTTATTTCACTCTATGTCGGTGAAGCCACAACATTGCCAGTAACAAATGTGAGCAGGGTTGCTGTTGGTAATGGCAAGTTGATTACGGCGAATGTGATTGATGGCAGGGAAATATTATTGCTGGGTGAAAGCCCCGGTGATACCAGCCTGTTTATCTGGTCAGGCAGTAAGATTTTGAAATATCGCGTTAAAGTAAACAGCCAGGATATTGGTGATTTAACCAATAATGTGCAGTCAATGATCAAGGATTTGCCTAACGTCAAGATTGACCGGGTGGGTGATCAAATTGCCTTGTCAGGTACAGCAAGTAAACAGGATTTAAAGAAGTTAGACATCATTACCCAAAGCACAAAACAGGTTATCAATCTGGTACGTGAAGAAGATGTCACGCTCAAGAAAATGGTGTACATCAAGGTTCAATTCATGGAATTCAGGCGTACTGCGTTGCAAAACCTAGGCATAGACTGGGCTACATCCATCAATGGTCCCAGTGCAGCGCTGACAGCGGATGTCATTAGTAATAATCAATTCAGATATCAAGGTAGCAGTGTAGATCCTAGCTTTACTGCGGGGCAGGGCGCCAACGCGCCGCTCAGCATATCTTCACAGCCATGGCGTTTATATCTGGGCTTGGCGACCACTTTGACCTCACGTATCAACCTTGCCATTAGTAATGGTGATGCTGGAGTACTTGCATCACCTGAGTTGGCGACACGCTCTGGTGGAGAGGCCAAGTTCTTGGCAGGTGGACAGGTACCATTGCCAGTGACTTCGCCTACCGGCCAGGTGAGTGTGAGTTTTAAAGATTATGGTATCAAGCTTAATATCTCACCAGTAGTGGATGATAACAATCTCATCCAAGCGAAACTGGATACAGAAGTATCAGCGATTGATAACTCTGTGGTGGTGCAGGGTATTCCAGGGTTTACTACACGCTCAACATCTTCTGATATCAATCTGAAAAGTGGCCAAACCATTGTGATGTCGGGCTTGGTCAACCAAAGTATTTCGAACTCAATTAATAAATTCCCTTGGCTAGGTGATGTGCCAATACTGGGTAATTTATTTAAGTCGAAAAACTTTCAATCTAATAGAAGTGACCTGGTCATGTTTGTCACGCCTGTCGTGATTGATCCTGCATCAACTGCCAACCAGCAACGTCTTGATAAAGGCAAAGAAATGCGCGAGAAGTTTGATGGAATGTTGGGCAAAAAAGGTATTGTTGATTAAGGTAAACAATTATGTTCATGCTAAGTGTTAAAAGCCCTAAGGGCGACGTCAGTGAATTTAATTGCAAAACAGATAGCGCTACCATTGGTAAAGCCGAAGACAATCTGATTCAGATTAAAGGGTGGACCATCGGTAAACGCCAAGCCACAGTCACGCAAAAAAACGGCCAGCTATTTGTTGAAGATCATGGTGGAATGAGCGTGACCGAGGTGAATGGGGTGGAGGTAGAAAATACTTATGGCCCACTGAGCGAAGATGATGTTATTCAAATTGGTAGCTATGAAATCAGTGTGCAGAATGGTACTGCAACACCACAAAAATCATCTGCTAATACCCAGTCTTTTACCAAAGATGAACAGACCCGTAATATTGAGGATTTACTTGCCGCAACCCTGACAAGGCCCATGCCAGCTTTCCAGCCACGTGCATTGTCGCCAACTGCACCATTGCCGATTAAAGACCATGAAGCAAAGCCGGCAGTTGTAGATAAGCCAAAACTTGCAGTAGATAATGTGTCATTACCAGCAAGACCGCCCATCGTTAAAGAACACCAGGCTGTTGAAGAAGTAGCACACGATTTTGATCCAAGTATGACTATGCGTACTCAAGCGAGAGTGACCGCTGATGCCCGGGTCATCAAAATGAGTGAGGCGCGCCAGGTGGTGCATGGCAAACTAATCAAGATGATGGACCTGCGTCGCGTAGATGTGTCACGCATGGTAGAAACCGAGTTGCGCAGCACAACCAGCGCACTGATCAATGAGATTATCGCTGATGCAACGGATATACCAGCTGGTGTTGATAAAACCCAGCTAGCCAAGCAGGTGCTGGATGAGGTGGTAGGGTTGGGCCCACTGGAAGACTTGCTATCTGACGACACTGTGACGGAAATTATGGTCAATCGTTATGATGAAATCTTTATCGAACGTAGTGGTAAATTGACCCAATCGGAAGTCACTTTTACGTCTGATAAAGCTGTGTTACAGGCGATTGAACGCATTGTGGCGCCACTAGGCCGCCGTATCGACGAATCATCGCCCATGGTGGATGCGCGTCTAAAAGATGGCTCACGGGTGAATGCCGTGATTCCGCCATTAGCGCTCAAGGGCTGCAATATCACCATTCGTAAGTTCTCAAAAAACAAACTGCATGACACAGATTTGGTTAAATACAATTCGGTGACTGCAGACATGATGGCCTTCCTCAAAGTAGCTGTAGAGAAGGGTACCAATATCGTCATTTCAGGCGGTACTGGTTCTGGTAAAACCACGCTGCTCAATGTACTCTCAAACTACATTCCAGATGACGAACGTATCGTCACCGTAGAAGATGCGGCAGAACTCAAGCTGTCACAACCTAACTTGGTATCTCTAGAAGCGCGGCCTGCCAACGTTGAGGGCAAAGGTGGTATTCATATTCGTGACCTCGTGAAAAACTGCTTACGTATGAGACCTGACCGTATCGTGGTCGGTGAGTGCCGCGGCGGCGAAGCACTGGACATGTTACAGGCGATGAATACTGGTCATGATGGTTCACTGACAACCGCCCACGCCAATACACCACGCGATTGTATTGCCCGTATTGAAGTCATGGTGTTGATGTCAGGCTTGGATTTACCGATACAGGCGATTCGTGAACAGATATCTTCAGCTGTGCACCTGATTGTTCAACAGAGTCGTTTCCCAGACGGTACACGTAAAGTAACCCACATTACTGAGCTCACTGGTATGGAAGCAGGCATGATCCAGATGCAGGATATTTTCCTGTTTAAGCAGCAAGGCTATGGTGCGGACGGGAAAATTCGTGGCACTTTTGTTGCCACTGGCGCAATCCCTGAGTTATACCAAAGTCTTTCAGAGCGTGGTATTCCAGTGGATCTTTCCATCTTCCAGAAAGACAGGGAGCTGTGAGTTACTCACTCCTCATTGGGGTAATCGCCCTGGCTGCTTTGACCATGATTTGGACCTTGTTCCAGATTGCGGAAAGCGGTTTAAAGAAGCAGAAGCAGACTTTGCAGAAAACGGCTGCAACCAGCTTGCAAGAAATGTTCATCTTCGTTGATGCAACACGGCTGTTCTATTTCAATATTCTTGCCTTTGTGTTCGTGCCAGCTATCGTTTATGTGATTACTGAAAACCCTGTGTTTGCTTTAGGCGCTGGGGTTGCTACCGTGATTGGCCCACGTTTTTATGTGGCACGCTTGAAAAAAATCCGTATCAAGAAATTTGAAGAACAGTTACCAGATGCCTTGCTCATGGTCTCGGGTTCATTACGCGCAGGAGCCAGCTTGAATGTGGCACTTGAGTCCATGGTTTCAGAGACCAAGCCGCCGATCAGTCAAGAGTTTGAGCTCATGCTACGTGAGCAGCGCGTTGGGGTCGATCTGGACACTGCTTTACAGAATATGGAAAAACGCATGCCGATCCAGGATTTCATCATGGTGATCTCTGGCATGCGCATTTCTCGAGAGGTTGGCGGTAATCTGGCTGACACGCTGGAAGGTATTGCCGATACCCTGAGAAAAAAGATTACCATGGAAGGCAAGATCCAAGCGCTGACTGCGCAAGGCCGCATTCAAGGTATCGTCATGACCTGCTTGCCACTATTTCTTATGATGATCCTGAAGCAGATGGAACCAGAAGCCATGGCGCCTCTATTTAATACTTGGTACGGATGGGTCACGCTTGGTGTGGTTGGCGTGATGGAGTGTGTGGGATATATTTTTATCGCAAAAATTGTGAATATCGACGTTTAATATGCCATCAAATCTTATACTTTTTCTAATAGCTATGATCTTCGGATTAGCCGTTATCCTATTAATATTCGCAGTGGGGAAACTGAAGCATGAGGTTCCGTCTGAAGACCGTGAATACCTTGATCCATTGCCACCGATATTGCGCATGATCTGGCCTTTAATCCGCTTCTTTGAATACCATGTCGGCCGCTTGATTCCTGCAGCTGCGCTAGAAAAAAGCTCGCAAAAATTACAATTGACGGGCATTAGCTTTTTGATGGGCGCTGAGCAGTTCTTTGCTTTACGCTTTTTATCAATGCTGATTGCGGTGGGTGCTGCCAGCTTTGCTCTGAATGCCCTGGATAAGCAATCGCCTATGACTTTAATTATTGCTGTTATTTTTGGCTTTTTTTATCCAGTCATTTGGCTCAATGATGTGAGAAAACGCCGGGTTATCGAAGTACAGAAAACTTTGCCGACCTATCTCGATTACATCACCATGGCGGTGGAAGCTGGTTTAAACATGACTGGTGCTATCAATCAAGCCATGGAAAAAGGCCCAGTAGGCCCGCTTAAACATGAGTTCTATTTGGTGGTGCGTGATTTGCGTTCAGGCTTGCCCCGTGCCGATGCTTTACGTCGCATGGAAGCACGCATGCAGATGTCCGAGATCACCAGTTTTGTTGGCACTTCAATCCAGGCAGAGAAAATGGGCGCTAGGTTAGGAACAGCATTAAAGGCACAAGCGGAGCAGCGGCGCACCGAGCGTTTCCAGCGTGCTGAGAAACAAGCCATGGAAGCACCTGTTAAATTGATTTTTCCATTACTTGTGTTCATTTTCCCGCTGACGTTCTTGATTCTTGGTTTCCCTATTGCGATGAAATTTATGTCATCTGGAATTATGTAGCGCGGATGATGCAGATTGGGCAGTTGTACAAAAACAATCAATTGGTCGTGAATAAGGTGTGGCTAGCTAAAAGTATTTTGCAGCGGATGCGAGGTCTGCTGTTTAGAAAGTCGCTGGAACCTGATCAAGCCATGCTGATCAGGCCTTGCTCATCTATTCATACTATTGGCATGACTTACCCGCTCGACATTGTTTTTATTGATGCTCAAGGAATCGTATTGAAAGCCTTAAAAAATGTACGTCCGCTGAGGATGGCTTTTGCAATCAATGCCTATGCAACGATAGAGTTCTACGCAGGTGAAATCGAACGTATAGGCATTCAGCGTGGCGATTACTTGGATTGGAAGGCTGCATGAAATACTGTACTTATTTATTACAACTCTTAGTCGTTTTATCAATGACGGCTTGTGCAAACATGGGCAATAATTCTGGACAGGTGCTTCCTGCTGAGAGTAGGGCAACTCCAGAGCTTGCACTATTGAGTGAAAATGCAAAATTAGCCGATGCTGGCGGTGATGCTGCAAAAGCAGAGTCGCTCTATAAATCGGTTTTAAGACAAACGCCTAATGATCCAGAAATGTGGTTCAGGCTGGGTAATTTGTATGCCAATAATAATCGCCCTGATGAGGCTGCAATTGCATATCAGCGTTGCCTGATTGCAGATAATGCATTCAGCAAGGCATGGCATAACTTAGCAATGATACGTCTTCGCCAAGCTTATGCATCAATGCTGCAAGCACAAGCTACCGTCAATGAATCAGACTCTTTAGCGCCAAGAATAGATGACACTTTGGAGCAGTTGAGTCATATCACAGTGCTTGGCGACCAAATCAAGCCATTATCAAAAAAAGCAAAACCACCTCAAGCAGATAAATCAAAAAACCTATCTCCAGAAAATGCTACTCAAGGAAGCACAGCTACACCTTGAGTGAGGTGTGTAAACGCTCCAATGGCTTACTCATGACAAATATGGCAACCTGCACGCAACAGTCAGAATCGACTAATCGCTTTTTCAAGCAATCGGGCCAGTCTATGGTGGAATATCTCATTATTCTGCCAACTTTGTTGATGCTCACGCTTGGAGCGATTCAGTTTGGTTTGCTCTATCAAATAAAAAGTCAGGTGAATTACGCTGCTTTTGCCGCAGCACGGCAAGGTGCATTAAGTAACGGCAGCGCTACCAGTATTAAAGATGCGTTTGGTGCAGCGATGACTCCACTATTTACTAACCAGCCTAATTTTAGCGGCATTATGCGTGGCAGGGCGATTGGTGCCATTGAGGCATTTAACCCACTGGTGACCAAGATTGAGCGCATTAGCCCCCCTGATACCGTTAAAAATGACTTTGGCATTCAGAACCCGAGTGATGCAAACTCCTGGATAGTCCCCAATGATAATTTGCAATACAGGCCGACTACACTTGGCAGCAGTTCATCGCTGAATATCCAGGATGCCAATATTCTAAAAATACGCGTGACTTATTGTGCAAAGCTGATTGTGCCATTGGCCAACGTAGCCATTTATTCTTTGGTGAATGGTATACAAGGTGCGAAAAATCTGACGGGTGAGTTTTTCTCTACCCCTCAAAATTTTGCAACTACCCCCAATTCTTGTTCAACCCTTCAAGATCAGTATGGGGCTACTCTGGATAAAGTTTCAGATGCAGCTGGCGTGGTTGGCCTTGATTTAGGCCCTATACAGAGTTTATTGAGCACTGTTTCAGGTGCTCTTCAAAACGCCACAGTTCCAGGATTAAATTGGGTAATTGGTGGATATCGGATTCCCGTAACATCTGAGGCGGTTGTGCGTATGCAAACGCCTATGAAGTTTCCTAAGTAGAGTTGTAATTTAATGAAACCAAACAGATGTCTGTTCGTGTTGATGATGATCGTGTTTTCACCGTCCTTATTCGCCGAAAGTGAAAAGCCTAATCTTAAAGAAGGCTCTTGGTTAATCGGCATTCAAATGGTAGTGCCTAACGCAACAGGCCCATCTACTGGGCCAGTGCAGTATCAGCGTTGCTTAAGCCCTGAAAATGCGCAAGAAACCATGCTGACATTGCCGCGAGGTACGCCTTGTGTACTAGATAATAAAAGCATGACGCGAGATAAGCTGAGCTGGCAATTTACCTGTGAACAGCGGGGGATGAAAACCAAGATCAATGGAAATATCTTTTTTCGTAACGAGACTTTAAGTGGTGAAATACTTTCAGCAACGCAAGGCGAAAATAATATCAAAATCACTACAAAACTATCTGCTCGCTATTTAGGTGAATGCGTAAAAGTAGCAAGTCCAGAGAAGCCGGTTAACAAGAAAAATCTGCCAGCATATTCTGAGTAATATGACATGGCAGAATTAGATTCAAGACTAAAGGCACCACTTCGTTGCAGAGTGATCAAGCCGCAACTTTGAGTTTTGAATTATCCAGATACTCCTGATGCACGGCGTTGATTTTTGTCCACATGCTCTCTGCAGATAAAATAATCAAGAGATTATGTTTGCCATTCTCTAAATCAACCTTTGTAATACCTTCAGCTGTAGTATTCGCACTAGAGAAGATGGTCGCGATGGATTCTATTTTCTCTGGCTCTATCGCGGGAATCTCACCCAATGCATTGACTAGTATGCCGAATTTTGAAGAGTCTTCAGTACGCTGAATCACAACGATCAGTTGTCCATCCAAGGTATCGTTACTTGTATCGCCCAGCGTTAATGCCAAGTTGATGATGGGAATGACCGCCCCTTGGTGTTGTATTACACCTGCCAATATAGAAGATGTTTCAGGTAATGATTTGATTTTTGTTGATTGTATGGCCTCAACTACTTGTGTTGCGGGTATGCCTAGCCATTGCGAGCCCACATAGAAGGTTGCATATTCTTCGGCAGTTGCTGAAGAGTTATTGGTCGTAGTTGGTTTGAACTGGTTATGCTGGAATGAGTATTCTGACTGAATAATTGCATCAATTTCTGCTGCATTGCCTAGTGGGATAAATATTAACGCCGTGACGGGGTTTTGGTATTCATCATCTGGGCCTTTAAACTCTCTGTAGCCAGACGATGCGCGTGCGCCAACGGCATAGTATTTACCTTCATAAATCGCAATATCAAACGCTGCCTGATTCGTTTCTAACTTGCATAAATGCGGTTGCAAATTAAATTGGCTGCCTACTTTGAACTTAGGCAGCGTAGATGAAATGACTTTAAGCTCGCCATCTACATATAGTGTAAAACTACCATCAATAGGGTCACCATTGGCATCACGTGGCAGTGAGTCTTCTAGCATTGCAGCAAACTGTGGCGTGCTATCAAAAACAATGCCAATACCGCCGACTATAAATTGGCCGTCTTCAGAGCGAATCGCTGCACCATAAATATAAGTGGGCTCATCTTTATAAAGCGGTGTCGGTTCAAATTTTGATACGACATAATCTTGGGATGTTTTCAGACTGCGTGTTCTGGCAACCCATTCAGCATCAATGATTGTGCCAACACAATCTTTGTAATCTGAATTGGATACGGCAATGATTTTCCCGTAGCGATCAAATACCACCAGATTCGCATACACCGTATACAGGCCATTGATATATCTAAGAACACCAGCAATTCTTTCTTGCTCTTGTGTGGTTAAGTTGGTCTTCGGCAGCAGTTTTTGGAATGTCGCTGTCAGTGCCCACCATCTGCAGTCGTTGGCACGTTCGTAGAGGTTTCTATCCATGATATCAACCGCTAATGAGGCAAAAAAGCTAGAGCTATCAAGCATCACAGACACTACGGTTTGGTAAAGATCTGATACTGTATTTTCAATCACGTTCTGCGTTTTAAAGCCCGTGTTGCTGATTTCCCAAAGCAACATTTTGGAGAAATTGGCTTGGTGGGTGAGGCCGCTGGAGATTCTTTTTTGCCAGATATTGCCGTTCCATACAGACTGATTCAATTTGCTTTGAATCATGCTTGCCTGCTTGGGGATTTCTAATAATGTTTGTGAAAACAAGAGTGGGCTGCGCATCACTTTGGTCAGCAAGTCTTTATCAATATTATCTACGTTGCCTGATACATCATGATCAAAAGCATGATCTAAGGGGATCATCGCATGGCCCATCCAGCCAGGGCCCATGTAGCCTTGGTAGCCTTTTGTTTCTCTCGTCACTGCAATATATTCGCGGCCTGCAAAACGGGTCAATATCCAGTCTTTATCTACAGCAGTCTCAAGCTTTGCGCCGAGTGGTATTTGATAGTGGTCACTACTTGAGATCACGATGCCTTTTTCATCCAGCAAGAATCCAAGCGCCCACTCGTCGCGTGTAATCAAGTCTGAGAAAACGCCTTCCATTTCGTTCTTAAAACGGAAGCACAGGCACAATACACCTAGCGCTTTTTTGCTGTTGTCCGTAGTCACTCTATATGCATAGACCAAGCCTACGTCTTGATTAGGCAGTAAGTCAGTTTTTCTAAAGACTTCAACATAGGCGTCTTCAGTATCAATCGCCTGATTGACTAATGGGTCATGAATGACCGAGATGGGGTTCTCATCGTCAAGCTGCACCAAAACATTGCCATTTAAGTCGAGTAATACGATGTTGAAATAAACAGAATATTTTTTAACATATTCTTCAAATCTTAATTTCAGCGCCAGATAGTCATTATCATCTAGTGTGTTTTCTGCATATTTTATTAAGAACCCACTCACATTATCATCGGTTGATAAGAAGCCAATGTCTGCAGTGCGTTCAAATAAGTTACGGATAACGATATCAACTGCCACTTGAGCTTTGACAGTGATTGCCGTCACGGTTTTGTTCAGCGTCTCCTCAGCTAGGCTATCCAGCACATTGTTGGTGACCTGGCTGAAGTCTTGACGGGTTTCATTCATGTCAGTGCCAGTGCCTGATAACTGGCCTAATAAAGACAAGTTATCCCACACGCTCTGCAACTGCTGCAATGAGTCACGGTATTGCTTGAGCGTGGGCATTTTGCCCACCATGTCATTGTGTTTCGGGGAATTGGTAGCTTGGCTGTTCATGATATTTCCATGAGAATTGGGCGGGTTGTATATAACATAGCAAAGAACGTGCCTTAAACCTTTGAAGTCAATGGACGATAAAAAATGCTAAAATACGTTTCATCGATAAATTATCGAAATAGTTTTTTATTTTTAAATTTTTAGGATAAAGCATGAGTCAAATTACGGTTGAACATAACCCAAGTGAAGAAAAGTTAAAGCAATTAGGCGTATCAAGCTGGTCTATCTGGGAAAAAGAAGTATCAAAATTCCCACTGAATTTCGGCGCTAAAGAAACCGCTTACATTTTAGAGGGTGAGATTGTAGTAACTCCTAAAGGTGGCGAGCCAGTGCGTATTGTTCCAGGTGACTTCGTTGTATTCCCTGAAGGCCTGAAGACCGATTGGGAAGTAGTTAAGCCATTGAAGAAGCATTACAAACACGGTTAATTGAATTAGTGGTAGAAATAAAAAAGGCATCCTTGGATGCCTTTTTTATTGTCGATTATTTAGTGCTTATTTGACACGATTCTTGTACTCGCCAGTGCGAGTATCAATTTCAATTTTGTCACCAGTAGCACAGAACAGTGGCACTGGCAGTTCAAAGCCAGTTGAGATTTTCGCAGGCTTCATGACCTTGCCTGAGGTATCGCCCTTAACAGCTGGCTCGGTATAGGTAATTTCACGTACTACTGAGTTTGGTAAATCTACAGAAATCGCTTTGCCGTTGTAGAAACGCACTTCGCATTCCATACCAACATCCAGAAAGTTGAGCGCATCTGTCATATTTTCGGCGTCAACGTCATATTGGTTGTACTCGGCATCCATAAACACATAGCTTGGATCAGCAAAGTAAGAGAAGGTGACATCTCTTTTTTCCAGAACCACGACTTCGAACTTGTCGTCTGCCTTATAAACTGATTCGCTAGGCGCATCGGTCAATAAGTTCTTGAATTTCATTTTAACCACGGCTGAGTTACGGCCTGATTTATTGTATTCGGCTTTTTGCACGACCAATGGATCGTTACCAATCATGATGACGTTGCCAACGCGAAGTTCCTGAGCTGTTTTCATATCAATTCTCTGTAGTTTTTATATTAAAGTCGTCTTGCGACTAAAAATCGCTGGCCTAAATCTAGGTAAGCCCAGCGGCTTGTAAAAAGCCCATGATTATACTGGATAAGTCGGGTTTTTGCAGAAACTTACTAGCCTTGATGCTAAGTCAGTTTGTTGGGCTAATAGATCGCTGAATTTTTTGCTCTGCTTAGCAATCGCAGGCAGGTGATCTGATATTTGTTGCCAATCATTCGTGGCCAGATGGCCGCTGGACCAGGCTTGATGAAATCTTTCTACTACCTGCTTTGATTCACCAGGCAATCCGTGCGTATATAAATCAAGGAAAGCGTTCAGTTTTGGTAAGTGCGCTTGCTCTGTTTGTTGGTAGGGTTGCCATATCATGGGTTTTGCTGCCCAGATGGCGCGTATCCAGCTATCTTCACCACGCACAAAATTCAGGTCGCAAGCCCATAACAGTTGGTCATATTCGGTTTGTGATAAAAATGGTACATGCTGCAAGGTTAGATTGCCCACAGTGATTCGGCTATTTTCCGAAACACTCCAATCAAAATACTGCTCTATGACATTGATTAGTCCATTGCCTGGCAACAAACATAGCGTGGGTCGGGATGCATTTGTAAAACTCTCCAACAAATCAGTAACGGGGGCTTCTGGATAAGCGAATAACGATACTTTTAATAACTTGTCTTTTGGCTCTATTGCATCAGGGATTTGTGGTTTTTGCCAGAATTGAGCTTGTGCTTCAGCCGAATCTTGAAAACTTTGGCGTTCTTTTATGAGTGCATTTTCTTGCAATAAGCCGCCAGTATTTTCACTAAACCCAGGAAAAAAGAAGTGTTTGGTTAATGGCAAAGTCGGGTGTTTGGATATTTGCGCATGAAAGCCATCCACCCAAGATTCTGCTGAAAGGTATTCCAGATTCAGCCAAACAGGCTGTTTTTCAGTCATTGCTTGTAGATAAGAGTCAGGCAACTCGCAGGCAAAGGCTTCAATCACAATATCTGCAGGTATAGCTGAGGGAAATTGAGCTTGCCAATGCACAATTTCAACCTGCATTACAGTCTGTCTTATTTTACTGGTATCGAGGCTAGGGATGAGATGCTTAGCAGTTGTTAGGTCATCTACAAAGAGCCGAATCGTCAGGTCATATTCCTTAGCTAATTGCTTGGCTAGCCGCCAACACACGCCTATATCGCCATAGTTATCAATGATGCGGCAGAAAATATCACAGCTTTTAGGGCTAGCTTTCACGGCTTTCACTCGTTTCATCTGGGTCGGTATAACTGACTTCGATCACTTCATAAAGCTCTTCGCCAGCAGGCGTAATCGCTTTGATTTCATCGCCCATTTGTTTGCCTAACAAGGCTTTGGCAAGTGGCGATATCCAGCTGATATAACCTTTGTTTGCGTCGATCTCGTCTTTACCGATGATGCGATAGTGATGCTCTGTTTCTCTATCAATTGAATATAGCGTGACCCACGCGCCAAAGAAAATGCGCTCAAGGTTTTGCTGGCGTGTGGCGTCCACAATTTCGGCAAGATCCATGCGCTTCATCAAATGTCGGCAACGTGAATCAATCTGGCGCAGCCGCTTTTTACCATAAATATAATCACCATTTTCGCTACGGTCACCATTACTCGCTGCCCATGAAACATCCCTGACGACTTTGGGGCGCTCTACTTTATAAAGCTGCTCAAACTCTGCTTTTAGTAAGGCATAACCTTCTGGCGTTATATAGTTTTTTTCGTCGGCCATTTTTTAAATTATTTCGTTCCTGATGCTGGAGATATAGATGATAATTGGCTAAGCTCTGAACATAAGCTTTGTTCTGTGGCTTGCTTCAATAATCAATAATCAATAATAATAGGGAGTGCATGATGTCAGAGTCAGGTCAAAAAACGCCTATCTTTTTTACAGGCAACGCTACTGAATATTTTGGTATCTGGATCGTCAACCTTTTGCTGAGCATTGTAACACTGGGGATTTATTCAGCCTGGGCAAAAGTCAGGCGCAAGAAGTACTTCTACAACAACACGCTTATAGATGGCGTTGGCTTTGATTACCATGCAAACCCAGTTTCCATCCTAAAGGGCAGGGCGATTGCCTTTGTGTTATTCGTGATTTATTCATTGAGCAAAAATATCTCACCCGCATTGAGTGGCGCTTTGATGTTGATCTTTTTTCTGGCTTTGCCCTGGATTATTGTCAGGGGCAATATATTCAATGCGCGAAATTCCAGCCATCGCGGCCTGCGCTTTAATTTTGTGGGCACCGTGCGTGAGGCGATTCGTGTTGTCATCGGCTTGCCAATGCTCATACCTTTTACGCTGGGCTTAATCTACCCATATGTGGCACATCAGCACACTAAATTCATCGTTGCCAAGCACCGCTTTGGCACTACCGATTTTGATCTTGATGTAAAGGTTGGCGACTTTTATAAAACATATCTAAAAGTGCTGCTTTTTATTCTTCTCATAGCTGGCGCCTTACTGGCATTGGCAGCTGTGAGCGCGCGCCTAAATGGTAACCATGAAAATCTTGATGGTATAAGAGGATTGTTCATGTTTGGCCTGTTTGCGGGGATATTTGGGATTCTCTTCTTTCTGAGTGCATATCTGCATGCCAGGTTGGGGAATTTGATATGGAACAACGCAAGTCTGGACAACCTCAGGTTTGAGAGTAATCAGCGCGCACGTGATTTATTCTGGATATATACCACCAACTTCATTCTGATCATTATTACCTTTGGCTTGATGACGCCATGGGCGCAAATCAGGACGCAGCGTTATCGTGTTGAGCATTTGGCTGTGGTTGGCGAAGCAGATTTTGACAAATTTGTAGGCGACAAAAAAGCCGAGGCTAAAGCACTAGGCGAAGAGATCGCCGATATGTTTGATGTCGATTTGTCTTTTGGATGATAGTGAAAGTATAGATGGAGTTTCTAGCCGATTATTTTGATGGTATCAGTGCCCGCGCCAAGCATGTAAAAGTGCGGGTGCTGGAATCTGACAGGGTAATTGTATTAGAGCCTCTGGATGATGTGGCTTTGTCTGAGGTAGCGATATTACCAAGCTTCAACGCAACCATTCCGTTTAGTGACCTCAACATACAACCCAAGCTCGGTAAAGCACGCCGTATCATTGAGTTGCCCGAAGGCGGTACGCTCGAAGCCGCAGACATTTTTGGCCTTGATGCCTTAATTTCACAAACCAAGGAAACTAGTTTCTGGCGCTATTTGCATTATCTGGAGAACCATCTGCAATGGGTGTTTTTCGCCTTAGTATTGACTGTGTTTGCAGGTTGGGCGCTGCTGAAATATGGTATTCCTCTACTCGCTGAAGAAGTTGCCAGAGCAACCCCTGTAGCGACTGAAAAAGCCTTGGGTGAACAGGTGTTGGCGGGGATGGATCATCAATACGGTTATTTCAAACCCAGCCAGATTCCACAATTGCATCAAGATGCTATTCGCAAGCAATTGGTAACCGTGTGTAGCAAGTTACCATCTGGCTGCCCTGAGTATCAGCTGGAATTCAGGACTAGCGAGGCGATAGGGGCTAACGCATTTACCTTGCCTGGTGGGTTTATTGTGGTCACTGATGCGCTGATTAAGTTATCAAAAAATGACGATGAAGTTATCGCGGTATTAGCCCACGAAATGGGTCATGCCCATTATCGACATCCATTCAGACAAACCTTGCAGGGCGCATTAGCTGGCCTGACATTGGCTGCTGTGACTGGGGATGTGAGTTCGCTTGCGTCTGGGCTGCCAGCAATACTTTTACAGCTAAGCTATTCAAGAAGCATGGAAACAGAGGCCGATCAATATGCTTTGAATGCCTTGCATACTAGTTGCATTCAGCCTCACGTATTTGCTGATATTCTCGCCAGACTTACCAAACAGGCAGGGGTGGATAGCGTCCCTGAGATTGTATCCTCGCACCCTGATACGCAAGCTCGTATTAAGCCATTCAATCAGGCCTGGCAAGATTGTCCCATTTAGCAACTCGAAACTTTGCTCTTAATCCAATAAATAGATGACCACCACACCCATCATCCTCTGCTCGACATCGCGCATGGCGCACAACATCCAGTTGGTGAATACGCGTGAGATGGTTGCGCAAGGCCAGCAGCAGTGGTCGCCATTGCAAACATACACGCTCAAGCAATGGCTGGAGTCACAAATACAAACAGCCATTTTGCTCGGCGAGATTCCCGCTGCGAATGTGCCGTCGCGTACGCTGGATGCGATGGAAGAGCGCTTGCTGTGGGAGCGAGTGATTGAAGAAAGCCTTGCGAATGATGTGATGAAAGACCTGTTTGATAGCAGCGGCTTGGCGAGCGCGGCGGCAGAGGCGAATGCGCTGATGCAGGTTTGGAATATCCCGCCAGCAAGTCTGCTTGTTGCTACACAAACAACAGAAGAAACCAAGCAATTCTTGCAGTGGCGCAGGGCGTTCCAGAAAGCTTGTAGCCAAGCTGGCTGGCTGGAATCTGTGCGTTATTTCGATTGGCAGATTGAGAGGTTAGCGAAGCTTGAGTTAGCCTTGCCATCCACTATTGATCTGGCGGGTTTTGATCGCATAGACCCGCAACAACAGCGCTTACTGGATGTGCTTATGGCGCGTGGAGTACAGGTTAATATCTGGCAAATCAAGCCTGAAATCACGCCTAATCCTGTCCAATGCAAACTAGATAACCGTGATGCTGAATACCGCGCTGCCGTGGCTTGGGCGGTCAATGCACTGCACGATAATCCGCAAGCCCGTTTGGCGATTGTGGTGCCTGAATTGGCAGTATTGCGTGAGCGCTTGGCGAGTCTGCTGGATGACTATTTGCACCCAGTCAGTATTGAAGCCAGCCATGCCGAGATGCCTCGCCTTTATGATTTTTCGCTTGGCCAGCCATTATCCAAGCAGCCCGTTATTGCGGTTGCGCTCAACTTGTTACGGTTGTGTGCTGGGCGGCATGATGTTGCGCAAGAGCAGTTCAGCCCATTACTGTTACAGCGATTTTGGTCGGCTGATATCAGCGAAGCGAATGCGCGCGCGAAATTTGATGCGTTATTGCGGCACAAGCTGCCACAAACCATCAACCTCCGTCGGATTATTCATTTCGCCGAGCAGGCGAAAATAGTGCCAGAGCTAGCGCTATGTTTACGCAGTGCGAGCACTTTTTTAGACCAGCTGCCCCTTAGAAATTTTCCTTCAGTATGGTCTAGCCTATTGTTGCAATTCCTTAAAACATTAGGCTGGCCGGGCGAGCGAGGTCTTTCCAGCCATGAATTTCAGTCGCAGCAAAAATTTCTTGAACTGGTTGAGGGATTATCCAGATTAGATGCTTTACTTGGTAAAGTCACGCTGGCCACCATAGTTCAGTGGTTGGCACAACGCTGTGTTGACGAGATATTCCAACCACGCAGCATGGGTGATCCACCATTACAAATCCTGGGCATGCTTGAGGCTGTAGGTAGTGCGCTGGATGGTCTATGGGTTATGGGGATGAATGACCACATCTGGCCGCCGCAACCACGACCTAATCCCTTATTGCCAGCCGCATTGCAGCGCAGCATCGGCACACCCAATGCTGATAGCCAGGTGCAGAGCGAGTTTGCACAGGCTATTCACCAGCGTTTATTACACAGCGCCTCGCAGATTGTATTTTCCTGGTCCGAAAAAGAGGCAGACCGCATGCTGCGGACTAGTCCTTTGATAGCTGCTTTGCCACTGATCACTGATTTACCTTTAGCCAGCACGTTAGCAGAGCAATACCTGCCTGAACAAGGTTTCGAGCCAGATGCGATTGATGACCATATCGCGCCAGCATTGACGGCTGGTGAGTATGTGCATGGTGGTACAGGCCTGCTTAAAGCGCAGGCGATTTGCCCTGCCTGGGCGTATTACCAATATCGTCTTGGGGCGCGCAAGTTAGAATCGCCCGTGGATGGTCTGGATTCAGCGACTCGCGGCAATCTGGTACACATGGTATTGCAGCAATTTTGGCAAGGCCGAGACTCGGTTGTATTGCAGGAGATGTCTGTTGAGCAAAGGTTGTATGCAGTGGATATGGCAGCAACTGCCGCACTTACGCAATTCAATCAGGAGCGCGACCAAGCGTTATCAGCCGCTTTTATCGCGCTTGAGCAGCAGCGCCTAGTGAAGCTGGTTGATGCGTGGCTCATGCTTGAGCTAACAAGACTGGCACCCTTTAGCGTTGCAGCTTGCGAGAAAAAAGTAGAGCTTGATATTGAGGGCATCGCTATCCGTTTGTTCATTGATCGTATCGATGCACTCGAAGATGGGCGCCTGGTTATTATCGACTACAAAACGGGTGCTAAACCTGATTACAAAAACTGGGCAGAATCACGCATTACCGAGCCGCAACTACCGATCTATGCGGCACTGGCGTTATTGGGTGATGAAGTTGCCGCCGTTTGTTTTTCGCGAGTTAAAAGTGAGGAGCATGCATTTTCTGGCATAGCCGCAGAAGCCGAGATACTGCCTAAGGTTAACGATATTACACATAAAGTAATACGCAACATTTTCGATGAAGCCAGCTTTCCTGATTGGCCTGCAGTGCTCGAACATTGGCGCACCAGCATTCGTGCAATTGCCAGTGAAATCAAGGTAGGCGAAGCAGCGGTGCGTTTCAATGACGAAGAGGATTTGAAGTATTGCGAAGTGCTGCCATTGTTGCGCTTGCCTGAGCGCGAGTTGCAGTTCGAGCGCGCTAACGCTTTATTGACAGATGGCACTACCAACGCATGACCTCAATGTATGAAACCTTGATTGCAGAAGATGAAGCCAACCGCCTGGCTGCGCTAGGCTTGGCCTCGTTTATTGTCGAAGCCCCAGCAGGGGCGGGTAAGACAGAACTTCTCACGCAACGCTATTTGAAACTGTTGCAAACAGTAGAATCCCCCGAGGAAATCATCGCCATTACATTCACCAATAAAGCGGCGGCCGAAATGCGCCTGCGCATATTGGAAAGCCTCAAGCTGGCGCTGGATGATGTTCCACCGCCGCAAGCGCACAAGCAGATTACGTATGCGCTGGCAAAACAGGCTTTGCAGCTATCGGCCGAACATCACTGGCAACTGCTGCAAAACCCTGCACGTTTGCGCATTACTACGATTGACGCATTTTGCGGCCATTTAGCCCGCCAAATGCCACTGTTATCGCGCTTCGGCAGCCAACCGATGATGTCAATCGATGCAAGCGTGCATTACCAAGAGGCGGTACGCAGAACGCTGGAGATGCTGGATTCAGGCGACGAACATGGCAAGGTAGTGGCTGATACCTTGAGTCATCTGGATAACAACACCGAGCGATTGACTGAGCTGTTGGTGAAAATGCTTAGCCAGCGCGACCAATGGCTGGGTCATGCCCAGCAACTGGATAGCAGCAAAGGTGCGGAAGCTGCACTATGCCATTTACTAGCGCAGGATATGGCGCAGGCCGCCGCCGTACTGCCATCAGACTTGCAATCGCAGTTGATGCCGCTGGTCAGGTTCGCCGCTGCTAACCTGCCAGAAGATGCGTCAATCGCCTTGCTGCGTGATTGGGATGAGCCGCTTGAGGCTGATTTAGCGATGTTGCCAGCTTGGCGTGTCATCGCCGATTTTCTGCTCACAGGTACTAACGAGTTCCGTAAAGAAAAAGGCTTAAACGTTAGAAATGGCTTTCCAGCGACCGATGAAGGCAGAGCCAACAAAGCGGTATTCCAGGCAGTCGTTGATGCCATCAGGCAGCACCCAAGTGCTGAACTGCATTTATCACACATTCGCAAACTGCCAAGTTTGGAGGGTGGCGAGGAGAGCTGGCATCTGGTCGCTACCTTTGCGCATTTACTTAACCTTGCTGTGGCGCATTTATGGACTGTGTTTCAAGAGGCAGGCGAGGTTGATTTTATCGGCGTGGCGCAACGCGCGCTGCAAGCGCTGGAAGATGAAACAGGCGCCACTGATCTGGCGATGAAGCTGGATTACCGCATCAGCCATTTGCTGGTCGATGAGTTTCAGGATACCAGCCCAACCCAGGTTGAATTGCTGCGCAGACTGACGCGCGGCTGGCTGCCCGACGATGGTCGCACCCTGTTTTGTGTGGGCGACCCCATGCAGTCCATCTACCGATTCCGCAAGGCGGATGTTGGCCTGTTTCTGCAAGTCGCCGAAAGTGGAATTGATCACATTCGCCTGAATAAGCTCAAGCTCTACCGCAATAACCGTTCTTGTCCGCAAGTCGTGGACTGGATCAACCAGGCTTTTAGGCTAGCGTTCCCGCAGCAAGATAGCGTTGCGCGAGGTGCAATCAGTTACCGGCCATTTGTGGCAGGCAAGCCTGTGGCTGAAGATGGCGGTGTGCAGGTGCACCCGGTATTGGCTGCCCGCAATACTTCAAAATTGGCAGCAGAAATGCTAGAGGCCATACAGGTTGCGAATATTATTGAGGCCGAACAGCACGAGTATCCAGGCCGAACCATTGCCGTACTGGTGCGCGCCAGAGACCATTTAACTGCATTGGTGACTGAGATTCGCCGTGCTCGGCCCAATATCAAATTTCAAGCAGTTGAGATTGAAACCCTGAGTGGCCGCCAAAGCGTACAGGATGTGCTGGCGTTGACCCATGCTTTGCATCATCGCGCAGACCGTGTGAATTGGCTGGCGATTTTGCGAGCGCCGTGGTGCGGCCTGACCTTGGCTGATATGCACGTGCTGGCGGCCGATGACCATGATTCCACCATCTGGTCGCTGATGCAGGACGAAGCTCGTTTGGCCAAAATGAGTATAGATGGCCAGGCCAGGCTCAGGCATACCAAGCAGGTGTTAATGCAAGCGTTGTTACATCAAGGCCGCCAAAGCACGCGGCGCTGGGTGGAGTCAGTGTGGCTGTTGCTCAATGGCCCAGCCTGCCTTTGGGATACTGGAGATGTACGTGACGTGCAGGCATTTTTTGACCTCATTGAATCATTGGATGCAGGCAATGGTTTTTCACTGACTGCGCTTGAAGAAGGCATGCAAAAGCTCTACGCCGCACCAGATGCGCAAGCCACTGAGAGCTTGCAGTTCATGACCATTCATAAATCCAAAGGCCTGGAGTTTGATACGGTCATTCTGCCAGGCCTGGATCGTGGCAATGCCCAGCAAGACCAGCCTTTGCTGCTGTGGGAAGAAGTCAGCATGCCTGACGCGACTTTGGGTAGCGCCACTGAACTGATTGCCGCACCGCTGATGCCTAAAGGCTCGCGCCAGCATGATCTGCCCACGCCGTATGATTACCTGCAAGGCCTGGAAAAAGAACGCGCACAGAATGAAAGCCTGCGCGTGCTCTATGTCGCGGCCACCCGCGCCGAACGTAAGCTGCACCTGCTTGGTATTGCCAAGTTGGATGAAGATGCTGTAGGTCAAGTGAAAGAGCCTACGGCTAATACCCATTTGAGCCATTTGTGGCCGCAAGTAGCCGCATATTTTATGCAGGCTGCCGCCGTTACCCAACCCGATGAATGGATAAACGCTGAAGAAAAGCCAACCCTTGCCAGCTTTACGCCGCAACTCATGCGGCTCAAACAGGTAGGTAAACCAGAGCTGTTTCAGGCGATAGTCACTAAAGAGTTGGCGCGTAACTCAAACCTGCTGGGCGAATCTTTAGCGAAATCGCCGCCAGCAGTTGAAGATTATCATTCGCTAGAAAAGAATATCGGCATACTCGCGCATCGCTATGTGGAATTGATGGCGCAAAGCGGGCTTGAGGCATGGAATATTGAGCGTTTGCAAACGTTCAAACCCGTGATGCAGGGCTGGTTTCAACAAGCAGGCCATGATGCTAAACAAGCCGAGCAGGGCGCAGTTAAAGTGCTACACGCATTGATTGTTACTCTGGATAGTGAGCAAGGGCGCTGGGTCTTGCAGGCACGCGAAACAGCGCGTGCAGAGCTCGCTTTGACCACAATTGAAAATGGTGATGCCAGCACCCGAGTAATCGACAGAACCTTCATCGAAAATGGTGAGCGCTGGATTATTGATTACAAGTCAGCGCCTTTGAATGCTGCCCTTAACCAAGAAGCAATAGCGCAATACGCAGAACAATACCGAGCCCAGCTAGAGGCTTATGCTGCTTTGTTTACTGGTGAAGGCTTGCCGATTAAAAAAGCCATTCTCTTTTTAAGCATCGGCAAGCTCGCAGTGCTTGATTAAGTTTTGCCAGTTTACTTCAGGTGTTTAAAGTGTCTCCGTACATACCACACGGCAAACACCAAGCCTACCACTGCAATCACGTAATGAAACTCATGGAAATACACGCCTAAGGTCTGCCAGTGTTCACCCAGTTTCATGCCAGCAAATGCCAGTAAAAAGCACCAGATGAGCGAACCGCTGAAGGTGTAAATCACAAAGCGCGCCATGTTCATACGGGCAATGCCTGCGGGGAATGCGATAAACGTACGTACTACGGGTAATAAGCGGCCGATAAAGATAATGATTTCGCCATGCTTTTCGAATGCTTTGTCGGCGAAATGTAAATCTTGTTGAGATATCAGCATATAACGCCCATATTTTTCGATCATAGTCCTGCCGCCATACGCACCAAGATAGTAGGCGGGGATAGAGCCAAGAACACAGCCAACAGCACCGGCCAGCGCGACTCCCCATAACGTTAATTGGCCTGTATGCACCAAGTAGCCAGCGAACGGCATAATGACCTCAGAAGGCAGTGGAATGCACGCCGACTCAATGCCCATCAGCAATACAATCCCGCCATAGCCCAAGGTTGAGATCACCATAATGATCCAGCCAGCGAGGATGCCTATCAGTTTTTCCAGCATATTTAATCAACGTTTTCTAATGAAATGGAGCTGTATTTTAATCGTAATCCGAAGCTGGATGTACGAGTAAATGCCAGTTTAGGGAGTTTGGCACGCGCATTGCTGTTACTCATGTAGTTCATTTTGCAAAAATTAGTAAAGGGTTTAAGTAATGCGTAATTTTGGTGTGAGTATCGTTGCAACAGCATTCATGTTGATGGCAAATTCAGTAATGGCAACAACCAGTCTTAATGATGTGACTAGTTATAATGCATTTATTTTCAACAATGCCGATTCACAAGGTACTGTAGGTGGGGCGCTGGCAGCTGGCGGTAATGTCACCCTGCATAACAACGGTATTAATGGCACCAGCAACGATGGGTATGCTTTGGTTGTTGGTGGTAGCTTGACTAAGGAATGGGCCAATATCAGTGGCAAAACCTGGGTAGGCGGTACCAAAAGTGCGCCTCAATGGGATTCTTACACTAACTATGCTGCTTCAGGCACCCCTGCACCGATCAACTTCGCAACAGCAAAGGCTGATCTCACTGCGCTCTCAGGCACTTTTGCTGGTGCTGCTACCACTGCTACGGCGGCCTATGCTTATAGCGGCGTGACGTTCACTGGCAGCAATTCAAGTGTTGAATATATTGACCTGGTTGGCAGCCAGTTTTCTGCAATCAATAATGCAACATTTAATACGTTTGCTGCTGGATCAACCATCATCCTCAATATTTCTGGCCTGACTGGTGGCTTGACCAATATGAGCTTGTCAGCGGGTAGTAATTACAATCTGGTACTGAATTATTATGAAGCAACCAGTTTGTATTTTAATAGCGTTAATATTGCCGCTACCATTCTGGCACCCAACGCAACCATCACTGGCGGCAATGGCACGATTACAGGCACTGTGATTGCCAATAACTGGAATAGCTCGGTGACCCTAGCCGCAGGCCATGCTGACTTTAGTAACCTTGTAACTGCTCCTGTGCCAGAGCCTAGCACTTACGCCATGTTGTTAGTGGGTCTTTTTCTGGTTGGTGCTGCAAGTCGTCGCAAAATATCGCTACGCAAGTCAGAGTTTAATGCGCATTAATTTTTAAAGTAGTTAAGTGTTCAAATACAGCCGCGCGAGGCTGTATTTTTTTGACTATTACTTTAGCTCGCAAGCTCTTTCAATAAGCCTTTGATAAACGATGCGCGGTCATTGATATCCGCTAGCTGTAAGGTGACACGTAACTTATCAGGCCCATTCATGCGGCAACGGCGGTCGCGCTGCAACAATGCAATCAGCTTGGTCGGGTCCAGCTCTGTTTGCTGGCTGAATTGTAATTGGATAGCGCTATCACTGGCGTCAATCTTGGTGATGCCTAGTGGTTTGGCAGATACACGCAACCTGTGACATGCCATGAGCGCTTCACCTTGTTCGGGTAGCAGTCCAAAGCGGTCTATGAGCTCTTCTTGCATATTGTCGAGTTCGTCATCGTTGGTGCAGTTAGCAAGGCGTTTGTAGAGCACCAGGCGTTCATGCACATCGGGGCAGTAGTCGTTGGTCAGTAACGCTGGCGTGTGTAGATTGATTTCTGTGGTGATGCCCAAGGGCGCTGAAATATCAGGCTCTTTACCTGCCTTGAGTTGCTTCACTGCATGGGCAAGCATTTCAGAATAAAGGTGGAACCCAATCTCCTGCATCTCGCCACTTTGTGAGTCACCTAACAATTCACCTGCGCCGCGAATCTCAAGGTCGTGCATTGCGAGGTGGAAGCCAGCCCCCAAGTCTTCTAATAGCTGAATGGCATCCAGGCGTTTTTTGGCTTGCGGTGTAATATTGCGATTCGGGTCAGTCAATAAATAGGCATAGGCTTGGTGATGTGACCGTCCGACACGGCCACGCAATTGGTGTAGCTGAGCGAGGCCGAACATATCGGCGCGGTTCATGATGATAGTGTTGGCTGTGGGCACGTCGATGCCTGTTTCAATAATGGTGGTGCACAGCAGCAGGTTGAAACGCTGCTGGTAGAAATCACGCATCACATGCTCCAGCTCGCGTTCCCTGAGCTGGCCGTGGGCAATGGCGATGCGGGCTTCTGGAACAATGCGCTCAAGCTTTTCACGCATAGAGTGGATGGTATCGACTTCGTTATGCAGGAAATAAACCTGGCCGCCACGCTTGAATTCACGCATCACAGCTTCGTGGATGATGCCTTCAGAATAATCAGTATGGAAAGTTTTGATCGCCAGTCGCTTCTGCGGCGGTGTAGTGATTACCGAAAATTCGCGCAGGCCTTCCATCGCCATTGATAGCGTACGTGGGATTGGTGTGGCGGTAAGCGTCAATACATCCACCTCGGCGCGCATGGCTTTCAGTTGTTCTTTTTGGCGTACACCAAAACGGTGTTCTTCATCGAGTATGACTAGGCCAAGATTCTTGAAATGCACATCCTTCTGGATCAATCTGTGCGTACCGATAATGATATCGATCTTGCCATCGGCCAATCCTTTGAGTGCTTCGGTTTGCTCTTTTGCAGACCTGAAACGCGAGATTTCAGCAATCTTGATCGGCCATTCGGCAAAGCGATCAGAGAAGTTCTGGAAGTGCTGTTCTGCCAGCAGTGTCGTCGGCACCAGTACTGAAACCTGTCTGCCGCCCATCACCGCAACAAAAGCGGCACGTAATGCGACTTCAGTCTTGCCGAAGCCTACATCGCCGCATACCAGTCTATCCATCGGTCTGCCAGACTGCATATCGCTGATGACGGCTTCAATGGCCGATAGCTGGTCTGGCGTTTCTTCAAATGGGAATCCTTCGGCGAAGGTTTCATAATCATGCAGGCTTAGCTTGAACGCATGGCCACGACGTGCTGCACGCTGCGCATAGAGGTTGAGCAATTCTGCTGCGGTGTCACGTATTTGTTTAAGCGCTTTTTTCTTCGCTTTTTCCCAGTTGCCTGAGCCCAGTCTGTGTAATGGCGCTGATTCTGGCGGGCCGCCTGAGTAGCGTGAAATCAGGAATAACTGTGAAACTGGAACATACAACTTATCATCACCAGCATATTCTAGCAGCAGGAACTCGGTTTCGCCTTCGCCAAAATCCAGGTTCACCAAACCGCGATAGCGGCCTACACCATGCTGCTCGTGCACCACGGGGTCATTCTCGCGTAGCTCGGATAAATCCTTGAGCATGCCTTCTGTATTGCGCGCCTTTTCTTTCTCTCGCCGACGTTGTTGGCGCACGGTGGCGGCATACAACTCAGCCTCAGTGATGATGGCAAAGGACTGTTGATTGTGGTCTGGCGAGTGAGGGTGAATGAAGCCCGCATGTAATGGCGAAACGCCCAGTATCAGTTTTTCATCGCTGTTGAAGAATGCATCCCAGGTTTCACATAGTGTTGGCGTGATGCCTTGATCATGCAGCAGTTGCAGCATGGTTTCACGGCGGCCCAGGCTTTCAGCCGCTATAAGTATTCGCCCTGGAAATTGTTTGATAAAGCTCTGCAACTTATGCAATGGCTGCTCAGCGCGGCGCTCTATATCTAACGCTGGCAGGCCATTTTCAGTACTCTCAGTAGTTATGATTAGTCGTGCGTATTGGTGCGTGAGCGTAAAGAAATCATCGGCTTTAATTAGCAAAGTTTCTGGTTTGAGAATCGGGCGTTCTACATCATGCGCCAGCAAGCGATAACGTGATTGTGCCTCGCGCCAGAAACCTTGCGCAGCAAGGTCAAGATTGCCATGCATGCAAAGAGTGGCGTTCTCAGGCAGATAATCCAGCAGGGTTGCTGTTTGCTCAAAGAACAGCGGCAGATACCATTCTATGCCGCCGCTGGCGATACCTTTGCTGACATCTTTATAGATGCGGCTACGCGATGGATCGCCTTCAAACGTCTCGCGGAAATTCTGGCGGAAGCGGGCGATACCTGCCTCATCCAGTGGAAATTCACGTGCAGGTAACAAGCGGATTTCAGCCACTGGATAAAGGCTGCGCTGCGTATCAATATCAAAAGTACGTATCGTCTCGATTTCATCATCGAATAAATCCAAACGGTAAGGCAGTGCACTGCCCATGGGAAACAAGTCAACCAAACCGCCACGCACGCTGAATTCACCTGGGCTCATCACCTGGCTCACATGGTGGTAGCCAGCTTCTGCACACTGTTTACGCAAAGCATCCAGATCCAGCCTTTGCCCTTTTTTCAGCATGAAGGTGTTGGCTGCCAGGTACGCTTGTGATGGCAGCCTCAGCAAGGCTGTGCCAGCTGGCACAATAATGACGTCACAAAGGTTTTGGCTGATCTGGTAAAGCGTGGCGAGGCGCTCGGAGATGAGGTCAGGATGCGGCGAGAAATGGTCGTAAGGTAATGTCTCCCAATCAGGCAGCATGCTAACCACCAAATCAGGCGCAAAGAACGGCAGCTCCTCAACTAAACGCTGCGCATCGAATGCGCTGGCGGTTATGATCACCAGCGGTTTTAGCTTGCTGGACTTATTTGACTTGGTCTCTGCCTGGTGTTTTTTGAGGCTCTGTGCATGTTGTGCAAGTAGCAAGCTATCGTACCCAGCTGGCATAGGAGCGACACGTTCAGATTGACCAGGGGCAGGGTGAGGCAAGGCGTGCTGCATGAGGATTTCGATGATTTGTGAAGCGCATATTATAGCCGTTGCTATTCATACGCGTGTATTTCCTTGTGTCTTTAAGATGAGGATTACGGGAGAATAAACTGGAGAGTCAACATAAAGCGGCTACTTTTAAAGTAGCCGCTTTATGTTTATTCGAATTACGTGGTAATTAGATTATTTTTTGAGTAGCGAGTTGATTTGTGCTTCAGCTTTAATCCAATAATCACTTGGGTTCCCACCGAATCCATCGCGCTCTGCAATATAGTAGGCAGCAACTTCGGTCATTCTGTAGCGTTCTTCTGGCCCGATTTTACTGCTGGGTTTCGCTGGACTTTTGGCTTTCGGTGCAGCGGCCTTTTTAGCGGGTGCTGCTACTTTTTTGGCAGTAGCAGTAGGTTTGGCAGCCGCAGGTTTAACAACTGGCACAGCTTTAACTACAGGTGCAACAGCTGCAGGTTTTTTTGGTGTAGCCATTTCGGTTCCTTTCGTTTTAAACAATTAATGTCATGACTTAATGTCGTATGACTTTAGATGTTGTTAGATGGACTTCCTCTATATAGCCGAGCTTGTGATGTCATGCTGCTTACATCCAAGCTCTGTCGTTATAACTAAGCGATACACAATATTATATTAACCTGAATTAATTAAGCCGTGCCACCCACGGTAAGCCCTTCAATTTTCAGCGTCGGTTGGCCTACGCCTACTGGCACACTTTGTCCTTCTTTGCCGCAAGTACCAACCCCTGAATCTAGTGCCATATCGTTACCGATCATAGACACTCTGGTCAATACATCAGGCCCATTACCAATCAAAGTAGCACCTTTCACCGGATAAGTCAGTTTGCCATCTTCAATCATCCAGGCTTCGGCTGCAGAGAACACAAATTTTCCGCTGGTGATATCTACTTGGCCGCCGCCAAAATTGACTGCATATAGTCCTTTTTTCACTGAGCGGATGATTTCCTCAGGTGGCATATTGCCGTTATACATATAGGTGTTGGTCATGCGTGGCATAGGAATATGCGCGTAGGATTCACGGCGTGCATTGCCCGTAATCGGCATGCCCATCAGCCGTGCATTGAGGCTATCTTGAATGTAGCCACGCAAAATGCCGTCTTCAATCAACACTGTGCGTTGTGTCGGGTTACCCTCGTCATCCACATTGAGCGATCCACGACGGTCAGTAATCGTGCCGTCATCCACCACAGTAACGCCAGGGGAGGCCACGCGCTGGCCAATCTTGCCTGCGAACGCAGAGCTACCTTTGCGGTTGAAATCGCCTTCAAGGCCGTGCCCGATGGCTTCGTGCAACAAAATACCAGGCCAGCCAGCGCCCAATACCACCGTCATGCTGCCTGCAGGGGCAGGGCGAGCGTCAAGATTAGTCAGTGCCTGATGCACTGCTTTTTTGGCATAGTCTTGCAAAACTTCATCTGTGAAGTAGCTGTAATCAAAACGACCACCACCACCTGCTGAGCCTTGCTCGCGGCGGCCATCCTGCTCTGTGATCACTTGAATCGAAAGCCTGACGAGTGGGCGAACATCAGCAGCCATCACACCATCATGTCGCGCGACCATCACTACTTCATATTCTCCTGCGATAGAGGCCATGACTTGCGTGACGCGTGGATCAGCCTTGCGTGCATAGGTTTCAAGGCGCTCAAGCAATTTAACTTTTGCCTCAGCGCTCAACGATGCAATCGGGTCTTGCGGTATGTAAAGCTGTGGCGCGCTGATGTGCTTGAGTATCGAGCCTGTTTGTTCGTTGCCTGAACTGGCAATCGCCCGTGTGGCGGTGGCTGCTTGCTCCAAGGCGTTTAAATGAATGTCATCGGAGTAAGCAAAAGCTGTTTTCTCGCCGCTCACAGCACGTACACCTACGCCTTGGTCTATGCTGAAATTGCCAGATTTAACCTGGCCTTCTTCCAGCCCCCAGCTTTCTGATCGGCTGTATTGAAAGTACAGGTCTGCATAATCTACCTTATGCGTCATGATGCCATCCAATACACCACGCAACGCAGGCACATCCAGGCCGCTTGGGGCAAGCAGAGTTTCAGTGGCCGTGCTGAAATGCGAGCCTGTTTCAGGGCTTGAGCTGGTCGGTAAGGTTTCTGGCTTCATGGCAAACTGCTTTCAAAAGTAATACAACTGTTCAATATAACAATCTCAAGTCTATTAATGCTAAGCAAATTCTTTAATTCCAGCTGGTGCTATTACCTGTTTCAGCTAGATCGTACGATGACTCAATGCTGGCAAGCTGTTACGCAAGCTTTGTTGATAGCCCGCATTCACTGAGGCAATCACAACACCAGAACCGCGCGGCAATCTATCGAGCACTACACCCCAAGGGTCAATAATCATGCTGTTGCCGTGGGTTTCACGGCCAGAGGCATGGTAGCCGCCTTGTGCAGGCCCCATCACATAGCTTAAGTTCTCAATGGCACGTGCGCGCATCAGTAATTCCCAATGCGCTTTGCCTGTGGTTTCTGTGAACGCGGAGGGCACCACGATAATATCGACTTCGCCCATTGCGCGATAAAGCTCAGGGAAGCGTAAATCGTAACAAATAGACAGACCGATTTTTCCGAATGGAGTTTCAACGACTACAATTTTGTCGCCCGGCTCTATGGTTTTTTCTTCACGATAATGCTCATTGCCAAGATTGAGGCCAAACAGGTGAATCTTGTCATAACGCGCGACTTGCTTGCCTTTATCATCAAAAACTAAACAGGCATTGCGAACCTTGCCTTCGATGGCTGATGCCAGCGGGATAGAGCCGCCGATGATCCACACTTCATGTTTCTTGGCTATTTTGGATAAAAAACGCTGAATCGGGCCTGTGCCTTCTTTTTCCGCTACTTTGACTTTATCGGTCTCTTTCAAACCCATGATGGCAAAATACTCAGGCAGGGCAATCAGCTTGGCGCCCTGATTTGCTGCAATCTCAATCAGGCGTTCAGCCTCACTGAGGTTGGCTGATACATAGGGGCCAGAGGCCATTTGAATACAGGCTACTCGCACGGTACCTGGTGCTGGAGCTAGTGCTTTATCAGTTTTGGTATTTTTTGTACGTGATTTAATTGCCATGTTTTATTTCCAGATGGTTCTTGATTTTGTCTATTTGTTCAGAGGTCTAATCGCAGGGATTTTCTCGTCAGATTTTAATTCTGGGGATTTCAGTTCCTGCGGATTATCCCAAGTCCCTACAATTTCATATTCATCTGCAGCGAATTTGTTTATAGGATCTTTTAGCAGTTTTTGTGCCAGCCATACAGCGCCACCAACTGCTGGACCACCCGCAAGCGCGGCAAGCGATAAACTGTCGCTTACATAGGGAGTTACTTTTACATAAAGATGCTGCGTTTCTTTCTGGATGTCGGTTTCGCCCTTGATTTCAACTCTTGCTGTTGGGCCTTCCATCTTGAAATCATCGCTGCGCATCACGCCGTTATTAATTTTGACGCTAGAGGTTATTTTGTCAAAGGTAAAGCCGCTACTGAAAACATCCCTGAAATCAAAGGTTAATCTGCGTGGTAGATTTTGCAAGCTCAGCACGCTAAACAGGCGGCCAACACCAGGCTGGATCTTCAATATCTGCCCATGATCGGCATCTAACTGTAAATTACCGCTGAGCCCGAGTGTATCGAATTCATGCGGGCTGCCAGGCCATTTTAACTGGCCAGTGAGTGTTGCATCACCACCTTTAATAGTGTTCGGGTAGCCAAATCTTTCCAGTGTTTTGCCAAGATCTGTGATATCCCATGTGATGTTGATACGTGTATTCGGACTACGTTTCCAGTTGTGCCATTCGCCTTCTGCGTTAATCGTACTTTCTGGAGTCACCATGCGCAGTTTTTCAATGCTCCAATCATCATTCTGTTCGCTAGCCAGCAACTCGAGCTTGCCGAGTTTCTTTTTACCGATCTCAAAGTTATCGGCTGTAATGTCCAAGGCAGGGTATTGTTCGGACTGTTGTTTGAAGTCACCTTGCGTTTTTAGTATTGCCGTCCCTGGTGTCGTAGCAGGCGAGATGAGGTTTTTAAGTTTCGCTACAATCTTGCCATTGCCTGGTTTATGCCACTGCACATCACCTGTGACTTCCTGGCTTTGTACATTGGCTGACCAGCCATCAGCGATTGGCTTGGCTATAAGCTTTAAGCCATTAATACGTTTATCAAAAATATCTAACGTGTTGATCACTAAATCTACTTTAGCAATACTGAAGTCGGTATTCGCGTTGCTTGTATTGGTATTGTTGGGGGCACTGGTTTTACTGAAGATACTGCGCCATTCATCTGCGTCCAGATTGTCTAGTGTGCCCCGAATGTTAAGCCCTTGCTGAGTTGGTAAAGCAGGGGCGACATTCAGGCCGATTTCACCGCGGTCTATTTTCATCACACCATTCTGATCGGCACGTTGTATTTTTGCTGCGATATTGGTGCCGAGACTAGCTGTGATTAAATCTTGCGTAGCTGAGGTCTGTTTTTTCTCAACTTTAAGATACATCACATCGCCAGCCGCCTTGTTTAAGGGTGGTGGTAAGGTGGAGGCCATACCAACTAGACTTGAACTCACCACTAGTTCGAGCTGTTTTTGGACAACGCCGATGTCAGCAGCCCAGTCTGCACTTCCTGATAGTCCATCTGCAATACCAGCCCCAAATGTTTGTTTGAGACCGCTGTCAGTCAGGCGGCCGCGGGCATTGATTTTTACCGAATGGTCTTTGCTGGTCGCTAGGTTGAATTGCGCTGGCCCACCATATATCCATGTGTTTACATTTTGTGCATGCAATCCAGACTCGGTGAATTCGAGTTTGCCATTGATCTTGCTGAGTTCAGGGATTTCCTGATCTGCCATACTGCCATTGGTAATGGTATACGTGCCTTTCACTTTAGTGGCATCCTCATCCTTGAGCGGCACCATAAGTTCCAGGTGCAAATTGCCATTACCAGATGTGCGCAATGTGTCGGTAAAACCGTCGGTCACCCGATGTACCGGGCTGTTGTTTATGAACTTGATGCCTTCGCTGACAGGCCCTGCGCCGTCAGCGACTACCGTTAATATCGGTGCTTCCGTGTGCAATTGTGGAATCGCCACTTTGGCCTTGATAATCTTGTTGCCAAGAATATTACCTGCCGTGGCATTCAGTTCCATACGTACGCCCTCAAACAGCATGTCTAGCTTAATACCATCAATTTTCGGCCACGAGCTACCATATTCCAGCAGGCCATCGTCAAGCTTGGCCGTTACCCTGAACAACCCGTCTTTATTATTCGGGAAGGGGAAGTCAGCCAGATTGCCTTTGATGGTGACATTGATATCTTCAAGTTTGCCGCCCAATATGGATGTATCTAACCAATGCAAGGTATGTTCACCAATTGTTTTTGGGTAGTAATAATGCGCATATGCGGCATTGCCATGGCCTAGTTTTGCAGTCAGGTTCAAGTACCCACCACGCAAGTGGTTCAGCAGATAACTACCGTTGATAGTGCCTGCCAAGTGTTCATTCACAATAGCGAGGTTATTCACGCTGATTTGGGTTTGGTTTTTCTGGATATTCCATTTCACTTCGCCCGTGAGCTTGTCAGCCGGGATGGGCCAGCGCATCACCTTCTCAAGGTTGAGCTCGGCTTTTTGTGAGTTGATAGACAGGCTACCGTCAGTTTCATCCGCGTCAATACTGCCACTCAGATTACTGAAACCAGGAAAATTTTCGTAAGGCTTCATTCCAAGGTCAGTAAACTTGCTGCGTATACTGTATTCATTAGTTTGATTGACGCTACCTTTCCAACTGGCGTCCAGTTTTTCCAGTTTACCTTCTGGCGCAATATCAGCGATTTGTTTCAGCGTTGCTGCTGGTAAGGGCAGATAAGCGACAAAAGTATTGAGGGTTGCTAGTTCAACTTCATCAAGCTGTATGCTGCCTTCTGTCCACTCTTTGCCATCGGCGCTGCGCTCTCTTAGTGCCAGGTTGCCATTTTGCATATTCAAGCCATCAGATGTTAAGGCTTTGATTCGTTCGGCTTTGACTTCTTGACCATCGTCGTACTTTATCCAGCTCAGGCGACCAGAGAGGTTGTTTAGGGTAGCCTCGGCACTGTTTTTAGATAAACGTGTTTTGACTTGGGTGAAAATCACGTCTGTCGTGATTTTTTGTGGCGCACCTTTACTGAAATCCAGCCAGAACTGAGCTGCGCCAAAGCCTTCGCGCAGATCAAACGGGTAGTCGACCCAGTGACGCCAGGCAGCGATGTCTGTGCCTTCTAGTTTGCCGTAAATCGTACCGCGCCAGTCATTCAACTCACTGACATCTTTGCCGTAGATATTGCCGCGGATATCAATCGGTGAAGATGAACCTGCTGAAGGCGTAGCACGTAGGGCAAAACGGTGCTGTCCTAAAATTCCTTTCCAGGCTGGGCTAACGATAGCTAGTCTCAAATTGTTGAGTGTGAGTGGTGGCGCTTTGCGCAGGTCATCCTGCCAGAGAATCGTGGCATCACTCACATCAATCTGGTCCTGACGCAATATCCAGTTGGCAAGCTCAGGTCTGGCTGGGCCGCCCATGGCAATACCTGCAACATACAATGTACCATCCGCTTCACGGCGCACAGTGAGCTCTGGTTTATATACAGCCAGAGAGGAAAGGCGAGGTTCAAATAAAGGAATACTGAGCCATGAAAGTGTGGCCTCAATATGGCTTAGTGAAAGTGCAGGGCGGTTTTCAGCATCGTAGAGCTGAACATCCAGCATGGAGAAATGAGGGTTTAAGCCATCCCAACTAGCTTTTAAGTCGCCAATGGTAATAGGGTGGCCAACTGCTGCGCTGACTTCTGCGACTATTTTGTCTTTGTAGGTATCAATATGGGGCAATACGATATAGCGCAATGACAATACTGAAGTTGCCAGAACGATAATAATCAACCACAACGTAACGAGTGCAGCGCGATAAACCCAGAGCAGAGACTTTTTGACCATATTTTTCAAATGCTATGCTGCTAATGCAGCAAGGAGGAGAGCGTTTTCGCACAATATACATACAGTGTTGGAGTATTTCATTAGAGCGCGCCTAGGTCAACGATTACAGGCATAAAAATGGCGGGTTTATGTTGTTGCTATGCATTAGAATAGCGCTTTGATCATACAGTCTCGTGCAATTCGATAGATTTTCGGTCTTTGTTTCTACTTAATACCTCGTGACTCTTCTATAAAAACTCAATGATTCAGTTTAAAAATCTCACCCTCGCGCGCGGCGCAAAAATACTCGTGCAAGGCGCTTCGTTTCAGTTGCATCCAGGGCACAAAGTTGGCCTCACTGGGGCGAATGGCGCTGGTAAATCAAGCATCTTTGCCATGCTGCGCGGTGAATTGCATGCGGAATCTGGTGATCTTGATATTCCACCGCACTGGGTAATTGCCCATGTAGCCCAAGAAACACCAGCGCTTAACGATGCCGCGGTTGAGTTCGTGCTGGATGGTGATGTGGAATTGCGCAGCATAGAACAAGCACTAGCTGCGTTGGAAAACGCCCCAGAGGCAGCAGGCTCAGGTGAGCGAATTGCAGAATTGCATATGCGTTTGAGTGAAGTGGAAGGCTATTCAGCTAAGGCTAGGGCGGCGGAGCTGTTAAGTGGCCTGGGTTTTACCAGCGCAGATTTAACGCGGCCAGTCTCTGATTTTTCTGGTGGCTGGCGCGTGCGGCTTAATCTGGCACGTGCCTTGATGTGCCGCTCTGACTTGCTGTTGCTCGATGAACCCACCAATCACCTGGACTTGGACGCTGTGATCTGGCTTGAAAGCTGGCTCAAAGAATATCGTGGCACGCTCATGTTGATCTCACACGATCGAGATTTCCTTGATGTAGTGATTAACCATATTGCACATATTGAGCAGCAAAAACTCACTTTATATCGCGGTGGCTATTCCGATTTTGAACGCCAGCGTGCTGAAAAACTAGCCCAACAACAATCTCTCTATGAGCGCCAGCAACGTGATGTTGCCCACCTTAACAAATATATAGATCGCTTTCGCGCACAAGCCACCAAGGCGCGCCAGGCACAAAGTCGTATCAAGGCGCTAGAACGCATGGAGCTGATCAGCGCCGCCCATGTAGATAGCCCGTTTGGTTTCAGTTTTCGTGCCTCGATTTCGGCGCCAGACCCATTGCTGGTGCTGGATGATGTTGATGCTGGCTACAATCAACTCGCCGTGCTTAAACATATTGCCTTGACCATGCGCCCAGGCGAGCGGCTTGGTTTACTTGGCCGCAATGGCGCAGGTAAATCTACCTTGGTGAAATTACTCGCCGCAGAGCTTCAGCCATTGAACGGTAAGCGTGTGGAAGGCAAAGACCTCAACATCGGTTACTTTGCCCAGCATCAGCTAGAGCAATTACGGCTGGATGAATCGCCGCTGCAACATATGCTGCGCTTAGATCCACAAACGCGTGAGCAGGAGCACCGCAATTATCTTGGCGGTTTTGATTTCCGTGGTGATATGGTCACAAGCCCTTGTGCGCCCTTTTCAGGGGGCGAGAAATCGCGCCTCGCTCTAGCGTTATTGATCTGGACACGTCCGAATCTATTATTGCTTGATGAGCCCACCAACCATCTTGACCTCGAAATGCGGCATGCACTCACGCTGGCACTACAGGAATACGAGGGCGGTGTAGTGCTGGTTTCTCATGACCGCGCTTTGCTGCGTGCCAGTTGCGACAAATTTGTGCTAGTCGCCGATGGCAAAGTGGAAGCCTTTGATGGTGATCTTGAAGATTATCGTGATTGGCTGACGCAACAGCGCCTTAAAGAAAAAAATGTGGATTTAGTAGCAGAAGTTGAATCAGATAAAAGCAGCAATAAACAAGACCGTGCGCAAAACAAGGCCGATCGCCAGGCAAGGCAAGCAGAGCGTCGCCCGTTGCTTAAAGAGTCCGAACAGATTGAAGCCAGCATGGCCAAATGGCAAGCCGAGAAAACTGAGCTAGATAGCCGCATGGCAAAGCCTGAGATTTACAGCGCGGAGAATAAAAACGCGTTGCAAGACATACTAAAACGCCAAGCTGAGTTAACTAAACAGATAGACCAGGCAGAAGAACGCTGGCTGGAAATTCATGAAATTTTGGAAGCTATCCCCGCGATTGCTTAATCTAAGTTTTCTTGGAAAATATTGAGGAGTGAACTGATGGAAGCAACTTACGCAAAAAGACTCAGCCTGCTTTACGCGCTTTGCCTGACGGAAGCGCTGAGTGATGACCGATTAGCGCCCAGCACTGACTTGGATGATTACGACCCACTAGAGGCAGCAGGCTATCTGGCTTGCTACATCACATTCAAGGCTATTCAGCATGCAGAGCGCTCACCTGTGGATGAGCGCATCGAGCAATTTGATATGCTCAGCGTTTACCAGGCCTACGCCATGCTGGTGTATTTCTACCTGACCCTACCATTAGGCGCTGAGGGGATTGCGCCTGAACTGGTGGAATCTGCCGTAGTCATTGCGAAATCGCTATTCTCAGAGCTTTCAACAGAAGAGTTAGCTGAGATTGTGGATTCAGGTAACCACAAATTTGAACTGATAGGTAACGCCGAAGCCGAGCACTGGATGAATTACCGCGAGGACATGGATAAAATCGTGGTCGCTTTCGTGGTGGCGGGCACAGATGAAAACTCACCGTTTGAGAAAGAAGAACTCATCCCCATGTTTGGCGCTTTACTCAGCATGTTATGTGAGGCGTTTGAGAATATCTAGGGCTTAATTTTCAGGAAAACTGCCATCTAGGTAAAACCAGTGGTTATTTAGTCGAATAAAGCGGCTAATTTCATGCAGGCGTTCAGCTTTGCCGTTTACCTTGTAGCGTGCAATAAATTCTACGATCGCGTGGTCTGCGTCAATATTGCTGGTATGTTTGATCTGAAGTCCTAGCCATTTGGTAGCCTCGTCTTTGCTTAAGTCTAACCTAGCGGGCCTTGTATCTGGATGCCAGGTAGCGAGTACATAATCTTCTAGATTCAAGACGTAAGCTGAATAACGCGAGCGCATCAATGCTTCAGAAGTCTGAGCGGATTGACCTTGATGCAATGGCTCGCAGCACGATGCATAAGATTTTCCGCTCTCGCAAGCACAGGTGGATGTTGGTTTATTTTTCATTGAGTTTGCATCTGAGAGCTGGGATTCACCGTACATTGTATTGAATATTGAAGCTTAACTAAAATGACCATGGTTTAAATGACGATGACCTCAGCCAATAAATTACTCATTACTTTGTTATCTAGTGTTGCTGTTGCTTTTACCACGGCGTGCTCCCCAGTTAAGACCCTGAACGCGATTATCCCCAGCGATGGTTATACGCTAGCAAAGGGGATTGCCTATGGCGCCTTGCCAAGGCAAAAGCTGGATGTCTATATTCCAAGAAGCAAAGATTCAGTCGCTAAACCTATCGTGGTCTTTTTTTATGGTGGTAGTTGGGATTCAGGTGACCGCGCTGATTATAAATTCGTTGCCGAAGCGCTGACTTCAAAGGGTTTTGTGGTGGTGATTCCTGATTATCGCGTGTATCCAGAAGTGGTCTTCCCAGAGTTTGTGTTTGATGCTGCTAAAGCCGTCAAGTGGGCGAAAGATAACGCAGAAAAATACAATGGGGATCACAACAAAGTATTTCTTGCGGGCCATTCCGCAGGGGCACATATCGCCGCCATGCTGACTTTAGATTCACAATATCTGGCATCCGTTGATTTGAAGCCGAAGGATTTCTTAGGAATGATAGGCCTAGCAGGGCCTTATGATTTTCTGCCAGTTAAAACGGATCGCCTCAGAACCATTCTTGGCCCCGAAGACCAGCGCTGGAAATCGCAGCCTATCAATTTCGTCAAAGGCGATAATCCACCTATGCTGCTGATGGTAGGCTTAAAAGATGATACCGTTTGGCCACGAAATACATTCAATCTTGCGGCTAAAATCAAAGAGGCCGGCGGCCCCGTAGAAGTGTTGCAATACCCAGATTACAGCCATATAGAAATGGTCGCCAAGCTTGCCAAGCCATTCCGTAAAAAAGATGATCTGCTTGATGCAATCACCAATTTTATTGAAAGCCATACTGTAGCAAGCGCCTCAAATTAACTTTGAGTTTTCATACTCGCTTGCACTTGTTCCATCAGAGTACCCGCAACAACACGCCCAAGTTTAGATTCCCGCATCGCCATATGCCATTGCGATACACAGGCTTTAATTTGTAGGTAGCCCGTAGCCGTGATGATGGTCGATTTCATGCCACGGCCCATGATGCCCAGATACTCATCGGTACTGCTGAGAAGAATCTGTTTCACCGTATTCACTTGGTCTTCATTCATTTGGATTTCAGTATCAAGCGTGTAAGCCGTGGGCGTGGTGATGACTTCGCTGATAGCGGGAATATCTGCTGTTTCAACAATGACCGGTTTTTTGGCAGTATCAATAACAAAGCCGAGTGTTTCTAGCTCAAGCAATATTTCCAGTACATTAGTGTTCTTGAGGCCTGCTTGCAGATCATCACTGTTGCGCTTGCCATCAATCAGAATCAAAATCTGCCGTTGTCGCACATTCAGTGCGCGATTTTCCGCATTGATTTCAGCTAATCCAGCAGGAGTTTTCTCAAAGATGGCCAAGGGTTTGCGATTCGTAATGTAATCGGGCAAGCCTAATGCCGAATTATTGCGGTCAGATTGCAAAAGTAGAATGCGCGCGCGACTGACTATTTTTGGCAGTTGCCTTTAATGACATTCATCAGGCCTTACGCAATAGAATGCCAATTTTCTTGCTGGGGCTTTATAATGCTGGGCTTTACCAAAGCGCTAGCGTGCAATAGTCACCTAAAATGAGTCCTATAGAAAAACTTGCCACCGATGATGTCCGCATACTGGAAATCAAGGAACTCAGGCCGCCTTCAGAGCTGCTCGAAGAGCTGCAGCCCAGCCTCGCCACAACAAATAACATTGTTGCTACGCGTCAGGCTATCCACCGTATTTTGCACAGTGCTGATGATCGCCTGCTGGTCATTATCGGCCCTTGTTCTATCCACGATTATGCTGCGGGCATTGAATACACCAAGCGCTTACTGGAACAGAAGAACAAACTCGCAAACGAGTTGTTGATTGTGATGCGTGTTTACTTTGAAAAACCACGCACCACGGTAGGCTGGAAAGGTCTGATCAACGACCCGCATCTGGATGGCAGCTTTCAAATCAATGAAGGCTTGCAACTGGCGCGTCGTTTCTTGCTCGAGGTCAACGAGCTAGGCATGCCCGCGGGAACAGAATTCTTGGATACCATCACGCCACAATACACTGCTGACTTGGTTAGCTGGGGCGCAATTGGCGCGCGCACTACCGAGTCGCAAGTGCATAGGGAGCTGGCTTCGGGCTTATCTTGCCCTGTTGGTTTCAAGAATGGTACAGATGGCAACATTCGTATCGCCGTTGATGCGATCAAGGCAGCGGCCAGCCCGCACCACTTCTTGTCAGTCACGAAGGAGGGGCATTCGGCGATTATCTCTACTGCAGGCAATGAAGATTGCCATGTGATTCTGCGCGGCGGAAAAGCGCCTAATTATGATGCTGCCAGTGTGAATGCCGCAGGCAAAGAGCTCGCTGCTTCAGGCTTAGCAGCCAAGGTGATGATTGATTGCAGCCATGCCAACAGCAGCAAGCAATACAAATTACAGATCAATGTAGCGCAAGACGTAGCGCAGCAATTGAGTACTGGTGACGACCGTGTGATTGGCGTTATGGTAGAGTCACACCTGAAAGAAGGGCGTCAGGATCATACTCCAGGTTGCCCTCTGAAATATGGCATATCTATCACTGATGCCTGTATCGGTTGGGAAGATACCATTACTTTGCTAGAAGGTTTGGCGGCTGGTGTTCGTGACCGTCGCCATGCGCATAATGAAGAAATCGGGCAGTAAGTAAAGCACGAGTTTTATCTTTATATCGTTTGAGTAATTGTCAGTAAAAATCCCCTGTTTATCAGGGGATTTTTACTTTGGTGTAGCCATCTTTGTTATCCCCAGCAATCTTCTTGCTATTTGTAAATAAAATGTTACATTTGGCTGAGAGTACACACAACAGGTTTTATCAGCTTCGGGGAGAAGTGTGATGGATTTAATATCGCAATGGCTTATTCCAAGTCAGTTCATGCCGCATGGGCATTGTTATCTCTGGACGCCTTCACTACTCTGGCTTTACGTCATCTCTGACAGCCTGATTTTTCTTTCCTACTATACTATCCCTGTCGCTATTGTGTATTTTGTGCGCAAGCGGCGTGACATGCAGTTCACTTGGATATTTTGGCTATTTTCCTTATTCATATTCGCTTGTGGTACCACACACCTAATTTCTATTTTAACGATATGGGAGCCAGCTTATTGGCTAGACGCGACAGCAAAAGCATTTACTGCAGCCTTCTCAGCCGTAACTGCTGTGATGCTTTGGCGATTGATTCCAACTGCGCTCAAAATACCAAGTACCAAGCAATTAGCCGATACAGTTGCGCAGCTAGAACAGCAAATTCAAAAACGGATTAAAGCCGAACTCGCGATTGAAGACTTAAATCGCAATCTGGAGCGTTTGGTCGCCTTGCGTACTGAAGAGCTGACCTCTACAAACACTAAACTAGTTGATGAGATCGAGCGCCGTAAACAAACTGAAGAAGAGCTTTTCAGCCAGAAACAGTTAGCACTTGTCACGCTTGAGTCTATCGGTGATGCTGTCATCACCACCAATATGCAATCCGAAGTGGCTTACCTAAACCCTGTCGCAGAGAAGATGACGGGCTGGAATAAACAGGATGCCTTTGGCAAACCTATCCTTGAGGTATTTCGCATACTCAATGAAAGCACGCGTAAGCTTGCGCCAAACCCTGTGGATGTTGTGCTGGCGCATGGAGAGGTTTGTGGCCTAGCTAACCATACTTTGCTGGTCAGCAAGAGTGGTAAAGAGTTTGATATTGAAGACTCCGCCGCGCCTATTCGCGATCAGAATGGCATTATGCATGGCGTTGTGCTGGTGTTTCATGATGTCAGTGAAACCAAGAAAATGGCGCACAAAATGACCTATCTGGCCGAGCACGATTTCTTGACTGATCTGCCAAATCGCCTGTTGCTGACTGACCGTATTACACAGGCATTGAATTCTGCGCAACGCCGTCATGTAAAAGCGGCTTTGATGTTTCTTGATATTGACCATTTCAAGAAAATCAACGATACCCTGGGGCATGAAATCGGGGATATATTGCTCAAGCAGTTGAGTCGCCGATTACAAAACTGTTTGCGCACCAGCGATACCATTAGTCGCCAAGGCGGTGATGAGTTCATCATCTTGCTACCAGAGATTGCCGATGATTACGCGCCAGCCGAAATAGCTGAAAAATTATTAGCTGCAACCCTAAAAAGCTTTGCGATTGATAGCCATGAATTAAATATATCGCTCAGTATCGGGATTGCCATATACCCAGATGACGGCAGTAATGCAGAGATGCTGACCAAGAATGCAGATACCGCCATGTACCACGCCAAGGGTGCAGGCCGTAATAACTATCAGTTTTTTGCCAATGAAATGACACAGCGGGTGGCCGAGCAGTTATCACTGGAAAATAGCCTGCAAAAAGCCATATCCCACCAAGAATTCAAGTTGGTGTATCAGCCTAAGGTATCGCTCACGACAGGTAAAATGATTGGGGTAGAAGCCTTATTGCGCTGGCAACACCCAGACTGGGGCTTGATAGCGCCTGACCGGTTTATCCCCGTGGCGGAAGATAGTGGGTTGATTAAACGGATAGGTAATTGGGTGCTGCATGAAGCTTGCAGTCAAAATGTGGCTTGGCAAAAAATGGGCTTGCCACCTCTACCTGTCGCGGTGAATCTTTCCGTGGTTGAGCTGCGGCAGCCTAACTTTTTGCAGCAAGTGACACGTACATTGTTGCAGACAGGGATGGAACCCCATTTGCTGGAGCTGGAAGTGACCGAAAGTATCGCCATTCAAGGCATGGCCGACGCTATTGAATGGTTGAATAAGCTCAGGAATATGGGTGTGAAGCTCTCGATTGATGACTTTGGTACAGGCTATTCCAGCCTTTCATACTTAAAACGGCTACCTGTTGATACCATCAAGATCGATAAGAGTTTTGTGCGCGATATTACGACTGACCCATATGATGCCGCGATTATTAAGGCGATTATCAGCATGTCGCACAGTCTTAAATTGAATGTAATCGCCGAAGGCGTAGAAACTACCGAGCAGCTTTCATTCTTGCAAGAGCATGAATGCGACCAGATGCAGGGTTACCTGTTCAGTCGTCCAATCCCTGCGGATGAGATCGTCAATTTACTTACCCTTGAAATGGCTGGAAAGCTGCCGTCATAAGAGCACAGCAAGACTAGAATATTTCGCGTGTTTCTAGGAACTGTATATCTGGGTAACGCTCTTGCGCCATAGCCAAGTTGACGCGGTTAGGTGCCAGATACACGTACTCTTCTGCACCATCTAGCGCCACGTTAAAGCCATATTTATCTGAAATGGCTTTCAGGTCAGCATCTGAGCCACGCAGCCAGCGGGCGGTTGAGCAGTCAAAGCTTTCAAACACAATATCCACGCCGTATTCATGCTCCAGCCTGTGTGCTACCACATCAAACTGCAAAGTACCCACGGCGCCCAGAATCAGGTCATTGCTTAGTAGAGGTTTGAATAACTGTGATGCGCCTTCTTCAGCCAGTTGTTGCAAGCCTTTTTGCAGTTGCTTCATCTTCAATGGATTTTTCAGGCGTGCACGGCGGAAATGCTCCGGCGCGAATGATGGGATACCAGTAAATTTCAGGTCTTCGCCCTCGCTAAATGTGTCGCCCAGCTTCACTGTGCCATGGTTAGGGATGCCGATAATATCGCCAGCGTAAGCTTCATCCGTAGTATTGCGGTCTTGCGCCATGAAGGTGATGGCGTTATTCACGGCCATCAGTTTATTGGTAGAAACCTGCTTGATCTTCATGCCGCGTTCAAAACGGCCACCACACACACGCACAAACGCAATGCGGTCACGGTGTTTCGGATCCATATTGGCTTGTATCTTGAACACAAAGCCTGAGAATTTCGCCTCGTCTGGTTCTACTTCACGGCTAACGGCAGCGCGTGGTAAAGGCGCAGGCGATAACTCTACTACAGCGTCCAGCAATGATTGCACACCAAAGTTATTCACGGCCGAGCCAAAAAACACAGGTGTTTGTTTGCCTGATAAATAGGCCGCAGAATCAAAGGTGTTTGATGCGCCACGCACTAGCTCAATATCGATGCGTAAGTCTTCAGCCTGTTTGCCGATCACTTCATCAAGGCGCGGGTTATCTAGGCCTTTAATGGTTTCAGAAGTGCCTTTTTCGGCCTTTGGGTCAAAGAAAGAAATCTCGTCGTTATATAGGTGATACACGCCACGGAAACTCTTACCCATGCCGATAGGCCAGGTAATTGGCGCGCACTGCATACCAAGCGTAGATTCAATTTCATCCAGCAACTCAATCGGCGCGCGGCTTTCGCGGTCCAGCTTGTTGATAAAGGTGATGATGGGTGTATCGCGCATGCGGCAAACATTCAGCAGCTTGATGGTTTGCGCTTCAACACCGTTTACCGAGTCAATCACCATCACTGCCGAATCCACGGCAGTTAGCGTGCGATAAGTATCTTCCGAGAAGTCATCATGGCCTGGGGTGTCCAGCAGGTTGATGATGTGTTCACGGTAGGGGAACTGCATCACGGATGATGTAACAGAAATACCACGTTGCTTTTCCAGCTCCATCCAGTCCGATGTCGCGTGTTTGGTGGATTTGCGGGCGCGTACCGAGCCTGCCATCTGAATTGCACCCCCAAACCACAACAGTTTTTCGGTGAGGGTAGTTTTACCCGCGTCAGGGTGGGAAATAATGGCAAAGGTACGGCGGCGCTGGATTTCTTCTTGAAGGGTGCTCATGCGGCGAATAGCTTAAAGGTGTGCAAAAGCGGTATTTTACAGCACAGAGCCTGCTTTTGCTTCATCTGAATGGGCAGATGCTATCGCGGAATGAAATGCCTGTTTACTACCTCGCCTTTTGATTCCAGGCACTTATTGATTACTTGCTCATACAGCAGATTGTCACTCGCTACATCTCGTGAGCTTCTCCCCACCAGCGATGCGCACATATTGGCGCATGCCAGAGGTGCCATCATTTTCGCCGCATACGCTTTAAGGTAAAGGTCTGTTCCACTGGTGATGTCTATCATCATGTCTGGGCTGAGCATACCCACGTTAGTTAATAACGGAATAGGGATGGCATTGCCAAGATTAGATAGCAAGGTAGTGCCCAAGTCTAGCCTGGTTAGTTTTGGCTTCAGAGAAGCTATGCGAAGACAGGCGTCAATCAAGAAATCCAGTTGCTGGTTATGTTTGGCAAATGACGTGATCGAGTTATTGATGTGATGAGTGATGGCCAGTTTGCCTTGTTGATCAGACTTCACCCAAGTCTCATGGCAGAATAAATATCCAGTTTGCGGCGAGACAACCAGATGCTCAGGCGCAAAAACCACCATATCGGCATCAATCCAGATGGTTTGCTCATAGCCTTGTGATAGATACTTTTTGGCAACTATCAGGCGGGCTAAATCTGTCTGGGGGCAAATCTCCCCCACGGATTTTTCACGAACCCAATTGGGTATGTAATCAAACAGGCCGTCATCAATGAATTGATATTCAAAACCGTTCAAAGCAGCCCAGGAACGCACGGTTTGCATGCAAGTTTCTATCCAGGCTGGAACATTGGTCGTGCGGTAAGATTGGTAAACGATGGTTTTCATCAGGCTTGCAGTCTGAAATAAGCGATTAGTTTATTAATAACTAGGCTATCCAGAGAATCATGCCGTCGCCGCGCTCGGCAGCAGCCGAATAAAACTCTACTAAACGCTCGTAGTTTTCCAGCACATATTCAAGTGCATTTTCACTATCTTTTACCCAGATAACGCCGGGGTAAATCTCTGCCAGTTCCATTTCTTCAGGTGCATATCTGCTGGCAAGCTCATCTACATCAACTGTCCTGAGCGTTGCAGCAACATCTTCAACCTGTTCAGGTGTCAGGAAGCGGGCAGGGCCATAGCCCAAGTCTTCTCCAAGATCCTCGCCGCCAAGCACCGCCAGTGAGTAGGGTTCATCACCACCAAGCGATTGCCCCGTCAGCATGTAATGAATGGCATGCCAACATTTGTCCACATCCATGGAGTTAGGCGGCTCGTCATCGCCATCATTTGGGTAAAGATATTCCTCAATCAGGCTAGAGTCGCTCTTGAGGTCGCTTAAGGTGTCTTCATCGACCGCAGCAAAATATCCGATCATGCTCATGAATTACTTTCTGATAATTAAGATTTTAATTTTATGTTTTAAAATTATAAATTGATGGGTCTTGGGAGTTACATTTGAAGCATTAGTTGGAGTCGCACCAAATCCAAGGTTATTCGTGAGGTTTTTCAAGTACTTCAATACACTTCTCGAAATGAGAAATCAGTTCTCTACAGCAAATATCCGCAACATGTACGACAGATGAATATCGCTCCATTTCTTCAACTTCATTCACATTAAGTGCTGACCCTTCGTCAGAAATAAAGTGAGCTATTGAGTTTCTGAAGCGGTTGGTGAGAAACTCATCAAAGAATCGAGTAATTGATTTACCTTCGTACTGTTTCTGGTCAGTTGGGATATCTTTGTAGTGGGGAACTTTGGCTTTCAGGGGTGGTAGGGAAATATTTTTTATCTTCGCCTCTGTATGTAGTCTTCCAGGTAGTGTCTTCAGTAAGCCTTCCAATATTTTATAGAAGCAAAAAAACTTATAGAAAGGGCTCGTAGCGTTCACAGCCTCTCGATACATTGCGTAAACTGGCACCAATAGACCATATACTTTCCCTAGTCCTTGATTCAGTGATGCTAGTGGATAAGGGCATAGTATGTCTGTCGAGGAAATTTGGTGTAATTCATCGACAACGGAAATCTGAACTACATGCAGTGGAGTATTTGCAACGTATGCCAAGTGATCTAGTGCTGGCCCCACAATTCTGTGAAATAGTCTTCTAGCCTCTTCTGCAGATTGAGCAGTACATTCGAACTTTACTGTCGAGAGGCGCCTTTCGCTGTTTGGATAAAATAAAAACTTTCCATCAAATGTTTCGACCTTTAGATAAGCAACATTTTCTGGGATGGAAAATAGCGAGTCCCCAGAGCCTTCCTCAAAGTTGAAATTGATGCTTGGCTGAGATTCATTACTTTTGGCGAGACGAGCAGTAACTCGAAAGTTTCTAGAGGTTTTATCTCTAAAGCGTTTTTCGTCATTTTTCCTATCGTCTTGAAAAACTGGAACTACATGTAGGTGAGTAACAATTCCAGGTGGCCCCATTTTTTCGATGGGAATCGATATGGAATTGGTGGTGCTCGTTGAAATTGGGCTAGTCATCTAAGCTATGCAGGATGTAAAACACGCATCCAATTTCACTTTTGTAATGTTTCAAATTCATGCATCCTCAATTGTTTTGTTGATTGCAGTTTAATTTTTTAACTAACGGGTTGTTTTAATTGTTCCAAAATCGCAGGGTTATCAAGAGTAGAAATATCGGAAGTAATTTCCTCGCCCTTGGCCAAGCTTCTTAACAACCTGCGCATGATCTTGCCAGAGCGGGTTTTAGGCAGGTTGTCGCCAAACCTGATTTCATCTGGTTTGGCAATGGGGCCAATTTCTTTGGCGACCCAATCGCGTAGATCAGCTACGATTTTCTTGGCGGCTTCACCTTCTGGGCGTTCACCTTTGAGCACTACATACGCCACGATGCTTTCGCCTTTGATGTCATGCGGCTTTCCTACAATGGCGGCTTCAGCAACCAATGGATTGGCGACGAGGGCTGATTCAATTTCCATGGTGCCGAGGCGATGGCCTGATACGTTGAGCACATCATCTATACGGCCCATGATCCAGAAGTAGCCATCGGCATCGCGGTGGGCTGAATCGCCTGCTAGATAATAGCCGGGCAGGGTGTTGGGGAAGTAGGTGCGTTGGAAACGGTCTGGGTCATTCCAGATGGTGCGCAGCAATGATGGGAATGGTTTTTTAATGACGAGCAATCCACCTTCAGTACCACTGACAGCGCTGCCATCTTCATTCACCACATCGGCCATAATCCCAGGCAGTGGCAATGTGCATGAGCCAGGTTTGGCGGCAATTGCGCCAGGCAGTGGGGCGATCATGTGTGAGCCAGTTTCGGTTTGCCACCAGGTATCAGCAATCGGGCAACGTTCTTTGCCAACCACGGTGTGATACCACATCCAGGCTTCAGGGTTGATAGGCTCGCCCACTGTGCCAAGCAGGCGCAGGCTGCTGAGATCATAGTTATTCGGAAGATTGCCACCCAGCTTGATGAGTGAACGAATGGCAGTAGGCGCGGTGTAAAACACACTGACTTTGTGTTTCTCGATCATTTGCCAGAAGCGGCCAGCATCAGGGTAAGTGGGGATACCTTCAAACACGACTTGTGTGCCGCCCAGCGCCAATGGGCCGTAAGCTACATAGCTGTGGCCTGTGATCCAGCCTACATCAGCTGTGCACCAGAAAATGTCCGTGGCTTTGTGGTCGAATACCCATTTAAGGCTGAGGATGGCGCCTAGCAAATAGCCTGCTGTGGAATGCTGTACGCCTTTTGGTTTGCCAGTGGAGCCTGAGGTGTAAAGAATGAATAAGGGATGCTCTGCGTTGACCCAGGTTGGTTCGCAGTAATCTGATTCAACGGCCTCCAGCTCATGCCACCAGAGGTCTTTTGATTCATTCCATGCGGTTTTTCCGCCTGTGCGGCGATAGACGATGACTTTTTCAACAGCGTCACAGCCGCCCATAGTAAGCGATTCATCCACCGCAGATTTTAAGGCCACGGCTTTGCCACCACGCATGCCTTCATCGGCGGTAATCACCAGTTTTGCGCCTACATCAGTAATACGCTCATGCAGGCTCTTGGCTGAAAATCCACCGAATACGACTGAGTGAATAGCGCCGATACGGGCGCACGCTTGCATGGCAACAACGGCTTCAACGCTCATTGGCAGATAGATCACCACGCGATCACCAAGGCCAACGCCTTGTTTTTTTAGCGCATTGGCAAAGCGACATACGCGTTGGTGCAGCGCTTTGTAGCTGATATGAGTAGAGGTGCCATCATCCGCTTCAAAAATGATCGCGGTTTTGTCGCCGCGAGAGGCTAAGTGGCGGTCAAGACAGTTGTATGAGGCGTTTAATTCGCCATCATAAAACCAGCGGTAAAAGGGTGGTGTGGACTCGTCTAAAATTTCAGTGAAGGGTTTGTGCCAATCAATCTCTGCGTTGGCTAAATCAGCCCAGAAGCCCGTGTAATCTTGCTCGGCGAGGTTACATAAGTTTTCATAAGCCTCAATGCCAGAAACAGTTGCCGCCTGTTTAAATGCCTCGTGCGGGGCAAAGATGCGGGTTTCGGTCATTACAGATTCAATTGACGACATTACTCTTCTCCAACAACTTATAATTTTGATTTAGTTAGTGCTTGAGTCACTTATTGACGCACTTAAGTAGCTATCAAGCGGTTATAGTTAAGCCTCGATAATACCATTACTCCGAAAATTTTAAGATGCATACACTCAGCGAAATATTGGAAAACGACGGCCAGCCAGGCAGCGATGAAGCCTTGCTGAAACATGCTGTTGACTGCAGCCCTTTTATCAAGCGATTGATGGCTGGCGATGCGGCATTGGTAAAAGATATTCTGGCTAATATGCACCAGCCACTGACTGAGTCTGATATGCGGTCGCGGCTGGATGCATTTGAAATTTCCGATGAAGCCGTGCTCAAAAAAGCATTGCGCAAACTACGCCAGCAAACCTTGTTGCGCCTGATTGTGCGTGATCTAAATGGCTTGGCAGATTTGCATGAAGTGATGCAGACCATGACTACGCTGGCTGAAGTAACGGTTAATGTCGCGCTACAACACCATTCAACTTGGCTCGAAGCAATCTATGGTGAACCGCTTGGTTTAAGCGGCAAGAAGCAAACGCTGATTGTGGTGGGTATGGGTAAATTGGGCGGCGGCGAGCTTAATGTGTCGTCCGATATTGACCTGATTTATGCCTATGAAGAAGACGGCGAAACGCGAAAGCTGACAGAGGATGGTAAAAAAGACGAAGGCAAGACGCTAAGCAATAACGATTATTTCACGCGCTTATCCAAAAAGCTGATTGCGGCGCTGGATGAGATTACCGAGGATGGTTTTGTCTTTAGAGTAGATATGCGGCTGCGGCCTTATGGCTCTGAAGGGCCATTGGCATCGAGCTTTGCCATGCTTGAAGATTACTACCAAAAGCTAGGTCGGGAGTGGGAGCGGTATGCCTGGATCAAGGGCAGGGTGATCGCAGGGCCGGCGGAAAGCCTGGCTAAACTGCTACGCCCATTCGTCTATCGCAAATACCTCGATTACAGCGCATTTGCCTCTATGCGCGATTTGAAAATACAGATTCAGCGCGATGTTGACCGACGTGACCTGAATGACAATATCAAGCTTGGTCGTGGTGGTATCCGCGAGATCGAATTTATCGCCCAGGTGTTCCAGCTGATTCGCGGTGGGCAGGATTACACCTTGCAGATTCGGCCTACCATGCAGGTGTTGGGTGTGCTCGCCAATAAATCATTGATCGACCAAGCCGTTGCCGTAGAGTTACAGCAGGCTTATATATTCTTGCGCAACCTGGAACACAGGCTGCAATACGTGAATGATGCGCAAACCCACGATTTGCCGACTACCGCCGTGAATCAAGGTGTTATTGCTATTGCGATGAATGAACCTGACTGGCCTAGCCTTTACACAAAGCTTGAAGCTATTCGCGCTTTTGTTTCTGGGCAGTTCTCTGAAGTATTTGCGGTGCAGCAAAGCGTCGACATCGTCACTGATGGGGATATTGAGCAATTAGCCAAACTATGGAAAGGCCAACTTGATGAAGCCCAGATGATTTTGAAGCTGGGCGATTTGGCCTACTCAGCGCCTGATGAAGCTTCAGCGATTATTACTTCGTTCCGCACCAGTAACAAAATTCAGCATTTGCCAGATATTAGTAGCAAGCGCTTGGATGAATTGATGCCTGCGGTGATTGAGCTATGTGGCCAGCGCCCGAACTCCAATGAAACGCTCAATCGCATGATTCTGCTACTCGAAACTGTGTGCAGGCGTGCCAGTTACCTCGCTTTCTTTACTGAATACCCACATGTGTTAAAGCGTGTTGTCACATTGGTAAGCGCTAGCCCGTGGCTGGCTGGTTACCTTACCCAGCACCCGATATTGCTCGATAGTTTGCTCGGCTCCAATCCTTATGTGGATCAGAGCATAGCTGAGCAAGAGGCGGCTTTGATGGCCAAAATGCAGTCGCTTGATGGCGATACAGAACAGCAGATGAACGCGCTGCGTGAGTTTCAGCAAGCCTGTTTATTTTCACTGGCCTGTGAAGATGTGATCAATCATATTCCTCTACAAAAGTTATCCGGCTTATTGAGTGATTTGGCCGATATGGTGCTGCGTGTGGTCATGAAAGTGATCTGGCCGAACATCAAGGGTAAGCATTGCGAAGTGCCTAATTTCGCCGTTATTGCCTACGGTAAACATGGTGGTCGCGAACTTGGTTATTCGTCTGACCTCGATCTGGTGTTTTTATACGAAGATGACCACCCAGAAGCGCGCGAGATTTACGTTAAATTTGGCATGCGCATTATCTCCTGGCTGAATACCATCACTTCTTCAGGCTTGTTATATGAAGTCGATATGCAGTTGAGGCCAGATGGTAGTAGCGGTTTATTGGTTTCTTCAATTGAGAGTTTTGCCAATTACCAGCGCGAACGCGCCTGGGTATGGGAACACCAAGCTATTACGCGAGCAAGATTTGCGGCGGGTAGCAGCACGGTTGGCGATGCGTTTGAGAGTATAAGGCTAGAGATTCTTACTCGCCCACGGGCACTACAACCTTTGCGTGACGAAATTACCCAGATGCGGCAGAAAATGAAAAAAGCGCATCACTATGTGGCAGGCCGCTTTGATGTAAAGCATGGCCTGGGCGGCATGATTGATATTGAATTCATCGTGCAATACCTGATTCTTGCCTACGCACACAACAACCCCAAACTGTGCGAGAACCGCGCCAATATCCATATTCTGCGGCTTAGTTCTGTGCTTGGCTTGATTCCGCCTGAGCTTGGTATGCAGGCTGCTGATGCCTACCATGAATTAAGGCGTCAGCAGCATGCCATGCGTTTGCAAGGCTATGCTGACGCCTGGGCGCCAGAAGAGTCACTCGCCGAGCAATCTACGACGATTAGAAAACTCTGGCGCAAAGTATTTTATGAGCCGCTAGATAGCGTAAATACCTAAACGCTGGGGTATTACTTGGCTGCAGCAGTTAAGCGCCAGATGGTGTTGCCTACATCATCCGCCACCAATAATCCGCCACGTTTATCTACCAATACGCCAACTGGGCGGCCCTGTGCTTCGCCATTGGCATTGATGAAGCCAGTTAACACATCTGAGGCCTGGCCTGCGGGCTTGCCATCTTTGAACGGCACAAATATGACCTTGTAGCCGCTGCGTGGCATGCGGTTCCATGAGCCATGCTGGCCGATGAACATGCCATCAGCAAATGCAGCAGGTAAGGTGTTGCCTTTTGCCGTTGCTAGGCCGAGCGATGCGGTGTGTGGGCCGAGCGCGTAATCTGGGGCAATCGCTTTTTGTACCAGGTCAGGCTGTTGCGGCTTAACGCGCTTATCAACATGTTGACCATAATAGCTGTATGGCCAGCCGTAAAAGCCGCCTTCCTGTACTGAGGTCATATAGTCTGGCACCAGGTCGCCGCCTAATTCATCACGTTCATTCACTACCGTCCACAGCTTGCCTGTATGCGGTTCCCACACCATGCCGTTGGGGTTGCGCAAGCCAGAGGCAAATATCTTGTGCTCACCAGTCTTGAGGTCTAACTGCCAGATCGCGGCACGGCCAAACTCAATATCCATGCCGTTTTCGCCGACATTGCTGTTGGAACCTATGCTGATATAGAGCTTGCTGCCATCTTGGCTAGCCAGCAGGTTTTTAGTCCAGTGGTGGTTAAGTGGGTAGCCTGGCAAATCCAGTATTTTGGTGGGGTTTGTCGTGATGGTTGTTTCGCCAGTTTTATAGGGGAATTTCACTACAGCGTCGGCATTGGTCACATAAAAGTCATTGCCGATAAGTGCCATGCCGAAAGGGGAGTTGAGGTTGGAAAGAAACACGCTTTGCTGGTCTGCGACTCCGTCTCCATCGGTGTCGCGGAGCAGGGTGATGCGATTTGGGCTATCCATGCTGGCACCAGCTTTGGCCATGACTTTGCCTCTGATCCATTTCATCAGGCTGAAGCTTTCGCTGGCTTCTTTGGGTGGATGATTGGTCTCTGCAACCAGCACGTCACCATTGGGCAACTGATAAAGCCAGCGTGGGTGTTCAAGGCCAGTGGCAAATGCCGCCACTGATAATCCTGCTGCTGGCGTAGGCTTTAGCCCTGATTTCCAGCCAACGGCATTAGCGATGTTCACAGTGGGTAAAAGGCTGTGAGTGGGTTCAGGTAATGCAGGTTTTGGCCCCATGCCTGCGGGTACGGACAGCTTGGCCATTTCGCCACAGCCTGAGAGTGAGAATGCCAAAAAAGTGGCAATCAATAGGGTATTTTTCTGCATCATGGGCTTGCTCCAGTTTGATCATGAACCGCATAGATTCATGATTTTTACGCTTGCTGTTTGTTTACATTCTGATACACAATCGATTCATTCTAATCCGCCCAATGACGACATGATGAGTTTGCGTTTTCGCTTGAACCTGTTGATTGCTTTGCTGCTGCTCGTCTTTATGTCGGCGGTAGGTTTTGTGGTGATTAAGGGTATGCGAAGCACTATACAGGAGGGCGTTGAATCGGCTAATCGCGTTTCAGTGCAGTTGCTGGACACCGTGATTCTCAGTGCTTACCAAAACCCTGAATGGGGATTTCCACATGAAGTGTTACAACGCTTTTTGTATTCGCTTGGCCATGTGCGTAGCAGTGAAATCACGCTTGCTGACGTTCATGGGAATGTCCTCTATCAATCTCCTCATTCTACTTATCATTCCGACCAGACCCCGCCTGAGTGGTTCGCAGAAATGTTAACGCCAGAAAAAGAAGTGGTTGAGCGCCGCATCAAATTTGCCATCTTGACCATTACCTCTAACCCAGGCGGGGCAATACGTGAGGCTTGGGGCAGGTTCAAGAACTTGATGTGGATAGGCATCAGTTTTTTTGTGGGTTTGAATATCGTGGTGTACTGGATGCTAGGCCGCTGGTTGAAACCGATTCAGCCGATGTTGGTCGCCATTAACCAGATGGAAAAAGGCGACTTAAGCATACGACTGCCAAATTTTGATTTGCCTGAATTCTCGCAAATTGCGCATAGCTTTAACCAGATGGGTGAATCATTACAGGCCAGCACCGAAGAAAGCTACAGGCTAGCCTTGATCGTGAAACAGACTGCCGACGCCATCATGATTCACGACCTCAATGGCAATATTTCATTCTGGAACCCCGCAGCGCAGCGCATGTTTGGTTACGCGCCTGAAGATATTATCGGTAAGTCTGCCTCATTGCTCATGCCAGCCAATACTGAGGCTGAATTGGCCAAAGACTTGGCGACCATCGCAGGTAAAGAGAAAATTGAGCAGTACGATACCCAGCGCATAACGCGTGAAGGTGCTCTGAAAGACATTTCACTCTCTGCCGCCCCATTGATAGACCCCAGAACAGGTGCGGTGATCGGTGAGATATGCAGCATGCGCGACATCACTGAGCGCAAAGAGGCAGAAGCCGCAGCACAAGAATTGGAGGCTAACCGCCAATTAACACAACTGATACAGCGCCACATAGAGGATGAGCGCCGCAGCCTCGCGCGTGAGTTGCATGATGAATTGGGGCAATATGTGACTGCAATCAAGACTTTTGCGGTGGGCATTTCCAATAAAACTGAAACAAAAATGCCAGATATTGCGGCCAATGCACAAACCATAGTAGCCGCAGCGAATCATATCTATGACGGCATGCACAACATCATCCGCCAGCTGCGCCCTGGCTCGTTGGATAACCTAGGCTTGTCCGAGACTTTGCGTGACAGTATTAATATCTGGCAGACCCAGCATCCCGAGATTCAATACACTATTGAACTGAATGGCGAATTGAACGGTCTGGGTGAAACAGTGAACATCAATATTTACCGCATTGTGCAGGAGTCAGTCACCAATGCCTTGCGACATGCGCAAGCGACTGAGATTGCGATTAGCCTCAATAGAACTGATGACAATACGCTAGTGCTTGCCATCAAAGATAACGGGGTTGGCATGAATATCTGCAATGTTGATCAAACCCAGCATTTTGGCTTGCTCGGCATGCGTGAGCGCGCGCAGGCGCTGGACGGAAAATTTGCTGTGGATTCTGCACTTGAGCAAGGCTCTGTGATTACCGTGACTATTCCTGTGCAGCCAACGCAATCCATATAACAACAACTGAAACCTAAAGATACGAGTACAACAGATGAGTAATGTAATCAACGTGATGCTGGTCGATGACCATGCAGTCGTGCGCATGGGCTTCAAGATGCTGCTTGAATCAGCTTCTGATGTGAAAGTGGTGGCCGAGGCAGAGAATGGCGAGCAAGCCATTAAGCTGTATATGGAACATCATCCAGACGTTGTTGTGATGGACATCACCATGCCTGGTATAGGCGGTATGGAAGCTATCGAGCGCATTATGGCCAAAGATAACAATGCACGTATTTTGGTGCTCTCTGCACATGAAGATTCAGTGCACCCTAAGCGTGTATTAAATGCAGGTGCGTTGGGATACCTGACCAAGCGCAGTGCGCCAGAAGAGTTGATTAAAGCCATTAGAACTGTGGCAACGCGCAAACGCTATCTTGAAGCCAATATTGCCCAGCAAATGGCGATTCAGCAATTGTCGGGTGAAGCCAACCCAGTGGATGTACTTTCAGCTCGCGAGTTTGAGGTATTCATGGCGCTGGCAAAAGGCAAAACCACGAATGAAATTGCTGATACTTTGTGTCTTTCACCACGTACCGTTGGTACCCATCTTTACAATATCAAGCAAAAATTGAATGCCAATAACTCGGCTGAGATTGCGCTGATTGCAATGCGTTCGGGTCTTATAGACCCTTAAGAAGCCTTACTTGTAGGCTTGCGAAGCAACAACAGGGTTGTTGCTGTGACTAGTGACTAAACGTTGGTTACTCGGATTGCTAATTTGATAACGCGCGATACTCAGTTCTCCAGCCCCTGCAATTTCTACTACAGTGCGTTCTCCGCTTCTTAGTCGACCAAAACTTGGTGGTATCAGAAATACAATCTGTTGCTTGTTATCACCGTTAATCGCCCCAGTGCCGAGTTGCCAGCTTGCCCACTCATCTTGCGGCGGCAGGTTGGTGGCACCTAGCATGCGGGCTTTTTGTAGCACATCTTGTTTTTCATCGCCAATCAATAAATTCCAGAGCTCCACTTCAGCTAACTGGTTACCTTGGATTTTGTTGGTTCTTGGCGCTGTTTCTGCGAATTGGGTTTTGATGCTGTCTGGCACAGCTTCTTGAACAGGTTCTACTTTATTGAATCCAGCAGTGATGAATGCGGCCCAATATTTATCGGGCTGCCTGCTATTCATTTCTCTATCGCGGTCTGCTTGTGCTTCTTTGATTAGTTGCGCGTCATAAGCATCAGAGGTGGCTTGGCTGGCAACGCTTGATGCTAGCGAGCTAGCGATTTGTTGCGCGATTGGCCCACCTATACATCCAGAGAGTGAAAGGCTCACTATCAGCGCCAGAGCGAGTCTGGCCGCAGTTGTTTTTAAGCAATGTGTCAGCATAAAAGATAGCGGGGCTTAACCTGTACATTTTGAGCGCGGGAAGTGAAGATTATTCTTTCTTTAAGTGCTTGTCTATGTGAAACAAACGCTTAAATTAAAGATGGCTCAAAACTGTTGTATTTTTGCAAATGAGCGCTGTATTCGTGAGTGAGTAGGGCGCCAATAATCAGAGCTTAGGTGTAGCACGTACGCTAATAATGCCACTCAGGATAATCAGGCCAACCGCCAGCCAGCGATCAAGTGACAGGGTTTCACCCCAGAGGATAATTCCAAAAATACTGGCTAGTACCACTGTGGTGTAAGCCAAGCTACCTACTACCAGCGGGCTACCAGTTCGATAAGCCCGTGTTAAGGCCAGTTGCGCGATGGTTGCTGAGATACCTATGCCCAGCAACAAAGGTAAATCGCGCCAAGCCAGCCAGCTAAAATCATGCAACAGCATCCATAAAGCACCGCCGATGGTGCACACCAGCGTGAAATAAAATACCGTCCGCCAATCGGGCTCACCTGCGCGCCCAAGTTGCGCGACATGAATGTAAACAATACCCGCCAATATGCCAGATAGCAGTCCAGCGCCACCAGCAATCAACTCATCAATATGCAGGCTTGGCTTGAGTAGCAGAATGACGCCGATGAAGCCAATCACAATAGCCATGATCAGAATCTTTTTTGGCCGCTCATGCAGCATGAACGGCAAGAGGCTGGCCATGAATAAGGGGGAGGTATAGTTCAAAGTGACGGCTGTTGCTAAAGGTAGTTTGCCGATGGCATAGAAGAATAAAACCAGTGAGATGAAGCCAAGGATAGAGCGCTGCATGTGTTTGCCCATGATGGGCGTTGCCAGTGAAAGCCCACGAGCCCGCGTAATGGCAAAAATGAATACCAAGCCAAAGAACGAACGATAAAACACTAATTCAGGGCTGGAGAACTTGTGAGAACCGATTTTGACCAGCACGCCCATAATGGAAAAAAAGAATGCCGCTACCAACATCCACAAGCTGCCGAGTTTAAGTTGGTTGATGCGCCTGAAATAGCTCACAGATGTGGGTCAAGCTGCTTGCGCAGCCAGAGATGAAAATGCTCAAGGCCTGTTTCCATTGGGTGCTGATAGGGCCCGCGTTCATCTTCATTAATGGAAAATAAAGCTTTACGGCCATCATGCATGCGCTGGCAGATTTCTTCGTCTTCAAGCGCAGTTTCTTCATAGGCGGCTTGATGCGCCTCAACGAAGGCTTGCTCGAACAGTGAAATGTCTTCGGGATAGTAAAACTCCACAACATTGGTGCAAGCATCTACCCCTCGCGGAATGATGTGTGAAACGACCAGTACATTGGGGTACCACTCAATCATCAGGAATGGGTAATATACCATCCAGATCGCGCCGTATTTAGGTGTCGCGCCGCCTGTGTGTTCGAGCACCTGTTGTTGCCAGCGCTGATATGTTGGCGACCCTGACTTTTCTAATCCATGTTTCACACCGACTGTTTGCACGCTGTAATGCTCGTTGAACTCCCATTGCAGCTTATCGCAGTCTACAAATTGGTCGAGCCCAGGGTGAAAAGGGCCTACGTGGTAGTCTTCAAGATAGACTTCAATAAACGTTTTCCAGTTGAAAGCATACTCTTCAACTTTCACTCGATTCAGATGATAGCCAGTAAAGTCAAAGTCCTGCTTGCAACCAAGCTTGGCAAGGTCTTTGGCAATATCACGCTGACTGTCGAATAATAAGCCGTTCCAGTTTTGTAATGGGGATTTGTTCAGGTGCAGGCAAGGATTTTCATCAAAATGCGGCGCGCCTAATAACTCGCCCTGCAGGTTATAAGTCCAGCGATGCAAAGGGCAAACGATATGCTTGGCTGTGCCGCTACCATTGAGCATGATGGCCTGGCGATGTTTGCAGATGTTATTAATAAGGCTGATGTCCTTGCCATTGTTCACCAGCGCTTTTGCGTTTTGCATCCATTCCAGCGTATAAAAATCGCCTTGGTTTTGTGCCATCAGTGTATGGCCTGCATATTTGGGCGCATTGGCAAATAATACTTTTTGTTCCAATGCATAAATGTCGGCATCTACATACCATGCAACTGGCAATTGCGGCGCAGATTGCTGATGAATGCGGGTGACAGATGCGGACTGCTTGGATAGTATTGATGCCATAAATGCGGTAATTTTAGTAATGATTATTGGTGTGGATTTAAAAGCTGGAAATCATGATTTATTCACCATGATGGCTAAATGCTTAATGGGCATAAGATTTTGCCCGATTCGGATTTTTTTTCAAGTGATATTTCAAGCGAAATATTGGCTAATGCCAGTTTAATCCATGCGGCAAAATATCAAGCTGAAGCCTTGCGCTACTTGCCAAATAGAGGCTTTTGCTTTACCCTCAGCACTCTTGGCGAAACCTTAATTCTTTTGAATATTAAAGCTGAAATATGAAATTGATACGTCGCACATTTAATTATTTGCCAGCCATTAGCCGCAATATTGCGATTGGTTTGTCATAAAAGGTAATTAAGCTGCAACAGGCGGCAATTGCCGCCTTTTCTTTTTTTTGGCTGGCGAAGCTTAATTTGGTTAGCGCAGTGCTTTTATTAACACTTCAGTTTTTAACTGAGTTTATTGGGTAATATCAAACCAACAATGTCCGAACACTTAATGAATACTTACGCAAGGCAACCCGTAACCTTTGTTAAAGGCGAGGGCGTGTGGCTTTGGGATGACAAAGGCGAACGCTATCTGGATGCCTTGGCTGGTGTCGCAGTGAATGGCTTGGGCCATTCGCACCCTAAATTTGTGGCTGCCTTGGGCGCGCAGGTGTCCAAACTTATCCATGTGTCAAATAACTATCAGATTGCAGAGCAGTCGCAACTGGCTGATAAGCTTTGCGAAATTGCTGGCATGGATCGCGTGTTTTTCTGTAACTCAGGCTGTGAAGCTAATGAAGCCTCTATCAAGCTTGCGCGCTTGTATGGCCATCAAAAAGGCATAGAAGCGCCTGAAATCATAGTGATGGATAAGGCATTTCATGGCCGTACGCTGGCAACCTTATCCGCCACTGGTAACCGTAAAACGCAGGCTGGTTTTGAGCCGCTGGTGAGCGGGTTTGTCCGCGTACCTTTTGATGATCTTGAAGCCGTCAGGCAAGTCGCTGAGCATAACCACAATGTGGTGGCGGTGCTGGTTGAGCCTGTGCAGGGTGAGGGCGGCGTCAATATTCCGCATGACGCCAAGGCTTATCTGCAAGGCTTGCGTGAAATTTGCGATGCAAACGGCTGGTTGTTGATGCTGGATGAAGTGCAAAGTGGCATAGGCCGCACTGGCGCTTGGTTTTCCTTTCAGCACACAGGTATTACGCCAGATGTAATGTCTCTTGCCAAAGGTTTGGGGTCAGGTGTGCCGATTGGTGCCTGTGTAGCCAAAGGCAAAGCAGCCGACGTATTCACCTACGGCAAACATGGCTCAACATTTGGTGGAAACCCATTAGCTTCAGCTGCTGGCTTGGCAACTTTGAAGATCATCGAAGAAGAAGGTTTGCGTGACAACGCTGATATTTTGGGCAATTGGATCAATAAAGAATTTGCAAAACAGCTTGCTGGTATTGCTGGTGTTGTCGTCATCAGAAATGCTGGCTTGATGATTGGTATTGAGCTTGATCGCAGTTGTGGGGAATTAGTCAAAAAAGCCCTTGAATCTAAAGTGCTGATTAACGTGACGGCTGATACGGTTGTTCGACTGTTACCACCATTGGTGATAAGCCAAGCTGAGGCGCAGCATTTGGTTGATACCATTGCTGCCTTGATCAAAGATTTTTTGGCTAAATAAAGTTTAATTAACCCTACTGATTAAGTCATGTCGATTAAACACTATCTGCAATTCAAAGATTTCACCCGCGACGAGTACGATTACATCTTCGCGCGTGCGCGCTGGATCAAGCAGCAGTTCAAGACTTACCAGCAATACTGGCCGCTCACCGATCGTACTTTAGTCATGATTTTCGAGAAAGCTAGCACGCGTACACGGCTGTCATTTGAGGCGGGCATACAGCAATTGGGTGGCTCGGCAATTTACTTGAATACGCAGGATTCACAGTTAGGTCGCGGCGAGCCAGTGGAGGACGCAGCACAAGTCATCTCTCGCATGAGCGACATTGTGATGATTCGTACATTTGAACAAAGCATCATCGAGCGTTTTGCTGCTAACTCTCGTGTGCCAGTGATTAATGGCCTGACTAACGAATATCATCCTTGCCAGATTCTGGCGGATATTCTGACCTTTATTGAGCACCGCGGCCCGATTCAAGGCAAGACTGTGGCCTGGATTGGTGATTCTAACAACGTCTGTAATACCTGGTTGCAAGCGGCCGAAGTGCTAGATTTTAACGTGCATGTTTCTACGCCTCCTGGCTATGAAGTTGAGCCGGAGCGCGCCGGGCTGTATGGCCATGCCCATTATGAAGAATTCGCAGATCCAATGGATGCTGCTCGTGATGCCGATTTAGTGACCACTGATGTTTGGACATCAATGGGCTTTGAGGCGGAAAACGAAGAGCGCATGCGCGACTTTGCTGATTGGCAAGTAGATGCAGAAATGATGAAGGCCGCAAAAGCTGATGCCTTGTTCATGCATTGCCTGCCAGCACATCGCGGTGAAGAGGTCGCAGCAGAAGTCATTGATGGGCCACAGGCCGTGGTTTGGGATGAAGCTGAAAATAGGCTCCATATACAAAAAGCCTTGATGGAATACCTGTTGTTAGGACGTATTGAAAAGCCTTGATGGAAAGCGTTAGTTAGTTGTCGGATAATCAAGAATTAGATGAAGGCCGCAATAGAGGGGTAATTCATCATATATTGCCCGTATCAGCGACCATGGTCGGCGTATGCATGACGGTTATAGGTTTGATGCAACTGCTACCAAAAGGTGGTCAATGGTTAGACGATTTGATCGCGTTTGATAGCTTGGTATTCATCACCAGTGCTTTATTGTCATACACATCAATACGAACCAAAAGTAACACGGCGCAATTGGAGCGATGGGCTGACGTGGTGTTTATCGTTGGTCTGGTTATGATGGTAGGCATCAACTTCTTGCTGGCGTTTGATCTTTTAAAGCATTGATTTATTTAATATTATTATAGTTGAAGTGAATAATGGATAAAATTAACAAAGTAGTATTAGCATATTCAGGTGGCCTTGATACATCAGTCATTCTTAAGTGGCTACAGGATGTTTACCAATGTGAGGTAGTGACTTTTACTGCCGATATTGGCCAAGGTGAAGAGCTTGAACCAGCGCGTGAAAAAGCTAAAAAATTTGGCGTAAAAGAAATCTATATTGATGATTTACGCGAAGAGTTCGTGCGTGATTTCGTGTTTCCTATGTTCCGTGCGAACACGGTGTATGAGGGCGAATATTTACTCGGTACTTCCATTGCGCGCCCGCTGATTGCTAAACGATTAATTGAAATTGCGGCAGAGACTAATGCTGATGCAGTTTCGCACGGCGCCACTGGTAAGGGTAATGACCAGGTACGTTTTGAGTTAGGCGCTTATGCACTTAACTCTAATATCAAGATTATCGCGCCATGGCGTGAGTGGGATCTGCTCAGCCGTGAGAAATTGCTGGCGTATGCTGAAACCAATGGCATTCCTGTGGAAATGAAACACAAGCAAGGTGGCAGCCCATATTCTATGGATGCAAACTTGTTGCACATTTCTTTCGAAGGCCGCCATCTGGAAAACCCTGCCGCGGAAGCTGAAGAAGACATGTGGCGCTGGACGGTTTCACCTGAAAAAGCACCAGATGCCGCTGAGTACTTGGATATTGAATACCGAAATGGCGACCCAGTTGCATTAAACGGACAGGAAATGAAGCCACACGAATTGTTAGCTCAGCTTAACAAGCTCGGTGGTAAGCACGGTATTGGTCGCCTGGATCTGGTTGAAAACCGCTATGTGGGCATGAAGTCGCGTGGCTGTTATGAAACCCCAGGCGGTACGATCATGTTGAAGGCACATCGCGCAATTGAGTCTATTACGCTAGATCGCGAAGTCGCACACCTTAAAGATGACCTCATGCCGCGCTACGCTAGCATGATTTATAACGGATATTGGTGGAGCCCTGAACGTGCAGTGCTTCAAACCCTAATAGATAACACTCAAACGACCGTGAATGGTTGGGTGCGCTTGAAGTTGTATAAAGGCAACGTCATCGTCACTGGCCGTGATAGTGCAACGGATTCATTATTCGATCCAAACATCGCGACTTTTGAAGATGATAAAGGCGCTTATGACCAAAAAGATGCAGGTGGTTTTATCAAGCTGAATGCGCTGCGTATGCGCATTGCAGCGAATTTACGTAACAGAACCAAATAAGCAGTGTGCATTGCTAGCCTTGTTGGTATTGGCTTGCCTAGATATTATTGGGCAAATATTTAGCATTAATATTGCGGTCTTAGCCTAGCTGGCTAAGGCAGCATCTCAATCTGCACATCCCTGCTAGCACTGCGTCCTTTATCGTCTACAACGGTTAGATTGTGCCATCCTGATGTACTTGGCCTCCAAGGCTTGCCCCCACTATTCGCTGCTACATTTCCCAAGTAGTCTTTATCCGAAAACCAGTACAACAACCTTGCATCGCCGCTGGCGGTGGCTTGCAGGGCGATGGTTTCGTCGAGCCTCGAAAGCCGTAAGGTATAGCTGACTGAGCTCAGTGGTGAGGTAATGTGGGGTATATCGCCTTCCGTGTTTTGCGCATCGCTCCCGCAATGTGCAGTGGGTGGCGCCCGACGCGGCATGCCAGCCTCGCGGAACAGCCGCATCATGTCCGAAGGCCAGAATTCGAATATCTCCTGATGTGTGCTAGAACTGTCGTAAGGCGTGCAGGCAGCCTGGCCGGTCAGGTTGTTTATCATTACAGGTCTATGCAGCGTGCTGACCTTGATGGGGGATTTACCGGGGATGAACCAGGTAGATGCCAGCTGCGGGCACCAGGCATTGGGCAGGTCACCGCTGGCGGCGCACACGCTGACATGCTTTAAGGTGCGCGGTGGCAAGCGCACAGGGTCATGCTCAGTAGGCATGGTGATGGGCAGCGCATCGGTGATGCGAAAGAACAAGGGCGCGGCCGCTTCTATGCCGACGAATGCGGGGTTGGAAGCACCATCGAAATTACCTATCCATACCGCCAGCACATACGGCCCGGTCACGCCTACCGTCCACGCATCGCGGAATCCCCACGAGGTGCCGGTTTTCCACATGGTGGCCCAGCTACGGCCATTGGCGGCGGGGATGCCATCCGGGCGTGGGTTGGCGGCCAGCATGTCTAGCACTAGGTAGCTTGCTTCCGGGCTGATGAGTTGCATACCGGGCAAACTCTTGCTTGCTTCTTCATTAGCCAGATAGCGCAAGGGTTTGAGCTGCCCTTGATTCGCCAGCATGGTGTAGAGCGTGGCGAGCTCTTCCAAGGTCACTTCGCCACCACCTAATACCAGCGCCAGGCCATAGTGGTCTTCGGATTGCAGTTTAGTGATACCCGCATTTTTCATGAAGTCATACAGACTGGGTTGCTTGAGCTTGCTGGCGAGATACACTGCAGGGATATTACGGCTACGGATCAGCGCATCACGCGCCGTCACCGGGCCCACAAAACGCCCATCGAAATTCTCCGGCTGAAAAGGGCCGAAAGCCGTGGGTGCATCCTTGAGGATGGTCAATGGATGGATCAGTCCCTGATCCAGCGCCATGCCGTAGATGAAGGGTTTGAGCGTGGAACCGGGCGAGCGTTTACCCTGCGAACCGTTTACCTGGCCGTCGATCGAGGCATTGCCGAAATCGGCCGAGCCTTGTAGCGCAACGACCTGCTGGTTGCGCGTATCGACCAGCATGGCGACGGCATTGCGTATCCCGCGTGCGCTGTTTTGCGCCACGTATTGCTTCACTTGGCGCTGCAACAGCGCTTGCAAGCGAGGTTGCAAGGTGGTCTGGATAGTGCGGCTGTGAGTTGAGGAGGAATCCTGGTTATCCGCCAGCACCTGATCGACAAAATGTGGCGCGGCAAATGGCAGCTGATTCAGGCTGCGTAGAGGTACTGCCACATGCGCCAACTGTTCATCCGTCATACTACTAGGGTGGCTGGCTTTCCAGCGTTCAAATAAGCGCATTCTGGCCTGATCGAGCGAGCTGGTCTGGCTGGCATGGTGTTTGGGGCGCTGCGGAATGACTGCCAGCGTCAGCGCTTCCGGCATGGTCAACTTGTCTGCGGTCTTGCCAAAATAGATCAGGCTCGCAGCGCCCACCCCCTGGATATTACGGCCATACGGCGCCAAGTTTAAATAGGCCTCCAGAATGTCATGCTTGCTATAGCGAGCCTCCAGCCAAAGCGCTAGTGCCACCTGCTTGAACTTGCCACTCGGCGAGCGCGTATTCAAGCCATACACCAGCCGTGCCAGCTGCATGGTCAATGTCGAACCGCCCTGGCGGTTGCCCCCAGAGTAAGTCTGCCAAGCCCCGCGCAGCAAGGCTAAAGGGTTGACGCCGATATGCCAGTAAAACCACTGATCCTCCTGCAACTTAACGGCATCAATCAGCGTAGGCGACATCTGCTTGAGCGGCACCCACAGACGATATTGCTCATCAGCCGCGAGGGTTAGCCTGAGTAAAGAACCATCTGCTGCTAGTACCGCGGTGGAAGAGGGGGCGTAGGAGGAGAGTTGTGTATGCGGGAGGAAACGGATTATGAGTAATACGCCAACAAGAAATAATGCTTTAAGAAGATTTTTTCTTGGTTTTATATGCCACATATGTGTACAAAAGAATAAAAAGTTGCAGTTAGAAATCGCATATCTACTCTACCCAAACTAATTCCCTAGCCATTTCATTGTTGCGGCACTTACCAATTCGTAGGTGCAGTGCATACATATAATTTAATTCACTCAAGAAAGCTTTGAGTTTCCTAATATCGTAACTTGAATCAATTGTGGATGAGCCTTTTTTCATTTCAATAACTAATAAGTTACGGTCTTTTGTCCCGCGTTGATGAATAATGATGTCAGGAAAAACAGTCACTGCTTCGATATCATCATCAACAATAGCCATTCTTTCAGGTAACTGAAGACGTTTAACATCGAAGCCATCTCTGTTGTACTCACAGTCAACATCGTAATCAGGTAGTTCTGACATTAAATGAATTGCAAGCCGATGGGACATGCTTCGCTCACTGGAATCAATATCAAGAAGATATGCATCCAACTCAAAGAGTTTATCGAGTGCCCGGTTTATACAAATTTCTAATTCTTGTTTGGTCATTTAGCTATACAGCCTTAAGGCTTTGTAATCTCCAACTTACCACCAGCCCCACGCCCCTGTAGCTTGCGGTCATACATGCCCTCGGCAAACGGGGCAGGTATCTGGAATTTCCCAGCGTTAGTCGCCCTTACTCGATACACAAAGCTGCCGATATTCCGGCCTAGTGTGCCGTAGAGCACCACGCGGTCTTCGCGTATATCGGCGTATTCGGGTTGCCAGGTAGTGTAGTTGGCTTCGCCAAGCGGGGCTTGCCAAGTAGAGACATTGGCAGTTTCTCCGGTGCCTTCGCTGTAGCCTTCTTCGCCCTCGTTATATTGAGGGGTTTCTGTCGGTGTGCTTTCCGCACGGACATTGAGCACGGGCTCGATGCCGCCGGGCAGGATATCGACGATGGCGATTTGCGAGGCGTTGTCCCTGTCTGTGCTGCGGAAACTCAGCTTGACCAGGAACTCTTCGCCTACCTTGGCACTGACCAGCGGCTTGCCGTCTATCGTCGTGAATTCGCGCGAGATTTCCAGGCCATCGGAGCGCTTTTCTGTGGGCGGCGTTTTGTCATAGCCATTTTCTGAGAGCAGGTAGAAAGCGGGCAGGTCACTCTGTTTGCCAAATTGCAGCTTGGCCGCGTTGATTGAGACATTGCCTGTTTTGACGATGCCACCGGTAAGTGGCAGTGCGGTGCTGGTGCCGCCTTTGGTCAGCTCGGTGATGGTGAGCTTGTCAGCATCGTTACCGCCTGCCCTGGCATAGGCGTCAAAGCCCATGATGAGGTAAGCCGCTGAGAGCGAGTTGTAGCGGGTTTCCGAGACGGTCTCGCCCAGTTTGACCAGGACTTTTTCCGGGATGCCTTTAACCTTATCTGCGAAATGGCGCGAGATCAGGTAGATCATCTGTGCATCCTGCACAGTAGGGTCAAAATAGAAGTCATCTGCGGAATATGACTCGGTATCGCGATTCCATTTTTTGAGCGAGGCCCAATCCACCTGCTTGAGCAGCTTGGCTGCCAGTGCATCCTGCTGCATCAGCTTGTAGCTAGCTGCTAGGTAGCCTGCGGTGAGGTCTTGCGGCCATTGCTTGCTGTAGCGCTCATCTAGCTCTTTTTGCAGGGTCGCCAGCATGCCGCTGGTGACAATGCCCTGACGCGTGAGCAGGTAGATGGCATAGGCGCGGTTACGCACGCCGGAGAGGCCATTGCTGCCGCCCACGGCGTATTGCTGCAGCCATTGGTTGGCGCTGTTGAGCATGTCGGCAGGCACGGCCATGCCGCGGTCTTTGGCTTCCAGCAGGTAGTGGATAGCGTAGATGGAAGCGAAAGGCGATACCTGCATATTGGCCGACCACAAGCCAAAGCTGCCATCCTCGTTCTGGCGCTCGCGCAGGGTTTGCACCACTTTCTGCAAGTCGCCGCGCGTGACGGCAATATCCTGCTGGCTATTGAGCAGCAGGGCAGGGATGCCCTTGCTCACTAGCTGCTCCGTGCACGAGTACTGGTAGTTGCCCAGATAGCTGCTCAGGCCCTGTGCCCACACCAGCGGCGTGGTGGAGATACCAGCTTCTACCTTGCGCTTTTCTGCGTACAGGCTGCGGTTGATGTCCTGCGTCTTGCTGTCGCCGCTGAACTGGCCTGCGGTCAATAATGTTCTGAACGGCACGGCAGGGCGGATGCCCACTGTGTCGCTCGCCTTGCCCTGTTTGTCGCCAGTCGTCGCCACAAACTTGAGGTCGGCCGAACCCAGCACGTCGTTGGCACGGATACGGAACTCGGCTACGGCTTCCTGCTGTGGCGCGATATCCAGCGTCACTTTCTGCGCGGAAACCACAGCCAGCGCCTTGCTTGGCGCCATGCTCAGGCTCACAGGCGCTTTACCGCCGGCACCTCGCAGATTATTGAACACGCTGACGCTGACCATGAACTCATCGCCCGGCGATACGCTGACGGGAACATTTGGCGAAAGAATCAGGTCGCCGCGTGACTCCACGCCGCCATCGAACACCCCGATACGACCGGATGTCACCGCCACTGCGTAGATGTGCAGTTTGCCGTTGAAGCTATCCGGCACCTGGTATTGCAGTGTTTTACCATTAGCGCCGACGTCGATGATGCCGGACCAGTAGGCCACTGGCGGCTGACGTTTTTTCTTGAATGGGTTGAGGTGGCGACCCAGCATGGCATCGCCATCACCGCCAGGCGCAGCGGCATTAAGCAGGCGCTGGAACTCCGGCAGTATCAAGTCAAGTATCTGCGTGGTGCCAACCTGTAGCGCACGTTTCTGGAAGAAGAAACCGATAGGGTCGGGCTGCTTATAGCGTGCTACTTGTAAAATTCCCTCATCCACCGCAAACACCACCACACGAGCGGGTGACTGCGTGGAGACTTTCATCTCCAGCATCTGGCCCGGTTTGATGATGTCCGGCATGACGACCTTGATGGGCTCGCGCCGCGCGTCCATATTCACCACGAACGGCACCACGCCATAAGACAGCGGGCTCATGAATATTTCGTCGGAAGTCGGGTCACGCACGAACTGCACTGATACGTAGCCGTTGCCTTCGAAATCCTTTGGCAACGTGATCTTCTGTACCGAGCTGGTGGTTGTGGTCTTAAACCAGACATGCTGGTACACCTTGTCACGCTCAATGGTGATCAGGCCAGCACCCACGTAAGGCGCACGGATGCTGATCTCCATGGTGTCACCCGCCGTGTAGTCGGCTTTGTTGAGCGATAGCTGCAGCTCAGCGTTGCGCTCCAGCGAACGTGACAGGTTAGCCTGGCCGGCCACACTGTATTCGATGCGGTTAAGCTCCGCGCCTTCTGCATTCTTCAGCACCAGTGCAAAGTCGCCCGGTTCGCTGGTATTCAGTGCCAGTTCGGCACCGCCTGCAGGCAAGGTGTAGGGCGTGCTTTCACGCACGGTTTCCTTCTTGCGAGATTCGTAGTGGTAAGTACCGTTGGCTTGTTTGACCAACACGGAGACGAACTTGCGCTCTATCCATAACTGGGTGAGTTTGTCAGCAGCTACAGGCTTGAGGCTGCTATCGATGGCCAGCCAGTTGCTGTTACGCGGTGTTTTGAGCGGAATGTAGTTGAGTGCGCCATCGGTTTTCACGCCGACCAGGTAAGGTGCGGCTGAGACCAGTGTGGCGGCTTCGGCCGCGACGCTGCGCCCGCCAGCGGCTTCGAATACCTTGGCAGATAAATATAGGCGATAGGTCGCACGTGCAAAGCGTTGCAGGTTAAGGTTGATCTCGGCTTCACCGTTGGTGTCGGTGGTGGCTATCGGTAGTTTTTCGTTGAATGGCTCTTTCAGCTTGAACCTATCCTGGAAGGTGTAATCCTTGTATTTGGCAAAGGCGGGCAGCGATGGCGTGAGCGTCATTTCGGCTTCCACGCGCCTGTCGTTGGCCGGGCTGCTGAACAGGTGCATGGCCTTGATACGCGCCTTGGCTTCTTCCGGCTTGATCCAGCCTTCTACCACGTGGTCAGCCAGCGTGGCGGTGACCTTGATGCGGTCAGGCTCGAAATCGCGCACCTTGAAGCTGGCGCTGCCGATCTGTTGCTGGCGCTGGTCGTTGGTGACCAGGTAGATACCGACCTGGTAATCACCAGTGGCGGAAGTCTCACGACTGGCAAAATCAAAGCTCTCAAAACCGCTGGGGCTGAGTTTGATGCGTTGTTTGTAAACCGGTAAACCGCGTGGGTCGGTCACTTCGGCTTCCAGCGGTACGCCATCCAGTTCGCCGCTCCAGTTGGCAGTGCGCGCGATCATGGCGATATGGGCAGTTTCGCCGGGGCGGTAGATGCCGCGGTCAGTAAACGCATAGGCCGATAGTTGCTGACCGGAGATGGCATTGTCGATGCCGCCGATATCGAAGCGCGACAGGTTGAGCTGGCGGTCGTAGCGGTTGATGGGCAGGAAGGACATGTCACTGTCTTTAGTGACCAGATACATGATGGCCTGCTTTTCGCGCTTGAGGTCCCGCAGGTGGTCGAAATGCACGTGGCCGGTGGCATCGGTGGTCTGCGACATGGCGGGTTCGCCGTTACGGCCGATCACGTCGACCTTGGCGTTGGCGACAGGCTGACCGGTGGCGATGGATTGCACGAATACATCCTGGCTGCCATCCACACCCTGCTTGGCGATGATGCCTATATCGGTGACCAGGATAAAGCGCGTGTCCGGCGTAGCATCGACTTCGTTATCCGGGTTTTTGGGGTCATAGCCTTGCAGCTTGATCATGAACACGCCGCCGCTATGGCTGGATTTTTCGCGCAGGTATTTGCCGAAATCCAGGCTGTCATAGCTGGGCTTGCCGAATTCGCTTTCAGCCAGTGGGCGTTTTTCCTCAAAGCGTTCGACCAGGGTATCGAGCACATCATCGTAAACATTGGGCTGCGCGAAGCCGCTGTAATTCTGGTCCACCAGGTGATGCAGCTGGTTGGGCAGCATACGACCTATCTCGATCTTCACGCCATTGAGGCCACGCGTCATATAACCCAGCTTGCGCTCACCGCTTAATGACAGCAGGGCGCCCTGTGATAACAGCTTGACGGCTTTAGGGTAAGGCTGGACTTCGATCACGGCCAGCGCGGGGTTGCGCGATACATAACCGCCAAAGGCCTGCAAGCCAGCATCTACCTTGATATAGAGGCGACGGCCTACTGGCGCCTTGAATTTATAGCTATGCAACGCTGAGTATTCATCTTCACCCGCGACTGACTTCAAATCCACGGGCGTGGCAGTTGCCAGGATGTCCTTGGTGACTTCGGTTTCATACCAGCGATAGGCTTCGGTGCGATTCGCTTCTTCTGTCTTTGGGTTGAATTCCGGTAACAACCAGGCATGCACTTTGCCCGCCAGTGCGGTATCGCTGATATTGGCGCTACTGCCCAGCAATAGAATCTGCTCGGGCTCAAAGCGTTCGTTATCCACCAGCGTCATGCTGATGTCATTGACTCTCAGGCTGTAGAGCCCCGGTACGGTAATGGCTTTGCTGATCTCGTTTTCAGTCTTGTTGCCGCCGCGTGTCGTGCGCACCCCTTTATCCAGCTTGACGGTGAGCTCGGTGTCTTCCTTGGGGATGGAGAGCGGGGCAGAGTGAATGTAAGCGTTGAGCTTGAGTTTGTCATAGCTCACGGTGAATTTTGGCGCTTCGCCCAATCCAAGGAAATCCAGCCCGCCACCCAGCTTGATGCTGATACGGGCTTTTAAGTCATCGGCATCCACGGGGTGGCTAAAATGTACAGTAGAGACCAGTTTCTTCAGGTTGGGGTCTATCGGGTCCTGGTAGAAATCAGCCTGCTGGAACTCGGCGCTGAAAGGGGCGGTACGGAATTCAACATCGTAATCGTCCAGTTTTACCTGCTCGGCCAGCAGCTTCTTTTTATCCATGCTGACATCAAACTTGGCATCTACCGGCCAGTCTGCCTTGGGACGGAATACCAGTGTTTTTTCATCATCCCATGCCCATTCGCCCGCAATCTTGGGGGAGAGCTTGATGCCCTCGGTGACAGGCTTGCCGATCAGGTTGACTGGCGCCACTGACTCCGCAAAGGCGATCTGGAATGGATAGACGATAGGCTTGTTGTTCTCGTCATAAATAGTGACGCTGGGTGGTTTGACTTCATAAGCGGTCAACACGGGCTTGGGTAGCTGCTGATACCAGTGCCAGCCGAAGTAGCCGCCTGCGACGACGATTAGCACTGGCAGAATAGTGCTCAGGGCACGTTTGCGCGTAGCGAATACCCAGCCTGCACCTTGTTTAAGCTTGTTTGCCGACCATACTGACCAACGTGGTGCCTGCCATGACAATGAGCCAAAAAGCTGCTTGAATATCCAGCCTAAAATCACCCTGAATATGCCTGTCACCTTGAGAATTAGGCTGGCTATAAGATTCCAGATGATAAGAAGGCGAGCTGGCATGAGTAATCCCCTGATGTGTTTTTGGTTTTGTGGTGATGCGTTGTGGATTATTGCCTGAAACTTTAATTGGTGGAATAGCAATCGGTGGAATGGGTAAAAAATGGTTCTCGCATAAGTTTTCTGGGATAATGCAGAGCTAAAGGCTTAATTTAGAGCCAAGGCGGATTTCAAAGCCAGTCTATTAAATAATGAAGTAACTAAAGATGTTTGGAGGAGTTGTCATGGCCCAGTTTGATAATGTTAGTGTCAAGAAAAAAGCAAATGTGTATTTCGATGGAAAATGTGTCAGCCACACCGTGCTGTTCCCGAACGGAACCCGTAGCACGATTGGTGTGATTTTCCCTAGCTCATTGACGTTTAACACGGCTGCGCCAGAGCTGATGGAAATCAATTCTGGTATATGCAAAGTGCGTTTGCATGGTGAAGAAGACTGGAAAGAATACAAAACAGGTGAAAAATTCACCGTCCCTGGTAATTCCAGTTTTGAGATTGTAACGTTGGAAACGCTGGATTACGTTTGCCATTTCGAGTAAACGATACACCCTAGTTTTAGACTTAAGGAACCAACATGCCATCTTTTGATATTTCATCTGAAGTCGATATGGTCGCGCTGAAAAACGCGATTGATGTAGTTGCGCGTCAAATTACCAATCGCTATGACTTCAAGGGCACCAGTGCTAATGCGGAGCTGAATGAAAAAGACAGCCTGATTACCTTGCACGGCGATTCTGATTTTCAGCTGGATCAGATTAAAGACATCTTATTGCCAGCGATGGAAAAAAAAGAAGCCGATAGCGCCAAACGTCTGGATCATCAGGATGTGCAGAAAATCTCTGGTAACAAGGTCAAGCAGGTTCTCAAAATTAAAGCGGGCATTGATACCGAGTTGGCCAAGAAAATCGTCAAACTGCTGAAAGATAGTGGTTTGAAAGTACAAGCCAGTATTCAAGGCGATACGGTGCGAGTGACTGGTGCAAAGCGCGATTTGCTGCAAGATGCAATTGCATTTACCAAGAAAAGCATCACGGATTTTCCTTTGCAGTTTGGTAATTTCAGGGATTGACCCCAAATAGAGTTACCTAATAAATAGGGTTCACCCAATAGGTTTTTAAAATGGCAAAAACGCTTTACGACAAATTATTCGATAGTCATGTGGTGTCCGAAGAAAATGGCACCGCGCTGATTTATATCGACCGTCATCTAGTGCATGAAGTCACCAGCCCACAAGCTTTTGAAGGCTTGAAGCTGGCTGGCCGCAAGGTATGGCGGGTCAATTCCATACTGGCCGTGCCTGACCATAATGTGCCAACCACTGATCGCAGTAGCGGCGTGGCTGGTATTGCAGACCCTATTTCACGTTTGCAGGTACAAACGCTGGATGAAAACTGTGTAGATTTTGGCGTGACCGAATTCAAGATGAATGATCACCGCCAAGGCATCGTTCACGTGATCGGCCCAGAGCAGGGCGCTACCTTGCCTGGCATGACGGTTGTTTGTGGTGACTCCCATACCAGCACACACGGCGCTTTCGCGGCTTTGGCACATGGTATCGGTACGTCAGAGGTTGAGCATGTGATGGCCACCCAGTGTTTGGTGCAAAAGAAATCTAAAGCCATGCAGATCAATGTGGAAGGCAAGCTTGGCAACGGCGTTACTGCCAAAGATATTGCTTTGGCCATTATCGGCAAGATAGGCACTGCAGGCGGTACAGGCTATGCGCTTGAGTTTGCGGGCTCAGCCATTCGCGATTTGAGTATGGAAGGTCGCATGACCTTGTGCAATATGGCCATTGAAGCTGGTGCGCGTGCAGGCATGGTGGCTGCTGACCAAACCACTTTCGATTACATCAAGGGGCGTCCATTTGCGCCTCAAGCCGATCAGTGGGAAGCCGCGTTAACGTATTGGCGTACTTTGCATAGTGATGAAGGTGCAAAGTTCGATGCGGTCGTTAACCTTGATGCAACAACTATATTGCCGCAAGTGACTTGGGGTACCTCGCCTGAAATGGTGATTGATATCAATGGCAGCGTGCCAGACCCACAAAACGCGCCTACTGAAGTACAGCGCCATGATTGGGAACGTGCTTTGAAATACATGGGCTTGAATGCAAACACGCCTATTGCCGATATCACGATCGACAAGGTGTTTATCGGTTCGTGTACCAATTCACGCATTGAAGATTTACGTGCCGCCGCCAACATCGTCAAAGGCAAGCATGTGGCGCCTAACGTCAAGTTAGCTTTAGTCGTGCCTGGCTCTGGCTTAGTGAAGTCGCAAGCTGAAGCTGAAGGCTTGGATAAGATATTCATCGATGCAGGTTTTGAATGGCGCGAGCCAGGCTGCTCGATGTGCCTTGCTATGAATGCCGATCGCTTAGAGCCGGGCGAACGCTGTGCCTCAACCTCAAACCGCAATTTTGAGGGGCGCCAAGGTCAGGGTGGGCGTACACATTTGGTGGGGCCAGAAATGGCTGCTGCTGCTGCCGTAGCGGGGCATTTCGTTGACGTAAGACAGTTAATCAATTGAGGGGGTTAGTGAATGAATAAGTTAATTGCATTTTGCTTGTTGGGCTGTGTAATCAGTATTGCTGGCTGCAATACCATGTCTGGTTTAGGTAAAGATGTATCCAAGCTTGGCGACAAAATTGAGCAGAAGGCTGACGAGAAAAAGTAGTCATGGATAAATTTACCCAATTGACTGGTTTGGTTGCGCCATTAGATCGTGCAAATGTCGATACTGATGCCATTATTCCCAAGCAATTCCTGAAGTCCATCAAGCGTTCAGGCTTCGGCCCAAACGCGTTTGATGAATGGCGTTATCTCGACCACGGCGAGCCTGGCATGGATAACAGCAAACGCAAGTTGAACCCCGGTTTCGTGCTGAACCAGCCGCGCTATCAAGGTGTGTCTGTGTTGTTAGCGCGTGAAAACTTCGGTTGTGGCTCAAGTCGTGAACATGCACCTTGGGCGCTGGAAGATTTTGGTTTTCGTTCTATTATTGCGCCAAGTTTCGCCGATATTTTCTACAACAACTGCTTCAAGAATGGCATGTTGCCTATCGTCTTGCCGGCAGATGTGGTGGATAGATTGTTTGCGGAAGTAGAGGCTAATCCAGGCTATCAACTTAATGTCGATTTGCAAGCGCAAACCGTGACTACACCAAGTGGTGCTGTGCATCCATTTGAAGTTGATATGTCGCGCAAACATAATTTGCTCAATGGCTTGGACGATATTGGTCTGACCATGCAGAAACAAGATAGCATCAAATTATTTGAAGTAGCTCATAAGGCATCCCAGCCCTGGCTATTCAACTAGTTCTGGCGCACACAAAACATCGTTTTTTACCGTTAATTCAGGAAATTTGAAGGTTATGAAAATCGCAGTCTTGCCAGGGGATGGCATAGGTCCAGAAATCGTCGCTCAAGCGCTTAAAGTTCTAAAGGCATTAAATCTGAAATTAGATTTGAAAGAAGCACCAATTGGTGGTGCTGGCTATGATGCTGAGGGTGATCCTTTGCCAGATAGCACTTTGAAGCTGGCGCAAGAATCAGATGCCGTATTACTAGGGGCAGTCGGCGGCTGGCAATATGATACCTTGCCACGTGACAAGCGCCCTGAGCGCGGACTTTTACGCATTCGCAAAGAACTCAACCTGTTTGCCAACCTGCGCCCTGCATTGCTTTACGATGAATTGGCAGATGCTTCAACATTGAAGCCTGAAGTAGTTTCTGGCCTGGATATCATGATTGTGCGTGAGTTGACTGGTGACATTTACTTCGGCCAGCCGCGTGGCATTTCCACCTTGCCTAATGGCGAGCGCGAAGGTATCAACACCATGCGCTACACGGAATCCGAAATTCGCCGTATTGGCCATGTGGCGTTCAATATCGCCATGAAGCGTAACAAAAAGGTGTGCTCGGTAGATAAAGCCAACGTGCTTGAGACAACAGAATTGTGGCGCCAAGTCATGATTGAAGTGGCTAAAGAATATCCAGAAGTCGAACTCAGCCACATGTATGTCGATAACGCGGCAATGCAATTGGTGCGCGCGCCCAAGCAATTTGACGTGATGGTCACTGGTAATATCTTTGGCGATATTCTTTCTGACGAAGCTTCAATGCTGACGGGATCTATCGGCATGCTGCCATCAGCATCGCTGGATGCGAATAACAAGGGCATGTACGAGCCTAGCCACGGCTCTGCGCCTGATATTGCTGGCAAGGATATTGCTAATCCACTGGCGACCATACTTTCTGTCGCCATGATGTTGCGTTACACCTTCAATGATGAAGCTAATGCAGTGCGCATTGAAAATGCAGTGAAGAAAACGTTGTCTCAAGGTTATCGTACAGGTGACATTTATACAGAAGGCTGCAAGCGCGTGAAGTGCAGTGAAATGGGCGATGCAGTCACTGCCGCCTTGTAAATTTTAGAGAATAATCATGCTTAGAGTAGGTTTTATCGGTTGGCGCGGTATGGTGGGCTCAGTGCTCATCCAGCGCATGCGTGAGGAGCAGGATTTCGATTTGATCGAACCTGTATTCTTTACCACGTCTCAAGCAGGCGGTAGCGGCCCAGCTATTGGTAAAGAGATTCCCGCGTTGAAAGACGCCAAGAACATCGCTGAATTGAAGGCGATGGATGTCATTATTTCCTGCCAGGGAGGCGATTACACCACCGAGATTTTCCCGCAATTGCGCGGCGCAGGCTGGAAAGGTCACTGGATTGATGCGGCTTCTACCTTGCGTATGGAAAATGACGCGACGATCATTCTTGACCCAGTGAATTTGAACGTGATTCAGGGCGCGCTGGCAAATGGCGGTAATAACTGGATTGGTGGTAACTGTACCGTTTCCCTCATGCTGATGGCTTTGCACGGCCTATTCAAGGCTGACTTGGTCGAATGGGCAACTTCCATGACCTACCAGGCAGCATCGGGTGCGGGTGCGCAGAATATGCGCGAACTGCTCAAACAGATGGGCGAGGCGCATCGGGTTGCTTCTGATCTATTGTCAGACCCCGCTTCCGCTATTCTGGATATAGACCGTGAAGTCGCTGGCATTTTGCGCGATGAAAAATTCCCTACTGCGCATTTTGGTGTGCCGCTTGCAGGCAGTCTGATTCCCTGGATAGACAAAGATTTGGGCAATGGCCAGAGCAAAGAGGAATGGAAGGGGCAGGTTGAAACGAACAAGATACTTGGTCGCCAGTCACAACCTATCCCTATCGATGGTCTGTGCGTGCGCATAGGCGCTATGCGTTGCCATTCCCAGGCCTTGACCATCAAGCTTAAGCGAGATGTGCCGTTAGATGATATTAACGGCTTGCTTGCTGAGGCTAACCCTTGGGCAAAAGTAATACCAAACGAGCGCGAAATCAGCATGCAGCAATTAACACCAGCTGCAGTGACTGGTAAATTACATACGCCCGTTGGGCGTTTGCGCAAGTTGAGTATGGGTTCTGAATACTTATCAGCCTTTACTGTTGGCGACCAATTATTATGGGGTGCCGCAGAGCCATTACGTCGTATGCTGCGCATTTTGGTAGAACAATAAGTGTTGCATAGATATAGCGCTTAAATATAAAGTGTGGCATGAGCTTGCATCTGTAACTGATTGATGTTAATTTAATAATGCAACTATCATTAGTCGATAAGGGTTGAATGGTGCATAAGACGAAATTAAAGCGAATTTCGCTCGCAGTATGTTTTGCATTGATGTCTTTGGGGGCGGAAGCAGCTGGCTTAGGTAAGCTAACTGTACTATCTGGTCTTGGTGAGCCATTAAATGCAGAAATTGAGTTATTGGCGGCGGGCCCAGATGAGCTTTCTTCATTAAGTGCAATCATTGCACCAGAAGAAGCCTATAAAGTTCAAGGTATTGAACGCCCTGCGTTGCACAGTACAATCAAAATTGAGATCAAGAAAAGTCCAAGTGGCTCTGCTTATCTCAAGTTAAGCTCTAATCTGCCAGTATCAGACCCGTATCTTGATATGCTGATTCAAGTCGATTGGTCTAGCGGTCGTTTGTTGCGTGAATACACGCTGCTGCTTGACCCGCCAGGTTATTCACAGCCGCCTGTCAGTTTGCCATCAGCGAGCAAGCCAACCATTAGTAAGCCAGTTGTTGTATCACCTGCCAGTATGGCGGATGCTCCAGTAGCTACTTCAAGTAGTAAACCTGCAAAAGGGGCTAAAAAAAACAGCGCCGCTAGCGCTGCTCCAGTAGCTACGCAGGCAGATGCTCCGCCATCGGATGAATCTAAAGTAACAACAGCAAAAGGCGACACGCTTTACAGTATTGCCCGCAATGCAAATGTACAAAATGTTAGTCTGGATCAAGTCCTTGTTGGCATATACCAAGCTAACAAAGATGCATTCATTGGTAATAACATGAACCGTCTTAAAGTCGGTCAAATCATTCGCGTACCAAGCAGCACAGAATTAGCGGCAATACCGAAAGCAGAAGCCGCACAAGAGATCAAAGTTCAATCGTCCGATTTCCAGTCCTATCGCAATAAGCTGGCAGGCACGGTTGAAGCAGCCCCAGCAATGTCCGATGATGAAGGCAAGAAATCATCAGGCGGCAAAATCACTAAGGCTGCAGAAGATAAAGCCACTCCTGTACCAACCGCTCCAAAAGATGTAGTCAAACTTTCAAAAGGTGTCTCAGCTGATACCAAAGTGTTGCAAGATAAAGTGACTGGCTTGCAGGAAGAAGCAACGGCTAAAGAAAAGACCATCAAAGAATCAAACGACCGTGTCGCAGCGCTAGAAAAACAAGTTGCTGACATGCAAAAATTGCTGGTCATGAAAAATCAAGCCATGGCTGATGCGCAAAAAAATGCGGCTGCCAATGCGCCATCACCAGCATTGCCAAGCAAGCCTGAAGCTACCCCTGTGCCAACTCCAGCAGCGCCAGTCGTTGCGGAGCAGCCAGCCCCGGCGCCAGTAGAAGCACCAAAACCAGCAGTTCCTGCAGAAGCAGAGAAGCCAGTTGATACAACACCTGCCGCAGTGCCAGCACCAGAAAAGAAACCTGTTCCTGTTAAAAAGTTCACTCCACCTCCACCGCCAGTTGAAGAGCCAGGGTTGTTTGATGATGTCAACCTACCACTAGTGGGTGGAGCGGGCGGATTCCTAGCCTTGTTAGTAGGCGGTTGGTTGTTCTTGCGTAATAAGCGCAGGCGCAGTTTGGATGGTTTCGAAAAAGACATACTGACTTCTGGTGGTCTAAAAGCTAATACGGTTTTTGGTAACACACTTGGCGGTACGGTCGATAGCGGTGATACCTCATTCTTGACTGACTTCTCGCCAGGTACAGGCATGATCGACACGCATGATGTTGATCCAATCGCTGAAGCTGAAGTCTACATGGCCTATGGACGTGACTCACAGGCTGAAGAAATTCTTAAAGATGCTATTGTAAAAGAGCCGAAGCGCTATGAATTGCATCTTAAGTTGCTAGAGATGTACGCTGCACGCAAAGATTCATCAGCATTTGAAACGGTTGCTGGCGAACTGTATTCAACGCTAGGCACCACTGACCCAACATGGGCCAAAGTGGCTACGTTGGGCAGAAGTTTTGAGCCTGATAACCCTCTATATGAAGCTACTGAAGTGTCTGAGTCGCAAGAACTGGGCGTTTCTACCGCTGTTGCTGCAGGTTTAGTAGCAAGCGAAGTAGCTGTGGCATCTGAGTTGGCGGAAGATACTACACTTGACTTCTCACTAGATTCACCAGAAACCGACTCTGCTGAGACTTCAGCAGATGCAGTAGAAGATAATGTGCTGGATTTTGATATAGGGACTCCATCAGCTGAAGCTGAGGCAATTGCCGAGTCACATGCTTCGACGATGGAAATGCAAGCAAGCAAGGCTGAAGAAGACTTCAGTTCCGATGCATTTGATTTAGATATTGGCGAACCAGCAGAGAAACCTGCTGAAAGTAATGATGACTTGGATTTCCAGTTAGACTTACCTGAAGATGCCGCAACAGATACTGTGCAGCTCGATATGGCAAGCTTTGCGCCAGAAACCTCATTAGATATCGCTTCTGACGTTGTGGAAGAGCCAAGTCTCGACTTTGATAAGACCATGGTATTGGGCGTGCCAGATTTGGTAGAGGCTGAAAGTAGTCCTGAAATTGACTTTTCTGCCAATCAGATCAGTTTTGATCTGCCAGAAATTAAAGAGGCTGAGCCTGAAGTTCAGTCGATTGATGTTAGTGCAGAAACGTTAGATTTGCCTGAGATTGCTGAAGTCTCAGAACCTCTAGAGTTATCAGTACCAGACTTTGAGAAAACGACGATTACCAGCCTAGATGCTAATGAAATTGATTCCAGTGAAATTAATTTTAGTTCAGCAGAACAAGATCAGGCTTTCGATTTAGATTTGGATGTGGATTTTGCTAACCTTGAGACTGAAGAAATTACTGTGTCTGAGCTTGCTGAATCTGAGCCAGCTACAGTAGAGGATATTGCAGTTCCTGAGATTGATTTGTCAGGCATTAGCCTTGATTTGGATGCGGCGCCTGAACTATCAGATGCGATTGCAAGTTCAGAGTCATCTGAAGTAGATACCAAGCTGGATTTGGTGACTGCTTACATGGATATGGGTGATAACGAAGGTGCCCGTGAATTGTTGGATGAAGTGCTGAAAGAGGGCGGTGTGCAACAACGCTTAAAAGCACAGGAAATATTGAAGAGCCTGAGCTAATTAAACGCAATATTGAAAAAGCCGGGCTTAAGAGCCCGGCTTTTTTATTTTTCAAAGTACAAATAATAAATTAATGAACAGTGATCAAGAGGCTAAATAGATAATGCGGATCGCTTTATGTCTTGAATATGATGGCCAGCACTTCTGCGGATGGCAGAGTCAGCCTTCTGGCTGTGGCATACAGGATGCCCTTGAAAAAGCATTAGAAGTCTTAGCGTTACATAAAGTCAGGGTAATTGCAGCAGGGCGCACTGATACTGGCGTACATGCACTATCGCAAGTTGTGCATTTTGATACCGAAACTATGCGCGCCGAAGACTCTTGGGTGCGCGGTGTGAATGCGCACCTGCCTAAAACATTGCGGGTTCAATGGGCAAAAGAGGTCGATGCCAGGTTTCATGCGAGGTTTGATGCGCAGGCGCGCAGTTATCAATATTTATTGATTAACCAAGCAACAGCACCTGCAATCATGTCTGGTAAAGCGGGCTGGTTTCATTTTCCGTTGAATTTAAACCTGATGAGAGAGGCTACAGGTTATTTAATAGGGGAGCATGATTTCAGTGCTTTTCGGGCCGCAGATTGCCAAGCTAAGTCTCCAGTCAAACATTTATATAATGCAGATATACACGTCGATGGTACTAGCCTGATTTTTAGTTTCTCTGGCAATGCGTTTTTACATCACCAAGTGCGTAATATGATGGGTGCGTTGATATATGTGGGCAAAGGGAAGTATCCGCCAGACCACATCAAAACTTTGCTAGAAGCCCGCGATAGAACAGCTTCGCCACCTACATTTTCACCAGATGGCTTATATCTTACAGGCGTTAAATATGACCCCATTTGGAATTTGCCTAATACTCATCGTCAAATAAAGACCGTCATTTAGAAATTCAATACAAATGTGTGACAGCCATATAGCTTTCGGTTACGCTAGCCATCCTTATTGCAGTCGCAACATCAAATCAAAATGAGTCAACGAACACGAGTGAAAATCTGTGGCATTACGCGCTTAGAAGACGCCCTCTCTGCAATTGAGCAAGGTGCGGATGCTATTGGGCTGGTCTTTTATGCTGCGAGCCCGCGTCATGTCAGCATAGCTCAGGCAAAATCAATTGTTGAAAATTTACCGCCATTTATTACCACTGTAGGTTTGTTCGTGAATGCAACAGAAGCTGAGATTGTAAAAACAATTGAAGCTGTCGGACTCAATTTGATTCAATTTCATGGTGATGAAACCCCTGAGCAGTGTAAGCAATTTGCATTACCTTATATCAAAGCAATACGCGTCAAATCGGATACAAATTTGGTACAATATGAGGCTGATTTTGAAGACGCCAAAGCACTTCTGCTTGACACCTATACCGAAGGTTTGGTGGGTGGTACAGGGCAAGTATTTGACTGGTCTCTGATACCAAAAACATTACAGAAACCAATCATACTGGCGGGTGGTCTTAACTCACACAATGTCAGGCAAGCCGTCGAGCAGGTGCATCCCTATGCAGTTGATGTGAGTGGCGGTGTGGAAGCAAGCAAGGGAATAAAAGATGCAGCTAAAATCGCTGCATTCATACGAGGAGTAAACGATGCAGTTATATGACATGCCAGATGCGCGCGGCCACTTTGGGCCCTACGGTGGCACCTTTGTCGCAGAGACATTAGTTGAGGCGCTTGAAGAATTGCGCGTGATGTATGAAAAATATCGTCACGATCCTGAGTTCCTTGCCGAATTTGCCCATGACCTAAAACATTTTGTCGGTCGTCCAAGCCCTATTTATTACGCAAAGCGCTGGTCTGAGCGAGTAGGCGGTGCACGCATTTATCTTAAGCGTGAAGATTTAAACCATACTGGTGCCCATAAGGTCAATAATACTGTGGGCCAAGCTTTATTAGCTAAACGCATGGGTAAGCCTAGGGTAATTGCTGAAACAGGCGCAGGGCAGCACGGTGTGGCTACAGCGACGATTGCGGCGCGTATGGGCCTCAAGTGTGTTGTTTATATGGGTTCTGAAGACGTTAAACGTCAAGCGCCTAACGTATTTCGTATGAAATTACTGGGCGCTACTGTAGTGCCTGTCGAAAGTGGCTCCAAGACCCTTAAAGACGCTTTGAATGAAGCAATGCGTGACTGGGTCACCAATATTGCTGATACTTTTTACATTATTGGCACTGTTGCAGGCCCGCATCCTTACCCGATGATGGTGAGAGATTTTCAGTCTGTGATTGGTATTGAAGCCAAACAGCAGATGCAAGAGATGATTGGCCGCCAGCCAGATGCGGTATTGGCCTGTGTAGGCGGTGGTTCTAACGCCATGGGTATTTTCTACCCATACATCAATGAGAAAAATGTGCGCTTGATTGGCGTGGAAGCGGCTGGCCATGGAATTGAAACAGGCATGCATGCTGCGCCATTAACCGCAAATAGCCCGGTTGGCGTTCTGCATGGCAATCGTACCTATCTTATGCAGGATGAAGATGGTCAGATTATTGAAACGCATTCTATTTCTGCTGGTCTGGATTACCCTGGTGTAGGCCCAGAACATGCATGGTTGAAAGATATTAAGCGTGCTGAATATGTAGCCGTTACCGATGATGAAGCGATGGCCGCATTTCATAATTTGTGCAGAACAGAGGGCATTATCCCTGCGCTAGAAACCAGCCATGCGCTGGCTTATGCCGAGAAATTAGCTGCAACCATGTCGCCTGATCAGGTGATATTGGTGAATCTCTCAGGCCGTGGGGATAAAGACATCAACACAGTCGCAAACATCTCTGGCATTACGCTTTAATCTAAAATCATTAGTTATTTACACTCAAAAGTTTTCATTTCATGTCACGTATAAAAACATGCTTTGCCAATCTGAAACAAACAGGTAAAAAAGCACTTATTCCTTACATTACCGCTGGCGATCCACATCCAAAGCATACAATTGATTTAATGCATGCGATGGTTAAGGCTGGGGCAGATATCATTGAACTTGGCGTTCCATTTTCTGACCCAATGGCAGATGGCCCTGTGATTCAACGTGCCAGTGAGCGGGCTTTAGTACATAAAGTAGGTTTGCGCTCGGTACTTGGCTTTGTAAAAGAATTTCGTACGCAAAATGCGATTACCCCAGTAGTGTTGATGGGCTATGCGAACCCTATAGAAGCGATGGGTGTTGAGAAGTTTGCAGATATGGCGCAGTCTGCAGGTGTTGATGGCGTGCTAACTGTGGATTACCCACCAGAAGAATCTGTAGATTTCGTTACTCTGCTTAAAGCACGTGATATAGACCCTATCTTTTTATTATCGCCGACCACTGAGCCAAGCCGCATTGATACAATCGTGCATCAGGCCAGTGGTTTTGTTTACTATGTCTCCCTCAAGGGCGTAACTGGGGCAGGTAATCTGGATATCGCTGAGGTGGCCGATCGAGTTGCAGCAATTAGATTAAAGACTGATTTGCCAATTGGGGTAGGCTTTGGTGTGCGTGATGCAGCCACTGCTAAACTGGTTGGTAAAATTGCAGATGCTGTTGTGGTAGGTAGTCGCATGGTGCAGGCTGTTGAACAATCAACCGAAGATAATTTGCTGGAAAATGTAAGCACATTGGTTGCTGAGTTGCGCCGTGCCATTGACGAGATTTAATAAAGCTTGAAATCAACAATACATGCACGCAGTAATGAGAATGCATAAAGGATAAAGCATGAGCTGGTTACAAAAATTACTACCGCCCAAAATTAACCGCGCCGAAGGGCCGGGCAGAAAATCTGTACCTGAAGGTCTCTGGAGCAAATGTCCCTCATGCGAGGCTGTCCTCTATCGCACGGACTTGGAAAGTAATGCCGAAGTGTGCCCTAAATGTAGTTATCACAATCGCATTTCTGCACGGGCTCGCCTCCATCTTTTGTTGGATGAGGAAGGTAGGTTTGAAATTGGTGCTGAAGTACAGCCAATAGATCCACTAAAGTTTAAAGATACTAAAAAATATGCGGATCGCCTGAAATCAACACAGGCGGACGTGGGTGAAACCGATGCCCTGATTGTGATGCAAGGTAGTATGAATGCAGTGCCAGTTGTCATTGCTGCATTTGAGTTCAAGTTCATGGGCGGCTCTATGGGCTCTGTGGTCGGTGAACGATTTGTACGCGGCGTATTAAATGCCATTGAGAATAAAACACCGTTTATCTGTATCGCAGCGAGTGGCGGCGCACGTATGCAAGAAGGCTTGTTTTCATTAATGCAGATGGCGAAAACGAGTGCTGCGCTGACTGCGCTTAGTAAAGCTGGTTTACCTTATATTGCCGTACTGACTGACCCAACCATGGGCGGTGTTTCAGCGAGCTTTGCCATGTTAGGTGATGTGATTATTGCTGAGCCTCAAGCTCTGATCGGTTTTGCGGGCCCGCGTGTGATTGAGCAGACCGTACGTGAAACGTTGCCAGAAGGTTTTCAGCGCTCTGAGTTTCTGGTGGAGCATGGCGCAGTTGATATGATTGTTGACCGCCGTGAAATGCGCGACAGAATTGCTAAATTGGTCACTGGATTGATGCGCAAGCCTGCTATCACTACAACTTCTATTTAATCGACCATTCCTAACCCTCAAACGCTCGCTGTGGTATCACCTTCAAAGCTGCCAACTGACTTGGTGGGATGGCTCGCCTACATTGAAGCTCTGCATCCAAAATCCATCGCCATGGGCTTGGACCGTGTAAATAGTGTCAAGCAACGCCTGAATCTTACCAAGAAATTTCCAATTATTATCGTCGGCGGTACTAATGGCAAAGGCTCTACCTGTGCCATGCTGGAGCGCGTGTACAGTGCGGCTGGTTATCGAGTTGCTTGCTATACATCACCCCATCTATTGGCCTACAACGAGCGCGTACGCGTTGCTGAGAAGAACGCCAGTGATCAGGACCTATGCTCGGCGTTTGCTGCGGTAGAAGCTGCTAGGCAAGACACGGAACTCACCTACTTTGAATTTGCGACATTAGCTGCTTACTGGCATTTTACCCAGTCAACTATTGATATTGCCGTGCTGGAAGTCGGCTTGGGTGGCAGGCTAGATGCCGTGAATGTGTTTGATCCAGACTGTACCATCGTCACCAGTATTGATCTTGACCATATGGATTTTCTTGGCAATAACCGTGAAAGCATTGCCTATGAAAAAGCGGGTATATTTCGCAAAGGTATTACTGCTATTTGTGGTGAACCGAATCCGCCCCATACTCTTATTGAACATGCGGAAAAGATACAGGCTGATCTAAAACTGATTAATCAAGATTTTTCATTTCAGTCAAAGGGGCAGTCTTGGATTTACAGCGATTTGCTGGAAGAAGTCACGGACTTACCATTTCCAGCCTTGGCGGGAGACTTTCAGCTGTATAACGCCGCCTGTGTGATAGCGGCTGTACACGCCATGCAAGACCAGTTATTTGTTCCTATTGATCATATTATTGAGGGTTTGAAAACGGTTGGCTTGGCTGGACGTTTTCAGAAATTCAATCAGCAACGTACAGTGATTTTAGATGTCGCACACAATCCACATGCCGCTGCTGGCTTAGCACTTAATTTAAGTCAGAATGCTTGCAAGGGTCGTACGTTGGGTGTGTTTGCGATGTTGGCAGATAAAGATGTCAGCGGCGTCGTGGAGATACTAAATTCGAAAATTGACGTCTGGTATCTAGCTGGCATCAACCAAAAGCGTGGTGCGACTGCTCAACAGTTACAAGCAATCGTTCAAGAGCAAAGCAGTTCAGCTGAGGTACATAATTTTGTCGATACCACTGCGGCTTATCGACAAGCCTGTATCGATGCCACTGAAAATGATAGAATTGTCGTATTCGGTTCATTTTTCACAGTGGCCGATGTCATGAGAATGTTGCCCAGTGCTTCGTAGTTGTTTTATGGGCATGACGATAGCCCTAGTATAGCTATCGTAACGTTATATCCCGCCAAGAATTAGGACGATTTAGATGCCGCCAGACAATGTGAACGAGCAAGAAATCCAGTTTAAAAAGCGTGCGCGCAGGCGCTTGGTGGGTGCAATAGCCTTAGTTTTGCTGATGATCACCATCTTGCCGATGGTGTTAGATGACCACAGCAGCAAGCCGCCACAGCAAGAAATCGCGATTACTATTCCTAGCCAAGATGGCGAATTTACCTCCAAGATTGTGCCAATTGCACCTGAAACAGCGCCTTTAGAACAGCCGTCATCTAATAACCAGCAAGTGATTGAAACGCCAGTTGACCAGACAACGCTAGCTAAGCCCGAAACACCTAAAGTAGAAGCACCAGCTAAAACTGAAATGGATAGCCCAGTTAGTTTAACCACCACTGAAGCAGCGAAACCCACAAAGCCTGAACCTGCTGTAAGCAAACCACAGCCAATTAAAGAGCCTGTCAAAAAAGAAGTTGCAGTAAAAGTAGCACCAGTTAAGGCAGTGCCAGAAAAAGTGACTCCAGCTAAAGTCGCTGAAGACAAAACTGTGAAGCCAGCCAGTGTCGAAAAACCTGGCACATTTTCACTACAAATTGGCGTGTTCTCTGATGCCGCTAATGTCAAGCAGCTACAGGATAAGCTGGCCAGCCAAAACTTGAAGTCTTACACTGAAAAACTGCCAACACCAACGGGCGATAAAATCAGGTTACGTGCGGGACCATTCAAGACCAAAGCAGACGCAGACAAAGCCTTTAGCAAGGCAAAAGACGTTGGTTTAGTCGGCATGATTGTGGCGAATAAGTAGCATTGCAAACGTGTGAATCACGATGACTGCGTTTGATTATGTAGTGTTAGCTATTCTAGGTATCTCTATATTACTTAGCATGATGCGCGGATTCATAAGAGAAATATTGGCTTTAGCGGGCTGGATTGCAGCATTTTATATTGCCAGGACATACACCTTGCAATTTGCGGAATTGCTACCATCTAGCATACCAAGTGAGTCATTAAGATTTTTAGCTGCATTCGTTATTCTGTTTTTAGCTGCTTTGCTAGTTTGTAGTTTGCTGGCCATAGGGTTGTCGCAACTCTTCAAGACTATAGGTTTGAGCTGGCTAGACAGAGGCCTGGGCGCTGTTTTTGGAATTGCACGAGGCATAGTGATTGTTGGTGTACTGGTGCTATTGGCAGGATTAACCAGTGTGCCCAGAGATATTCGTTGGCGTAACGCAATGTTCAGTGCGCCTCTGGAAGCCATGGCGGTGAGTATTTTGCCCTGGTTTCCAAATGACATTGCAAAGCACATCAAATACGACTAAATTGGTTGGCAATTGATTCGTAAGCCAAGCAGTTTAGTGCCCAAGTTTTAGTGGATAGACCATCAGGCTTGGTAAACGCAGGTTTTAGTTATTAGGATGCTCACTTTATGTGTGGAATCATCGGTATTGTAGGTAAAAATCCAGTCAATCAATTACTTTACGATGGGCTGCTCGTGCTACAGCATCGTGGGCAAGATGCCGCAGGCATCGCCACCTGTGACGGCAATACCTTCTTCATGCATAAAAATAACGGTCTGGTACAAGATGTTTTCCAAACCAGACATATGCGGAGTTTGCATGGAAATGCTGGCATAGCACACGTTAGATATCCAACCGCAGGGTCATCTTCAGCGGCAGAAGCCCAGCCTTTCTACGTTAACTCTCCATTCGGCATTGTACTTGGCCATAACGGCAATCTGACCAATTCAGATCAACTCAAGCAAGAGATGTTTCGCCAGGATTTGCGCCACATCAATACCAGCTCAGATTCAGAGGTATTGTTGAATGTATTGGCGCATGAGATCGAGCATACAGCCCACAGTGCAGTGCTTGATACAGATGTGATTTTTGAGGCGGTAACAGGCGTCCACAAACGTTGCAAAGGCGCTTATGCGGTCGTAGCCATGGTGGCTAATTTTGGTTTGTTGGCATTTCGCGACCCTAATGGTATTCGTCCTTTGGTGATTGGCAAGCTTGAGTCGGCAAAAGGAGTTGAATACATTGTGGCCTCTGAAAGTGTGGCGCTTGATGTACTTGGCTTCAAGATGATTCGCGATGTAGAGCCAGGCGAGGCTATCTTTATTGATATGGATGGCAATTTCTTCTCTCGCCAATGCGCAGAAGCACCTAAGTTATCTCCCTGTATATTTGAGTATGTTTACCTGGCCAGGCCGGATTCAGTGATTGACCATGTGTCTGTTTACCAAACCCGTTTGCACATGGGCGAAAGTCTGGCGAAAAAGATTGCTGAAGAATGGAAAGACTTAAAGATTGATGTCGTTATCCCGATTCCGGATACCAGTCGCCCAAGCGCTCTGCAACTGGCCAACGCACTCAATCTCACATACCGCGAAGGTTTTATTAAGAATCGTTATATTGGCCGTACTTTTATCATGCCAGGCCAGGCTTTACGTAAAAAATCAGTACGACAAAAGCTCAACCCGATTGGCATGGAATTCAAAGGCAAAAACATATTGCTGGTTGACGACTCTATCGTGCGCGGTACAACCTCCAAGCAAATCGTACAGATGGCCCGTGATGCTGGCGCAAATAAAGTGTTCTTTGCTTCTGCTGCGCCTCCAGTCAGGTTTCCTAATGTCTATGGTATCGATATGCCGACGCGCGATGAATTGCTTGCAACAGGGCGCACTGATGCTGAAATCTGCGAAGAAATTGGCGCAGATGCATTGATCTATCAAGATTTAGATGCGTTAGTGCAGGCCGTGCAATTGAGCAACCCGGATATCAAGCAGTTTGACTGCTCATGTTTTGATGGCAACTATGTCACGGGCGATATTGATGAAAATTATCTCAACAATATTGAATCAGCCCGCGGTGATGGCCAGAAATCAAACAAGCCTGCCAACTCAAGTACCCAGCTTGATTTGAATCTGGTGACCGTCAAAGAGTATGAAGAAGAAGCTGCTTGACCACCTAAGTTACTGAAGCGTATTATTTGACGGGTATTATCTAAGCTAGGTTACAAAGCGCCGATTTGAGATTATTCAATTAACTCAGCTTGCGGGCGCATAATAAATACAGCTAAAGCGAGCCAAGAACCCGTTTTAGCAAATGCTATGGCGGGTTTTTTTTATGCCCGTGAATTTTGATGATTTTCAAATTTGATTTTATGGATAAGCAATAAGGATATATCGATCATGACACATGAATGGCAACCAGAAACTCTAGCTGTAAGGGCCGGTAGCGAACATACTGCCTATGGCGAGAATTCTGAAGCGATGTTTCTGACATCCAGCTTTGTATTCGAAAATGCGGCGCAAGCCGCTGCAAGATTTGGTGGGCAGGAGCCAGGCAATATCTATTCACGCTTCACTAACCCTACAGTGACCATGTTTCAAAATAAGCTTGCAGCACTGGAGGGTGCTGAGTCTTGCGTTGCCACATCATCTGGCATGGCCGCGATTCTGGCGGCTGTGATGGGCTTATGCTCGGCAGGCGATCATGTGGTTGCCTCGCGTAGTATTTTTGGTACATCGGTACAGTTATTTGCCAATATATTAACTCGCTGGGGTTTAGAAACGACCTTCGTTTCTTTGACGGACCCAGATGCCTGGAAAGCGGCAGCTAAAGCAAATACCAAGCTATTTTTCGTTGAGACACCATCAAACCCGTTGACCGAAGTCTGTGATATTAATGAGCTGGCTGATATTGCACATAATGCAGGTGCGTTGCTGGTTGTCGATAATTGTTTCTGCACCCCAGCTTTGCAGAAACCGCTCGATCTAGGTGCCGATATTATTATTCACTCTGCAACTAAATACATAGATGGGCAAGGGCGTTGCTTGGGCGGTGCGGTGTTGGGTAAAAAGGCAGTGATTGAGCCCGTTTATGGATTCTTGCGTACCGCTGGCCCAACCATGAGTGCATTCAATGCATGGGTGTTTCTGAAAGGTCTTGAAACCCTGCATGTACGTATGGAAGCGCATGCGCGCAACGCCCTAGCGCTAGCAACATGGCTTGAGCAGCAGCCTGGTGTTGAGCGTGTGTATTATCCTGGCCTTGCATCGCATCCGCAGCATGCGCTTGCGCTTAAACAGCAGAAGAGTGGCGGTGCCATACTGTCATTTGATGTGAAGGGTGGACAGCAAGCTGCTTGGCGCTTAATTGATGCTACTAAAATGATTTCAATCACGGCCAATCTGGGTGATGCTAAAAGCACGATCACACATCCGGCTACCACCACCCATAGCCGCGTCTCACCAGAGGCAAGAGCCGCTGCAGGTATCGGTGATGGTTTGGTGCGCATTGCGGTAGGCTTGGAACATATCGATGACTTGAAAGCTGACTTGGCATTGCTTACCCAGTAAGTTTGATACTTTAGGGTGTTTGATGTCGTCAAAGTATGGGATGATTGATAAATGCTTTTGCCACATTATTTATGAGTAAGTTACCTTTGTTCAATTAACTATCAGGAGTGTTGCCATGAGTTTGAAAGATGAGTATTTAGAGAAATTAAAAGTGCAATTAGATGAGTGGTCTGCGGATATTGATGTGCTTGAAGCGCGTGCGAAACAGGCTGAAGCTAATGCGCGCGTTAAATATGACCAGCAATTGACGATACTCAAAGCCAAGCGTGATGAGGCTAAAGCTAAAGTGGCTGAGATTCATGGTTCTACTGGCGAGGCTTGGCAAGAACTGAAAAAAAGTGGTGAAGAAGCTTGGGAAGTGCTCAAAAAAGGCTTTGAAGAAGCCCGTAAGAAATTCAAAGAATAGTCACAATATTACTGAGGAGAGATATCCATGAAGTCATCACTTATTATCGGCTTGTTGTTAATAGCACTAGGTGCTGCATCATTAGTGTACAAGCAGATTAGTTTTACTACCGAAGAAACTGTTGCCCAGATTGGCCCACTTAAGGCGACTGCGGAAACTGAAAAGAATATCCCTATCCCTGATATTTTGGGCGTGATTGCCATAGTCGCTGGTGTATTGGTGATAGTGATCGGCCGTAAATAACATCTAAGCAAGCAATAAAAAAACGGGGCTTCAAGCCCCGTTTTTTATTGCTAAATTGCTTAATCCAATTACAAGCTAGCTGCGTTTTCTGCCAGATATTTCGCCACACCTTCGGTCGAAGCATTCATGCCAGCCTTGCCCTTTTTCCAGCCTGCTGGGCATACTTCGCCGTGCTCTTCAAAGAATTGCAACGCATCAACAATACGTAGTGTTTCGTCAATGTCACGGCCTAGTGGCAAGTCGTTGATGACTTGGTTAACTACAACACCAGCCTTGTTAATCAGGAATGTGCCGCGATAAGCAACGCCACCTTCAGCTTCAACATCATAAGCTTTTACGATTTGGTGATTGATGTCAGCAATCATTGGGTAACCAACTTTGCCGATACCACCATTATTGACTGGCGTATTTTTCCAGGCTAAATGGGTGAAGTGTGAATCAATAGAAACGCCAATCACTTCAACACCGCGTTTTTTGAATTCTTCAAGACGATGGTCAAAAGCAATCAGTTCAGAAGGGCACACGAAAGTGAAATCCAGTGGCCAAAAGAAAATAACGGCTGGTTTACCTTTGATATGGGCATGAAGGTTGAATGATTCATTGATCGTGTTATCATCCAGTACGGCCGCTGCGGTGAAGTCTGGTGCGGGTTTACCTACGAGTACTGCCATGGTATTTCTCCTTTGGTATGTTATTGAATACGTGAAAACATCTTATGCCTGAATCAGGCGATAGCGTAAATTAACTTAAATTAATTTTCTAATCAATTCTTACTATAGTGCTGATTTATTATCGCTATGGGTATTTTGTATTCACTATTTTAAATGATATTTATGACAGGGTATTTACCATGTCAGCAAGCATGATTTGAGCGCTTTATCATGTTAAAATCATAGTCTTTAAGCCACTTCCGACAGAATAATTACATGGATCAGTTCGCAAAAGAAACCCTCCCGATTAGCTTAGAAGATGAGATGCGCCGTTCTTACCTTGATTACGCCATGAGCGTGATTGTAGGGCGCGCCTTACCAGATGTAAGAGACGGTTTAAAGCCCGTGCATAGACGTGTTTTATTCGCTATGCATGAGCTTAGTAATGACTGGAATCGACCTTACAAGAAGTCTGCTCGTATCGTCGGTGATGTCATCGGTAAGTACCATCCACATGGTGATACCGCTGTGTATGACACCATTGTTCGTATGGCGCAGAATTTCTCATTGCGCTACATGTTGGTGGATGGTCAGGGTAACTTTGGTTCGGTTGATGGTGATAACGCTGCGGCCATGCGATATACCGAAATCCGTATGTCACGTATTGCGCATGAGTTGCTTGCTGATATTGACAAAGAAACGGTAGATTTTGGGCCGAACTATGATGGCTCCGAGCATGAGCCGCTCATCATGCCTGCGCGCATCCCCAATCTGTTGATTAACGGCAGCTCTGGTATCGCGGTAGGTATGGCAACAAACATTCCGCCACATAACCTGCATGAAGTGCTGGATGCCTGTGTGGCCTTGCTGCAAAACTCAGATATCACAATTGATGAACTGATTGATATTGTGCCTGCACCTGATTTCCCAACCGCTGGCATTATCTATGGCACAGTTGGTGTGAAAGAGGGTTATCGCACTGGTCGTGGTCGTGTGGTGATGCGTGGTCGTACCCATGTGGAAGATATGGAAAAGGGCAATCGCCAAGCGCTGATTGTTGACGAGTTACCGTACCAGGTGAACAAAAAGACCTTCGTTGAGAAGATCGCCGAACTGGTCAACGAGAAAAAGATTGAGGGTATTTCTGATCTTCGTGACGAGTCCGATAAATCAGGTATGCGCGTGGTGATTGAACTCAAACGCGGTGAAGTGCCAGAAGTCGTTCTGAACAACCTCTATAAACAAACCCAATTGCAAGACACTTTCGGCATGAATATGGTGGCCTTATTAGATGGTCAGCCACGTCTGTTGAATCTCAAGCAGATGCTAGAGGCTTTCTTACGCCATCGTCGTGAAGTGATTACGCGCCGTACCGTATTTGAGCTCCGTAAAGCGCGCGAGCGTGGCCATGTGCTCGAAGGTTTGGCCGTTGCTTTAGCAAACGTTGATGACATGATTGCGATTATCAAAGCCGCACCAACGCCACCAGAAGCAAAGAAAGACTTGATGGCGAAGATATGGAAATCGCCAGTAGTAGAAGAAATGCTCAAGCGCGCGGCCATGGAGGCTTCACGCCCAGAAGGCTTATCTGTAGATTTTGGTTTAAGCCCTGATGGCTACAAACTATCTGACGTGCAAGCGCAGGAAATCTTGCAGATGCGTCTGCAACGCTTGACTGGTCTTGAGCAAGATAAGATTGTCAGCGAGTACAAAGAAGTGATGGATGTGATCGCCAATTTACTGGATATCCTGGCAAAAGCCGAGCGCGTAACACAGATGATTACCGAAGAGCTTGCCGCAATACGTCAACAGTTTGGCGACAAACGCCGCAGTGAGATTGTGCATAATGCGCAAGATCTATCGATTGAAGATTTCATCACGCCGCAAGACGTAGTCGTGACTTTATCGCACACTGGCTACATCAAATCGCAACCGCTCGAAGAATACCGTGCGCAAAAGCGCGGTGGCCGTGGTAAGCAAGCAGCAGCAACTAAAGAAGATGACTTTATCGATAAGATGTTCGTGGCGAATACCCATGATTACATTTTGTGCTTCTCCAATCGTGGTCGCGTGTATTGGCTGAAGGTATATGAAGTGCCACAAGGCAGCCGCATCAGCCGTGGCAAGCCTATTGTTAATTTGTTCCCGCTAGAAGAAGGCGAGAAAATCAACGCCATTCTGCCCGTCAAAACGTTTGATGAAGATCACTACATTTTCATGGCAACCGCTCAAGGTACAGTTAAGAAAACATCGCTGGTTGAATTCTCTAACCCACGCAAGTCGGGCATTATCGCGATCAATTTAGATGATGGTGATTACCTGATTGGCGCTGAAGTCACCAATGGCGCACATGACATTGTACTGGTTTCTAACGGCGGTAAAGCAGTGTGGTTTGACGAGGAAGATGTACGTGCTATGGGTCGTAATACCCGCGGTGTGCGTGGTATGAAGCTTGCCGCCAAACAGCAGGTATTGTCATTACTGGTAGCCGTAGATGACAAACAGACAGTATTGGTAGCCACCGAAAATGGTTATGGTAAACGTACTGTGCTTTCTGATTTTCGCCATTCTGGTCGTGGTACGCAGGGTGTTAAGGCAATCGCGATCAGTGAACGTAATGGTTTGGTAGTGGCTGCGCGCTTGGTCAATGATGAAGATGAAATCATGTTGATCACAACTGGTGGTGTGCTGATCCGTACTCGCGTGAAAGAGATTCGCGAGTTAGGCCGCGCAACACAGGGCGTAACGCTGATTAACCTGAGTGCAGGTGAAAAATTATCTGGCCTTGAGAAAGTAGTCGAAACTGACGATGTTGAAGCTGACGCTGATCCAGTATAGACATATCAATATTGCCTTGGCATCAATGACTCATTAGCAAAGTTACCGTATGACGCATATCTATAATTTCTCTGCAGGCCCTGCAGTATTGCCTAAAGAAGTGCTGATTCAGGCACGTGATGAGATGTTGGATTGGCATGGCTCTGGCATGTCCATTATGGAAATGAGCCACCGTGGCAAAGAGTTTATGGCCATTGCTGCTGAGGCTGAAGCTGATTTTCGTGAGCTATTAGCAATCCCTGCAAATTATAAAGTCCTGTTTTTGCAGGGTGGGGCCCACGCGCAGTTTTCTATGGTGCCACTCAATCTTTTGCGTGATAAAAAAACGGTGGATTATGTTGATACAGGTATCTGGTCGCGCAAAGCGATTGATGAGGCCGCAAAATATTGCCAGGTGAATATCGCGGCATCTTCTGCGGCAGATCATTACACCTATGCGCCAACGCAAGATGAATGGCAGTTGAACAAAAATGCTGCTTATGTGCATTACACCTCAAATGAAACCATAGGTGGCGTCGAGATGTTCTGGACGCCAGAAGTAAGCGATGTGCCGCTGGTGGCTGATATGTCGTCGCATATTCTATCTCGGCCGATAGACGTGAGTAAGTTTGGAATCATTTACGCAGGCGCACAAAAGAATATCGGTCCTGCAGGCCTGACCATCGTGATTATTCGTGATGATTTAATCGGCCATGCCAGCAGCTACACGCCTAGCATGTTCGATTATAAAATCCACGCAGACAATGGCTCTATGTATAACACGCCGCCAACCTATGGCATCTACATTGCAGGATTGGTGTTTAAAGGCCTGAAGGCAAAGGGTGGTCTGGCAGCGATGGAACAAGCCAATATTGCAAAAGCCGAATTGCTCTACGGCTACCTGGATAGCTCAGACTTTTACAGTTCGCCAATTGCGGTAGAAAATCGCTCACGCATGAATGTACCGTTTACGCTCAAAGACGCTAGTCTAGATGAATTGTTCTTGAAAGAGTCTCATCAGCAAGGCCTTTTGCAGCTTAAAGGCCATAAGTTAGTGGGCGGTATGCGGGCATCCATCTATAACGCAATGCCGATTGAAGGTGTGCAGGCATTGGTTGATTTCATGCAAGAATTCAAACGAGTGCACGGCTAATGACTATTAATCCAATGTGCCGCTAATAATAGAACTGATATAGTTGTGCCATGAGCGACTTACTTAAACAATACCGAGACCAGATTGACGCCATTGATGAGCAGATGCTAAAGCTCGTTAATCAGCGTGCGCAGCTTGCACGTGAGATTGGCAATGTTAAAAATGGCGGGCCGATTTACCGACCAGAGCGCGAAGCTCAGGTCTTGCGTCGCCTCACAGAGCACAATGAAGGCCCGCTATCTGGCGATGCAGTGACTGCGATATTTAGAGCCGTTATGTCTAATTGCCGCGCGCTTGAAAAAGAACTTTCCGTAGCATTTCTTGGGCCATTAGGCACATTCAGCGAAGAAGCTGCGAATAAGCAGTTTGGCGGTCTTTCAGCACCCGTGCAATGTAGTTCTATTGATGAAGTTTTTCGTATGGTTGAGTCTGGCCAGGTGGACTATGGTGTGGTGCCCGTAGAAAATTCCACAGAGGGCGCAGTTGGTCGTACGCTGGATTTGCTGATGGCTACCAAACTGAACATATGTGGCGAGATTGCCTTGCCCATCCATCATAATCTGCTCTCAAAATCAGACTCTGTCGACCAAATCAAAACGGTGTATGCGCACTCGCAATCACTTGCACAGTGCCATCAATGGCTCAATGCGCATCTGCCAAATGCAGATCGCCAACCTGTTGTGAGTAATGCCGAAGCAGCCAATATTGCTAAAAATAATACTAACGGTAGTGTGGCTGCAATAGCCAGTACGCGCGCTGCAGAGCTTTTCAGCCTGAACAATTTGGCTAGCAATATTGAAGATGACCCTAAAAACACTACACGATTCCTGATTCTGGCCACGCACGATGTCGCGCCTTCAGGTAAAGATAAAACTTCTCTGGTAGTGGCTACCAAAAATGTCCCCGGCGCTATTCTGGAACTATTAAAGCCTCTGGCTGACGAACAAGTAAGCCTGACGAAACTTGAATCACGTCCTTCAAAAATCGGCTTATGGGAATATGTATTCTTTGTAGATATTGAAGGGCATCATCAGGATGCTGCAGTCTCTAAAGCATTAAAAGAGTTAGAAGCGCGTTCTTCGCTACTCAAAGTGTTGGGTTCATACCCTGTCGCTATTATATGAACTAGCAACTATGAGTTAGTAAGTGGCTAAATGACACGCCCTAATGGCTGGCAATTAAACAAAAAAGAATGACTCTCTCTTTGCGAAAATTATTCTATGTCTACCATTAGAGATTTACTTCAAACTGCCAAACTCAAAAGTATCACGCTTACTTTTGCCAATAAGCGCTTAGAGCAGATATACCGTAGGCATGATTTAATCAGGCTGCGTCGTCAATCCAGAATAGCTTTATTGGTAGGGAGCATACTGTATGGCTCTTATATCATCATGGATTTTCTCTTCATTCCACCCCAGCATCTGATCAAAGCTCTGTACTTGCATACCATGGCAATGATGATTGCCTTCTCGGTTTTTGCGATCACTTTTACAAAGTATTTTAATAAACATCATCAACCATTGTTGATGATGACCGCTATTTTCGCTGGTTTATGCTTACTGGGCATCATGAGTTATTTGCCAGAAGCTTCCATCAGCCTGTTTTCTGCAGCGATTATTTTGCTTACCTTTTGGTGCCATTACTTCTCTGGTTTACGCTTTATTAATGCCACCGCAGTTGGCATTATCTTATTGATATTGTTTAATATAATGTTCAATAATTTGCAATTCTGGACTTTATTTAGCATCAATTACTTTGTAGTTTCGGGCAATATTCTGGGCAGTTTTGCCAGCTATATCGGTGAAAAACAGAACCGAATGTTGTTCCTACGAGAGCGAGAGCTTGATAGCGAAAGACGCTTACAACATGAACGTGCATTGCATGACAGGCTGACAGGTTTGCCTAACCGCGAGTTGCTGCAAGATCGGGTAGAGCAGGCAATTACCTTTGCCAGTCGTCAAGACCAAGTTAGTGCAGGTTTGTTTATTGACCTAGATAAATTTAAACCGATTAACGACATTCATGGCCATGCAGCGGGCGATTTTGTGTTGCAAGAAGTCGCTAGAAGATTGCAACATGTAGTGCGTGAAGCAGATACCGTGAGCCGACTAGGCGGCGATGAGTTTTTTATTCTTGCTGAAAATATACAAACAGAAGCTGCCGCTGTCACACTTGCCAATAAGCTCCTGCAGCAATTGCAACTGCCATTCAAGGTGAGTAATGAAATTACCATTGATGATGTCTCTGCGAGCATAGGCATATGCATGTTTCCATACAAGAATGTGACTGCTGTTGATGTCGTGAGACGTGCTGACCATGCAATGTACGATGTGAAAAATGCAGGTAAATCGGGAGTTTCAGTCGCCAAGATTATCTAACTTGGCTGTAGGTTTTTATAAAATGTACACTGAAATGTTAACATCTAGTTTTAAGGCGGCTTATGCCGCTTCATTTTTTTCTTGAGAGGTAGTTTGTGAGTAAGTTGTCAGAATTAGCACCATCGTATATCCGTTCAATTGCGGCTTATCAACCTGGTAAGCCGATTGCTGACTTGGCTCGTGAAATGGACTTGCAGCCCGAGCAGATTGTGAAACTCGCATCGAATGAAAACCCGCTAGGTGTTGGACCGAAAGCAGAGGCTGCGATGCATGCCGCATTGACAGATATTGCGCGCTATCCAGACGGTAATAGCTTTATTCTCCGCGATGCCGTCTGCGCGAAATTTAATGTAAAGCCCGATCAACTAATATTTGGTAATGGCTCAAATGACATTCTTGAGCTTGCTGCCCGTGCATTTTTAACAGCAGGGGATGAGGCAATTTATGCGCAACATGCCTTTGCTGTATATGCCTTGGTTACACAGGCAGTAGGTGCAAAAGGGGTGGTGATTCCAGCTAAAGAATATGGCCATGACTTGCCCGCTATGCTTGCAGCAATCACAGCAAAAACACGCATTATTTTTGTGGCGAATCCAAATAACCCGACAGGTACGCTGTTGCCTAAAGATGAGCTGTTCGCGTTTTTAAAGGCTGTGCCGAGCAATATTTTAGTTGTTCTGGATGAAGCTTATGATGAGTATCTATCTGATACGTACAAGTCTGAAGCGATTAAATGGCTAGCAGAATTCGATAACCTGATTATTTCACGCTCATTCTCCAAAGCCTATGGCTTGGCAGGTTTGCGTATAGGTTTTGGCGTTACATCTACCGATATAGCAGACATCATCAATCGCGTCAGACAGCCATTCAATGTGAACAGCGTCGCGCAAGCTGCTGCAGCGGCTTCATTAGAGGATGATGAGTTCGTTGAGCGTACCAGAGCGCTTAATCAGGCAGGCATGCTGCAAATCACTCGAGGTCTCACGCAACTTGACTTAGATTACATTCCGTCATTCGGTAATTTCGTTAGTTTTCGAGTGGCTAATACAAAAGAGGTGTATCAAAAGCTGCTGCAGAGCGGCGTGATTGTTCGCCCGATTGCTGCATATGAGATGCCAGAGTACCTGCGGGTGAGTATTGGGCTTTATTCTGAAAATGAAAAGTTCTTACAGGCGCTTAAAGCAATTCTATCTAGCTAAAAGTCTTGCTAGCTAAAAACTATGTACAAATTGCAGGCTAAACACATCCACCTGGTTATCGTATGCGCCACGTAATGTATCTTTAAGCGCACTAACGCTAGCATCGTTGGTTTTATTGAGGGTAGTCTCTTTCACAAAAACATGGCTGTAAGCTATATCAATGCTGTTGTCGTCACTTAATTTGTAATTGGCGCCTGCAGATAGCCAATAGCGGTCATTATCAGGAATACGTGGCGTGCGGTAGGTATCACTAACTGGGCTTTCATCATAAGCAATGCCAGTGCGTAATTTTAGGTGCTGGTTGTAATGGTAATTAGCCCCGAATGCGAGCCTGATTGTGTTACTCCAATTCTCTGCAGTATCCGCAGCTATGCTGCCAGAATCGCGCACTACGGTGAGATTTTTAAACTTCTTCCAGCCTACCCAAGTGATGTCAGCGAGCAGATCCCATTCTTCATTGAGTTGATGGAATAGTGAGGCGGATAAGCTATCTGGCGTGGTGAGTTTTGCGCTGATATTGCCATTAGGGAAACTTGTTGCCAATGCGCTAGGCACATTACTGAAGCCTATATTGCCATCTAAAGTCAAATGGACTTGAGAGCGGTAGGCTAGACCCAACCTTGTTGCGTTGTTTATCTGCCAGATTGCGCCTGTATTCCAGCCAATTCCCCAGCCATCACCATGAATGCTCGCGACGCCATCCCTGCTTTGTGGTGTGCCGCAGCCTAGTCCTAAACCAGTGCATAGTGTACCAAAATCAACTGCGCTACTCAGGCTAGCCTCTGCACGCATGGCTAAAATGCCAAAGCCTAAAGACAGCTGATCATTAGCCTTGAATGCAACAGAGGGATTGATGTTGGTGGTTTTGAGTTCTGATTTAATGGCTTGGTAACGACCCACCCAATCACTGTCATATTCAGTTTTAAGCCCGAAGGGTACGTTAATCCCCAAACCTATACGAATATCTGGTGTGATTGCATTAGTCAGGTAGAAGTTGGGAATGAACGTGAGGTCGCCAGCATCACCGCCATTATTGCCAGTCGTGCCAGCACCAAATGCAGTAGTTGAGCCATTGTTGTTAAAGCTAGCAGAAGGCAAGATAGCATGCGCCCCAATCACTAGCTGGTTATCAGGTAGATACGTCATGCCAGCTGGGTTCTGATATACCGTGCTGGCATCTTCAGCGCTTGCCGCGCCACCTGCATAAGCATTGCCACCAGCGCTAGCACTTTGCTCTATTAAGCCATAACCAGCAGCATAAGCTTGGCTAGTCAGCAGCCAACATGAAAATATGACGAACCGTATGATTGCGCTATTTTTCATCAATTGCCACTTCATCCCAAGCTGGTTTCTTGCATTAACCAATCTGCAATGCTGTGATCTGAAAGTTTGTTTTCGAAAGTGGCAATATCCATCGGTTTACAGAACATATAACCTTGATAAGCTCTACAGCCGATTTGCTGCAGAAATCTAAGTTGCTCAATCGTCTCAACGCCTTCTGCAATCACTTCAAGCTCCAAGCTTTTACCCATGGCAATAATCGTCTCAACAATCACTGCATTATCGTGTCTTTCCAGCGCATCTAATACAAAGCTTCTATCAATTTTCAGTTCATCTAGCGGGAGGCGTTTTAATACTGAAAGTGACGAATAACCTACGCCAAAGTCGTCCAGTGAGAGCGATACGCCAATCTGTTTTAATCGCTGCATCTTGCTGACAATGTCGTCAATATTCTGTAGCACCAAACTTTCTGTCAATTCAAGAACGAGCAATTTTGGATTGCAGCCACTCTCTTTAATGGCCGTTTCAACCTGTTTTGTAAAGCCTGGCTCACTAAATTGCAGGGCACTTACGTTTACTGAAAGCTTAAGCTCCGATTGAATTGGGAACTGCTCCCATTCTTTGAGTTGCTGGCATGCCTGCCTAAGCACCCAATTGCCTATTTGAATAATCAGGCCTGAAGACTCTGCAATTGGGATAAATTCAGCAGGTGACACCATGCCATGCTCGGGGTGTTGCCAGCGCAGTAATATTTCAGCGCCTTTAATTTGATAATTGTGATTCACTTGCGCCTGAAAAAAGAGCATCAACTGGTTTTTTTCAAGCGCCACAAACAGGTCATTTTTAAGGCTTGCTCTTAAATCCAGCTCTGGTTTGATACTGGTATTGAAAAACTTGAAGTTGTTCCTGCCCGCTTTTTTAGCCTCATACATGGCGGTATCCGCCTGTTGCAGGATGTCATCGACAGTAACATCCTGGCCTCGAAACAAGGTCACACCCAAGCTACAGGAGTTGTAATGATTGTATTGCCCAAGGTTAAAGGGCTGGTTGACGCATTTAATGAGCTTATGCGCAATATTGTGGCTTGCTTCAACGGCTTTCTGATAATCGTCACTGAGGTCTTCAATCATGATGACGAACTCATCACCACCTATGCGCGCAACGCTGTCGTTTTCCCGCAATGCATTTTGCAATCGTCCTGAAACCTCTTGTAGCAATAAATCACCTACGCCATGCCCCTTAGTGTCATTGAGTGTTTTGAAATCATCCAGATCAATAAACATGGCGGCACCATAGGCCCCAGTTCGCTTGCTACTCACCAGCGCTTGGTTGAGTCTATCTGTCATCAGGCGGCGATTAGGCAGGTTGGTCAGTGCATCAAAGAAAGCCAGGCGTTGAATCTCTTCCTGTGCTTTTACATGATCCGTAATGTCCTGAACGATTGAGGCAATACCAATTGGATTATTCTGGCTATCACGCAGTGTAGTATTAAACCATTCGCATTCAATCAAAGTGCCATCTTTCCGGATGTTGAGATTGCGCGAGCGTTCGCCACCAGAATCTGAAATCAAAGAGTTCATGACCTCATTCACTTGTTCTATGGCTACGTTGGGAATAATCAACTTGGCATGCTGATGAATGGCTTCGGCAGCACTATAGCCAAATATTTTTTCTGCAGCAGGATTCCAAGAGGTAAATCTGAATTCTGTATCGAACTCGATGACCCCCATGGGCGTCTGTTCGAGGTGCAGCTTTTGTTTTTGTGCCAGAGCCGCGATCGATTCTCGGCTTTTGTCTGCCACAATTTTCAGTCGGATATTATCGCCTATCATCCTGGTCAATCGGCTGCCTGAGACCGAAACATACAGCAGGAACAGCATGAGGAGGGCGCCCATCTGGAAGGAAATGCCCTTTGCCAGCAAGAAATTAGGCACGGTTAGCAAAATGATGCTGTAAACAAACCTTCTTAAAGTGACATCATCATAAGCAAAAGAAACTGAGGCGCCAGCAATGACACCAGCGATGGACATGACGAGAAAGGTTTGGTGTGCAATATCATGTGGTGCAAATAGTAGTAAGCCGATAATGCCCCAAGAGATGCCGCAACTGGTGGCAGCAATACGATAGCGTTTTAACCAGGGGGTATAGTCTGTGATTTCGTTTCTGGCTGCGGTCGTATGATAGGCAATGGCCAGCAGATAACGCCCAATATAAGTGGCAAAAATAGCTGTACTGGCAATCACAATACTTTTTTGATCAACGACTTGAGATTCAAAATTGATCAGAATGCAGGCGAGTATCAATTGCACAAACAGCATGTTGACGAATGCTGTCTTAAGATTGCTGGAATATAGGTTTTTGACTATTTCTGCTGTGAGTTCAGCATTATTGATTGTTGCTGAGTCTTTTGCTGCTGCAAGCAGACCATATTCAGCAAGTCCATTTTTTTGATTGTTATTATCTGCCAGCATGAGAATCCCCGCTCATCCTAATTTGATTGCAAACCAAATCTACCCCGTTTGCGAAAAGTATACTCTGTACTATTGCTATCATGATAATCATGAGTAGTCTTTACAAGTTTTCGCAGTGTTGCCAGATGCTGATTGCGCCCACAATGCGTCCACGTTATGAGTTTATTGAAATCATAACGGCTTAAACTTTCAACAATTAAGGAGATTCATCATGTGGACCAAACCAGAAGTTACAGAAATGCGTTTCGGCTTTGAAGTTACAATGTACGTTTGCAATCGTTAATTGATTGTCAGCTATCTGGCTATGGCTTAAACGGCATAGTCAGATCGAACGAAATAGGGTGACTGAGAGCCGCAAGCTCACAAGCACCCTATGTTTTTTGCATCAAAGGTTTAATCTATTGTTTTTGTTCATTGCTTAATCGAAAGTAGTTAGTTATTTATGCATATTCATGTTCTGGGTTCAGCAGCAGGTGGCGGTTTTCCACAATGGAACTGCAACTGTTTTAATTGTGATGGCCTGCGTAAAGGCACTATCAAAGCCACCAAGCGCACGCAGTCTTCCATCTGCGTGAGTGGTGATGGAGTTAACTGGGTATTGTTCAATACTTCGCCTGATGTACTCCAACAGATACAGGATTTCGCTCCCTTGCAGCCTGGCCGTGCCATCCGCGATAGCGGCATTGTCGGCATTGTGCTGATTGATGCGCAGATTGACCACACGACTGGCTTGCTGATGCTGCGTGAAGGCCAAGTGAAACGTGAGATTTACTGCACTGATATGGTGTACCAAGACCTGACCACTGGTAATCCACTACTGAATATTCTCGGGCATTACTGCGGTATCAATCGCCATGATGTGCCGCTCGATGGCACCACGTCATTTGAAGTGCCGGGTGCTGCTAATTTGCGCTTTACAGCCGTTGCGCTGAAGAGCGCTGCGCCACCATATTCCCCACACCGCAATAACCCGCACCCTGGCGATACCATCGGTGTGCTGATTGAAGATACTAAGACTGGCAAAAAAGCCTGGTATTCCCCAGGCCTAGGTGAGATAGAGCCACATTTGCCGCCATTCTTTGAGCAGGCTGACTGCATCATGGTCGATGGCACGTTCTGGACCAACACTGAAATGATTGATATGGGCCTGATGACGAAAAAAGCCCGCGATATTGGCCACAATCCACAATCGGGTGAAGCTGGCATGATGGAAGTGCTGTCAGCGTATCCAAAAGCACGTAAGGTGCTGATACACATTAACAATACCAACCCGATTTTAAGGGAAGATTCTGCCGAAAGAGCCGAACTGACCCGCCATGGTATCGAAGTTGCCTACGATGGCATGGATATTATCCTCTAGGAGAAGATGATGAATGCAGTCACTAATACAGATCTACCCTGGACTCGCGAGGAGTTTGAAGAAAAGCTGCGCGAAAAGGGTAAGGGCTACCATATCTACCATCCTTTCCATGTGATGATGTATGAAGGCAAGCTGACTAAAGAGCAGTTGCAATCATGGGTGGCCAACCGTTTTTACTACCAGATTGGTATTCCGCAAAAAGATGCCGCCATCCTTTCTAACTGCCCAGATAAAGAAGTGCGCAAGGAGTGGATTGTTCGCATTACCGACCACGATGGCGATGGTGTAAACGAAGGCGGTATTGAAGCTTGGATCAAGCTAGGGCAGGCGGTAGGCTTAACTCGTGAGGATGTGACTTCACTTAAATTAGTGAGCCCAGGCGTGCGTTTTGCGGTAGATGCCTATATTAACTTTGCACGCCAACGACCATGGCAAGAATCTGTTTGCTCGTCTCTCACTGAACTGTTTGCGCCGCATATCCATCAACAGCGCATCAGTTCCTGGCCGACGATGTATCCCTGGATCAAGGAAGAAGGTTTGGTCTACTTCAAAAAACGCCTGACCGAAGCCCGCCGTGATGTAGAGCAAGGCTTGGGCGTAACCCTGGACTATTTCAGTACCTCACGTGCAATGCAAGAAAGAGCGCTAGAGATTCTGCAATTTAAGCTTGATGTACTTTGGGTGATCGCAGATTCGATCATGCTTGCCTCAACAACAATAAAGGTTGAAGACCGTGACTACCTCCGTCAACCACGCTGATATTTATAAACTCGCTCGCCACTATCGTTTTCAGTGGGAAGAAGCGCAGCAATGCTATGTGCTACTTTTTCCTGAAGGCATGATCAAACTCAACGGCGGGGCAGGTGAGGTGATTAAACGCGTCGATGGTAACAAAACCGTGGGCGATGTTGTCCAAGAATTAGAAACTGCATTCCCAGATGTACCTGATATACAAAAAGACATTTTGGCGATGTTTGATCTGGCGGTAGAAAAAGCATGGCTAGAAAAGACCGATTAGTTATCAAAGCTAATCAGCAATTATAAGTAGCTAGCAAAAGCATAAGTAGTAACCCGAGGAGTAGCACAATGACACAAGCATCGTTAGGTGAATCAGTCGTACAAAAGGTAGTACATGCCCAGAACAATGGGGTGGACGCATCCAAGACCCATACCCAACCGCTCTGGCTGCTGGCAGAGGTGACCTATCGCTGCCCGTTGCATTGTGCTTTTTGCTATAACCCGACCGATTACGATAAACATACTAAAAATGAGCTGACCACTGAGCAATGGATAGATGCCTTGCGCGATGCACGCAAGCTGGGTGCTTTGCAGCTTGGAATTTCAGGTGGTGAGCCTTTGTTGCGCGATGATATTGAAGACATCGTCATTGAAGCACGCAAACTGGGTTACTACAGCAACCTGATTACTTCAGGTGTTGGCCTGACCGAAAAACGTATTACTGCATTTAAAGAAGGTGGGCTTGATCACATTCAGCTCTCCATGCATGACATCACTGAAGAAATTAATAACTTCATCACCAATACCAAAACGTTTGAGCTCAAGAAAAAAGTCGCCGCCATGATCAAGAATCATGGCTACCCGATGGTGTTGAACGTTGTGATTCACCGGTACAACATCGGCCATATTAAAGAAATCCTGGAAATGGCTGAAGCCCTGGGTGCGGATTATGTAGAGTTGGCGAATACCCAGTACTACGGCTGGTCATTGATTAACCGTAATCAGTTGATGCCGACTAAAGAACAGATAGACCATGCAGAAGCTGTGACCAATGAGTTTCGCGCTAAAGTCGGCAAGAAGATGCAGATTTTCTTTGTCGTGCCAGATTACTTTTCTGACCGTCCTAAAAAGTGCATGAATGGCTGGGGCGAAGTGTTCATGATTGTGACCGCCAATGGTGACGTATTGCCTTGCCACTCGGCGCGCGTACTGCCGAACATGCAGTTCCCCAACGTTAAAGAGCGCGGCCTTGAATGGGCATGGAAAGACTCTCCTGCTTTCAACAAGTACCGTGGTGACGATTGGATGAAATCACCATGCCGCACCTGTCCTGAAAAAGAAAAGGATTTGGGCGGCTGTCGTTGCCAGGCATTCATGCTAACTGGCGATGCTGAAAGCGCTGACCCAGTATGTAGCCTTTCGCCTAACCACCACATTATTGAAAAAGCGATTGAGGATTCAAAAAACCCTCAATTGCAGGCGCAGCCTATCGTGTTTCGTACTGATAAAAACTCTAAAAAGTTCGTCAATGACGAGTTGCCTGAACTCATTAAGGAGTTTCATGCATTGCCTTAACTCCGTTGAATAAGGCTATTCGTATGGTTTAATAAAGTGCGCATGCTGATAAAATTCAGTGTGCGCTTTTTATTTGATCGCGTTATCTAATCAGAAGTTATCCCACTCATGCATAAACACTCTCCGCTGTTGTTATCGATGGTGCTCGCCGCTCTTGCCGCGCTTGCGCCGTTTGCCATCGATACCTATTTGCCTGCGTTTCATGTGATGGCGCAAAGCCTGAATGGTACGAATCTTCAATTACAACAGAGCCTGACCGCTTATTTGTTGCCTTATGCGTTGATGACCTTATGGCATGGGCCTATCTCTGACTCAATTGGCCGCATCACCACCATCCGCTGGGGATTGGGGTTGTTTGCTTTAGCTTCCATTGGCTGCGCTTTTGCGTCCAATGTAGAAACGCTCTGGTTCTTCCGTGCGCTGCAGGGCATATCAGGCGGGGCAGGTAATGTGGTGGCAAGAGCAATGGTGCGTGACCTATTTGAAGGCGTTGCGGCGCAGCGTGTGATGGCGCAAGTGCAGATGTTGTTCGGCCTTGCACCTGCTATTGCGCCTATGATTGGTGGCTTACTACTCGGCATACATTGGCAGGCGATTTTTATCTTTTTATTCCTGTATGCCAGCGTGACACTATTTTCAGCGCATAAGCTCTTACCTGAAACAGTCCCTGTTGAAAAACGCCAGCCACTGTCTGCGACTAGAGTCTTTAGCAACTATCGTCAGTTATTCGCAGACATGGAGTTTGTAAAGCTGGTTGTGACTGTGGGCGCCAATTTCTCTGGCTTCTTTCTGTACGTGCTTGCCGCCCCCGTTTTCCTGATTGACCATCTTGGGCTTAACGAGCATCAGTTTGGTTATATGTTCATTCCAACCGTATGCGGCATGGTATTGGGTTCTTATCTGGCCAGGCAAACCGCTGGTAAATTTTCAACCTATAAAATTATCAGGTTTGCATACTGCTGGATGGCGGCTGCAATAATGCTGAATATATTCATATGCTGGCAATTACCTTCGAGTCCATTCTGGAATATTTTACCCATCGCGCTTTATAACGTTGGCATGGCTTTAACCACCCCCATACTCTCAATTGCTGCATTAGACAGATTACCCAAGCTAAGGGGCACAGCTTCTTCTGGGCAGGCATTCGTGCAAATGGTGCTTTCTACGGTATCTGCTGGTTTACTGATTCCGCTGATTTGGTTCAGTCCATTAGGCTTGGCATTTGGTATGGCTGGCTACTGCTTGCTGGCTATCTTGTGCGTCAGTAAAACCAAAGTGTGGAAAACTGCTCAATAAAAAAGGGAGCATAAGCTCCCTTGGTTTGCTGGCTAAACAGTTAAATTACTCTGCTAGTAAAGCGCGTTTACCTTTAGCGCCATTATTGGCATCAGCATCTGGCAGAGGTGTCTTTCTTGTTGTAATCGCAGGCCATAACTCAGCAAAGCGGGCATTTAGGGCAATGTATTCCTGCTGGTCTGCTGGTACATCATCTTCGGCGTAAATAGCTTCAGCTGGGCATTCTGCCACGCACAAGGTGCAATCAATGCACTCATCAGGATTGATGGCGAGGAAGTTAGGGCCTTCAACAAAGCAGTCGACCGGGCATACATCCACACAATCTGTGTATTTGCATTGGATGCAGTTTTCAGTCACAACATAAGTCATATTTAGTCCTTGAATTTCTTGAGTATTAGCTAATTTCGATATTTTAATGGAATTTACGCGCTTGATAAACGCCTATGCTTCAATCATTCCTGCACCGACTGTGTTATTGGTTGCTTCATCAATCAGGATGAATGCGCCAGTAGCACGGTTTTCTGTATAGGGATCAACCATTAATGGCTGTGCCAGCTTGAAACTGATGCGTGCAATATCGTTAGTGACCAAACCTTGCGCAGGTAGTTCTTCCAACGTATTCACATCAACCTTATAAGCGATTTCACCCACCTTAGCTTTGGATTCGCGTGTGGTGTGGCGAACGATATAGGTGCGTGCGGTGGAGAGAGGTGTTTCTGATAACCAGCATACCATGGCAGAGATTTGTTTTACTGGCTCAATTGACTGGCTGGATTTGACAATCATATCACCACGAGAGGTATCAATCTCGTCTTCCAGCAACAGGGTGATAGATTGTTCCGTAATGGCACTTGGGAGTTGCTCATCGCCAATCTGAATGGCTTTCACCTTTGAAGTATGGCCAGAAGGCAGCACTGTGACTTCTTCACCCACTTCAATTTCGCCAGACTCAATACGACCCATGAAGCCACGGAAGTCATGTAATTCAGGGTCGTCAGAAGCGTGTGGGCGGCAAACAAACTGAACTGGAAAGCGGAATGGTTCACCTTTTTCAGAATGTGCAGGCGGCGCTGATTCAAGAAACTCAAGCAGGGTAGGGCCTTGATACCAGTCCAAGCCATCGCCACGGTCAACTATCATGTCGCCATTCAGTGCAGACATAGGAATGAAGCTGATTTGGTGGCCAGCGCGATGCAAGCCAATATGCTCAGCAAATGCTAAATAATCTGCGCAAATTTTCTCAAATTCAGCTTGGTCGTAATTCACCAAGTCCATTTTGTTGATTGCCACTACGATATGGGTGATGCCAACCAGATGTGCCAAGTAAGAGTGGCGTCGTGTCTGAGTCAACACGCCTTTGCGAGCATCAATCAGGATAATCGCCAAATTAGCGGTGGAAGCGGCAGTCACCATGTTGCGAGTGTATTGCTCATGGCCAGGGGCATCGGCAATGATGTACTTGCGGGTACCCGTGCTGAAGTAGCGGTAGGCCACATCAATGGTAATGCCTTGCTCGCGCTCAGCTTGCAGGCCATCGGTCAGCAGAGACAAATCAACTGCTTCCATGCCGCGTTTTTTTGACGTGCGTTCAATCTGGGTCAGCGTATCAGCCAAGATGGTTTTGGTATCAAATAGCAAGCGGCCAATCAGCGTGCTTTTGCCGTCATCGACGCTGCCGCATGTCATGAAGCGTAAAAGGCTGTCGTTATCTGGTGTATTCATAGTGCTCATTAGAAATATCCCTCCTTCTTGCGCTGTTCCATCGAAGCATCGGAGGTTTGGTCATCAAGGCGTGTTGCGCCGCGCTCTGTAATAGTAGTAGTGGCAGTTTCCAAAACGATTTTGGCCACATTGTCTGAATCGCTGATGACAGGGGCAGTGCAGGTGATATCACCAACCGTACGGAATCGCACTTGCATATTGATAATTTCTTCACCAGGTTTTGGCTGGTTGATAACTTCACCACTTGCTAGCGGTACGTTAACCGGCATAATAGCGCCGCCGCGCATGACGATATCGCGTTGATGCGCAAAATAAATGCTCGGCAATTGCAGCTTTTCACGCTCGATATATTGCCAAACATCCATCTCAGTCCAGTTGGATATTGGGAAGGCACGAATATTCTCACCCTTGTGTGAACGTGCGTTATACAGATTCCACAATTCTGGGCGTTGGTTCTTAGGGTCCCACTGACCAAACTCATCACGGAAACTCATGATGCGTTCCTTGGCGCGAGCTTTTTCTTCGTCACGACGTGCGCCACCGATGCAGCAATCGAAACCGAATTCTTCAATCGCTTCCAACAAAGTGACTGATTGATGTTTGTTACGCGGCTCATCGGCTGACTTCAGCACGACACTGCCACGTTTCATAGAATCTTCAACAGAGCGCACAATCAGGCGCTCACCAAGCTCGGCAGCGCGCTGGTCACGGAAGTCAATGACTTCCTTGTAATTGTGGCCAGTATCAATATGCATCAGCGGGAAAGGGAAGCGACCTGGACGGAATGCTTTTTCAGCCAGCCTGAGGATACATAACGAGTCTTTTCCGCCAGAGAACAGCAGAACTGGATTGGAACATTGGCCTGCAACTTCACGGAGAATATAGATGGCTTCAGATTCAAGCCAGTCGAGATGGCTGAGAGTTTCTTTGGTTAACGAGGTCATAAACGGTTTCTAAAATTTCATCTCTTAAGTTATTTGGCGAAAACCAGATAACGGTTCACTCTAATATTTTTCTATTAGGACTTAACATGCAAGCCACATTCTTTTGATGCAGCGTCTTCCCACCACCAACGCCCAGCGCGAACATCTTCACCCATGGCCACAGCACGCGTGCATGGTGCACAACCTATACTGGGGTAGAAGGCATCGTGCAATTTGTTATATGGCACTTCATGCATACGGATATATGCCCAGACTTCTTTTTCAGTCCAGTCGGTCAGCGGATTATATTTTTCTAGGCCATTACCTTGGTCGAATTCACGGATAGGCAAATCGCTGCGAGTAGCCGATTGTTGCGCGCGCATGCCACTGATCCAGGCTTTTTTACCTTTTAGGGCGCGTCCCAATGGCTCAACTTTGCGCATATGGCAGCAGGCTTTGCGTAGTTCGATGGATTCGTAAAAGGCGTTGATACCTTTGGTCTGCACGTAATCTTCAACTGTGGCTGCCTGTGGGAAGAAAATCTTCAGCTTAGTGCTGTAGGTCTGTTCTACTTCAGCGATCAGGTCGTAGGTTTCAACGGGCAGGCGTCCGGTATCCAGCGAGAAAATCTCAATAGGCAGCTGTTCACGTAGAATGATGTCGGTCAATACCATGTCTTCCGCGCCCATGCTATTGGCGAAAGTGATGGCATTTGCGTCACCATGTTCTGCCACAGCAGCTTTCAATGCTATCAGTAATTGCGTGCGTTTCTGGTTGACCGATTCACGTAAGGCATCGGTCAATTCAGGACGGGTCGCTGGATTGCTGAAAGCAGGGCGTAGCATTGAGACTTCACCGTTCATAATGCTTAAACGTGCTCTCGATGAACTCGGCGCCACACTGGCTGATTATTATCAACCGCGCCTTGGTATGGTTCACTAAAGTCTTGCAGGCTGGCCAAAGCCTCTTCAGCCGAGCGATCTGCACGGATAAGGTAGCTATTGAAGCCACAGCGTTTCAGAAAAAATAACTGGTCGCGCAACACGTCGCCAAAGGCACGTAATGTATTTTTAAAGCCATAGCGTGTGCGCAGAAGATTGCCAATTGAGAAAATCCGCCCATCAGCAAAGCGCTCTACATGGATCGCTATCAACGGAAACACGTTTAAGTCTGGCTGGTTTTCAACTAAAGTTTCGAGCACTTCATGCGTGGCAAGCCAGATTCCGATTTCGCCATTCGCCAAACGAGCAGATAAGGCTTGTTTGCGAGCAATCCAAACAGTGAGTGGAATTAACACTTTGCCTGTTTGCGGGATTTCTGTTGCAGTGATTTGCTCATCGCTATAACTTGCTTCACCCGTGAGTTTGAATAAAACCACCTTACCCGCCTGCTTACGGACAACAGCCTCTTCAACGGTAGGTGGCGTCACCAACTGCCATGTATCTTCAACGATATTATGGTCTAGAATCAAGTTAGACATGAGCATCTGCCTTTTCAACAGCCTTGCCGTACACATGGGCTTTGAATGGCGGTATGCCGATACGGCGCACGGTGTCAATGAAGCGTTCTTCGGGCGTGCGTTCAGCGATATATACGTCAATTAGCTTCTGTACGACGCCTGGCATTTCTTCAGCGGCGAATGATGGTCCAATGACCGCGCCGATGCTGGCGTCATTACCTTGCTTGCCACCGATGGTGACCTGATACCACTCAGAGCCATCTTTATCTACACCCAGAATGCCGATATGGCCGACATGGTGATGCCCGCAAGCATTCATGCAACCTGAGATGTTGAGTTCAAGCTCGCCGATATCATGCAGGTAATCCAGGTTGTCAAACTGCATCTGGATCGCTTCAGCAATCGGGATGCTCTTGGCATTTGCCAGCGAGCAAAAGTCGCCGCCTGGGCAGCAAATAATGTCGGTCAGCAGCCCGATATTCGGGGTTGCCAGTTCATTGGCGCGGGCTGTTTCCCACAAGGCATAGACGTCACTCAATTTGACATCAGTCAGTATTAGATTTTGCTCATGTGAAACGCGTAGCTCGCCGAAACTGTAGGCATCCGCCAAATCAGCTACGGCAATCATCTGCTCAGAAGTGGCGTCACCAGGAGCTTTGCCATGTGGCTTCAGCGATAAGGTCACTGCACGGTAGCCTGATTTCTTGTGTGCATGCACAGACCGTTTAACCCATGCCGCAAAGGCCGGATTGCTGGCGATTGCGTTGTCAAAGCCAGCATCATGTGCAGGCAGGCTCTCGTATGGCATTTCAGTGAAGTAGGTGGCTACACGGCTCAACTCAGCTTCAGTGATGGTATTTGGGTTATCTTTCAGGTGCGCCCATTCGGCTTCTACTTGTTCGCGGAATTCATCAATGCCCAGCGCTTTTACCAAGATTTTGATGCGCGCTTTATAGGCATTGTCACGACGACCATGCAGGTTGTAAACGCGGATAATTGCTTCGCAATAGGTCAGCACATGTTGCCACTCAAGATGTTCACGAATCACAGAACCAAGGATAGGTGTACGGCCCAGACCGCCGCCAACCCAGACCTTGATAGCCATCTTGTTTTGTTCGTCGTAATAGAATTCGAGCCCGATATCATGGGCTTGCACAATTGCACGGTCTTGTTTTGTGCCTGATACTGCAATCTTGAATTTACGTGGCAGCAGGGCGAATTCTGGATGGAATGTGCTCCACTGACGCATGATCTCGGCCACAGCGCGTGGATCAATAATCTCGTCAGGGGCTACACCAGCAAACTGGTCAGTGGTGATATTGCGGATGCAATTGCCAGAAGTCTGGATCGCATGCATTTCAACCGTTGCAAGCTCTGCCAAGATATCTGGCACATCTTCGAGCTTTGGCCAGTTTAATTGCAGATTTTGACGGGTGCTGAAGTGGCCATAACCACGGTCATAGCGTTTGGAAATTTCGCCAAGCTTGCGCAACTGTGCGGATGACAAGGTGCCATAAGGCACGGCAATGCGTAGCATAGGCGCATGGCGTTGAATATATAGGCCGTTTTGCAGGCGCAAAGGGCGGAACTCTTCATCAGATAGCTCGCCAGCAAGATAACGGCGTGTTTGATCGCGATATTGGCTCACGCGCTCATTAACAATAGCCTGATCGATCTCGTCGTATTTATACATATTTGTGTTTAATTCTTGTTTTGTTAAATCTTAAAGCGAGGCAGTATTTTAATTGAAAACCCGCTTTGCTTCACGGTTTAATTATGTTGTAAGGTTTTAATTAAAGACAAGTTTAGTACCCACAAAAATCAGTATGCCTGCCAAGGCAATTCGTAACCAATGCTCAGCTACTTTAGAGCTCATATGGCTACCCAGATAAATACCTGGGATAGAGCCAATCAACAATGTGCCTAACAGGCCATAGTTGATAGTACCTAGCGATGCATGACCTAATCCTGCAACTAATGTCAGTGGCACTGCATGGGCAATATCGCTACCAACGATGGTGGTGATTTTTTCGCGTGGATACAACATGATCAACGCAGTAACACCAAGTGCCCCCGCACCGACTGATGTTAATGTCACCAGGGCACCAAGAATCATGCCCAGTAATATTGTGCCTGGCGCTACGTATTGTTCTGACAACCAACGCCCATTTTGCGCTAACTGCATCAGTTTATTGCGTAACAACACTGCGACTGAGGTCACAATCAGGGCAATACCGAGCCAGAACTTAATGGTTGATACCGCACTGCTAGATTGCACATCAATCGTTTTTAAAAACAGGATGGTTGCGATTGAGGCTGGAATGCTACCAGCAGCCAATAGCTTTACCATGCGCCAATCAATATTGCCCAGTTTGCCATGCGCAAAAATACCGACCGATTTAGTGAGCGATGCATACAGTAAATCTGTACCTACAGCCACGGCTGGCTTGATGCTGAAAAACAGCAGCAAAATTGGTGTCATCAATGAGCCACCACCTACGCCAGTTAAACCAACCAGAGCACCTACGATAAAACCTGCAACGATGTATCCGAATTCCACGTGGAGTATCCGATAAAAATTAATACGAAAATAAGGCCGCAATTATAGCAGCAGGTAAACAATATAATTAGAATATGTTATTGTGCATGTATAACTCGAAATTATAAGGATATGCAATATGAAGTTTCATCAACTTCGCTATATTCATGAAGTCGCCAAGCAGAATCTGAATATTTCTCAAGCTGCTGATGTTCTGCATACATCACAGCCTGGTGTTAGTAAGCAGATTCAATTACTAGAAGAAGAACTCAAACTCCAGATTTTTTTTCGTAACGGAAAACGCTTAATCGGCGTTACTGAGCCAGGCCAAATCATACTTGACCTGGCTGAACGCGTTATGCGCGAAATGAACAGTATCAGGAGTGTGGGTGAAGAATTTACCCAGAAGCAAACGGGCGCGCTGACCATTGCTACTACCCATACCCAGGCCAGATATCGATTGCCTATGGCAGTTAAAGCTTTTATGGAGCAATTTCCCGATGTGCGACTTACCATTCACCAGGGAAACCCAACGCAAGTGGCTGAGCAAGTGGTCTCTGGTGAGGCGGATATTGGAATTGCGACAGAATCTATCAGTGATTACGAGAAGCTTGTGTGCTTGCCTTGCTATGAATGGAATCGCTGCGTGGTCACGCCTCACGGCCATCCGCTTCTCAGCGATTTACCACTTACCCTCGAAAAGATTTCGCGTTTTCCATTAATTACTTACGACTTTGCTTTTACGGGTGGTTCCTTGGTAAGTCGTGTGTTTGGTAAAGAAGATTTAGAGCCTAACGTGGTATTAACCGCGATTGATGCGGATGTGATTAAAACCTACGTAGGGCTTGGTTTGGGCATTGGTTTGCTAGCGAATATGGCGTATGACCCAGTGCGCGATGCTAACCTGGCAGTGATAGATGCCAGCCATTTATTTCCACCCAGTACAACATTTTTGGGTTTCAGGCGCGATGCTTATTTACGTGGCTATGTGTATGACTTTATCAAGCTGCTTGCACCAGATTACGATCGCAGAGCCGTGAATGAGGCAATTAGGCTTAGTGAAGCCAGAATATAGTGAGGCCAGAATTTAACATGCACTCTGGATTCGCACGCAAGGCTATTGGTTGGCTGTTAATGCTTTCTATGGGGCTTATGTCCGATATAGCTCTGGCTGCCAGCGCAATGCCGAAAATTGATCCCAGCAGTGCCATTTATGAAGTGCCAGTTGAGTCTGGCGTCAGCTATGACGATGTAGTCTTAAGTCTTAAAACGGTTTCGGAGGGCATGAATTTTGTGAATCCCGCCAATTTCCCTATTGGCGAACACATGAAGAGCCGCGGGCAGAATCCGCAGGGAATATTAGAGGTGCGCGCTTTTTGTAATCTGGGGTACGGCGCTGAGATCATGCTGGATCACCCCGAGTTTGTGGTATTTGCGCCTTGTCGGATTGCTATTTATGAAAGGCAGCATCAGCTTTATCTTGCGATTGATCGACCCACTTACGATCTAAAAAGCATTAAAAACCCAACAGAGCGTGCACAAAAAGCTGCACAAGCTTTAGAAGATGCCCTGATTCAAATACTGGATAAAGCCCGTAAAGGCGATATTTAGCCAGATTGGTATGATCAATGTTTTGGGTAGGTGTCTTCTGCGGGTGGAAAGCGTTTACTAGAATTATCTGGCTTCGGTTTTGGGGTATCCACAGGATTGCTTGGGCTATGTTGTTGAGACGGATATGTCGGTAAATGTGAGCCATAGGTTGGCATGCCCTGATTATGAGGATACCCATAAAACCTGGGCGTTGGATTGCTATAAATCACAGGCTCTGGCTCTTTTACGCCACAGGCCGTCCGCATTAAACTGGTTTTAGCAGCAATTTCATTGCTATCTGGAAAGCCATCAGCTGCGGTTTGTAATGCCTGTTTTGCATTTTTGCAGTCGGAAGAGGCTGCTTTTTCTGCCATCAAATCAGCCTCTGTTCTGCCTTGCAACGCTTTCTTCTCTTCTTTTTGCGCCTGATTTACCCAGCCGCGCTGTTCATCAGTAGATGCCAATGCCGATGCCCGCACTAAATCTCCATTGGCAATGGCTGATTTCACGGCGCCATCCAGTTGCTTGTTCAATGCACTGATTTTGCCTTGCTGCTTTGGAGTTTCGGCAGGGTTATCTGACGCATCATTGTTATCAGCATCACGGTTGGTATCAATATCGGTAATCGTCTGCTGTGTATTCACAGCACAAGGTTTGTCCGAATACACCGTTTTTTTACCTGATTGGCATTTGTAAACTTCAGCGTATACGTTGTTAGCGCATATAGTCATCATTACCATTAAAAAAATGGAATAAATGCGGTAAGTATTTGAAATTTTGTGTAAATTCATATGTTGGTACGACCGAATCGACGCAGAATAATTCCGTTGCAATCTCTTATTAAGTCTTAATCTTGAATCCAGCTAATCTCATTGAGTAATCACCTGAATAGTTTAGAACGATTACGTTATAAAATCTCGTTTGCCATTATCAACAATTCATTTAGGCCATCATTTGCAGCGCATTACACAATCAGGTCAAGCCGAACAGACCATCAACAAATCCAGATTCATTGCCGCCGCCGATTATTGCGATAGTGAGCGTATGGTTGGGCTGGCCTTACGTCGCTTGGCCAGTGGTCATGCTGGAGCACATCATCTGGCTTATGCTTTTCGTATCAAAACCGACCAAGGCATAGTCCAGCGCTTTCACGATGCTGGCGAACCTTCGGGCACAGCGGGAAAACCAATACTGCAACTATTAGAAGGCAGGGATTTGGTGAATGTGTGTGTGGGTGTGATTCGATATTACGGCGGTATCAATCTTGGCACAGGTGGATTAGCGCGTGCCTATGGCGGCACGGCTAAACTCGCATTGGAAAACGCACATCATGCGCCTTATGTGGAAATGAGCAATATCACGCTGAAAATGGATTACTCACGTTTCGATGAGTTTTGTCGCGAGCTTGGTAAGCTCAATGGTGAAGTGCTGGATAAACAATTTGGCCAGCATGTAGAGGTGATTGCCTCTCTACCTGCCAGCCAAATTTCTTTGGTAATGCAGCGTTTTGCCATCGCCTAACGTTTGAATTTAAGAGACGCCATTAGGCGTCCCGCTTGAATGATAGGTTAGGTTTTGACGGTGTGAGCATAGACGCTACCAAATGTATTTATACAAATAACATTGCCTATAGGGACAAATAAAAAACCGTCCGCTTTGTCTGAGGCAACTCGCTGCTTTTCTTCAGGAACACCAACCCATAGCGGAACATCGGTTAAATAAAAAACTACCCCTTCAGCAGTAACTCTGGAAATAGATAAAGCATCTTCTACTTGTGAAAGATAAGCTAAAACCTGAGGTGTGTCTCGAAGTTGAATTTCAATCACTCCAATATCGTAAACCTGCTGCCAAGTTTCAACTTCAGCTAGACCAGACCTGTTTAGCCAATCAATTGTACTAACGACATCTTTTGTGTCTGGTGAGAATCGAGCTTTGATGGTCATAAAAACCTAACTTGTTAAGTAATTAAACCAGTACGAGGATTTCGCCTTTGCCCTCATTCGCAATATCGCCAGCATAACGTTGAACGCGGTTTTTGCTGATTTGTGCGAACTTGCTTGGCAGTGCTGCGAATGATTTGAACATCAAGTTCAGGTAGGGCAGGGTATGCGTGCCGCAGTCTTGGATGGTCGTATGCAGTGTTGGTTTTTGTGTCATCAGCACGGTGCCGCGGCGCATGCCATAGCCTATATATTCCCCAGCCGTGCCCAAGATGCCGATCGTGCCAGCCAGCATACGGGATGCGCAGTAGCTGCCAACATTGCCTTCAATCAGGATTAAACCGCGACGCATTTGGTCGCCAACTCGTTCGCCAGCATTGCCCGTGACAATTACAGTGCCACCTTTCATACCTTTACGGTCGCCGAAGTAAGCTGCACCAAGGAAATCGCCCACATTGCCATTGATGTGAATTAGTCCATCAGCCATGCCGCTTGCAGTGTAAGCATCGGCATTGCCATGCAGGGTGATTTCGCCTTTTTTCATCTGGAAGCCTAGGTACGAGCCGACATCGCCATGGATGGTGATGCGGCCAGTTTTCATGCCATGGCCGATTGAGTCCAGTTTCCCATTGCTGTTGTTGAATACGATGTCGCTGGCGTCATCGCCGCTAATGTCGAATACCTGATCTGTGCGCAATTGCACTTTGCCGCTTAGCAGCGATATTGCTGCAATATCAGCGACTGATTTGCCGGCCAAGGTATCTGGCGTCAGCGGACTTAAGTCTATGCGCTGCTGTGGCTGAATTTTCAGGGTAAAGGTTAAGGCGCTCATGCTGTTGCTCCCGCCAGATTGCTTAATGAATCATCTTCCATGATTTCGCGTAACTTGAAATGATAAGGGCCGAGCTTGCCGCCATAGTTGCCTGCAGATACACGCTTGATGCCGTTTTCAGCGCCAAGTGCACAGGCTGCTGCTATCCCAACGCGGGTAGCCTTGCGGATATCCAGTTCGGTCAAGCCATCAATCACGATTTCCATCACCGATTCAATCTCGGGTGAGAGTTCGGTCTTGGTAATGCCTTTGAGTGTTGGGCAGAAGGCATCATTGGTAGATGCAATTAGTGTTTTATATTTTGAGCCAACCTTGGAGCCAGAACGCACGACCCCGCCCGGGAAAGGCATGATGACATTCGGAATCTTCTTCATGGCTTCAATCGCTGCTTCACAGGCAGCCAGTGCTTGCGGTTGGGATTCAGCCAAGATCAAAAAGTTACCACCACCAACACTGCGTATCATGCCAGTAGTTTCTTCAGTGATGAACTCTCCATCCATCACTGGTACGCGCCAATAACGCTTGCCGCCGAATTTCTTGGAGATTTGGAAACCATCACCAAAGAAGCGCAGGTTTTTGCCAAGATTAATTCGAGTAATTTCTGGATAGCCGCTGTCGATGCCTGAGAATGCAGCTGCGGTAGGGCAAGTCAGCACACATTGACCAAGTCGCGTTTCTAGTTGCTTCATCAGCACAGCACTGCCCATGGCGAACATGAGGATGCTATAGCCTGGGCGACCATCTGGCGTCTCGTCACCACTTAGCTCGCGCTCAATAGCAGCTTCTACGCCGCAGGCGATTACTGATGTGGCAAAGCCCGTCATGGCATTCGCTGCATTGAATGCCCATTTATGGTTTTGTGCCGTGATAATAACGCGAGTGCCGCGCATGCCGAAGGCTTCGGCAAAGGTATCGTCGATTGATACACCGTTAATAATCATTCTGTTCTCTCCCGACGGCCTTCACAGGCATGGACTACAACACCGCCACGCCCACCTTCTGCGATTTCATCTTCACTCACTTTGAAGTTTTCCATATTCATGGTGTGGTACTTGTCGAAATATTTTTTGATCTCTTTTTCTATGCCGCGATCAAACTCTGGCTTCACGGTGTGCGTGTGGCCCCAAGTCACTTTAACGACTTCACCATTACGTACAACAAGCTCACCATCTTTGAACACGTAATCTGGTTTGGCAAACATGACTTCGCGGTCAGGATTATCGGTATACACCGTAATATCAGCCCCAGCCCCCGCGCCAAGATGGCCTCTGTCATGCAGGCCAACGAGCTTAGCAGCGCCAGCACGGGTCATGATGGCAATCTCATACAGGCTGTATTCACGGTCAATAGAAGCCAATGTACTCATACCTTGCGCATCCAAGTTGAGCCTAGCAAAGGTCTCGTTACGGAACGATTTATCCATCAGCAGCTTGATCAGGTGTGGATAACTGGTGAACGGTGCCCCATTTGGGTGGTCAGTGGTGAGGAAAATACGCCATGGATCATCACTGAGCAGGAATATTTCCAGGCCGATTGCCCATTGCAGCGCATTCACAAAGTTCTGGTCTTTATATTTGAATGGCACTACACCGCAACCGGCATCGCACTCGATGTCCATGATTACAGATTTACGCGGGCTACCAAGGCCAGCGTTGGCGTATTGGCGCATATTGTCGCCAGAGCAGGTCACAGTCTGGCCAAACAGAATCTGGCCAACGTCGGCAGAAACGTTCTTATGCTTGTTCAGGGCTTCGGCAATAACGGCTGCGCCCGAGGAGAATTTGCGGTCGCCTTCAGTACCATAGCTGTGGAACTGAATATGCGTCAGATGGACTGGATAACCTTCTACCGCGCCCATAGTCTTCAATGTAGTTTCTACGTTGCCAGGCACACCAAGATTGTTGCCGTGTACGTGCAGTGGATGTGGAATGCCGAGTTCATGCACCGCGCGTGAGAGGCTTTTAAGCACTTCACGCGGCGTTACCTGATAGTGCACATTCTGCTCATCTAGATCCAGTGCGCGCTGGTTAAATTTGAACGCGCTGATACCACCTGGGTTCACTACCTTGATGCCCATGGTCTGGCTGGCATGCAGTATCCAGGCGACATAGTCGTTGATCGCGTTCTGGTCCTGCTTGGCGGTGAGCATGCGCAGGAAGAAATCATCGCTGCCGATCATGGCGTAGCCGCCTTTGTCGATAATCGGCGTGTCGCCCATCTCTAAGTGCGACTGGCGAGCATTCACTGGCATCAGCGCTGGTTCAAAGCCTGCGGTATAGCCCATCTCGGCGTAGCGGTAACCTGTGGTCAAAGTCGATGGCGCTGCATGGCCGCAACCAGCACGGCAGAACTCGCTGTGAACGGCTGGGTCGGAGCGGTGGTCTTCTGGCAGCATCATGCGGGCAATATTGACCTTGCCACCACCAATGTGGGTATGCATATCAATCGCGCCAGACATCACGACCTTGCCGCGTATATCGTATTCCTGATTAATTGGTTCATCGTCACGCGGACGATCGACGATACGGCCGTCACGGATGTAGATGTCCATGACTTTGCCATCAACCTGGTGGGCGGGATCATAAACCTTGCCGCCGGTGAGTTTGGTTAACATATTTCTTATTCCTTAATTCCGCATCGTTCTAAAAAGCGCTTTAAGCGGCTATTAAACAGTGAGCACACCAGCTTCAATTGCTGAGAGCACTTCGGTCAGAGTGGGTAAGCCAGTTTCGCGCAGTTTTTTCAATGGCAGGGCAACCGAGCTATCGCTTCTGAATTGGGTGCCGGTAATATCCAGCCCTGGCGTTGCCACTGGGATGAATACAGCAGGCGTTTGCTTGAATTTCATCGCAGGATGGCCGATGACGATTGTGGGTACATCGGTTTCTGGCGGCAGGCGATCTGGGTTGTAACTATTGACCCAAATCATGATGTCAGCTTCATGCTCTTCTAGCATACGTTCGGTGCTGTAATGGTAAGGGTCATAATCAGGGTGCGCACGGCGGTAAGAGCTGCGAAACGGATAGCCGCTGATCCAGCTACTAGTGTTATAAGCGCCGACATCGCCATCATTGCCGCTCAAAGGCAAGCCAGATGAGCGGGTGGTCTGGTTCAGCTTTTCTACGGTGCCCGTAATATTCTGTATGGTCAGTTCGGCATGTTTGATATCTAGCGAGCTGGCCACCCACGCCATCACGCTGTATTTTGCTGCCTTCAAACGCTCTGCGAGTTTTTGTAAATCACTAACCGCGATGCCAGCGACTTCGGTTGCAACCAGATGCTTGCCGCTGACAAGCGCGCGCAGGGCGGCTGTGACTTCAGGTAGCCTGTCCATATCACAGGGTAATACTGTTGGTTTAACACCTTTGGGTGAAATGCCAGCAGAGGTATCAAGATTCTGCCCACCCAGATAGACCACTTCACGTGCAGAAGTATCCTGGTCAAACATGGATTCGCTATTCCAGATCATGCGTTCAAAAAAGCGTGAGAAGTAACTAACGATGTCGGTACCAACCACTACTAATAGATCAACACGGTTTCGCACTTCGGTCAGCGTGGTGACTTGCCAACCTGAGTTCTGAACAACATACAAGTTGCGCATGCTGCTTTTGCCATTCATGTGATCGATAGTCGCACTGGCTGATTCCGCCAGATTCATGACGGCGCGCATGCCCTGAATATCGGTGCTCAGGCCACTAATTAGGGGGTGTTTAGCCTTGCTCAGCAGTGCGATTGCTTCTGCAATAGCAGCCTTAAGATCGCTTGCTTGCCCTGCAATCTGCGGTTGACTGGGCTTGTACGGGCGCTCAAAAAATGCCACGCTTTTCGCACAGTTTTTCTTGACTACATTGAGTGAACCACTGGCGCTGCGCTCTATGCTCAAGTCATCACAGAGCAGACCACAGGCGGGGCAAGCCACGGCATTGATCGTGGCAGCTTCGGCAAAATTCTCCATGCTTTAAACCTTCTCGTGTTTCAGGCCTGGCTTGCGCTAAAGCCTGAATGATTGTGCGATATCTATGCTGATATCTGGTTATTGAATGCTTGAGTTTGGAGCTAAGTTTTAAGTGGTGAAACTCAAATTAATTGCGTTTTTACTCATGCATAAATCAGAAAATCATTATGCTGTTTTAGCAAAGCCTAAGTCAAGGCAAAGGCTAGCGCAATGACAGAAAATGCATCACATCATTAATATTGCAAAGCTCAATTTTAAAAGCAGCTTGGCTCGGCTACAATATCGCTTTTGCAGGACTAGGCACTTATGCTTCTGCTATATCTCGTACACGTCTATCAATCACAGGCTGAATTAAGACCAACTTCATGACTGCAGAAATACTCCCAAATAACCGCAATGGCGTACACGTGATAACCACTGCGCGCCTGCATATGGGGTTTTTCGATTTGAATGGCGGCTTAGGCCGCAAATTTGGCAGTATTGGCGTTTCACTCAGCGAGCCAGCCACTGAGTTGCAAGCCTTCAAGGCGGATGGCTTCAGTGTTGAGGGGCAGGCAAGCGCGCACCAAGCAGGTCAACGTGCGTTGAGCATGGCAAAGCATCTAGCAACATCCCTTGATTTAGAGGGTGGTGTGCATTTAAACATTCAGCAATTAATTACAGAGCATGCAGGATTGGGCTCGGGTACACAGCTCGCATTGGCGGTTGGTTTGGCAATGAGTCAACTCTACAGCCTCGATTTGACTATCAAGGATATTGCCTTGATGACGCAGCGTGGCGCACGGTCTGGTATAGGCTTGGGAACGTTTGCCGCTGGAGGCGTCATTATTGATGGTGGGCGCGCTGAAAAGACCGAGATCCCACCGGTGATTGCCCGCGCTGAATTCCCTGAAGAATGGCGCATTATCCTGATTTATGACCATGGCTTGCGCGGTGTGCATGGTAATCAGGAGGTCGAGGCGTTTCGAAGCTTGCCAGAGTTCTCCGCAGAGAGTGCAGCAAAGCTCTGTAGATATGTCTTGATGCAAGCGTTACCTGCCTTGGCTGAAAAAGATTTGCACAGCTTTGGCTTGGCCATTCGTGAGTTGCAACAGCGTACAGGTGATCATTTCGCGCCTGCGCAGGGTGGGCGCTATGCCAGCAAAAAAGTCAGCCAGATATTGGAGTGGCTGGAAACGCAAGGTGTGCAATGTATGGGGCAGAGTTCTTGGGGGCCTACAGGTTTTGCGATTTTTGCCGATGAACTCAAGGCGTCGCAATTGCTAGCGGACTTACAGAATAGATATACTGATAGCGATTTAGGCTTTATGCTTTGCAAAGGCCGCAATGAAGGGGCATTAGTCACCAGTTTTTAATTCTTTATTTGGAGTTGACTTGAAAACATCCGACAAGGATTTAAAAGCAATTCTAAACAAAACGCCAATTGTTGAGCGCAAGACAATTGCCAAGCAAAAATTTACTGCCAAAGAAAAACTTACTGAAAGAGGAGTAGTCATGGAAGGAACAAAAGTGGAAAAACCGTATATCTTGCATTTCATCACACCAGCGAAGAATGCAAGCCCATTTGACGTGAATATGGCGTATGACGCAGGTTATGACGCGATTGCCCAGTACACCAATGTGCAGCCAAATGAAGTGACTGGCTTGGTACAGGATGCAATTTTCTCACGAGGCCCACGCGGTGTTTGGCGCACGGGCATGTTGATTGGCGGTCGAGACGTAGATCTAGCCATGGACATGTTAGAGACTGCCAGAAAATCCATGGTGCCTCCATTTGAAATATCTGTATTTGCTGATCCATCAGGTGCATTTACTACATCTGCCGCAATGATGGCACGTGTTGAACAGCTGTTGGAAAAGCATTTTGGTGGCGATTTGAATGGTCGCAAGGTGAGTGTATTTGGCGCTACTGGGCCAGTCGGCGGCTGTTCAGCAGTGATTGCAGCTAAATACGGCGCTACAGTTGAATTAGTAGCGCATAAAACGCTTGCAGATGTGCAAGCTAAAGCTGACGCTTATAACGCTCGTTATGGAACAAATATTCAGTATGTGGACGGAAGTACTGACGAACTGAAACAAAAAGTTCTGGAAAATACAGATGTAGCACTATGCTGTGCTTCTGCTGGTGTGCGCGTATTAACCATTGATCTGATGAAATCCTCTAAGAGCCTTAAGGTAGTGGCCGATGTGAATGCTGTCCCTCCTACTGGTGCTGAAGGTGTGGGCGTCATGGCTGATGGTGTCTTAATTGAAGGTACCAATATCTACGGTATTGGCGCGCTGGCCATTGGCAATATCAAGTACCAGACTCAGCAACGCCTGTTCAAGCGCATGCTTGAAGGCCAGAGCCATGTTTACATTGACTTTATTACCGCGTTTGAGCTGGCTCGTAAAGATCTGGTATAGACGATTAGCAAACTGGCAATAGCGGCGGCTAATGCCCGCCCTTATGTAGTATCTGCATCGGCAGCAGGGCATACAGTGCTTGCTGCCGATGTTTTTGGTGATTGCGAAACGCGCGATGCTGCGCATGATGTGCTGGTGCTTGATTACCAGCATGGTGGATTTCTCGCGGAAGACATACACAGCAGGTTGCTACCTGCTATTGAAAGCTTTGCCCCAGATTATTTTCTGTATGGAAGTGGTTTTGAAGTCCAGCCCGACTTGCTTAATGAAATAGCAAGGCACACGCTAGTTTTGGGCAATACAGCGGATACAGTTGCCGCAATTAAAGACCCTGAAGAGTTTTCCAATGCTTGCCAGGCGTCAGCTATTTCTGTTCCTCAAATCATGCGCAATCCACCTGACAATAAGAAGGATGCTTGGCTAGTCAAACAAATTGGTGGCTCTGGCGGTATGCATATCAAGGGTTACAGCAATGACATGCACTTGATACCTCATGCACATGTTTATTATCAAAAACAATCGCCAGGTATTCCGTTTTCCTACCTGTTTCTGGCGAATGGCCAAGAGATCAAAACCGTATCATTCCAGCGCCAATTATTAGCGCCGCAGCTCGATATCTACTCTTATCGTTATGGCGGATTGGTTTATGGCATTGAGTTCTCTTCCGAATTGCAAAGGAGCATAGCGGACGCAGCGCTCAAGTTGACCAAGTGGTTTGGTCTTGTAGGTTTGAATAGCCTGGATTTTTTATTGCAAGATGAGTCTTTTGATGTGCTGGAAATCAACCCACGGCTGAGTGCTAGCTTCAGTCTCTATCCAGATGGCCCGGATTTACTCAGGATGCATATGTTGGCCTGTCAACGCCTTGATTTGGATTTGATGGGTTTCCCAGACCAGGAAGCCGCTTCAGAATCGATAATTCATCTGGTGGTATATGCCAAGCATGATCTGGTAATTCCTGCCCAGTTTGACTGGCCTCAATGGGTTATGGATAGGCCGCTACCAGGTTTCTTCGTGTTGGCAGACACACCATTATGTACCGTGTTGGCTTCTGCAGAAGATGCAATAAAATCAGAAAAACTGGCACGACAACGTGCGATAATATTGCAAGATGAATTGAGTCATTTCGCTACAAAGCGTAATTACAATAACTAGATAATTGTGGATGAAGGAGCCGTAAATGAGTGACGTGCAAATTGATAGTAGCAACTGGCCTAGTGTTAATAAACTAACTGCCCCTCTGGTGCAATATCTCGTGGACAATGCCGCCGCGTTGCGCGTTGGCGTAGAAAAGCATGCAACAGGTGCGACCATTATTGATGCGGGTATCAAATCAGCGGGCGGACTTGAAGTAGGGCGCCTAGTTGCGGAGATCTGCATGGGCGGCTTGGGTCACGTTAGTTTGCATAATTCGGCGACGTTTGCCCACTGGCCATGGATGCTATCTGTCCACTCGAATAATCCTATCCTCTCATGCCTGGGTAGCCAGTACGCTGGCTGGAGTCTTTCGCACGAAAAATTCTTTTCATTAGGTTCAGGCCCAGGCCGCGCCCTTGCTGGTCGTGAAGAGTTATATAAAGAGCTTGGATATAAAGATAAGTTTGATTCAGCTTGTCTGGTGCTTGAAAGTGATAAAGCGCCGCCGACTGAGGTGATTGAAAAAGTATCACGCGATACTGGTGTGGCGGCTGACAAACTAACCTTCATTCTGACCCCTACACGCAGTCTTGCTGGTAGCGTGCAAATCGTTGCCCGTGTACTTGAAGTCGCAATGCACAAAATTCACACCCTGCATTTCCCGCTGGATCACGTGGTTGATGGCATGGCCAGTGCACCAGTGCCGCCACCAGCCCCTGATTTCCTCATCGGCATGGGGCGCACCAATGACGCTATTTTGTTCGGTGGCCATGCGCATATTTTTGTTAAGGGGTCTGACGAAGCGGCGGCTAAGCTGGCTGTTGAATTGCCTAGCAGCTCTTCGCGTGATTATGGCCGCCCATTCGCTGAAGTGTTTAAGAGCGTCAATATGGACTTCTATAAGATTGACCCTCTGTTGTTCAGCCCAGCCGCTGTCACTGTAACTGCTGTCGATTCTGGCAAGAGTTTTGTTGGCGGTAAGTTAAACGAAAGTCTTATTGATCAATCATTTGGTTATTCTTCTTAATATACTGCTTTAATATTTAAGCATGAAGTTCTGAATTGAATAATCACCCTCTAAGCCATCGCGTTCCAGTTTTTACGGATGATCCGGGCTGGCACGGTAAACGCCTGCAAAAGGCGTTTGCCGTGCGCGGTTTTGAGGCGGTATTTGTTTCGCTCAAAGATTGCCAAATTTTACTCGATTCATCTCAAGAGCCTTCACAACCCATTATTCGCATCCCTGGTTTCGAACAGCAACTGCCGGATTATGCTTTTGTCCGTGGCGTCCCTGGCGGTACTTTGCAACAAGTGATAGTCAGGCTGGATATTCTGCATGCTATGAAAATGCTAGGTATCAGGGTCTATAACGATGGCCGTGCAATTGAGCGCACCGTCGATAAAGCCATGACCAGTTTTTTGCTACATTATCATGGCGTGGCAACCCCTGCGACATGGATATGCGAATCGCGGCAGCAAGCGCATGAGGTGATTGCAGAGCAGATTAATGCAGGCCACCAACTCGTGATCAAGCCTTTGTTCGGCTCGCAGGGCAAAGGCGTGCGTAAGCTTGTTGCTGGCGATAGCTTGCCTGTACCTATGGATGAACATGTTGATGGTCTCTATTACCTACAGCGTTATATCGATAGTGGGGAAGGCCGCTGGCACGATCATCGTGTTTTCATTATCAATGGCAAGGCCATCGGTGCCATGGTCAGGCGCGGTAGTAGCTGGGTCAATAACATGGCGATGGGTGCGCGTAGCGAAGCCATTGCCAATGCCACTGAACTCAATGAATTGAACACGCTAGCAGAATCTGCCGCCCGTGCAGTTGATATTGATTATTGTGGCGTCGATATTATCCGCGACCGTGATGGCAAACTTTATGTGCTGGAGGTTAATAGCATTCCCGCCTGGCGCGGTTTGCAAAGCGTGGTTGAGCTGGATATCGCGCAGGTGCTGGTTGATCACTTGCTGAATGTTGACCAGAGCAATAACGTGATTCCGCTCTATGCTTCTGCTTGACGCTAGAATAATGTCACTGGCTGATTTTGCAGTAGAAGTCGCTCAAGCTTATCAAGATGCCTGCCTTGCTGAATTAAGTGCGCTCAAGCCCGGCAATGTGCATATCTTTGCCGATGGCCACGGTATGGTGGTCAAAGATTTCATTCTAAGCGCTGAAGTTTCTGCATCAGTCATGGCGCAGCTAGATATTGGCGTAGGCCAGCGCATTAAGGCGGCCGTGCAAGCGACTTGGCAATCGGTTAACTGCAACACTAACCTTGGCATCATTCTCTTAGCTGCTCCTATGATTCAAGCCAGCCTGCTTGCTTATACAGATGGCATGCATTTATCGCTAAGGGAATCCCTAGCAAAAGTATTGCAAAACCTCAGCTTGGAAGATGCAGTGCTAGCCTATCAAGCAGTAGAGCAAGCTTCGCCCGCTGGTTTAGGTAATGCCGATGAACACGACATACACGCGCAACCCACTGTTACCTTGTTATCCGCCATGCAGGCTGCTGAGCAACGCGACTTGATAGCAAGGCAATACAGCAATGGTTTTACTGATATTTTTGATGTCGGCTTGGCGCAGTATGAATCAGCAATAGCGCGCTGGAATAATGAATCTTGGGCGGTGAGTGCGGTGCATCTGGCGTTTATGGCTGGCTTTCCAGATAGCCATATTGTGCGCAAATATGGCGCTAGCAAAGGCGCTGAAATTCAGCAGCGAGCGGCTGAATATTTATACGGCTTGCTGGAGCAAGAAAATCCAAAACTATATCAACGTGCTTTACTCGAATTTGACGCAGCGCTCAAGGCTGAAAGAATCAATCCTGGAACCAGTGCAGACCTCACTGTAGCCACAGTGCTCGCCAGTTACTTGCAAAATGTATTGAAGCAGGCTTAGCGACTCACTCCAGCCCGATTGCTTGCTTAGGGTATAGTAATCATCGATTTTCGGTTATACTCAGTGGATAGCTTAATAATCGTTTCATGAGTAGGAATTGGATTATTAGCTCATGAAATATCGTTGCCCATATCGCAACTCTATTTGCAGGCTGCATTCACATGCAACTCCCTCAAAAGGGGACTGTGCCTCAGCAAATAATCGTATTCATTCAAATATAGTTAATTTTGTTTATATAGATCGTTTAAGGAGCAGCATTAATGTCTAATCTGTTAGATCAATTGAAGGCCATGACCACTATCGTTGCAGATACTGGTGATGTTGAAGCTATTAAGTCTGTTAAGCCAGTCGATGCTACAACCAACCCATCTTTACTGCTTAAGGCAAGCACTTTGCCTCAGTACGCACACCTGATTGAAGAATCAATTGCTTATGCAAAAGCACAAGGTGGCAGCAAAGAAGCGCAAATCGAAAACGCAGCAGACAAGCTGGCAGTACTGATTGGTATTGAAATCTCTAAGGTTGTGCCAGGCCGTATCTCAACTGAAGTTGATGCACGCTTGTCATTCAATATCGATAAAATGGTCGCCAAAGGCCGCAAGCTGATTAAGTTTTACCAAGAAGCAGGTGTTGGTAAAGAGCGCGTGCTGATTAAGTTGGCTTCTACCTGGGAAGGTATCAAAGCTGGCGAGATTCTGGAAAAAGAAGGCATTCAGTGTAACCTGACATTGCTGTTCGGTTTTGGCCAAGCGCGTGCTTGTGCTGAAGCGGGCGTATTCCTGATTTCTCCATTCGTTGGTCGTATTCTTGACTGGTACAAGGCTAAGAATCCAGGCACCGAATACACACAGGAAACAGATCCAGGTGTGGTTTCAGTTCGTCAAATCTACGCATACTATAAAGAACATGGCTACAAAACAGTGGTGATGGGTGCTTCATTCCGTAACACTGGTGAGCTGATTGCTCTGGCTGGTTGTGATCGCCTGACCGTTTCACCTAATCTCTTGCAAGATCTGGCCGCTACCGAAGGTACTTTGGTTCAAGTACTAAAAGACGGTGGCGCAAAATCTGCACCTCCAGCAAGATTGACTGAAGAAGAGTTCCGTTTTGCGTTGAATGAAGATGCAATGGCTACTGAAAAGCTCGCTGAAGGTATCCGTGGTTTCGTAGTAGATCAAAATAAGCTTGAAAAAGCTTTGGCTGAAAAGCTGTAATACTGTTGACTTAAATAGCGCTGTATAATCATTGGTTTACAGCGCTATTTGTTTCGGTAGTAGTTTTAATGCAGCAATTTCAAATGTAGTCCCGCTGTGATGGAATCAACTCTTGAGGTTGACACAACATTTAGTTACAAATTAAGATAGATTTCCAACACATAAAGCAATTAACTTTTTAACCAAACTGGAGAAGTATCATGGCAAAACCATTAGTTCAAATGGCTTTAGATTCATTAGATTTTGACGCAACCGTAGCGCTGGCTACAACCGTTGCTCCACACGTAGACATCCTTGAAATCGGTACCCCATGCATCAAGCACAACGGTATCAAGCTTCTTGAAACTCTGCGTGCAAAATTCCCTAACAACAAGATTCTGGTTGACTTGAAGACAGCTGATGCTGGCTACTACGAAGCTGAGCCTTTCTTCAAGGCTGGTGCTGACATTGTTACCGTTCTTGGTATTTCAGACATCGGCACCATCAAAGGTGTAGTTGATGTTGCTAACAAATACGGTAAAGAAGCTCAAGTTGACTTGATCAATGTACCTAACAAGGCTGAAGTTGTTAAAGCTGTTGCAGCTGTTGGCGCGCACATCATTGGTGTTCACACTGGTTTGGATCAACAAGCTGCTGGTCAAACCCCATTCACCGACTTGGCTTTGGTTGCTGGTTTAAATACTGGCCTGAAGATCTCTGTTGCTGGTGGTGTTAAGCCTGCTACAGTTCGCCAAGTAGTTGATGCTGGTGCAACCATCGTTGTTGCTGGTGCTGCTATCTACGGTGCTGCTGATCCTGCTGCTGCTGCTGCAGAAATCACAGCATTGGCACGTGCTTAATTTTTAAGCGCATGTAGTGATACACAAAACCGACCCATATGGGTCGGTTTTGCTTTATGCCTATAATTCATCCTATTTTCATTTAATCAATTAATTAGAGGTTTCTATTATGTCTTCTCAGCAACTCATCTTAGATAAAATCACCAACGTGCTTAAAGCAACGCCAACCAATCTTGAAGCAGATTTGCTCAAGATTGTTGATGAAGCTGGTCGTATTTTTATCGGTGGCGCAGGACGTTCAGGTCTAGTTTCACGTTTCTTTGCGATGCGTTTGGTGCACAGTGGCTACAAAGTGAGTATGGTAGGTGAGATCGTTACACCAAGTATTCAAAGCGGTGATTTATTCATCGTTATTTCTGGTTCAGGCGAAACAGAAACCTTGTTGCCATTGGTTAGAAAAGCAAAATCACAAGGTGCAAAACTCGTTGTCATTTCCATGAAGGCTAAATCAACAATGGCTGACTTGGCTGACTTAGTAGTACCTGTTGGTGCTAACAATACAGATTTGTTCGCTAAAACGCATGGTATGCCGATGGGCACTACGTTTGAGCTTTCAACCTTGATCTTCCTTGAATCTGCTATCGCAACTTTAGTGGATCAGAAGGGTTTGACTGAAGAGGGTATGCGTGCGATTCACGCAAATCTTGAGTAATCTGGTTAAATCATATCATCGTCATATTAAATTGATAGATTAAGCAAATAAAACCGTAACTTACACATTATTCCGATGTGATAATTTACGGTTTTATTTTGGCTACTTTTATTGAGTACCACTTACATACTTAAGCCATGCGCAATTAATGTCATGTATTGAATATGGAATCGATTACCCTATAAAATTAGTCAGATATATGTAATAATCTAGCAAATTTTTCGCGGCTCAACGTTAAACAGACGGGAGCCTTTTTCGGCGGCGCTAATCAAGCAAAGCTACAATTGTTTCTATAATTCAACTTGTGGAAACTTAAATATTTGGAGAATGAAATGGCTGTTATTGATCGTGTTTTAGTGGGTGAGGCGCTTGTTATTGACAATCGTCCAGACGGCAGTGGTCTTGATCTTTTGAACGTTGCCCATATCGACCTGATCATCGGACCACGTGGTAGCGCAGCAGAAGATGCTTTTGTGCGTACACTGACCGATCAAAAAGAAGGTGTAAATGGCCTGTTGGCTGTTGTTGCTCCTAATCTGATGACCAAACCAGCAACTGTAATGTTTAATAAAGTAACCATTAAAAATGGTAAACAAGCAGTTCAAATGTTTGGCCCAGCGCAACGCGGTGTTGCAATGGCGGTGATGGATTGTGTTGCTGATGGCACCATTCCTGAAGCTGAAGCTGAAGATGTATTTATCTGCGTTGGCGTATTTATCGATCACAAAGCTGATATTGATGAGCGTATCCAAGAGTGGAATTATCAAGCAACTAAGCAAGCTATCAAGAGCGCTGTCGCTCGCGAGCCTAAGGTTGCTGATGTATTGAAGGCTTATAAAGAGTCATCACACCCATTCGCTGCAAAATAATTCAGTTTTAAACTGAGTTTAATAAATAACGCCTCTTTCAGAGGCGTTATTTATTTGTGCGAAGGGTTTTCAATTACCGCAGTAGGCTGGTTTCATTGATGCTCTTTTGATTGAGCAAGCCAGAGTGGATTGCGCTTGCAACAAGAGCGCCTTGGATGCCGAGTTTGTGGAGTTCTAACAAATCTTTTGCATGACGCACACCTCCTGCAGCATAGAAGTGATGCTGAGGATTCTTGATAACGAACTCGCTAAGTTTCTTAATGTCTGGCCCCAAGCCGCTGCCGACTTTGGGCAAACTCATAATAATCACATTTTTTGGCCACAATGAAGGCTCATGCAAAAGCGCTAATGGGCCGTGATAGCCGTCTTGCTTGAAGTCTAGGGACAATACGATCTCTTTGGCCGCATCATCTTTCATGATGGCGTGATAATCCGCTATATCTATCAAGCTTTCGGTGCCTACGACCAACCTGATGTCCAAATCAGCCCATACAAATGTGGCTTCAAGCACACTAAATCCAGCGTCTAACCAGATTTCCAACTTCGGGTAATGATGTTGAATTTCTGTGATGATCTGGAGATGGTTGCCGTGCTTTTGTATGGCATTCAAGTCAGCGATATACAGGCGATCAAATCGGTATAATCTCATTAGTGCATGCACAATATCCAGCGGCTCGCTTGAGTCGCATAATGTCGAGATGATAGCTTGATAGTTTTGCCTATCCCCAAGTTTGGCATGCACGACTTGGCCATCAAGTAAGTCAATGACAGGGATAATCTTCAATTGAATTCCATGAGTAAGGTCTGTGTTTGAAAATCTTTGTATGTGAATTTATCACTGGCGGTGGATTATACCGCGAGGCACTAACCGTATCGTTAGCGCTGGAAGGTGAATTGATGCGCGATGCATTGCTTCATGATTTATCAGAAATTGATTACGTTCAAGTGCTGACTACTTACGATGCTCGGCTTGCCATGCCAAATCAGGCTCACAAGGTGATACCTATATCCTTTAGAGATGATGTTTGGCAGTCTTGGCATCAATGTATTGCTGAGTCAGATGCAGTCTGGATCATCGCCCCAGAAACCAATGGCATATTGGCCAAACTTAGTGAAATGGTTGAACAGCAATATAAGAAATTATTAGGCTGTGGTTTGGATTCCATCAAAGTGGCAACCAGCAAATGTGCTACTTACCAAGCATTTGCTGCTGCAAATATTCCCACCATTCCAACGTATAAGTTTTCAGAGTTTAAAGATCAGCAACTAGGTCAGTGTGATGGTTGGGTGGCAAAGCTTGATGATGGGGCAGGTTGTGAAGATAGCGCCTATTTTAAAGATAGCCTCAAGTTGGTCGACTGGATAGAAGCTGGGGAAAGAACTCATAGTCATATTGTGCAACCCTATCAAGAGGGCACCGCGGCCAGTATTTCCATGCTTTGCAAGGATGGCAAGGCATGGTTGTTAAGTTGCAACAGTCAAAAAATTGAACTGGATAGAAAACACGATACAACTCCTTTTAGCTATGCTGGTAGCAGCATCAATGGCATGGCTAAGTATTGGCAAGCGTTTGATACCATCGCCCAGCAAGTGGCTACTGCCTTACCAACCTTGGCTGGTTATGTAGGCATAGACTTGATTGTGGATAATAGTGGCGAACACACTGAAGACCCCGCGATATACGTGCTAGAAATCAACCCACGCTTAACCACGTCTTATGTTGGCTTGCGTGAAGCCACAGGCGTCAATGTTGCAGCGCTTATACTCCAATTGTTCAGTGCAGACTTAGACTATAATCAATCTTTTACGCAGCCTTTTTCATTGCCCGCTATCTCGCGCAATATTGTGGATATTTCCCTTCATGCTTAATTCATCAGCTACACCGAAAACCATTCTAGGTTGGGATGTCGGTGGAGCACACCTGAAAGCAGCCCTAGTTGATGCTGATGGTGTTGCAATTCAGGTGATTCAGGTGGCTTGCCCGCTTTGGCGTGGCATTGATAAGCTTGAAGCCGCAATTGATCATATCCTCAGCCAGTTAAAACAAAAGCCTTCGAGCCATGTAGTTACCATGACGGGTGAGCTCGCCGATATATTTCCTGACCGCCATGCAGGCGTAGTCAACATTGCAGAATGCATGCAACAGCGTCTATCAGGTAATGTTAGTTTTTATGCTGGGCCAAAAGGCTTCGTTGATTTTTCGAGTATAAAAGCATCTGTACCTGTAATCGCGTCAGCCAATTGGCATGCCAGTGCCAGCTTTATTGCCAAAAAAGTTGAAGAGGGAGTTTTTATTGATATTGGCAGCACAACAGCCGATATTATTTTGCTTGCCAGCAACAGTCCGCAACATCGCGGATTTAGCGATGCTGAACGCATGCAATATGAAGAGTTGGTTTACACAGGCGTGATTCGTACGCCCTTGATGGCAGTCACGACGCAAATCCCATTCGCTGGCGAGTGGCGTAAGCTAGCCGCAGAGCATTTTGCAACTACAGCTGATGTTTACAGGTTAACTGGCGATTTGAACGAAGCTGAAGACATGGCAGAAACAGCCGATGGCACAGGTAAAACTCCACATGAAAGCGCACGCCGATTGGCGCGCATGATTGGGCAAGATGTGAGTGATGCCAGTATGGATGCCTGGCTTAGCCTAGCACTAGCATTTAAACACGAACAAATAGACAGCTTGAAGAGCGCAGTGCTACGCTCGCTCTCTCGCAATCTAATCTCTACAAACGCACCCATCATAGGCGCTGGCGCAGGTAGCTTTCTGGTGCGAGAACTGGCCAGGCAGCTAGATCGATCATATATAGAAAGCAGTAGCTTGGTTAAAGGTAACTCATCTGATGATCAGCGTTGGGCAGCGGTCTGCCTGCCAGCATACGCAGTGGCTGCTTTAGGCAGAATTGATTGATGGGCGCACTATTGAAACATCAAATAGCCTATACCAGCGACAGCGCTACTTTGTTTGCGCGCATTGTGCATATGCCCTGGGCCGTTTATTTAGATAGCGGGCAGCCGCAGAGCCAATATGGCCGTTACGACATCATGAGCGCTAACCCATTTATAACCATTACCTGCAAAGACGGTGGTACCGAACTCACAGACAAAACGGGTGTGCGGGTTTCTACTGATGACCCATTTACTATTCTTAAAAATATACTCAGCGCATTTCATATCGAAAACACCGAGTTGCCTTTTGAAGGCGGTGCGATAGGCTATTTTGCTTATGATCTGGTGCGCAGTATTGAAGTCCTCCCTGAACTTGCCTTGGATAGCGAAAACATTCCACAGATGATGGTCGGTATTTATGATTGGGCAGTGGTGGTCGATCACCGAGAGCAAAAGACCTGGCTAGTCAGCCATGAGTTTGATGCTGATACTCGAGAACAATGGCCTGAGCTATGCGAGCTATTTGATGTAGAGAGTCAGCCCGCTGAGCCAGAAAAAAAGAGCTTCAAAGTGAGCTCTGAGGTTAAATCCAATATGGATTTACCTACTTATGCAAAGGCATTTGTTCGTATTCAGCACTACATTCACGAAGGTGATTGCTATCAGGTGAACCTTGCGCAACGCTTCAGTGCACAAGCGACAGGCGATGCATGGCTGGCCTACCAGCACTTGCGCAAAATCAGCCCTGCGCCATTCCTCGCTTATATGCAGCTGCCCGAATTACAGATTTTATCTGCTTCACCAGAACGCTTCTTGCAGGTGAAGGGCGATCATGTTGAAACGCGGCCCATTAAAGGTACACGTCCACGATCGGCAGATAATACTCAAGATAAGCAAAATTCGGATGACTTGAAAGCCAGCCTCAAAGACCGCGCAGAAAACCTCATGATTGTTGATCTGCTGCGTAACGACATTAGCAAAACCTGCGTGATAGGTTCTGTAAAAGCAGACCGCCTTTTTGCGCTGGAAAGCTTTGCTAATGTGCACCATTTAGTCAGCACTGTGACAGGGCAATTGGCGCCAGACAAAACCGCCATAGACCTTCTAAAAGGCTGTTTTCCAGGCGGTTCAATCACTGGCGCTCCTAAGCTGCGTGCTGCGGAGATTATTGAAGAGCTGGAGCCAAACAAGCGCGGTGTTTATTGCGGGGCTATCGGCTATATTGGGTTTGATGGCAATATGGATACTAATATTGCCATACGCACTGCAGTTTACTCTAAAGGTGAGATTCGTTTTTGGGCGGGTGGTGGAATTGTTGCAGATTCGGAAATGCAAAAGGAGTACTGCGAAACCTGGGATAAAGCTTCATCTATGCTAGAGTTGATGCAGCATTTCAGTATCATTTAAGCGAGCTCTTATTAAGCAAATTGTTACACTTAATACATCACCGTAATACACTACAAAAACAATACAGAAAGGCTTTGCATGTGGATTGTTAAATTAGGCGGCAGCCTCTTGGGTTCGCCAGAGTTAAAGCAGTGGCTTGAAGTGTTCGCGCAGCACGGTGATGGCAAGATTGTGATTGTTCCAGGCGGCGGAATACTGGCCGATGCGGTCCATGAATCCCAAGTGATTAGTGGCTGTAGCGACGCAGTGGCACACCAGATGGCGGTGATGGCGATGGATCAATTTGGCGTACTTATGGCAGGCTTAAACCCCAAGCTAGTGACTGCTGAAAGTGAGCTTGAAATCGCGGAACGTGGCTGGCAACATCGCGCGATTGTTTGGCTACCCTCAAAAATGGTCTGTGCTGACGACACCATTCCCACTACGTGGCAGGTGACGTCCGATAGCCTCGCTGCCTGGCTGGCCAGCAAACTCAATGCAGAACATCTGATTCTTGTTAAATCGGAGCGCCCACAGGGCGTAGATCAAGTATCGCTTGAACGCCTGACTAAAGATGGTTATGTGGACGACCATTTTGGCGATTATATCGTCGGTAGAAACTTCAATACATGGGTAGTTGGCCGTCAGGATTACACAGCATTTAGCGAGAAGATTTCGGAAGAGATATTGGTTGAAACAGGTTTGCCCGTTCGATGTTCTTGGAACTAATGCTGGGAGTCTAATATGGCTGAGTCAAGCAATGAACGTACATATACTGAAGCGGAAATAAACACCAAGATCGCCGCTGAATTTCCACACTGGTATTTTGAAGATGGCTGGATACGTCGCAAATACAAAACCAGCGGATGGAAAGGAACGTTAATGGTGGTTAACACCATAGGCCACCTAGCAGAGGCAGCTTGGCATCACCCGGATCTCACCGTTTCTTATGCCTTTGTCATCGTGAAACTTTGCACCCATAGTGCTAAAGGGATTACTGATAAAGATTGGGAGCTGGCAAAAAAGATTGAAGATGTGATTCAATGGCAGCCAGGTAAAGATGGCGGTTCTTTGGAAGGTACGCCAAATGAGGACGCACGATTTAAATACATCAAATATGATAATTAATTGTTAATTATCTTCCCGTTTTTCAAATCTTCCGAAGTGCAACATAATCGTCGGCAAAATTAGTAAGTTGAGTATCGTCGAAGTGATCAACCCACCCACAATAATAGTTGCCATTGGGCCTTCAATTTCACGCCCTGGCTGACCGCTACCAGCGGCTAAAGGTAGCAAGCCTAGTGCTGTAACCAGTGCAGTCATTAAGATTGAAGGTAAGCGCTCTGATGCGCCTCTAATCGCCGTTTCCAGCCCCCAAATCATGTTCTCTTCATCCACCAAGTGTTGGTAGTGAGAAACTAGCATGATGGAGTTGCGTAGCGTAATGCCGAATAAAGTGACGAAGCCTACTAAAGAGCCGAGTGAAATCCAGCCGCCTGTGAACATAGCGGCAAGTACGCCGCCGATGAGTGCAAAGGGTAGGTTGGCAAAGGTTAATAAGAGGTTACGCAAGCGGCCAAATGCGATATACAGCATGAGGAATATGCCTACCCCTGCCAGCACGGAGTGGATAATCAAATCATCACGGGATTGCGCATCAGCCTCAGCTGCACCGGTAAAAGCCAGATAGTTGCCAGGAGCGAGCTGTACCTCTTGTTTAATCCGCGCTTTCATCTCATCGGTAAAGGTCTGGATGTCACGATCAACGATATTGGCAGTCACGGTTTGAATGCGCTTAGCGCCGGAGTGTAATATTTTGGAGCGGCCATTTTCCTGGCTGATATCCGCCACATCACTTAGATGTAGCACCTTGCCTTCGCTATTGATGATGGGCAATTTGCCGACTTGGGTAATATCTTGGCGCGAAGCTTTATCCATAACTACGCTCACACCAATCACGCGATTTCCTTGATACACCTGGGTTACAGGCACGCTTTCGTAAGCGGCACGTATGGTGTCTAGCATATCGGTAGCACTTAATCCATATTGCAGCATGCGCTCTTTGCTTAGCCTGATGACGAGTTGTGGCGTACCAGGCGGTGATTGCACCAGAATATCTTTAGCGCCTTTTATGCTGCCTAGTACACCCGCAATCTTTTGGGCATCGTAGTCCAGAGTGTCCAGGTTATTACCATAGATGTTGATGACGACTGAGGCGGCGTAGCCTGAAATGGTTTCTTCTATGCGTTCAGTCAGAAAAGTATTGATGGCAAAATTGACGCCAACGAAACCTGGTGGAGCGGGGCCGTCATCGTCATAACCCGAAATTTTCTCGCGTATTTCTTCCAGTATGCGTTTTTGTTCTTCACCTGAAAGCGTACCGATTTCAATCTCAAACTCGCTGTAATGCGTGCCAAAAGTATCCGCGCCATTCGGTGCGCGGCCTACCCACTGGGCTACGGAGCGCACACCTTTTATGCCTTTGATGACTTCCGTTACTTTTTTGCCTATGCGCAATGACTCCTGCTCCGAAGTGCCAGGCACGGCTGTCATGTGCATGATGTAATGGCCTTCGTACAGGTTGGGTATGAACTGGCTTTTGAATAAAGGCAATATGCCTAACCCAAGCGCAATCACCATCAGCGATGATGCAATGACCACTTTGTAATGTTTTTCAATACGGTACAGCCATTTGACATACACCTTTTTGATGGCACGTATCATCGGTGAGTCTTCGCTATCTAACTTGGCATTACCAAGCAGCAGGTAGCAGAGCGCAGGCGTGAGGGTCAATGCAACGCCTAAGGACGCGATAATCGCTGCAATGTATGCAAACCCCAAGGGGGCAAATAACTTGCCTGCAACGCCGCTTAGTGTGAGTAATGGGGCAAATACCATGGCCACAATCACGGTGGCATACACCACAGAGCTTCTGACCTCCATCGAAGCATTGAATACCACCTGATAAATAGGCGCTGGCACTGCCAATGACCGATTTTCGCGCAGCCGGCGGAAGATATTTTCTGTATCAATAATTGCATCATCAACTACTTCACCCAGCGCAATTGCCAGGCCACCCAACACCATGATGTTAAAGCCGATGTTGAACTGGTTTAAGACCACAATCGCGCTTAATAGCGAAAGAGGGATGGCGGTGGCAGAAATAAAGGCGGTACGGGCATTAAACAAAAAGAGGAACAGTATGCTGATGACCAATATTGAGCCAATCAATATGTCGGTCTGTACGCCACTAATGGCGGTTTCAATAAAGTTAGCTGGGCGGAAAAGGCCGCGATGCAAAGTGACATGCTCAGTTTTTAATGACGGCTCGAGCTGGGTTAAAGCTTTCTCAATGGCTTTTGTTACGCCATTAGTATTAGCACCCAACTGACCTTGAACCGATAGATAAACGCCAGTTTGGCCATTGATTTGCGCCGCACTAATTGAAGGCGCTGGCGCTTCGATAACAGTACCAATGTCTCCGAGCCTGATGGTTTGGCCATTACGATGAATAAGGGTGGTTTGCGCCAATTGTTGAGGCGTGAGTGACTGACCTTCGCTGTTAATGACAATGCGCTGGTTATTATTTTCGATGAAGCCTGCACCACGCACGCCTGTGGCTTTTTTAGTGGCATCCATCACATCTTGAAGCGACACGTTGTAACGGATCAATGCATCAGGATTCACCTGCACCTGGAACTGTTTGACCTCGCCACCGAACACATTGACATCAGCCACACCGGGTACAGCTAACAAATGCGGGCGTATCGTCCAATCGACCAATGTACGCAATTCCATCAGGGTGCGAGTTTTTGAGGTAATGGCGATACCCATCACTGTGCTTGCTGAAGAGGTCAGCGGTGTGATATTCGGCGTAATGCCTTGCGGTAGCTGATTACTCAGGGTGGTAAGGCGCTCTGCGACTACCTGACGATTGCGGTAAATGTCTGAGCCTTCTTTAAATGTCACGCTCACTACAGATAAGCCAGGAATGGACTGCGAGCGGATGACATCAATACCTACCGTGCCTGCAATACTATTCTCAATTGGTTGCGTAACAATGCTCTCGACTAGTTCGGCCGATAAACCTGGCGACTCGGTCTGAATGACTAATTGAGTGGGAGAAAACTCAGGGAATACATCCAGATTGCTATGGGTCAGGCTATAAATCCCATAAATAACAATCACCGCCGCAAGGCCGATAATGACACCACTGAAGCGAATGGAAAATCTGACGATGGCGGACATCATGATTCTGTTGCCCCTGCCGAATGAAAGATCAACTTATCCAAGTTAATCTCCGTTCTCATTTTTGATCTGATATTTAAATTCTTCTGATAGCAGTAACTGCGCGCCATTCACCACAATCTCATCTTGCGCTGTAATTGAGGTGACGCCTGCTGGATTAAACCAACCATCATCGGTTTCAGTATCTGCGCTCACTGGCTGGCGGCTGAAATGATCACTGTCTATTTTTTTATAAACCCATGCTTTGCCACCGTACCAAACAACAGCTGACTTGGGAATCAATACCCCAGATAGATGGCTGTTTTCTGCCAGATCCACCTTGATGCGCATACCAGCGCGCAAATCGTCGGCTGCGGCACGGTAGTAAAATGTTTTACCAAGACTACTATTATCTGTAGTGGGGGAAACAGAAACAAAGCTGGCGACAATCGATTTGGTTTGTGTGCCAGTCGGGGTAATGTTGATGGTGCTACCTGCTTTGGGGAGCGCGGCTGAGAAAGGTAGGGTGACTTGCACTAATACTTCTTGATAGCTCAATAAACCCTGAAATAAAGGCTTGGCTGGTTGTGCTGTGGCTTCAAGCGTTAGTGTTTCTCCCCAGCCTTGGCGTATGGTGTCGCGAATATTGTTCGCTGCATTTTCCGCGGCGGCGAGTTTGGCCTGGTCAGCCTTATACAAAGCCTCGGAGGCAATGACTGCGCGGTCTGATATGTTGTGGTTATCCTCATTTAATTTCGCCAGACGCTTGTATTCCTGCTGACTGTTGATGAGCGATGCACGTGCAAGCTCGGCATCTGCCGTTGCAGCAAAGTAGCGGCTGCGCAACTCAATCAGGGTATCGAGATTCACTACCGTGCCCAGCGCAGTCAATGTAGCTTGATGCTTGCTGGCCTTGGGTGTGCTGGTTGTGATGTCACTTTGTTTTTGTGTATCTGGGCTGAGAGTAACAACGGTAACACCAGATTCAGCACTGACGCGGTTAGGCGTTTCAATCTCTTCTTGTTGATCACGTGAATACGCTTCGTATTCATCTTTGCCGTAAAACACAATCACCCAGAACATCAAGATAATAATGAATGCCTGCAAACCAATAATAAGCGCTATTTTTCTATTCATAATTAAGTCCTAGCTTCTGTTACGGCTTTATGGCGTATTAGGAGTGGTCGGTTTTTGGGTGAGTGTTTCAATGTTGTCTGGCACTGTGTTTGTATCAGAGATTGGCTTCTGCAATACATCTTCAAGTGCAGCAGTAGCCCTTAGCGAGGTATATTCAACATTGATGATATTTTGGGTCGCCAACAAGTTTTCTAGTTTTGATGTTGCAAATTCAAGCCGGTCCGCATAGCCGCTATCAAACTGCTTTTGTATTTGTGATGTACGTGCTTCGCTATCTTTTTCTAGTTTTTCTGCTTGGTTTAATGTGGTGTATGCGGCTTGGTAAGATGCTTTAGCCTGTGCCAGATTAGTCAGTACATTTGCTTGTAAGACTTCAAACTGTGCCGCCTCAACCTCACGTAAAGCACGAGACTCTTCTATTAAGCCTTTATTTTTATTTATAAATGTCAACAGCGTATTAATCCCTAACGACCAGATGTTATCGCCTTGGTCATAGCTGTAGCCAGGTGACAGGGTAACGTCAGGATATTGCTTGCTGATTTCTAGCCTTAGTTTTGCTTCAGCCGCCGCATAGCGAGCAAGGGCTGCGCGAATGTCGAGTCGATTAAGCAGCGCGGTTTGCTGCATATCTGCGCTGGTTTGAGCATCAAAAGCCAATGCATGGTCATTGATGGCAAGCCTATCTAGTGTGAGCTGATTTAATGTTTCAAGACTAAGTCCAGCATTGCTCGCCAGCGCGACCTTCAATGCTGGCAGGTTATTCTGTTCGCTAGACAGTGCCTGCTGGGCTTTCAGCAGCAGCAAGCGCGCATTACTTAATTCAATGCTTGAGATCATGCCAGCCTCTAGCCTTGCTTGCAGCATGGCGACTATTTCGCTACGCAGGTCGACTTCTTTTTGCAGGATTTCTGTCAAGGCAACGGAGTTTTGGTAATCAATCAGGCTGTTGAATAAACGGCTACGCACTTGCCATGCGGTCTGTGCAATATCAATACGCGCGGCTTCAGATAAGCTAACCGCTCGATCTATCCTAGCCTGGCGCTTGCCTGCGGTTTCGACGGGAATGTCTATGGAGAGTCCATAAGTCCAGGGCGAGACACCACCATCGGTATTACTGTGTTTTTCTAGGTCGCCAGATATGCCGGGAATAGGGCGCTGCCCTGCAGAAATTTCACCCGCAACAGCAGCGCGCCATTGCGCGCGGGCTACATTGAATTGCGGATGAAAATATAAAGCGCTCAAAGTAAGCTCGCGCAAACCCCAGTGTTGAATCGGTATCTGTGCTTCGGGGTAGCCACTGGTGATTAAAAACTCGCGGAAAGCTGGGCTGTTGGGGTCATGGGCGAGGTAATTGGATGCCAGTTTTTCTGGCTGTAGCGGTTTTGGCTGATAAGTCTGAAAGCCACATCCAGCAGTCATGCCTGCTAGAAACAAAGTCATCCATTTGATGGATATTCTTTGATGCTTAGGCATGGCTATACTGCGGAATGGTTTTACTTACCCAACAATAGCCGCATGCACAGCATTGAGGGCATCTTGCAAAGTTTCTTCTGTCAGGCTGTTTATGCTTGTAGCTAGCAGCTCAGCGGCTTCAACAGTGCCTTGTGGTAAGTCGTGGCTATCTAGTTCAGCCACTAGGCCAGCGGCGGCGCCTGTGACTTTAAGTAGGGCATGGCGTTCTTTCATCAGCAATTCGACTTCTGAACGCAGCATGTTGATTTCTTCTTGATTGATAGAGCTTTGCATATCATTTTCTTTCGTAATCTTCTAGCGGCTATTAGGCCGCTAATGTAGTCGCATAACTAAATATATAGTCGGCATAAAATAGAAAGCTATCATCCTATCTTAGGTGGGCAGGCGTCAATGCTTAAATGATATTGGCAACAAGATTGCAGCTGCATGCCATTAGTTAAGCTGAATCTTGAATTTGCAGTTCTCTCAACATGCAGAATCAGTTATAATTCTTTGCTGCAATTTATTTAGAGTCATTACTAGTTAATGAATGATTCTAAAAATATACCTGCGAAAGTGGCGGAATTGGTAGACGCACTGGATTTAGGTTCCAGCGCCGCAAGGCGTGAGAGTTCGAGTCTCTCCTTTCGCACCATCTTAAAGTAATATGACCCCCCCTCAATAAGCCTATGCAAACTTCGGGTTATATTTACGCATCTGCTATGATAAAATCACTATTGATTTGGCTGGGCTTAAGTTTTAATTGTTAACACTTGTAATTAAAAGCTACGGCCTAATATCTGAATAAATAACCGTATGAGTCATCCATATTTCTGTGTGTTTGAAAAAACGGTTAATAGCGTCAATGTATTTGCATTCAATAAAAACTATTTAAAGTCATTTCGGGTCAATTTAACAACACACTATAAAAATTTGGTGGCGAAGTTCTGGCGACAAAATGTTAGTCCAACTTCGTAAAGCCAATTTTAGAAGATTTAAGGAATAAAGCATGGCTGCAACCGTTGAAACCATCAGTAATCTTGAGCGTCGCATCACTATTTCAGTGCCACTTAAACCACTTCAAGATGAAGTATCACAGCGTATTAACCGCTTGGCACGCACAGCTAAATTACCTGGCTTTCGCCCAGGCAAGGTGCCATTGAAGCTGGTAGAGCAACAATACGGTGCGCAAGTGCGTGATGAAGTCTTTTCAAATACCGTTGAGCGTACTTTTTCTGATGCTGTTGAAGAAAACAAGCTGCGCGTGGCAGGCTTCCCTAATATCGAGCACAAACCTTTTGGCGAAGCTGCTGAGGCCTTTGAATACACTGCAACCTTTGAAGTATTCCCTGAAATTAAAATCGGTGATCTAAGCAAGGCTAAGATTGAGCGCCCAGCGCTTGAAGTGGGTGAAGCTGATGTGAAGAAAACCATCGATGTGCTGGTTAAACAACGCGCTACTTATGAGCCTGTAAAACGCGCTGCAAAAAAGGGTGACAAAGTTGCTATCAAGTTGATTGCATCGATTGATGGCGCTGAAGTTGAACGCTCTGGCGATGAAGGCATCCAACTGATATTGGGTGAGGGCGGTCGAGTGCCTGAGTTTGATGAAAGCATCCTTGGCAATAAAGCAGGTGCCAGCAAAACATTTGAAATTAACTATCCTGCAGACCATAAGCCAGAGCAGTTGGCGGGAAAAACAGTGGCTTATGACGTAACTGTTGTTAGTGTTGAACAAGCTATATTGCCAGCATTAGATGCTGATTTCGCTCGCACCTTGGGTGTTGAAGATGGCGATGTTGAAAAGATGCAGGCTGAAATCAAACAAAGCTTGGAGCAAGAAGTTAGCAAACGTGTGCGTGCCAATGTTAAAGAACAGGTATTTAAAGCCTTGCTTGAGAATGTTGAAATTGAATTACCTAAAGCAATTATTAGTGCCGAAATTAATCGCCTGATGCAATCTACCAAGAATGATTTGGAGCGTCGTGGTGTAGATTTAAGCAATGTAACACTTGAACCTAGCATGTTTGAAGACCAAGCCAAGCGCCATGCAAGTTTGCGTTTGATTCTGTCTGAACTAGTTGTTAAGAATGAGCTGCAAGCCAACCCAGACCAGATCCGTGCAATGGTTGATCAATTCGCACAAAGCTTTGAGCGACCAGCTGATGTAGTACGTTGGTACTATGAAGATACCAAGCGTCTGGATGAGCCAGCAGCGTTAGCAACAGAAGAAAACGTAGTCACTTGGGTACTTGCCTCTGCAAAAGTCAGTGACAAAAAAGTCAAATTTGATGAATTGATGGGAAATGCTTAATGCAAATGCATAACAGTACAGAATCACAAAGCCAGTGGGAGCCACAAGGTCTAGGTTTAGTCCCTATGGTGATTGAGCAGAGTGGTCGTGGCGAACGTGCTTACGACATCTACTCGCGCCTGCTTAAAGAACGCGTTATTTTTCTGGTTGGCCCAGTGAATGATATGACAGCCAACTTGGTTGTTGCGCAATTGCTATTCCTTGAAGCTGAAAACCCAGATAAAGATATTTCGCTTTATATCAATTCGCCAGGCGGCTCTGTGACTGCTGGTATGTCGATTTATGACACCATGCAGTTTATCAAGCCTGATGTGAGCACCTTGTGTATTGGCCAAGCAGCCAGCATGGGCGCATTTTTGTTGGCCGCTGGCGCTAAAGGTAAGCGTTTCTGCCTGCCGAATTCACGCGTGATGATTCACCAGCCTTCTGGTGGTTTCCAAGGCCAGTCTAGTGATATTGAAATCCATGCAAAAGAGATCATGTATCTGCGTGGACGCTTGAATACTATTCTGGCGCACCATACTGGTAAAACCGCTGAAGAGATTGATCGTGATACTGAACGCGATAATTTTATGAGCGCAGATCAATCAGTGGCGTATGGCATGATAGACAAGGTGATTGCAAACCGTACTGATGCCGCATAACATGGCATCAAACATGCTAGTAAAAAGCTAGCAGCAATTATTAAGTTGTAAATTAATTTAGGGTTGAACTGGAACATACATGAGCGACAAAGCAGACAGCGAAAAATTACTTTATTGCTCGTTTTGTGGCAAAAGCCAGCATGAAGTCAGAAAGCTTATTGCAGGTCCATCCGTATTCATTTGTGATGAATGCGTTGATTTATGCAATGACATTATTCGCGAAGAAGTGCAGGGCGAAAATGGCCTAAAACCACGTGATGGTGGTTTACCTACCCCCAAAGAAATTTGTGACATTCTTGATCAATATGTTATTGGTCAATCACAGGCCAAAAAGAACTTGGCTGTGGCCGTTTATAACCACTACAAGCGCCTTGATCAATCAAAGGGTAAAGAAAAAGACGAAGTAGAGATCGCAAAAAGTAATATTTTGCTAATTGGCCCTACTGGTTCAGGTAAGACACTGTTGGCGCAAACCCTTGCTCGCGTACTTGATGTGCCTTTCGTCATGGCAGATGCAACCACGCTCACTGAAGCTGGCTATGTCGGTGAAGATGTAGAAAACATCATGCAGAAGTTACTGCAAAAATGCGATTACGATACTGACAAGGCACAGCGCGGTATTGTTTATATCGACGAAATTGACAAAATTTCACGTAAATCAGATAACCCATCGATTACTCGCGATGTATCGGGTGAGGGCGTGCAGCAAGCGTTACTCAAGCTGATCGAAGGTACTATCGCGTCAGTGCCCCCACAAGGCGGCCGCAAGCACCCAAATCAAGAGTTCGTGCAGCTTGATACCACTAATATCCTGTTTATTTGTGGTGGTGCATTCGATGGTCTGGATAAAGTCATTCGTCGCCGTTCAGAAAAAGGTGGTATTGGTTTTGGTGCGGAAGTTAAAAGCAAAGATGACGCAAAATCAATTGGTGAAGTACTACGTGAAGTAGAGCCAGAAGATTTGATTAAATTTGGTCTTATTCCTGAGTTTGTAGGGCGTTTGCCATCAGTGGCTACGCTTGAGTCTCTCGATGAAGAGGCTTTAATGAAGATTCTGGTTGAGCCCAAAAACGCATTGACTAAGCAATATGCCAAGCTCTTTAAAATGGAAGGTGTTGATCTTGAGTTTAGAGATTCAGCGCTGGAAATGATCTCTAAAAAAGCGTTGGAAAGAAAAACAGGTGCACGTGGTTTACGCTCGATTATGGAGCATTCATTGCTCGAAATCATGTTTGACCTGCCATCCATGCACAATCTGACTAAGGTTGTTGTGGATGAAGGTGTGATTACAGGCAACAATCCTCCTATATTGATTTATTCAGATGAGCCGCGTGTTGCAGAGTCTGCAAGCGGTACATAGCTTTTAACTCGTAGAATTGGCTTAATAGCTAATTCTACGAATCCAAGTAGTTAGATGTAGCAGTAAATGTAATTTGAGCGCTTACACTTGAAGCGCCAGTGTTTGCCCCCATTTTCTTAACATACGCGCATAGTATGTTGCTATGCGCGGCTAACACTGAAAGTTTTTCCATGACCGAGCCAACGCTACCCGTTTTCTCTTCAGAATCTGGATTGATGCCACTGTTGCCATTGCGTGATGTGGTCGTTTATCCTCATCTTGTTATCCCTCTATTTGTTGGTCGCGCCAAGTCTGTTAAGGCTCTAGAGCTTGCCTCTGAAAATGGCAAACAGATCCTGCTGGTTGCCCAGAAATTCCCTAATAAAGATGAACCTGACGCCTCTGATTTGTATGAGGTAGGCACCATTGCGACTGTTTTGCAGATGCTGAAACTGCCTGATGGAACAGTCAAAGTCTTGGTAGAAGGCGTTGATCGCGCAAAAGTTATTGAATTCGTTGAAACTCAGGATTGCTTTGCCGCACGTGCAGAGCGTATTGAAAATGCCACTGATGAAGACAGTGAAACGCAGGCTTTAATGCGCACTGTATTTACCCAGTTTGACCAGTACGTCAAACTGAATAAAAAAATTCCTCCTGAAATCCTGACTTCGCTTGCTACGATTGATGATGCAGGCAGGCTTGCGGATACTATTACCGCGCACCTTACCCTTAAGCTTGAAGAAAAACAGAGCATTCTTGAGATGTTCAGCGTATCTGAACGCTTGGAACATTTGTTGAGCTTGCTCGAAGCTGAGATCGATATATTGCAGGTTGAGAAACGTATCCGTGGCCGTGTTAAACGCCAGATGGAGAAAAGCCAGCGCGAGTATTACCTGAATGAACAAGTGAAAGCTATTCAGAAGGAACTTGGCGAACAAGATGAAAGTGCCGAGATTGATGATCTAGAGCGTCGCATCAAGCTCGCACACTTACCTAAAGATGCTACGGCTAAAGTTAACTCAGAGCTTAAAAAGCTCAAAATGATGTCGCCAATGTCTGCTGAAGCCAGTGTAGTCAGAAATTACATCGAAACTTTGATCAACCTGCCTTGGAAGAAAAAAACCAAGATCAGCAAAGATTTGTTGGCTGCTGAAGCTATTCTGGACGAGGATCACTACGGGCTGGATAAGGTCAAAGAGCGCATTATTGAGTATCTTGCTGTGCAACAGCGTGTTGATAAGCTCAAGGCGCCAATCCTTTGCTTGGTTGGCCCCCCTGGCGTTGGTAAAACATCGTTAGGCCAAAGTATTGCCAAGGCCGTGAATCGTAAATTTGTGCGAGTCGCCCTGGGTGGCGTTCGTGATGAATCCGAGATTCGTGGTCACCGCCGTACTTACATTGGATCAATGCCAGGAAAAGTGCTGCAAAGCATGGCTAAAGTTGCGGTGAAAAACCCATTATTCTTACTCGATGAAGTCGATAAGATGGGGCAGGATTTTCGCGGCGATCCATCTTCAGCATTGCTTGAGGTGTTAGATCCAGAGCAAAACCATACTTTTGTTGATCACTATGTGGAAGTAGAATATGACTTATCAGACGTCATGTTCGTCGCCACCTCTAACTCGTTGAATATCCCTGCGCCGTTATTGGATCGCATGGAAATTATTCGCTTGGCAGGGTATACAGAAGCCGAAAAAGTGAATATCGCCATGCGCTATTTGTTGCCAAAACAGCTCAAAACGAATGGCCTGAAAGAAAATGAAATTAGCGTTTCAGAGTCTGCCATTCGTGATGTAGTACGTTTCTATACCCGCGAAGCTGGCGTACGTAGTCTGGATAGAGAAATCTCAAAGATCTGCCGTAAGGTGGTTAAAGAGTTACTAACCGCCAAAGCTAAATCTAATAAAGCTGCACGTAAAATCGCAGTGACCCCAAAAAATCTCGATAAATATTTAGGGGTTCAGCGTTTTGATTATGGTGTTGCTGCTAAAGAAAATCAGGTAGGGCAGGTCACTGGCTTAGCTTGGACTGAAGTCGGCGGCGAGTTATTAACGATTGAGGCTGTTTTATTGCCAGGTAAAGGTAAGGCAATCACTACTGGTAAGCTTGGTGAAGTGATGCAGGAATCTATACAGGCTGCCATGAGCGTTGTGCGTAGTCGTGCGAAGCTGCTCGGTATCCCTGTCGATTTTTATGAAAAGAATGATATTCACGTCCACCTACCAGAGGGTGCAACACCAAAAGATGGCCCAAGTGCGGGTATTGGTCTTTGTACTGCTTTAGTTTCTATTTTGACCAACATCCCCGTGCGAGCAGATGTGGCGATGACTGGTGAAATCACTTTACGCGGTGAAGTCTTGCCAATTGGCGGATTGAAAGAAAAGCTTCTGGCGGCTCATCGCGGTGGTATTAAAACGGTATTGATTCCAGAGCAGAATCTAAAAGATTTGACAGAGATTCCTGACAATATTAAAGATCAACTTGAGATTCATGCGGTGCGCTGGATAGACGAGGTCTTGGAGTTTGCGTTGGAGAGAATGCCACACGCAGATGAGGCCTTGATCGTCCCAGTGCCAGAAGCTACTGATGGAAAAACTGCCGAATCTACAGTCATCACTAAACACTAAAGCAGAAATCAGCGGGAAAAGCCTTGACAGAGGCTTTCTCTGCTTGATATAAAGATTATCACAGGAGAGTCCTGTCACTTCAAATAATGTCCAAAGGGGATATACAGATGGCAAATAAAGCTGAATTGATTGATCAAATAGCAAAAGCTGCTGGCATTTCAAAAGCTGCGGCAGGTCGTTCTTTAGATGCAACAACTGCTGCAATTACCAAATCATTAAAAAAGGGTGACTTAGTTACCTTGATTGGTTTTGGTACATTCTATGTTGGTAAGCGTGCTGCGCGTAATGGCCGTAACCCACGTACTGGCGCAACTATCAAGATCAAGGCTGCAAATTCTCCTAAATTCAGGGCTGGCAAAGCGCTTAAAGATGCTGTAAACTAGCGTTCTTTCTTGATTGAGCAACTTGTTGTGAAATCAAGGCTGATGAAGCAAATGGGTGCTTAGCTCAGTTGGTAGAGCGTCGCCCTTACAAGGCGAATGTCGGCGGTTCGACCCCGTCAGCACCCACCAGTCATCAGTATGTAGTTACAGTATTTGAAGCATTCAAGTATTAGCTGCCAGCGTAGTTGTTATGCGCAAGTTTTAGGAGTGGTAGTTCAGTTGGTTAGAATACCGGCCTGTCACGCCGGGGGTCGCGGGTTCGAGTCCCGTCCACTCCGCCAATGATGTTTTCCAAAGGTGTTCAAAACCTTCCAGAAGCGTCCAAAAATTAACCCAGGAATCCCAATTTATCGGGGTCTCCTGGGTTTTTTATTTCCAATTCCGTCCAAATCATTCCATATATTTCCATATCTATCCGAGCAAATAATGTGTAACTTCTGAGGAAGTTACACATGGGCTACGGAAAGTTACCCGCGATGGTAAAAAGAATTACTGATGTTGAATGTCGAAATGCAATAAGCAGAAAAGGAGTGCGGAAACTATCAGATGGCGATGGTTTATATTTGCTCATCTATGAAACTGGAAAGAAGTATTGGAGATTTAGATACAAGTTGAAAGGTAAGGAAAATAGTTTAAGTGTTGGTGTTTATCCAAAAGTCAGTCTGCATAATGCCAGAATAGTTGCGAGGGAGTTAATGGAACTGATTACCTCCGGTATTGATCCTTCAGCGCATAGAAAGGCTATAAAAGAAAAAAAGTCAGTGACTCCAACTTTTCAAGAAGTTGGTACTGGGTGGCTAGAAAATAAGATGAAGACGAATGTTTGGAAATCTTCAAAACATGCAGATGATGTCCGTAGAAGACTCACCTTAAATATTTTTCCCCATATAGGTAAACGTCCAATTGCTGAAATTGATGGCCCAGAACTGTTAGCAGTCATAAAGCTGATTGAAAAACGCGGTTCAACTGATTTATCACACAAGATAAATGGTAATTGTGGTCAGATATTTAGGTATGGTATAGCCCATGGACTTTGTAAATATGATGTGTCAGCGGGCATTAGGGATGCCTTAATGCCGCACGTCAGCAAACACCAGCCAGCCGTTAAGCCAAATGAAACAAAGAAGCTCATACAGGCGATAGCAACCTATCATACGATAGGAGATGAACAGACTGAGCTAGCTTTAAAAATGTTGGCTCATACCTTTGTTCGCGCAAACGAATTTCTTGAGTCTGAGTGGACTGAATATGATTTTGAAAAAAGGGTATGGGAAATACCAAAAGAAAGAATGAAAATGGGAACGGATCATGTTGTACCACTAACTGATCAGACTATTTCATACCTAATACTCCTTAAAAAGTATTCTGATCGTAGTCGATACGTTGTCCCAAGTAACAATAAAAATAAAACAATGACGACTAATACTCCGTTATTTGCCCTTTACCGATTAGGGTACAAAAGCAAACAAACAGTACACGGTCTAAGAGCGATTGCCTCGACCATGCTAAATGAAATTGGATTTAATCCAGATGTCATTGAAATGCAACTTGCACATGTGGAGAGAAACAAGGTGAGAAAAGCATACAACAGAGCTTTATACCTCAAAGACAGAAAAGAGATGATGATCTGGTGGTCTTATTATTTGGAATGTCTTGAGAAGGATATTGAACCAGCGATGCCTTCATTTTATTCGGGCATTTGATATAGCCAAGCCGCATTTGCATATAATAGAGCAGTTAAGATTTTTAGGTTTCTTCAAGCTTAGTTAGATAATCAAGCATCTTAGCTTTACTCATGCTCCTAAAATGGCCGCACAGTATATGGGACAATTCGGATTGAGGAATGTCCAGAGCATCTGCCACTTGCGGCTTGCTCCACTTCCGTCTTTCAATCAATTCACCAATTTTAGTTACAAGCTGTGCTTTGAGTATCATGTCGCCTGCATCGGCCATACCCAAATCTGCGTAGACATTTTTGGAACCTTCTTCAATTTCGATCATTTATTCCTCCTTGAGCTAGACTAAACTTCATAAGCGTCTTTTTTACAGGCATTACAATCCGTAATAGGCTGCTATAGAATATCGCTCAAAAACCAAGCATAAAAAGCGAGCTAGTCATTGAGTCCAAATAATAATCAGCAGAGTGTGCATACTGCCTCAATATGCTCGTTTACTCAATTTAAGCGCATTACCGTTATTGTTATATTAGGCACTAATAGCTTATTTGCCCAGGCTGCCGACCTGATCGAAGTCTACCGCTTAGCCCAAACCAACGACCCCACTTTTGATTCAGCCCGCTATGCACTTCAAGCTGCTGAACAAAAGCTTCCACAAGCAAGAGCTGGCTTATTACCAGTCATTAATATCAACGGTAATGACAATGCCAACCATGCATCGACTGAATACAGTGCTGCTACAAGCACCACTCAGGTCAAACGTTCCACACAGTCTTGGGCATGGAATCTACAACTCACCCAGCCACTATTCCGATTACAAAACTATGTTGCCTACCAGCAATCTGAATATCTGGTTGCCCAGGCACATGCTCTGTATACCCAAGCGGAACAAGACCTCATATTAAGGCTGACCCAAGCCTATTTTGATGTGTTAGTGGCGGATGAAACGATTGCCGTTGCTGAATCACAAATGAATGCGGCTACGGAACAAATGGGGCAGGCTCAGGCAGGTTTTGAGCACGGTACTAATGCAATCACCGATGTGCATGAAGCCAAAGCCCGTATTGATCTTGCCCGTGCTCAAAAACTTGCCGCCCTCAATGATTTAGAAGCCAAACGTGCCGAACTGGAGAAGATTGTAGGTGAAGCTCCAGAGGCTCTAGCTTCACTCAAAGAAACCGAAATCATCCCCAAACCTCAACCTGAAGATGTTAACGCCTGGATTGACCAAGCGCGTATTAATAACCCCGCAGTACTAGCACCGGAAGCTGTTGTTAAAGCATCGGAGTCAGAAGTGAATCGTAACCGTGCTGAGTATTTACCCACTGTAGATATTGTTGCCTCCTACGGACAGAACTACACCTCAAACAACCTCACACTCCCCAGTGATTACTCCACCAATGCCACTACCAGCAGTGCAGGGGTGCAAGTGACAGTCCCATTATTTGCAGGCGGCTCCACCAACTCAAAAGTCATAGAGGCTATCGCCAACAAAAACAAAGCACAGGCACAATTGGAAACAGCTAAACGCCAAGCCGCTACCGACGCCCGTCAAGCATACTCTGGCATTATTAATGGATTAGCCCAGATAGAAGCACTGGAATCTGCTGTAGATTCCAGTGCCATTGCTGTTGAAGGCAACAAGCAAGGCTATAAATACGGCATCCATATCAATATCGATATCCTCAACGCGCAACGCCAACTCTACAGTGCAAAACGCGACCTCATTAAAGCCAGATACGACACCCTAATTCAGGGCTTAAAACTCAAAGCTGCGGTTGGCACGCTTGGTGAAGCTGACCTTAATAGCATCAATCAACTGCTTATCAAGTAACAAGCGCTGCACTAAAACAGCCATCTAAAGCTCGATTCTGGGCAGACTAGAAAATCAAAAATTGCATATAGGTTAAAAAAATTAACCTATAGTAAACAAATAATTAGAGAAAGAAATAATTATTGGTTTTGTAATACACATCAGCTACATTATCGGAAGTAATGAAATGTAAGGAAACTTGGTATTTTTTCAAGTGCTTACGCTAAAACAGAAGAAAATGTAAATTCATAGAAAGTAAAAGTTTGCATTTGACGAGGGCGAATCCTTGGGAGTGTGGCATAACAATTGCTGTTAGCTTTCCTCAACAAAGCCGTAATAACTACATAAAAAACGGTATAAATAAGTCAGTAAAACTTAATTATGATAGTCAGATAAATACTGACTTAACAAATATAAAACAGGCGTGCATTGTGAATCGCATGAAATATGAAGGTGGTCAAGTCGGGGTTAATGGCACCGCAGGTACTTCCGCCAACCTTGTCCACGGCGCCTTGATCACCTAATTTACTGACTATATTCTCCTTACTACAATTTAAATAGAGATGGAAACAAAGTTTATGAATTTTAAGCAGTTTTTTTATAAATATTTGGGTGAAGATGATTTAAGGAATCAATCACAGTCTAGTGATAAATATCATTCTCTAAAGTCTGGACAAACATTAAAAATGTCAGTTCTTTTGGGAGTTGGTTTTTATTTTTTAATTTATTTTATTTTAGGTAAAAACAATATTTATATTATTCAGCTTAAAAATGACTTTAGAAGTAGCCTGTTATGGGTAATTCCTCAAATGATTTTTTTTAGCTGCGCGCTTTTAATTATTCTAATTGGTGTTTTCTTTGGTAGTAAAGATGGTGAAGGCAAATATATTTATGAGAAGAAATATATTTGGATACCTGTGGTTTTGAAAGTAACAACAGTTATGGTAATGGCAACTTTAGGATTTTTAGTAGCGCTTTTATTTTTTAGATAAAAAATTTTAAAGCTAATCATTCAAAGAATAGGAAATATAAAGCATGGATTACCAAGATTTCGGAGATTTAGTAAATAATATAAATGGCATATTTGATGTTGCTAAATCAGCAAATACTCCAGGAAGAAGCGATGCTCAGCAAGCTGCTGATGCACTGGAAGCAGCTTCAGTTATATCCACGACAATGTCTTTACTTAGTACGTTTAATCCAATGATTCCAGGGTTCCCTCTCTCAAATGGAGCAATAAATTTATTAAATCTAGAGGCACAAGGGCGTCTGATGGATGAAGCAATAGCGTCTGGTGATCAAGAGGCTATTATTCAAACATCTTTAGATTTTGGTGCTGCTATAGCAGGAGCGCTAGGAAGTGTGCCCACTCCAATAGCTGGATATTTAAAAGTTATTAGCTTAGATTTTGCGGCTGCTTCTGCCCTCTATAAAAATCGCCAAGCAATAGAGGATTTTTTCCATGACTTAGTTAATCCTAATCCAGCTACCCCAAGTAAGCCCCCATTAATACCCATTCATTTGCCGATGGGAGATGCTGATGGGAATGGCATTCCCGATATACACGAAGGCCACTGGATAAATGTCAAAACCTCGTTCGACAATCTCGCCAACTCCCCGCAACGCAGCGACCCCTTCACCCTAGATTTAAACGGCAACGGCATAGACACCGTAGGCATCAGTACCACCAATCCCATTCTCTTTGACATAGACGCCGACGGCGTAAAAACCAGCACAGGCTGGATCGCTGCGACTGATGGTTTGCTGGTTCTGGACAGAAATGGCAACGACACCATAGACAACGGCCGTGAACTCTTTGGTGATGCCACCCTTAAAACCAACGGCCAACTCGCCGCTGACGGCTTTGACGCCATTGCTGACCAGGACACCAATCACGACGGCATCATCAGCAACCTAGACGCTAACTGGAACAACCTCCGCGTATGGCGTGACCTCAACCAGGACGGCATCAGCCAGGCCAACGAACTCGTCACCCTGAATAGCCTCGGTATTGCCAGCATCAATGTCACAGGCCAGGATCACAGTACGCTGCTGAATGATGGCAACGTCCTCGCCGACCTCGGCACCTTCACCTATGCCAATGGCACCAATGGTACCGCAGGCACCGCCGCCAATCTTGCTGATGTCAATCTGGTACAAGATACCTTCACCAGTCAGTTCACAGACCACATCCCCCTGACTACACAAGCAGCCACACTGCCTAACCTGCAAGGCAGTGGACAAGTACGCGATCTTCAAGAAGCCGCCAGCCTCTCACCAACACTTGCTAATTTGCTCACCCAGTTCGCTACAGCCAGCCGAGCCGACCAACATGCCCTGATGGATCAAATCCTCAAAGCCTGGTCAGATACCAGCACCATGGCGACTACCTTCACGGGTGCTTATGCTGGCCACACCCTTACTGTAGATATGCAAGCAGCTTATACGGGTCTAGCAGTGGGCAGCGCAGGTTACCAAGCCATGGCGGACAAACTCACCGTCATGGAACACTTCAATGGTAGAACCTACCAACCTATTCCTACGGGCACAGGTGCCGTCACGCTCACTCTTTGGCATGTCGCACAAGATTTACTCAACCAGAGTTACGATGTACTTAAACAATCGGTGTATCAAAGCCTGCATCAGGCCGCAATCTATGACACCCTAGTGAAACCTCTATTGGATGAAGTCCAACTCAGCATTACTGATGCTGGTATTTCATTAGATTTCACTGCTCTGAATGCCGACCTCAACGCTCGCATCACTGCGAATTCAACAGCAGGCATCCAGGATTTACTAGACTTCTACATTGGCACCAAAGACACCCTGAAAGACAGCGGATGGCAGGGGCAGCAGATGATCGTGGATTTCTTAGCGAGCCATACGATAACTCCTGATATCAATACGGCCCTGCTAGATGCAGGATTTTCTGTGAAAGGCTATACCGGCTGGAATAATGGCTATGGTTCAAGTGCAGATGACTTTATGGTGGCAGATGACCAGGCTGATACGCTGAATGGTGGGGCTGGAGATGATGCGTTATTAGGGATGGGGGGCAATGACCAGCTATCTGGAGGCGATGGCAATGACACACTAGAAGGCGGAGCTGGCAATGATGGCTTGGCTGGTAGTGAAGGCAATGATGTTTTACTGGGTGGCAGTGGTGATGACGGCCTCAATGGCGGAAACGGCAATGACACCCTGATAGGCGGGACTGGTAACGATTACCTGTTTGGTGGTGATGGTGCTGATGTTTACCAATTCAGCACAGGCGACGGTGCGGATTACATCCTTAACAGTGATGACGGCTATGGTGCAAGTGTAGACACCATTAAATTCACGGATGTGACCTCGACACAATTGAGATCAGTAGTGCGCAGTGGATACGATCTGATCTTGAATTATGGTACGAGCGACAGTATTACGGCAGGCAACCATTTCAACAATTCATTCTGGTCGATTGGCCAGGTACAGTTCAGCGACGGCGTGACCATGAACATGGCCCAGTTGTTCGAGGCCTATGCCCTCAACCTGACCGATGGCGCAGACAACGTCACTTTTAATGGTGCTACTAGTAACCTCCACATCTTGGGTGGAGATGGAAATGACCAAATATCAACGGGTTTGGGCAATGACACACTAGAAGGCGGAGCTGGCAATGATGGCTTGGCTGGTAGTGAAGGCAATGATGTTTTACTGGGTGGCAGTGGTGATGACGGCCTCAATGGCGGAAACGGCAATGACACCCTGATAGGCGGGACTGGTAACGATTACCTGTTTGGTGGTGATGGTACTGATGTTTACCAATTCAGCACAGGAGATGGTACGGATTACATCCTTAACAGTGATGACGGCTATGGTGCAAGTGTAGACACCATTAAATTCACGGACGTGACTTCGACACAACTCACTTCATTAACCCGTGTGGGCAATGATCTGGTCATCAACTACGGCGTCAGTGACAGCATTACGGCAGGTAACCATTTCGCAAATACATTCTGGTCGATGGGTCAGGTCCAGTTCAGCGACGGTGTCACCATGAGTATGGCGCAACTGTTTGCTGCCTATGCCATCAACCTGACCAATGACGCAGACAATGCTAGCTTTGGTGATATTAGTAATCTCCACATTCTTGCTGGAGACGGAAGTGATCGAGTCACAACGAGTTCAGGTAATGACACGCTGGACGGCGGGAATGGGGATGACATTCTGAGTAGCGCTGCTGGTAATGACATCTTACTGGGTGGCAGTGGCAATGACCAACTATCTGGAGGCGATGACAATGACACATTGATAGGAGGTACTGGCGACGACAATCTGAATGGCGGAAACGGCAATGACACCCTGATAGGCGGGACTGGTAACGATTACCTGTTTGGTGGTGATGGTGCTGATGTTTACCAATTCACCACAGGAGATGGTACGGATTACATCCTTAACAGTGATGACGGCTATGGTGCAAGTGTAGACACCATTAAATTCACGGATGTGACCTCGACACAATTGAGATCAGTAGTGCGCAGTGGATACGATCTGATCTTGAATTATGGTACGAGCGACAGTATTACGGCAGGCAACCATTTCAACAATTCATTCTGGTCGATTGGCCAGGTACAGTTCAGCGACGGCGTGACCATGAACATGGCCCAGTTGTTCGAGGCCTATGCCCTCAACCTGACCGATGGCGCAGACAACGTCACTTTTAATGGTGCTACTAGTAACCTCCACATCTTGGGTGGAGATGGAAATGACCAAATATCAACGGGTTTGGGCAATGACACACTAGAAGGCGGAGCTGGCAATGATGGCTTGGCTGGTAGTGAAGGCAATGATGTTTTACTGGGTGGCAGTGGTGATGACGGCCTCAATGGCGGAAACGGCAATGACACCCTGATAGGCGGGACTGGTAACGATTACCTGTTTGGTGGTGATGGTGCTGATGTTTACCAATTCAGCACAGGCGACGGTGCGGATTACATCCTTAACAGTGATGACGGCTATGGTGCAAGTGTAGACACCATTAAATTCACGGATGTGACCTCGACACAATTGAGATCAGTAGTGCGCAGTGGATACGATCTGATCTTGAATTATGGTACGAGCGACAGTATTACGGCAGGCAACCATTTCAACAATTCATTCTGGTCGATTGGCCAGGTACAGTTCAGCGACGGCGTGACCATGAACATGGCCCAGTTGTTCGAGGCCTATGCCCTCAACCTGACCGATGGCGCAGACAACGTCACTTTTAATGGTGCTACTAGTAACCTCCACATCTTGGGTGGAGATGGAAATGACCAAATATCAACGGGTTTGGGCAATGACACACTAGAAGGCGGAGCTGGCAATGATGGCTTGGCTGGTAGTGAAGGCAATGATGTTTTACTGGGTGGCAGTGGTGATGACGGCCTCAATGGCGGAAACGGCAATGACACCCTGATAGGCGGGACTGGTAACGATTACCTGTTTGGTGGTGATGGTGCTGATGTTTACCAATTCAGCACAGGAGATGGTACGGATTACATCCTTAACAGTGATGACGGCTATGGTGCAAGTGTAGACACCATTAAATTCACGGACGTGACTTCGACACAACTCACTTCATTAACCCGTGTGGGCAATGATCTGGTCATCAACTACGGCGTCAGTGACAGCATTACGGCAGGTAACCATTTCGCAAATACATTCTGGTCGATGGGTCAGGTCCAGTTCAGCGACGGTGTCACCATGAGTATGGCGCAGTTGTTTGCAGCGTACCCATTTAGTTTTACATTGACGACTGGTAACGACAATGTAAGTTTCGCTGGCTATGGTAGTGTTAAAGTCTATGCAGATGCTGGCAATGACACGATCATTGGCACCTCAGGCAACGACACCCTGGATGGAGGCACAGGTGCTGACTATCTCTACGGCGGTGCAGGCAACGACACCTACGTAGTGGACAACATTGGTGATGTTGTGTCTGAGAGTGCGAATGCAGGCATAGATACAGTGCAATCCAGCATTACCTACACCTTAACCGATAATGTCGAGAACCTCACCCTTACTGGCACCACAGCCATTAATGGCACGGGCAATGCCCTTGATAACTATCTTACCGGCAATAGCACTATCAACATCTTAACTGGTGGTGCAGGCAACGATACGTTAGATGGCGGTCTTGGTAACGATACTCTCATTGGCGGTATCGGCGACGATACTTATATCATTGATACTAAATATGATGTCATCACCGAGAATGCAGGTGAAGGTACTGACACCGTCCAAAGTAATTTTAGCTATACCATCGGCAACAATCTAGAGAACCTTACCCTGACAGGTACTGCTGCAATTAACGGCACTGGCAACAGCCTCAACAACGTGCTCATCGGCAACGCCAACTACAACGTCCTGGATGGAGGCGCCGGTGTAGATACCATGATTGGTGGATCAGGCAACGACACTTATGTGGTGGACAATGCAGGGGACGTGGTGATCGAGAATGCAGCCGAAGGTACGGATACTGTGCAATCCAGTATCACTTACACTCTTGGTGCCAATGTCGAGAACCTCACCCTGACTGGCACTCTCGCCATCAATGGCACTGGTAACGAACTCAACAACATCATGATCGGCAATAGTGCAGCTAACATCCTCATTGGCGGTGCAGGTAACGACAATATCAACGGCGGCACAGGCGCAGATACCTTAATCGGTGGCACTGGCAATGATACCTACGTGGTGGATGATGCAGGTGACGTAATCACCGAATACGATGCTGAAGGCACTGACCTTGTTCAATCCAGCATCAATTACACGCTGACTGCCAACGTCGAGAACCTCACCCTGACTGGCACTGCTGCGATTAACGGCACTGGTAACGAACTCGCCAATACCCTCACTGGCAACACAGCGGCCAACATCCTGAATGGTGGTGCTGGCAACGACACCCTTAACGGTGGTGCAGGGACTGACACGATGATAGGCGGCACGGGTGATGATACCTATATCGTGGATAACACAGGGGACGTCATTACAGAGAATGCAGGTGAAGGTACAGACAATGTGCAGGCTAGTGTTACCTACACACTCAGTGCCAATCTGGAGAATCTTACCCTCACAGGGACGGCAGCGATTAACGGTACAGGCAATGACCTCAACAACCTTCTGGTCGGTACTACTGCTGCCAACTACCTGCAAGGTGGGGCTGGCAATGACACACTCCAGGGTAATTATGGCTATGACACTCTGGATGGGGGCTTGGGAATCGATACGGTGACCTATGCGGGCACTTGGACAGGCATCCAGATCAATCTCGCTGCTGGCACTGCCACGGGAGGTGCTGCAACGGGTAATGTACTCCTCAATATTGAAAACATCATCGGTTCAGGTGCCAACGACCTAATCACGGGTGACGCAGGTAATAACGTACTTGACGGTTCTCTAGGGGCTGATACCCTTATCGGAGGACTGGGGGATGATATCTATTACCTGGATTCCACTGGGGATGTTGTCACAGAAAACGCCAACGAAGGCACTGACAGCGTATTCTCCACGTTTAGCTATACTCTGGGTGCCAATGTTGAGAATCTCACCATTATCTATAGTTCCAACCAGAATGCCACTGGTAACGAACTCAACAACATACTGACGACCACGCTGGGCAACAACACCCTGGATGGCAAAGCGGGTGCCGACACCATGAGCGGCGGTATCGGCAATGACACCTATGTTGTGGACAACGCTGGAGACCTCGTGATCGAAAACGCAGGTGAAGGCACTGACTTGGTTCAATCGAGTATCACCTACACCCTCACCGACAATGTTGAGAACCTCGCACTCACCGGTACTGCCAATATCAACGGCACAGGCAACACCCTCAATAACACGCTCACTGGCAATGCAGGCAATAACATCCTCGATGGTGGTTTAGGTGCAGATACCATGAGTGGTGGTGCAGGCAATGATACTTATATCGTCGATAATTTAGGTGACGTAGTGACTGAAGCTGCCAACGCAGGCACCGACACCGTCAATGTAGCCCTTGCCACGGTAGGCGGTACCTATACGGTGGTAACGAATGTCGAGAATGCGACCTTGATCAACACTGTTGCCTACAACCTCACTGGTAACTCTGGCAACAATGTCCTCATTGGCAACGCCAGCAATAACATCCTCAATGGCGTTGCAGGTGCTGACAGCATGTTGGGTGGTTTAGGTGACGATACCTATGTGGTCGATAATGTGGCCGACGTGGTTACAGAGTACGCAGGCGAAGGTACCGATACCGTGCTATCCAGCATCACCTACACCCTGGGCAACAACCTGGAAAACCTCACCCTCACTGGCACGGCTGCACTCAATGGGACTGGCAATAGCCTGGACAATGTGCTGACAGGTAACAGCGGTGCTAACAGCCTAACAGGTGGCGCAGGCAATGATACGTTCATCGGCGGCCTAGGAGCAGATACCTTAACGGGTGGTACAGGCAACGACACCTACCAGTTCACCCGAGGTGATGGCGCTGACACCATTGTTGAAAACGATGCTACTGCGGGTAATACTGACGTACTCAAATTCACCTCAGGCACCAGTTACGATCAGCTCTGGTTTAAACATGTGGCCAATAATCTGGAGATCAGCATTATCGGTACCACCGATAAGACCATCATCAAGGACTGGTACACAGCCACTGATAACCATGTAGAACAAATCACGACAGTGGATGGTAGCCATACCTTGCTGGACACACAGGTACAGAATCTGGTCAACGCCATGGCGGGATTAACCCCGCCAGCCGCTGGACAGACCACCCTGCCAGCAGCGTACCAGACCCAACTCGCACCGGTGCTGGCTGCTAACTGGTCGTAAATTCAAGTAAGAGTAAAGTAATATAAAAGATACAAAAGTAACTAGCAACAAATCATTACTTAAAGGGGAAACGGCAGGCCGACATCATCTCACACATGATGTCGGCCTTGCTTTGCATGAATGTCAGAACAAGAACCATCACAACCAAGACTAGAAGGCCCTGCGGCTTCATCGTCTGACCCGCAATCACGAGTCGCTATTGATACAGGCCTCTCATGCCTGCTATTGCTCGCCCGTTACCATGGGGTAGCCGTTGAAGGTGATCATCTTCGTCATGAGTTCGGTACTGAAGCAAAGCCGTTTGGTATTACTGAAATCCTGCTCGCAGCAAAAAAATATAAACTGACCGCCAAACAAGTCAGGGTTAGTCCAGATCGCTTAGAACGCACTCCCATGCCTGCGATTGCTATCGATCAGCATGGAGAATTTTTTGTCATTGCGCGATTGCAAGATGAACAAATACTGATCCATGATCCAGTGGAGGAACGTCCGCAGCTAATTGCGCTGGATGTATTGCAAGCAAGATGGTCTGGTGAACTGATACTGATTACTTCCCGTGCTTCTCTAGCCGCAGAACTATCCCATTTTGACTTTACCTGGTTTATTCCGGCAGTCATCAAATATCGTCATTTATTGCGTGATGTACTGATAGCCTCGTTTGCCTTGCAGCTATTTGCATTGGTGACACCATTATTCTTTCAGGTGGTGATGGATAAGGTGTTGGTACACCACGGCCTAAGTACGCTGGATGTGATCTGTTTTGGCTTGCTGATTGTATCGATATTTGAGATTGGGCTCTCAGCATTACGGAGTTATGTTTTCTCCCACACGGCCAGCCGTATCGACGTGGAATTAGGTGCCAAGCTATTCCGGCATCTACTAGCTCTACCTGTTGCATGGTTCGGAGCGCGTCGAGTGGGTGATGCAGTTGCCCGTGTACGAGAGTTAGAAAACATCCGCTCATTCCTAACGGGCAATGTCATTACTGTCATTCTGGATGTGCTGTTCTCAGTGGTATTCATTGCCGTGATGTTGTTTTACAGTGGTTGGTTAACTTTGGTCGTGGTCCTTTCCCTACCTTGTTACTTCATTCTTTCACTTGTAGCTACGCCGTTGTTACGAGCGCGATTGCATGAGAAATTCAATCGCGGCGCTGAGAATCAGGCTTTCTTGGTTGAGACTGTGACAGCGATGGATACAGTGAAAGCCATGGCTGTTGAACCCCAATTTACACGTCATTGGGATAATCAGTTAGCTGGCTATGTCTCAGCAGCTTTCAAGTCGAATGTAGTAGGCAGCCTAGCGCACGAAGGGGTGAACCTGATTGGTAAAATAGTTACAGTAGTGACCTTATGGATGGGTGCTCGCCTGGTAATACAAGGTGATTTAAGCGTAGGTCAGTTGATTGCATTTAATATGCTCGCCGGCAGAGTGGCTCAACCTATCATGCGTCTTGCACAACTCTGGACAGACTTCCAACAGGTAGGTATTTCCATGCAGCGTCTGGGTGATATTCTCAATACCCCTATGGAAGCTGGCCAAGCGAGTCGCATGAGTTTGCCGGCGATTGTAGGCCGAGTTGAGTTTGAGCGCGTGAGTTTTCGTTACCGCCCAGACGGGGCGGAGATATTGCGGGATATTTCCCTGATAGTTGATCCAGGGCAGATCATCGGTATTGTTGGCCGCTCAGGCTCTGGTAAAAGCACGCTCACTAAACTCATGCAGCGTTTGTACTCGCCAGAGAGAGGCAGGGTAATGGTTGATGGTGTTGACCTTGCATTGGCAGACCCAGTTTGGCTGCGTCGCCAAGTAGGTGTGGTGCTTCAGGAGAATATGCTGTTCAATCGTTCTGTTCGCGACAATATTGCATTGAGCGATCCTGGTACTTCTCTCGATAGGGTAATGGCGGCAGCCAAGCTTGCTGGCGCACATGATTTCATCCTGGAACTCCCTAATGGCTACGACACGCCAGTCGGGGAACATGGCGCCTCACTTTCTGGAGGTCAGCGCCAGCGCATTGCCATTGCCAGAGCCTTAATCACCAATCCACGTATCCTGATCTTCGATGAAGCGACCAGTGCCTTGGATTATGAATCTGAAAGCATCATCCAGAACAATATGCGCGAAATCTGTAAAGGTCGCACTGTGTTTATCATCGCGCATCGTCTATCTGCTGTACGACATGCCAATCGTATCGTGGTGGTTGAGCGTGGTCAGATTGTTGAATCAGGTTCTCATGATGAGTTATTACAACATCAGGCAGGTATCTATACCCGTCTTTACAAGTTACAGCAGGGCTGATTATGAATAATCGCTGGTTTGCCTTATTTAGCCGTTATGTCTCTGTGTTTAAAGCGGTATGGAAACAACGTTTTTCATTAGACAGTCCTAAGCGGATGACACATGAATCGGCATTTCTCCCTGCCGCCCTTGCGTTACAAGAAACACCAGTCTCACCGTTGCCGCGTATCCTTGCCTACCTATTGATATCGTTTGCGCTGATTGCATTAATTTGGTCTATCTTTGGTCAGATCGAGATTGTGGCTGTCGCTCAGGGCAAGATCATTGCCACTGGTCATACCAAAGTCATTCAGCCCTTAGAGACTTCAACTGTTAAGGCCATTTATGTTATTGATGGCCAGGCAGTCAAGGCTGGAGACCCATTGATTGATTTAGATGCGACTCAATCGGCAGCGGATCTTTCCCGCGTTACGGAAGATTTACTGACTGCAAGACTTGAAGCAGCACGTGCCCAAGCATTTCTGGATATAGTTCAAAGGCGTAAAGCCGCCAGTCTTTCTGTTGTAGGAGCTGATGCAGAACACCTACAGCAAATACGTCTCAGGCTAGAAAGTGACCTTGCTGAGTACCATGCAAAACTCTCGAAACTGGATGCCGAAATCTTGCAACATCAATCTGAGATACAAACCACGCAGGCATTGATAGCTAAACTAGAGCAAACACTGCCGATTGCCAAACAGCAGGCGGGTGATTATCAAAGTTTGCTGGATAACAATTATGTCTCCAAGCATGGCTACCTTGAAAAAGAACAAGCCATGCTTGAACAACAAGGTGACCTGGCTGCCCAACAATCACGTCTGAAAGAAATCAATTCAGCAATTGAAACTGCTAAAAGAGAACGCACGTCGTTCGTCGCAGAATCAGCAAGAGCACATTTCGATGCACTGAGTGATGCGCAGGTCAAGATTGGTCAATTGACCCAGGAAAAACGCAAGAATGACCAACGTAACAGATTGATGCGACTGACCGCTCCCGTAGATGGTGTTGTGCAGCAGTTAGTGATTCATACCATTGGTGGTGTCGTAACTCCAGCACAGGCATTACTCGCAGTTGTCCCGCGTGAAAATGCGGCTGAGATAGAAGCCAATGTGGAGAACAAGGATATAGGTTTTGTGACTGCGGGCCAGGAGGCTACGGTTAAACTGGAAACCTTCCCTTACACTAAATACGGGACTATTGAAGGCAAGGTCACCTTTGTATCCAATGATGCAGCCAATGACGAGAAAAAAGGCTTGATCTATCCAGTGCGTATCCTGTTGGCAAAATCACAGATGCGCATTGACAACAAACTCGTCAACTTAAGCCCAGGCATGGCCGCTACTGTAGAAGTCAAAATCGGCAAGCGGCGAGTCATTGAATATTTCCTGAGTCCATTGCTTCAGTACGCTAATGAGAGCTTAAGGGAGCGATAGGAACCTATTGATAAGTCCTATAGCCATTACTTTACCTCTGGCAAAGACTTGGCCATTGTCGTAATCATAATTGCCATCATGCTCAAACCCGTGGATTACAGAGCCAAGTCATACTAAATTATCAGGGAAATATAGATATTTTATGCATTCTTACAAGCTATTATTTCCAATATTATAAAATGTGTAAGATATCGGGTAACTTTTTATGGATAATTTAATTATCCTATATTAATCAATAATGTAAGAGTTATTTAAGGATGCCGTCCACTCCGCCAATGACACTAAAGCCTGTTAAGTCTTCGACTTAGCAGGCTTTTTGTTTTGTTCTTGCTGTATCAAGACTGATAAATATTTCCTTAAACACCCATGTTTTGCGCGAATTTTTAAAAGTATTCCAAAGCGGATTTATTTGTTTATATGCAGGTCAACTAAACTTCAATATTTTTCGTGTCAAATCTAATCCCAGCCTTACACTCCAAGCCTGTCCGCTCAAGTCTGAGTGTGGTATATTGCTTGGCTGAATTATTTGTAGTTGATGCGCAAAATCGCTATGAACTTTCTGATATATATGCTGTGTAATCACTAAATAAATATAAAGTTTAATGAGAGAGTAAAGTTATGTTGGATGCAATTCGTGAACATACCCAAGGCTGGTTGGCAAAGGTTATTCTTGCTGCCATTACCATTCCTTTTGCATTAGTTGGTATTGACAGCTATTTGAGGCAGGCTGGTTCAAATGTGCCGATTGCTAAAGTGGGTGAAGATACGGTTTCTGTGCAAGAGTACGGTAGTGCGCTGCAAAATTTAAGAAATCAGTTGATCTCCGAAGGAAAAACGGATCCATCCGTAATAGAAAAGCCTGAAGTGAAACAGTCGGTATTAGATCATCTGATTACTAATCATTTATTAAGCCAAGAAATCAAGCGCGCTAAATTCATCATTAGTGATGATCAACTAAGCCAATACATTATTGCTTTACCTGACTTTCAAGAGAATGGTAAGTTTTCTCAGAAGGTGTATGACGAGTTACTGGCTAGTAATCATTTAACGCCTTCAAAGTTCGAGGCGAAAATGCGCGCTGATTTACTTGCGCAGCAGGCACGTCAAGGCTTGGCGCGACTTTCCTACATGCCACAACCATTGCTTGAGCAAACATTAAAAACCGAACATCAGCAACGTGAAGTCACTACTGCTGAAATCAAGACTAATGATTTCGTATCGCAGGTGAAAATTGATCCAGCTGAGGTTACGGCTTATTACGAGAAACACAAAGAGAGCTTCCGCGTGCCAGAGCAAGTAAAGCTGGAGTTCGTGCTGATGTCAGTGACATCTCTGATTCCTGGTATTCAGGTGAGTGAAGATGAGGTAAAGAAGTATTACGAAGATAACGCTTCTAAATTCCAGGGTGATGAACAACGTCGTGCTAGCCACATACTGATTACGTTTGGTGTGAACCCGACCCCAGAGGCTAAAGCAGCAGCAAAGAAAAAGGCTGAAGATATCTTGGCTCAAATCAAAAAGAATCCAAAATCCTTCGAAGAGCTGGCTAAGAAATACTCTCAAGATCCAGGCTCTGCTGAAAAGGGTGGTGACCTTGGTTTGTTTGGGCGCGGCGCCATGGTTAAGCCATTTGAAGACACTGTTTATGCGATGGCCCCTGGCACTGTGAGCGATTTGGTTGAATCAGAATTTGGCTATCATATTATCAAGCTAACTGAGATATCTGGCCACGCGCAAGACTATGACACTGCAAAAGCCCAGATTAAAGCTGACATCATTTATCAGAAAGCCTTAGATAAGTTTGCTGAACAAGCTGAGAATTTCAATAATTTGGCTTATGAGCAATCAACCAGCCTCAAGCCTGTGGCTGATGCATTTGGCTTGCAAGTTCAACCAACGGGTTGGTTAAGTCGTGCAGATGGCGCTAAGTTCTTCAAGAGTGATAAGTTCATCAACAGCGTATTCAGTGATGAGGTGCTTAAAGAGCACCGTAACACTGAGGCTGTAGAGGTGTCGCCTAATAACCTTATATCTGCGCGCGTAGTTGATTACAAGCCAGCTGCACCACGTACTTTTGATGAAGTGAAGGGTGGTATTGAGGATTATCTTAAGCTGGAAAAAGCCGCCCAGCTTGCTGCTAAGGCTGGCGATGCAGCGCTTGCAAGCTTGCAACAAGGTAAAGAGGTTGCTTCACTTGAGTGGATTCCATCTGTGACTGTGGATCGCAAAGATGCACAAGGATTGACTGATTTAGCTATGTCCAACCTGTTTAAAATCAATACAAGCAAACTGCCTGCCTATGCGGGATTGGTGGACGGCAATAAGGGTTATTTGTTGGTTAAAGTAATCAAAGTAAATGATACTGCCGCAACAGATGACGCTGGCAAGAAAGCACAGGAGCTGGAGTTGAAATCAGCATTGGCTTCAGAGTATGTAGCCGCATATGTGAGTTCGCTGAAAGCTAAAACCAAGATCGAAGTGAATCAGCAACTGCTCAATGCAGGTACCTTGAATAACTAGTATCAGATAAGTCAGGGCAAAATAAAAAAGGCGGATTATCCGCCTTTTTTATTTTTAATTATCTGCTTAGTGTTTTAGTCTATAACACCCGCTGCGGTGATGTTCATGCCGCCATCAACGTAGGTGATTTCCCCAGTAATGCCAGAGGCCAAGTCGCTACAGAGAAACGCTGAAGCATTACCAACTTCTTCAATAGTGACATTACGGCGCAAAGGAGCATGCTTCACATTGAAGCCTTGCATCTTATCGAAGTCTGCAATGCCAGAAGCTGCAAGCGTTTTGATTGGGCCTGCAGAGACTGCATTAACACGAATGCCTTTAGGGCCAAGACTTTGTGCCATATAGCGTACATTAGCTTCTAAGCTCGCTTTTGCTACGCCCATGACGTTGTAGTTGGGCAATGTGCGTTCAGCGCCTAAATAGCTCAGTGTCAGCAGGCTTGCATTGCGGCCTAGCATCATCGGTAAGCCTGCTTTTGCGAGCGCAGCAAAGCTGTATGAGCTCACATCATGTGCAATGCGGAAATACTCGCGGGTGACTGCATCCAAGTAATCGCCATCCAGCGCGACTTTAGGTACAAAGGCTACGGAGTGAACAATGATGTCCAAGCCATCCCAGTGCTTAGCCAGCGCAGGGAATAGGGCATCTATTTGCGCATCATCAGAAACGTCACAGGGCAGCACGATATTTGAATCAAAATCAGCCGCCAGTTTGGTAACGCGGTCTTGAAACTTGTCTAGTTGATAGGTGAAAGCGAGCTCAGCGCCTTCACGCTTCATGGCTTCTGCAATGCCGTAAGCGATAGATCGGTTACTGAGTAGGCCAACGATCAAGGCACGTTTTCCAGCGAGAAATCCCATGTGTTACTTCCTTAAACTTAAATGATAATAATTATTTTGGTCTTATTTTCTTGGGTCAAGAGCGTCTCTCAGCCCTTCACCCAGTAAATTATACCCTAACACGGTAATCAGGATGGCGAGGCCAGGAAAGAGGGAAAGCCACCAGGCAAACTGGATGTACTCTTTACCATCGGTGAGTATGTTGCCCCATGAGGCCTGCGGCGCCTGCACGCCAAGCCCGAGAAAGCTCAAGCCGGATTCTACAAGCACGGCACTGGCAATGCCTAAAACTGAGCTGACGATAATCGGGGTGAGGCTATTAGGTAGAAGATGCGTAAATATCAGGCGGAAATCCCTAGCGCCTAGTGTTTCTGCTGCTAGCACAAATTCACGATTGCGCAAGCTTAGAAACTCAGCACGTACCAGACGTGTAACGCCCATCCACGATGTCAGCCCAATCACAATCATAATGTTCCAGATAGAGGGTGTTAAGAAAGCAATCACGGCCAGTATCAGGAAAAAGGTAGGAATAGAAAGCATTACGTCAACTAAGCGCATGATAGTAATATCAACGAAGCCTCTGTAATAGCCTGCAATCGCGCCCAGAACGATTCCAATAGCTGTGGCGATACCAACAGCAACAAATCCAACTAATAGTGATATACGCGCGCCAAACAGCATGCGTGAGAATACATCGCGCCCTAAACCATCGGTGCCCATCCAATGTTGCGTTGTGGGTGATAACAGAATGGCTTTCACATCAATCGCATCTGGGTCAAATGGCGCAATCAGTGGCGCCATAAATGCCAGTAATAGAATTGCGGCAATAATGATGAAGCCAGATAAAGCGAGTGGGTTGGCCAGCGTTTTGATCAGCGGGCTATTTTTCAGTACGCTACTTTTCATTGAACTACACCTCTGCGCACGCGTGGGTCAGCCCATGCATAAGCGATATCTGCAAATAGGTTGCCGAGTAATGTCAGTGCAGAGCCGATGGTTAGTATGCCCATGATGACGGGGAAATCGCGCATCATTACAGCGTCATAAAATAGCTTGCCCATGCCGGGGATTGCAAAGATGGTTTCTGCAATCACCGAGCCACCGATTAAACCTGGAATAGAAAGGCCTAAAATAGTAATCAATGGTAATAAGGCATTACGGAAAGCATGCCGATAAATCACTTTATGCTCTGAAAGCCCCTTGGCACGGGCCGTTGTAATGTAATCCTGATGCAATACATCGAGCATGCCATTCTTGACGAATAATGTGATGCCCGCTAACCCTGTGAGAGATGGAATGACTATCGGTAAGAATAAATGACGGCTGGTATCGTAAAGCTGCTCTAGCCAGCCCATATTTTGATGGTTGATGCTTTCAATACCAGAAATCGGTAGCCATCCATGAATCACGCCCAGCCAGTACATCAGTAATAGTGACAGCCAAAAGCCTGGTATAGAAAACCCAATAAACACAAATACGGTGATGGCACGGTCTTTCCATTTTGCGTGGTTGACCGCGGCAATAATGCCAAATGGTAGAGCTATCAGCACAGTAAGAATCAAACTGAATGTATTGATAATCAGCGTGATGGGCAGCGCTTCCTGAATCATACCTTTGGTGACATTGCCATCTTTGTCTTTGGTTTCCCAAAACACTGGCCGTTGGTGTGTCGCAAACGATGTTCCAAAATCGAGCGTGGCGATGCGCTTGATCCATAAGCCATATTGAACAATCACAGGTTTATCAAGATTGTAGAGTTCACGCAATTTTTGCCGTGATTCTTCGCTGGTCTTTGGGTTGAACGCGGCTTCAGTCGTGGTGATGTCACCTGGGGCCAAATGCATGATTAGGAAAGAAATCAGGCTGATGCCAACTAATAGTGGCACCATCCAGAATAAGCGTTTAAGGATATATTTCAACATAGCTTATTCACTTATTTCCTGGCGCATACTACCTTCAGGTCTTCTTAAGCTTGCAGGTATATACCAATCATAAGAGTTATGACCTATGCCCGCAGGCGGCGCTGGGTTGTCGATGCCTTTTACACGCTTGTGTATGGCAGGCAAACCATAGCCTGCAAAGAGGTAGACGATAGGGCTATCGTCATATAGCACTTTCGCAAATTCGTGATATATCTCGGTACGTTTTTCAGTATTCAGCTCTGTACGGCCTTGCTCAAGTAATTTATCTACTTCTGGGTTGCTGTAGCCGATGAAATTGAATTTGCCTGGTGCTTGCTGCGAAGAGTGCCAGATATTGAATTGATCAGGGTCTAGTGATAAGCCCCAACCTAAAACTACGACATCAAAATCACCAGTTTTAATAAAGCGGCCTACAAAACTTGCCCACTCAAGCGAGCGTATTTTGGCGTCAATGCCAATTTCTTTTAGGCGGCGTTGAATTAGTACGGCGCTCATCTCACGTTGCTTGTTCTGGTTAGTAAGAATCTCGAAAGCGAGTGGCTTGCCATCACGATCCAAAATTCCATCGCCATCATGGTCTACAAAGCCAGCATCATGAAGAAGTTCGAGCGATTTTTTAGGGTCATAAGGGTAGGGATGAAGGTCAGGGTTACTCCATCGCGTGCCTGGTTTATAGGGCGATGAAACTGGTTCTCCCAAGCCTAGTAGTACACCATCGATGATTTCCTGTTTATCAATCGCATAATTGATGGCTTTTCTGACACGTACATCGTCAAACGGCTTGTGTTTGAGGTTGAAGCCCATGTAGGTGTAGTTATTGCCGAGTTCTTTGTATAAGGCGATTTTTTTAGTGAGGTCTGGCCGTGAGGGAAATATGCGTGCGTATTGAATTGGGTTGAGATTCATCACATCTATATTGTCCGCGAGCAACTCGAGGAATTGCGAGGCAACATCAGGGATAAAGCGCGTGACAAGATGATCAATCTTCGCTTGGCCTTGAGTTGCAAGCGGGTTGCGAACCAGTGAGATGCGTTCGCCATTGCGCCAGCTTTCAAGCTTGTAGTAATGACTGCCAACAGGATTACGGGCAAAGGCAGTGGTATTGATATCTTGGTCTTTTAATAGGTGCTCAGGCAAGATTTGCAATCCAGCCCATGAATCTAGTGCTGGCGCATAAGGCTGTGAGTAGGTGACTCTAAAAGTCTGAGCATCAGGCGTTTCGGCTTTGCTCACTAGTTTGTAATCAGCGCCATACGGGGTGCGTGTGTGTTCATCGGTGACTAGTTTCCAAGTAAATAGCACATCTGCACTAGTGAGTGGCTTGCCATCAGACCATTTAAGATTGGGCTTCAAGGTAAATGAGATGGTTTTTTGGTCTGCTGAAACTTGCCACGATTGCGCCAGCTCACCTTGTAACTCCAGATTTTTATCGTATTTAAGTAAGCTATTAAATAGATTAGCAGCTACTGCAGAAGCAGCTGATTCGCCAGCAATCATGGCGATAAGCCCGCTGGGCTCGCCTGCCGTGGCATCAACCAATGTGCCGCCTGACTCGGTAGGCAGGCTTACATCATAGTTAATATCTTTCTCAGTAGCGCTTTTACTGCAGGCAATTAATAACAGGCTAGCTAGTAGCACAGCTATTGAACAGTATCTGTTATGCATGAGAGACATCAGCTAGAACTCAAGCTTCGTCTGGACGATTAATCGTGAGCTTTTCGCCTGGCGCAATACGTGAACCACTGATTCTATTCCAGCGTTGAATATCGTCACGCGCAACATCAAATTTTTTGGCGATGCTTTCCAACGTGTCTCCACGTTTAACCACGTACTGGATTTTCTTGCTGGCTTTTGCATTGGATTTTTGTGTATTTTTAGCTAGTTTCTGGGTAGTGCTAGTGTTCATTTTAACTACGCTCAATACCTGTCCTGGTTTGAGTTTAGCGGCTTTTAGTTGATTGTTTGCCATCAACTGTTTGCTGGTCATGCCATAGAGATTCGCGATTGACTGTAAAGTTTCTTTTGGCTTGACTGTGTGTTTGAGATTGCGGCTATTTTCTGCCTTGTCGTCCGCTACTTTTTGTTGATCATATTGATTGGCATTTTCTGAAGAGGCTATTGAGATGCCCGTTTGAGCGGTTCCCATAGGGACCAACAGTGGCATGGCGGTGCGCATTTTGTCTTTAACTGGTAAATCGTTAACGTCACGCAATTGGCTCAGATTGATACCGAATTTACGGGCGATATTATCCATGCGTTCGCCGCGTTTTGCGTGGTACGTTTGCCAGCTCACTAAAGGCTTGGTGTAGTTGGCAAGATTGACTTTGAAGGTGTCTGCAGCAGTGACAGGAAGTAGAATTTCATGATCACTACTATTGGCTGTGATGACAGGCCGGTTGTATTGAGGGTTGAGTGAAGAGAACTCATCGAAGCTGATTCCCGCCAATGTGGCGGCTAAATGTGCATCTATCTGTTGGGGTGCACTGACTTTAATAAAATATGGCTGATTGGCGATAGTCTGTATGCTGAGCCCAAACTCTTCAGGGTGCGTCATGATGTTCTTGATCGCTTGAAGCTTAGGTACATAATTCCTGGTTTCTGGCGGTAGTGGCAAGCTCTCGTAATCTGTAGGTAAGCCTTTTCTGCGGTTGCTCTCTATGGCGCGAGATACCGTGCCTTCACCAGCGTTGTAGGCCGCCAATGCGAGATCCCAAGTGCCAAACATGACATGCAATCTTTGCAGATAATTCAATGCCGCGTCTGTAGCTGCGGTTACGTTTCTACGGCTATCTACCCACCAGTTCTGTTTTAAACCAAAATCTTTGCCAGTAGAAGGAATGAATTGCCAGATACCGGAGGCATGGCTAGTTGAGTAGGCTTGCGGATTGTATGCACTTTCAACCATAGGCAATAGTGCGATTTCGGTTGGCATGCCACGTTTTTCTACTTCACCGACGATGTGGTAGAGGTATTTCTGGCTTCTATCCACCATACGCCTTACATATTCGGGGCGCGCTGCATACCAGGATTCATGCTTGGCGGTGAGTTCAGAATCGACTTCTGGCATATCGTAACCGCTGATAATGCGTTGCCATAAATCGGCAGAGATAGGGACTGGCGTATCTGAAGTATAAACAGAGGTATCGGGGAGGTAGCTTGTGGTTGCGTCATTCTGCAGGCTAGGGCTAAAGCCTAGCTTTGGCGTTGCATCGGCTGGGGTGTCGCCCACAACGGTGATTTCATCACCGACAACATTGGTATCGGCAAAAGTAACCTGGGGTAATACGAACAACAAGGGCAACAGCTTGAGCAGAAATTTCACAGACATCAGGCTTCTTCTCACTAAAATTCACCAAGATAGTAGCGAATATATTGCGCTAGCGTCAAGTAAAAATTTACTTGAAAAATAATATGTATCTATATGATTAAAAATGATTTCTCATTTCTCTTAGCTTTGTAAAAACTTCAATCTCATTGGCATTGGGCATATTGATTGCGTTCTTGAGTGGCATATCATCGCATCTCAAGAATGGATTGGTTACAAGCTCTAACGCTAATGTGCTTGGTAACGTCGGCAGCCCCGATTTTCTTGCTAAAGTGGTTTGTTGCTGACGTTCAACCAAGGCTTGATTCTCAGGGTCTACAGTCAATGCAAATCGAATGTTGTGCTCGGTATATTCATGGGTGCAATACACATTGATATGCGGTGGCAATGCGGAAAGCTTTTGTAAAGATTGGTACATTTGGATGGGCGTTCCCTCAAAAAGTCGTCCGCAACCTGCACCAAACAGGGTATCGCCACAAAATAGGGAATGTTCATCATGATAGGCGACGTGACCCAAAGTATGACCTGGTACTTCCATCACCTTTAGATTTAGGCCTATTGATGGGAGTGCAATCTCGTCTGATTCTTTCACTTCGTGATGAATAAAATTAAAATGCTCTTTGGCTGGCGCATAAACAATTGCTTGAGGGTTATCAGCAAGCAAGGCAGCAACACCATCAATATGATCTGAGTGATGATGCGTAATTAAAATAGCGTCCAATTTCAGTGCTTGCTGCTTAAGCACAGCCAATACTGGAGTTGCGTCGCCTGGGTCAATCGCAACAGCATGTGCGCCATTTTGTAATAGCCAGATATAATTGTCTTCAAACGCGGGGATGGGGAAGATTTTCAACATATGCTGATCATTTGTTTTAAGTGGGTAAATGTCAATAGATAATCAGACCAGCCCTGAGCAGGATTGGCTTAGCACTGCTCTTGGTATGTATTTGCAGAGCAAAGAGCAGGAACTGTTTGATGAAGCCGTCGCCAATATATTCGGCTTTAATGCGGTGCAGATAGGTTTGCTTGACATCGATTTGTTACGTAACTCCCGCATTCCATACGCATATCGTGCTGATGTGAATGCTGGCCTGTTGCGCTGTGATTCAACCCGGCTCCCATTTTTAAGTAATAGCATCGATTTGCTTGTGATGCCGCATGGGCTTGATTTTAGCAAATATGCCCATGAAACATTGCGTGAAGCTGAGCGCGTATTGGTTCCAGAAGGCTATGTCATCATAACTGGCTTTAACCCCTTTAGTAGTTGGGGCTTAAAGCGATTTTTGCTAAAGCGGAAGGGGTATCCGTGGCGTGCCAATTTCCTCACGTTGTTACGCATCAAAGATTGGCTGGCCTTGCTTGGTTTAGAGTTAGTCACAACGCGCATGGCCTGCTATTCACCACCATTTACCAGCCCGAAATGGCTGCAGAAATTCAGGTTCATGGATAAAATAGCAGGAAAGTGGTGCCCGATGATGGGCGGTGTCTACTTTCTGGTCGCCCAGAAACGAGTTGTGAATATGCGACTCATCAAACCAAAATGGAAAAAATCCAAATTAAAAGCACAACTGGCCACTGCACCACGACAAACTAGCCAGAAACAATCTCAAAACAGCATACATCCTGATGAAATAGTAAAAAATGACGGCGAATGAACACATAGAAATATACGCAGATGGCGCTTGTAAAGGCAATCCTGGACCTGGAGGCTGGGGCGCTTGGCTAGCGTTTGATGGGCGCGAGAAAGAATTGTTTGGTGGTGAAGCCATGACTACTAATAACCGTATGGAGCTCACGGCAGTGATTCGTGCACTGGAAGCCTTAAAAAGAACCAGTAAAATTAAAGTTTATACAGATTCTGTCTATGTGCAAAAAGGCATTACGGAGTGGATCAAAGGCTGGAAAATGCGCAACTGGCGGACAAGTGATAAAAAGCCCGTTAAAAATGATGATTTGTGGAAACAGCTTGATGTTCTTGCACAACAACACGAGATTGAGTGGATATGGGTCAAAGGACATGCTGGCAATGCAGGCAATGAGCGCGCGGATGCGCTGGCCAATCAAGGTGTCAATCAATTGTTGACGACACCATAGCCATCAATTTCTAGCTAATTATTCGACCTAAATTATTCGGACAAGCAAGATGAGACAAATATTCCTCGATACAGAAACTACGGGCTTATACCCAGCGCAAGGTCATCGAATTATTGAGATTGCCGGAGTTGAGGTAATAAACCGACGCATCACCCGTAATCATTTCCATGTGTACTTAAATCCAGATCGTGAAATTGACCCTGCAGCGCAAGAAGTGCATGGCATCACGCTCGAGTTTTTGCAGGATAAACCGCACTTTATTGATGTGGTTGATGAGTTTCTTGATTTCGTAAAAGATGGTGAGCTAGTTATTCATAACGCGCCATTCGATGTGGGCTTTCTGAATGCCGAGTTAGGCAAAATAGATCGCCCAAAGATTGAGACTTCAACGTGCAATATTATAGATACCTTGAAAATGGCTAAGGAGATGCGTCCTGGTCAGCGTAATAATCTGGATGCGCTTTGCCGTCACTTTGGCGTGAACAACTCAAAACGCACATTGCATGGTGCTCTGCTGGATGCTGAGTTGCTAGCAGACGTATACCTTGCCATGACACGCGGTCAGGAAAGCCTGATGATGGACATGCATGAATCATCAGTTACATTTGATAACGGCGCTACTCGGCTCGAAAACCATGTTTTTCGAGTTATCAAAGCAGAAGGCGATGATCTTATAGCCCACGAAGATTATCTAAAGGGGTTAGATAAAAATAGCCCCTCTGTATGGACGACAATCCAGAAACCGCAAGAAAGTACTGAATGACTGTACAACAATCGATATCAACTAATAAGAACACAATTTTAGTTACAGGTGGTGCGGGTTTTATAGGCGCCAATTTCTTACTAGATTGGATTGCTGCTGGCCTAGGCCAAGTAATTAACCTCGATAAGCTGACTTATGCTGGTAACCTTGAGAATCTGGCAAGTATTGAACAAAACCCGGCACATATTTTTATAGCAGGCGATATTGCAGATAAAGCATTGATTGCAAAATTACTAGCAGAGTATCAGCCTCGTGCAGTAGTTAACTTTGCTGCGGAGAGCCATGTAGATAGGTCTATTCATGGCCCAGAAGATTTTATTCAAACGAATGTAGTTGGCACTTTTCATCTGTTGGAAGAAGTGCGTGCTTATTGGGGTAAGTTGTCAGCACAAGATCAATCTACTTTTAGGTTTTTGCATGTGTCTACTGATGAAGTTTATGGATCGCTCGGCGCTGACGATACTCCTTTTACCGAAACCACTGCTTATGCGCCTAACAGCCCATATTCGGCATCCAAAGCAGCATCTGACCACTTGGTTCGCGCTTATCACCACACATACGGGCTACCAGTATTAACTACTAATTGCTCTAACAATTATGGTGCTTTTCAGTTCCCAGAAAAATTGATTCCACTGGTGTTAAATAATGCTTTAGCAGGTAAGCCTCTGCCGATTTATGGGAATGGCAGCAATGTACGTGATTGGTTGTACGTGGGTGATCATTGCAGTGCGATTCGTAGAGTATTGGCTGAAGGCAAAGTCGGCGAGGTTTATAACGTAGGTGGCTGGAATGAGAAAACCAATCTTGATGTAGTTCACACCTTGTGCGCTATTCTGGACGAATTAAAACCGAAAGCCTCGGGTAGCTATCGCGACCAAATTACTTTTGTCAAAGACCGTGCAGGCCACGACCAGCGTTATGCGATTGATGCGCGGAAGATTGAACGCGAACTAGGCTGGAAGCCAGAAGAAACGTTTGATACTGGCATTCGTAAAACAGTAGCTTGGTATCTTGAGAATCAGGAATGGGTAAGTCATGTAACCAGCGGTGAATACAGGCAATGGCTGGATAAAAACTATACGGAGCGGGCTGTATGAGAAAAGGCATTATCTTAGCGGGTGGCTCTGGCACCAGGCTTTATCCTGTAACGCAGGCAGTATCTAAGCAACTGTTGCCAGTGTACGACAAGCCCATGATTTACTATCCGCTTACCACACTGATGCTTGCTGGTATTCGGGATATCCTCGTGATTTCAACCCCTCAAGATACTCCTAGATTTGAGCAGTTGTTGGGTGATGGTAGTCAATGGGGTCTTAATTTGAGTTATGCAGTGCAGCCTTCGCCAGATGGGTTGGCACAGGCTTTTGTTATTGGGCGTGACTTTATCGGTCATTCAGCAACTGCGCTGGTGCTTGGGGATAATATTTTTTACGGCCGTGATCTTGGCCATTACTTAAAAATAGCAGACGAAAAATCTTCTGGGGCGACTGTATTTGCTTACCCCGTCAATGATCCTGAGCGTTACGGTGTAGTTGAGTTCAATGACAACGGGTTGGCTATTAGCCTTGAAGAAAAGCCAGAAAATCCAAAATCACGCTATGCGGTCACAGGGTTGTATTTCTATGATAACCAGGTTGTGGATATTGCGTCATCACTTAAGCCTTCTGCGCGTGGCGAGCTTGAAATTACCGATGTTAACAAGCATTATTTAGCGCAAGGAAACCTGAGTGTAGAGCGCATGGGACGTGGTTATGCATGGCTTGATACTGGCACGCATGAGTCATTGCTTGAAGCCTCCATGTTCATTCAAACCATTGAAAAGCGTCAGGGCCTGAAGATATCCTGCCCAGAAGAAATTGCTTACCGTCTCGGTTATGTCAGTGCAGAGCAGGTTGAAACGATTGCAGCCAAATACAAGAAAAACGAATACGGGCAATATCTATTAAGAATGTTAAAAGAAAAAGTGTACTTATGAATGTGATTAAAACCAATATCCCTGACGTGCTGATATTAGAACCTAAAGTTTTCGGTGATTCCCGCGGATTTTTTTACGAAAGCTTTAATGAGCATACATTTAATGAATTAACTGGCTTGAACAAAACTTTTGTTCAGGACAATCATTCTGGCTCAGCTAAAGGCGTGCTGCGTGGCATGCATTACCAAATTCAACAGCCTCAAGGCAAGTTGGTACGAGTAACCGCTGGTGAAGTATTTGATGTGGCTGTGGATCTACGGAAATCATCACCCACCTTCGGGTAGTGGGTGGGCGACTACCTATCGGGGGAGAATAAACGCCAGATGTGGGTGCCGGAAGGTTTTGCACATGGCTTTTTGGTGATTTCTGATTTCGCAGAATTTTTATATAAAACAACTGACTTTTACGCCCCTGAACACGAGCGTTGTATACGTTGGGATGATCCTGATCTTAATATAGATTGGCCGTTGAATGGCCAGCCCGCACTACCTGGCAAAGACAAGCTAGGGTTAAGTCTTGCTCAATCAGATGTGTTTGCCTGACACACCACTTAATGCAGCCATTTAAAAGAATATTGCTGACTGGTGTAAATGGTCAGGTAGGGCACGCGTTAAAAGCCAGATTAACGACTATTGGGGAATTAGTCGCATTAGATCGCTCTCAGCTGGATCTTGCGAATGCAGATGCTATTCGATCAGCAGTTCAGGCTATCAAACCTGATCTGATTATTAATCCTGCGGCATATACAGCAGTTGATATAGCGGAGTCACAGCCTTTACAAGCTCAAGCAGTTAATGCCATTGCCCCCGGCATCTTCGCTGAAGAGGCAGCAAAAATTAATGCGCTGTTAATACATTATTCAACAGATTATGTTTTTGATGGCTTAAAGAATTCCCCTTATGTAGAGGATGACTTGACCCAACCAGTTTCGGTTTATGGCAAGAGCAAGCTTGCGGGCGAAGATGCTATAAGAGCTGTAGGTGTTCCGCATCTTATTCTTAGAACTAGTTGGGTGTATGGCTCGTACGGTAAGAATTTTTTGCGGACTATTTTAAGGCTAGCCAGTGAGCGTGAGGGCTTGAAAATTGTTGCAGATCAGATTGGTGCCCCAACTTCTGCTGATGCTATTGCAGACGCTACGGTTACGATATTGCGAGATATTAAGAGTGGTCAATCCGGCACTTATCACTTAACCAACGCAGGCGAAACTAGTTTGTATGGCTTTGCGCAAGGGATTGTTGATACCTATGAGGGAATGCAAGCGGTAAAGGGCTGGCCTGACTTAAAAACCTATGTCAGCAATATCTTACCAATTACAACTTCAGAATATCCAACACCTGCTGCGCGGCCTGCTAACTCGAGGTTAAATTGCAGCAAGTTGAAACATGACTTCAATATTGAGTTAGCCGATTGGCGAGAGGCCTTGCTTGATGTGATGCATTCAGCTAACTTCAGGCCACAACAGTGAATGCGTATGTTGGCTATAAACCTAACGCATCAGCCCAGCTATTTGGGGTCTCATATAACCTTACACGTTCAAGCTTAAGGTGGTTGCCATAGGTGTCTTGGTAGGCATTGCTAAGTAGTTTGAATGCCTCGGCTGCCATGTTCTCAGCCGTTGGAACAGTGCTCATGACCACTGTTTTATGGTTGGGCAGGCTGTTCAAAAAACTGAGTACTTCTTGATCACCTTGGTACACCAGGAATGCGTGATCCCAAACATCCACAACCACACTGCGTGCGATGGCTTTGACATCAGAAAAGTCCATCACCATGCCATCTTCGGATGCAGATTCATTCTTGATAATATCGCCAGAAAGCGTGATTTCGATGGCATAGCGATGCCCGTGTAGATTGCGGCATTGGCTTTTATGGGATGGGATGCGGTGACCTGCATCGAACTCTAGGCGTGTAGTAATTTGCATAAGTCGAATTATATCAGCAGAGTCGCTGACTATCTGTCAATTTCGCCGACTAGGTTTTTGAAGTAAGTCCAGCGCTCAGAACTTACTTTTCCTTCATTGACCGCATTACTGATTGCACAATCAGGTTCTTTTAAATGGCGACAATTATTAAACCGACATTTACCTAGGTAAGGCCTGAACTCAATAAACGCATGCTCCAGCGCTTCAATGTCCAGATGATTCAAGCCAAATTCCTGCAGGCCTGGCGAATCAATCAAGTGGCTATTGGCATCCAGGTGGTAGAGGTGGGCTGCGGTCGTTGTATGTTTACCGCTGTCTAATACCGTGGACACTTCCTGTGTGCGTATCCCCAGCTCAGGCAGTAGCGCATTGGTAATGGTTGATTTCCCCATGCCTGACTGGCCGACCAATACGCTGGTGTGGCCTTGCAACAATGGTTTTAATGGAGAAATGTCTTCTTTTGCAGAGAGCGGTAGCACCTGATAGCCAAGACTAGAGTAGAGTGCCAGCCGCTGCATGGCCGATTCCTTATCCGCAATATCGCATTTGTTGAGCAGTATTAATGGCTTTACTCCAGCCGCTTCGGCAGCTATCAGGCAACGATTCAGCAACTCTTCATAAAAGCTGGGGCTTGTCGCCAGTACGATGACCATCTGGGTTACATTGGCGGCGAGAAATTTACTGCGGTAGGCATTGCTACGGTAAAGCAGGGTCTTGCGGGGGAGGTAACCTTCGATGACAGCTTCATGGGTGTCGGTGAGTTTCAGGTTGACGATATCACCGCATGCTAAATCTGTTTTTTTGCCACGCGTAACACAGCTGATTTCGCGTTTGGATGCAGATTCATCCTGTAATTCAACACCATAGCGTTTACCGTATGCAGCGACTACAAGCCCTGTTTGTGTTTCTCGCGTAGCCGCTTTCAATTATTTTTCAAACTTGTAGTAATTCTTATTGAGATAGCTGGCGACATTCAATTCTTCATCTTCAAACCATTTTAGATTGAGCATGGTACTGCAGAAACGAATCTGCGTAAGCAAACCAGATGAGGTTTTAACCTTTCGGTCTTCTCGGGTGTAGATTCCAGAGCCATCACCGCCAAAGCTGGATGCGTGGCAGGAGATGCAATTTTCGGCCACCATTTTTTTGCCAATATCAGGGTTGCCTTTGTCAAAAGGCAGTGCTTGTGCATTACTAACAATTAACATTGTGCAGAAAATGAATAGCAGTGATTTCAACATGGCAACCTCAATATCAGTTCGTTGACAAACCCAGTTACTTCATCATCACAGATAATTTTGCGATGCGAATGCTGGCTGGCGGATGTGAGTCATAAAACGCTGAATGCAGCGGGTCTGGTGTCAGTGTCGACGCATTGTCACGATACAGCTTCACCAAAGCCTCAATCAAGTGGTGTGCATCTGCATTTTGTGCAGCATAAGCATCTGCTTCAAATTCATTTTTTCTTGAATAGCTAGCCATCAATGGGCGCAAGAAAAACATGAACACCGGAGAAACCAACATGAACAGCAGTAAAGCCATGTAATTGCTTGGCTCAGTTACGCCCAGACCGTTATAAAACCAGGCTTGTTGCTGCAGCCAACCAAGCAAGGCAAGGCCGACAAAACTCATGAAGAACATGATCGCGATGCGTTTGATGACATGCTTATGCTTGAAGTGGCCAAGCTCGTGAGCTAATACGGCTTCGATTTCATCTGCATCCAATCTTTCCAGTAAGGTATCGAAAAATACAACACGCTTGCTTGAGCCAAAGCCCGTGAAATAGGCATTGCCATGGCTGCTGCGGGTCGAACCATCCATTACAAACAGGCCTTGTGATTTAAAGCCGCATTTTTTTAGTAATGATTCAATGCGGCTTTTTAGCGATTCATCAGACAGCGGTGTGAATTTGTTGAATAGAGGCGCGATGAATGTAGGGGCGATTGCTTGCATGAAAATGCTGAAGCCAATCAGCAATGCCCATAGGTAAAACCACCAGTTTGTGCCAGCGCTTTTCATCAGCCACAAGGCTGCAAAGAGTAGCGGTACGCCAATAACGAGAAACAGTAGATTGCCTTTGAGAATATCGATAAAAAATAACTTTGGCGTCATTTTATTAAAACCAAAACGCGCATCTACCACAAAAGATTTGTAGTAATCAAAAGGTAATTCAACAAGGCTGCTAATGAACAAGACGCTCAAGATCACAAACGCCCCACGCAAGACTTCCTGCTCAGGCAATGCCATACGCCAAGCACTGTCAATCAATTGCAAGCCGCCGCCTATTGTGAGTACCAGTAATAGGATGGTCTGAACCAGACCTTCAGTCAGGCCCAGTCTTGTTTTTGCGGATGAATAGTCAGCCGCTTTTTGATGAGCTTCTAGCGTAATATTTTGATCAAAAGCTTTAGGCACAGCTTGCCTATGTGCTTGCATAAAGCTGATATGCCGATTACCCAGCCAGATTTTGGTCAAGGTTGTTATGACTAATAAGCTTATAAATACTATGGTAAGGGTAGGTGTCATCATCATTCTTATTTTCGGTTAAACTAGTATGTTAATAGAAGCCTTAATCTATTTAAGGTTCACCAACATTCGCTCAACAGCATATTTTAATGGAAATCATTATGTCACAAGATAACAACAACCTCATCTGGCTAGATATGGAAATGAGCGGCTTACTGCCAGATACCGATAGAATTATTGAGCTGGCAGCAGTAGTGACCGATGCTAACTTGAATGTGCTTGGTGAATCTCCTGTGCTAGTTGTGCACCAAAGTGATGCGGTTCTGGATGGCATGGATGCCTGGAATAAAGGTACGCATGGTCGTTCAGGGCTAATTGATAAAGTGAAAACATCAACATTAGATGAAGCTGCTGCTTCACAAATCATGATCGATTTTCTGAAACCATTTGTAGGCGCTGGCAAATCGCCGATGTGCGGTAATTCTATCTGCCAAGATAGACGCTTCATGGCGCGTTACATGCCAGAGCTAGAAGCTTTTTTCCATTATCGTAATCTGGACGTCAGCGTATTCAAAGAGCTGGCAAGACGCTGGAAACCTACAGTTTATTCAGGGTTCAAGAAAGCCAGTAAACATGAGGCACTGGCTGATATCTATGAATCGATTGATGAGCTTAAATACTATCGCGAGCACTTCATTAAGCTTGATTGATTACTGCCTGATTTTGCCCGTGAGTGAGTTGCGGGCAAAAAAGTGGGTGCAATAAATGCACCCTAAGGGAGGAGAAGTAAAGCTTTTGAGAAAGCTCGTTAGTACATAAGCAGTTAATATGCCAACTTTTAGATTTATTTAAGTGTTTGTAGGTTAATTGAAGCAGATGACAGCTTCATGAAAAACTGATTTTTTAATGGCAACATTTGGCCTTGCGGATTAAGGCTGACCTAGCAGTTGTTTGTACAATTCCAGGTATTTGTGTGCACTTTCTTTCCAGCTTAAGTCCTTCTTCATTCCGTTGCGCTGTATTTGTTTCCATACCGTTTTATCTTTGTAATAGTACAAACTACGTAATGCTGAAGATAAAAGGTGCTGTGGACTCACACCTTGCATCACAAAGCCAGTGGCAGATTTTGATTCGACAGTGCTGTCGTTGGTGTCGGTGATTGAATCTGCCAATCCGCCTGTCTTGGTAACAATTGAAGGCGTTCCATAACGTAAACCATACATTTGGTTTAAACCACATGGCTCGAAGCGCGAAGGCATCATAAAGATATCTGCCCCCGCCATGATCTGATGCGACAGCTCTTCGTTATAACCTATAGTCACGCTCACATCTTCTGGGTAGCGAGTAGCCAAGCGCCTGAAGCCAGTTTGTAGTTCACGTTCACCACTGCCAAGCACAGCAAACTGTACTCTGTGTTTCAATAGTTCATCTGCGACTGCCAGCACCATATCAAGACCTTTTTGATTGGTGAGCCTGCTTACAATGCCAAATAATGGCACTGGCGCTTCTTGCCGCAAGCCAAGGCGCTTTTGTAGTGCTTGCTTCACTACATCTTTATTGGCAAGGTTTTTTGCGTTGTATGTTTTAACCAAGTGCGGGTCGGTAGCGGGGTTCCATTCTTCAGTTTCAATCCCATTCAGAATGCCATGCACTTCATGGCGCCTTGATCTCAGCAGGCCTTGCATGCCAAAGCCATAAGCTTCAGTCTGAATCTCATCAGCATAGGTTGGGCTCACCGTAGTAATCATATTGGCGTAATAGATACCAGCTTTGAGGAAGGACATCTGCCCATAAAACTCCATGCCATGCATCTGGTAGCTTTGCGCTGGCAAATTGAGCTTGGCTACCCAATCAGGCGAAAAGCAACCTTGAAAGGCGATGTTGTGAATGCTGAGCACAGATTTGGCGCATTTCACCCCCATATAGTGCATGTAGGCTGGCGCTAAACCTGTTTGCCAGTCATTGCAATGGACGATATCTGGTATCCAGTCTTTTAGTGGGCTCATACTTGAGCCTAATCTAGCGGCCACGTAAGACAGTATGCCAAATCTGAGGGGATTGTCTGGCCAGTCATGCCCGGCCGTGTCGTTATATGGCCCACCTTCACGCTGGTAGAGGCTTTCATTCACGATGACGATGACATTGATGTTTTTATCAGGCATGCGGCCTTGCATCAGGCGCACGCTACCTATGCCCGGCAAATTTTCCAAGATGGTCAGTGGTTGTAGCTCTACCAGGTTTTTCAATACCGCAGGGTAGCCAGGGATGAGTATTTTGACATCAGCGCCTGATTGGCTGAGTGAGTAGGGGAGAGAGCCGCTCACGTCAGCCAGACCGCCAGTTTTAATCAGTGGATAAGCTTCAGAGCTGACAAATAAAATGCGCAAGGTTGATCTACTTTATTAATGTTGGCTAATACGCTGGAGAAGCGCTTGTGTTAGCAATGTAGTTTAATTTTGAGACTTATCATACTGATGGCTAGCTTGCTAGGCAACTGGGCAAATTGTTCTAATCGCAGTAATTTAGCAATAAAGTCGGAAAAGAATTGATTTGTCAGGCTTTTCTTCTTATAATCACGGGCTTTTCACCACCTTGCTTTACCGCTGTCGCAAGCGGAAAGCTATAATCCAAAAGGAGTACACATGCGACATTATGAAGTAGTTTTTATCGTCCATCCGGACCAGAGCGAGCAAGTGCCTGCGATGATAGAACGTTATCGCACATTGGTTACCGCTAATGGCGGCGCAATTCACCGTCTTGAAGATTGGGGCCGTCGTCAATTGGCTTACCCAATCCAGAAAATCCACAAAGCGCATTACGTGCTCATGAACATTGAAGCCAGCCAAACCGTATTGGATGAACTTGAACATGCATTCAAGTTTAACGATGCGGTTCTACGTCATCTGACACTGGCAACCAAAGAGCCAGCAACTGCGCCTTCACCAATGATGAAAGAAGAGAAATCAAAATCATTGATGGGTAAAGAAGAAGTCGCTGTAGCGGTTGAGGCTGTTTAGTTTTAGTTGATTTTTAGGTGAGCGAGAAGCTGGTGACTAATCAATTAGTCATAACTGGTGAGATTGTGCAAATTGCAGAGTTTCGCTACACACCAGCAGGCATACCAGTGTTAAGTTTTGAAATCAGGCATGTGTCGGAACAGATGGAAGCCGACATGCAGCGCAAAGTGGAATGTGAGATGTCTGTAATCGCGATGGGAAAACTAGCGGAACAGATAAGAAACATAAAACTAGGCGAACTGGTTCAACTGACTGGATTTATGACCAAGCGCAGCCTGAAAAGTACACAACTGACTTTACATTTGAATACATTAGAACGAATTAATTAAAGGATTACTAACATGGCACGTGATATGTTTAAACGCCGCCGCTACTGCCGTTTTTCAGCAGAGGGCATTAAAGAAGTAGATTACAAAGATGTAGATCTGCTTAAAGATTTTATCAACGAAAATGGCAAGATCATTCCTGCGCGTATCACTGGTACAAAAGCAAGATATCAACGTCAGCTAACAACAGCTGTGAAGCGTGCGCGCTTCTTGGCTTTGTTACCATACACTGACAAGCACTAAGGAGATCACCATGCAAATTATTCTGTTAGAAAAAGTAGTGAATTTGGGTAGCCTTGGTGATGTTGTGAAGGTGAAAGACGGATACGGTCGTAACTTTTTGATCCCTCAAGGTAAAGCAAAGCGTGCTACCGAAGCCAATAAGGCTGAGTTCGCAGCGCGTCGCGTAGAACTTGAAAAACAACAAGCTGAGATTTTGGTTTCAGCACAAGCCCGTGGCGAAAAGCTGGCTGGCTTCGTGTTGCAAGTGACACAAAAAGCTGGTGTAGATGGTCGTTTGTTCGGCTCTGTAACTACTGGCGACATTGCTGAAGGCTTAACTGCTAAAGGCTTTGAAGTGGCTAAGGCTGAAGTACGCTTACCAGATGGTCCATTGAAGATTGTTGGTGACCATGCAGTGAGCATTGCCCTGCACCATGACGTAGTGGTAGATGTCACCATTACCGTAATTGGCGAAGCTTAATTATTAAGCTTTGAATTAAAAAAAGGCTGCTTAGGCGGCCTTTTTTATTGCCTGTTTTATTCGTTTTCAAAAACACAAGCATTCAAAACACAAGAATATTGAACCAGTTGTTATAATCGAATTTATGGCAGACGAATCCCTAGATGCATTAAAACTCCCCCCTCATTCAGTAGAAGCTGAGCAATCAGTGCTCGGCGGCTTACTGCTTGAAAATGAAGCGCTGGATAAAGTTGCTGACATTCTGTCGTCAAGCAATTTTTATCGGCACGACCATAGGCTGATATTTGAGCATATTGCTAAGTTGATAGAACGCAATCGGCCGGCAGATATTGTGACTGTCGCAGAGTCGCTGGAAAATGCAGCTGAGCTTTCTGCGGTCGGCGGTATTGCCTATCTCGGCGCATTGGCGCAAAACACACCAACCGCTGCCAATATTCGCCGCTATGCAGAAATCGTGCATGAGCGTGCAGTCATGCGCAAGCTTGTGGAAGTCGGTTCGGATATTGCTGAAAGTGCCTATAGTCCACAAGGGCGTGATGCGCAGCAATTGCTGGATGAAGCAGAAGCCAAGATTTTCCAGATTGCAGAGGGTGGTAAGCGTGCAACGGATGGTTTCATCGACATCAAAGTATTATTGCCACAAGTAGCAGACCGTATTGACCAGCTATTTCAGCGCGATAACCCTAGCGATGTGACAGGTGTTTCGACTGGATATACCGACCTTGATTCAAAGACATCTGGCTTCCAGCCTGGCGATTTGATCATTGTGGCTGGTCGACCCTCTATGGGTAAAACTGCTTTCTCACTGAATATTGCCGAGAATGTAGCGTTGGATAGTGGTTTGCCCGTAGCCGTATTCTCTATGGAAATGGCTGCCACACAGCTTGCTATGCGGATGATAGGTTCCGTAGGGCGCTTGGATCAGCACCGCATGCGTACTGGGCGCCTTGAAGATGAAGACTGGATCAAGCTGACTACCGCGCTTGGCCGCTTGAATGAGGCGCCTATCTTTATAGATGAGGGCGCAGGTTTAAGCTCATTTGACGTGCGCGCCAGGGCACGTAGATTACATCGCCAGTGTGGCAAGTTAGGCTTGATTGTTGTCGATTACTTGCAGTTGATGTCAGCACCTTCTGGTCGCCAGGGTGAAAATCGGGCTACTGAAATCTCTGAAATTTCTCGCTCACTTAAAGCATTGGCCAAAGAGCTGGATGTGCCAGTAGTAGCGCTTTCACAGCTTAACCGGAGCGTTGAGCAACGCCCTGATAAACGACCTGTGATGTCTGACTTGCGTGAATCCGGTGCGATTGAGCAGGATGCAGACTTGATCCTCTTTATTTACCGCGATCAGGTATATAACCCGGATAGTGAAGATAAAGGTACGGCTGAAATCATCATCGCCAAGCAGCGTAATGGCCCTATTGGTATGGTCAGACTATCATTCCTCGGCGAACACACGCGCTTTGAGAACTACGCCTCTGGTTCTGGCTACGATCATTAATTGCGCATGCGGCCAATTCTAGCCACAATTCATCTTGACGCTCTGCGCCATAATCTGGCGATTGTTAAAAAGATTGCTCCAAAGTCCAATGTCATGGCTGTCGTCAAAGCTAATGCGTATGGGCATGGCTTGTTGCGCGTGGCGAAGGGGCTAGCTGAAACAGATGGCTTTGCCGTACTTGGTATCAATGAAGCCATCAGCCTGCGCGAGGCAGGATACAAGCAAACAATTATGCTGTTGGAAGGCGTGTTTGAGGCAGACGAGTTGGAATTGGCCGCTCAGTGGGCTTTAAGCATTGTGGTACATAATGAACAGCAGATGGCAATACTTGAAAATGTAGTACTTTCACAGCCCATAGAAATTTTCCTGAAAATGAATACGGGCATGAATCGCCTTGGATTTAGGCCTCAAGTATATGCGACACAAATCCAGCGTTTATCAAAATTAGCGAATGTTAAGAACATAGTCATGATGACGCACTTCGCCGCTGCAGATGAAGATAGCGGCATTTCCGAAGCGTTAGCCAAATTCCATGAAGCAACCCAAACCTTTAGTTACCAGACATCCGTGGCTAACTCCGCTGCCTTGCTACGCTATCCAGAAAGTCATACGGACTGGGTTCGTCCAGGCATCATGCTGTATGGCGCTACTCCAGTTTCTGGTCAGGCAGCAACAAGTTTTGGTCTGAAACCTGCAATGCAACTGACTACCGAGATTATTGCCGTACAGACTTTACAAGCGGGCGAGAGTGTTGGCTACGGCCACACATTTACGGCAAAAGAATTGACGCGAGTGGGCATTGTCGCCTGCGGCTATGCAGATGGGTATCCCCGCCACGCGCCAAGTGGCACGCCAATTGCGATCAATGGCAAAGTCACCAAGACATTGGGCCGTGTTTCCATGGATATGTTGTTTGCTGACATTAGCGACATTCTAGAAGCTGATGTTGGCAGTGCTGTTGAATTATGGGGCGCGCAGGTTACTGTTGATGCAGTAGCCGAAGCCTCTGGCACAGTTGGTTATGAATTGTTGTGTGCCGTGGCTCCACGTGTACCTTTTGAGGTGATTGAAACGCATGGCTAAAGCAAAGACGATCTATACCTGCACCGAATGCGGCGGACAATCGCCCAAATGGCAAGGTCAATGCCCAAGTTGCATGGCCTGGAATACCTTGGTGGAGACGATTGCAGAGGCGCCTACCGTTAATCGCTATGCCTCTTTAGCGCCCACCGCTGGCTTACAGAAGCTATCAGAGGTTGAAGCTGCGGAAATTCTACGGCAACCTACAGGTATTAGTGAGTTTGATCGTGTGCTTGGTGGTGGGCTTGTACCAGGCGGCGTTGTTTTAATTGGCGGTGATCCAGGAATTGGTAAGTCCACATTGCTGCTGCAAACGCTCTGCCATGTGGGCAAGCAACGCAAAGCCCTATATGTGAGTGGTGAAGAATCTCCACAACAGATTGCCATGCGTGCTAGGCGGCTGGAGTTGGATGCAAGCCCAGTAGAATTGCTGGCCGAAATCCAGCTTGAAAAAATTCTGACCGTACTACAAACGCATAAGCCTGATATTGCCGTGATTGATTCGATTCAAACGGTATATTCGGAGTTATTGCAGTCTGCGCCTGGCTCTGTGGCACAGGTGCGCGAGTGCTCGGCGCAGCTTACGCGTGCTGCCAAGCAGTTAGGGATTACGGTTATATTGGTTGGCCACGTTACCAAAGAAGGTTCGCTGGCTGGGCCACGTGTACTTGAGCATATCGTTGATACCGTCCTCTATTTCGAGGGTGATCAGAACTCCAGTTTTCGATTGATACGCGCTTTCAAGAATCGCTTTGGCGCAGTCAATGAACTGGGCGTGTTTGCCATGACAGAGAAAGGTTTGCGCGAAGTCAGCAATCCATCAGCCTTATTTTTATCGCATCACGCGGAGCAGGTCGCTGGTTCTTGCATTACGGTAACGCAAGAGGGTACCAGGCCGTTACTCATTGAGATTCAGGCGCTAGTGGACGAAGCCCATGCGCCTAATCCTAAACGCTTGTGTGTAGGGCTTGAGCAAAACCGATTGGCCATGTTGTTGGCAGTGCTGCATCGCCATGCTGGCGTGGCCTGTTTCGATCAGGATGTATTTATTAACGCAGTTGGTGGGGTCAAGATAGCGGAGCCAGCAGTCGATTTGGCTGTGCTTTTATCTATCGTTTCTTCTTTAAAAAACAAATCACTAGATAACAAACTTGTTGTATTTGGTGAGGTTGGATTGGCGGGGGAAGTACGCCCTGTTCAACGTGGGCAAGAGCGCCTTAAAGAAGCCGCAAAACTGGGGTTTACCAAGGCTATTGTGCCTAAAGCCAATGCGCCCAAGCAGCCTATCAAAGGGATCGAAGTGATTGGTGTAGAACGTCTGGAAGAAGCTTTAAACCACTTACGGAATCATTAACTACTTCAAAGACCTACTTCAAACCTTGCGCTCAGACAGAAGGTTTAACCTCAAGCTGGTTGGCAGCAAGCTTCAGGCTTTTTGCTTCAAATATCTTACCGCTGATCCCTTTGCCATCTTTACCCATTAAAAAGTGATAAATCGGCATTGCGCTCTTGGTTTCTGGCAGGTCGTCATGCACCTCACCAGGGTGTGATTTCTTGCGTTGCGGTGTTTGAATTGCACCTGGGATTACCGTATTGAGCCGCAAATATGGAAATTTCTCTAACTCTGATGCCCATATTTTCATCATGTAATCGGCTGCGTGTTTACTGATGGCATGCATGCCCCAGTAAGCTGTTGGTTTGTTAGCGGCACTAGTGGATGTGAAAATTACAGAGGCGTCTGGCGATTCTTTCAAAAGTGGCAAACAGGCTTTAGTCATGGCGAATGGTGCGCTGACGTTGACGCGCATCATGCGTTCTAGCTGTTTGGTAGTTTGAATTTCCAGTGGGCTTAAATTATCAAAATGCGTGGCGTTATGCAAAATACCATCTAGGCGGCCTAATTGCTTGTAGATGGCCTCGGCCATGTTGGCATATTCCTGCTCCTCGGCTTTGTCGAAATCCATTACAAAGATGATAGGCTCGGGTGAATTTTGCACCAGAATTTCATCATAAACTTTTTCGAGTTTATCTAGTTTTCTGCCGACCAGAATCACAGTCGCGCCTTCTGCCGCAAAGCTTAGCGCGGCTACTCGGCCTAAGCCTTGACCAGCGCCCGTGACCATGATCACACGCTCTTGTAAATGCTGTGGTTTATGTTTATAGCTGGAAGTAGGGTATTTAACGGCGCGGGTGCTCAGCATGATCTGACTTTAGATAAGAGTAATACGATTAGACGGAAATGGTGTTGGTATGCTGAATGACAGCAATGCCTTGGCTAGGCAGTAAAAGCTCAATGCAAAAACCGAAAATTGCGATAAAAATACTGACGAAAAAGGCAGTCCAAAAGCCTGATAGCTTAAAGCCACTTACTAGTTTGGCTACGAGCATGATCATCAATGCGTTAACTATCAGGATGAAGAATCCCAAGGTCAGCAATGTTAAAGGAAATGTCAGTACAAGCATTATTGGCCGAATAATAGCGTTCACAAAACCAAGTAGCAGCGCGGAGATAAACAGTGAAGAACGGCTTGAGAATTTAACGCCTTTGAATATAAAGCTGGCAACCCACAAAGACAGGCTCATGATGGCCCAATGGATTAAAAAGTCAGATAAAGCAGGGCTCATTGCGTGCTACCGATAATGTAATTCGCACATTGTACGCCGCTACGGATAGCGCCCTCAATAGTAGCGGGGTAATCGCCAGCAGTGTAGTCACCAGCCAGATATAAATTAGGAATAACCGTGACTTGGTGCGGACGCAGGATATTGGCTTCACAAGAGAATGTAGCGCGTTTTTCAGCAATCACCTTATGCCACAAGGGTTGACCTAAATGTGGAAACGCAGCTGCCAGTTCATCAGCGACTGCAATGGCCAAAGCCTCTTGTGTAATCGCTTGATGCGATCCTTCAGCACTGACCACTACTGCTAGCAGACCTTGCTGGCCATATAGTTGACCACGATCAAATACCCATTGGCTGATGCCACCCGTTAATCCCTGCATTGGTGTAGCCAAGCTGGTATTTTCTGCATATTGCAGATAGACGGTATAGATGGGCTGGTAACTTAGTTGCTCAGTAAGTTGCCTACTTTCTGTATATTCACTCAGTTCACTGGTCAGGGTAGATAACCTGAATGGTGAAACCGCCATGACCACATGACTGTATTCAAGGCTTTCGCCCGCATCGGTAATCAAGGCAAAACCAGAGGTCGCTTTCAAAACCTGATTGATAGGCGCATGGGTTTTAACTGCACCGCCTTGTTGTTCGATGTAAGCAGCCAATGGGTCAGCGATGAGCGCAGACAGGTCGCAACGGGGCAGCAGCATGTCGCTATCCTGTTTTTTCCTGGCAAAGCTATCACGCAATACACTGAGGAAGACATTTGCACTGGCTTTGTTCAGCGGCGTATTCAGTGCTGCCAGGCATAAGGGTTCCCATAGTAATTGCACCAATCTGGCAGGCTGTGACTTTCGTGTGAACAGGCTTTCTAGGGTTTCATCATGTAGCAGGGTGAAGTTGGTTAGGCGCATCCAGACCATAAAACGAATCGCGGCAAAACGTTCGCTCCAGGACAATCCTTTTGCGCTTAGCAGGCCTGCCAGTATATGCAATGGTGCAGGCAACAAAGTGCAGGCTTTAAGCTCAAAAGCCCCATGCATAGTGAGTTGCAAAGGCAAGCGCAATAATGCGGTTGCCTCATCTACGCCAGCAAGTTTTAGCAAACACAGAGTTTCGCTGTAAGCGCCGAGCAGAATGTGTTGGCCATTATCCAGGCGCAGACCTTTCCAACTGAGGCCACGGGCACGACCACCCAGATGGGGGCTGGCTTCGTAAAGCGTGACGTTAATCCCGTTCTCTGCCAGTCTGCTTGCTGCGGCTAAACCTGCACAACCGCCACCGATGACGGCAACGCGTGCAGCTAGTTCTTTACCCATGTGATCCAGGCCAGCCATAGTTTACGTAGCGGGGTGAGTGAAGTACGTGAGTTGAGCACTTTTTGCGCACCATCCAGTTTGATTTCATCCAGCACCGCGCGATAGATGGCGGCCATGATCAAGCCTGTGCGCTGGGCTTTGCGGTCTTCCGCTGGCAATTGGTTGAAGGCTTTGTCGTAATAGCTTTCAGCTCTTGCAATCTGAAAGTCGAGTAATTGCTTAACCTTGTCTGATTCGTGTCCCTGCAGGATATCATGCTCGGTAACACTAAATTTCTCTAGCTCTTCCAGCGGTAAATAGATACGGTCACGGCGGGCATCTTCGCCTACATCACGCGTGATATTAGTCAGCTGGAAAGCTAGGCCAAGATCGTGTGCGTAGAGCAGGGTAGCAGGGTTGCTATACCCGAATATGGAGGCTGCAAGGATGCCAACAACGCTAGCAACGCGGTAACAGTAGACTTGCAGTTCGTCAAAATCGACATAACGGCTCTGGTTTAAATCCATCTCCATACCATCGATGATTTCCTGGAAATGCTGTTCTTGCAGCGCGTAACTTTTAACAGGCGTAGCTAGTGCTTTGGTGACGGGATGTTGCGGTTTTCCTGCATAGAGATTACTAATCTCGGCACGCCACCAAGCTAGTTTAGTGCGTGCGATGTCTATATCTTGGCATTCGTCGGCAATATCATCTACTTCGCGACAAAACGCGTAGAGCGCAGTAATCGCCTCGCGCCGCGGTTTTGGAAGAAACATAAAGCTATAGTAAAAACTGGAACCGCTAGCAGCGGCTTTTTGCTGGCAATATTCTTGTGGGGTCATTGGGCGATTATTTATTCATTAGCGTTTAGTGATGGCACGGTAACCCATATACAGCCAATCGCGAGTATTCAGTACAGGCCGTTGGCTGTATATATCGCCACGTGATTTATGGAGTTTATGCAAAATGCGCTCGCCACCCGCAATAATCATGCGCATTTCGAGGCCGATACGGCCTGGTAGCACCAGACCGAGGGGGGCGCCAGATTGCAGTAGGCGGCGCGCGCGATCAATCTCAAATTCCATAAACATGGGCCATGTGCCATGGGTCTCACCATTGGCGATCTGTTTCTCTGTCACTTTATATTTTTCCATTTCATCTAATGGAAAGTAAATGCGATCTTTTTTGTAATCAATGGCGACATCCTGCAGGAAGTTGATGATTTGCAAGGCGCTACAGATGGCATCCCCAAGGCCTATATTGCGGGGCGTTGCGTAGCCATACAAATGGAGAAGCAAGCGGCCAACCGGATTGGCGGAGCGGCGGCAGTAGTCAATGACTTCACCAAAGTTCTGGTAGCGGGATTTCACTACGTCTTGGCTGAATGCATCAAGTAAATCGTAAAAGGGTGCCAGGGGCAGATCGTATTCAGTGACCATGGCTTTAATCGCAGTAAACAAGGCGGATTCACTGGCTTGATTATTGGCGATTTTATCCAGCTCAAGTTTGAAACCATTCAATAATTCCAGGCGTTGCTCAGGTGTTAAATCGCCTTCATCAGCAAAGTCATCGGCTTGCCTGGCAAAGGCGTAAATCAGGCCGATAGGTTTGCGTAATCGCATCGGCAATAAAATAGATGCTACGGGGAAGTTTTCATAATGCGTACTAGCGAGTGCTAGGCTTGCTTGCGTGGCATCTTGATTTGCGGAGTTGGGGCTATTCATAATCGCGATAAGTATGCCATAAAGCTTGCTCCCAAGTTTGCCTGACGATGAGGATTTATCTGAACTTTACGTTACAATTCGGTTCTTTAAAGGTTTAGGAATAAGCATGCTAGGCATTATAGGCGGCACGGGTTTAACCCAATTAGCCAACCTGACGATCACAGGCCGTCAACTCATCCGCACACCGTATGGCGAGCCATCTGGCCCGCTCTTGTTTGGTGAGATGTGTGGTCATCCAGTGATCTTTTTGGCACGCCATGGTAATGGTCATACCATACCGCCACATGCTGTGAACTATCGCGCTAATATGTGGGCATTACAATCTGAAGGCGTGACTGATATCGTCGCTGTAGCCACTGTTGGTGGCATTCATGAGACCTTAAAGCCGAGTACGGTGGTAGTGCCAGATCAGATTATCGATTACACCCATGGCCGTAAAAATACGTTTTACGATGGCGTTGATAAATTGGTAAAACATATCGATTTTACTGAACCTTATAGCGAAAAACTAATAGACTTATGTAAACAGGCCGCTCAGCTAGCCAATGAATCATTAATCGATGGTGGAGTCTATGCCTGTGTGCAAGGCCCTAGGCTAGAAACAGCTGCAGAGATCAATCGGCTTGAACGTGATGGCGCAACGATGGTGGGCATGACAGGGATGCCGGAAGCAGTGTTAGCAAGGGAATTGGAAATCAACTATGCTGCAATTTGCCCTGTAGCCAACTACGCAGCAGGCCGCGGCAACAGCCTGCACGGTATTAAATATGAAGATATAGGCGCTGTGCTGGATGAAACCATGCATCGTGTACGAAACTTAATTGAACAGGTGGTGATTATTTATGGCCATTAAAACTGTATTACGCATGGGCGACCCTATCCTGTTACAAAGAGCGTTGCCTGTTGAATCATTCGACACACCAGAATTACACGCCTTGATTCAGGATATGGAAGATACCATGGCGCATATGGATGGTGCTGGTATCGCAGCGCCTCAGATTGGTGTGAGCTTGCGTGTGGTGATATTTGGCGTAGGCAAGAATCCGCGTTATCCCGATGCTGAGCAGGTGCCTTATACCGTTTTGATTAACCCCATATTAAGCCAAGTGGATAATGAAATGGATGAGGGCTGGGAAGGCTGCCTTTCAGTTCCTGGCATGCGCGGCGTAGTACCGCGGTTTACTAATCTGCGATACACGGGCTTTGACCAGTATGGAAACGTTATAGACCGCACAGTCAGTGGCTTCCATGCACGCGTTGTACAGCATGAATGTGATCATCTGGACGGCATTCTTTACCCAATGCGCATAGAAGATTTACGCACTTTCGGCTTCACTGATGTACTTTTTCCTGACATGGACATAGCCGATGACTGAAATGCTGTGCTAAAATGCTCGCCTTGGAAGTGTGGCCGAGTGGTTGAAGGCACTAGTCTTGAAAACTAGCGAGGGTGAGAGCCCTTCGTGAGTTCGAATCTCACCGCTTCCGCCAAACAAAAAATCTAGTCGAGTTAATCGACTAGATTTTTTTTGTCTAAATTTTCTGCTGGGCAGCATTATTCCTTCCACAGGCCGAATATCGCACAGCGTTTTAATGTCGGTATACTCAGCCTATCAAATTTACCAATCTTAAGTCGTATCCAACAATTTAATTTGGTTGATATTCAATATGAACGCATTGGAAACCACTAAAAGCGAAGCAGTATTATTTCTAACGCACGTTTGGAGTGAAGACTTAGCTAGAAGGTTTATCGCTATCAGGCAGGCTACTATAAATACGATGCAGTGCTATGTACTGGTCGATGCAGCCGATTCTGAAGTGCTGGATTCTTGGCGAAACTACTTAGGTAAATTGGGAATTGGCAGTCATATTTTCCTATTCGACGTTAATCAAATAGAAGCCAGCCTTGGATATGATTGCTTCATTAAAGGGAAGTTAGTTCCTGGGTCTGCGCATTATCCAGTGCTTAATTTTTGGAAGTCATTTAATTACGAGCGTTATTGGGTCATTGAGTTTGATGTGTTGCTTGCTGGTGAGTGGTCTTCTTTTTTTAAATTATTCGAGCACGATCAATCAGACTTACTCTTAAGTCATCTTACAACTTATGAAATGCAGCCAGCCTGGGGTTGGTGGGCTAGTGTTCGGGTGCCATTTAAAATATTAAGCAAAATTTCCAAGGAAGATTATAAGTTTCTACAAAAAGGCTTTTTCCCCATTTATAGAATTTCTCATCAAGCTTTAAGCGCCATTGATTCTGGTCACAGTGAAGGATGGCAAGGGCATTTTGAAGCAGTCTTGCCTACTCTTTTGAATAACAAGCAATTATCTATAAAAGATTTTAACGATGTTGCTGATTTATATTTCAAGGGACCTATTGGACCGAATGACGGCAATCCGCCTTTTTCAAGTTTGCGTTGGCGACCGGAAGTTGAACTCGATGAATTAAACGTATCAGTTGGATTAAAACTTTTTCATCCAGTTAAATCTTAAATATCCTAATTGCCGCGTGGCTGGATTAATAGGACGGTAATCAGCACCAAGATAACAACAAGCTGTTGCCAAAACAAACTGGCACTGCTGGTATGGCTCACAATAAAGCCCGCACACATAGGGCCTAAAGCTGATAGCGTAGTGTATATAATTGAGACCTGTCGCACACGATCGGTAATCTCACTGCCAGTACCTTGAAGAGTAGCCCACACCATGCCCAAGGTAAGCAAACCGCCACTCATGCCGCCAACGAGGAAAGCCATGATGGCAAGTGCTGATAAGTTATGCCCTCCCACAAGTACTACAATAACCGCGATCATGCCGAATGTTGCACATAGTTTCGCGGTGTAAATAACCTCTTTGTGGTCTGATAGCCAGCCTATCGGATACTGGCAAACCATGGCACCTATGCCCAGCACGGTGAGTAGCCATGCGGTATCTTTACTAGATAGTCCTATATCGCCGACATAAACAGGCAGCAGTGCCAGTAAGCTACCTTCTATCCAACCACCCAAGCCTGCGATTAAGCCTCCTAAGCCCAGCCAAAACATTAGGTTGAGGCGTAAGGTTTTCTTAATGGAGTGCTTGCTGGATTGCTTAGTATCTGCAACCGTTTCATCGACAGCTGTGATAGTGCTTGCAATGAATAGTGGTGGAATGGCTGTCATGCAAGCTGCCGCAGCCACCCAGAATGCGCTGGGCTTGCTGACGCCAAGTGCGACAATAATCATCGGCCCTGCTACTGAAGCAATTGCAATCAAGGTTTCATGAATGCCGATAATGCGGCCCCGAGCATGTTCTGGTGATAGGCGATAAAGCCATGTTTCATTGGCAATCCATCGTAAACCCAAGCCAAATCCCACGAGCGCTGATGGTAAAAGCCACCACTGAATCTCTAATGTTGGAATCAATACGAAACTGATGGCACTTACCACCAGGCCAAGAATCACGGTATTGCGATAGCCGAGCGAACGCGTCAATTGGCCTGCTGCGAGTAACCCTCCCAGCATGCCGAACCAGAAGGCTGCACTGGTCAGGCCAATCAGCTCTGGGGTTGCATGCCGGGCTTCTAATACGATAGGCAGTAGGGTTGTGCCAAGACCAAACTGGCCGATCTGGGACAAGGTCGAAACCGCATTAAGTGCGGCGATGCTGGTAGTGCGTTGTGCGGTGCTGAGATTTTGTGGAATATCGGGTTTTCTTAGTTCTTGAGCTCAATAACAAAGCCCCTCAGGCCAAAATCTGCTGGCCTGAAGGGCTTGTGAAGCTTACAGCAATTATTTCATGGTTGGCATGACAAACTCAGCACCTGTGCCTTTGTTGCTGGCTGGCCAACGCGAGGTGGTTGTTTTTAGGCGCGTATAAAAACGGATGCCTTCGGTACCGTAGATATGATGGTCGCCAAATAACGAGCGTTTCCAACCGCCAAAGCTGTGGAAAGCAATCGGCACAGGGATGGCCACATTGACGCCAACCATGCCAGCTTGAACTCGATGCGTGAATTCACGGGCTAATTCGCCATCACGTGTAAAAATCGCTACGCCGTTGCCAAACTCATGGTCATTGACCAGTTGTAGCGCCTCTTCAAACGTCTCTGCACGCACTATTGAGAGCACTGGGCCGAAAATCTCCTCTTTGTAGATGCGCATATCTTTGGTCACGTTATCGAATAAACAGGGCGCTAGAAAGAATCCTTGTTCATGCCCAGCATGGCTATAGCCGCGCCCATCAATGACCAGTTTCGCGCCTTCGGTGATGCCCAGGTCAACATACTCTTTTACTTTGGCATAGTGCTGTGGCGTGACTAGCGGGCCCATATCGGCTTTTTCATTTAAGCCTTGATCAATGGTGATGTCTTTCACTTTTTCCTGCAGTTTTGCAATCAATGCGTCGGCTGTATTGCCTACAGTCACCGCGACCGAAATCGCCATACAGCGCTCGCCGGCAGAACCATAGCCTGCGCCTATCAATGCATCAGCGACCTGATCAATATCAGCGTCTGGCATCACTACCAAGTGGTTCTTGGCGCCGCCCAGCGCCTGTACACGTTTGCCGTTCTTGGTACCGGTACTGTAGATATATTCGGCAATTGGCGTGGAGCCTACAAAGCTGATGGCCTGTATGCGTTTGTCTGTCAGCAATACATCCACTGCTTCCTTATCGCCATTCACCAGGTTGAACACGCCTGCAGGCAAGTCAGCTTCAGCAAGTAAATCGGCAAGCATTAGACTGGCACTTGGGGTCTTCTCGGATGGTTTTAGCACAAAAGTATTCCCCGTTGCCAATGCCATTGGGATCATCCACAGCGGTACCATGACGGGAAAGTTGAAAGGCGTAATGCCCGTCACTACGCCAAGTGGCTGGTGCATGCTATATGTGTCGATGCCAGTGCCGACCTGCTCGTTGTAATCGCCTTTGAGCAGGTGCGGCATGCCACAGGCAAACTCGACTACCTCGATGCCGCGCGTGACTTCTCCTCGCGCATCGCTGATGGTTTTGCCATGTTCCAGCGAGATTGTTTTAGCCAGCTCATTGGCATGTTCGTCAAGCAAGGCTTTGAATTTGAATAGAATGCGAGCACGTTTTAATGCTGGCGTACTCGACCATGCAGGAAAGGCCGCTTGTGCAGCGCTAATTGCATGATCTACCTCCACTGCTGTGGCATAGCTTAATTGCGCCTGCACTTCACCAGTTGCAGGGTTGTAGACATCACCAAATCGACTGCTAGTGCCTGCAACATGTTGGCCATTGATGTAGTGGCCTATTGTTTTTGCGCTCATTCCAGATGCTCCAATATTGGGTGGTTAATGTGTGCCTGATGCGATTGATGCATTGCCCAATCTTGCTCGTTTTTTAGGTAACGCGTGTGATCAAGCCCAGCATCACCCGCGGCTACAACGAATTTAATCGCATCGGCAATCGTACTGAAGATGCGGTCAATTTCATGTGGCTCGATAGTGAGCGGTGGCGATACGGCGATGATGTCGCCGGTATAGCGCACATGCACGCCCATCTCATAGCATTTCAGGTAGGTAGCGAAGGACATAGCACCAGGTTTTCCGGCAATCGCCTCGAACTCGATGCCAGCCACCAGCCCGATATTGCGGATGTCTTTCACCATGGGCAGGCCCTTCAGCGAATGTGCTGCTGATTCAAGCCTGCCGCTCAAGCTTGCTCCACGATCTTCCAGTTTTTCGTTGGCGAAGATATCCAGCGTGGCAATCGCAGCGGCACAGGCAATGGGGATGGCGCTATAGGTGTAGCCATGCGGCAATTCAATCGCGTTAGCGGCTGAGTTTTCCATGAAAGCATCATAGATTTCGCGCTTCACCGCGACTGCACCCATAGGAACCACGCCATTGGTCAGGCCTTTGGCGCAGGTAATGATGTCAGGGATCACATCAAAATAATCCGCACCGAACCTGGTGCCCAAGCGGCCAAAGCCTGTAATCACTTCATCAAATATCAGCAATATGCCGTGCTTGGTGCAAATCTCTCGCAGGCGCTTCAGGTAGTTTTTAGGTGGCACGATGACGCCTGCTGAGCCTTGCATCGGTTCAACAATCAGCGAGGCAATGGTTGCGGGGTCGTGCAAGGTCATGATGCGCTGTTCAAACTCGTTGGCCAGCGCGATACCGCCATCCTCAGGTACGCCCTTGGTGAAGGCATTGTTGACGATGTCTAGTGGGTGGCGGATATGGTCAACGCCAGCCAGTGCATTGCCAAAAGCCTTACGGTTGCCTGCAATGCCGCCCACTGCAATGCCACCAAAATTCACGCCATGATAACCGCGCTCGCGACCTATAAGCTTGTTGCGCAGCGGGTTGCCGCATACGCGATGGTAAGCCAGCGCGATTTTGAGCGCTGTCTCTACCGATTCAGAGCCAGAGTTGGTGAAGAATATGCGATCCAGCCCCGCAGGCATGTATTGCGCCACGCGTTCCGCTGCCTCAAACGCCAGTGGGTGGCTGGTCTGGAAAGCCGGTGCATAGTCTAGTGTGCGTAGTTGATTGCCGACTGCTGCGGCAATCTCTTCGCGACCATGCCCTGCAGGCACGCACCACAAGCCTGCTGTGCCATCCAGTATTTGGCGGTCATCCATGGTCGTGAAGTAATTGCCTTTTGCCGCTTTGAATAGACGCGGCATGGCCTTGAACTGTCGATTGGCTGTAAACGGCACCCAGTAATGATCCATATTGGGCAGTTTGATATTGGGCGTGGGCATGATGAAGGCCTTGAATAGCATTGAGTGAATGCAGCAAGTTTCGTAGTGTTCAGTATCTAGTGTCAAGACTGTATTTTTATCAATTTAAGTGATTGATTTAATTGGTGACGAACACATCACTGTTATTGTATATTTAACACTCTAAACACCTGAACAATTAGGCTTGAATATGGACATGGATATTGGGTTTCGCTTGCGCCTGATACGCTTACGGCACCAGTTTTCGCAACGCACGTTGGCAAAACGTGCTGGCGTGGCGAATGCCACTATTTCTTTGATTGAGTCGGGTAATACCAGTCCATCAGTCAGCGCCCTTAAGCGCATTCTGGCGGGTATACCCATGACGTTAGGTGAGTTCTTTTCCGATGAGTTGCCAGGCATGCAGAGTGAAGTCTTTTACCGAGCTGAAACACTGACCGAGATCAGCGGTGGCGAGGGCATCTCATACCGCCAGATTGGCTCGGCCAAGGCTGGCCATGCCTTACAAATCCTCTATGAAACCTACCAGGTGGGCGCAGATACTGGCATGATCATGCTACAACATGAAGGTGAGGAGGGCGGGGTGATTATTAATGGTCAGCTTGAGGTCACGGTAGGTGGTTCAACTCGCGTGCTTGGCGTTGGCGATGCCTATTATTTTAATAGCCGTGAGCAACACCGTTTTCGCAATGTAGGCAATCAGGTTTGTACCTTAGTCAGCTCATGCAGCCCACCTTCCTTTTAACACATCGTTTTTATCCAACCATTGGCAAAGCCTTTTTTATTGCTTTGCAGTTGGTAGCGTTCAATGCATTTGCTGATGGCTCTGATGAAGCAAGCGACATCCAATATAAATTAACAGTCTCTCAATATTCAGCCAAACAACTGAGTGCTACAGACATTAATCTGCGTGCCAAATTTGACCAGCAGTCAGCTTGGCTGGCTTATTACTCAGAAACTCCTGCAGACTTTAAGCAGGCCAGAGCTGGTTATGAGCGCGTAGATAAATGGGACTTGCTTAAGGCTGATTCCACTATTCAAGTCGCAGATTATGGATTTATAGGCGGTTCTCTAACGCTTGAGCTTGGTGGGGCCTTGCACGCCATCGTTGGCTATGGGCGAACCAATCTAAAACCTTACGACAATATCAATTTTGACCCCAATGACTCGATCACATACGGCGCAGGGTTTGAGTTTGAAGAGGGCAAAGACATTGCTTTATATCGAGTGAAAGATGACAGAGTCATGCCTGGGCAGCAGATTGATCATCTATTGCTCCATTATTCGGTAGCAGATAAGAACAAGCTGACACTGGATATTTTTAATAAAAGTGGCCCAGCAGATGCAGACGGTAAATCAATTGCCGGCACTGGCGCTGCCATTTCTGACGAGTGGGCAAAATATTTCATTCGCCTGGCGTATGACCCTAAAGTCAATTTTACGCAGAAGAATATGAGCAGAATATCGCTAGGATTTTACTTCTAGAAAAGTTTTTAATAATAGATAGTGGTGTAACGAAAGATAACTCTTATATAAGACATAACACACTAGACTTTGAGTAAAAGCATGCGATAAACTAAACGCTATGCAAGTACAAGCCTCTCAAGCCGCAAATCAAAAAACCGATAGCCAAACAAATAGCGCGCAACCTGATATGGCACAAGCCCATATAGGATTGCCTAGCTATCAGCCTTTGTATGAACAAATAAAAAAAATGCTCACCCAGAGCCTCATCAATGGCGAATGGGCGGCAGGCGCAGTGATTCCCAGTGAAATGGAATTGGCCAGCCGTTACCAAGTCAGCCAGGGCACGGTGCGCAAGGCTATTGATGCGTTGGTCGCAGATAACATCATGATGCGCCGCCAGGGTAAAGGTACCTATGTCGTTTCTCACGCAGAAGAGGGCGTAAAGGTACGTTTTTTGCGCCTGGCCGATGAAGATGGCGCTAAGATTTTTCCGCGTCACCAGTTATTGAGTTGCGAGCGAGCCATAGCCTCTAAAAGAGTTGCTGTGCGCTTGGGTATTGAAGTCGGTAGCCCGATTATCGAGATCAAGCGCTTATTGGTGCATGCCAGCCAACCACTGATTCTCGATCATATTGCAGTGTCAGCGGCTACGTTTACAGGGCTGGATAGCGCACAGATCAACGCCTATGGCGGCTCAATGAATAGCATGTATGAGCAGGCTTACGGCATCCGCATGGTGCGTGCCGAAGAGGCATTGAAAGCTGTGGCGGCCGATGAAACCTCATCGCAAGCACTAGGTGTGGCTTTAGATAGCCCATTATTGCAGGTGGAACGCACTGCTTATACCTACGGCGACAAACCTATCGAGTGGCGCTTGGGCTTGTGCCTGACAGATGCTTACCACTATCGCAGCGAGCTAGACTAAATGGCTGCCAAGCGCCCTAAAAACCTCAACTTATTCACTATTCGCTTGCCTTTACCAGCGCTGGTTTCCATCATGCACCGTGCTAGCGGTGCGTTTTTATTCCTATTGCTGCCTTTACTGCTTCTGTTGTTCCAACAAAGTTTGGCCTCACCAGATAGCTATGCTGAAGTGCATACCTTATTAAAAACGCCATTGTTCAGGCTGATTTATCTACTGATTATTTGGGCTTATCTACACCATGCACTGGCAGGTTTGCGTCACCTGGCGCTTGATGCACATTTGGGCTTGAACCTTAGATTTGCGCGTGCCAGCAGCATGAGCGTTCTGATTGTCAGCGGTGTGCTAACAGTATTAATGGCATTTTTACTATGGTAATGCGCCGTGGTCATGGTTTTGGTGACTGGATGTGGCAACGCCTGACAGCAGGCACCATGGCTGTTTACTCCGTGGTCGTGCTCATCTATTGGCTAGTCAGCCCTCCAATAGGCTTTGATGGATGGAAAGTCTGGTGTTCACCAATCCCATTCAGGACACTTAGCTTGCTGTTTTTCTGGGCACTCATGTATCACGCCTGGTTGGGGGTGCGCGAGATCATGATGGATTATGTGCATCATCAAGTGCTTAGATTGCGCCTCGAATGGCTGGTCAGGGTGGTTCTGGTTATTTATGCACTGTGGGCAACATGGATTGTGTGGAGTATTTGATGGCGATTGAAGTCCGAAAATTTGATGCGATTGTGGTGGGCGGTGGTGGCGCGGGTTTGCGTGCCGCATTGCAACTGGCTGATAGCGGGTTGAATGTTGCTGTGCTCTCCAAAGTATTCCCGACGCGTTCGCATACTGTAGCAGCTCAGGGTGGTATCGCCGCCGCGCTAAGTAATCTGGGGCAGGATGACTGGCACTGGCATATGTACGACACCATCAAAGGTTCGGATTATCTGGGTGACCAGGATGCCATAGAGTTTATGTGTAAAAATGCGGCCGATGCAATATATGAATTAGAGCATTTTGGCATGCCGTTTGACCGCCTAGATAACGGCAAGATTTTCCAGCGCCCGTTTGGCGGCATGACCCGCCATTACGGCGCAGAAGCCATTTCGCGCACCTGCGCCGTGGCTGACCGCACCGGTCATGCCATGTTGCATACGCTTTACCAGCGCAACGTGCATGCGCAAACGCAGTTTCTAATTGAATGGTTCGCGCTTGATTTAATCCGCGATGCAGATGGTGATGTATTGGGCGTCACTGCGCTAGAAATCGAGACCGGTAAAGTGGTCGCATTTCACGCCAAAGCTACGCTATTTGCTACGGGTGGCGCAGGCCGTATTTTCCATGCCAGTACCAATGCATTCATCAACACGGGTGATGGCCTAGGTATGACAGCCCGTGCAGGTTTTGGCTTGCAGGATATGGAGTTCTGGCAATTCCACCCAACAGGTCTGGCCAATGCTGGCGTGCTGATTACCGAAGGCGTGCGCGGTGAGGGCGGCTATTTGGTGAATTCCGAAGGTGAACGCTTCATGGAGCGCTATGCTCCAAATGCCAAAGATTTAGCTAGCCGCGATGTGGTTTCGCGCTCTATTGCCACTGAGGTGAAAGCAGGGCGTGGCATCGGTATAGATAGCCAGGCGGTTTGGCTAAAACTTGATCATCTTGGCGAAAAAGTCATCGACGCGCGTTTGCCTGGCATTCGCAATATCGCTATTAAATTTGCCAATGTAGATCCAGTGCGTGAACCTATCCCAGTTGTGCCGACTGTGCATTACATGATGGGCGGCATTCCTACGAACATTGATGGCCAAGTGGTTGATAACGGCAAAGTAGTGCAGGGCTTTTATGCAGTGGGTGAATGTGCTTGTGTGTCAGTGCATGGTGCAAACCGTTTGGGCTCAAACTCGCTGCTCGATTTAATGGTGTTCGGTAAAGCGGCTGGAAATCACATGGTGGAAAGTGCGCGCAATACTAGTCATAAGCCTTTGCCTGCCGATTATGCGGATGCAACAGAAGCTCGATTAGCCAGGTTGAATAATCAGCAGTCGGGTGAAAACGTGGCCGAGGTTGGCGATGCCATGCGTAAGGCCATGCAGGCGCATTGTGGTGTATTCCGCTTCCCTGAATTATTGGCAGAGGGCGTAGAAAAAATCATGCAAGTAGCAGCGCGTATTCCATATTTGGAAATCCAGGATAAAAGCCAAGTGTTCAATACCGCACGTGTTGAGGCGCTAGAGCTCGAGAATCTCATCGAAGTCGCAAAAGCCACCATGGTTTCTGCGCATACCCGCCAAGAAAGCAGAGGCGCGCATTGTCGCGAAGATTTCCCGAATCGGGATGATGAGCAGTGGCTAAAGCACTCGGTCTATTATCGCCAGAATAACCTTGTGGCTTATAGCCCGGTGCGTTTGCAGCCATTGACGGTGCCCTCTTTCCCCCTAGTTGCGAGAGTGTATTAAAAGTGGTGCGCGTATATTAAGGAGTTATGCGATGAAATTTTCAATCTACAGATTTAACCCTGATACCGATAAAGACGGCTACATGCAGGATTACGAGATCGAACTCGCACCTAACACGCGTATGCTGCTCGATGCAATATTGCAGATCAAAGCCTTGGACGACACATTAAGCCTGCGTAAATCCTGTCGTGAAGGCGTATGTGGCTCAGATGCCATGAACATTAACGGCAAAAACGGCCTGGCCTGCATGACAGCGGTTGAAGACCTCAAACAACCTATCGTATTGCGCCCCTTGCCGGGCTTGCCTGTAATACGCGATTTAATCGTCGATATGACGCAGTTTTTTGAGCACTACAACTCTATCAAACCCTACCTAATCAATAACGACCCTGTGCCAACTACTGAGCGTCTGCAATCACCTGAAGATCGTGCCAAGTTGGATGGTTTATATGAATGCATTATGTGCGGCGCCTGCACTGCGGCCTGCCCATCATTCTGGTGGAACCCGGATAAATTTGTCGGCCCAGCGGGCTTGCTGGCTGCTTACCGTTTTATTGCTGATAGCCGCGACCACGCTACCGAAGAACGTCTGGAAAACCTGGAAGACCCTTATCGGCTATATCGTTGCCATAACATTATGAACTGCGTGGATGTTTGCCCCAAAGGCTTAAACCCTTCAAAGGCGATTAACGAGATCAAGGCGCTTAAAGTGAAAAACCGCTTCAAGCAAGAAAAGTCGCCTGCAAAATAAATCTAATGCAAACCACGGTATACGAAGAGGAAGCAGCGCTTAGACGCATGGAGTGGCGCTGCCGACGAGGCATGCTGGAGTTAGATCTGCTCTTTACGCCATTTGTGAAAAACCATCTGCCCAACCTCAATCATGCACAAATTGCAGTGCTCGATGAGTTGCTGGACTTGCCAGACAATATTTTATGGAGTTTATTGAGTACGCAGCAAGATAATCACGAGACAGCCAAAAAACAAGTACTAGCAATGCTTGCAAGCAGTTGATTCAGCAGCCCGTTTAGATTCTTATAGTTTTACCATCACATGCCGTACGGCGCTGTAATCCTCAATTGCGTACATCGACATATCCTTGCCATAGCCAGACTTTTTCATGCCGCCATGTGGCATTTCAGAGACCAGCATAAAGTGGGTATTGATCCAGGTGCAGCCATATTGCAGCTCGGCTGAGACGCGCATGGCGCGGCCTACATCGGCTGTCCACACTGAGCTTGCAAGGCCATATTCAGATTCATTTGCCCACCCTAATACTTCGACCTCATCATCAAAACGTGTAATGGAAACTACAGGGCCAAACACTTCTTTGGCGACGATTTCATCGGTTTGTAAAGCGCCAGCGATGATCGTGGGTTCATAGAAAAACCCACGACCAGCGCGCGCTTTGCCACCTGTTGTGATTTCAATATGTTTTTGTGCGGCAGCACGGTCAACAAAGCCAGCCACGCGGCTGCGTTGACGTTCTGAAATCAGCGGTCCCATCTCAACACCTTCGTCATGCTGCTCACCCAGTTGAATACTGGAGGCGGCGGAGGTGAGCTCAGCCACTAGTTTTTCGTAGATGTTTTTGCCTGCGTAAATGCGGCATGCGGCGGTGCAGTCTTGCCCTGCGTTATAAAAGCCGAATGCGCGCACGCCATCAACCACGGCCTGTATGTCAGCATCGTCGAACACTATTACTGGCGCTTTGCCGCCTAATTCCAGGTGCGTGCGCTTCACGCTTTTGGCCGCAACATCCATGATTTTCTGGCCCGTAGAAATGTCACCCGTAATTGAAATCATCTGCACTTGTGGTTGTGAAATCATGGGCGCACCAACTGATTCACCACGCCCAGTAATGATGTTGACCACGCCAGCGGGAAAAATCTCGGCGATTAACTGGGCGAGTTTGAGCGATGTCAGAGGGGTCATTTCAGAAGGTTTTAGTACTACAGTATTGCCTGCAGCTAATGCTGGCCCTAGTTTCCAAGCAGCCATCATCAACGGGTAGTTCCACGGCGCGATAGAGGCTACGACACCTAAGGGGTCGCGACGAATCATGCTGGTATGGCCAGGCAGGTATTCACCAGCAAGTGAGCCAGTCATGTTGCGAATAGCCCCCGCGAAGAAGCGGAATATGTCGGCCACTGCAGGTATTTCATCATTAAGCGCAGCCAAGTAAGGCTTGCCACAGTTGAGCGACTCCAGCGTGGCGAAAGCCTCGGCATTGCTTTCTATGGCATCGGCAAGTTTGAGCAGCATGGTGGCACGGTCGCGTGGGGTGGTTTTTTTCCAGCTGGTAAAAGCCGTAGCGGCTGAGCTGGTTGCCAGTTTTATCTGGTCCATAGAGGCTTCATGGATAGTCGTCAGTAGCTCACCTGTAGCTGGATTGAGGATAGGTTCAGCGTTGCCTTCGCCACTGACAAACTGGCCGTTAATCAATAATTGCTTGGGGAAATCAATCATTTTCATCTCTCTTCAATAATCAGGTTAATGTTAACGGCTACTACCTTCAACGGTGCCTGTGCCACGGGTTAAATAATACGCTGCAATAATGGGCAGGGCGGTAATCAGCATCACCATCATCGCAACCACATTGGTAATGGCTGCATCACGCGGGCGACTGAGCTGGTTGAGCAGCCAGATTGGCAAAGTGATTTCATGGCCAGCGGTAAAAATAGTGACGATGAGCTCGTCGAAGGAGAGCGCAAAAGCTAATAGCGCACCTGCAAGTAAAGCGGTAGCGAGTTGCGGCAGGATAATGTAGCGAAACGTCGTACAACCATCGGCACCCAAATCCATTGATGCCTCTACCAAGCTATGCGGCATGCGCCTGAAACGGGCAATCACGTTGTTATAAATCATCACTACGCAGAACGTGGCATGGCTGACAATAATCGTCCACACCCCAGGGGTGATATCCAGCATATTGATGGCAGAAAGCAGGGCGATACCTGTGATGATGCCAGGTAGCGCAATGGGCAGAATCAGCATGGTGGTGATGGCTTCTTTACCGAAAAAACTTCGCCTGTAAAGCGCTGCGGCGGCCATCACGCCCATGATTAAGGCCATCAAGGTGGCGATGGTGGCTACTTTCAGTGAGAGCAGGATTGCAGCAATCACATCTTCACGTGCCAGTGCTTCATGAACCCAGCGCAAAGTGAAATGACTTTGACTGCCTTCACCTGTTAAAAAGGCATTTAAGAAAATAACCGCAATCGGAAAATGCAAAAAAACTAGGCCGCCATAAGCCAATGTTTTTAGCCACAGTGGAGCAGCGGCTTGTGCTTGATTAGAACGCATCAAAGGCTCCCATGCGTTTTGCCAAAGCCAAGTAAATAAAAATCAGCACAATCGGCACCACAGTAAACGCGGCAGCCAGCGGCATATTGCCGATAGAGCCTTGCATTGTGTAAACCATGGTGCCAATAAACAAGCCGCTAGGGCCAATAAGTTGCGGAATGATGTAGTCACCAAGCGTGAGCGAAAATGTGAATATGGAGCCTGCCACCACGCCAGGGAATACCAGTGGCAGTAAAATTTTACGGAAGGTCTGTGCAGGTTTGGCGCCCAAATCAGATGAAGCTTGCAACAGATTAGATGGCACACGTTCTAGCGCTGCCTGAATCGGCAAAATCATGAATGGCAGCCAGATATAGGTAAATACGATAAATCGACCAAGGTTAGATGTGGCAAGCGTGTTCCCACCAATGCTGGGAATTGCGAGCGTGGCATTAAGTAGGCTGAGTAAACCTAGATGATTAACCAGCCAGTACAAGATGCCTTCTTGCGACAGAATCACTGTCCACGCATAGGTTTTTACGATGTAACTGGCCCACATCGGCAACATCACCGCCACGTAGAAAAAGCCTTTTTCAGCGTGACTGCCGTAGCGTGTCATGTAATAAGCGATAGGAAAGCCAATGACTGCAGTGGCTAATGTGACGGAGACGGCCATGGTTAAAGTGCGCAGGATAATGTCGAGGTTAGTGGCATCGAACAGGCTGCGATAATTCTCCAGTGTTAAATCAGGTGTCACCGACATGCTGAAGCTGTCGAAGGTGTAAAAGCTTTGCCAAAGTAGGCTGAATAGTGAGCCTAGATAAACAACCCCGAACCAGAGCAATGGTGGGGTGAGCAGGAGCAGCAGAAACAGGGTGTTTCTGCGGTAGAGCATATTGGCGAGTGGGCGGGTCAGTTGCAGCATCCTTTATTCACCGTTTGTTTGGTAAAGCACGTTCATGCAGATGTTTCCAGTATCACCATGTGTCGTTGTGGCCAGCACAAATCAATGGTTTGGCCTATTTGAGGTAACGCTGTCTCTAATTCTTGGTGGCTGGCAATTACCATAGTTAATCTATGATCTGCGACAGCAACTTCAATTTTGCTATGAGCACCATGAAATTGAACATCTGTAACCGCCCCTGCCACTTGCATATACTTCTGGCTACTGTCTGGGTTGAGGCTGATATGTTCAGGGCGGATGGAGAAAGGCTGGCGGCTGCCAGTAATCTGCTCTGCGAGATCACCACTGACCACATTAGCCGTACCGACAAAATTAGCGACAAAGCTGGTTTTAGGTTGGGTATAGAGCTGGCGCGGGTGGTCAACCTGTTCGATTTTGCCGTGGTTAAACACAGCGACACGGTCAGACATAGATAACGCTTCACTCTGGTCGTGTGTCACGTAAATAAAGGTAATGCCCAGTTTTTTATGCAGGGTTTTCAGTTCTGACTGCATTTGTTCACGCAGTTTTAAATCGAGTGCACCCAAAGGTTCATCCAGCAATAACACCCGTGGTTTATTCACGATGGCGCGGGCTAAGGCAACCCGCTGCCGTTGTCCGCCCGAGAGCTCGCTTGGTTTGCGCTGGCAATAATCGGCTAGGGCAACCAGTGCCAAAGCTTCTTCTGCGCGCTTGATGCATTCTGCTTTAGCTACACCCTTCACCCGCAAGCCATAGGCCACGTTGTTGAGCACATTCATGTGGGGGAAGAGGGCGTAATCCTGGAATACGGTATTTACTGCTCGCTCGTAGGGCGGCGTGCCAGCAGCTTCTTTGCCAAAAATACGGATACTGCCAGCACTAGGTTGTTCAAAACCTGCAATCAGTCGTAAACAGGTGGTTTTGCCAGAACCGCTAGGGCCCAGCATGGAAAAGAATTCACCTTCAGCAATGGTGACTGAGACATTATCTATCGCCTTAACATTGCCGTAGTGACGGCTGATATTCGAAAACTCAACAGCAATACTCATGGGCTAAACCAAAAAGAATGAAAAGAAAAATCAGGAGTGGCTAAGCACATGATGGCCTAGCCTTTGCTCAATTCTTATTAGCGACCACCCATGATGGCTATAAAGTCAGTTGTCCAGCGGCTGTAGGGAACGCAACCTTCAGGCAGGGAGCATTTAGCTTGCGGGGTTTTCCAGAACTTGATTTCAGTAAAGCGGCTGAAACCATTGTCTGAGCAGAAGTCACTGCCACCCGGCGCTTTGGTTTTACACGCTGTTGGTACAGCAGGGTTAGAGCCAAACCATTCTGCCAAGCCAGATTGCAGGTTTGTATTGAGCGAATGTTCCATCCACATATAAGCGCAATTAGGGTGCGATGCTTTTGTAGCTAGCATGGTGGTATCTGCCCAACCTGTTGCACCTTCTTGCGGGATCACGGAAGCAATTGGTTGTTTTTCAGTCTTTAGGCCATTGACTTGATAAGGCCAAGCGCTGGAAGCGACTACGCCTTCTTTCTTGAAGTCGGTCATCTGCACAGTGACGTCATGCCAATATCTATGAGTCAGCGTTTTTTGCTGGCGTAGCAGTTTGAGCACAGCGGCATATTGTTTCTCGTTTAACTCATACGGGTCTTTAATACCCAGTGATGGGTCTTTTTTCATTAGGTAGAGCGCTGCATCAGCGATATAGATTGGGCCATCATAGGCTTGGATGCGGCCTTTGTTGGGTTTGCCATCAGGCAGGTTTTGTGGCTCGAACACCACAGCCCAGGATGTTGGCGCTTTCTTGAAGGCCTGTGTGTTGTACATAAGCACATTCGGGCCCCACTGATAAGGCACGCCATAGTGTTTGCCATCTACTGTGTGCCATGGCGCATCTTGTAAGCGGCTATCCACCGTGCCCCATGAGGGAATCAGGCTGGTATTAATTTCCTGTACTTTTTTGCCTGCAACCAAGCGCAGGCTGGCATCGCCAGAAGCAGTCACCAGATCATAGCCACCCTTATTCATCAGGGAGACCATTTCATCTGAGGTGCTGGCTGTTTTTACATTCACTTTACAGCCGGTTTCTTTTTCAAAGCCAGTAACCCAGTCATAAGTTTTATCTGATTCGCCACGTTCCAGGTAGCCAGGCCAGGCAACCACATCCAGCTTGCCTTCGCCTTTGCCAATTTTTGTGAGGGGTTCTGCCTGTGCATTACAAATGCCTGCAATCAGCAGTGCTGCTAAAACCTGATTCTTACGAACTAGCGCCATTTAAAAGCTCCCTGTTAGTTGTGGAAAACAGACTCAGACTGACTAAAATCACCAGCTACAAACCTTATTATTTTCTCAAATTGGTAATGCGGCAAGAACCATTTAGATTATTTCAATAGAGCCACTCCTTTTAATCGGCGATGCTTTCATCTAGCGGCAATGCAAAGCCTTCTTTTACTTCCTCCATCACGATGTAGCTTCTGGATTCCTGTGCGCCAGGCAGCGTGAGCAAAATATCGCCAAGTAACGTTCGGTAGTCAGTCATCTGCGTGATACGCGCCTTGATCAGGTAATCAAAATCCCCTGAAACCAAGTGGCATTCCAGCACGCTGGGAAGCTTGAGGATCTCTTGTTTGAATTTGTTGAAAATCGTGCCTGATTTGGTAGATAGCTTCAGCTCTACGAACACAAGCAGGGAGAGCCCAAGCGCGTGGGGATCAAGCCGTGCATGGTAGCCAAGAATCACGCCTTCTTTTTCCAGGCGTTTGACTCGCTCGCCACAGGGTGTGACAGATAAGCCAACTTTTTCAGCTAGTTCGGTAATGGGGATGCGTGCATCTTGCTGCAATACAGACAATATTTTTTTGTCGATACGATCAAGTTCACGAACTGCATGGGTACGTATGCGCATGATTCATCCTTTAATATGCATGAATACTTCTGTAAAAGACTATAAAACAATTGATTGCTGAAAAACAGAAATAATCACTGCTTATTACGTAAATTAAGTTTATTTAATCTACTAAAGTTAAATATTCAGTCAACTAGGCATGTAATGAGCAAATAAACTGTACTGATATTGCTGTAACTCAATTGGCTTGTGGAGATTTATCATGCGCATACTGGTTTTAGGGTCGGGAGTCGTTGGCGTAACGAGTGCTTATTATCTGGCACGCAAAGGTTTTGAAGTCACCGTGATAGATCGCCAGCCTGCGCCAGGGCTGGAAACCAGCTTTGCCAATGCAGGGCAGATATCACCTGGCTACTCAGCGCCTTGGGCAGCGCCTGGCATTCCACTTAAAGCTATGAAATGGCTATTTCAGCGCCATGCCCCATTTTCCATGAAGCCAGATGGCACCCTGTGGCAGCTTCAGTGGGCCTTAAAGCTATTGCAAAACTGTAATGCCGTCAGTTATGACATTAATAAGGAGCGCATGGTGCGCCTCGCCGAATATAGCCGCGACTGCCTGCGTGATTTGCGAGCTAGTACAGGCATTCAATATGAAGCCCGCACTCAAGGCACCTTGCAGGTATTCCGTACCCAGCGCCAGTTGGATGCAGCAGCAAAAGATATTGCCGTATTGAGCCGCATAGGTGTGCCTTTTGAGTTGCTGGATAGAGATGGCTGTGCCATTGCCGAACCTGCTTTAGATTTAGTCAAACACAAACTTACTGGCGGTTTGCGCCTGCCTGGTGATGAAACGGGTGATTGCCAGTTATTTACTGCACGGCTGGCGCAAGAAGCGCACAAGCTTGGTGTAGAGTTTCGCCAGAATGTTTCTATTAATCAATTGCTCACCAGTAATGGCAAACTCACAGGCGTTGAGATTAGTACCAATCAAGGCAAAGAAACGCTCACCGCCGATCAGTACGTGGTTGCACTCGGCAGTTACTCGCGGCAATTGATGCAACAACTAGCGATTGATATTCCTGTTTACCCAGTCAAAGGGTATTCACTTACCGTGCCTGTGGTGAATGCCGAGGCATCACCTGTTTCTACGGTAATGGATGAAACTTACAAAGTAGCCATCACCCGATTTGATAACCGTATTCGCGTGGGTGGCATGGCCGAATTGGCAGGCTTTGATTTGAGCTTGAACCCAAGGCGACGCAAAACGCTGGAAATGATTACCAACGACTTATTCCCCAATGCCGGTGATGTGCCCAATGCCACGCTATGGACTGGCCTGCGTCCTATGACGCCTGATGGCACGCCGATTATCGGCCGTGCATCTGCCAATCCACAACTAGATAACGTCTGGCTCAACACAGGCCACGGTACTTTAGGCTGGACTATGGCCTGTGGATCAGGCCAGGTATTGGCCGATATGCTTGCCCAGCATAAAACCGCCATTCGCAGTGATGATTTGGCGATTGGACGTTACAGTGCAAGCAAGCGCAGCAATAGCGAGCAGTCTGCTGCTTTTACATATCAAACAAAATAAACAATAAAGCCGCCTATGTCACGTCCTGCTATTGCTCATATTCGCCTCGATGCGTTTCGTCATAATTACCGCATCGCCAAACAGTCTCACGGCGGTAAGGCACTGGCTGTTATCAAAGCCAACGCTTACGGCCATGGGGCAATTCAATGCGCGCAAGCGATTGAAAATGAAGCCGATGGCTTTGCTGTAGCGGCGATAGAAGAAGCATTGCAACTGCGTGAGGCCAGGATAACAGCCCCCATTTTATTGCTCGAAGGCTTTTTTGAGGCTGCAGAGTTACCAGTTATCGTAGCGAATGATTTTTGGATAGTGATTCATCATCTCTGGCAGGTAGAGGTATTGCTTGAGACTGCTCTGGCAAAGCCGCTCAATGTCTGGCTTAAGCTAGATAGCGGCATGCATCGAGTAGGGCTGTCACCTGCTGATTACAGTGAGGCTTATTCACGCCTAAGCCAGCATGTTAATGTCGCCAAGCTTGTACTGATGACACATTTTGCCAATGCAGATAATTTGAATTCTGACCATACACAGCAGCAAGTCGCCGTTTTTCAAGAAACGATTACTGGCATGGGCAAGCTTTCTGCCGCGCTTTGCGAGACCAGCCTTGCCAATTCCGCAGGTATTCTTAGCTGGCCACAAGCGCAAGGCAACTGGTCACGCCCCGGCATTATGCTGTATGGCGCCAGCCCAGTATCAGAGCGGCTTACAGGGCAGGCGCTACGCGCTGTCATGCAACTCACATCACGCATTATTTCCATACGAAAAATCGCCAAAGGTGAATCTACCGGCTACGGCAGCATATTTACCGCCGAGCGCGATACTAAGGTTGGCGTGGTGGCATGTGGCTACGCTGATGGCTACCCAAGGTCTGCTACCACAGGCACACCAATCGCCGTTGACGGCCAAATGACGCGGCTGATAGGCCGTGTTTCTATGGACATGCTGTTTGTCGATCTCACAGATATACCAAACGCGGAGATTGGCAGCCAGGTAGAGCTATGGGGCGATCAAGTATCTGCCAATGAGGTTGCACAATCCGCAGGTACCATAGCTTATGAGCTGTTTTGTAATGTCAAACGGGTACAGTTTAAATATTCAGATGTGGGCTGAGAAATAAGTTTTTCTTATTTAACTCGTCACTACTAATTTAAGTGTATTAGATTGGTAGTGATGAGACTTCTTATGACAGCTATCGACCCTTAGCAGACACTTGAGTAAGTAAAGGAAGGGTTAGGTATTCATCAATGGCTCATCATTCCCTTGGTTACCAACTGCATAACTCTTACACGCCCCCAACGCGGTAATAATTTTAGCGAATACTCCAATAATTTTGCTAAAAATCCTGGGCGTACTGTTGTAGATTTACCTAGTGCGTTGAGAGTATCTGAGGCTATTGTCTTAGGATGAGCCGCAGCACCCATTTTCAGATTGGATCGCGTGCTGAAACCTGTATTAATTGGTCCAGGAGCAGAAGCATGCACATCCACACCGTATGGTGCTAGCTCTATATGCAAGCCTTCTGCTAATGTTTGAACATAGGCTTTCGTTGCTGCATAGTTTGCCATATTAGGCACACCTTGAAATGCCATAATTGAACTCATTAAAACAATTCCACCTTTTTTTTGAGTTGAGAATCTTTTTCCATAGTGATGGCTAAGCACTAGCAGGGCACGACAGTTAACATCCAGCATATTTAGCTCAGTTTGCAGATCCGCATTAATTAATGGCCCTGACGTGCCGTAGCCAGCATTCGCTATCAGTAAGCCAATATTCAATGCTGAAGTCGATTGCACCAGACTTTTTAATGCGGAAATCTCACTTAAATCTGCAGATATCACCATAGTCTGCACGTTAAACTCTTTCTTTATAGTTTCGGACAGGCGCTCAAGCAACTCAACTCTGCGTGCCACGAGTACTACATTTAAACCTCTTTCAGCAAGTGAAAGTGCCATTTCACGGCCAACACCTTCTGACGCGCCTGTAACTATTGCCCAGTCACCATACTTTTTCTGGAAAGCTATTTGTTGCTTTGTGTATTTGTTCATCATAATTCCCTTGAAGTTACGTAATGAGTTCTGGATATCGTTTTGAATAATTCTTATATAAAATTCGATTATTAAAATTTAGTTAAATTATTTTTGTGTGCTTAGTGCAACTAAATATTACCGTATAATAGTTACTATGTAATAAATAGTAACTATTATAATAATAGTTATATTTTAAATTGACAAGGGTTTTTGTGGACAATAAAACAGTGATAAAAGGTATCAGGTGCCCTGTTGCCAGAGCAGTAGAAGTTATTGGAGATAAGTGGGCGTCACTTATTTTAAGAGATCTTTTTATGCAAGGTCCTCGGCGATTTCAAGATTTCGCTGATTCCCTGCAAGGAATATCCCCCAACGTCTTATCAAGCCGAATAAAAAAATTACTGGAGTTGGATGTAATCAAAACTCAGCAGTATTCTGTACATCCGCCACGAAATGAATATGCTTTATCTGAAAAAGGAGAAGACTTGGGTGATGTTATTGCTGGACTAAGAGACTGGGGAATAAAACATACCCGTGATGAGTAGCTCTTAGGCTAGTCAAAACTTAAAACTCAAGATTAATATTGTGTTATTTGTCCTAATTACAACTCGGTTAAATATGAAGTGCTAGCGTCAGCTTTTGGCCGATAGCGGTCATATACAAATGCAGATAAACGACATCAGATCAGTTAATCTTTTGCCTGCCAAATCACATAAATCTTCTTGATTGCTTCCAACGTTTCCCAAGTGCCTTTGAAGCCTGCAGGTAAAACAAATGTGCTGCCTGCGCCAAACTCTTTTGCGTTGCCTGCTGCATCGGTTAAACGTACCCGACCTTCCAAAATGTAGCAGACCTCTTCTTCGGTGTAGTTCACGGTTTTGGCGCCTACGCTGGAGTGCCATATGCCTGCGAAAAACTGTTCAGTAGGGTCGGTGTAGTGGTTGAATGTCGTCATCTTTATTTCAACGTTGGCATCGCTGGAAATGCCTGTCACTACACGCTCTTGAGGCACCGTCCCGTATTCTGGCTCTACTGTATTCGTGGCAAAATCAATCACGTCATTGATGGTTTTTGTCATGTTTTTTCCTTATTTCAAATTAATTGCTAAGTTCGTTTAGGCATTCATCAAAGATATAGGCCAAACGCTTTACGTCATCTACGCTGGTGGCAGGACATACCAGCATCATATTATGGAACGGTGTTAGCAGTACGCCACGATTAAGCAGGTAAAGATGGATAGCGCTTTCAATAACGTCATTCTGTGCATTGCGTGCTTCCTCAGCATTGCTTGGTGTTGCTTCGCAGAATTGCAGCTCCAGACGAGCACCCAGGCGTGTGATGTTCCAGGGTAAGTCGTGAGATTTAATACTTGCGATCAATTGATCTTCTAGCGACTCAGCCAAGCCCAGCATATGCGCATAGGCTGCATCTGTGGCAACTTCCGTTAGCGTGGCATGGATTGCGGCGAGCGTCATCATGTTGCCAGAGAGGGTGGTGCCTATGCCAGAGTGCCCTGGTGGCGCTTGGTCTTTTGCTGCTTTCATTTGCTCGGCCATTGCGGCACTAAACCCATAAGCAGCGGCTGGCAGGCCACCTGCAATAGGCTTGCCGACAACTAAAAAGTCAGGTACTACACCGTGGTTTTTTGCCCAGCCACCACGCCCTGTAGAAATGGTGTGGGTTTCATCTAGCACCAGCAGCGTGCCATATTGCTGGGTGAGGTTACGCAAGCTTTCGATAAAGCCCGCTTTGGCAGGCACCATGCCGCAATTGGTGAGGGCGGGTTCGGTGAGCAGGCAGGCGATGTCACCTTTGGCTAGCTCGCGCTCAACTGTCGCAATATCGTTGAATGGCACGGCAACGGTGTATTGGCCCAAATCATATACTTGGCCGAGCAAGCTACTGCGGTTAATGGTTTTGCCAACCACGGCATCTACGATGGTTTCATTGCGCATGGTCATGTCTACCATGGCATCATCAAAAGTCCCGTGGTAACAGCCATCAAACACCAGCAGTTTTTTGCGGCCAGTGACCGCGCGTGCCCAGCGCAATACAAAGCGGTTGGCATCCGTTGCTGTAGTGGCTAGTTGCCAGTAGGGCAAGCCAAAGTGGTCAGCTAGAGCTTCGCCTACGTTGGGTGTGAGGCTTGATGGCAACATAGTGGTAAAACCTGCTGAAGCCTGCGCAGCAATCGCTTGTGCTAACGCTGGCGGGCAATGCCCAAACATGGCGCCTGTATCGCCCAAACAGAAATCCACATAATAAATGTCATCTACACATGTGAAGTGCGAACCCTGCGCATATTTCACAAACAAAGGCGCGGGTGTGCCCCAATCATTCATCCAGTGCATGGGCACACCATACAAAAAGTGCTCATTTGCACTTACGGATAACTGCATAGATTGCGGGTGCAGCCGCACGTAATCAGCGCGTTCATTTTCCAGCATCTGCTGGGCGTTATTGAAGAGTGTTTCATGTTGTAATTGCATAGGTTTGATTTCGTTTAATGTCTTTGTGCATGCGGTAAAGTGTGCAAAGTGGCTCTGGATATTTTTGCATATTGGTTCTATCAGGTATGCCAAAATATGCATTATCATCTTACCAATTTTCAAGCGAATGTTGATTGTTTTTAGTAGCCATTTTTATATGAGGTAATGCAATGGATCACGGATTTGCCTATGTGATGACAGGCGGTTTTTTAGGTGTGCCATTCAGCACAGATGGGCTTGCCAATAAGGCTTTTGGTGTTGCTGGCATCAGTTGGGATGGCAGCGTGACTAACCGCACAGGTGCTAGATTCGGCCCACGCGGCATACGCCAGGCCAGTCATATGCTGTGCGGCGATGAGCATCCATTTTTTGATACAACGCCTGTAGAAGATTTGGTTGATCTCGGTGATTTGTTATTGCCCAATACCAGCCTCGAAAGCATGCGCGCTGCGTTAATCCCGCAAGTTGCTTCATTACTGGCTAGCCAGAGTGTTGGACAACAAATGGTCTGGCTGGGCGGTGACCACTCTATTACTTTGCCGCTGTTGCGTGCCTATCATGCGCATTACGGGCAGCCTTTAGCTGTGATCCACTTTGATGCACATTGTGATACTTGGGAAAGCCATTTTGGCGAGCCATCTGGCCATGGCACATGGGTGTACGAGGCGATCACCGAAGGTTTAGTGATCCCTGAAGGCTTTGTGCAAATCGGTATTCGCTCCTCTGGCGAGCGCGCAGCAAGAGAGTATGTGAACGAGCAGGGCGGCCGTATCTACACAGGCCGTGAGTTGCGTGGTCGTGATGGCGCAGCCCTGCAAGACGTGATTGATGAAGTGCGCACGCGCATGGCTAAACTCGGGAACCCACCACTATATTTAACATTTGATATAGATGCCCTAGATCCAGCTTTTGCCCCAGGTACAGGCACGCCAGAGCCTGGCGGTTTGACCACGGCGCAAGCAATGACCTTGCTTGAGGCTTGGTATGACCTCAACTGGGTAGGCATGGATTGCACCGAGGTTGCCCCAGCTTATGACCATGCTGAACTCACTACTAATGCCGCAGCGAACCTGATCTGGACATGGTTGTGTGGCCGTATGTTGGCCAAGAGTGAAGGCAAAACCTACTAATGTCTGCTGAACTTAAATCTGTCGAACTGAAGCTCACGCAAAACTCCTACTACGCCGCCAGTGCCAACAGCGTGCCTGATTATCCGCAGCTATCTTCGGATATAGAGGCAGATGTTTGTATCGTAGGCGGAGGCTTTGCAGGCTTATCTAGTGCCATTGAGTTGGCTGATCGTGGTTACTCTGTGGTGGTGCTTGAAGCCAAACATATCGGCTGGGGCGCCAGCGGCCGCAATGGTGGGCAGATTATTGCAGGACTTGCTTGCGAGCAATCAGTCATCGAAAAAGCATTGGGATTGGAAGCCGCAAAAAAAGTCTGGGCGATGACCATAGAAGCGCTCGATTTAGTGCGCGAACGGGTGAAGCGATTCAATATTCAGTGTGATCTACAAGATGGTTTTTTAGGCGTTGCCGTTAACCCGCGCAAAAGCGCCAGCTTGCGGCTGTGGTTTGACGAGATGTCGAAAAAGTATAATTACGATACTGATGCCCAATGGATAGAGCCTACTAGTATTGGTGAATGGATAGACAGCCCTCGGTATCACAGCGGCTATTTTGATAAACGCTCTGGGCATTTACACCCGCTTAACTACTGCCTTGGTTTGGCTAAAGGCGCCGCGAGTCTTGGTGTCCAGATTTTCCAGAATTCGCCTGTGAAAACTATGCAAGAGGGTGAAACAGCCATATTGCAGACTGATAAAGGCCAAGTAAAAGCTAAATATGTGGTGCTCGCAGGCAATATGTATTTGCCAGAAGTCTCGCCAAAATTAGCGCCTAAGCTTAGCCGTAGAATCATGCCAGTTGGCACCTATATCATTGGTACTGAGCCTATTGAGCCTGAGTTGGCCGCTAGATTGATCCCAACCAAAGCAGCAGTGTGCGATACCAATTTTATTCTCGATTACTTTCGCTTTGCTGCCGACGCTGCATCACAAAAACAGCGCATGATTTATGGCGGGCGTGTCAGCTATAGCGCTATGACGCCGCCTAACCTGACCGCCACAATGCAGGCGCGCATGGCCGAGACTTTCCCACAGTTAGCCAATACTAAAGTGGAATACACTTGGGGCGGTTTTGTCGATATCACCATGAACCGCGCCCCAGATTTTGGCCGCATTGCGCCGAATGTGTATTACCTGCAGGGCTTTTCTGGCCATGGCGTGGCCCTCACTGGCATGGCAGGTAAGCTCGTTGCAGAGGCAATAGCAGGGCAGGCTGAGCGGCTGGATATGATGGCTAAAATCCCTCACCATGATTTCCCGGGCGGAAAATTATTGCGCATGCCAGCGCTAGTACTTGGTATGGCTTGGTATCAGTTACGAGATAAGTTAGGTTAAGTGATCTCTTTGCTGTAACTGTAAAACACTTCATCACGCACCCATCCTAACGATTCATATAGTGCTTGTGCTGGCAGATTGGTTTTGGCCGTGGTTAAGTCTAGCCTTGCGAAATCATGTTTGGCTGCGTATTCATGAGCAGCAATCATCAGTGCTTTGCCGGCACCACTTTTACGCACTGAGGGATCCACAAACAAATCGTAAAGTACGCCGATTCTGGCCGCGATCACGGAACAGAAACTGGGATAAATCTGGCAAAAACCAATAATCTTTTGTTCACTGTTTATCGCAACCAATATTGCCGAGTCTTTATTATTCAGGCGCTCTGTGACAAATTGCTCGGCGAGCCTTATATCTGATGCTTGCTCATAAAATACTCGGTAGGCGTTAAACAACGTGGCAAGTTGCGGCAGATCATCTGGTGAAGCTAAACGTATCGTTGTCATTTCGTGCTTGTTTTATTAATGACCAAAAGCTGCGGCTGGGTGATCTATCTTGCCATCGCCATAACTGCGTATCACCTCTGCAATCACTACCTGATAACCATCAAGCCAGTTAGCTTGCGCGGCTTTGGCCTCAAGGTGTTTGGGGTGTTGCATGAGCGTCTGTAAAGCTTCCAAACTTTGCCAGTAGTAAACATTGCAAATGCGACCAGTTGTGCTGTTTTCCCAGCTTTCCTCACCCAAGTATCCTGCCGATTGTTTAGCGATTTCAGCAATCGCTTCATCCAATGCATAAAAGCGCTCGTCATACTGTTTTTTGTCGAAAATAAAAGTGGCTGAGTACATCTAATATCCTTAAAACTAATTAAGTCGAGCTGCCTAAATTAAAACGATAAAATCGTCTATAAACATAAAAAATACTAATCAGTATGAGCGAGTTGACCTTAGCTAGAGTTCTGATTTAGCGCATGGCTTACCAGTGAACATTTCAGCTTCTTCTTCTTTAATTAGAGGAAGCAACCATTTATGAAGATATTCTAGGTTTAGTAATGGCGGAAAGTTGTTCTCAGACCAAGGATCTTGTTGCAGTGTTGCCATAGCAAAGGCCTCACAACTTCGACGTGGATGATGAAAAGATGTTGTTTGTCTGACGTTAGTGAAGATTCCATAATGCTGGCGGACAAAGAAGTCAAACCAACTTTGTTCTATGTCCTCTCGTGGCCTAATGTCTATGATGTCTATTTCTGCTAGCTCTCTAGTTGGATTCTCCATCCAGTTCTTGAGTAAAAGCGAACGTGCTTCGACATCAGTTATAGGTGCACTGTAGCCGAAAATAGTTACAAGATAAGCACTTTGCAGTGCCTGCTGTAACTGCTCCCATTCACTATGGATAAATGGATCAGCCGTATAGTCTTTATGCTTAACTGGAAACAGGAGGTTGCTCGGCCTCATAAGGTTGCCACATACAGAGCACCTTTGTTCAATGAAGCCACTGCGGCGATGTTCTGGACATGCGCCAACTTCAACATTGCCATGTAAAAAAAGAATTTTTGGTAATCGTCGGATAGAGCGATTTCGACGGAATGCTTGAGCTAGGAACGGATCCCAATTAAAAGTTGCAATTACGTCCTTTTCTCGTAAGGATAGTAATAGCAGATCGTAGAGTGTAACTTCCTCTGGCAATTGCATTCCAGCGAAGTAAGCATGGAGTTGATGTTCGAGTGTTCGAAGCAGTTCTGGCTTGACGTTTTCCGATGCTAAGCGGTCATATAAGGATTCAAAGTCCTCATATCCATCATGTACGCCATGTGCTGCCAACAATTCACCAAGGCCTACGATTTCAACAAGATTGCGCATAAGCGGAAGTTTGCGGCCGTTAGCATCACCAGATGGAAAAGCGGCAAGACTGGCACCTGCCCCTAGGATAATCAGGTGCGGAGCATGATTTATTTTGCGTTTTATGTCGAGTGGTGGAAGCGATGGCATTTAATTTCTATCATTCAAGTGAATGTTAAGGTGTGCGATTTTTCAGCCCAGCCTTAATCACATTAGCTAATACGTTTCCATATTTGCTAATGTTCTCAGTTGCTGCGTAGGCATAGCCAACAATCAAACCTTTTTCACGCTTTTCGCCTATGCCATAGTTGGAGAGCGGGTTGACACGTAAACCATGTTCGGCGGCCATAGTAGCTACGCGAACATCATCTACTTCTTGATCGAATTCAACTACCAAGTGTAAGCCAGAGTCGACAGGGGATAACCTGGCACCCACCTCAGCTACCGTAGCCAATGACTTTTGGAGTAATTTACGTCGCTCTGCATAAGTTTGCCGTAAGCGGCGAATATGGTTGGCGAAATGGCCTTCTTCGATAAAGTCAGCCAGAGCCGCCTGAATAACCACTTGCCCTGGGCGTTGTAGCTCATACAGGCCACTTTTAAAACTGGTGACCAGGTTAGGTGGAACAACCAGATAGCCCAAACGAATACCTGGATACATGACCTTTGAGAATGTGCCCATATAGAGCACGCGCGCATTCTGATCCATGCCTTGCAACGAAGAAATCGGGCGGCCTTCAAAGCGGAATTCGCTGTCATAGTCATCTTCGATAATCCATGCTTTGCGGCTTTCAGCATAATCCAGCAGCAAGCGGCGGCGGCCGTAGCTCATTACCATGCCTTTGGGGTATTGGTGAGATGGAGTGGTGTAAATCAGCTTTGGCGTTGCACGAAAATCTTTGGTGCTAGGCGCCATACCTTCGTTGTCGACTGATACAGGATGGAGTTGCAGACCATTCACTTCAAGCACACGCCGCGCGGCCCAGTAGCCAGGGTTTTCTATCCATGCTCGGTCACCATGGTCTGTGAGTAGTCGCGCGCAGAGGTCAATCGATTGTTGTGTGCCTGCGGTAATCAATACCTGGTCAACTGTCAGATTAACGGCGCGCGATACCCGCAGGTATTCTGCAATTGCCATGCGTAGTGGTAAATAGCCACCAGCATGACCGTAATCAAGCAGTGAAGGGTCGGGTGCGCGCCATTGACGATTAAGCAGTCGTCGCCACAGCATGGTGGGGAACTGGGAATAATCATCTTCACCAGGCGTAAAAGGCTGTACCTCATGGCTTTGCCTGTTGAGTGATCCCGCCGCAGCCTTACCTCGTCGCGAGAGGCCGGCATCATCTTGAGGTTTTGGTTCTATAGTAGCTGTAGAAATTGGCTTTTTTGAGAATCCGTCTGGCTGGTTATAGGCGACATAAGTACCACTGCCAGTCTGCGCAGCGACATAGCCTTCATCAAGCAGTTGCTCAAAAGCAGCGAGAATCGTATTGCGTGATACTGATAACTCATCTGAAAGGCTGCGTGTGGAGGGCAGTCGTGTGCCAGATGCCAACACGCCATCCGAAATCGCTTGCCTGATAGCCTCATAAATACGCCTGTGGGTGGGCATGCGTTTGGGGAATTTATTTTGGCTAAGTTGGGTTAACAGCCATTCAGAGAGTACTAATTGTTTCAATGAGGGAATCCTGTTACTGAGTGGCTATAAGATGTATCGTACTTAACTTAAGTGGTTCTATTAGAATAATCTAAATGGCTCTTGTAGCATTACCAATTTGAAGGAATAATACATTCACGAAACCTGTACTGCAATCAAATACCTTGTTTGCATAACCAACACAGAAGTGCGTTATCTAGAATCGGCTACGGCCAAACTATGAAGTCTATAAAACACAAACCAGTGGTGTTGCTACCAGCCGATGTTAAACATCAGGGTGAGCATCCTTTTCACATGGTGGGCCAGAAATATATTCTGGCAGTGGCTGAGGCAGCAGGTGCTTTGCCTTTGCTTCTCCCCTCTATTAGCGAACATATCGATTTGGAAGCGCTGCTAGAAACAGCGGATGGCATTTTGCTGACTGGCGCAGTTTCTAACGTGCACCCCTCGAATTTTGATCAAGAAGTACACAATCCAGAATTACCTTTAGACCCAGCGCGCGACGCGATTACCTTAAACTTGATTCGTGCTGCAGTGACTGCTGGCATTCCATTGCTTGCCATTTGCCGTGGATTTCAAGAAGTTAATGTAGCCTTCGGCGGTAGCCTGCATCAGGCCGTGCAAGAAGTGGCTGGCATGGCTGACCATCGCGAATCTAAAGACTTGCCTATTGATGACCAGTACGCGCCAGCGCATCCCGTTAAATTAGTTGCGAATGGCAAATTAGCCAATATCACAGGCCATGAACAAATCATGGTGAATTCCCTGCATGGGCAAGGGATTGATCGACTAGGTAAAGGATTGATTGCCGAGGCCTTTGCCCCAGATGGCCTGATAGAGGCTGTCAGCGTGGAGAATGCGCCAGCATTTACCTTGGCGGTGCAATGGCACCCTGAGTGGAAAGTGATGGAAAACCCAGTATATTTATCCATCTTTCAAGCTTTCGGCGATGCTTGCAGGGCAAGGGCTGCAGGCCAGATGAAAGCCAGGGGGCGAGCCGCGCCAGATTAGTTGGGAAACCCAAAATCAATTAAGCAAAGATACGAAAAATAATTAAATACAACAGAAAACTAAATAGAACAAAAAGTAGCGGAGTAAAAAATGACAACTGACTGTACCAATTTTAACCATGTAGACATGGATCGATGGCTGACTGAAAACAATGTCACCGAAATCGAATGCCTAGTACCCGATTTAACAGGCGTTGCCCGCGGCAAAATTTTACCTCGGGAGAAATTCACCACAGAGCGCGCCATGCGCTTACCAGAAGCTGTGCTGGGCGTGACAGTCACAGGTGAGTCGCCAGAAGGTCATGCTGGTTACGACAATGTATTCGGCTTTACCGATAAAGACATGGTGTTATTACCAGACCCAACCACGGTGCGCCTGGTTCCTTGGGCTGTTGACCCCACTGCGCAGGTGATTATGGATTGCGTAAATCATGACGGCTCACCGATTGACTTTGCCCCGCGCAATGTACTGCGCCGCGTTGCTGGCCTATATAAAGACATGGGTTTGACGCCGATTGTAGCGCCTGAGTTGGAGTTTTATCTGTTAGCCCGCAACACAGACCCTAACTTACCACTCACACCGCCAATTGGCCGTAGCGGCCGCTCTGAAACCAGCCGCCAGTTATATAGCATTGATGCAGTGAATGAATTCGACCCACTGTTTGAAGACATCTATGACTATTGCGGAATTATGGGCTTGGAGCTGGATACGCTGATTCACGAGTTCGGTGCAGGGCAAATGGAGATCAACTTTTTGCACGACGAGCCGATGCTGCTCGCCGACAAAGTATTCTTTTTCAAGCGCACACTACGTGAAGTCGCCATGCGCCATAACATGTATGCCACGTTTATGGCGAAACCGATGGAGCGCGAGCCTGGTTCTGCCATGCACATTCATCAAAGCGTGATCAATACCAAAACCAAGCAAAACATCTTCAGCAATGAAGACGGCACTGCATCACCACTATTTTTCAACTATATCGCTGGCCTGCAAAAGTACCTGCCTGCGGCAATGGCCATCTTGGCGCCTTACGTCAACTCATACCGCCGCATTGTGCGCGATGGCGCTGCACCTATCAATATTGAGTGGGGTTATGACAATCGCACGGTTGGCATCCGCGTGCCGATTTCTGACCCAGATGCACGCCGTGTTGAAAACCGCGTAGTGGGCGCAGATGCTAATCCATACCTAGCGATGGCGGTCACCCTTGCTTGCGGTTATCAAGGAATTATTGAGGAGCTGCAACCAACAGAAGTGACCACAGGTAGCGCCTATGCCTCTGATTACCAACTACCACGGGGCTTATCAGAAGCGCTGCGTGTGCTTGAAAATGCAAAACCATTACATGACGTGTTAGGAAAAAATTTCATCGACGTATATCTGGCAGTGAAAGAGACCGAACACGACGAATTCATGCGCGTGATCAGCCCGTGGGAACGCGAGCATTTATTGATGCATGTGTAAGCGATTAATTGACAGCGAATTATTAAGAATTGAGAACGCGATGACGACGACCAGTGAAATTCAAGCCACAGACTCAGCACACTATATGCACCCATTTACTGACCATAAAGGTCTGGCGGGCAAGGGTGCACGCATTATCACCAAGGCTGATGGCATTCATATCTGGGATTCTGAAAACAAGAAAATCTTTGATGCCATGTCTGGCTTGTGGTGCGTCAATGTTGGATATGGCCGTCAAGAGCTTGTGGATGCGGCTACCAAGCAAATGCAGGAGTTGCCTTATTACAACAGCTTTTTCCAGACCACTAACGTGCCTGCAGTGAAGCTGGCAGAACGCATTGTCGGCTTGGCAGGTGATAATTTTTCACATGTGTTTTTCAGTAGCTCTGGCTCGGAATCCAACGATACGAACATCCGTATGGTGCGCCATTACTGGGCAACATTAGGCCAGCCAGAGCGCAAAGTCATCATCAGCCGCAACAATGCATACCATGGCTCTACCATGGCGGGTGCTTCACTTGGCGGCATGAGCGGCATGCATGCGCAAGGTGGCTTACCAATTCCTGACATCGTCCACATTGAGCAGCCTTATCACTACGGTCTTGCGCCAACCAAAGATAAAGATGCTTTTGGTTTGGAAGCCGCGGGCTGGCTCGAAGCCAAGATTCTTGAAATTGGGGCTGATAAAGTCGCTGCGTTTATTGGCGAACCAGTGCAAGGGGCTGGCGGCGTGATTATTCCCCCTAAAACCTATTGGCCAGAGATCCAGCGTATCTGTGACAAATACGGCATTTTGCTGATTTGTGATGAAGTGATTTGTGGCTTTGGCCGTCTTGGCAAATGGTTCGGCTCAGAGTTACTCGGCGCTAAACCAGACCTCATGACATTTGCCAAAGGCGTCACTTCTGGCTACTTGCCACTGGGCGGTGTAGTGATAGGCAAACGTGTGGCCGATGTGCTGATTAATCAGGGTGGCGAATTCAATCACGGCTACACCTATTCGGGTCACCCTGTTGCTTGTGCTGTGGCCCTTGCCAATATTGATATCATTGAAAGCGAAGGCTTGGTAGATAAGGTGCTAAAAGAAACAGGGCCTTATCTTGCTGAACGCTATGCTGAGCTTGCTAATCATCCACTTGTCGGTGGAGCAGAAACTTGTGGTTTAGTCGCTGGTTTTGCCTTGATGAAAGATAAAGTAAACCATATCCCGTTTGATGAATCGCTAGAGGTAGGCATGATATGCCGTAATCACAGCTTCGCTAACGGCTTGATTATGCGAGCCGTTGGTGACCGAATGATTATTGCGCCGCCACTGTGCATTACCAAAGCGCAGATTGATGAAATGATGGTATTGATTACCGAAACACTAGATGCAACACTTGCAGACGTCACCAAGAATGGCTGGATGCATGACGATGCACCAAAAGTCGCTTACTCCTGATGATGTAATGGATTGATGCACCAATTAAGCATGTGTTATAGATTTAAAGACGCTAAATTCAATGAATTAGGGCGCTAATGAGGTGATTGATTCGGCATAAAAATTGCTCGAATTATAGGCAAAAAGCAGGCTAGTCAAACTGTTATTTGTTGTGATTACAGTTTGGATTTGCACTGAAATAGTGGCTAGTATCAAGCACAAGTTTTTAAAGTTCTCGAGAGCTGGTTAGGGATGGCGAGCTTGTATTATTCTATGTCGGCTTAATGCTAATGTTGTGCGTTAAGGCTAATGCAGCACATTAAGAAAAGACCTTAGGTTAAATCTTAAGGTTCTTGACACTTTTATCATCTATTTTGAAGGAGCACTTAGTATGATTTCACACTCTAAAAAACGGCTACCAAACAAGAAGCAGCTGATTGCCGTGATTGCCGCTGCCATTACTGGCCTAGGCATGATTTCAAGTACCTGGGCAGCAGAAGAAAAAATCCTCAACATCTATAACTGGTCTGATTACCTCGCTCCGGACACCATTCCTAATTTTGAAAAAGAAACTGGTATCAAAGTACGTTACGACGTATTCGACAGTAACGAAATTTTGCATGCCAAACTGGTAGCCGGTAAAACCGGTTACGACATCGTAGTGCCATCATCTAACTGGGCTAAATTGCAAATTGAAGGTGGTTTGTTCCAGAAGCTGGATAAATCACAGTTGTCTAACTACAAAAATCTAGACCCCAATATCATGGGACAAATAGCGAAGCTGGATCCAGGTAATACTTACTTGGTGGATTGGTTGTGGAGCTATGATACGGTTGGTATCAATGTAGATAAAGTTAAAAAAGCGCTAGGGGACACGCCTATGCCTGACAATATTTGGGATCTGGTATTCGACCCTAAATATGCTTCAAAACTTAAATCATGTGGTATCAATTTCCTAGATACAGCTTCAGATATATTCCCTATTGCATTGAATTATATTGGTAAAGATCCATACTCAAAAGATCCTGCTGATTATCAAGCAGCTTATGACATGCTCAAAAAAGTGCGTCCGTACATCAAGAAGTTCAACTCTGGTGGTGAAATCGAGGAGATGGCAAGCGGTGGTTCTTGTGCATCGCTCGGCTGGGCTGGCGACTTCAATTTGGCGCGTAAACGCTCAATTGAAAACAAGTCTCCACAAAACATCGTTGCTTTAGTGCCTAAATCAGGCGGGCTGCTATTTATGGACACGATGGCAATTCCTGCAGATGCAAAACATCCTGAGAATGCGCATAAGTTCATCAATTACATATTGAGGCCGCAAGTGCACGCTGGGTTAACCAATGCTGTTACTTATGCAAACCCTAATAAGGCTGCGACCCAGTACGTAGACCCTGAAATCAGGAACAACAAAAGCATCTATTTACCTGACGATGTTGTATCCAAGATGATTCCTCCAGGAAACGTAGACAACGCAACACGTCGTACCATGACTCGCTATTTCACACGTTTTAAAACAGGTGTTTAATATTTAAGTTGTATACGCAAAACACTGGCGAAAAAAATCAAAACCAGTGTTTTGCAGCTAGTTGTTGAATTGGTAAAGCAATCTCTAGTAATTATTGATAAGGGGTATCTATGACTTCAGCTGCAGCCGCCAACCCGGCAAGAACTAATCCAGTAAGGAAATTAAAACCTGAGGAATTATTGCGGGTTGAAGGAATTACCAAGGTGTATGACGGCTCAGTCAAGGCGGTGGACAATATATCGCTTACAGTCTCTACAGGTGAGATTTTTGCCTTATTGGGAGGCTCTGGCTGTGGCAAGTCCACGCTCTTGCGCATGCTGGCTGGATTTGAAACGCCTACTAATGGCAAGATATTTTTGGCAGGTAAAGATATTACCAACCTGCCACCTTACAAACGCCCCATTAACATGATGTTCCAGTCTTATGCCTTGTTTCCCCATCTTACAGTGTGGGAAAACATTGCTTTCGGATTGCGCCGTGATGACATGGCCAAAGAAGATATCGCTGAACGTGTGGAATCAATGCTCAGTTTGGTACAACTGGAAAAGTTCGCCAAGCGTAAACCACACCAGCTTTCTGGCGGCCAGCAACAGCGTGTGGCATTAGCCCGTAGTCTGGCAAAACGCCCTAAATTATTGTTGCTTGATGAACCCTTAGGCGCTCTGGATAAAAAACTGCGTGAAAAAACCCAGCTTGAGTTGGTGAATATTATTGAGGAAGTGGGCGTTACCTGTGTCCTAGTCACTCATGACCAAGAGGAGGCCATGACTATGGCATCGCGCATTGCGGTGATGAGTGAAGGCAGCTTTCTGCAAGTCGGTTCCCCAGATGAAGTGTACGAAATGCCTAACAGTCGTCAGGTGGCGGACTTTATCGGTAACGTGAATATTTTCGATGGCGTGATTGAGGTCGATGAACCTGACCATGTCACTGTCCGCTGTGAAGAGTGTGTGCATTATGTAGGGCATGGTATTAGTGGGAATACGGGCATGTCAGTAGGGGTGGCATTACGGCCTGAGAAAATATTATTAACGAAGGAAAAGCCTGAAGGCGAATTTAACTGGTGCGCAGGCGAAGTGATTGAAATTGTTTACTTTGGCGCGCATACCACTTATCACCTTAAGCTTGATAGTGGTCTGGTAATTAAGGCGCAGGAGCTGAATAACACGCGTGACCTGAGCTGTGGCCTGACGTGGGGCGACCGAGCATATGCGCATTGGAATGACATGGCAATGGTCGTTTTGACTCAATAAATTGACATCAAGCCCATTGAATTAAATCCAGCCACAAGGAACCAGTAATGAGCAAAATTTTAAGTTACCTGCGTAGTTACCGTCACGGACGCCAGTTCGTGATTAGTGTGCCGTATGTCTGGTTTATATTATTAGCCTTAGTACCGCTGATGATTGTGCTCAAAATCAGCTTGTCTGAAATGGAAGACACATCAGTATCTAGCATGATCAGCTGGGTGCAGGGCTGGCCTACTATCAAGCTCAGTTTTGGCAGTTACATATTCCTGACGACTGACCCGCTTTATTTCCAGACGTACATGTCTTCAATCAAGTATGCGCTGATCACTACCGTCATATGCTTGATCATAGGATTTCCATTCTCATACTTTATGGCGCGCTCACCCAAGCATTTACAGCCGATGCTGCTCATGCTCATCATGCTGCCATTCTGGACCTCTTTTTTGCTGCGCATTTACGCATGGAAAACCCTTCTGGTTAACAACGGCGTGATCAATAATATGCTGATAGCACTAGGTATCATCCAAGATCCCTTGCCGATGATGAATACCCCATTTTCATTGGTCATAGGCATGGTTTACTCTTACTTGCCATTCATGATACTTCCGCTTTATTCAAATCTATCCAAGCTCGATTTGCGTTTTCTTGAGGCCGCGGCAGACCTTGGTACCAGTCCATTCAAGGCATTCTGGCTCGTTACGATACCGCTTTCCAAAGCCGGCATCATTGCAGGCTCCATGCTGGTATTCATTCCAGCGGTGGGTGAGTATGTGATCCCCGAGCTGTTGGGTGGGCCGGATACCCTGATGATCGGTCGCGTGCTATGGGATGAGTTCTTTAGCAATAACGACTGGCCGATGGCGTCAGCAGTGGCCGTGGTGATGATCCTGTTGATATTGTTGCCGATGGCGCTTTTCAATAAATACCAGTCTGATCAAGCGGAGGTAAAAGCATGAACAAGGCCTTCGGTAAAGTTTGGATGATCGCCATTTATGTATTTTTATATCTGCCTATCATCACGCTAGTCATCTACTCATTTAACGACTCGCCACTGGTCACTGTGTGGTCGCATGCCAGCGTGAGATGGTATATCTCGCTGGCGAACGATGACGTGCTGATTTCCGCTTTGGGCTTATCACTTAAAATATCGTTCCTATCCGCGTTGATTTCCGTGTTTTTTGGCACGTTTACCGCGTTTGCCTTACACCGCTATAAACGCTTTATGGGGCGTACTCTATTATCATCAATGGCGAGTTCCCCTCTGGTCATGCCGGACGTCATTGTGGGGCTCTCCCTTTTGCTGATGCTAGTTTCTCTGCAGCACTGGCTTGGGTTTCCAGAACGCGGTTTGTTTACTATTCTATTAGGGCATTCCTTATTGGGGACGGCCTATGCTACGGTAGTGATCAGCTCGCGGCTGAGGGAAATGGATGGCAAGCTGGATGAGGCTGCCATGGATTTGGGCTGCCAGCCTTTTCAGGTATTCAAACTGGTAACCTTGCCTCTGTTACTACCTGCGATGGTTTCAGCATTCCTGCTAACGTTCACGCTTTCATTTGATGATGTAGTGTTGTCTTCATTTCTTTCGGGCCCTGGCTACTCAACTTTGCCCATGGTCATATTTTCACGTGCGCGTTTGGGTTTGAATCCTTCCATTAACGCAATTGCTACGGTCACTATTACCGTGGTGACCATTGCCGTGATTGCTTCAAGCTTTTATCAATCTCGTGCTGAAAGAAAACGCAAATTAGAGGTGGCACAGGCTTATAGCGATGCCAATCAATAATAGGCCATCGCAATTAAAACCAACCCAGATGTATTAACTATTTGGTTTTTCATCTGGCATTAATTGCGTTATACATTCACTTCATAAAAGCTATTCATCAATCGTAAAAAGTTCAGGGAAACTCATGTCTTTGCAATTAAATCACCCAACCCTATTAAAGCAAGCTGGCTGTTTATTGGCAGGGCAATGGGTGGCTGCAGATTCAGGTGAGACATTTGCCGTCACAAACCCAGCGAATGGCGAAATCATTACGCAAGTACCCATGATGGGGCGTGCAGAAACTGAACGTGCGGTTGTTGCAGCTCAAGCAGCACAGAAATCATGGAAAGCGCTTACTGCAAAACTACGGTCGGCCTATCTTGAACGCTGGTTCGACCTCATCATGTTGCACCAAGAAGACTTGGCCAAGTTACTGACAGCAGAGCAGGGCAAGCCATTAGCCGAGGCGCGTGGTGAAGTGGCTTATGGCGCGAGTTTTATTGAATGGTTTGGCGAAGAGGCCAAGCGTGTTTATGGTGAAGTAATTCCGTCACCTATGAATGACAGACGTTTGCTTGTGATTAAGCAGCCGATAGGAGTCACTGCTGCGATTACGCCCTGGAATTTCCCGATTGCGATGATCACGCGGAAAGCTGCACCAGCATTGGCAGCTGGCTGCACCATGATTATCAAGCCTGCAGAGCAGACGCCATTGTCAGCCTTTGCACTTGGCGTGTTAGCTGAGGAGGCGGGTATTCCGGCAGGTGTATTGCAGATTATTACTGGCGATGCCCGAGAGATAGGCGCAGTGCTATGTGAAAGCCCGATTGTCACCAAGCTTTCATTTACTGGCTCTACCGAGGTTGGCCGCATTTTAATGCGGCAATGCGCAGATACCATCAAGAAGCTATCGCTCGAACTCGGTGGTAATGCACCTTTTATTGTGTTTGATGATGCTGACCTAGATGCCGCCGTTGAAGGGGCTATGATTAGCAAGTTCCGCAATGCAGGCCAGACTTGTGTATGTGCCAACCGTCTGTTTGTTCAAGATGGTATTTTTGATGCTTTCGCCAAAAAACTGAGTGCCAAAGTCAGCCAGCTTAAAGTGGGTGAAGGTACATTGGCCGAAGTCACTCAAGGTCCATTGATTGATGACGCAGCGATTGAAAAAGTAGAAAGTCATATCGCGGATGCTGTTGCTAAAGGCGCTAGCCTGATACAGGGTGGCAAGCGTCATGCACTAGGCGGTACATTCTTCGAGCCTACAGTGCTTGCTGATGTAAGCCCCAGTGCCATGATTTTCCGGGAAGAAACCTTTGGGCCAGTCGCGCCACTATTTCGTTTCAAAACCGATGATGAAGTGATTGAACTGGCGAATCGTACTGAATTCGGCCTTGCGGCTTATTTCTTCAGCCGAGATATTGGCCGTATATGGCGGGTAGCAGAAGCACTTGAGTATGGCATGGTTGGGGTCAATACAGGCATGATCTCTAATGAAGTTGCGCCATTTGGCGGTGTGAAACAGTCAGGCCTGGGGCGCGAAGGCTCGCACCACGGTATTGATGAGTATCTGGAAATTAAATATGTATGTATGGCAGGGATTTAAGGAAAAACAATCATGAATGCGCCCACTCAACCACAAATAGATTGGCACGCTCGTGCCTCAGCTCTCAAGATCGATGGCCGGGCATTTATCGATGGCAAGCGCGTTAATGCGATAGATGGCAGCACTTTCGAGTGCTTATCCCCGATTGATAGTCGCAAGCTAGCAGATGTGGCAAGTGGCAAGGCGGCGGATATTGATGCGGCTGTCAGCGCTGCCCGTGCTGCATTTAATGACAGGCGCTGGGCTGGTTTATCGCCACGCGAACGTAAACAAACCATGATTCGGTTTGCTGACTTACTCATCAAGAATCGCGAAGAATTGGCATTGCTAGAAACGCTGGATATGGGCAAGCCCATCTCGGCAAGTCTTTCTGTAGATGTAAATTCAGGGGCTAATACTCTGCGCTGGTTTGGCGAAGCCATCGACAAGGTTTATGACGAAATCGCGCCAACCGCCGAGAATACATTGGCCATGATTACACGCGAGCCACTTGGCGTTGTAGGCGCGATTGTGCCGTGGAATTACCCTATATTGATGGCGTGCTGGAAGATTGCACCAGCCTTGGTTACAGGCAATAGTGTGGTTCTTAAACCTTCTGAAAAATCACCGCTAACCGCGTTGCGGTTGGGCGATTTAGCGCTAGAGGCTGGAATTCCTGCAGGCGTACTCAATGTAGTGCCTGGCTTTGGCCCAGATGCAGGCTCTCCACTTGCTATGCACATGGATGTTGATTGCATCGCCTTTACTGGCTCAACTGGGGTGGGCAAAAAGATTCAGGTGATGGCAGGGCAAAGTAATTTGAAGCGTGCATGGTGTGAATTGGGTGGCAAGTCACCCAATATCGTATTTGCCGATTGCCAGGATATGGATAAAGCAGCGGCAGCCTCAGCCGGCTCGATTTTTTATAACCAGGGTGAAAGCTGTAATGCACCGTCACGTTTGCTGGTCGAGCGTTCTATCAAAGATGAATTCGTCAAAAAGCTGCTGGCACAACTCGCTGATTATCAACCGGGCGATCCGCTGGATGCTAATACCAGTATGGGTGCGATGGTAGATTGCGGGCAGATGGAAAATGTCTTGAAATACATTGCCAGCGGCAAACAGCAGGGCGCCAAGCTCCGAGCGGGTGGTGAGCAAGTCATGACCAGTACGGGTGGCTTTTATATCAGCCCCACAGTGTTTGACGATGTGACCAATGACATGACCATTGCATCTGAAGAGATTTTTGGCCCTGTGCTATCTATCATGAGTTTTGATACCCAAGAAGAGGCTATCCGCATTGCCAACGATACTAATTATGGCCTGGCTGCTGCGGTATGGACGCGCGATATTTCAAGGGCACACCTGGTGGCGAAAGCGTTACGCGCAGGTACGGTGCATGTGAATAGCTATGATGAAGATGACATTACCGTGCCGTTTGGCGGCTACAAGCAATCGGGCAATGGCCGCGATAAGTCCCTGCATGCGCTGGAAAAGTATACTGAGCTTAAAACTACCTGGATAAAACTCTCTTGAATCAGGGGCGTGATATCTAACAGGCTAAGAATATAGCCGATTGAGGAAACCATCATGAATAAACTCACTGATCCAGTTATTAGTAATCAAGACTTGCATCAACGCCGTTTAGCAGCCACTCCGCGAGGCATAGGCGTGATGGCTGATTTCTTTATAGACCATGCCCTCAATGCTGAAGTGTGGGATGTAGAAGGGCGCCGCTATATCGATTTTGCAGGCGGCATTGCTGTACTCAATACAGGTCACAGGCATCCTAAATTAATCGCCGCTGTAGAAGCGCAGTTGCAGCGCTTTACCCACACTTGCTATCAAGTACTGCCTTATGAAAGTTATGTGACCTTGGCCGAGCGGATTAACAAGCTCACGCCTGGTACTCACGCTAAAAAGACTGCATTTTTCTCCAGTGGCGCTGAAGCTGCTGAAAATGCTGTAAAGATTGCACGTGCCAGCACAGGTCGTCCGGGTCTTATTGCTTTCTCTGGCGCTTTTCATGGTCGCACCATGATGGCCTGCGCACTTACGGGCAAGGTAGTGCCTTACAAAGTAGGGTTCGGTCCATTCCCCTCAGACGTATATCACCTGCCATTCCCAATTGATCTGCATGGTGTGAGCGTGGCAGACTCTATCCAGGCACTGCACACGCTTTTCAAGTCGGATATTGATCCCAAACGTGTTGCCGCCATCATGATTGAACCTGTGCAAGGTGAGGGTGGTTTCTATATTGCGCCACCTGCGTTGATGCAAGCGCTACGCAAAGAATGTGATGAGCACGGCATTCTGCTGGTATTTGACGAAGTGCAAACCGGGTTTGGGCGCACTGGAAAAATGTTCGCTGCGGAGCACTATGATGTCATCCCAGACATCATGCTGATGGCAAAAAGCCTGGCAGGGGGCATGACATTGTCTGCTGTCTGCGGCAAGGCTGAAGTGATGGATGGGCCTTTGCCAGGCGGCCTCGGTGGTACCTATGCTGGCAATCCCCTTGCCATTGCTGCAGCGCACGCCGTGATTGATATTATTGAAGAAGAGCAGTTGATTAAACGATCAAATGAACTGGGTCAAAAGCTCATAACGAGACTTAAAGTAGCGCAAGCCAAAGTGCCAGCATTGAAAGAAGTTCGTGGCTTGGGCTCTATGATTGCTGCAGAGTTTTTTGATCCAGTGACAAATGAGCCGTCACCAGATGCAGTAAAGCGTGTGCAACAAGCAGCGCTGGAGGAAGGCTTGATCCTGCTGACTTGCGGTGTATATGCCAACGTTATTCGCTTCCTTTACCCACTCACTACAGAAGATGCCGTATTCGATGAAGCCTTGGCAATTATTGATCGTGCGCTCACCAAAGCCTAATTTCCCTTAAGTAAAAAATGCAAACAAAAACAAATAAAAGTGCGGATATAGAAGCTGCAAAAATAGCCATGGCGAATGCCGGGGTGCATACCATCATTGCTCAGTTCGTCGATATTCATGGTTCAGCCAAGGGCAAATATATTCCGCTCTCGCACTTACAGGATATTCTTGATGCAGGCGCTGGCTTTGCCGGCCCATCAATCTGGGGTACTGGCCTGCCACGCAACGGTGCCAACTCGGAATATTACGGGCAAGGCGATCTTACAACCTTGCAGGCGCTGCCCTGGATGCCAGGTTATGCGCGCATCGTCTGTAATGGTGTGGTCGATGGAAAGCCCTTTGATCGTTGTTCGCGCCGATTACTCGCCAAGCAGGTCGCACGCCTTGCTGAACGAGGCTGGACATTAAATGTAGGGATAGAACCAGAATTTTTTCTGGTGACACAAGATGCCAACGGCCGCCCAGTGCCGGATGCGCAAGATACACTTGATAAGCCCTCATATGACCTCAAAGCTCTGGCACGAGTCCGTGATGTACTCAGGAATATTGAGTTGGGCTTAACGCAATGTGGTTTTGACGTATTCCAGATAGACCATGAAGATGCCAGTGGGCAGTATGAGTTGAATTATCATTACAGCGATGCACTGACTGCAGCTGATCGATTTATCCTGTTCAAAATGGCCGCAGATTATATTGCAGAAGAAGCTGGTCTTACTTTTACGCTCATGCCCAAACCGTTTGCTGATCGCCCAGGTAGCGGCTTGCATCTTCATTTATCATTGACTGATGCGCAAGGCAAAGCAGTCATGGCTGATAAAAACGATACGCACGGCATATCGCAAGTAGGGCGGCAGTGCATTGCGGGTTTGCTCGCACATAGCCCCGCATTGGCCGCTTTCCATGCGCCTACAGTCAACTCTTATAAACGTCTCGTTGTTGGCCGTTCACTTTCTGGCACGACTTGGGCGCCAGCTCATATTGCCTGGGGGTATAACAACCGTACTACTGTTGCTCGTGTGGTTGCTGGTCGCATAGAGTTCCGCCTGAGTGATGGCAGCAGCAACATCTATGCTGTGCTTGCATCGACGATTGCTGCCATGTTGGATGGGGTTGAAAAAAATCTTGTTCCGCCGACTCCAATTGATGAAGACATCTATGAATGGGATGAGGCTGAATTTGAAAAGCGAGGCGTAAAAACACTCCCCCAAACCATGGGAGAATCGCTTGCGGCACTAGGCGCAGACGAAGTGCTTACGAATGTGCTGGGTGCAGATTACGTTGCAGAGTATCTCGCGACTAAACAGCCAGAATGGATCGATTACTGTCGTTCAGTGAGTGATTGGGAATACAAGCGCTATCTCACTTGGCCTTAATTTCATGGTTTTAACTTAACCAATATTCCCTCAAGCCCTTAATTTACTTTAAAAAGTCTTACATTCCCTTACAGAACTACCCCTGCTTGCGCTGTCATAATCTATAACTATAAAACATAAAAAAGATGGCTATTGATATTTAAGGAGCAAGTATGAAAAAAGTACATTTGATTGCAGCATTGCTGTTTTCACTGGGCATTATGAGCAGTGGGGTTGCACTAGCAGACCACGGTCATTTTAGAGGTAATGTTGGTATCTACGTTGGGCCTGGGTTTGGACCTGGTTTTGGGCCGTATTACCCAAGGCCTTATTATCCATACTCGTATTATGACCCATACGTTTACGGTTATCCCTATTCACCGCCAGTCATCGTCACCCCTGCGCCTGTAGTGCAATCGCCACCCGTGTATATCGAACAGCAAACCCAGCAGCAGCCTGCGCCTGCACCTAGTCAATCCAGCGCGCCAGCTGATTATTACTGGTATCACTGCGATCAACCTGAAGGCTATTACCCATACATCAAAGAGTGTCCACAAGGCTGGACAAAAGTGACACCACAGCCACCTAAGTAAGATTTTGAACTAAAAATCGGTTCACATTATTTACTAACTCTTTGGAATGGAATGAGGTCAATCATGATAACAACGCGATCTAGTTATACGGTTATCGTAATATCGCTAGCGATGACGGCTTGCACCACTGTGCCTACAGGCCCAAGCCGCATGGCTTTGCCAGGCACGGGCAAGAGTTTTGAGCAATTTAATGATGATGATAGAACTTGCCGTACATACAGCCTGAACCAAAGTAATGGCGTTTCTGCAAATCAGGCGGGTAATGATAGTTTTGCTAAAAGTGCAGCCGTTGGCACGGCAGTTGGTGCTGTGTTAGGCGCTGCAGTTGGTGGTGGCGAGGGTGCTGCGATTGGTGCAGGTACTGGCTTACTAGTGGGTAGTGCAGCAGGCAGTGATGCGGCGGCAGACTCGTCATATACAGTGCAGCAGCGCTATGACAACTCCTATGTGCAATGTATGTATGCCAAGGGCCATAAAGTGCCCGTTTCAGCTAGTTTTGCTAGGTCAATAAGTTCAGCACCAAGCAATAATGCACCAGCACCAGTGAAGCCGCCAACACAATACTATCCACCACCTCCACCGAATTATTAAGAGGGGGAATTAGCTAATCCTTAGAATTGGCTTAGCAACTCATCTTCCAAGCGCTTGACGCTTTCTGCCTCAAGCTGTTTGCCATCTTTAGCTGAAATCATAAAACTGTCTTCTGCGCGGTTGCCCAAGGTATTAATTTTTGCTGTATGTAAATGTATGCCAAGGTTTAAAAACAAATGCGCTAGCTTTGATAACAAGCCTGGGCGATCAGCCATGATCACATTCAATATGTGATTGTTACTATTCTTGTCAGCACGGATGCTGATCTCGATCTTGAACGGCGTGTGCTTGACCTGACGGCTAACACGTCCCTGCAATGGGGTTTCAAGTGGACAACTATGATGAAGTTTTTGCGCTAGTTCAAACTCTATATAACTTAATACATCGCGATAACTTACAGAGTTATCCCCATAATTTGAAACAAGAAAACTGTCTATCGCATATCCATGTTGCGTGGTATGTATCTTGGCTTCAAGTATGTTGTAGCCGATGCGCTCAAAGAAGACGCAAATGCGTGCAAACAAGTCATCTCTGTCTTTAATATAGATCAGTGTTTGAATGCCGTCGCCAGCAGGGCTCAGCCTTGCTCGCACAATTGGTTGCTTGCTCTTAATGTGTGATAACAACAAGCGTGTATGCCAAGCGATTTCCTGGCTTTCATAACGCAAGAAGTAGTTCTTATCCAATTTTTTCCAGAAGGATGCATAGTCTTTATCGACCACACCATAGTGGCTAAGTGTCACGCGCGCATGTTGCTGGCGGCTAAGCATTTCTGCATCTACGCCGCCAATGTCACATTTTAGTAAGCGCATAGTGGTCAGAAATAGATTCTCCAGCAGCTTGGCTTTCCAGGCATTCCACACTTTGGGGCTAGTGCCGCGAATATCAGCAACGGTCAGCAGGTACAAGGCAACTAAATTACGTTCATCCTTAATGAATCTGGCAAAGCCTTCAATTACTGCTGGATCAGATAAGTCAGATTTTTGCGCAGTGCTCGACATCACCAGATGCGACTCAACCAGCCATGCGACCAACTCACTGTCTACTTTTGATAAGCCATGTGCTTTGCAGAATCTCAGTGCATCTACCGTACCTAAAGTGGAATGGTCGCCACCACGACCTTTGGCAATGTCGTGAAATATTGCCCCTAAATACAACAAATAGGGTGAATCAAATTCAGCGAAGAGTTTGCTGCACAAAGGAAATTCATGGGCGTGCTTGGGTAAAGCAAAACGGCGTAAATTGCGCAGCACGTTGAGGATATGCTCATCTACGGTATAAACGTGGAAGAGATCATGCTGCATTTGCCCAACAATTTTTCCGAACGCTGGAATATAGCTACCAAGTATGCCGTAGCGATTCATGCGTCTGAGGGCATGTGTGACGCCATTGGGTTGCTTCAATATATCCAGAAATAAGGTCTTATTTTTGGCACTTTGCCTGAAATCTCGATTAACCAGCTTTTTAACGCGGTGCAATGTGCGCAACAGGTTTGCGCTCATACCCGTCAATTCAGGGTGCTGCTCAAGTAATAAAAAACTCTCCAGAATCGCGCTAGGATTTTTTTGTAGCAACGTTGAAGACTTGGCTTCTAGCAACCCATTGCAAGCGTCAAATCGAGCATTGATTGGCTTGGTCTCATGCATGCTGGGGTAAATGCGCTCATGCAACAATTGCAACAGAATTTCGTTGATAAAGCTGACGAACTTGGCGCTACGGTAAAAGTCATGCATCAACTGTTCGCTGGCACGTTTTCGGCCTGAAGTTACATGACCAAGCTGCTTGGCCAAATCATTTTGGAAGTCGAATATTAGGCGATCTTCACGACGATTTGATAGGTAATGTAATCGAGCGCGTAACATTTCCAGATGTAACTCATGCCGCCTGATTTGCCGCGCCTCGGATTGGCTGATCAAACCTTGTTTAACTAATGCCCCCCAACTAGCACCCAAACCAAGACTGCGAGATATCCATAAGATATTCTGCAGGTCGCGTAGGCCGCCAGGGCTTTCTTTGATATTGGGTTCTAAGTTATAGGTGGTATCGTTGAAGCGAGCATGACGTTGTTCCTGCTCATGTATTTTGGCTTCGTAAAATGCGGTGACGTCTAGTGCTTTGCAAAACTTTGTCTTGAAATCTTGATACAATTTTTTATTGCCAGTAAGAAAGCGTGATTCAAGCAGATTAGTTTGTACGGTAATGTCTTTTTCAGCTTCAGACAGGCATTCGCTCAAGCTACGCACGCTATGGCCTACCGCAAGCCCAATATCCCAAAAAACACCTACAAGCGCTTCTATGCTGCTATCCATGGCATTTTGCAGGCGATCCGGCAGCAAAATGAGCAGATCAACATCAGAGTAGGGGAACAACTCACCACGACCATAACCGCCAACTGCAATCAGTGCTATCTCATCAGAAATGCTGAGTTGTGACCACAAATCACGTAACACATTATCAACAAGCGCTGACTGTAAACGCAGCAACTTGGCGGTATCAGCAGTGCTCTCAAAATGTGCCCGTAGCTGAGATTGCTGCTGTTGCAGATACTCGCGCCAGATTTTGGTTGAATACTCAGGAATGGCGTTGATCAAAGGCGCGGACATACTGGCAATCTATGGCGTGGTATTAATTAACTTAATGTGAGATCAATGCTGGTACGGCAGGGGTGCCAGCAGAAACGGTAAGCACTTCATAGCCAGTTTCTGTAACCAGTACGGTGTGTTCCCATTGCGCAGACAGGCTGTGATCTTTAGTGACAATCGTCCAGCCGTCACCGAGTTGCTTGATGTCGCGTTTGCCAGCGTTAATCATGGGTTCAATCGTGAATATCATCCCAGCTTGCAACTTCAAGCCGGCGCCTGGCTTGCCGTAGTGAAGCACCTGTGGATCTTCATGGAATTTTTTGCCTATGCCGTGACCGCAAAATTCACGAACAACGCTATAGCCACTTTTTTCGGCATAAGTTTGAATCGCGTGACCAATATCACCAAGGGTAGCCCCTGGCTTGACTTTGGCGATGCCTAGCCACATACAGTCATATGTGATCTCACACAAGCGCTTGGCCTGAATCGAGGGCTCACCCACATAAAACATGCGGCTGGTGTCGCCATGATAGCCATCACGGATGACGGTAATGTCTAAATTAACGACATCCCCATTCTTTAAGACTTTTTCACCTGGCACGCCGTGGCAAATTTGATGGTTTACCGAGGTACATATCGATTTTGGATAAGGGATATGACCAGGTGGCGCATAGTTAAGCGGGGCGGGGATTACCTTTTGTACATTCACCATGTAGTCATGGCAAAGCTTATCCAGCTCACCAGTCGTAATGCCGGGTTTTACATGCGGCGTGATAAAATCCAGTACTTCAGAAGCAAGCTTGCCAGCCACGCGCATTTTTTCAATATCGAGTTCGTTTTTGATGCTAATTGCCATAGTTTCTATACCTACAAGTCTTTAAGACCAAGGTTTTCCTTGAATTCAAACAGTCGCTTATGTTAACATATTGGTCTTATTTGACGGGCGTCTAGTTCATAAACAATTGGTTATTCGTAACGAATGGCTGGTCAAATGGATACCTGTTGAATATTTAACGCGCAATTTTGCGCAAATCTGCACATGTGCCCCGTACAGGGTGTCTGGCCAAGGCTGGATGTTGTTGGGCACATGGAAGCAATAACCCTTACTGGAGACTATTATGTCTGTAACTATGCGTCAAATGCTGGAAGCTGGAGTTCACTTCGGCCATCAAACCCGTTACTGGAACCCAAAAATGGCACCGTACATTTTCGGTGACCGCAACAAAATCCATATTGTAAACCTTGAAAAAACACTTCCGCTGTTTGAAGATGCGTTGAAGTTCGTGCGCCAACTGGCTGCAAACAAGGGTCGTATCCTGTTCGTGGGCACTAAGCGTCAAGCCCGCGATATCGTTAAAGAAGAAGCTGATCGTTCAAACTGTGCGTACGTTAACCATCGCTGGCTTGGTGGCATGCTGACCAACTTTAAAACGGTTAAGCAATCTATCAAGCGCCTGAACGACTACGAAGCTATGTTGCTAGATGGCAGCCTTGAGAAGTTCGGCAAGAAAGAAGCCCTTGGTTACAAGCGCGAAGTTGAAAAGCTTGAGCGTTCAATCGGTGGTATTAAAGAGCTTGGCGGTTTGCCAGATGCTATTTTTATCATCGACGTTGGCCATGAAAGTGGTGCTGTGACTGAAGCTGCTAAGCTTGGCATTCCAGTCATCGGCGTAGTTGATACTAACAACTCACCAGAAGGCGTTGCTTATGTAATCCCTGGTAATGACGATTCAAGCCGTGCGATTCGCTTATATGCCCGTGGTATTGCTGATGCAGTGCTTGAAGGCCGTAGCCAGTCAATTACTGAAATCGTTAAATCAGCTTCTGAAGAAGAATT